>CALSLK010000001.1 GCA_943787175.1 uncultured Alphaproteobacteria bacterium
CTCGATGCGGCCAATCTCGCGCACGCCTTCGCGCTGAATGCGATCGGGCCCGCGCTTATCATGAAGCATGTGCTGCCACGGTTGCCGCGGTCGGGTAAAGCCGCCTTCGCAACGCTTTCCGCCAGGGTCGGAAGCATCGACGATAATCGGCTAGGTGGGTGGTATTCCTACCGGGCTTCGAAAGCAGCTCTCAATCAACTGGTTCGAACAGCGGCTGTTGAAATGACCCGTCGATCTCCAGATGCACTTTGCATCGCCTTGCATCCCGGTACGGTAGCTACGGCGCTATCTGCTCCGTTCGCGGCGGCTGGGTTGGAGGTTCATTCTCCAGCTGCGGCGGCTCGACATCTACTCGCCGCCGTCGATCAACTCACAGCGGATGCCAATGGTGGGTTTTTTTGACTGGCGCGGCCAGCCTGTGCCCTGGTGACCCCATGGCTGGTATGCGTCGCAAGACTAATCTACCGACTAAGCTCTGCGTGTTGTGCGGTCGGCCCTTCGTCTGGCGCAAGAAATGGGCGCGCGACTGGGTGAACGTAAAATATTGCTCGGAGCGCTGCCGGACCGCGCCGCGCCGCGCTGCACCGGAACGTGGACTCGTCTCGTCATGAATGTCTTGAGAATTATTCTCGGCGACCAGCTATCTCTAGACATGTCGCGCTGGACGACGTCGATCCACGCAGTGACGTTGTCCTGATGATGGAGGTAATGGAAGAAAACACCTACGTCAGGCATCACAAGCAGAAAATAGTACTGGGTGCTGGCGGCGATGCGACTGTCTGACGTCAGCGCCTTTGGGACAGATTGAGTGGTTTTCATAAGGGAGTTTTCTGGCTCATCGTAGTGACCGTAGGGAACGAAGATGAGGCAGAAAACCATGAGCAAGAGCGCCCCGGCAGAACAGGCCATCCGCGACATTCGGCGCAAGACGCGCAAGCGTTATTCGGCTGAGGAGAAGATCCGGATCGTGTTATCGGGCCTGCGCGGCGAGGAGAGCATCGCGGCTTTATGTCGCCATGAAGGCATCGCCGAGGGTCTTTATTACAGTTGGTCCAAGGAGTTCCTGGAGGCTGGCAAGAAGCGCCTTGCCGGCGACACGGCGCGTCAGGCCAGCAGTCCCGAGGTTAAGACACTGCGTGTCGAAGCCCGCGATCTCAAGGAGGCGCTGGCCGAACAGATACTGGAGAACCGGTTACTCAAAAAAAGCATGATCGGGGATGGGGGAGACGAGGAATGAGATATCCCGCATCTGAGAAACTGGAAATCATCAGGCTGGTCGAAGGCTCTCATCTACCGGTCCGGCGGACGTTGGATAAGCTGGGCATCCCGAGCACGACGTTTTACCGGTGGTACGACCGGTATCGAGGTGGAGGCGGCCTTGATGACCGCACCAGTGGCCCCGGTCGGGTGTGGAACCGCATCCCCGACGATGTGCGCCAGCAGATCGTGGAGATGGCCCTGGATGAGCCGGAACTATCGTCCAGGGAACTGGCCGTGAGGTTCACTGACACGAGACGCTATTTTGTCTCAGAAGCGTCTGTCTACCGGCTGCTCAAGGCCCACGACCTGATCACCAGCCCGGCCTTCATCGTCATCAAGGCAGCGAATGAGTTCAAGGACAAGACCTCAGCTCCGAACCAGCTCTGGCAGACCGACTTCACCTACTTCAAGGTCATCGGATGGGGATGGTTCTATCTGTCGACCATTCTCGACGACTACTCGCGCTACATCATCGCCTGGAAGCTGTGCACCACCATGAAGGCGGGCGATGTGACCCAGACACTGGAACTCGCGTTGGAAGCATCAGGCTGCGACCAGGCCGAGGTCATCCATAAACCCCGGCTGCTCAGCGATAATGGTTCGTCCTATATATCCGGCGATCTGGCCGAATGGCTTGAAGGCCAGGGTATGGAGCACGTTCGCGGTGCACCCTATCACCCGCAGACCCAGGGTAAGATCGAGCGTTGGCATCAGACGCTCAAGAACCGGATCTTGCTGGAAAACTACTATCTGCAGGGCGATCTCGAAAACCAGATCGGCACCTTCGTGGATTATTACAACAACCATCGCTACCACGAGAGCATTGGCAACGTCACACCATCGGATGCTTACTTCGGGCGCCACACAGCCATCATCGAAAAGAGGGAAAAGATCAAAAAACTCACCATCCAAACCCGCCGCTTGAACCATCAACAACAAGCGGCTTAACATCAAATCAAGATGAGCCAGATACTCAATTAGAAAACGAGCTCACGCGTCCCAAATGTTCTGACGACGGACAGTGCGACATTTTGCCGAGACGCTACGCGAGTGCGGTCTGACTGTCGACTATGTAAGCCTAGACGAGCCCGACAATACCGGCAGCTTCACAACCGAGATCCAACGCGCGGTGGCGCGGCATCGCCCGAACCGCATTGTGGTGACCGAACCTTCGGAATGGCGTGTCCAGGCGATGGCCAAAAGCTGGGAAGCTCTCACCGGCGTGCCCGTCAAAGCTCGTTCCGATCGTCGTTTTTTCGTGAGCCGTACGAGGTTCTCTGCCTGGGCCAATGGCCGACGCAGCTGGCGAATGGAACACATCTACCGCGAAATGCGTCGAGAACATCACATTCTGATGGACGGCGATCAGCCGGAGGGCGGGGGACATGGAATTTTGATTCGGAAAAATCGCAAAAGCTTGCCAGCCGACGTGTCCCCTTCCAGAACCACTTCGCTTTGCACCAGACTCCACGACACGTGAGGTCATGGCGCTCGTCGCACAACGCTTCAGCGAGCATTTTGGCACACTCGATACATTCAGTTGGCCGGTGACCCGTGCCCAGGCACTGGAGGCATTGCAGGATTTCATAGCCAATGCCCTGCCGTGGTTCGGCGATTACCAAGACGCTATGAAGGAGGGCGAGACCTTTCTCTACCATTCTCTACTTGCGCCATCCCTAAATCTCGGCTTGATCCCTAAATCTCGGCTTGCTGTCACCGCGTGAAGTGTCCGTCGTCAGAACATTTGGGACGCGTGAGCTCGTTTTCTAATTGAGTATCTGGCTCATCTTGATTTGATGTTAAGCCGCTTGTTGTTGATGGTTCAAGCGGCGGGTTTGGATGGTGAGTTTTTTGATCTTTTCCCTCTTTTCGATGATGGCTGTGTGGCGCCCGAAGTAAGCATCCGATGGTGTGACGTTGCCAATGCTCTCGTGGTAGCGATGGTTGTTGTAATAATCCACGAAGGTGCCGATCTGGTTTTCGAGATCGCCCTGCAGATAGTAGTTTTCCAGCAAGATCCGGTTCTTGAGCGTCTGATGCCAACGCTCGATCTTACCCTGGGTCTGCGGGTGATAGGGTGCACCGCGAACGTGCTCCATACCCTGGCCTTCAAGCCATTCGGCCAGATCGCCGGATATATAGGACGAACCATTATCGCTGAGCAGCCGGGGTTTATGGATGACCTCGGCCTGGTCGCAGCCTGATGCTTCCAACGCGAGTTCCAGTGTCTGGGTCACATCGCCCGCCTTCATGGTGGTGCACAGCTTCCAGGCGATGATGTAGCGCGAGTAGTCGTCGAGAATGGTCGACAGATAGAACCATCCCCATCCGATGACCTTGAAGTAGGTGAAGTCGGTCTGCCAGAGCTGGTTCGGAGCTGAGGTCTTGTCCTTGAACTCATTCGCTGCCTTGATGACGATGAAGGCCGGGCTGGTGATCAGGTCGTGGGCCTTGAGCAGCCGGTAGACAGACGCTTCTGAGACAAAATAGCGTCTCGTGTCAGTGAACCTCACGGCCAGTTCCCTGGACGATAGTTCCGGCTCATCCAGGGCCATCTCCACGATCTGCTGGCGCACATCGTCGGGGATGCGGTTCCACACCCGACCGGGGCCACTGGTGCGGTCATCAAGGCCGCCTCCACCTCGATACCGGTCGTACCACCGGTAAAACGTCGTGCTCGGGATGCCCAGCTTATCCAACGTCCGCCGGACCGGTAGATGAGAGCCTTCGACCAGCCTGATGATTTCCAGTTTCTCAGATGCGGGATATCTCATTCCTCGTCTCCCCCATCCCCGATCATGCTTTTTTTGAGTAACCGGTTCTCCAGTATCTGTTCGGCCAGCGCCTCCTTGAGATCGCGGGCTTCGACACGCAGTGTCTTAACCTCGGGACTGCTGGCCTGACGCGCCGTGTCGCCGGCAAGGCGCTTCTTGCCAGCCTCCAGGAACTCCTTGGACCAACTGTAATAAAGACCCTCGGCGATGCCTTCATGGCGACATAAAGCCGCGATGCTCTCCTCGCCGCGCAGGCCCGATAACACAATCCGGATCTTCTCCTCAGCCGAATAACGCTTGCGCGTCTTGCGCCGAATGTCGCGGATGGCCTGTTCTGCCGGGGCGCTCTTGCTCATGGTTTTCTGCCTCATCTTCGTTCCCTACGGTCACTACGATGAGCCAGAAAACTCCCTTATGAAAACCACTCAATCTGTCCCAAAGGCGCTGACGTCAGACAGGCCTCACTAGCCTGACGGCCCATTTCAACAACAGCGGCTGCTGTGTTCAGTACAGGAGTCAGGTCCGTCAGCTCATCGGCTGTCAAAGCAGTGGGCAGGCACAACGGCCGTGCCGACCAGATCAGTGAATGAAGTTTGCATCGTCGTACTCCGTGAATGATCGGCCCACCTGGTGCGCCAGCTCCTTGGTTGCCGTCGCCTGAGCGTGCCTTGCCCCTAGTATGAGAACTCTAAGTGTTCTGCTGATCCCAAGCAAGCAGCCTCGCAGGTCAGCTGACATGTCCTAGTCGGCGTTATCCGCACCTGCCGAAGCCAATCGTTGGCCGGCCGGTCCCGAAGAACGGTTCATCGCGACTTCCACGATGCCGGCGAGAACAACCAGGGTCGTACCCGTTGCCTCGCGCCAGCCAAAGGGTTCATCCGTTAAAATTGCAGCGCTGATGACACCGACCACGAGTTCGGAAAGGACCAGAATGCCGAAGACACCTGCCCCGATCTTTTGCGGTGCCCAGAAGACAAAGGCGGTTGTTGGAAGCACGAACACCAACACGAGGACGAGCAGAAACGGCAGGTTTTCTTCGATCGCGTCGAGCGTTGGTATCGCTCCGATCGCATGGGAAAGCAGGGGGTACTGGAAAGCGGACGCGACGATGCAAAACAGGATGACCATGAACAGGAGTGGAAAGATCCCCTGGGGTTGTTCGATCTCGGTCCTCACCGCTCCGGCTGCGATGAGCACGCCGCCGATCAGACCGAACCAGTCACCCAGTTGCGTGGGCACGGGTAAACCAATGTCGAGCCCGACCGCGATCCAGACACCGATCAGCGCCAGTGTGATACTGATTGCGCGCGATCTGCCCGGATACCGCTTTAGAAAAACCATCTCGAAAATGGTCGCCCATAACGGCATCAGATAGAAGAAAACCAGAGCCCTGACGACGTCGGTGAGAATGAACGAATTTGCGTAAAACACCGCACCGCTGCCAAGCAACAGACCACAGGCCCAGTATCGCATGCCGATCGGCTGGCCTTTCATCAGGCGCCAGAATGCGACCGGCAGCAGAACGGCCATACAGATCACCCATTGCGCGACCGTGCCCCATCCGCCGGTCATACCGGCCTCAAGCAGAAGCCGTTGCGGCAGCCAGTAGAGGCCCCAGCAACCGGCTGATACAAACACGAAAAAACAGATCAGAAGAAAACGCGGATGGCGCAACGAAAAACTCCAAGCGCACGAGTGCGCGTTTGGTCAGTAGACCCAAATGCCTTCAAAAGGAAAGGCGAATCGTTCCCGGGCGGGCACCGTCTCACAAGGCGAAGGTTATCCCGAGCCTGCTAGTCCATCGCCAGAACGCGCGCCCTGTCTTCATCGCTGAACGCGGCGAGCCAGAGCTTGTAGAAATGATGGATGAGCTGTTCGCCGTCAAAGCTGGCACCGGCATCGACCATGAAACGGCCGGCATCATAGGCGCGCGAATTCAACCCCTGCTGGACGCCAATGTTGAGCGCAACATCTTCGGGGCCGAGGTCTTCGTTCATATAGCGGATCGCCGCCAACGAGGTCTCATCGAGCTCGTCGGCAACACTGTAATAGAGCATCTCGATCTTGCAGGACTGGGCCGTGACCGGGATGACATCGAAGACCCAGATGATGTCGGTGTAGGGAAAGGTCAGGAAAAAGACGCTGGGCCAGAGCAGGTCGTCGATGAAGTTTTCGGACTGCCAGAAATCAGGCTTCTTGGCAAAGCTGTAACCTTCGTTGTTGGGATCGCCCGGTCCACCGATCAGCGCCAGCGAGACATCGTCGGCGATCTGCCGCCCGTTCTCGAAGTCGCACATAGCGGTTGAAGATCTGGTGCTGCGGCCCGCTGATGCCCAGATGATAGGCATCGATGCCGTTGTCCATCACGACCTTCCAGTTGCACGCGACGTCGTAGACCATGGTGGAGTGGAGTTTGGGGTTGTCGAGATCCTTGAAATGGGAGCGCAGGCGTTCGTCGTAGCCCTGACAATGTTCGACCATGGTCGGCGCATCGTCATCCAGGTTGATAAAGACGAAGCTGCCATATTCCTCGATGCGCACCGGGACCAGCCCGATCTTCGAGGGATCGAAACCTTGGACACCGCTCTTGGCGCTCGAGGGGCGCAGCGCGCCATCCAGACCATAAGCCCAGGAGTGATAGGGGCAGGTCACAACCGCTTTCAGCGAACCGCGTTTTTCGCTGACCAGACGATGGGCACGATGGCGGCAGACATTGTGGAAGGCGCGGAGTTCTCCATCGCGTCCTTTGACGACAAGTACGCTGTCCGCGACCGATAGTCTTGGTGACGAAGTCGCCGGGCTGGGAAAAGTCGTTCTTGTGGCCGACGAACTGCCAGGTTTTGGCAAAGACCTTCTCCATCTCGAAATCAAACACCTTCTGCGAGGTGTAGACCGACGCGGGGAGCGTTTGGGAAAGCCGGGGATCGTCGGAAAACCCTGTCACGTCACCGCGCAGTGCTGTCTCTACCTGATTCATCCCATCAATCCTTCCCTAGTGTTCATAAACACATTGAGGCTCCGCCCGTATCACAGATTACAGTCAAGTGCGTTCCAGAAGCCAGAGGCCGCCTTGCGGCCATCCGGGTGATCCGGTCACGAGTGGCTGATCAGCGATCAAGCTGTCCTGGTTTCGGTCAGGCCCAGCTTTTTGACCATGGCTTCGCGCATGCGGAACTTCTGGGCTTTGCCAGTAACCGTCATCGGAACTTCTTCAACGAAGTCGACATAGCGCGGGACCTTGAAGTGAGCGATCTGGCCACGGCAGAATCCGATGATATCCTCGGCGCTCGCCGTATGGCCTTCGCGCAAGACGATCCAGACGGCAATCTCCTCGCCCATCTTCTCGTCGGGCACCCCAAAGACCTGGACCATGGCAACTGCGGGGTGGCGATAGAGATACTCCTCGATCTCGCGGGGGTAGACGTTTTCGCCACCGCGCACAACCATGTCCTTCACACGCCCGACGATGTTGGCGTAACCCTGCGCATCGATGGTTCCCAGATCGCCGGAATGCATGAAGCCGTCAGCATCAATCGACGCAGCCGTGTTTTCGGGGTCGTCCCAGTAACCCAGCATGACGGAGTAACCCCCGGTGAGGATCTCGCCGGGTTCACCAATCGACATGGTCGCGCCGGTTTCGGGATCGGCAATCCTGACCTCGACATGAGGATGGACCCGCCCGACCGTGGTCACGCGCCAGTCAATCGGATCATCGGTGTGGCTCTGGAACGACACCGGGCTGGTTTCGGTCATGCCATAGGCAATGGTGACTTCGGCAACGCCCATATCGGCGACGACACGTTTCATCAGTTCGATGGGACAGGGCGAACCCGCCATGATGCCGGTGCGCAGACTTGATGTATCCGCGTCCCCGAACGCCGGATGATCAAGCATGGCGGCAAACATGGTGGGAACGCCGTAAACCGCCGTGCAGCGCTCAGCGGTGATGGCATTCAGGGTTGAAGCAGGCTCGAACCCCTCGCCCGGGAAAACCATGGTGGCGCCGGTCGTCACACAACCAAGTGTGCCCATGACCATGCCGAAGCAATGGTAGAGGGGGACGGGAATGCATAGCCGATCAGCCTGGGAAAAATGCAGGCGCTCGACGGTAAAGCGCGCATTGTTGAGGATGTTGACGTGTGACAGGGTCGCGCCCTTGGGCGTGCCGGTCGTGCCGCTGGTGAACTGGATGTTGATGGCGTCATCGGGATGCAGACTGGCGGTGACAGCGTCCAGCGCCGTGAGATCGGCCCCCTCGCCCATCGCCATGACATCGGCAAAACGCAATATGCCGGAATGTTGTGTGTCACCGGTGGCAATCACCATGTGAAGCTCCGGCAGGCGCGCAGACCTGAGATTACCCGGTTCTGCCTGTTCCAGCTCCGGCGCCAGCTCTCGGATCATGCCCAGATAATCTGAACTCTTGAACGCCTCTGCCGTGAGCAAGGCTCGACAGCCGACCTTGTTGAGGGCGTATTCCAGCTCGGTCAGACGGTAGGCCGGGTTGATGTTGACAAGCACAAGTCCGGCCCGGGCCGAGGCAAACTGGATCAGCAGCCATTCCGGCCGGTTGGGCGACCAGATGCCGATGCGGTCGCCCTTTTCCAGGCCAAGTGCCAAAAGGCCTGCAGCCAGGGCATCGACCTTTGCCCCAAACTCTTTCCAACTCCAGCGTTCGCCGTGTTCAGAAAAAACAGCAGCATCCCGGTCACCGAACGTCGCGACCGTTTCGGCGAAGACCTCAGGAATGATGCGATGCCAGAGCGGAGCGTCACCATCAGACTTGACGTGAGAGAGGCCATTACGGGCTGCCAGCATGGTGTCGCAATCTGTCATGGTCGTTTCCCGTTTGGCGCCGTGGTGTCAGGCGGACTTTTCGAAAAGTTCACGGCCGATCAGCATACGGCGAATTTCCGACGTGCCGGCGCCGATCTCATAGAGCTTGGCATCACGCAGCAGGCGACCCGTGGGATAGTCGTTGGTGTAACCGTTGCCGCCCAGAAGCTGGATCGCATCGAGCGCAACCTTCGTGGCCTGTTCGGCAGCATAAAGAATGGCGCCGGCGGCATCCTCACGCGTGACGCGCCCGGCATCACAGGCCCGCGCGACGGCATAAACATAAGCCCGCGAGGCATTCATCGCGACATACATGTCTGCGAGTTTGCCCTGAACGAGCTGAAAGCTGCCGATTGGCGCGCCGAACTGTTCGCGTTCGTGAATGTAGGGCAGCACCGTATCCAGGGCTGCCTGCATGATCCCCAGGGGGCCGGCGGCCAGGACCGCACGCTCGAAATCGAGCCCGGACATCAGGACCCGGACACCGCCGCCGACTTCGCCCAGGATGTTCTCTTTGGGCACCTCGACATTCTCGAAGACCAATTCGCCGGTATCGGAACCCCGCATGCCCAGCTTGTCGATCTTGCGTGGGGCTGAGAAGCCCGGCGTCGTGGTATCGATCAGAAAGGCCGTGATGCCGCGCTTGCCTGCCGCGGGATCGGTCTTGGCGTAGACGATCAGGAGATCGCCGCCGGGCCCGTTTGTGATCCAGAGTTTGGTGCCATTCAGAACATAGCGGTCGCCTTGTTTTTCGGCGCGCAACTTCATGGAGACGACATCTGATCCCGCACCGGGCTCCGACATTGCCAGCCCGCCCAGATGTTCACCCGAGATCAACCTGGGTAATTGACGGCTCTTCTGCTCGTCTGTGCCCCAGCGGCGAAGCTGATTGATGCAGAGGTTGGAGTGCGCGCCGTAGGACAGTCCCACGGATGCCGAGGCACGGGAGATTTCCTCGACCGCGACACAATGTTCGAGATAGCCCATGCCCGAGCCGCCCCATTCCTCCTCAACCGTAATGCCGTGGAGGCCGAGCGCGCCCATCTCGGGCCAGAGCTCGCGCGGGAAGCGGTCTTCGCGGTCGATCTCGGCTGCGAGCGGTGCGATCCGGTCGGCGGCATAGCTGCGAACGGTGTCGCGCAGCATGTCGGCTGTTTCGCCAAGGTCGAAATCAAGACCAACCGGTGCGTTGGGAAGGGTCATTGCGAGGCAGCCTCCAGCACGACAAGTTCTGCACCCTCTGCGACCAGATCGCCAACGGCGCATCGGACATGTCCAACGATACCATCGTGGGGCGCCACAATCGCATGTTCCATCTTCATGGCCTCGACGACGACCAGTGCCATGCCGGCCGTGACCGAGTCTCCTTCGGCAACATGAACCGCAGCGACGGCACCGGGCATGGGTGCCAGGAGCCTGCCGCCTCCGGCAACCGCACTGTCAGGGGCGCCATAGGGGTCGATGATGTGGAACACCACTTCTTCATCCCCTGTCAGGATGGTCATGTGCTCTCCGCCCACAGCCAGCCCAACAAGGGTTCCCTGCCCCTGATCGACAAGGAAATCATCGCGGTCATCAGCAAACAGAAAGGCAAGCTCCAGACAATCCTCACCGACAAGAGCACGACAAAAATGAGGTGGGGAGACAAAGTCATGATCGAAGGACGAACCGTTTGCGAACCGGACATGCCGCTCAGCAATCCCGTCGTGGAGCCAGACTTCTGCCAGAGGAGCCTGCGGCAGCAGCGAACGCCAGCCGTTCGAAGCGCCCCAGGGAAGGCCATCAAAAGCGTTGCCGCTACGCCCTTCAGGGCGCCTGTCTTCGAGAACCGCCAGGCCGGCAAGCGCCACGGCGAGGCTGGAGGCTGGAGCGATACCTTCAACCTGTGTGCTCAAGAAATCAGTATCGTGCTCGTCGTTTCCGAACACGGGGTGTGCCGCAATCGTCGTCAGAAACTGACGGTTTGTGGCGACGCCTGCGAGCTGGATACCGGCAAGTCCGCCACGGAGCTTCTGCAGAGCCTGTGGACGATCGGTCTCATGGACAATGATCTTGGCCAGCATGGAGTCATAAAAGGGCGGAACATCACTGCTTTCTGCAACACCCGAATCCAATCGTACTTCGTCCTGACGATAGGACAGGTCACAGTACAAAAGCCTGCCGCTGGCTGGACGGAATCCGCGTCGTGGGTCTTCGGCATTGAGGCGGGCTTCGAAGGCATGGCCATTGCAGACAATCGCGTCCTGGGCAAGCGGCAGGGGCTCGCCACGGGCGATGCGGATCTGCCATTCGACGAGGTCGAGGCCAGTGACTGCCTCGGTGACCGGATGTTCGACCTGCAGGCGCGTGTTCATCTCCATGAAGAAGGCATCACCGCCTGCAACGATAAACTCCACAGTTCCGGCGTTGACGTAATCAACCGACCGCGCGGCATCGAGAGCTGCGGCATAAAGTTGCTCGCGCAGGGTTGCGGGGAGCCAGGCAGCAGGTGCCTCTTCGATCACCTTCTGGTAGCGACGCTGGACTGAACAATCGCGTTCGAATATGTGCACCAGATTGCCGTGATCATCGCCGAAAACCTGAACCTCAACATGACGGGCATGTTCCAGATAGCGTTCCAGCAGCAGGTGATCGTCACCAAAGGCTGCCATGGCCTCTCGCCTGGCCGAGGCGAGCGCTTCGGACAGCCCGGCGGCTTCGCGCACAATGCGCATACCGCGTCCACCGCCTCCCGCGGAAGCCTTGACGAGCAAGGGGTAGCCTATGTCATCAGCAGCGCTTCTGAGCGTATCGTCGTCTTGATCGTCACCATGATAGCCGGGCACCAGCGGAACCCCTGCGTCCTGCATCAGCGCCTTTGCTGCACTCTTGGATCCCATGGCTCTGATCGCACCAGACGACGGGCCGATGAAGGCAATCCCGGCTGCCGCGCAGGCATCAGCAAAGTCGGCATTTTCGGAAAGAAAACCGTAGCCCGGATGAATGGCATCTGCTCCGGTTTCCCGGGCAGCGCTAAGAACTCGGTCGACGGCGAGATAACTCTCAACAGCAGGCGACGGGCCGAGGCGGAAGGCCTGATCAGCCATGCCGACATGGAGCGCGCCAGCGTCCGCATCCGAGTAGACCGCCACGGATTCCAGCCCCATCGTCTTCACGGTCCTGAAGATACGGCAGGCGATCTCGCCACGGTTGGCGACCAGAATGCGTTTGATCTCTCTCACATCCTGAACACGCCAAAACGTGTCTCACGGGTCGGAGCGTTGCGTGCAGCTGCCAGAGAAAGGCCCAGAATCATCCGCGTATCCAACGGATCGATCAGGCCGTCATCCCAAAGTCGGGCTGTGGCGTAAGTAGCATCGCCCTGTTCTTCGTACTGAGCGTGAATCGGTGCCTTGAAGGCTTCTTCATCTTCCTGCGACCAGGTCTCACCCCGGGATTCGATGCCGTCGCGCCGGACCTGCGCCAGGACGTTGGCAGCCTGCTCACCGCCCATCACCGAGATGCGGGCATTGGGCCACATGAAGAGCAGGTTGGGATCATAGGCCCGGCCGCACATGGCATAGTTGCCTGCACCAAACGAACTGCCGATGACGATGGTAAACTTCGGCACAGCTGCACAAGCCACCGCGTTCACCATCTTTGCCCCGTCCTTGGCAATGCCGCCGGCTTCGTAATCGCGCCCGACCATGAAACCAGTGATGTTCTGCAGGAAGACCAGAGGGATGCCCTGTTGGGCGCAAAGCTGGACGAAATGGGCGCCCTTCTGGGCCGATTCCGAAAACAGGATGCCGTTGTTGGCGACGATGCCCACGGGGTGGCCGTGGATATGAGCAAACCCGGTGACGAGAGTTGGGCCGTAGAGCGGCTTGAATTCATCAAAATCAGAACCATCCACGATCCTGCCGATGATCTGGCGCACATCGAACGGCTTGCGTGGATCGGCCGAGACGATGCCGTAGATGTCGTCTGGATCCAGTACGGGATCGCGCGGTTCGGCGCGTGCTGGACCGTGAGAGCCGGCCTTGGGCAGGCTGGCAACGGCTTCACGGGCGAGACCCAGCGCATGGAGATCGCTTTCGGCCATCTGGTCGGCAACACCACTTTCACGGGTATGAACCTCGGCCCCGCCGAGATCTTCTGCGGTGACGACCTCTCCGGTTGCGGCACGCACCAGAGGCGGCCCGCCGAGAAAGATCGTTGCCTGGTTCCGAACCATGATCGATCGGTCCGCCATGGCTGGAACGTATGCCCCGCCGGCCGTACACGAACCCATCACAACAGCGATCTGGGCAATGCCCTGACCTGACATGGTTGCCTGATTGTAGAAGATGCGGCCGAAGTGCTCCCGATCTGGGAAGACCTCGTCCTGATTGGGCAGGTTGGCCCCGCCGGAATCCACCAGATAAATGCAGGGTAGGTGATTCTGGCTGGCGATGGCCTGAGCGCGCAGATGTTTTTTAACCGTGACGGGGTAGTAGGTCCCGCCTTTGACCGTCGCATCGTTGGCCACGACGACACATTCGCGGCCCGACACGTATCCGATGCCGGTGATGATACCCGCCGCCGGTACGGCATCGTCATACATGCCCTTTGCAGCAAGCTGTGAGAGCTCGAGAAACGGGGAACCCTGATCAAGCAGCAAACGCACGCGCTCACGCGGCAGCAGTTTGCCACGACCGATATGACGCTCGCGTGACGCTTCCCCGCCACCCTTGGCAATCTCTTCGACAGTTTCACGCAACCGCGTGACGCGTGCCTGCAGGTCATCGCGGTTTGCTGCAAAAGCTGCAGAATTGCGGTCAACGGCGTCTACAATCACCGGCATGCCGGACGTTACTCCCCTTACGCTTCAGAAATCCCAAAGCGTTGGATCACCATACGCAATGGCCATAGTGAAGTGAATGCAAGGATGCTCTTGCGCATCGACGGCGAAGCCGCGTTAGTCCTCTGCCTCGGCCTTGCGGCGGGATGAGGCCATAACTATCGTCTATATCAATCAAACAATCAGTTGCAGAGCGGCATCGGCGATGAACGACAAGCCAGGAAGTGCCTTGATCACCGGCGGCAATGGAAACCTTGGGCGCCTGGTGGCAGACGGACTGCTGGCGAAGGGGCAACACGTCATCACGTTTGATGTTCCCGGCACGGAATCTGAGAATTTGCACGACAACGAAACGAGCCTGACCGGCGATATCCGTGATGTTGATGCACTGAAGGGCATACTGGCTGATCACCGCCCGGGCACGATCTACCATCTGGCATCCCTGTTGTCGGGCAGCTCCGAAGAGGACTTGCTGGCGACCTGGGACATCAATGCGAACGCTTCATTCCACCTGCTGAACCTTGCGCACGAAACCGGTGTGGGAAGGTTTTTCTTTGCCAGTACGGTTGCGACCTACGGCGCGGTCGATTCCGACCCGATGCCCGAAGACTTCCCGCAATGGCCCGAAAACATGTACGGCGCGACCAAGGTGGCCGTCGAGCGCATGGGCATCTATTTCAAAGCCAGACACAGCCTTGATTTTCGCTGCCTGCGGTTCCCCCTGGTTGTTTCGCCATCTGCCCCCCAGGGCGCGGTTTCTGCTTTCCCTTCCCATGCCTTCAAGGCCGCAAGCCGGGGTGAGACGTTCCGGTTTCCCGTCGCGGAGGCCACCGGCATGTCGACGCTGTTCCTGGATGATGCCATTGATGCCATCATCACGTTCTGCGCGGCCGACCCCATTAAGCTGAGTCGTCCTGCCTACAACCTTCATGGCTACCACCTCTCGGCAGGGATGGTGGCGGATGCAGCACGGCGACGGTTTCCGAACTTCGATTGCAGCTTTGATCCCATCGAAGCGGTCGAGCATCTGATTGCAGGCTGGCCCGACCGGATTGACGATCAGGCTGCGCGGCGTGACTGGGGCTGGCAGCCACGATTCGACTTTGAGAAGTCGGCTGATCGCATCTGCGACCTGCTGCGCGAGGAGGAAGGTATGACATGATCACAATCAATCCGCTGAAACAGGGAGTGCGGGAAGGACGCGCGCAACTTGGAACCTGGGTCATGTTGTGCCGCACGCCTTCCATCCTGACCCTGCTGAAAAGCGTCGGGCTCGATTTTGCCCGGCTCGACATGGAACACACGCCGGTCTCGCTGGAGACCGTCGCCGACATGGCGGGGCTGGCGCGGGCGCACGGTTTTGGTCTTTGCGTGCGCATCCCCGAGGGCAAGCGCGTGTGGATCTCACGCATTCTCGATGCCGGTGTCCAGAACCTCTACGTGCCGCAGATTCACAACGCCGACATGGCCGCCGAAGTCGTCGAAGCGGCACGGTTTGCCCCACGCGGAAACCGCGGGACCTTCGAACCGGGCCCTCACAACGACTATCAGGACGACCCTCAGGACCTCGAGGCACTCGACGACCAGATACACATCACGGTGATGCTCGAATCCAGGGAGGCCTTCCGCAACATCGATGAGATCGCTGCGGTCCCCGGCATCGACGCCCTGGCAATCGGACCTGCCGATCTTGCCCAGGAACTTGGGGTTCATGGGTCACCCGACGCGTTACGCCAGCTCGACGACTATCGTCACCGGTTACGTGAGGCCGCCCTGGCGGCGAACAAGTCGTTCGAGATGGGCGTGTGGTCCCATGGCGATATCAAACAATGGATGGATGCCGGTGCCCACATTCTGACTTATGTGACCGAAACAACGGTGCTGCGTGAGGGCTTTGCGGACGCGGTCAATACCAGAAACAAGGTCCAGGCGAGCTAAACCCGAGCAGAGCAGAGGGGACACCATGAAACCCGAGATTATTCCGAGCGGCGCGGCCCTGGGCGCAGAGGTACGCGGCGTCAATCTAGCCGAGCCGCTCGTCGATGACACACGCGAGGCAATCATCGATGCTTATCACCAGCATCAGGCGATCTTCTTTCGCGGCCAGACCCTGACCGACCAACAGCTGGTCAACTTCAGCGCCATCTTCGGCAAGGTTATCGCCGACCACAGGCCCAGGGATTACTACCCGGAACTCGATACCGACATGCCCGATCTCGTCGATGTCGTTTCGAATGTCAGCATCGACGGCAAGCCGATCGGCGCGCTGGGTTCCGGTGAGGCGATCTGGCACTCCGACACCGTTCCCCTACCCAACGGTGCGCTCATCCTGCATGCACTGGAGATACCAACGGCTTCAGCAAGCGATACCCGGATTGCCAATACCCAGGCTGCTTATGCGGCCATGCCCAAAGAAATGCGTAGCCGTCTTGAGGGACGAGCCCTGATCCACGGCCGCCAGGATTACAGCCTGGTCAAACAGGACGGCGCCTCCGAGATCGATCCTTCGCAATCACCGGGGCCGTGGTTTCCACTGGTTCGCACGCATATCGCCACCGGCAAGAAGGGATTGTTTCTTGGCCGGCGCGGCGATTGCTACATCGTCGACATGGCCATCGACGAAAGCAATGCCTTGCTCGAAGACATCTGGAAACATGTGACGCAACCTGCCTTTGTTTGGTCCCACGCCTGGTCTGTCGGCGACGTACTGGTGTGGGACAACCGCTGTACCGTCCACAGCCGAGGCGCGATCAGCGAAGGTCGGCGCAGACTGCATAGGACGACGACGGCTGGCGAATGGCCGCGTTAAGGTTCAGATCATCCGGCCGGTTTCACGCCCCTGAGATGACCGGGCCTTAGCTCACCGCATTCGGCGGCTTTCCAGCCGGCATGCCAGACATCGATGTAATGGTCGGCGGCATCGCCCGTGCGGCGGATGAGCTCTTCGCGTCCCTCGCCTGTCATCAGTTCGTAATCGGCCTTCATCGCTGCGGTGGCAAACGCGTTGCGGTCCGTGGTCGCGGTATCGACGAAACCCGCAGTTTCCAGGGCATCGATGTAAAAGGGCGGCGAATGCATGCCGAAGGACAGTCCCACGGTATCGATCCAGTGCTGGGCAATGGGGCCCGGCTTTTCCTCATCGCGTCGCATCCAGTCGCTGGCGACAAACAGGCCGCCGGGTTTCAGGACACGGAAGACCTCCTTGAAGAGCGCGTGCTTGTCCTCGATGTGAATCATCGCGTCCTTGCTGAACACCACGTCGAAGCTTTCATCCGCAAGCGGAAACGGACCGGGCTCCACCAGCTGAAACGTCAGTTGATCCGACAGTCCCTGCTTTGCTGCACGCTCTATGGCGCGGTCGATCAACGGCTGTTCAATGTCGATTCCCAGAACGTGCCGCGCGCCATAATCCCTGGCCAGCACGACGTCACAACCACCGACGCCACAGCCGACATCGAGAACATCCTTGCCCGCGAGATCAACGCCTTCGAGAAAGAGCGCGAGTTCTTCCTCGCCACCCGGTGACATGAAACCGTCACCCCAGACCATTTCCAGCGCACCAACGAAATCATCGGTGTACTCGTTCTCGTGCTCGCTCATGAGATCCCCGCAGTCTGTTTACTCAGGGATCAATTTTGTGAAATTCGGAGAGTCCTTGCAAGTTGGCGTCAGGCAAGCTTGATCATCGCTGATTTCGCGGATCAGCCTTGATCGACCACCATGCCAACGACGATGAGCACCTGCCAATCCTGCTTGTTGCAGCCCTCCACATCGGGCATCAGCCGGCCAGGGACCATGGGAAAGACCTCGGTCGGCGTGTTTTCGGGCGTGCAGGTCTGGCCGTCATCCGCAGCGGTATAGAATGCCGCACGACAGCCAAGATGGGTGACGTCATAGATCATGGCACCATCAGCCAGGCTCCAGGCCTGCATACCGTCAGCATCGACGGGCTCTACGGTGAGAACCGATGTCGTCATGCGCCCACCAGTCACCACATACTGACCGGCAGGAAGCGGGAAACTTGGGGCTTCCATCATCAACCCGTTTTCTTCGAGCCACCAACCATCGGAATCGAATTGCCATCCGGCTGGTGCCACACCGGCATTGGCGAGCAAACCTTCAAGCTCACTGATCCAGACTCCACGCGGGCCCGGATCCAACTCCCAATGCCCCCAAGTGTGTGCATCGTTGCCCGAAGACGTAAAGGGATCACCCAGCGCTGCGATGTATTGGGTAGGGATGCGCACCATGGTCTGTTCTGCCTGCGCCGACACAGAGACCAGCAATGAGGCCGCGAGGCCGCCCAATATCGTGCGCAGAAGGGCGCGACGGCCCGAAGTCCTGATTATGGAAAGCATTTTTACTCCTTGGTCCCGGCCACCTGGTCTGCCGGATGTTTCGGCAGGAACGTTACAGACTGCCATTCGTATGCGCTACGGCCTGGAACGAAGCTCACCCGGTTTTGAACCCCGTCGTCATCGGATCGCGGCCAAACCGAGTAAGATTGAGAATGCGTTTGCGAACCGTCTGAAGCGAGCAGTGCATCACCGTGAGGAACCCGTGACATGAACAACATCTGGAAGAACGCGGCGGCAGCCCTACTGGTTTGCTCTCTGGTCACGCCTCTGGCAGCGCAGGAGGGACCAGCGGGCACACTTTCCGGAGATGAGATCACACAGGCAATCACAGGCAGTACCCTGCTGGTCACCGTGATGGGTGGTGATCAGTACCAGGAGTACTTTGCTCCGGATGGATCGATCTCGATGACGGGTGACAGCGGTGTTTATGACGGCACCTGGAGAGTCATCGAAGACGAGATCTGTATGAAACTGGCGCTCCCGTCGAATGACGGCTGCTGGCGTGTTGCTCTGGACGGCGATGCCGTCACCCTGATCGGCCAGGATGGCGCCGTGGATTACGAAAAGCAGATCATCGCTAGGGATCAGGATACGGACGGTTAGCCACCTATCGACGGCTGCCCCAGCATTCACATCGGCATGCCAAGCTGCAATTTCATACGTAAATGCTATGGTTGCCCAAATTGGGGGCGACCTTGATGAACCTGCGCCAGCTTGAGGCCTTTCGCGCGACCATGCGCACCGGTTCGATTACCGGCGCCGCAAAGCTCATGAACATCTCCCAGCCCAGTGTGAGCCGCCTGTTCGGTGATCTGGAGCGATCCCTGGGCTTTGCCCTGTTTGTGCGATCAGGGCGCGGCCTGGTTTCCACCGTGGAGGCGCGACGATTCTTTCAGGGCGTGGAGGGCATGTTTCTGGGCGGCGATCGGCTGGGCGATCTGGCCGAAACGATCCGCACCACACCGGGCGACGTGATTTCCCTTGGCGTCATTCCCGCCCTCTCAACGGTCGAGGTTCCCGAAGCTGTCGCGGAGTTATCGTGTGTTCGTCCCGATGCCGAGATCATGCTTTCTGTGCGCAACACGCCGGCAATCATCGATGCCGTGCAGATGCAACAGCTCGATCTCGGGCTGGTCGGCAGGCATGCCCATCATGAAGGTGTCGAAACGCTCTATCAGACCTCCCTGCCCTATGTCTGTCTGATCCCCGAAAGCCATGATCTTGATGGCGGGCAAGGACCGATTGACCTCTCTGCGATCGACGAGGAGCAGGCCTTCATTGCCCTTGCCGGGGTCTATACCTACGAGATGATGGAGATGGATCCAGCCATTGCCGCCAAACTGCGAGCGCAGTCGCGTATCGCAGCAGCGAACATGCCGGTTGCCGCCGCGCTGGTGCGCGAGACCGGCGCCCTGGCCATTGTCGATCCGGTCTCAGCCGGCATTGCCTGCGGCAGAGGCGGCGTGGTCTCGCGACCGATTGTCCAGAACATGCGGTATCATCTGGGCCTCATCACACGCGGGCGCGAATCGCTCTCGATGGATGGACACCATCTGGCCGAGTTGCTGATGGCTCGGCTGGCGCGCCTGTGATCAGGCGAACGGCAGGTCGGAAACCTCACCGGCGCGTTCCACGCCGTCCTGGGTACATACACGAACGGCCTGTCCGGTATCCCAGAACCCGCGATCAATCATGCCCTGCCCGACATTCCGCTTCAGTCGCGGAGACCAGATGGCAGAGGTGATGGCTCCTACCGTCTTGCCATCGACCTGCACTGGCCATGGCCTGGAACAGGTCGGAACCGGTTCGCCGTCGAAGGCAATGCCGCGAATGCGCCGTGTTACACCCTTTGCAGCGATGGCCTGAAGCGCCTCACGGCCAACAAAATCAATCGAACCGTCGAGCTTGCAGTATTTTTCCATGCCGATTTCGAGCGGATTGTTCTCGCGCGTCATCTCGTTGCCATAGGAGTGGAGGCCGCCCTCGATCCGCGAAATCAGGTTCGGACAGCCCGGCGCGATGTTGTGGGCCTGGCCTGCTTCCCAGATAGCATCCCAGAGATCGGGGCCAAGGTGCCCCCCATTGAGATAGATCTCGAAACCACCTTCGCGTGAGTAGCCCGACCGTGCGATGAGCTGGCGCGTGCCCTTGAAGTTGATCCAGCCGAACTTGAAGAACCGGACATCACGAATGGCATCACCAAAGAGCCCCGCCAGAAGATCTTCGGCTTTCGGACCCTGCACACCCAGCGGTGAGACATCAGGCTCACCAACCTCGACATCCAGACCACGGCCGATGGCCAGGCCCATAGCATAGAGCAGCACATCACTGTCGGCGATGGAGAGCCAGAACTTGTCGTCCGCCAGTTTCAGCAAAACGGGATCGTTGATGAGTCCCGCGTTGTGATCGGTGATCGCCACATAGAGACAGTCCCCCACCTTTGCCTTGCCGATATCGCGTGGTGTCATCCACTGCACCAGCTCCGCGGCATCGGGGCCTTCGATCTGCACCTGGCGCTGACAGGACACATCCCAAATCTGAACGTGTTCGCGCAGATGCCAATAATCCTCTTCAACCGAGGGGGCGAACGCCTTGGGCAGGAGCATGTGATTGACGACGGAAAAACCACGCACACCCACCGTCTCGACCCTGTCCGTATAGGGCGTGCGGCGAATACGACGCGACATGTTGAGACCGTCGGCCATCAGGCAGACCACCATGCGGAATAGGCATTGGGGTTGAGGATGAGTGGCATGTGGTAGTGCCCGTTGGGGTCCGGCATTGAGAAGCGCAGGACCACCTCACGCATGATCTGTGACCCGGCCCGGGGAACATTTCGGTCAGCCCAGTAGGCGCCCGTCGCAAAGACCAGTTCATAGGTTGCCTCGGGATCAACCTGATCGGGCGGGATGTCTTGTGAGAGTCGCCCCCCGGAATCCATCTGGCCTGCAAAAACGACGTCGCCGCTGGCAAGGTTGGTCAAGGTGACCGCGATACCCCCTGCATGGGTGCCATCGCTACCGTTCAAGGTATGGGAAGAGAGTGTTGCCATTATTCGATCGATGCCTTGTCACGTTTGTCCGAGGTGGCCGCGACAATCGGGCTGATCACGCCTTTGCATTTGACGTTGACGCAGGCGGTTTTGCCGCTTGCCATCGCTCGCGCAAGAGCAGGTGCCAGTTGCTCGCGGGTTTCGACCAGCTCGCCATGACCGCCCAGACCTTCGAACATCGTGTGAAAGGGAATATCGCGAAAGTCGGTAGCGAAGTGTTTGCCGTTTGCAAAGAGCCGCTCCTGCTGCTGGCTGATGCAGTCGAGGCCGCCGTTGTTGTCGATCACCACCGTGATCGGCAGTCCCTCCTGGAACGCCGCTTCAATGGAGAGCCCGCCCGAAAGGAAGGCGCCGTCCCCGGAGATGACAACGACATTGCGGTCGGGATGCAAAGCCTTTGCAGAGATGCCAAAGGACACGCCCACGCCCAGCAGTGAAAAGTTCCCCGGGTGCATGATGCCGCCCAGCTTCTGACCGTGCCAGCCAGCCAGGTTCACGGCGATCTCGGACCAGAAATGGGTGTTGCCGCCATCGAAGACGAGCCAGTCCTCCGCCCCCATCTGAGCCTGCACATCCAGGGAAAGCTGCAAGGGGTGCATCTTGCCGCCCTTGGCTGTCTCCCCGGCGATGTGATCGCTCCATTCCGCGACCCATGCCCCACGACGTTGACGCTGCAGATCGAACCAGTCGGGCCAGGTCCGGCCCACCGACATCAGCGCATCCAGGAAGGCGCCGGGATCCGATAACAGAACCTCATCGGCAGCCTGATTGTGTTCGAGCTCCTCGTGGCTGCCATTGACGCAGATGAGCGTCTGACCCTCAGGAAAAAACGGCGGGTTGCCGAAGTTCATCTGATTATCCAGACGACCGCCGATCATGACGACAACATCGGCCTCCTGGATCGCAGGCTTGGAGGGGTGATACTGGTGAAAATCGGCCAGCCCCATATAGGCCTCGCATTCCTCACCCAACAGCTTGCTGTGATAGGGCACGTTGAAGATGGGCAACCGCAGCGCCTTACCCGCGGACTCCAGCTTGCCTTCAGCCCTGGACCACCACACACCGTGCCCGCCGATGATGACCGGGCGTTCGGCAGATTTCACGAGCTCCAGGATGTGATCCAGCGCCACGGGGTCCGGCCAGGCGCGCTGCACGGGTCGGGCAGTGCGGTTGAAGGGACGTTCATGACGTCCGGCATCAAACGCAAACGAAGAAAACATGATGTCGACGGGAAGTGAGATATGGACCGGGCCAGGATAACCCTCTGTCGCAGCCATCCATGCGCGATTGACGAACTCGCTGATGCGTTCGCCATCGGTAATCTGGATCGAGTACTTGACCAGAGGCGCAGCAATGGCGACGTCGTCGATTTCCTTGAATCCGCCGGCACCCTGCCGCTTCAGGGTTGAGGAGCCTGTAACGAAGATGACCGGAGAACGTTCACCCCCAGCTTCGAGCATGGCCGGAACCGCATTGGCAAAGCCCTCTGGTCCGACCAGACATACCGTAGGTTTGCGCGTGATCCGCGCATGGCCATCGGCCAGGTGACCAGCTACCTGTTCATGGGGGCAATTGATCACCGGCATCTGGCATTCCATGAAGCCCTCGAGCGCCGGGTTGCAGAACCCTCCCGCCAACGTGAAGACGTGATCGACACCCTTTTCCTTGAAGGCGCGGGCCAGGATGGCTCCCCCACGCAGCATGGTGTTGCTGGCCATCTCGTTCATCCCACATGCCTTTCCGTAAGTGATACAGGCGCCGTCGACTCGGTCTCCGAACCGTCGTGACCAGGAGGCCCGGAAAACAGGTTCACCGAGCCAATTCCGGCAGCATCGCAAACGCCGATCTGGGCCATGACGGTACTGATCTCCTGGGCAAACTCATCGAGCAGACCAGCAAGACCCGTTGCGCCATTGGCACCCAGGGCGAACAGCAGGGGTCGACCCAGCATCACAAAATCCGCGCCAAGCGCCAGCGCCTTCACCACATCTTCGCCGCTGCGCACACCGCTATCGAAAATGAGTGGATAGTCCTGACCAACAGCTGCCCGGATTGCAGGAAGGACATCTGAAGTCGCCGGCGCAGCAGCCAGTTGGCGGCCACCATGGTTCGACACCCAGATAGCATCGGCGCCAGCGTCCCGGATACGCAAGGCGTCGGGGATCGACATCACACCCTTGACGATCAGGTTGCCAGACCAGAGATCGCGCAACTGATCAAGGAACGCCCAGTTGGCCCCTGCCCGGCTGGCATTCCGGTCAAACCGGTTGTTGTCGAGATTCACCGGGTTGGGACGCCCATGCCGCCACATCGGGAGCGACCAGGCCGGATGCATGGCAAAGTCCAGAAGCTGGCGCGGGCCCATGCGGAACGGCGCTTCAAACCCATTGCGGACATCACGCAGCCGTCGGGCGACCTGCGGCACATCAACCGTGAGAATCAGGTTCTGGTACCCCGCCGCACGGGCTCGGTTGACCAGCGCCATGGTTTGGTCAGGCGTGGGCATGGCATAGAGCTGGAACCAGGCATGATCTCCTGCAATCCTCCGCAAATCTTCGATGGACATGGAAGCAGCAGACGAGAGGCATATCGGCATGTTCCGTTCGAGTGCTGCCTCAGCAAGCAGGTTGTCTGCGCCGGCAGTCGCCAGGCCGCACATGCCCATCGGGGCGATGCCAAAGGGTACATCGAAGGCCTGGCCAAGAATGGATTTGGCGATAGTTCTTTGACCGACATTGCCAAGAACTCTTGGCTGCAGGAGGACGTCTGCAAGGGCCCTGCAGTTGCGCTCCGGCGCAAGCTCGCTCCCAGCCGCCCCATCGATGAAATCGAACACCAGCCGCGGCAGACGTCGAGCAGCGAGTGCGCGCGCATCCGCAGAAGAGAAGACACGTCGGTCACCCAACCGTCTCACAGAGGCTCCTTCTGAACTGGCAGGCATGTGCTTCCCCTGAAGATCGACTCCCAAACCTAAAGCCAAAACCCCAATCGGGATAATTCAGACTTTTCGGCAATCCATTCAAAAATACTATGAATGAACGCCTTGGTGGATGGCTTGGATTTTCAGGCCATTTTAATCGTCTTCCTGCTCATATTCAGGTGGTTTTCTCGCAGAGACAGCACCACATTCGGCCACGCTGTGGTAAGTGGCATGGGTTGCCCCGAGGAGTTTGTTGCATGACCAAGACCTGTTGCGGACCGGGATATGCCTCCCCGGCCGAAGCCATGAAAGCGCCGCGCGAGAAGCTGCTCTACACAGTTGCGCTTTATGTCGGCACCGGCATCCAGAAGCCCGATTATCTGGCCACCGTGGACGCCGACCCTGAAAGCCCGACCTATAGCCAGGTCATTGCCCGCTGCGAGATGCCGGGGATTGGTGACGAGCTGCATCACACCGGCTGGAACGCCTGTTCCTCGTGCTTCGACGACGAGGACATGGAACGCCGCTATCTGATCGTGCCCGGCGTGCGCACCTCCAACATCCACATCATCGACTGTGTCACCGATCCCCGTGAACCACGTCTGCACAAGATGATCGAAGGTGAGGAGATCAAGGCCAAAACCAACCTATCTGCGCCCCACACAGTGCATTGCCTGGGTTCCGACATCATCATCTCCATGCTGGGCGACGCCAAGGGAAATGCGCCGGGCGGGTTCCTTCATCTCAACAAGGATTTCGAGATTGTCGGGCGCTGGGAAAACGATCTGGGCGGCATGAAGTTCAACTATGATTTCTGGTACCAGCCACGCCACAACGTGATGGTGAGTTCCGAATGGGCCGCCCCCAACACCTTCATGCCGGGCTTTGATCTCGAAGAGGTCGGGCATCTGAAATACGGCCGAGAAATCCATTTCTGGGATTTCGAAAAACGCAAGGTGATCGAAACCCATTATCTGGGAGAAGACGGCCTGGTCCCGCTGGAAGTGCGCTTCCAGCACGATCCCGACAGCACCCACGGGTTTGTCGGTGCAGCGATGTCATCGAACGTGATTCACTGGTGCAAACAGGGCAACGACTGGATCGTCGAGAAGGTCATCGACGTCGAGAACGAACGCCATCCCGAATGGCCGATCCCGGTGCCCGGCCTGATCACGGTCATCCTGTTGTCGATGGACGACAAGTACCTTTATCTCTCTAACTGGCTGCACGGCGATTTGCGCCAATACGACATTTCAGACCCACACAACCCCGTACTGACCGGCCAGGTCTGGATGGGCGGCCTGCTGGGCAAGGCACCGGTCGTCAATGGGGCAGAGATTGCCGGTGGTCCGCAGATGATCCAGCTCTCGCTCGACGGCAAGCGCCTCTATGTGACCACCTCGCTGTTTTCGACCTGGGACAACCAGTTCTACCCTGACATCCGGCACAAGGGTGGCGTGATGCTCCAGATCGATTGCGACCCCGAAAACGGCGGCATGAAGATCAACCCCGACTTCCTGGTTGACTTCGGCAAGGAACCAAATGGTCCCTCGCGCTGCCACGAAACCCGCTATCCCGGCGGCGACTGCACCTCTGACATCTGGCTGTGAGCGGAACAGGATTCATGGATCACACACAGGACTATCCCGAAGACTACCTGGCCGACATTCTGAAGTCGGTGAAGACCATTGCTATGGTTGGTGCCTCGCCAGATGCGACAAAGTTCAGTTACGGCGTTCTGCGCGTGTTGCACGAGACCGGTTACGACATGATCCCGGTCAATCCGAAACCGGAAGTAACCGAGATTCGCGGCCTTCCCGTGGCGAACTCCCTTGCCGAAATCGAGCGCCCCGTCGACATGGTCCAGGTTTTCCGCAGTGCTGATGCCCTTTACGGTGTGGCGCAGGAAGCCATCGCGATCAACGCCAAGGTACTGTGGGGCCAGATCGGCGTGGTCGACCATGATGCAGCAAAGCTGGCCGAAGATGCCGGTTTGAAGGTGGTCATGGACCGTTGTCCCAAGATCGAGCTGTTCCGGCCATTCTGGAAACCCAGACTTGGCCAGACGATCTGATCCATGTCGAGCTTCCAGGTTACCCTCAAGAATGCCCGCGTGACGCTCGACGTTACGGCGGACCAGACGATCTATGACGCTGCGCTTGCAAGCGATATCCAGCTCCCGATCGGCTGCAATTATGGTGGCTGCATTACCTGCGCTGCCCGGCTGATTTCAGGCAAGGTACGTCAGCCCGGCGCGACGGCCTTGAACAGGCGCCAGGCACAGGCCGGGTATGTACTGCTATGTGTGGCGCGGCCCACACAGGACTGTGTCGTTGACGAGGGTGTCGACGCTCAGGGTGACCTCTATCAAAACCCGTTCATGGCGCCAGACCGATCACGCTGATCGAGCGATTTCTGACGCCGGGGTGTGCGTTCTTTCGGAAAGCTAGAACGACATCGCCAAACCGAAGGAGTACCCGCTCAGATTGTCGCCGATCAGGTAACGCAACATCAGACGGGTGCGATAGACCGGATGCCAGCAAACCGTTGAGGTATCAAATTCGATGCCAGCGCCGATCTGGCCCAGCCATGGCGTCTTCATGATGGCCTTCTGGTCACCCAGGAAGGAAGATGCCGCCAGCTCTCCGACCGCGCGGATCGGACCACTGAAAGCTTCATAACCTGTCGGCACGCGCAGGCGCGACCACATGCCCAACGTAATCGCATCAGCCGTGCCCTTGGCGGCTTCGGACGTCCCAGCGATACTCTGAAGTCGGATGTGGGTGTAGCGCAGCTCGACATCGACCTCATAGGCCTCGCGGTAAAGTTCGTAATCGAGCATTGCCGCTCCGCCATAACCCACGGCATTCAGGCGACCATTTTCAAGAAACTCGAGTTCGACACCCGTCTCGGAAGCAAGAAACCGACCGGCAAGGGAAAGATCGCTCTCAATGTGGCCCAGTGAAAAGTTGGCGATGGGCCGGAAGACGATCTGATCGGTGATCGGAAAATCCCAACCAACCCCAACTGTTCCGGCAACGCTGGTCCATTTCGGCGCAACCACCGTGGTGCGCGCACCATTGGAAAAGACGAAACGAGGATCGTATCGCGCAACACCGATGAAACCTTCAAGGTAGAGGGGGAAACCGTCAGATACCGTAAAAGCGCCACCCAGTTGGCTGGCGTTAAACCGGACATCACCTCCGCCAGCATCCACATTCATGGTACTGGCGGTCTCGTTGGGCACGACAGAAAAGCCAAGAATGGCCAACGCGCCATTGGCAAGTGCAGCCGGGTCATCGTTTTGCGGAAGCAACAAACCTTGTGCTCGAACAGGTGAGCCCAGCGCAAGAAACGTAAACAGAATCAGGAGCCAGAAAAAGCCGGCTTTCTTACCTTGGATCAAAACGCGCCTGAGTCCCTGAGCCGAACTGTCTGGTCCCGACCTTAGCGCATCAGGTCGAAACAATAGAAGACACCGGCCGAGAGCAGTGCCGTGGCAGGCACGGTGATGACCCATGCAGCCAGAATGGTCATGACATGGGAGCGCCGGACGAGCTTGCGATGGCGGATCTCGTCAGCACCTGCGGCTCTGGCTGGTTGGACATCCTCGGGCCGGCAACGGGTCACCATCTCACGGCGGCGCTTGCTGTGTTTGGTGTAGAACTCACGGAAGAACCCGACCCCAAACACGGCGCCGACGGCGACATGGGTCGAACTGACCGGCAGTCCCAGATACGACGCAAAGATCACGGTGATCGCAGCTGACAAGGCAACACAATAGGCCCGCATGGGATTCATCTTGGTGATCTTGGCACCGACCATGCGGATCAGCTTGGGCCCATAGAGGAACAGGCCAAGGCTGATACCAAAGGCTCCGATCATCATGACCCAGATAGGCACGGTTACCTTGCCTGCGATATCGCCAGATTCGACCGTATGAATGATGGCTGCGAGCGGGCCGATTGCGTTGGCGACATCGTTGGCACCATGGGCAAACGACAGCAAGGCGGCCGAACAGATCAGAGGAATGTGGAACAGCTTGCGCAGAGACTGGTTACGATTCTCCATGCCTTCGGACTGACGCCGGATTGCCGGGCGCGTTATGAGCCATGTGACAAAAAAGGTCCCCACGCCGATCAGCACGACCGTGGTGGTGTCAGGTGTCCAGACCCGCTTGAATCCCTTGATTGAAAGGTACGAGGCAAATGCACCGGCCATCAGGGCGACCAACACGGGGATCCAGCGTCTCGCTGCGGCGATTTTGTCGTCCTGGTAGATCAGATTGACCTTGATGAACGCCAGAAAGAGCGCGGCAATGACACCACCCATGAGTGGCGAAATGACCCAGCTGGCCGCAATCGCACTCATGGTCTCCCAGTTGACCAGACCAAAGCCCGCCGCGGCAATGCCTGCGCCCATGACGCCACCAACCACGGCGTGGGTGGTGGAAACCGGAGCGCCGATGACGGTTGCCAGGTTGACCCAGACCGCCGAAGAAACCAGCGCCGCCATCATGGCCCAGATAAAGGTATCGCTGTCTGGCACCAACGCCGGATCGATGATGCCTTTGGAGATCGTCTTCACCACTTCACCACCGGCGATCAGCGCGCCCGCACTCTCGAAGATGGCAGCAATAATGAGCGCGCCCACCAGGGTGAGCGCACGTGATCCCACTGCGGGGCCGACATTGTTGGCAACATCGTTTGCCCCGATGTTGAGTGCCATGTAGCCGCCCAGAATCGCGGCCAGGACGACCAGCGACCCATCCGATTCCGTCCCCGACAGGAGGCTTGCAACAAGGGCGGTGACACCCAGGAAGACAAGCGCCAAACCATGGCTGACCGCACTGCCGGCAGACTGGCGAACCGCCGCCTCGACATGCACCAGTTTCGCAAGGTCCTTGTCGAGGGTCTGTTTTCCGTCACTCACAGTCGGTTACTCCGAAGTTTCGAATGGTGAAGGCATCACGTCGGATCAACAGGTAACCAGAGACGCAAAGATTGCGTTGCTGGTGGGATCCAGTGTTTCGAGCAAATGTGAAAGTCCAGGTTCATCACAAAGACCAGGAGCATCGGACAGCGGGCACCAGCGCCGTGCGCGGGGGCCATCTTCACGCCAGGTGATCTCTTCGGAATCAACGCGGTAAGGGAAGACAAACACTTCGCAGGGCACATCGTAGCCCTGCGACATGCTCTTCTTGTATCGGTAACTGCCAAGAGATTGC
Organism: uncultured Alphaproteobacteria bacterium; assembly: GCA_943787175.1. Lineage (GTDB taxonomy): Bacteria > Pseudomonadota > Alphaproteobacteria > SP197 > SP197 > SP197. The sequence goes on from CALSLK010000001.1 coordinate 29,250, forward strand.
GAGGCGACCCTACCATTTACGCCCGCCTCTTCCAGCGCTTCACGTGCCGCTGCATCACAGAGGGCCTCGCCCTTCTTGGGCCAGCCCTTGGGGAAGACCCATCGGCCGCGCCGCTTGGTTGATACAAATAGCAGTTCGTAGCCGCTGTCCGATTTACGGAACGGAAGAGCAGCCGCCTGTTGGACAGAGCTGGAGCCTGCAAACATGATCAGGATCGAACCATTCGTGACGAGACAGCGAGTTTGAAACGACAGATTTACGACATGCTGATAGCCGACACGGCAGAGCGAGTCACGAACGCAAAAACGATCGCTCCACAGGGACAAATTCGTAAGGTGCTGTAGGCAGGTTTGCGCTACAGACCCAGGGCCGAGAGGTTGAGGTGACCGTCAATCACCGGCGGACACCAGTAATAGCTGCCGGTCACCGGGCGGGAGAACCGGAAGAGCCCGTCGACAATGCCGTCATCCAGCCCGACCATGCGTCGCATCTGTGCCCCGAAGGCGTCATGGCTGTTGCCGAAGGCAACAAACATGAGCCCCTCGCCCGAACTGTCTGCCCAGGGCATCGAACGGCGCAGGACAAAGGCTTCGGGATCGAAACTCTCCTGTGCCGTGCGTTTGACATGCGCTGTTTCGGGCGCGTCTTCGAGCTCTTCGTTGTCCTTGAGACGCCGGCCGATGATGTTGTCGCGATCCTGCTGCTCAAACGACCCGAACCGGCCAAGGTCGTGGACCCATTGCTGAACGGCAACAAAGCTTGAGCCATCGAGACCTTCACCCCTGCCGGTCGCGAACGCAGCGTTGATGGCATCATCGCCCTTGGGGTTTTCCGTGCCATCTTCATAGCCGGTGAGGTCTCGGCCGGTATCGTGGCGGAAGCCATCGACCATATGTTCAAGACCGAAGGCGTCGCCCAGTTCGGCTTCCAGCCCGCGCGCCATCAGGACCAGCTCACCGCGATTGTCACCGCGCAGCCAGACCCAGAGATCCGACTGGGTGGACGGGACTTCACAGCCCGGTCCCGTGAGATTGGGAAAGGCTGTCAGCCCTTCGACATTGCCACCAAGTCCCTGAACCAGGCCGGCACCCAGACCGACGACGAACTCGTCACCAAGCTCCATCGATGCCAGAAGTTGCAGAGCCTCGACAAGATCGGCACCCGGCCTGTGGCCGAACTCCAGATAGCGGCTTTGCGTGGGCACGGCGGGGAGAATACCAGGCTGATAGAGACTCATGACACCTTCAGGTAGCGGTTGGTTAAGCCGGGAATGTGACGCTGCGCCGCTTCGGTGACAAGCCGTAACCGCATGCTGTGTTCAATTCCCGGCAGAAGGATGCAGCCCCGTCAGGGATGCATAGAAGGCTGCAAGGTCCGCAACTTCATCGTCCGACAACACGGAGATCACCGCATACATCGCCGCGTTCTGGCGCATGCCCAGTCGGTAATCCATCACGGCCTTGATGAAATAGGCCTGATACTGGCCGTTGAGCGAGGGAGTTCCCGGCGCACCACTGTCCAAGGATGGCACATGACAGGACACGCAGTCATGCATCTGGGCAAGAGTCTGGCCCCTGGCAACAGCATCGGGATCAAGCACGGGCGCATCCCAGCTTGGCAATTGCGCAGCCGTGATGGAGGAGAGATAGGCCGTCAGGCTGCCAATGCCGTCGGCAGTGATATCGTTGGCAGGGCTGTTCATGAGGTAATGGCTACGCGCGACATTGCGGTAGTCGTTGATCGCCTTTGCCAGGTATTCGGGTTCCTGTCCGGCGATCTTGGGCGGAGGAAAACGCGGCGCATAGAAACCGGCAGGGTCGGCCGCGTGACAGTTGAAGCAGGCATCTGCCTGGCCATGGGTGAACGGGTCATCTGCAAATGTCGGCGTGACGCTGCACGCGAGCAGCAACAGGGTCGATGCTGCGCGCATTACCGCGCGCTCAATAGAAGATGTTGCCGAAATCATAACGCACGCCAAACAGGATCTGGGAGTTGAGCGCAGCAGAACCGCCGATGGTATCTTCTGCGCGGGTAACCGCGGCCTCGCTATAGAGACGCAACTGGCTGCCGATTTTCTGGTCGATGTAGAAACCAGCGCCATAGAACGAGTCATAGACATCGTCATCGTCAATCGTTGAAAGGCTCAGGTGCAGAGCATTGTTCTGCGTGAGCTGGATAATCGAAAGAAGGTTGTAGGAGCGTGTGTCGCTGGGGCTGGCGTCATCGACGACGTGAGCACCCAGGGCAATGCTCCATTGTTCGGCGCCATATTCCACGGCTGCGGCATATCGATTGACGTTGACGCCACTGCGCAATTCTTCGCGCAGGTAGGCCCCGGCAAAACTGAAGCGGCCCATGTACTGACTGTATTTTCCCGAAAGGCCAATGCTGTTGGCGATGGGAGAACTGTGGTCGACAAAAGCCGGGCGATAGTCGACATCGACGACCAGACGACCATAGGACGTGGAGTACTTCACGATATCGGATTCGATCTCGACACCGCCGGCATGCGGGGTCGAATAGCCCGCGGCATATGTCCGTCGTCAGAACATTTGGGACGCGTGAGCTCGTTTTCTAATTGAGTATCTGGCTCATCTTGATTTGATGTTAAGCCGCTTGTTGTTGATGGTTCAAGCGGCGGGTTTGGATGGTGAGTTTTTTGATCTTTTCCCTCTTTTCGATGATGGCTGTGTGGCGCCCGAAGTAAGCATCCGATGGTGTGACGTTGCCAATGCTCTCGTGGTAGCGATGGTTGTTGTAATAATCCACGAAGGTGCCGATCTGGTTTTCGAGATCGCCCTGCAGATAGTAGTTTTCCAGCAAGATCCGGTTCTTGAGCGTCTGATGCCAACGCTCGATCTTACCCTGGGTCTGCGGGTGATAGGGTGCACCGCGAACGTGCTCCATACCCTGGCCTTCAAGCCATTCGGCCAGATCGCCGGATATATAGGACGAACCATTATCGCTGAGCAGCCGGGGTTTATGGATGACCTCGGCCTGGTCGCAGCCTGATGCTTCCAACGCGAGTTCCAGTGTCTGGGTCACATCGCCCGCCTTCATGGTGGTGCACAGCTTCCAGGCGATGATGTAGCGCGAGTAGTCGTCGAGAATGGTCGACAGATAGAACCATCCCCATCCGATGACCTTGAAGTAGGTGAAGTCGGTCTGCCAGAGCTGGTTCGGAGCTGAGGTCTTGTCCTTGAACTCATTCGCTGCCTTGATGACGATGAAGGCCGGGCTGGTGATCAGGTCGTGGGCCTTGAGCAGCCGGTAGACAGACGCTTCTGAGACAAAATAGCGTCTCGTGTCAGTGAACCTCACGGCCAGTTCCCTGGACGATAGTTCCGGCTCATCCAGGGCCATCTCCACGATCTGCTGGCGCACATCGTCGGGGATGCGGTTCCACACCCGACCGGGGCCACTGGTGCGGTCATCAAGGCCGCCTCCACCTCGATACCGGTCGTACCACCGGTAAAACGTCGTGCTCGGGATGCCCAGCTTATCCAACGTCCGCCGGACCGGTAGATGAGAGCCTTCGACCAGCCTGATGATTTCCAGTTTCTCAGATGCGGGATATCTCATTCCTCGTCTCCCCCATCCCCGATCATGCTTTTTTTGAGTAACCGGTTCTCCAGTATCTGTTCGGCCAGCGCCTCCTTGAGATCGCGGGCTTCGACACGCAGTGTCTTAACCTCGGGACTGCTGGCCTGACGCGCCGTGTCGCCGGCAAGGCGCTTCTTGCCAGCCTCCAGGAACTCCTTGGACCAACTGTAATAAAGACCCTCGGCGATGCCTTCATGGCGACATAAAGCCGCGATGCTCTCCTCGCCGCGCAGGCCCGATAACACAATCCGGATCTTCTCCTCAGCCGAATAACGCTTGCGCGTCTTGCGCCGAATGTCGCGGATGGCCTGTTCTGCCGGGGCGCTCTTGCTCATGGTTTTCTGCCTCATCTTCGTTCCCTACGGTCACTGCGATGAGCCAGAAAACTCCCTTATGAAAAACACCCAATCTGTCCCAAAGGCGCTGACGGCAGACAGCGCGGGTCGATGTCACTGACCACGACATCACCGTCATGCAGGTTGTAGGAAGTCTGTGGCGTCGAAGGCAGTGTGTTGGGCATCTCGCGCCCAAAGCCGTCATACATGTTCGAATTGACAGTAAGGATCACATTGGTGCCGGGGGGGTCCAGAAAGGTGTTTGATGGCTCAAAAATCGCCGGTGCGGAATGCACATGGGTTGTTGAGCCATCGAGCGAAGTCCACTGGATCGCGCGCCCCGGGTATGGTTGGGGATAGGGATGAAAGTACTCCAGCCCCTGGAAATTCGGGCGAATTTCGTCAAGCACCGGGGAACAGGCCGCCAGCATGACCAGCGCGGCAAGGGCCAGGCGCGCGATCACGCGACAATATCCCAGCGCAACATCATGGCGTGGTCCTCATGCACCACGTTGTGGCAATGGAGGATGTAACGGCCATGAAAGTCACGGAAACGGAAGAACAACTTGGCGGTCTGGTTGGGACCAAGCCAGAGCGTGTCCTTGCGTGAATTGAGCAGACTGCCCTGCTCGATAGGCCGGCCATCGATCTCGAGAAGCTGGAATTCCTCGAAATGGATATGGACGGGATGGGACCAGGTCGACCCGACATTCTTGATTGTCCAGATCTCGGCATCCCCCTCCTGGATGGTGCCGTCGACACGCATCATGTCGGCTTGCAGACCGTTGATGGTCCACATGCCCCCGGTATAGTCGAAATCCCAGGTCCGCTCCGCCCGCACTTGCGAAAGATCGATATCAGGTAGCTCGCGCAAGCGTTCTGGCACCCGACTGTTGTCGGGTCCGGTGGCATCAACAACGTTGAAACGCATGACCGGCACGCCGGGGTCGAGAAAACGGCCCGTGGGCCCGCCACCGTCGACCTGTTCGAGAATGTTGATGAGATCAACATGCTCGCCCGGCTGGTAGCGCGAGAAGTCGATGATGACGTCATAGCGGTTAGCCACGGCCACCGGCAGTTCGTTAACGATGACCGGTGCGGGCATGATGTTGCCGTCGTTCGACAGCACGGTGAAGGGCTGACCGGTCGAAAGCACAAAGGTGTAGAAACGCGACGGGCCGCCGTTGAGCAGGCGGAAGCGATACTTGCGCGGTTCGACCTCCAGATAGGGCTGGATGATCCGGTTGACGGTCATCTTGTCGCCCAGGAAACCCTTGAGGTTGAAGACGTCAAAGACAGCATTGCCCTTGTCGTCAAACAGCACGTCATGAAGGATCAGCGGAACGTCATATTTGCCGCTGGGCAGACGCCAGGCCTCAGGCGACGGATCGTTCTCGTTGTTGGTGTCATGTTCGTCGAAGAAAAGACTGAAACCGCTGAAACCTGCGTAGACATTGGCGGCGGTGAAGTCCATGCGATGGTCGTGATACCAAAGCAGAGTCAGCTTCTCGCGGTCATCATGGCCTGCCGGGAACATGCAGTAGTGGTGGTCGTACCACTCGCCCGCCTCGATAAAGTCCATCGGAAAACCATCACTCTCTGACGCCGAGTGGTTGTTGTGCAGATGCATGGTGGTCGAGGGCAGGCCAAAGCCGGTGTGATTGGTCGGCAGATCGTTGAAACGACGGATCAGGAACGGTTCGCCATAGCGGGAATGGAAGGTGGGGCCTGGAATGAAGCCGTCATAGCCCCAGCTTGGCGTCGGCGGAAGTTCGGGATGGTAGGAATGCAGAAACGCCTTTTCGTGGAGGGTATAGACCTTCACGGGCGGGTATTCGTTGTACTTCTGGTGACGTGCGGGGTCAGGCGCAGGCATGAGTGACGCCAGATCGACAGGCTGAGCAATTTCGGGAATTTGTAACGGCGCCAGAAACGGTGTTGTCGGCGGGCTGGGCCGCAGGTCCAGTTCGGACGGCAGGTTGAACGGCATCAACAACTGCGACGCTGCATTTTTCGGCGCAAGCGCCGCTGCACCAGCCGACATGGCTGCGCCGAATTGAAGGAAACCCCGCCTCCGCATCAATAGTCCCCGAACTCACTGATCCCAGAAACATCATGCCACAATTCCAGAACCGTGACCTGATCAACTTTGCACCAAGGAGGGGATGGTTTGACGTAGACCTTGCGGTGGGCAGATCATGGTTGCAGCGCACCGCCACCAGGGGAAATCACCATGCAGACCTATCTTCGCGACCAGATTGATTGGGGAACAGCCGTTTTCGCCTGAGGAATACGCCACACGGCGGCATCGGGTTCGTCTGGCCCTGCATCGGGCGGGGCTGGATGCAATCTACATCACCAATCCAGCCGATCTGACCTGGCTCACCAACTACGACATGATCTGGTACCACCTGCAGAACCTCACAGGCCTGCTGTTGCGTGCCGACCGGGACGAGGATGTCTTTTTCGACGGTCCCAGCCACACCACCATCGTTTCGACCACGCCGGAAATCCGTGAGTGCGTCTTCACGCCCTATGACCGACCCCAGGCCGAAGTGATTGTCGAAGGCATTGCCGCACGCGGCCTGGCAAAGGCAAAGATCGGCGGTGCAGCCCTGGGGTTACGCGCCCCACGCCACCGTATCCGACGATCTGCGCGCGCGTCTGGAAGCCGGCGGTGCAACGGTGGAAGACCATTCCTTCCTGGTCGAGGAGTTGCGCTTTGTGAAGTCACCGGCCGAAGTCGCCGTGGTGCGCCGCACCGCAGAGATCGCTGATGACGCCATGGAAGCTGCGCGTGACGCCATCGCCGAGGGCGTGATGGAGACCGAATTGGAAGGCATCATCATGGCAAGCATGATGAAAGCCGGCGGCGGATATCCAGGCATCCGCAGCATGATCGGATCGGGCCCGCGCGCAGGCACCCATCACAGCCCGCCCCAGCACAGGAACATCAAACGTGGTGATCTGGTGTTTGTCGATTTCTGCGGCTGCCTCCACCGCTACCACGTCAACGTAAACCGCACCTTCTCGCTTGGTGAGCCTGACCAACGCTGGACCACCCTGATGGACAACTCCGCAGGTTGCGTCGATGCCGTGCTGCAGGGCGTCAAGATCGGTGACAATCTTTCCAAGGTGCAGGACGTGGCCGATGCCTATACCGACAAGGTAGGCCTGCGCGACTATGTCTGGTTCGTGGGCGGTTACTCACTGGGCATCGCCGTGCCGCCCGATTGGTGCGGCAGCCACTGGGTCGCCCCGCGCGAAAACCTGGGTGACCGTGTCATCACGCCGGGACAGGTCTTCAACCTGGAAAACCAGTTCGACGTCTGGGAAGACTGGCCCGGCGGTTCCGGCGCAGCCTGGATCGACAGCTTCGTCGTGACGGAAGATGGCCTTGAAGTGCTGTCACGCCTGCCCCGCAACCTCGTGGTGGTGTAGAGAGAAGGCCGACGACGCGACGCACCTTTCACGGAGACCATGACCATGACCGTCAAGATTTACTGGGGCAGCGGATCGCCCTTTGCCTGGAGCGTGATGCTGGCCATGGAGGTCAAGGGCGTCGCTTATGAAAGCCACCTGCTCTCGTTCTCCGATGGCGATCTGAAGACACCGGAGTTTCGCGCCATCAATCCGCGCAGCAAGGTGCCGGCCATCCGTGACGGCGATTTCACGCTGTCGGAATCCAACGCCATCCTGGCCTGGCTGGAGAGGAAAAATCCTGCGCCTGTACTGTTTGGATTAACAGCCGAGGGAACCGGAGAAATCTGGCGGGCCGTGCTGGAACATGCCGCCTATTTCCAGCATCACACCCACAGCATTTCCGGTGCGGTGTTCTACAAGAAGATGGACGAGAAGCGCGAAGAGGTTCGTGAATCGGCCGAGGCAATTGGCGAAGAAATGGACCGTTACGAAGCTGCCCTTGCAGCCTCGGACTGGCTGGTTGGTTCTGCCATGAGTGCCGCAGACCTCGTGGCCTATCCCCACTTCGAACTCTTCTTCCGCCTGATGGCTCGCGATGACGTGAAACCCGAAAAGCTGGGTTTTGAGAGCGGCTGGGACGCCTATCCCGCCTTGTCCGCATGGCGCTCACGCATTCAGGCGATCCCCGGATACGACAATACCTATCCGCCGCACTGGAAGTGATGGCGCGGTTACTTCCGTCATGGTCAAGCCAGGCCCAGTCGGAGTTTGTGTAGATACTACTCCAACGTCCTGAACAGCCCCGCCATCAGCTTCGCTCGGGGCACCATGGATGAATAGAGCACGTGCTCCTCGTGGGTGTGAGCGCCGTCGCCCATGAGGCCCATGCCGTCGAGGGTGGGGATGCCCAGAGCGCCGGTGAAGTTGCCGTCGGAGCCACCGCCTGATGGGCCGTGGCCGGGGACAAAGCCGATCTCCCTGGCGATGGCTTCGGCCTGTTCGTAGAGCGCCATGGTGCCTTCGCTGGCTTCAAACAGCGGCCGCACGGCACCGGGTTCGACGGTGACGCTGCAATCGGCGTTGAAGGGTTCGAGTGCGGTCATGTTGGCGCGAATTTCGTCCATGGCATCCGCAAACGGTGCGACGGCCAGAACCTGGGCGCTGCATTCAATGGGTACGACGTTGACGAAGGTGCCGCCTTCGATGGTGCCGACGCTGTAGGTCACACCGGTCTCTTTGTTGGTCATGTCCTCGATGGCAATGATCTGGCGAGCCATTTCGGCAATCGCGCTGCGGCCCCGGGCAAGTTGGGAGCCTGCATGGGCCGGTTTGCCAGAGACATGCACGGTGAAACGCAGGAAGGCATAACGACCGGTCACCAGTCTGCCGGTCTCTCCCTTGGCGGGTTCGGGCACCAGGACAACCTTGTGCGCCTTGGCGACCTCTTCAATCCGCGCGCGGGTTGAGGGACTGCCGACCTCTTCATCGGAAATGAACATGAAGGTGATGGGGAGTTCCGGGGTTTCGCCAGCGCGCAGGAGCTGAGCCAAGGCATACCAGGCGGTGAACATGCCGCCTTTCATGTCGTAGATGCCGGGGCCATAGACCTTGTCACCCTCGCGGCGGAACGGGAGTTTGTCGTCGAGCGTTCCGACCATGTGCACGGTGTCGAGATGGCCCAGGACCAGAATGCCGGGGCCTTCGCGTTTACCGGGAATGCGGCCCATGACGATATCGGCAAAGCCATCCCTGCCCGGCTGGCGTTCGATGGTGGCACCAACGCGGGCCAGCGCCTGCTCGGCCTTGTCCATCATGGCGTTGACGCCTGCGACATGGACCGTGGGGCTTTCACATAGCACCCAGTCGCGGATGCCTTCGAAGATTTCTTCGGCATCAAATTGCGGTTCGTTACGCCCTGCGTTCATGCGGTTTCCCAACTGCGTTGTTCGCCGTCATAGGCCGGACCGGGATTGCCCCAGACCGTTGTGAGCCACATGACACGGCCATGCATTTGCGTATCGAACCAGGTTGCCGAATGGATCGTGCAGCGGTTGTCGTAGATGACGAGATCGCCCTGGTCCCAGTGGTGGGCATAGGTAAACGCGGGCTGGGTGAAGTGCGTCATGAGTTCATAGAGCAGCGCGGCGCCATCACCGTGGATGCCCGGTTCCATGCCGACAAAGGGACCGTTGCGCCAATCGATCTGCTCGCGCTCGCAAAGGTACAACGCCTTGCGTCCGGTGACGGGGTGCAGGCGCACGACAGGCTGGGCCTGGGGTCCGTCGCGCTCGGTGAGTTTCTGGGGTGATTCACCGTTGATCACGGCGTCTTCGCCATAGCCTTTGAATGGCGCAACATGCAGGGCCATCAGCTTTTCAGCCTTGTTCCTGAGGTCACCCGGCAGGGCTTCGTAGGCACCGACTCCGTCGGCATAAAGCGTCTGGCCCTGATCGCGCGGGGCAGGCTGATGGGCATAGAAAAGCGAAATGTCTGGAGGCGGGCGACGGAAGCTCTGATCCGTGTGCCAGCCGCGGCGCTGGGGAAACTGCACGGGCAATCCGCCATCTGGCAGACGCGGCGGATCGGGCGGATCCGGTGATGGAAAGTTCATCGGCGGCAGGTTGGAGATACGAATGATGTGTGAGGAATGGGGATGCAGCAGGTTGGTGCGGTTGCTGGTCTGCGCATAGTCCTCGACCTCTGCTCCAAACGGGCGCGAGAGGCGGATGAGAAGTTCCGGGTCATCCGAGATGGCGCCCATGCCTTTCAGCAACAGGAGGCCGTCGGCATCATCCAGCGCCCCGGGGAGTTCGTCAGGGGCTGCTTCCACGGCACCGACAAACGCTGCGCCATCCTCGATTGTGATGACGCCGCCAAAACGTGCGCCTGTCAACGGCTGGATTTCATGTCCATTGGCTCTGCTCATGCCCTCAATCCCTCGGCCAGTAGCGTGCTGCCAGCCAACCGCCGTCGACAGCGATGACCTGACCGTTCACATAACGTGCATCCTGCGAACACAGGAATGCGGCAACGCCTGCAATGTCATCGGGTTTGCCCACGCCCATGGGTGTGTTCTTGATCATGGCCTCGTTGTACCAGGCGTCGTTCTGGATGCGCTCGGTGGTCATGGGCGTATCGATGACACCAGGAGCAATGGCGTTGACGTTGATGCCCTGGGGCCCGCAATCGGCGACCATCTGGCGTGTGAGTTGTGCAACACCTGCCTTTGCCGCGGCATAGGCAGCGGAGTCAGGGAAGCCAACGAGACCAAAGACCGAGCTGATCTGGACAATCTTGCCGCCGGGTTTTGTGAGGTGCGGCAGAGCAGCGCGCGACATGCGGAAGACCGAAGATACGTTCATATCAAGCACGGCGTCCCATTCCTCGTCGCTGGCCTGTTCGACCCCGCCACCGCGCCCGCTGATGCCCGCGTTGTTGATCAGCATGTCGAGACCGCCATGGGCAGCCAGTGCCCGGCTGACGATCCCTTCCGGCGCTGTGCGATCCGCAACATCGGCAACCATCGTGGCGAAGTTGGAGCCATAAGCCATGGTTGCGGTTTCGGTGAGTTCAGCTTCCTTGATATCGACCGCCAGAACCGAAGCCCCCTCACCCGCCAGTCGCAGCGCACAGGCACGTCCAATTCCGCCGGCAGCACCGGTGACGATGGCCGACTTGCCGGCAAAGCGGCGTCCGCTCATGCGTCTTCACCTGCCTGCGCAACCCAGGCTTCGGCAATCTGGTTGCCCTGGGCAAACCAGACACCGGGGAAGGTCTGCATCCAGGCGATGAACTCACGCAGGAGAGCGATACGGGAAGGTCGGCCGATGACCTGAGGGTGCATGACGAGATCAAAAAGCCCGCCCCAGGCATAGATCTCGCGGAACTCGTCCTGCCAGATTTCCATGATGTGGCTGTTGCTGAAGACCGGGCGCGGATTGCGGATGGAAAAGAGCAGATAGATCGCGTCGTCCAGGCTCCAGTGCCAGGGCAGTTCAATCACCCCGGGCGAGCCATCCTCCAGCCTGTGCCGATAAGGGTTGATGTCGTCCATCATGGAGCTGTCATAGACGAACCCGCGATCGGTCAGCAGCTTGACCATGTTGCCGCTGGTCTCTCCAGCCGGTGAACGGTAACCCTTTGGCACGACGCCGACGGTTTTCTGAAGTGCTTCGAGACCCTTGTCGAGCTCGGCCTCCTCGGCAGCAGGATCTTCAGGGTCAATCCATTCATGGAGATAGCTGTGATGGCCGACTTCATGGCCGCGCTCCAGGATCGCCTCGACCCGACCGGTATGATTCTCCGCCGTCCAGCCAGGCACAAAAAAAGTTGCAGGCACACCTGCGTCCTCGAGCGTTTCAAGGATCTTGGGCACACCCAGTTTGGCGCCGTATTTGCCTTGTGAAAGCGTTCCCGGCCGTTTCCAGTTGGCCCGGTCACGACCGATCCACAGGGTTTCGGCATCAAAATCAAAGGAGAGCATGACGGCACAACGTGCGCCGCCGGGCCATTTTACTTCTGTATCGACAATCGGTTTGGCCATGGATGCTCCTTATGGCGCAGTAGCGGTTTCATCGCGCGCCTGTGCCTCGTTCACCGCGATGGGGACGCGGCGCAGGGTGCGCGGCTGGGATGGGTCAAAGTCGGTACGGGCATGCTGCAGGGTGATGTTGTTCCAGATGAGAATGTCACCGGGGCGCCACTGATGCCGGTAGCCGATCGCGGGATCGGCAATCACAGTGACCAGTTCATCCATCAAGGTATCGGCTTCTTCATGGGACAGCCCTTCAATCGCTGCCGTGGTGTGGGCATGCATGAAAAGCACCTCGCGGCCTGCATCGTCGGTTCGTGTCAGAGAATGCCAGCAGCGCGGCGCATCCTCTGGCGCGTCTTCTGCCAGGGTGCGCCGGTTGTAGTCGCCTGTGTAGTCGAAGAGCTGGAGTGAGCGGCGGTTTTCAAGCCGGGCCCGCATGGCATCAGTCAGACGGTCATGGGCCATGACGACGTTGCTGAAGAGCGTATCGCCGCCCTCTTCAGGCACCTCAATGGCATAGAGGCAGATCGCCTTGAGCGGATGGCGGAAAAAGGTGTGGTCGGAGTGGAAATGCAGGACACCACCTCCCAGGATGCCGTCCTCGCGCACATTGGAAACGTGCGTGAAGTCGCGCTGCTTCATGAAGGCGCCACGATGAGAGATAGGTCCAAAGAGTGTGGCAAAGCCGATCTGCGCGGCGTCATCCAGAGTCTGATCGCGAAGCAGCACCAGGTGGTGTTCCGTGAAAGCCAGACGCAACAGCGCTGACGTGTGCGCTTCAAGCGGCTGGGAGAGATCAACGCCGGAAATCTCCACACCCAGGGCAGGTGATAACATCGTCATTTCCACCGGTAACTCTCCTCTTTCCATCAGGTGTGTCTTGGCCGCTGTTGACGGTCATGCTTATGGTAGCGACTTGTCTGATCTTTTGTCAGGGGGAGAATGCCGATGGATTTCACGTTTACACCAGAACAAATGGACCTGCAGGCTCGCGCTCGCGCGCTGACCGAAAACCACCTGTTTCCCTATGAAGAGGAAGTGCAGGAAACCAACGCACTGTCTGATGCCAGCCGTGCGGCGATCCGCGATGCTGTTCTGGCGGCGGGGTTCAATGCCGTCAATCATCTGCGCGAAGACGGCGGCCAGGAGTTTCCTCTGGTCAACCAGTGCCTGGTGTTCGAGGAATTCGGCAAGGCGACTAACATGCTGGGCCTGTGCCCCTGGATGCCGGCCTACTGCCTGCGCTTCGGCACGGAAGATCAGAAGCAACAATACCTGCGCCCGGCAATCCGGGGGGAGATCCGCGAGGCTTTCCTGGTGACCGAGCCGCAATCGGGATCGGATGCCGGCGGAATGCTGACCAACGCGGTGAAAGACGGCGACCACTACGTCATCAATGGCCTGAAGTGTTTTGCCAGCGGCAGCGAGCGCGCCGACTACATGCTGCTCCACTGCAATGTCGATGGTGACCCCAAGAAGGCGACGCTCTTCCTGCTGGACAAGGGCATGGAAGGCTTCGAAATCGTGAAGACGCCCAAGGCGCTCTACAACGGTCCCGGCGATCACCCCTGGGTCCAGTTGACCAACCTGCGGGTCCATGAGTCGAAGATTCTGGGCGGCATCGGTCAGGGTTTCGAGCTCACCAAGGACTGGTTTGTCGAACAGCGCGCCAACATCGCCGCGCGCTGTGTCGGTGTTGCCATTCGCTGCGCCGAAATCGCAGCTGACTGGGCGGCAGAACGCGAAGCATTCGGGCGCAAGATCCAGGACTATCAGGGCATCGAATGGAAGCTTGCCGAGATGGCCGTGGAAATCATGGCCGCCAAGGCCCTGCTTTATCGCTGTGCCAGCGAATACGACAACGGCCTGGATCGGAAAGCCGCCCATGCCCGCATGAGTGCCGTCAAGCTGTTCTGCACGGAAATGGCCTGGCGTATCTGCGACCAATCGCTGCAGATCCAGAGCGGCCACGGCTTCATGATGGATAACCCGGTGGCGCGTCACTACACCAGCGTACGTGCCGAGCGCATCGTGGAAGGCACCAGCGAAATCCAAAAGGTCATCATTGGCGGCCAGATCAAGAAACGTGGCCTTGGCGTCTATACCGGCCTGATGACCCAACCCAATCTGACCGGAGGTTCAGCATGACCGATCATGTGCTAACCGCGCTAAACGAGGGCGTTCTGGAAATCAGGCTCAACCGCCCCGACAAGAAAAACGCGCTAACACCCGAGATGTACGGCGCCCTGGCGAAGGCCATGATGGATACCGACCGCGAACGCAGCGCTCGGGTCATCTGGATCACCGGCAGCGGCGATGCGTTCACCAGCGGAAACGACGTCAACACCTTCGTGGATGGCTCACGCAAGGCTGGCGAGAAACCCAAGGCGCACCTGTTTCTCGAGGCTCTGGCCATGATCGACACACCCCTGATGGCGGCGGTGAACGGCATGGCAATCGGCGTGGGGGCAACCATGCTGCTCCATTGCGACATGGTCCATGCCAGCGATCAGGCCAGCTTCTGCTTTCCGTTTGCCAATCTTGGCGTCTTCCCTGAAGCAGGATCAACTGTGCTGTTGCCGCGTATCGCCGGGCATCAGAAGGCAATGGAGCTGTTCCTGCTGGGCGACCGGTTCGACGCCACCACGGCACAACAGGCAGGTATGGTGAACCGGGTTTTCGCCGCCAAAGACCTGGAGGCAGAAAGCCTTTCCATCGCACGGCGCATGGCCCAGAAACCGTCAAGTGCACTGCGTGCCACCAAGGCCCGTGTGCGTGCCGGTTACGGTGACCTTGCCGGAACGATCGCAGAGGAAGGCACTGCGTTCTTCGAGATGGTCAAGTCACCAGAGGCGCAAGAGGCCTTCAACGCCTTCCTGGAAAAACGCAAACCCGACTTCAGCGGCTTTGATTGACCTACACACAAAACGATAGCCGCCTTAAGAATATTCAACCAGAGTCACTCCAGACCAGAAGGAAGACGTCTGGGTTTCATGGCTAGAAATACTTGGCTTGTCGCTCCACAAGCCGCGCCCTGATCTCAGATCAGACCGTCTTCGCGTACGTCCTGCAGTGAAGCACAGAAGGCGTCTGCCACGGCATCGACGTCTTCTGGCGTATGCGCGGTCGACAGAAAGAAGAGATGGATGCCGGGCACGATGACGCCCTTGGCCATCAGGTGGACATAGAACTCCCGCTCGGCATCGTGGTTCTCGTCGGCCAGATCGCGTGATGTCTCGATGCCGCGTTTGAAGTGCATGTAGAGGATGGAGCCGGCGTTCATGAGCTGGGCACCCATCTGGCGTTCCTCGCAGAACGCGTTGACCCGCTTGGCCAGGCGATCACCCTGCTCGTTGAGATAGGGATAGATTGTATCCTTGTTGTCACGCATGTGCGTCAGCGCAGCCACACCAGCCGCCATGGTGAGCGGATTGCCCGAGAAGGTGCCGCCAAGAAACACGCCATCGGGATCACCCCAGGGCTTGCCCAAGGGCGCCATGACTTCCGCACGTCCAGAAAGTGCACCGACGGGCATACCGCCGGCCAGAGCCTTGCCGAAGGTCATGAGATCGCCCTCGATCCCAAAATATTCGCAACCACCGCCCCAGGCCAGGCGGAATCCGGTGACGACTTCATCCAGCAGGGTGAGGACGCCGCATTCCTTGCAGACCTCGGCAAGCTCCTTGAGGAACTGCCCGACATCGTCGCGCGGCACGGAGTTCTGCACCGGCTGGACCAGAACAACGGCCAGCTCATCGCGGTGTTTGCGGATCAGATCAAAGGCCGCGGGATCGTCATAGGGCAACACCACCATCGTATCGTCGCGAATGGTCGACGGCACACCCGAACCCCAGACCGTGCCGGTCGGTGCGCTTCGAGGGCTCCCAGGGTCTGCCTTGATCAGCGCGTAGTCATGGGCGCCGTGGTAGCAGCCATCGAACACGGCGACCTTTTCCTTACCGGTAAAGGCGCGGGCAACGCGCATGCCGTACATCGTGGCTTCTGTGCCGGAATTGCAGAACACCGTGCGCTCGGCAGCCGGTACGGCCTCACGAATGAGTTCGGCCAGTTCCAGCTGACGGTCGTTTTTGAGCACCAGGTGCCAAGCCTTGCCAAGTTGCTCATGCATGGCGTCTTCAACCATCTTCGGGCGGTGCCCAAGCACATGCGGTCCAGCGCCCATGGTGAGGTCGATGTATTCGTTGCCGTCGACATCGGTCACATGCGCGCCTTCGGCAGAATGAATGGAGAGCGGTGTCGGCATCTCGAATGTCGGCACAACCTCGACCGGAAGCAGATCACCACTCCGTTCGTGGAGTTCCCGGGACTTGGGTGTCATCGCCTCCAGTTTCTCGCGCGCTGCCTTGCCCTTTGCGCCAACTGTCATGTTCATCAGCCGATCTCCCCTTATGTCTCACCCTGACTTTAGATCGGACGGCGCTTGGCTGAAAGGCACAGGTGGTTAGAGTGTCGTCACGAGATCAGCCGGAGCGTCTGCCATGATGTTGACCCCCACGGAACTTGAGCGCCTGACGCTCCACACTGCTGCCGAGCTCGCGCGCAAGCGTCGCGCACGTGGTGTGAAGCTTAACCTTCCCGAGGCGCAGGCCTTGTTGTGTGACGAAATGCTGGAAGCTGCGCGGGACGGCCAATCGCTGGCCGACGTCATGGCCTTTGGGTCAACCATCCTGACATCAGACGACGTGATGCCCGATGTTACCGGGATGCTGGGCCTTTTGTCGGTCGAAGCGATGTTTGAGGACGGCGCCAAGACCATCACGATCTGGCAGCCGGTGAGGCCAGGCAAGGAACCCGTGCCCGACCGCCCTGCACCGGGCGAAATCCTGGTGGCCGAGGGCGAGATCGAGCTGAATGCAGCAGGCGCAAAATCGCGCATTCGCGTACTCAACACCGGCGATCGTGCCGTCCACGTTGCAAGTCACTTCCATTTCTTTGAAGCAAATCGGGAGCTGGAGTTCGACCGGGAAGCCGCGTTCGGCAAACGGCTGGACCTGCCCGCCGGCGCTACGGCACGGTTCGACCCTGGTGAACACAACGAAGTTGCCCTGACCGAGATTGCGGGCACGGGAGATATCACCGGACTCAACCGTCTTACGGAAGGCTCGATTCATGACCCCGCAGTGAAGGCTGCCGCACTGGAGCGGGCACGCGCTCGCGGTTTCAAGGGAGCCTGAGCCATGAGCACCATGAGCCGCGCGCGTTATGCCGAAATGTATGGTCCCACCACCGGGGACCGCATTCGTCTGGGTGATACCAGCCTGCTGGCGCGCATCGAACACGATCACGAAACCTATGGCGAAGAAGGCATCACCGGCGTGGGCAAGAGCCTGCGCGACGGCAATGGCATCGACGGTTGCAAGACCCTGGCCGATGGTGCGCTGGAAGTGGCCATCTTCAACGTCGTCATCATGTGTCCGGTGCAGGGCATCATCAAAGGCGACATCGGAATCAGGAACGGCCGTATTGCTGCTATCGGCAAGGCGGGCAACCCCGCCGTCATGGCGGGTGTGACGCCGGGCATGGTGGTTGGTCCCGGCACCAAACATTTCAGCGGCCAGGGCCTGATCGCCACGCCGGGTGGTATCGATGTGCACAGCCATTACGGCCAACCTGCGGAATTGCGTCATGCGCTTTCTTCGGGCCTGACCACGATCATCGGCGGCGGCTATCCCGGCTGCTGGTCCATCGACAGCGGTGGCGACTGGGCCAATGCCAAGATGCTCAAAGCGCTGGAAGCCTTCCCGCTCAACTTCGGTCTGTTCAGCCGTGGCGGTGCCAGTACGCCAGAAACCATTATCGAACAGCTTTCCTCTGGCGTGATCGGCGTGAAGATCCATGAAGACCTGGGCGCGATGCCTGCGGTCATCGACACCTGCCTTGCCGTTGCCGACGAGTATGACTTCCAGGTCCAGCTTCACACCGATTCCATGAACGAAGCCGGGTTCTATGAATCGACCATGGAAGCAATCGCCGGGCGCGCGATCCACATGTACCACACCGAAGGTGCCGGCGGCGGCCATGCACCCGACATCATCCGCTGCAATGGCGAGGCCCATTGCCTGCCCAGTTCCACGACACCGACCAACCCGTTCACGCTGAACGCGTTCGAGGAGCACATGGACATGATGATGCTTTGCCACACCCTGCGCGGCGATATCCCCGAGGATGTGGCGTTCGCCGAAAGCAGGTTGCGGCATCAATCCATGGCGGCCGAGGACGTGTTGCATGATCTGGGCGCTATCTCCATGGCCGGGTCCGATGCCGAGGGCATGGGCCGCGTCATGGATGTGATTGCCGGGATGTGGCGTCTGGCGTCAAAGATGAAGGACGAACGCGGCGCACTTGACGGAGAGCCGTTCGACAATGCCGATAACGCGCGCATCCTGCGCTACCTCGCCAAATACACGATCAATCCTGCCATCACATTCGGCATTTCAGACCATGTCGGCAGCCTGGAAGTTGGGAAGATGGCCGATATCGTGTTGTGGAACCCGAAATTCTTCGGCGTGAAAGCCAGCCAGGTGCTCAAAGGCGGTGCGCAGATCTGGAGTCCTCAGGGAGATGCATCAGGTTCACTGTCGTTGACTGAACCCAACATCTATCGTGAAAGCTGGCCTGCCTGCGGCAGCGCACCCGATACGCTTTCTGCATTTTTTGTCCATCCCAGCGCGTTTGACGCCGATATGGCCGGGCGCTGGAATGTTTCCAAACCGATGCTTCCGGTTGGGGGCACGCGCACGCTTTCCAAGACCGACATGGTGCGCAACGACACCCTGCCGGATATCCGCGTCGACCCCCAGACCTTCGAGGTCTTTGCGGACGGCGTACTGGCAACGACCGAACCGGTCAGACACGTGGCCCTTGGCCGCACCTACTTCCTGCGATGAGGAGAGAACCATGAGCAAGGATTTCGAAAGCAAAGTCGTGCTGATAACCGGATCAGGGCGTGGCATGGGGCTGGTGGATGCTCTGCTGATGGCCGAACAGGGTGCCTCCATCGTGATTCACGATATCGATGCCGAGCTTGCCAGTAACGCCACCGACCAAGTGAAGGCCAAGGGCGCAGAGGTCTTCACGATTGCAAGCGATATCTCCGACGTTGCCGATACACAGGCAAAGATCAGCCAGGCCGAAGCACATTTCGGGCGCATCGACGTGTTGGTAAACAATGCCGGTATCGGGCTGGGCGGCAAGTTGGAAGAGGTCAGCGAAGAGACCTTCGAGCGCACCATGGATGTGCATGTGAAGGGCTCGTTCTTCGCGACCCAGGCCGTCGTGCCCGGCATGAAGGCGCGCAAATCGGGTGCCATCGTCAACATCTCGTCCATCTGGGGCATGACCGGCCATGACAGCGATTCGCAGTATTGCGGTGCCAAGGCTGCTCTGCTGGGACTGACCAAGGCTTGGGCCAAGGAATTCGCACCCTGGAACATCCGCGTGAATGCGGTGGCGCCGGGATGCGTGCTGACCGACATGACGATCATCAAGGGCCAAGATTACATCGACGACCGTGCAAAGCTGATCCCCATGGGCCGTTGGGCACAACCCGAAGAGATGTGCCATGCAGTCGTCTATCTTGCTTCGGAGAAAGCAAGTTTTATCACCGGGCAATGCATCAGCCCCAATGGTGGCGATACTATTGTTGGAATCTGACAGGAGCGCAGAATCGGGCCATCCGAAATGCGCATGCCCCCATGCTTTTTGCGCATGGGTTTTCGTTCATGATTCGATGGCGTGACTGAGCAATTTACTGCATACGCGCCCGCTTGTTCTCGAGCCGATCAAACTTGATCCGCTCCAACGGGATCCCCCGCCATGCCTGCTGCCGTCTCTTCTGTCTGGGCCCTGCTGGTGGGCATCTCGTTGCTGATGGCCGGCAGCGGCCTACAAGGTTCGCTGCTGGGTGTGCGCGCTGCCGAAGACGGGTTCTCGGCCCTGATGACCGGTGTTGTCATGTCGAGCTACTTCGCGGGCTTCCTGCTGGGTTTCGTCGTCGTCCCGCGGCTGGTCAAAAGCGTCGGCCACATCCGCGTGTTTGCTGTTCTGGCTTCAGTTGCTTCGGCTGTCGCGTTGGTCCATTCGGTCTTTGTCGATCCGCTGGTCTGGACCGGCCTGCGCGCCATGACGGGCTTCTGTTATATCGGCCTGTTTATTGTTGCCGAAAGCTGGCTCAACGATCGTTCGACAAATGAAACCCGCGGCCAGTTGCTGTCTGTCTACATGATCGTGATGACCGGTTCGATGGCGGCGGGGCCTCTGCTGCTCAACATCGGCAACCCATCGGGCTTCGAACTCTTTATCGCAGCATCGGTTATGGTCTCGCTGGCGATGGTTCCTGTCTCACTGACCACCTATTCCGCGCCCAAGTTCGAGGAACAGGAACGCCTGAGCTTGCGGGAGCTGGCAAAAATCTCGCCCTTGGGCATCGCAGGTTGTCTGACCAATGGTGCAACGTCAGGTGCATTGGTCTGGCTTGCATCGGTCTATGCCGGGTCCATCGGCATGCCGCTGGAGAACATTTCGCTGTTTGCATCAGCCTCGATTGTCGGCGGTGCGATCCTGCAATGGCCCATCGGACGCCTAAGCGACCGGTTTGATCGCAGGCTGGTTCTGACGGGCGTTACCATCGCAGGAGCAATTTGCGCCGCTGGCGCCGCGACTATCGGAGCCGAGAATCCGACCCTGCAGATGATCGCAGTCGCCATGGTTGGTGGCCTGGCCATACCGATCTATTCGCTGTCGGTTGCCCATACCAACGATCATCTCAAACCCAGTCAGATGGTCGCAGCTTCAAGTGGCCTCCTGCTTGCCAATGGCATCGGGGGCATGGCCGGTCCGGCTGCTGCCGGTGCCGCCATGCAGCTACTGGGTCCGTCAGGCTATTTCTGGTTTCCATCTGCCGTGATGGCGGCACTGGCCACTTTCGCCCTTTACCGCATGACCCGGAGCGCCGCCGTACCCAGCGAAAAGCAGGGCAAGTATGTCCAGGTGCCGCGCATGTCAGGAATCTCCGCCAGACTGGCGATCCGCAATCAAGTGGACCGCGGCCTCGCACGCATGTCTCGCCGTTAGGGCAGTCTCAGACTGGGGCATCTTCAATAGCTCTAGCCGGTCAGGTCAGCACGCCCGACATCACAGTAAACCAGGCCCGAGCGTTCGTAGAGCGACAGGCGCTGGGCCGGCAGAAGATTTACCACACAGTTTGGAATGGCGCCGCTGTCGAAACTCCACGTCTCGACACTGATCTTGAGGCGATTGATATCGACCAGAATGCACTGTTGAGCTTCAACACGGATGTCTTCCGTGGTGGTGTCGTGCAACCGTACACGCAACGCAATAGGTAGACGGTTTTCGATCACGATCTGGTTCGCAGACCGTGACACCGCCGGGCATTCGTTGCCGATAAGGCCGACTGCGGTCAGGGCGTAGTAACCCCCACCAAACACAGCAGCACTAACCAGCGCAAGAAATACAAACAAGCGCATAAGTCTCAGTACGGGTTAGGCCCGCTCCACGTGATCCCAATTGCATGGTGACACAAGACTTTCGGAACGCCTACTCATTGCGGCAAAAGCGCTGTCAATTTGACATCTGGCTGCAGCATTTGTTTTGTGAGGATCAAATTGTGATCCATGTTGGGACAGGGTCAGCAACACGAGCGGTGACATGAGCGACCTTGTAACAACAGTGCTACATCTTCCCGAATTCGGACCCGGCCTGCATGAACTCACGAGTCACGTCGAAGAATGGTGCCATCACCAATCGATGACGACAGGCCTTCTCACGCTGTTTCTGCCACACACATCGGCTTCGCTACTGATCCAGGAGAATGCAGATCCAGATGTTCTTCTCGACCTGCAGAGCTGCTTCGCACGGCTGGCACCTCAGGCATCACATTATCACCATGCGCAGGAGGGGCCCGACGATATGCCCGCGCATATTCGAGCAGCATTGACACAAACACACCTTTCCATACCCCTCCTAGAGGGCGAGCTGGCGCTGGGAACCTGGCAGGGCATCTATCTCTTCGAGCATCGGGAACATGCGCATCAGCGCAAACTGCATCTTCACCTCGCAGGGGTCTGAGCCAGGTTGGCAGCCAAGTCGGTTCTGGGGCGGCCCATGGCCGGGCGGTCATGCGGCGCTGTCTCGACGGTGACACGTGAATGTCAAACACACATCACACTTGCAGATACTCTGCCCGGGGATGCTAGGTTCCTGCCTTATCTGATTCTTGAAGGCCCAACATGTCCGAACTGGTCGAAGAACAAAGGGCCGAGGCGATTTGCTGCAAGACCGACGACTACAAGGAAGCACTTGCCGCCGCAGTCGAGCGCCGCGAACCTGTATTCAAGGGCTACTAGGACAAGACACATGGCCTATGATTTCGGCTTCACCCAGGAACAGACCATGGTGCGCGACAGTCTGCGCGCCTTCATCCGCGCTGAGGTCTACCCCCATGAAGATGCGGTCTATGCCGCGGGCGACGTCGCTCCCGACATTGAACAGGCGATCCGTAAGAAGGCGATCGCGCTGGGTTTCTGGAACGCACATTTTCCTGAAGAGGTCGGCGGCGGCGGAATTGACAACATTACCTATGCCCTGATGTCCCAGGAACTGGGTGTCACCACCTGGGGCCTCATTTCCTGCATCATGGGCGGCAGTCTTGTTCTTTGCGCATGCACCAACGAGCAGAGGGCGGCCTATCTTGATCCGGTCGTAAGAGGCGAAAAGCTCGACTGCTTCGCCTTGACCGAACCTGGCGCAGGCTCTGACGCCATGGGAATTAAGACACGTGCCCATCAGGATGGAAGCGACTGGATCATCAATGGCCAAAAACACTTCATCTCGAATGCGGACCGAGCTGATTTCGCCATTGTCTTTGCCGTGACCGGAGAGAACGAGACACCAAAGGGCAAACGCAGCCGAATCACCGCCTTTCTGGTCGACAAAGATACCAAGGGCTTCACGATTGAGCCGGGATCGAAGCCGATCGGCAATCCAGGCCACAACGTCAACAATCTCTATTTCGACGATTGCCGCGTGCCCGCCTCCCAAATTCTTGGTGAAGAAGGCAAGGGTTTCGACGTCGCGGGCGAATGGCTCGTACCAGGGCGCGTGATGGTGGCGGCCAACTGCTGTGGCAAGGCCCGGCGCGCACTGGAGTTCAGCCTGGACTGGGCTGCCAACCGAGAACAGTTCGGCCAGACCATCGGCCGTTTCCAGGGCGTGAGCTTCAAGCTCGCCGATATGGAAACCGAACTTCAGGCGGCCGAGTGGCTGACCTACGATGCTGCCTGGCGGCTGGATCAGGGAACCCTGGGCGATGCCGATGCTGCGATGGCCAAACTCTATGCCAGCGAAATGTTGGGGCGGGTGGCCGACGAGGCGATCCAGATCCATGGCGGCATGGGCATGATGAGCGACTATCCCGTCGGTCGATTGTGGCGCGATGCCCGGATCGAGCGGATATGGGAAGGCACCAGCGAGATTCAGCGTCACATCATCTCCCGCTCCGTCCTGCGTCCTTTGGAGACTTCGTAATGCTCGATTTCACGCCGACCGACGAGCAGATCATGCTTATCGATTCCGTTCGTGCCTTCATCGAGAAGGAGCTACGACCCCACGAAGAAAAAATCGAAGCGTTGGGTGCTGTGCCGCCCGAACTAGAAAAGGAGATACGCAGGAAGGCGATCGACGCTGGAATCTATTTGCGCCATCTACCTGAAGCATGGGGCGGTTTGGGCCTCGATCACGTCACCCAAACTCTGCTGACCATCGAATTCTCACAGGTATCATCCGGTCTTTCCGTTTGCACTAGCGGTCCGACCTACATCCTGACGAAATGCCGGGGCGAACAGATCGAGCGCTACCTCAATCCCGCGCTCCGGGGTGAGCGGGCCGAAGCATTCGCGCTGACCGAACCCAATGCCGGTTCGGACGCGCGCAACATCCAGACTCGCGCAGTCAAGGATGGCGAAGACTGGATCATCAACGGGCGAAAACATTTCATCAGCGAAGGCGACCTCGCCGATTTCTTCATCGTGATGTGTGTCACCGGCGAGGATGAAACACCGCGCGGCAAACAAAAGCGCATCACCAGTTTTCTAGTCGACAAGGGCACGCCGGGGTTCGATGTGCGCAAGATGGAAGCCGTCTGCACACGCGGCTACAACCCGACCGACCTCACCCTGGACAACGTTCGGGTTCACGAAAGCCAGATCCTGGGCGAGGAAGGCCAGGGTTTCGATCTCGCTAACGATTGGCTCTATGCCGGACGCATCGCGATGGCCGCACATTGTGTCGGTCAGACACGCCGCGTGGCTGCCATGACCAACGAGTGGGCTGCTACCCGCGAGGCATTCGGTCAGACCATCAGTCGATTCCAGGGTGTCAGCTTCAAGATCGCCGATGTTGCCACCGAACTGCGCGCTGCCGAACTGATAACGCTGAGCGCTGCCTGGAAACTCGATCAGGGGACCTGCACGCGCCTGGATACCAGTACCTGCAAACTGTTTGCGAGCGAGGTGCTGGGACGTGCGACGGATCATGCGGTCCAGATCTTCGGCGGCATGGGCCTGATGATGGAACTGCCTATCCAGCGCTACTGGCGTGACGCCCGAGTACACCGTATCTGGGAGGGCACCAGCGAGATCCAGCGCCACATCATCAGCCGCGACCTGCTACGCCCACACGAACAGCACGCATAAGCGAGCGAACCAACAACACGAGACATCGACAACACAAGGGCATCTTCCATGCTCACAGACAAGCGGCGGCGCAACCTTGAGCGCGCATTGAACCCCAGAAGTGTCTGCTATATCGGCGGATCGTTTCTCGAAAACACCCTGCGATCCAACCGTGCCATGGGGTTCGATGGTGATGTCTGGGTGGTAAACCCCAAGCTCGACACACTGGCCGATCATCCCTGTTTCGACACCCTTGACGATCTTCCGGGTGTACCGGACGCGGTCTTTGTTGCGGTCAACCGTGAGATGACCAACGGCCTGATCCCCGGGCTTCGCGACATGGGTGCCGGCGGCGCCATCTGTTATGCGGCGGGGTATTCAGAGGTCGGAGGCATCGGCCACGATCTCGAAGCAGACCTGAAGAATGCCGCTGGCGACCTCGCGGTGGTGGGGCCCAACTGTTACGGCGTCATCAACTATCTTCACGGCGTGCCCTTGCTTGCCATGCCGACGGGTGGCGAACGTCTCGACCGCGGCTGCGCCTTCATTGCCCAAAGCGGCAACCTTTGCATCAACATCGCCAACAACGACCGCTCGGCGCCTCTGGCCTATGTCATCTCTTGCGGCAACCAGAGCGTTCTCGACATCTCCGACTACATCGATGTGCTGGTCGATGACCCGGCCATCACGTGTTTTGCCCTGTTTGTCGAAGGAATTCCCGATCTTGCGCGGTTCAGCGAAGTCGCCCTGCGTGCACTGGAAGCCGGCAAGCCGATCATCGCCATGAAGTCGGGCGTTTCGGCGCTGGGCGCAAAGATGGCCATGAGCCACACCGCTTCCCTTGCAGGAGACGACGAACTCTACCAGGCGCTCTTTGACAGGCTGGGCATCATCCGTGTCACAACGCCGGTCGACCTGCTGGAGACGGCCAAGTACATCACCTGCACAGGCGTGCCCCAGGGTCGCAAGCTGGCTCGGTCTTCACCTGCTCTGGCGGCGACAACGAAACGTGTCGCCGACCTGCTCGAGCCGCTGGGCGTCGAGCTGCCGCAGCCGACGACAGGCCCAGTACGACGCGCTGCGCCCGCACATGCAGGTCTTTGCCAACATCACCAACCCGCTGGACTACAACACGACCAATTGGGGCAACTACGACGTCCTCTCGCAGATCTTTCCGATCATGCTGGAAGGCGCCGATGCCGGACTGCTGGTGGTCGACAGCGGGCGCACTGGCGCACCCGACTGGGGCACCAGCGCTGTTATGGAAGCTTTGCGCGACTCAGCCAAGGCAACCGGACACCCCCAGCGCGATGACCTGTGTGATGCCGGAAAACTCCAATGTTGCACAACGCAAGATGATGCATGACGGCGGTGTTGCGGCACTCCAGGGCATTCGGGAAGGCGTTCTGGCGGTAGCGCGCACATGCCTGTTTGGTGAACGCCGCAAGAACCTGATGGCACGGGAATCTCGCGACGACCTCACCTTGCTTCCAGCCGGAACGCTGGGCGGTGACATCAGCGCCATGAACGAATGGAACGGCAAGCAGGCGTTGAAAGCTTATGGCCTGCCCGTCCCCGACGGGCGCCCTGTTTCGGTCGCCAATGCCGCAGGTGCTGCTGAGGAGATCGGCTTTCCCGTGGCGCTGAAGGTGCTTTCGCAAACCATCCTGCACAAAACCGATGTTGGCGGTGTCGCGCTCAACCTGAAGACGCCTGAAGAAGTCGCTGCCGCCGCAAAAGACATGGCCGCTCGGCTGGGTGTCACAGATGTTCTGGTCGAGCCCATGGCACCCAAGCCCGTCGCAGAGATGATCGTGGGCATCACCCGCACGGATGATTTCGGTCCCGTGCTTGTGGTTGGCGCCGGCGGTGTTCTGGTCGAACTCTACAAGGACGCGGTGAGCCTGTTGCTGCCGCTCCACGAGGACGACGTGCGCGAGGCCATCGAACGCCTGAAAATTGCCAAGCTGCTGGATGGCTTCCGAGGCGGTCCGAAGGGGGACAAGGATGCGTTGGTTGCCGCTGTGATGGCGGTCGCGCGTTATGCCGAGGCTAACCGCGAATCCCTGTCCGAACTCGACGTCAATCCGCTCTTTGTCCTTCCCGAGGGCCAGGGCGTGATGGCCGTCGATGCCCTGATCCGCAAGACCTGCGCCCGCCATGCTGACACCCGCGCCGCCGGGAAAATCTGGAACGCCTGCTGAACCCCAAAAGCGTCTGCTACATCGGCGGTTCGTTCCTCGAGCAAACCATCAAGGCCAACCGGAATGCCGGTTACGAAGGCGACATCTGGATCGTAAACCCCAAACTCGACACGATCGCGGGGTTGCCGTGTCATCGATCCATCGAAGCGCTGCCCGGCAGCCCCGATGCCGTCTTCATGGGCGTCAACCGCATGGTGACCAATGCAACCTTGCCCGCGCTCGATGCCGCAGGCGTTGGTGGCGTGATCTGTTATGCCGCTGGATATTCTGAAATCGGCGGCGATGGTCCGGCTTTGGAAGAGGCGCTGAAGGCGTGCGCGGGCGATCTCGCATTGGTCGGGCCCAACTGCTACGGCATCGAGAACTACCTCCACGGCGTCAAGTTGCTTGCGATGTCGGGCGGCGGACACAGGGTTGATCGCGGCTGTGCCTTCATCGGGCAAAGCGGAAGCCTGTGCGAAGCGGTCACCCGCAACACGCGGTCTGCCCCCCTGGCCTATGTCATTTCCTGCGGCAACCAGACGGTCCTGGATATGGCCGACTACATCGATGTCCTGATCGACAAGCCTGAGATCACCTGTTTTGCCCTGTTCATCGAAGGCCTGCGCGACGTCTCCCGCTTCAGTGAGGTTGCCCTGCGCGCCCTTAAGGCCGGCAAGCCGATCATCGCTGTAAAATCGGGCACTTCACCTCTTGGCGCAACGATGGCCATGAGCCACACAGCGTCCCTTGCCGGCAACGACGAACATTATCAGGCGCTGTTCGACCGGCTGGGTATCATCCGTGTGGAAACCCCTGTGGAGCTGTTGGAGACGGCCAAGCTCATTACCTACACGGGCATCCCGAAGGGGCGCCGGATCGTGAGCTTCACCTGCTCAGGCGGCGACAACGAGATGATTGCCGACCTTGCTGCAACCCACGGCCTGGAACTGCCGCAACCCACAACTGCCCAGCGCGAGAGCATGAAAGAGCATATGCAGCTCTACACCAGCATCTCGAACCCGTTGGATTTCAACACCACGAACTGGGCCAGGTACGACGTCCTGCTTCCGCTTTTCACCAAGGCGCTAGAGGGTGACGTCGATCTTGGGTTTGCGGTCTTCGAGGGCCGCCAGGACGCAGCGGTGCCGATTGGAGCACGTGAAACCATCGAGGCTGCCCGCGACGCTGGTCTGGCCGCCGGGGTTCCTATGGCACATGCCTGCCATCTCACTGAAAACTCCAATCAGGAAGACCGCGACCTGCTGCAGGCGAGCGGCATGGCCATGCTCCAGGGATTGCGTGATGCCGTGAGCGCAATTGGCAAGACCTGCACCTTTGGCGAACGCCGCGCAGCGATCCTGGCACGCCATACCCATAAAGACCTTCTGATCGCAGAGGCAAGCCCGCTTAGTGGCACTGTAGTAACGATGGATGAATGGCAGGGAAAACAGGCTCTGAAGGCCTATGGTCTGCCGGTTCCAGACGGCAGAGTCGTCGATACCAGTTCAATACGGGCGGCGGCCGAAGAGATCGGCTTTCCCATTGTGCTTAAAGTGCTGTCTGACACCATCCTGCACAAAACCGATGTAGGCGGTGTCGCGCTCGACCTCAGCAACGCCGAAGAGGTCGGAAGCGCAGCCCGGGTCATGGCTGATCGCCTGAACATCGACCGCTTCCTGATTGAACCCATGGCACCCAAACCGGTGGCCGAGCTGATCATCGGCGTGACCCGCTCCGATGTTTTCGGGCCCGTTCTGGTGATCGGAGCCGGCGGTATTCTGGTAGAGCTTTATCAGGATACTACATGCCTGCTGTTGCCCGTCCATGAAGACGATGTGCGTGCCGCAATTCCGGGATTGAAGATTGCCAAACTGCTGGATGGTTTTCGCGGCGGCCCCAAAGGCGATATCGACGCTCTTGTAGAGGCTATCATGGCCGTTGCACGTTATGCGCAGGAAAACCGAGACACCCTAACCGAACTCGACATCAACCCGCTATTTGTCCTCCCCGAGGGCCAGGGCGTGGTGGCGGTCGATGCCCTGATCAGAAAAGCCTGAGGAACAACACCATGAGCAACGTCGTCCACACGCAGCGCCGGGGCAAGGTCCTGGAAATCACGCTCGACAACCCTCCCGCCAACGCCATCGGTCGCGAGGCAACAGCAGGCCTATCGAAAGCCTTCGCCACCCTGCGCGATGATCCCGACCTTCTGGTCGGCATCATCACGGGCGCAGGCGAGAAGTTCTTTTCACCAGGCTGGGATCTCAAGGAAGGTGCTGCCGAGTCCAACGCGATCGACAGCGGCGAGGCAGACAGCGACAGCGCCGACTACAAGAACGACGGTGGCTTTGCAGGCATCACCGAGATGTGGGATCTCTACAAACCGGTGATCGCGGCGATCAACGGTTATGCCGTGGGCGGAGGCTGGGAAATCGCGCTGGCCTGCGACATCCAGTATGCCGTGCCCCATGCCAAATTCTTCATCCCAGACGTGCATATGGGTTTCATCGCCGATGCTGGCGCAATCCAGATCCTGCCGCGCCGCCTGCCCCATTCCATCGCCATGGACATTCTGCTCACCGGACGGCGCATGGATGCCGAGGAAGCCCTGAAATGGGGCCTGATCAACGAAATCGTCGAGCCTGAAAAGCTGATGGAACGCGCACGCGAAACCGCCGATCACCTGGCCGAAGGCGGCCCGCTTGCCCTCCAGGCCAGCAAGGAAGCCGTGCGCCATACCATGCACATGTCGATCCCCGACTGCTTCAAGGCGTTGCGGGGCGATGATAACCGGGGCGGCGCGCTGCCGATCTACACCCGCATGCTCAACAGCGAAGACGCCAAGGAAGGCCCACGCTCCTTCGCAGAGAAACGCAAGCCGGTGTTCAAGGGTCGTTAGAGCTGGCCCGTATTCGGTCCCTGTTGTTTCGCACTCACGGATCAGCAGGTTTGTTGAAAGTTGGAAAAGCCGCAATAGTCGAACACTGAATTCAACCTGGGAATGGCGATGAAGTACACACGGCAATTAGCAACCTTTGCAGCACTGGCCTTTTTGATCATGAGCGCCTCGGGCCTCCGCGCCCAGACGATTGAAGAAGGCACTTCACCTCCAGATTCCATCGACTACGCCATGCACTATCTTGCCGATGTGCGCGACGCCGCCGAATGCAATGTGACGGTGCGCGATGGCCGGATCGACTTTGGTGACGTTGTCACCAACCCCGCCATGACTTGCCCGGATGCCTTTGCCTGGTCACTTTTCGTGCGCGCGGTAAGCGAAGGGTTCTGGGAAAACTGGTCAACCGATCGCCAGATCTGGCCCAACGACCCCTGGCCTCGCTGCGGCCCCGACGCGATTACAGAGAATTGCTGCCAGGAGCTTGGCTCCTCTCACGATGGCTCGCCCGAACACTGCCCTGTGTTTCCCGGTGATACCGAGGGGCTTCCCAGCCATCAGCTCCAGGCGTCCAGCAAGGCACATAGCGTGACCCTGGCCAATGCCACAAGCACTGACGACGCAACATGGGACGATGTGCCCGATGCCCTGCGTGCTGCTGTGATCGGTGATATTCAGGATGAGCTGATCTATCGCAACGAAGTCATGGCGCAGTACCTATTTGATAACGAGCTCTACTTCACCGACGGCCTGGCGGCGGTGTTTGAGCGCAACGCTCGCGCCGTGGAAGCCTACGCCCCCTATCAAAGCGAACTGATTGACCCCGCAGCAAGTCACGCTGCGCCGCCACCGATCACCAGCATCGTCTTTCCGATCAGCTCGGTCATGGTCAAGATCAACTGGATCGCAGTCAGCGAGGCGCCGACCTATGGCATCGATCCCAACGATACGCAGAACCCCTTCATCACCATGAACCTGGTGCCGCAGTCTGGTGACGAAGAGGACGAGCCAGTGCCCTATATCGCGGTCTCGTTCCATATCTCATCAAAGGACACGCCCAACTGGTTCTGGACCACCTTCGAGCATGTCGCCAATCAGGGGCGTTGTGACTGGATTGGCTGCAACGACAGTTTCGGCTTTGAAACCACGCAGACCATCACCGTGGACGGATCGGTTTCTGCAGGCCTGCCACCCGTTGCGAGGAACTACACGCCGCCCAACAAACTCACGACCATCGACGGGTTATCTCTGGAGGCCTTCGACCTGGCCCAAAGCTATCTTGGCGTCGATCAGATGACCCCCGAACTCACCACCATTCTCGATACCTTCGATATCGGCACGGCAAGTGATGTAAATGCATCGGGCCACCCGACCCAGCAAGATACCGCCTGGCGTTCCTATCGCCTGAAAGGCACGCAAACCGACTGGGTCACTGCAGAAGGCCATGACACACGTCTGGGCAACTCGGTGACGGAAGCAGGGTTTGTGAACACCGCATCCTGCATCAGCTGTCATGCCCGTGCGGCGGTCAATGAAGACGGCCTGCTGATCCACGCCATCTTTGAAAACTCATTGAGCAATGCCGGCATTCCCCAAAGCCCCAGCGGCATACCCAACCCCATGCTCTACAGCATCAACCAGCTATGGGGCCTGGGCGGC
Source organism: uncultured Alphaproteobacteria bacterium (assembly GCA_943787175.1). GTDB lineage: Bacteria > Pseudomonadota > Alphaproteobacteria > SP197 > SP197 > SP197. The sequence goes on from CALSLK010000001.1 coordinate 60,596, forward strand.
AACTTTGAGAGCCTGCAGATCCGCAGCATCCAGACTGATTTTGTCTGGGGTTTCCGTTTCACCTGCCCCATCGAGCCGCTCGAGTTCGGTCCGGCCTGGTGCAACAACGTCACGGGCCCCGGCTATTCATCGCCTGTGCCGACCGTGGATTAGGGGTTAGCCCGCACCGCGCACAAACGTTTCGCGACCGCCTGATACATTCAGGATTGCGCCCGTGACATAGCTGGCTTCGGGCGAGGCCATCCAGAGCGTAGCGTTGGCGATTTCTTCGACTTCTCCGACGCGGCCCCAGGGGACGCCGCGCTTGCCCATGGCAACGATGCCTTCCTGACCAACGGTGTTGTCCCACATCTCGGTGCGAATCAGGCCGGGACGGATGCCGCAGACACGGATGCCGTCGGGTGCGACTTCCTTGGCGATGCCGATGGTGAAGGCGTCGAGACCGCCCTTGGTCCCGGCGTAAACCACGTCGGTCGGCAGGCCGCCATAGAGGGCCGAGATCGAGGAGATATTAACGACCACGCCCCCCTTGCCACCACGGCTGGTCGCCATGCGCTGGATCGCCTGGCGTGTGGTCAGCATGGGGCCCAGGAGGTTGGTGTCGATCTGGCTGCGGATCGTATCGACCTCGACATCGGCAACCGCAACCTCGATCGAGATCGCGGCGTTGTTGACCAGCACGTCGACCTTACCCAGGCCCGCATCTGTCTCAGCAAACAGGCGTTCGATGTCTTCAGGCTTGGAAACATCGGCTTGGACGGCAAGGGCACGCTGACCGTGGGCGCGGATGTCTTCAGCCACGGCTTCGGCACGGTCGGCAGACGCGGTGTAGTTGACACAGACGTCATAGCCACGCTCGCCCGCCAGGCGTGCAATGGCTGAGCCGATACCCCGGCTGCCGCCGGTCACGATCATGATGGGATTGTCAGACATGGCTCTCTCCTGCTCGTTCGCGTTTCAGTTGTTGCCGCAACTCTGCCAGAGCTTCCCGGTCATGTCGCGTCTGCGCAAGCACCCATTCGCGGAAGTTGACGACTTTGGGTTCGTCCGCGCGTGAAGGTAGGCAGACCACGTAATAGCCGCGCTGCGAGGTGAGCTCTGTATCGAACAAGGGCACCAGACGACCCGAGAGAACATCGTGGGTCGCAAGTGCGCGGCGGGCAAGTGCCACACCCTGTCCGGCAACCGCGGCGTCCAGCGCCATGCTGGTGAAGTTGAAGTAGGGCCCTTTGGTTCCGTCCACACCCATCGCACCAGCAGCCTTCAGCCAGGCGGGCCAGTCGTTGGAGCTGAGATCGCGCAGCAGCGTGTGATGGCGCAGGTCATCGGGTGTGTCGAGTGGTGGGCCATTGGCCAGCAGAGCCGGACTGATGACGGGATAAACACGTTCGCCCACCAGCTTGGTGACATGAAGATCGCGCCACTGCCCCTCGCCGTGACGAATGCCAATATCTACATCAGAGGTCGAGAGGTCGATGTGCTGCTGCTCGGCGGCCACACGAAGATCGACGTCCGGAAAATCGCGGGCAAAGTCTCCCAGTCTGTGGATGAGCCATTTCGAAGCGAAGTTCGGAGAGGCCGAAACCGTCAACACACTCGCAAGCTGAGGGCGGCGCAGTTCCGATGTGGCAGCCGCCAGGCGATCGAAGCTGTCGCGCACAACTGGAAGATAACGCCGTGCTGCATCAGTCAGTTCCAGCCCGTGCGAGCGCCGCAGAAACAACTGGACACCCAGACGTTCCTCCAGGTTTTTCACATGCCGGCTGACGGCCCCCTGCGTGACGTGGAGTTCCTCTGAAGCAACGGTAAAGCTGAGATGCCGGGCAGCAGCTTCAAAGGCACGCAGAGCATTCAGGGGTGGCAGGTCGCGGGTCATCGCCTGTTATGACTTTTCCTCATGACCATGACATTTAACATGGTTTGCAGCCCCCTGTCCCATCCCATAAATCAACGGCTCCCCCAAACACGGGAGTAACCCATGACGACCTATCATGACTTTTTTGCGTTACTGGAAGCCTATGCCCGCAAATCGGACCAAAATCCGGATGCCTTGGGGCCTCATTGTGCACGCGTCGCCCTGACATGGCGCCACAATGCTGTGACCCGCCACCAGTTGACGCAATTGGATGACGATCAGCTGCGCGATGTCGGGATCACGCGCCAGGATGCTTCGCGTGAAGCCGCACGCCCGTTCTGGCGATAGGAGGAACGCCATTGGCAGGATGACGCCATGGGCCTAGAACGGTCGCGCACTGTTCTGGAGAACCAACGATGGCCCGCAAACTCAATCAGCCGCTGGGCGGCAACGAAATGCCACGCTTTGGTGGCCCTGCCATCATGATGCGCCTGCCCACGCAGGATGACGCCAAGGGGCTTGATGCCTGTTTTGTCGGCGTGCCACTCGATATCGGAACATCCAACCGGGCCGGCACGCGGCACGGGCCACGGCAGATCCGCGCAGAATCCTGCCTGATCCGTCCCTACAACATGGCAACGCGGGCAGCGCCTTTCGACAGCCTGCAGGTGGCCGATATCGGCGATGTCGCGATCAACACGTTCCATCTGCCCAAGTGCATGGACATCATCACGAACTTCTATGCCGAAAAGGTTCTGGCCCACGGTGCCATTCCCATGACGCTGGGTGGGGACCACACAATCACCTTCCCCATCCTGCGCGCGATCAAGGAAAAGCATGGCCCTGTTGGCCTGGTCCATATCGACGCCCATGCCGACATCAACGATCATCAGTTCGGTGAACCAATTGCTCACGGCACACCATTCCGGCGTTGTGTTGAGGAAGACCTGATCGACGGCAACCGCACGGTCCAGATCGGCCTGCGCGGCTCGGGCTATGCCGCGGAAGACTTTGACTGGCCTCGTGAACAGGGCTTCCGCGTCGTCCCGGCAGAAGAGTGCTGGTACAAGTCACTGACGCCGTTGATGGAAGAGGTGCGCGAAAAGGTCGCCGGTGGACCAGTCTATCTCTCGATGGATATCGATGGGTTGGATCCGGCCTTTGCGCCGGGCACCGGCACGCCGGAGATTGGCGGGCTGACGACCAGCCAGGCCATGGAAATCATTCGGGGATGTCGTGGTCTTGATCTTGTCGGCTGCGACCTCGTGGAGGTATCGCCGCCTTATGATCCCAATGGGAACACCGCACTGGTTGGCGCCAACATGTTGTTCGAGATGCTCTGTGCCCTGCCCGGCGTCAAATCTAGATGATGTGGAACGCGTAAGCTGCAGCCAGTCCCATCATGGCGCCGACGGCAGTGATCATCAGGCCCGAAACCATGGCGCGTAGCTCGTCTCCAACAGAACCGGCGGCAGGTGCAGCGATAGGTCTGGTGTTGCGTGAAATCATGATGGTTTCGCCCCTGTGATGCGGATCATTGCCCGTTAAACATCATGTGGGGACGTGATTGGTAACTGCACGTGACAAGGGTCACATGCACTCGCTTTGGCCATTACATCAGCAGATGTTACATCATCAGATGCGTAGCAAGCGCACAGACAAGGCCACCAAGCGTGGCAAAGATCGATACACCAATTGTGCCCATGAACTGGCTTACAGCGGCACCGGCAGCCGTCTTGCGGCGCGGCCTTGCGTAGTTGTAGGTCGTTGCGGACATTTCGGTTTCCCCAGGATTTGGTCAGCTATCGCCCCATGCGATGCGGCAAAGATGATCGCATTGCCGCCTCATCGCATCTCATCTCCAAGATCTGCACAGCACATCTGTCATGCTGGCATTTTCGCGCACGGATCGCCTGATCGATTTGTCATTCCGCGCATGATGGTTGCTCCCATCTATCTGAAAACATTGAGTTAAACGACTTTGATTCAAAACTGAATAGGCCTGTGACGCGATGACAAGTCGTCACCCAGCCTCTCGGCAAGCAACGCTCAGCGACCATCACATGCGCAAATGAGAAGGGGCTGCGTCGAAACGCAGCCCCTTCCCGTCGTGTTTTGGTGTTGTCTGGATCAGACGTGATCGCGGCGCAGGGACTGGGCCATGCAGTGAATGCCACCGCCGCCGCGGGTGAAGACATCGACATCCGGGTCATAAACCGTAAAGCCCTGGGCTTTCAGCTTGGAAACCAGGTCCGTGGCATGGGAAGGCGCCAGGATCTTGTCATCGCCAAGCGACATGACATTGCAAGCCAGTGCCATGGTGTCCTGATAGTTCACCGGCACGATCTCGATGTTCTTGGCCTTGAGCCAGTCGACGATCTCAGGGTCGGTGGTCTCCAGACAGACTGCGCAGAGCTTTTCGGCCAGCATACAGACCATCAGGTCGATATGGACGTAATGCTCGGCGATGGTCGCGATCTTGACCTCCCAGCCTTCCTTCTCGAACCAGCCCCTGACCTGTTCGGCAGACTGCTCCTGCGTGCGCTCACCGCACCAGCCGATCAGGACACAGCCAGGCTCGATGATGTCGAAGTCCCCGCCCTCGAAGGAGCCGGCCGTGACCATGTCATAAATCGGAATGCCCTTTTCCATGTAGAAGCGGATGACGGGGCCGTATTCACCGCGGCGCCACCACTGGGCCATCTGCGTCACCACAGCGCCATAAGGCGTCATGAACGAGGAATCGCGGGCGTAGACCTGATAGGGCAGCGACTCGTCCTGCTCCAGCCAATGGACATTCACGCCGGCTGACTCATAAGCATCGACCATCTCGCGGTGCTGCCGCATGGCCAATTGCTTGTCGAAGCTGTCGCCGCGCTTGAGCGTTGCCTTGGAGATCGAGCTGGTGGGCAGCCAGTTGTAGTTGTCAGCCGGGCCCAGCAGAACATCACGCAGCTTTCCGTATTCGGAATTGGCACCCCAGTTTTCGGCCATAGGGGTGTTGCCTTCAAGATTGCGACAGCGAAGCGGGTTCATCGGGTTCTCCTTAAGGGTTCGTCGTTGCGAAGCAGGATCAGCGTTGGCAGGCGTGAGCACAAGAGAGAAGAATTTCTGATTTCCGTGAGATAAACTATCGCTACGTATCCATGGAGCCATGCCATGCGTCGCCTGCCCTCTCTCAATGCCCTGCGCGCCTTTGAAGCAGCAGCGCGTCATCAGCACATTGCCCGCGCAGCTGCAGAGCTTCACGTGACCCATGGCGCGGTCAGCCATCAGATCCGCCATCTGGAGTCCCTGCTCGGCACGACGCTTTTCCTGCGCAGCGGCAACCGCATTACCCTGACGCCCGCTGCACAGCGCCTGCTTCCAGTCTCTGAGTGAGAGCTTTGACCGCATTGCCCGCGTGATCGCCGGCCTGGATCACGCCGATGAACCCGACACCCTCACAATTGCCTGCGCACCTGCTTTGGCCGCCAAATGGCTGATGCCTGAAATGGCTGCACTGATCGAGCGACACCCCGGCATCAGCGTTGATATCGCGCCCAATCAGGAAATGGTCTGGCTGGACGATCACCGCGATATCGCAGCCATTGATGCCGATATCATCCTGGCTTACGGCCGGATCGACAGCGGCATGGCAGATGTGCTGTCCCTACCCGAAATCCGGTTCTTTCCCGTGTGCAGCCCGCGCCTGACCCACGGCCCCCAGGCCTTGCGCCGCCCTCAGGACGTCTTGGGCCATACCCTGCTTCATGACGACAACGGTGCCGGCTGGCGACGCTGGCTGGAGGCAGCCGGAGTCGAAACGCCCGAAGACAGCCGCGATATGCGCCTGGGCAATGCCAGCCTTTCTCTGGGAGCTGCCGCAGACGGTCTGGGCATTGCACTGGGCGATACCATCCTGGCCGATGCGGACCTTGCCGCAGGCAGATTGGTCGCGCCCTTTTCCATTCGCGTGGCAGCACCGGGAGAATACTTCATCCTTCGTCCACCGGGTGTGCACCGGGCAGGCACCCGCGACGCCGTGGCAAACTGGCTTGCCGACAGGCTTTCGGCAAGATTGGTGTAATTGCTGCCATGGCTGTGTTGACATGGCATGGTCTGCGTCATGATGATGCGCGCCCCGAACTCTTAAGAGGACAGAACATGCCAAGCAGTAATTTGACCCGTGGCCAGGCACTGATGCAGCTGGTGAAGGCCTATGGCATCGATACGGTCTTTGGCATGCCTGGCGTTCACACGCTCGAGTACTATCGCGGCATTGCCGATGCCGACATGCGCCATGTCCTGTTCCGTCATGAACAGGGCGGCGGCTTCATGGCTGACGGTTACGCACGTATCTCCGGCAAACCTGCCGTCTGCTGCGTCATCACCGGCCCCGGCGTCACCAACATCGCCACTGCAGTGGGTAATGCTTATGCCGACAGCCAGCCCATGCTGGTGATCGCCAGCACCAACGGCAGCGGCGACCTGGGCGCCGGTCGTGGCCGCCTGCACGAGATCACCGATCAGCTTGCCGTGATCAGCCCTCTTACCGAGTTCGCCCAGACCATTCATGACGGTCGCCAGATTCCCAGTGCGATCAGCCGGGCTTTCAACATCTTCGAGACCGGTCGCCCCCGCCCCTGCTATATCGAACTGCCGATCGACAAGATCGCCGAAGCTGCAGAATTTGCCGTCCAGACCTCTCCCATTGCCGCGCCGATGCGCCCTGCCGAGGATTCAATCGAGCGGGCTGCTGCCGTGGCCCAAGGCGCCAAAAAGCCCGTGATCATTGCTGGTGGTGGTGTCATCGATCATGGAGCAGCGCTTCAGGCACTGGCTGAAAAACTGGGCGCAGCGATCGTTCTGACGATCGCCGCCAAGGGCGCTATTCCTGACGATCATCCGCTTAATGTCGGTGCTGCTCTGGTCACCGACCGCGCCCATCGCTTTGTCGAGGATGCCGACCTGGTGATCGCCATCGGCACAGAGTTGTCGGAGACCGACATCTGGATTGACGATGACTTCCTCCATATGAGCGGCAAGCTGATCCGCATCGACATCGACCCTGCCAATCTCTCGCGCGACTACACACCCGACGCGGCAATCCTGGGTGACGGCGGGCTTGCCATGGCGATGTTGGCAGACGCCCTGCCGGCAAGCAGCGCCAGTACGGGCTTCACGGGTTCATCCGTGATCAAGGACCTGCGCAAAGCCGTGATCGAAGACATGTTGAAGGGCCCGGTGGCACCCAAACACGCCAAGGTTCTCGATGCCATGCGCGAAGCCATCCCCCAGGACGGCTGGATGATTACCGATGCCACCATGATCGCCTATTTCGCCAATGGCTATTGGCCCACATCCCAGCCCCGCAGCTATACCCACCCCAGCGGCTACTGCACGTTGGGTTCGGCCATGCCTTCAGCTATCGGTGCAGCCATTGGCGTGACGGACCGCAAGGGTGTTGCGCTGGCCGGCGATGCCGGGTTCCTGTTTACCGCAAGCGAACTGGCCACCGCCGTCGATGAAAAGGTCTCTCTGCCGATCATCGTCTGGAACAACGATTGCCTGGGCCAGATCAACGAAGGCATGGTTGACCGTGACATCACCCCGATTGGTGTGAGGCCTGGCCGCAACCCCGACTTCCCCGCCATGGCCAAAGCCTTTGGTGCCTATGGCCACAAGGCGACGTCCCTGTCGGATCTGACGGGCTCGATCAAGGATGCGTTCGATGCGGACGGCCCGACACTGATCGAAGTCCACGAGAATTCGGACTTCCTGAGCTGAGTGCTTGCCCGGCATCAGTGTCACCCCGGCCTTGAGCCGGGGCCTCGATACGGGATGGCGTCCATCTCTCGAGGTCCCGGATAACCGCTTGCGCGGTTTCCGGGATGACACTGCGTAGAGATTCAATCAGGTTTTGTAGCTGGGGTCCTTGGCATCAAGGATGCGACGCCGATCGGCCTGCCAGTTCTCACCGGCAGCGGCGAACGCGGGATCGCTTGCCGACCTCGACGGTGCGGGCCAGCGCTTCTTCGCTGGGCATGATGATCTCCTGGCCTGACGCCATTACGTCGACCTGCACCTTGCAGGCATTCTCGATGTTGTAGAGCGTCAGGAACGCGTCCGCCGCGGTCGGGCCACAGGCCAGAAGGCCGTGGTTCTCCAGGACGGCGACGTTCTTGTCGCCCAGGTCGGCGGCGAGCCGGTCGCACTCTTCCTGACCCGAGGTCTGAACATCCCAGGGGTGATAGGCAATCTGACCGTGATAGAACATCGCCTGCTGGGTGATCGGCAGAATGCCGCATTTCATGCAGGCAACCGCCATGCCGGCACGGCTATGGGTGTGCAGCACCCAGTCGACATCGGGCCGGGCTTTCAGCACCGCATGATGAATGGCGTGTCCGGCTTCGTTCACCGGCCAGTCGCCCCGCACCTTGTTGCCGTCGAAATCCATCACGATCAGGTTCGAGGCGGTGATCTCCTCGAAAAACAGACCATAGGGATTGATCAGGTACTGGGTCGGTTCACCCGGCAGACGCGCGGAGATGTGCGTATAGATCAGATCGGTCCAGCCATAGCGCACAAAGGCACGGTAGAGTGCTGCCAGATCACAGCGCACTTCCCACTCTTCGGGGCTGATCTCTACGGGTCGAAGCTGGGTTACGGTCGCCATGACGGAGTTCTCCTCTGCGTCTTGGGGAGGTGGACGGTTTGTGGCCGCAACTGTAACACGAACAGACAGGTCAGGAGGAAGCCCCATGCGTCTTTTGGTTACCGGCGGAACCGGCTTTGTCATGAGCAATGTGTTGCGGCACTGGCTTGACGCCGATCCGGAAGCACGGGCCATCAGCGTGGATGTCGCCCCACCTGATGCCAGTGCAGAACGCCACTTTGCTTCCGTGCAGGACAGGCTGGAATTCATCACCGGTGACATCCGCGATTCCGGGCTTCTCGCCGATCTGCATGGCGCGGGCGATATCGGCTATGTAGTTAGCGGAGCGGCCATGACGCCCACTGCGGGAACCACCGAAGCGACCCAGGCTGCCATGATCGTGGGCGTCAACGTGATGGGTGCAACCCACTGTCTGGAACTCGGGCGCAGCCTGCCCAACCTCAAACGCATGCTTCATGTCAGCACAGGCAGCGTCTACGGCGATGGCGCACCCGACGAAGGTCCGCTGCCGGAGGACGGCTATGTCCAGCCCTTCCCCAGCACGCTTTATCCCATCACCAAGCTCACCGGTGAGCTGATTGCAAAACGTTACGGCGAGATGTTCGGGCTGCCGGTTCATGCCGTGCGCCTGGCCAGCGTTTATGGCCCCATGGACCGATGGACGCCGGGCCGCAACTTTGCCTGCGCGTTGAATGTGATGATCCACAGAGCCCTTGCCGGGGAACACTGGACCGTCAGCGGCGCGGCTGGTGTCGGTGACTGGATTCACGGCGGAGACGTTGCCGATGCCATGTGCGGCCTGCTGAAGGCCTCTGCTCTCCATCACCAAACCTACAACATCGCCCATGGCAGTGCGATCACCCTGGCAGACCTGTCGGACCTGGTATGCAGCACGGTTGGTAGCGGGTCGTGGAGCGAGATCAGTGACTCAGAAAAAGCCGATATCCGCGGCAATCCCGAACGCCTGAAAGGTGCATGGGGCGCCTATGACATCTCCCGCCTCAAGGCCGTTAGCGGCTGGAAACCGCGACCTCTGGAAGACGCAATCGCGCACTACGCAGACTGGATCAGAGGTGTCGTAGCGCACCCAGTGGATCAGCTTGTGTTTGTCGCGACCGCCTTCAAGCCGATCAAAATGCGATTTCGCCATGACGTCCAACGTGGCAACGGCCAAAAATGGCGTTGCCAGCAGGATAAGGACTGCAAGCGCACTGAACACCCACTTAGCAGTCCAGGCCTTAACTGCTCCGAAGCGAACAGGCTGCGAGACGTTTTTGTTGCCCGCGGCAGGATCGGCGTTCACGGCGCTTCGTCTTCCTCGCACAGGTCTCTGATCGGTACCCGCACTGGTCATAGTTCTGCGCAGCTGAGCGGTTGCATCTGACGCGTGCAGGAGCTCGTACAGTGCAACTGGTGCACTGGTCAGCGTGCTCGCACTGCACGCGCTGCTGCATTCCCCGGAGTAGCAGGCCTGATGGCAGGCGTTGACGCCGGATCCTCGACCGTCAGCAGACAGGCATCGTACTGCTCCAGGCAACTCCCCAGGATAACGACCGCATCCGGCCCACAAGGGCGTTTCTGGGCGCAGCCCCAGTACGTCTTCCATGCTGTCTGCAACCAGGTCGACCCGCTGGCCGTCGGTCCAGACCTTGCCCTCACCGCCAGCTCCTCATGACGCAGGCACAGGGCGGCAAACAGCGGCTGCGGGTCATAGCCGAAGTCCGCCAGGAAAGCGCGCGGCAAAGATGTCGGCCTCGACCTCGTCCGCCAGGCTGAAGCGTGCGAACCGTCACGCCATGCCGCCAGCTCGGCCTCCGCAGCCGGTGAACTCGACAGGCTGGTGCTCCTGCACGACATGCCCCCAGCCCCGCGCCAGGCCATAGGCCAGCTCGGCATCGCTGGCTTCGAGCAAGGGCGGTATCGATGGGCACGTGCCCTGATCTGAACGGCATCGACTGGCTGGCTGCGCTGACCGGCTGTACCGGCAGCAGCTTTCCGCTGTAGCCGATCAGCTCACTGGCGATCCGGATCAGCCGCTGTCGCGATTCCTCGGCGTCGGCCATGGTCGGCCAGACCGCTTCCCATTCGGGCGTCCGCAGGTTCCAGATGGACTCCTGAGCGGTTGACGGCGCACTGGTGCCCGCCAGTGCCCAAAGCACAGACGGCACCACGGCATCAGGAGGGTTCGCCAAAGCCAACGAGAATTCATGTGATGCGCTCCTTTGGCCCGAGGTTCTTTGCCCTTGAGCCCTTTTCATCAGGTTACCGCGCCGGGCCGTGACTTGGCGATCTGATCGTCGATCACCCGCGAAACCTGTGGATTCAGCACCTGTCCTGTGCTTGGCACCGGCTTCCGAAATCGGCTCATCTGATTCCAACATCGATTTGTCGGGACAGGTTCCATGCGTCCTCGCACGGCCAAGGCGCGTCCAAAGCGGCCAGCCACTACCTTCAACCGCTTCTCAATCCCTGCCAGCGTTGCGATCTATGGTGCCTCCACGCGCGCCGGCGCGCCCGGCAACACCGCCGTCATCCGCGCCGGCCAGGGGGCCCAGGAGGCCGGGCGCCGGGTCTACCCGATCAACCCGAAATATGATGAGGTCGCTGGGTTTCAAGGCCTATGCCTCGATCGAGGACTCTGCCCGAGGTCCCGGACCTGGTGATCTACTGTGTCGGCACCGAACGCATGGAGCACGCGCCGTCACGCAGGCCGCCCAGGCCGGGGCGCAGGGCCGGCGTCATCTTTGCCAGCTGTTATCTCGAGCACGATCAGGCACCCTGGACTGCCGCGCCGCCTGTCAGCCATCGCAAAACAGTCCGGCATGGCCATGTGTGGCGGCAACTGCATGGGTTTCTATAACCTTCATGATGGTTTCCTTGCCACAGCCTTCGGGCTGGATGCCAAGATGTACAAGGGCGGCATCTCGCTGATCAGCCATTCGGGCTCACAATGGGGTTCGTTCATCCATAACGACCGGCGCTGGGGCTACAACCTTGCCATCTCGGCAGGCCAGGAACTGGCAACCACCGCAGCCGATTACATGGACTACGCCCTGGAACTTGATTCGACGCGGGTCATCGGCGTCTTTCTTGAAACCGTGCGCGATCCCGAGGGCTTTGTCGCCGCGTTGGAGAAGGCACGTCAGCGCGACATCCCCGTGGTCGCCATGAAGCTCGCGCGCACCGCTGCCGCGGCCAGCCTTGCCGCCACCCATTCAGGTGCGCTATCGCCGGCAATCATGCCGCCTATGAAGCGGTCTCTTCGACCGCTATGGCGTTCTGCAATGCCAGACCCTCAACGAGTTCGGCGCCACCCTGTTGTTGATGAGTGCAGCGAACGCAGGGTCGCCGAGGGCGGCCTCTCCGGGGTTCTTGATTCCGGCGGCTACCGCGAGATGCTGGTTGATCTGGCGAGCGACGAGGACGTTCCCTTTGCCCAGTTTGAACGAAAAGACGACCCTGTGCGGTCCTCCGACTGCGCGTCTCGACTCCGACCTTGAGCCGGGCAACCCGCTGGACGCCTGGAGCAGTCCCGACGGCTATGAAGAGAAGTTCACGGACTATTACCGGATGCTCAGCTAACGACCCCGACACTGCCATCACCATCGGCTTCCACGACCCGCGCGGCTCCTCGCCACTTGCACCAGGCCTATCAACCGCTGCCATCGAAACGGTCGCTGGCCGAATCCGACAAACCCCTGGCTATCTGTTGCAACTTTTCCGCCACCGATAACTTCGAGATGCGCCAGGAGTTGTCCGACAGAGGTGTCACCGTGCTGGATGGCACAGTCGAAGGGTTGCGTGCCGTGCGTCATGCCTTTGCCTATCGCGACTTTGGCAAACGTGCCGCGCTTAGCCTGCCATCATCACCCGAAGCTGGAACCGTGGAGCAGTGGCGCGAACGGTTGAAATCCCGACAGGCGTTCAGCGAGGCAGAAGGGCTCGAACTCATTGCTGATTTTGGCATCGGTGCGGTCACCCATCATCATGCTACATCTGCCAGCCATGCTGTTGCCGCCGCACAATCGGCTGGTTTTCCGGTGGCCCTGAAGACGGCCATGCCCGGCATCCAGCACAAATCCGACGTCGGCGGCGTCCTGCTTGGCCTCGATGATGAAGAGGCCGTCAGCACCGCTTATCAGGATCTCAATGACCGGCTCGGACCCCAGGTTCTGGTGACACCGATGGCGCCCAAAGGTGTGGAGATGTCGCTGGGCATCATTCGGGATCCACAGTTCGGCTCCCTTGTCATGGTCGGTGCCGGCGGCATCCTGATCGAACTGCTGGCCGACCGGCGCATAGTTCTCCCGCCCTGTGACACAGCCAACGCACGACGTCAGATCGACCGACTTAAGGTCCGCCCCATGCTGGATGGCCTGCGCGGCCAGCCCTCCGTTGATGCCGATGCCCTGGCCGATGCCGTTGCGCGGCTTTCAGTTCTGGCGACCTGCCTGGGCGACCTGATCGAAGGCCTCGATATCAATCCGGTGATTGTCCATCCCGATGGATGCATCGCCGTCGACGCCCTGGTCTTGCCGATCGCAGACGAAACGTCGGCAACCTTGGCCCCAGGCGCATCAGCCCCTTAAGGTGGCTGGACAAACAAGGAGTCTCCGCAGTGATTCGCAATCCCATCCCCTGGCCCAATGGTGCACGTTGTGCCGTTGCCTTCACCTTCGACATGGACGGCGAGAGCCTGATGCATGTGCATCATGCCAAGGACATCAGCGACCGTATCGTAGGAACGTCGGATCTGCGCTACGGGCCGGAAGTGGCCATGCCGCGCTTGATCGACCTTTTTGCCAAATACGACATGAAGCAGACTTTCTTCATTCCCGGCTGGTGCGTGAAGAACTACGGATCGACCATCGAGGAGGTCCTCAAGGGTGGTCATGAAATTGCCTACCATGGCTGGTTGCATGGGTCCCTGCGCGACATGAGCGATGATGAAGAGGCAGAGGACATTGCCCGCGGGGTTGAGGCTATTGTGGCAGCTACGGGTGAGAAGCCCCGGGGCTTCCGCGCGCCGAGCTACACCATGTCCCACCGCACCCTAGGCCTCCTACAGGACCACGGTATGGCCTATGAGGCTTCCCTATTCGGGGATGACATTCCCTATCTCGTTGAAAACGAGCGTGGCCATCTGGTGGAACTGCCCAGCCATATGCCCATGGACGACTGGACACAGTTTGTCAGTTTCCCCGATTTCGGCGTCCGCCAGACCATCAAGGCACCGTCACAGGGCTACCAGGTTCATGTCGAGGAGTTCGATGCCATGTGGGAGTATGGCGGCCTGTGGTGTTCGGTCTGGCATCCCTTTGTCAGCGGGCGCCTGGCGCGTGCCATGCAGATTGAGCGGCTCATCAAACACATGCATGACAAAGGCGGTGTCTGGTTTGCGCGCATGGATGAAATTGCCGCCCATGTGAACGGTCTGGTGGAACGCGAAGAATGGTCGCCACGTCGGCACACGCTACCCTACTGGACAAAAGCCGATACCTGAGGGAGACGACGATGGCCGATATGAAACAGCAGTTGCTCGAATGGATCGAGGAAGACCGGAACAAGCTCCTGGGATTCTTCAGCGAGTTTGTCGCCACACCCACGCCAAATCCGCCCGGTGACACACGCAAGGCCGTCGAGCACATCCGCGGGTTTCTGGATGAGAACCAGCTGGCCCATCGTGTGATCGACCCCGAACCCATGTTTCCCAATGTGGTCGGTAGTTTCGATGGCGCTGGCGACGGCAAGCACCTGGTTCTGAACGGCCATATCGACTGTTTCGCCGCCACCGACGAAGGCTGGAGCCATGGCGGGCCATGGTCTGGTGCCGTCGAGGACGGTTCGGTGTGGGGGCGTGGTTCCGCCGATATGAAATGCGGTACCTCCACATCAATCTTCACCTTCATGTACCTCAACCGCATCAAGGAGCACCTCAACGGTAAACTCACGCTGACCTGTGTTTCCGATGAAGAGGTCTTCGGCCCCTGGGGCGCACGTTACCTGATGGATCACCATCCTGAGGTCCACGGCGATTGCTGCCTCAACGGCGAACCCTCCAGCCCCTACTCCATCCGCTTCGGCGAGAAGGGCCCCTATTGGGTGACGTTCCACATCAAAACCAAGGGCGCGCACGGCGCCTATACCCATGCAGGCGGTAGCGCCAGTCTGGTCGCGATGGACTTCTGCCAGGATTTACGTGCCGCCATTGACGCCATCGAGGTCGAACCACCCCACAACATCGGAACCGCTTTGGCTGAAGCCCGCGATACCCTGGACCGTGCCATGGGCGAAGGCGCGCACACGATCATCCAGAAGGTCACCTGCAACATCGGTGTCCTGGAATCCGGTGACAAGGTAAACGTGGTGCCGGGCACAGCACGCATAGAGGCCGATATCCGCCTGCCCGTGGGCTGCGAGAAGGAAACGGTTACCAGCGTGATCGAAGGCGTGCTTGCCCGCCACCCCGAGGTCTCCATGGAAGAACAGAACTACATGGCGCCCAGCTGGTGTGATCCTTATGGCGAGATGGTCGGCATCCTGCAGAACAACGTTGAAGCATTGGCAGGCTTCCGCCCCACGCCCATCGTCAGCCTGGGCGGCACGGATGCCCGCCTATGGCGTTATCGCGGTATTGGTGGCTACGTTTATGGCCCCTTCCCTCATGGCATGGGTCAGCGCGACGAACACGTGCCGGTCGATGATTTCTTCCACGTCATCAAAAGCCACGTGCTCTCGGCCTACGATTATCTGAAGGCGGAGTGACCAGTTCACCCACCTGCGTGTCATTCCGGTCTTGAGCCGGTATGGCACTCTCGAATTGCTTGCAGAACCCTGCGTGCATGTTGAAACTCTGCGTCCAGACAACCTCACAACAACAAGAGGACTTCCATGCCCGCCATTGCTGCTGACCTGATTCTGAAAAACGGCCGCTTCGTCACCATGGACAACGCCGATTCCACGGCTGAGGCTGTCGCCTGCTGGAACGGGCGCATTCTGGCGGTAGGCAGTGCAGCAGAGGCAGAGGCCTTCGCAGGACCCAACACCAAGACAATGGATCTGGGTGGCAAGACCGTCATACCCGGCCTTATCGACAGCCACTGCCATCCCGATGCTCATGCCATCACCTGCACGCTGTGGGCCGATGTGAAGCCCGATGCCACGGATTCCATCGATGAGCTTCTGGCGCTGGTGAAGTCAACGACAGCATCCATGTCTGGCCAGGAGATGTTTCTGGCCTGGGGTTGGAATGACAAGAAATGTGGCGGCTACCCCACGATCGATCAGCTCAACGCGGCAAGCCCTGATATCCCTGTCTATATCGGGCGCACCGACGGCCATATCGCCATCGTCAATTCCGCCATGCTCAAACGTATGGATGTGCCAGCTGATGCCGAAGATCCGCCGCACGGCGCCTATGACCGCGACCCCGAGACCGGTGAGATGACGGGCCTGTTGCGCGAAGCCACGGCCAAACGCATCCATCGCAAGATTTATGAATCCCTGACGCCTGAGAACTATACCGAGGGTCTGAAAAAGGTCTTTGCCCTGTACCACAAGCATGGCGTGACCTCCCTCCACAACTCGCTCACGCGACCCATGGCGGTCGAGGCCTATCAGATGTTGCGCGACAGCGGTGATCTCACCATGCGCATGGGCATTTTGATCAACGGCGACGACAAGGCGATGGAAGATACCTATATCGAAGCTGGTATCCGCACCGGCTTTGGCGACGAATGGATCAAGATCGTCGGCATCGAATGGTGCCCCGATTGCTCCACATCCGGGCGCACGGCGGCCTATTACGAACCCTATATCGGCGATCCTGTGCCGGGCGAGCCCGTCCCCAACACCGGCATGCTGCTCTTTACGGCAGAAGACCTCACCGAACGTGCCATCCGGGCCCACAAGGCCGGTCTGCGCATCTGCATTGAAGGCGTGGGCGACCGCGGCATCGACTTTGCGCTCGATGCCATCGAAGCTGCACTGAAAGCCCATCCGGTCGAAGATCACCGCAGCCGCGTGGAACATTGCTGTTACGTCACGCCGGAACTGGTCGAACGGTTAAAACGTCTGGGTGTCACCGATAGTTCAGCCACCGGGTTCATGTATGACCTGGGCGATGCCTATGTCGCCAACCGTGGCGAGGACGCCATGAAACACATGTGGCCGCACCGTGCGCTAATCGATGCTGGCGTTCCCGCTCCCGGCCATTCGGATGCTCCGGTCTGCGGCGTCAATCCCTGGGAAGTCTTCTGGAGCCTGGTCAACCGCACCAGCGACACTGGTGGTTCGCTCGATGCCAGCCAGGCCATCACGGTCAGCGAGGCACTCCACACATATACGACCCTGGGTGCCTGGACCGGTTTCGACGAGGGCATCAAGGGCAGCATCGAAGCCGGAAAGATGGCCGACTTTGCCGTCCTCATGCAGGACCCCTGGGCTATCGACACAAAGGAACTGCGCGACGTCGAGGTCGCGATGACCCTGGTCGGCGGCGAGGTCGTTTACGAGGCGTAAAGAACTGGCGTCATCCCGGCCCTGAACCGGGATGGCACCGGTCTTTGTTACTCAGCCGCCAGCAGATGACCGCGCAGGCCCAGAATGTCGTCGAAGTCGGCGACATAAGCGTCGAGGTTCTCGTCCGTCATGGGCAGGCACAACAGCATGGAGTTGCGCCACGTCATGCGGTGGCCACGCGCCAGCATGTCGTAATACAGCAGCTCACCCTTCAGCTTGTTGTCGCGCTCGCTGTCATGCTCGTCATGCAGAGGGCCTTCACAGCAGTGCACCTGCATGATCGAGCCCATGCCTGTCACGGTCATGGGCAGGCTGTGTTTTGCGATGACCGCGTTCAGACGATCGCGGAAGGCATCACCCCAGGCGTTGAAGCTGTCGGCCTTTTCGGGCGTATAGATCTGCGTCATCGCCGTTGAACCCGCAGCGTGGGTGATGACGTTGTTGTTGAAGGTGCCGGCATGTCCGATCGGGTCCTTGGAGCGCGGGTCATAACGCATCATGATGTCTTCGCGCCCGCCAAAGGCGCCAAAGGTCGCGCCACCACCGATGTATTTGCCCATGGTGGTCATGTCGGGTGTGATGCCCAGGATTTTCTGGAGCCCACCGCCCGACAGGCGGCTGGTGACGACCTCATCGAAGATCAGGATGATGTCGTGTTTGGCCGTGACATCACGCAGGGCCTGTAGGAATTCCTTGTCGGCCGTGATCATGCCGCCCGCACCCTGCATGGGTTCGATCACCACGCAGGAGAGGTCTGCGGCATTCTCGTTGATCAGCTCGACTGTGCGTTCCGTGTTGTTGAACGGCGCCATGACGTAGTCGAACGGCGCATTGATCGGTGATCCACCATGGGCAAACATGAAGACGCCACCGTGGTAGCCGCCTTCAAACACCATGATCTTATCGCGGCCTGTGACCACACGGGCCGTCATCATGGCCATCAGGTTGGCTTCGGTTCCCGAATTGGTGAACCGTATCTTGTCGACGGACGGGAACCGGCTCACCAGTTCGGCTGCCAGGATACGCTCGTAACGGTTAGGACCGCCCAACACCGTGCCATCGCTGACAGCGCGCGTGATGGCATCCATGATCTTCTTGTTGGAGTGACCGAAAAGGCCCGCACCGAATTCGCCGACAAAGTTGGTGTACTTATGGTCGTCGATGTCCCAGACGTACTGATCTTCGCCACGCTCGATGGTGAGCGGAAACGGCGGATAGAAGAGAACCGTGCGGGTGTTGCCACCTGGCATGGAACTGGCAGCTTTTTCGTCTTCGGACTTGCTCTTCGGGTTGGCATCGCTAAAGGCATTAACCGCCTCGCCCAATGCATCCTTCAGATCCTGTTCCAGTGCGACGTTGCTCAAGCTGGCCATGATTTTCCCCTTCGTTGCCGTTTGACAGAGGCTAGCGTGGTTCCAGGTACTGCACCAGTGCTTGGCGCTGCCATAGGGACCGTGGTTAAGTGGGGCAGCAATTCTCACTGATCGGGGCCGCTATGTCGGACATGTTTCCCAACCTCTTTTCGCCACTCACTATCAAGAATGTCACCCTGAAGAACCGCGTCTTCTCGACCGGTCATATGACCACCCTGGTGACCGGCTACAAACCTAATGAGGATCTGGCGGCCTATCATGAAGCCCGGGCCAGGGGCGGTGCAGGACTGGTCATTATCGAAGTGGCGCTGGCACACGAGTCGGCAGTTTACACCTCTCACTCGATTGCAGCTTACAACGATGACTGCATCCCCGGTTATCAGCGCATCGCCGATGCCGTGCACCAGCATGGTTGCAAGGCCTTCGGCCAGTTGTTCCATCCCGGTCGCGAAAACATGGAATCAATCGACGGCAGTGCGCCAGTCGCCCATGCGCCATCAGCCGTGCCCAACGAGCGGTTTCACGTCATGCCGCGCCCGATGTCGCGCAAGCTGATCGCTTCAGTCGTGGAAGGCTTCGGTGATGCCGCCGTGCGCCTGAAGAAAGGTGGCCTGGATGGTGTCGAGATTGTCGCCAGCCACGGATACCTACCGGCACAGTTTCTGAACCCCCACGCCAATCTGCGTGAAGACGATTACGGCGGCAGTCTGGAAAACCGTGTGCGCTTCCTGCGCGAAATTACCGACAACATCCGCAGCAAGGTGGGCGATGACTTCGTGGTCGGGCTTCGCATTTCCGGCGACGAACAGTCCCATGACGCGCCCGACATCGATACGGTCGTGGGTGCCATCGAGATGCTCGATCAGGGCGGCGGACTCGATTATTTCAACGTTATCGCAGGATCATCTTCCTCGCTGGGCGGGTCGATCCATATCGTGCCTCCCATGTTCATCGAAACCGGCTATGTCGCGCCCTTTGCCGCAACCATCAAACAGAAGGTCAGCGTCCCGGTCTTTGTCGCGGGACGCATCAACCAGCCCCAGCAAGCCGACGAAATCGTAGCATCAGGACAAGCCGACATGATCGGCATGACTCGCGCCCAGATCTGTGACCCCGCCATGGCGGGCAAAGCCCAGGCTGGCAGAGTCGACGACATCCGCGCCTGTATCGGCTGCAATCAGGCCTGCATCGGCCACATGCATATGGGTGTCGGCATCTCCTGCATTCAGCATCCCGAGACCGGTCGCGAGATTGCCTATGGCGCACGCAAACCGATTGCCGCCAGGAAGAAGGTCTTGATTGCAGGCGGTGGACCCGGCGGCATGAAAGCCGCTGCCGTTGCAGCCGAACGTGGCCATGATGTCACGCTTTACGAGGCCAGCGGCCAACTGGGCGGCCAGACGCTTCTGGCTCAGGCATTACCCGGCCGGGCCGAATTTGGCGGCATTGTCACCAACCTGACACGCGAAATGGAGTTGGCGGGGGTCAAGGTCATCAAAAACACCTCCGTTACCCGCGATCTCATCAATCAGCAGGCACCCGATGCCGTCATTGTGGCAACCGGTGCCCTGCCCGCCCCTGTCGAGGTTGAGGGCGGTGAAGACGCACATATTGTCGAAGCGTGGTCGGTCATACGTGGTGAAGCCAATGTCGGCGGCAACGTCGTCATCGCAGATTGGCGTTGTGACTGGATCGGCATGGGCCTTGCCGAACACCTGGCGCGCAACGGTTGCAGCGTCACGCTGGCGGTGGACGGCTACATGCCGGGTCAGATGATCCAGATGTATGTGCGTGACCATTGGGCTGCAACCCTGCACAAGCTGGGCGTCAAGGTTGTGCCCTATGCGCGCCTGTTTGGTGCCGATGCAGACAGCGTCTATCTCCAGCATGTCACCAGCGGCGAAGCCATGATTGTCGAGGATGTCGATACGCTGGTGACCGCGTTGGGCCATCACTCGGTCACGACACTGGCCGATGAGCTTGAGGATTGGGCCGGCGAACTGCACCTGATCGGAGACTGCCTGGCACCGCGCACTGCCGAAGAAGCCGTTCTGGAAGGCCTGAAGGTGGCTGCTGAGCTCTAGGGACCAAGCACGGTGCAGTAGAGACGCATATCCTGAAGCGACTGGCAGGCGGCTTCAGCCTCCAACTCACTCTGTAGTGGACCAGCCTGCAGGCGGAAAAACGTTTCGCCGCCATCGCCAAGTTCTTTGAGGACAAGAACCGGAACCAGATTTGCCAGAACCTGCGGGTTCTCCTTGACCAGTTGTTCCCAACCCTCCTGGGCCTCGCTCTTGTTGCGATAGGACGCCAGCCAGAGGCGATAAGGGCCGATCGAGGCCGGGTCACCCAGTTCGACATTGGCCATCTGCAGGGGCACCGTCAGATCGGTGGGTGGCTCTGGCGCCTCCGGCGCTTCGGGCATAACGGCCTCGACCTCTTCGACCAGGATTTCTTCTTCAGCGATTTCGGCCTCAGGCACGGCCTGCTCAATGATTCCCTCTTGAGAAACTGCCGCAACGATCGTTTCGGACTCATCCGTGGCAGCAATCACATCTGCTTCGTTCGGCGGTGTATCAAGCAGCGGATCTGAAATCTCTACCGATGAATCAACGACCTCTTCGATCTCTTCCGATCCGGGAAGTGGAGCCAGAGCGCCGTTCAACGGGATCAGCACCCCGCGCCCACTTTCGACAATTTCCATCACGCGCAGACGGTCCGGCGTCAGCTCCTGTGCCAGAGCAGGTCCGAAAACAAGCGCGACCGAGAACGTTGTGATGATTACCGCAGACTTCATGGTCGCAACTCTAGCGCAAAACGGGTGGTTCAAACCAGCCGCCATGCTTGCCAGCTTGCAGACACACCGTTATCAGGTCGGCAACAAACCGGGATACAAATCTATGCCTTCTGATTTTGGCCACCTGCTGCCTGACCTGATCACCGCGGCGGATGAGGCAGGAGCCGTCATTATGGCGCTCTATGGCAAGGTCGATGCACGCCAGAAGGAGGACCGCTCGCCCGTGACGGCCGCCGATGAAGCAGCCGAGGCCGTGATTCTCGAGCATTTGGCACGGCTTGCCCCCGATATTCCGGTCGTGGCCGAAGAACAGTCATCCCAGGGCATTGCGCCTGAATCGGTTGGCGACCGGTTCTGGCTGGTTGATCCACTAGACGGCACCAAGGAATTCCTGAGCAAAAATGGTGAATTCACGGTCAATATTGCGCTGATCGAGCATGGTGTACCCACGGTTTCCGTTGTCGGCGCGCCCGCAATGGGAACACTCTATGTCAGCGATGGCACGACCGCGCAGCGCAGACGCGATGGTGAAGGTCTTGAAGTCATTCAGGCGCGCACACAGCCGGCTGAAGGTGTTACCGCAGCAGTCAGCCGCTCTCATCGCGACGAGGCAACCAACACCTTCCTGCAGGGATTAACCGTTGCCGGAGAAAAGGTCGGCGGCAGTTCACTCAAATTCTGCCTGGTTGCCCAAGGTGAAGCCGACGTTTACCCCCGCTTTGGTCGCACCATGGAATGGGATACCGCAGCAGGCCATGGTGTCCTGCGCGCGGCTGGCGGCAGTGTCCGCCGGGTGGAGGGAACCGAGCTTGTTTATGGCAAACCGGGGTTCGAAAACCCGTCCTTCATTGCCTGGGGCAAAGACGCCTGAATGGAGCGATTGGACGATGACCTTGGATCCCTTCGGCGTGCTGCAGAGCGGCTGCGCGACGGTGGCCTTGTCGCCTTCCCTACAGAAACCGTTTACGGTCTGGGTGCAGATGCGCAGAACGGCCAGGCCGTAGCACGTATCTTCGAAGCCAAAGGAAGACCGCGTTTCAACCCGTTGATCGTCCATGTTCTCGACCTGGCACACGTGTCGAGGTTCGGCCTCGTCAATGAGCGGGCAGAACGGCTCGCACAGGCCTTCTGGCCCGGGCCGTTGACCATGGTGTTACCGCGTCGCCCGGACTGCGCGCTGTCTGAACTGGTGAGCGCAGGTCATGCGACGGTCGCATTCCGGTCACCGGCCCATCCCGTTGCAAGGCGCCTTCTGGAAGGCTCGAGGGTCCCGATTGCCGCACCCAGCGCGAATCCATCGGGTTATCTCAGCCCGACACGCGCCGATCATGTTGCCCGTGCTTTCGAGAGCATCAACGGCCTGCTGATTGATGGCGGGGCTTGCCAGATTGGGCTGGAATCCACGGTCATCGATCTTTCATCTGACGGTCCGGCAACCCTGCTTCGCTCTGGCGACATCACACTGGAAGACATCAGTGCTCATCTGGATGATGTTGCCCTGCCCCCAGCGGACGCGCCCCTGCTTTCTCCGGGCATGCTGGCCAGCCATTATGCGCCACACAAACCGTTGCGCATGGATGCGGACGTGGCCGACGACACTGAAGCCGTTCTGTCATTTGGCGATAACGTACCGTCTAGCGGCCAGCACCATCAGAACCTCAGCGAGTCCGGCGACCTGGTTGAAGCAGCTGCAAACCTCTTCGAAATGCTCCACATCGCGGATCGCCAGAACGTTACCGGCATCGCTGTCGCGCCCATTCCTATGGGTGGATTGGGTGCAGCCATCAACGACCGTTTGCGGCGCGCTGCACACGGTGATTGATCACGCTGGTATCAGCGTTACGATCAGGTCATGACACAGGAAAACGCCATACCACAGTCGGCACTCGAAGCGCTCAAGGCCATCGTCGGGCCACAGGGTTGGTTTGAGGATGCTGGTGACATCGAACCTTATGTGCAGGACTGGCGGCGCAAGTGGCCCGGGGCCTCACCGCTTGTTCTTCGCCCGGCCACAACTGGCGAAATCTCTGAGATCATGGCTGTGTGCGCCGTGAACAATATTTCGGTCGTGCCACAATCGGGCAATACCGGCCTGGTGGGTGGTAGCGGCCCCCGCGCCAACGGCCGCGATGTTGTGGTGAGCCTCAACCGCATGTCGGCGATCCGCGAGATCGATCCCGTTAACAACACGATCACGGTCGACGCAGGCTGCATTCTGGCTGATATCCAGGCGGCGGCCGACGATCATGACCGGATCTATCCCCTGAGCCTGGCTGCAGAGGGCAGTTGCCGGATTGGCGGCAATCTCTCGACCAATGCAGGCGGCACCAACGTGTTGCGTTACGGCAATGCACGCGACCATGTTCTGGGCTTGGAAGTCGTCCTGGCCGATGGACGTATCTGGGATGGCTTGCGCGGCCTGCGCAAGGACAACACCGGCTATGATCTGAAACAGCTCTTCCTGGGTAGCGAAGGTACGTTGGGCATCATTACAGCCGCCGTGCTGAAGCTCTGGCCCAAACCACGTCAGACCGTGACGAGCTGGCTTGGCGTGCCCGATGCCCATGCTGCAGTGGCAATCCTGAACAAGGCGCAGGCAGCTTCCGGAAGCCAAATCACCGGTTTTGAATACATCGTGCGCGACGCACTGGAGCTGACGCTGACCAACATGCCCCAGAACCGCAACCCCCTGACCGGCAGCCATGCAGCCTGTGTCCTGATGGAAGCAACGTCCGGCCAGGACGGCGATGGCCTGCGCAACACCATTGAGGCGATCCTGGCCGACGCCATGGAAGAGGAAATGATCGAGGATGCCGTGATCGCGGAGTCCGACGGCCAGGCCAAGGCGTTGTGGCAGATTCGCGAAGATATTCCCGAGGCCCAGATTCATTCCGGCGGCGGCCTCAAACACGATGTGGCCGTGCCTGTCTCAAAGGTTGCAGATTTTCTCGATCAGGCAACTGCGCTGGTCCACGAGATCGCGCCGATGGCGCGCGTGATTGCCTTTGGTCATCTGGGTGACGGCAACATTCACTTCAACCAGAGTGCAATAACGCTGGATCGCCAGGACGAACTGCTGTCGCTGGAGCGTGACGTCAACGATGCGGTTGAATCACTGGCTGTCTCCATGGGCGGATCATTCAGTGCCGAACACGGCGTGGGTCGTCTGCGGTTGCGTCAGATGTCGCTTTACAAGTCCGATGTCGAACGTGACCTCATGACGTCCATCAAACAAACGCTTGATCCAGCCGGATTGCTCAACCCCGGCAAGGTCGTCGCATTTGGACACGACACGGAGTAAGCATGGCCAAGGCGCTTACGCCTGAACAGACGGCAGCCTTTGCACGTGATGGCTTTCTTTCACCCGTTGATATCGTGTCGGCTGGCGAGGCTGATTCCTGCCGCAGACAGCTGGAGGAAGCCGAGGCGCGCTGGCCCGATGGATTGTCAGGCGCCAACAGGAACAATGCGCATCTTGTGCTGCCTTTCCTGGATCGGTTGACCCATCACCCGGCTATTCTTGATGTGATCGAGGACCTGATGGGCCCCGACATTCTGGTTGCCGCCAGCGTCCTTTTCATCAAGGACGCCCGCAGCGAGGGATTTGTCAGTTGGCATCAGGATGGAACCTACATGGGCCTGGAGCCCGACGACGGCGTGACAGCCTGGATCGCCCTGACGCCCTCAAACCCAAGCAACGGTTGCATGAGCATGATTCCCGGCACGCACAAGGCCGGCATTCATGCGCATCATGACCAGTTCGAGGCCAACAACCTGCTGACGCGAGGCCAGGCGATTGATGGTGTTGCCGAGGATCGCGCGGTTGACCTGATTCTTGAGCCTGGTCAGGCATCGTTCCACCACTCGCGCACGATCCATGGTTCCCAGCCGAACCAGTCTGATGATCGCCGCATCGGATTTGCCGTTCAAAGCTACATTCGCGCTGATGTTTGCCAAACCAAAGCAGAAGGTTATGCCCAACATGCGCGTGGTCGAACCGACAGTTCAGCAATGAAGCTGGTTCCAAGAGCAACAGGCAATATGACGCCCGAAGACACCGCCAGACGCGAAGAGATCAACCGCGTCTGGTCAGATGTACTTTATGCCGGTGCGGAGCGGCGCGGCAGCTACTGAATTCAGGCAGCAGCGACAATTTCGATGTCGCTGGCACCTGGCTGGCTGACATCAGCGACGGCCTGATAGCCCGCACCGCTGCCATTATCGTCATAGAACAGCACGCCGTCGGACTTTGAATACACGAAGCTGGAAAGACCCAGGCCGTGGTTCAGGTTCACACCTGCATTGGTGCCATCATACCCACCATCAATGACCGAAAAGTTGATCCCGTTGGTGAGGTTGCCAATTGCCAGGTTTCCGAAGGCTGAGGCGACAAATTCCAGAGTGTCGGTGCCACTGGTGAAGTCCGTGATTTCGTCGACCTTGGGCAGGGCAGACGGATCAAAGGCCGTGTTGCCTGCGATCTGGTTGTCTGCCGTCAGCGCCTTTGGGACAGATTGAGTGGTTTTCATAAGGGAGTTTTCTGGCTCATCGTAGTGACCGTAGGGAACGAAGATGAGGCAGAAAACCATGAGCAAGAGCGACCCGGCAGAACAGGCCATCCGCGACATTCGGCGCAAGACGCGCAAGCGTTATTCGGCTGAGGAGAAGATCCGGATTGTGTTATCGGGCCTGCGCGGCGAGGAGAGCATCGCGGCTTTATGTCGCCATGAAGGCATCGCCGAGGGTCTTTATTACAGTTGGTCCAAGGAGTTCCTGGAGGCTGGCAAGAAGCGCCTTGCCGGCGACACGGCGCGTCAGGCCAGCAGTCCCGAGGTTAAGACACTGCGTGTCGAAGCCCGCGATCTCAAGGAGGCGCTGGCCGAACAGATACTGGAGAACCGGTTACTCAAAAAAAGCATGATCGGGGATGGGGGAGACGAGGAATGAGATATCCCGCATCTGAGAAACTGGAAATCATCAGGCTGGTCGAAGGCTCTCATCTACCGGTCCGGCGGACGTTGGATAAGCTGGGCATCCCGAGCACGACGTTTTACCGGTGGTACGACCGGTATCGAGGTGGAGGCGGCCTTGATGACCGCACCAGTGGCCCCGGTCGGGTGTGGAACCGCATCCCCGACGATGTGCGCCAGCAGATCGTGGAGATGGCCCTGGATGAGCCGGAACTATCGTCCAGGGAACTGGCCGTGAGGTTCACTGACACGAGACGCTATTTTGTCTCAGAAGCGTCTGTCTACCGGCTGCTCAAGGCCCACGACCTGATCACCAGCCCGGCCTTCATCGTCATCAAGGCAGCGAATGAGTTCAAGGACAAGACCTCAGCTCCGAACCAGCTCTGGCAGACCGACTTCACCTACTTCAAGGTCATCGGATGGGGATGGTTCTATCTGTCGACCATTCTCGACGACTACTCGCGCTACATCATCGCCTGGAAGCTGTGCACCACCATGAAGGCGGGCGATGTGACCCAGACACTGGAACTCGCGTTGGAAGCATCAGGCTGCGACCAGGCCGAGGTCATCCATAAACCCCGGCTGCTCAGCGATAATGGTTCGTCCTATATATCCGGCGATCTGGCCGAATGGCTTGAAGGCCAGGGTATGGAGCACGTTCGCGGTGCACCCTATCACCCGCAGACCCAGGGTAAGATCGAGCGTTGGCATCAGACGCTCAAGAACCGGATCTTGCTGGAAAACTACTATCTGCAGGGCGATCTCGAAAACCAGATCGGCACCTTCGTGGATTATTACAACAACCATCGCTACCACGAGAGCATTGGCAACGTCACACCATCGGATGCTTACTTCGGGCGCCACACAGCCATCATCGAAAAGAGGGAAAAGATCAAAAAACTCACCATCCAAACCCGCCGCTTGAACCATCAACAACAAGCGGCTTAACATCAAATCAAGATGAGCCAGATACTCAATTAGAAAACGAGCTCACGCGTCCCAAATGTTCTGACGACGGACAGTTGGTTCCACATCACCCGGGAAACCGGGCGCTCCTGACCACAAACGTCCCCCCAACGTTCAATCCGGCTTATCTGTAATAATAGCAGGTTTGTGGCTAGTGACAAACCAGAAGAAGCAGAGTGTACAAACCGTCACAGGGACAAAACGCCGACAGGAATGCATGGCTTTGCGCTCCAAACGTGAATTCTGCCCGGACCTGCTGGACCCCTGCAATTCTTGCCGCAATGATGCCCTTTAAACCAAACCGGACGGACCCTATGGGCAGCGAGCACAGAACTGAGGAAGTCGAGGCGTTTCTGGCCAAAAATCCGGAGATCGAGCGCTTTGACATGATCTATTCGGATCTGTGCAATCTATGGCGCGGCAAGCGCCTGGACCGGGCAGGTATCCGCAAACTGTTTGAGGATGGCGCTGCCTTGCCGGGTGCGGTCTTTCTGCTGGATGTTACCGGTGACAGCTGCGATCCCGGTGGGCGTGGTTACAGCGACGGTAGCCCCGATCACTGGTGTTATCCCGTTCCAGGCGCCCTGGCCCGCGTTCCCTGGGCAACACATCCCACTGCACAGGTCCTGATCAGCGTGCACGAGACCGATGGAACGCCCTTTGATGCCAGCCCGCGCAATGTCCTGGCCCGCGTGATCGAGCGGCTGGCTGATTTGCCCGGAACCCTGTGTATTGCCGCCGAGCTGGAATTCTATCTGATGACCCTGAGCGCGATGAAGCAGGCTTTCCTCAGGCGCCCGTTATGCCGGGATCACGCACGCGCGCCGACAGCAGACAGGTCTTTTCGATGGCCGACCTGGATGCTGCCGGGCCCTTTCTGGATGCGGTCACCGAAGCCTGCAGCGCACAGGGTATCCCTGCGAGTATGGCAAGTTCGGAATACGCGCCTGCGCAGATGGAGATCAACCTGCACCATGTCGATAACGCCCTGCTGGCAGCCGACCATGCGGTGTTGCTGCAGCGCGTTATCAAGGCCTGTGCCCGAAAAATCGGCCTGGAAGCGACCTTATGGCCAAGCCCTTCATGACCGAAGAAGGCAATGGACTGCACTTTCATATCAGTCACTATAGTGAGGATGGCGAAAACCTGTTCGACAACGGCACCGATCTGGGCAGCCAACACCTCCACCATGCCATCGGCGGTCTGGGCGCAACCATGGGCGAAGCGATGGCCATTTTCGGTCCCAACGTCAACGCGTTCCGGCGCCTGTCACAGAGCCTGTTTGCCGGCACGACCTTCAGTTGGGGTGCCAACAACCGCTGGACCAGCGTGCGCCTGCCGGTGGAAGGCGGCAAAGCCAGACGCCTGGAACACCGCGTGGCCGGTGCCGACGCCAACCCCTATCTCACTCTGGCCGCGATTCTGGCGGGCATGCATCACGGCATCACCAACAAAATTGATCCCGGCCCGCCCCAGATCGGTGACAAGCGCCCGACCGGCGGCAGCATTGCCACGACCTGGCAGAAAGCGATTGATGCGCTGGATGGTGCGACCGTGCTGCGCGACTATCTTGGCAGTCACTATGTCGACATCTACGTGGCAACCAAACAGGGCGAACTCAACAAATTCTACGGCCTGCCGTCCAAGCTGGAATACGACTGGTACCTTGGCTCACAGTGATGAGCCTTATCCATCAGTGATCGGGCCTGGCTGAGCTTTCTTCAGCGTCATCGCGCACCAGCTTGCGCAGCACCGGCTCCATGGTGAGGCCCTGCACGATGATCGAGAACAGCACCACGATATAGGTCACGGTGAGCAGGATTTCGCGCTCCGGCGTAGGCGGCAGCGAAAGTACCAGAGCGACCGAAATGCCACCGCGCAAACCGCCCCAGGTGAGAATGCGGATGGCTCCATTGGAAAACTGCTGGCCCACAACCTTCAGGCTGGCGACTGGTATGGCAACCGACACGAACCGCGCGGCAAGGACCAGGGGAATGGCGACCAGTCCCATGATCAGCACATCGCCGGTCAGTGTGATGACCACGACCTCGAAGCCGATCAACAGGAACAGGACGGAGTTAGAATCTCATCGAGTAACGACCAGAAACCAATGGTGTGCTCGCGGGTCTTTTCACTCATGGCGAATCTGGTGCCGACATTGCCGATCAAAAGACCCGCACAGACCATGGCGATGGGGCCCGATACGTGCAGCTCGTCGGCAATGCCAAATGTGCCCATGACCAGCGCCAGGGTCATGATGATTTCCAGGTTGTGTTCATCGACCGTCTTCAGGAGCCGGAAGGTAATGTAGCCGGTGGTGATACCCAGGAGGACTCCGCCCAGGGCCTCGACCAGGAAGAATTGGGCAATCACCAAAGGCTCCAGCGCGTGATCCCCGCCCGTGCCTACGGCAATACCGCTGAGGATGAGGAAAATCACGATGCCCACGCCATCATTGAAGAGGCTTTCGCCCGCGATCTTAGCTTCCAGTGACGGCGGCACATGGACGCGTTTGAGAATGCCCAGCACGGCAACCGGGTCGGTCGGCGCGATGAGCGAACCGAAGATGAGGCAGTAGATCACGGGCAGATCGACGCCCAGGCTCTGCACGAGCAACCAGATGCCGCCACCGATCAGGAAGGTTGAAAGCACCGTGCCCAGGGTGGCCATCAACCCGATGACCCATTTGCGGCTGGCCAGCGCAGCAAGATCGACATGGAGCGCGCCGGCAAAGAGCAGGAACGAGAGCAGGCCCTGCATCAGCGTATTCGAGAAGTCGATCGAAGCCATGACCCCGCGCACCTGCGTGCCCAGTTCCAGCGATGGCCGGACGGCATCAAGCCCCAGCACCACCAGCGAAACCGCCAGCGCAATGACGACCAGCCCGATCGTGTGGGGCAATTTCAGGAACCTGTGGTTCAGGTAACCAAAGATGGCCGCAAGGACGATGACGGCAGCGGCGATATCAAAGAATGCGCGCATTTTCAGGCTCCAGAAACGGCAACGGACCGCATCCTTTCGGATGCGGCCCGCGCTTTAGGCACTGCTACGTTGAGATTACTCGAAGGTGATCTCGACGCGGCGGTTGTTAGGCTCGCGAACGTTGTCGCCCGTGGGAACCATCAGATCATTCTGACCGAACCAGCGGATGTCCATGACGTTCTTGCTGACGCCCTGACCTGTGAGGTAGCCGGCCACATTCTCGGCGCGACGCTCAGACAGGATCTGGTTGTAAGCAGCAGAACCAGAGGTATCAGTGTAACCGGCAACGCCGATCTTGCTGGGATCCTGTGCCATGGCTTCAGCAGCCACATCATCCAGGAAGCTCTGCGCCAGGGGCGAGAGTTCAGCAACATCCCAACCGAAGTACACGATGAACTCAGTGGCCATCGCTTCTTCCATCATGACGACTTCCTCAATGAAGAGGAGCTCTTCCATGGCGGTCAGGTACTCAGCGCGGCACTTGCCCATTTCGCGGGGCTGATGCGAAGCAACAGGACCAAAGTGCTCAGGACCTTCCTCGGCTTCCTCAATCCAGCAATCATACTTTGTCTGGGCAATGGCAGCGAGGTCAGGACGCTCGGAGCGACCACCGTCGTTCAGAGCAGCCATCAGACGCGGACGCTCGGAATTCAACTCGGCCAGCATGGCTTCGTCTTCGATGTTCCAGGCATTGGGATCTTCAGGCAGAACCACTTCACCCGAACCGGCCGCTGCGGCCTTATCGCGGAAGAAGCCTGCATCGATCCAATCGTAGAAGCCGGCTTCCTTGTATGCCAGCTCGACATAACCAGCGTGCAGACCCTTGGTAAAGGCGCTACCGCCCGTTTCCATCTCAGCCACGCGGTCGATGGAGCTGACCGTGGTACAAGCAGACAGCGCGAGGGCTGCGGCACCTGCAACAAGGGCTTTAATCGGCAAGTTCATCAGTTTATTCCCCTCCGGAATGCAGGAATTTGCATCCGATTGTTTAATTACATCCTCAACATCGGTGCCCGATCATTGGTTCCACATAAAGTGTGACCAAATTGTTGCCTTTTGCTTCAAAGCAAAAAGCGCGGCACGCAACGTCTCCGATGCAACTGCACATATCTTGCTGAAATGTCTCAAGAAAACAAGGGGAATACGCAAACGCTCTACAAATTATGCGCACGATCACACTGGTTTGGCAGTATAGGCATGGTAAATGACAGAACAAATTGGGGCGTTCAGGGGTAGGCGATGATCGAAGTGCGCAATCTGCGCAAGTCCTTCAAGGAGCTTGTGGCAGTCGAAAATGTCAGCTTTTCGGCCAAAGACGGCGAGATTACGGGCCTGATCGGCCCCAACGGCGCAGGCAAGACAACGACCATGCGCATTCTTTACACCATCATGCGACCCGACAGCGGACAGGCGCTTGTGGACGGTTTCGACGCTGTTGCAGATCCGCAACAGGTGCAGCGTAGAATCGGTGTGCTACCGGATAACAGGGGTCTCTACCCCCGCCTGACCGCCCGCGAACATGTCCGATATTACGGCCGACTCCACGGCATGAAGGGTGAAGCGCTCGAATCCCGCAATCGAGGAAATGATCGACACGCTGGTCATGCGCGATGTCGCGGACCGCCGCACCAAGGGCTTTTCCAAGGGCCAGACCCTGAAGGTCGCCCTGGCACGTGCTCCTGGTGCACAAACCTCATAACGTTATGCTGGATGAGCCGACCAACGGGCTGGATGTCGATTCCAGCCGTGCCGTGCGCGACATGGTGCGCCGCATCCGTGATGAAGGCCGCTG
>CALSLK010000002.1 GCA_943787175.1 uncultured Alphaproteobacteria bacterium
CGCGTGTTGAAACGGCGTTGCTGGCGGTGCCCGGCGTCACCCTGGCCGAGGTCAATCTTGCGACCCATCGCGCCCGGGTCACCGCGCTTGCCGGTTCGCTCAGCGACGCCGCGATCATCGAAGCGGTCGCTGGAACCGGCTACGCCGCCCGGCCCGTCGGTCAGACCGGCGATGAAGAAGACGATGGCGAGGCACGCCGTCAGGCCGCCCTGGCTGCTTTGCGCCGCCGTGTCGTGGTTGCAGCGGTTTTCACGGCTCCCCTCGTCATCCTCGCCATGGGGCGTCATATCGGTCCCATCGAGGCCTGGACCGCGGGGATCATGAGTCACCGCGGCTGGATGACCGTGGAACTTTTCCTGGCGCTTCCCGTGCAGGTCTTTGCCGCGGGCCTGTTCTATCGTCTGGCCTGGCGCGAGCTGCGCCATCTCGCGCCGGGCATGAACAGCCTGGTCGCGATCGGCACCACGGCCGCCTTCGGTTACTCCCTGCTTGCCCTTTTGGCCCCCGATCTCTTTCCGGACGGCACGGCAAACTCCTATTTCGAGGCCGCCGCCGTCATCGTCACGCTCATCCTGGTGGGCCGCCTGA
This sequence comes from uncultured Alphaproteobacteria bacterium, assembly GCA_943787175.1. Lineage (GTDB taxonomy): Bacteria > Pseudomonadota > Alphaproteobacteria > SP197 > SP197 > SP197. The sequence continues at coordinate 589 of CALSLK010000002.1, forward strand.
TGGAGGGTGCCGCCAAGGGCCGGACATCGGCAGTCATCCGCAAGCTGATGCAGCTCGCCCCACCCACGGCACGGGTGCGGCGTGACGGCGAGGACGTCGAGGTTCCGGTCGCCGAAATCGTCGTTGGCGACGTGGTTGTTGTGCGCCCCGGTGAGCGCCTGCCGGTTGATGGCGACGTGCTGGAAGGCACCAGCCATGTCGACGAAGCCATGATCACCGGCGAGCCCATCCCCGTGGAGAAAGCCATGGGCGATGCCGTCACCGGCGGCACGGTCAACGGCACCGGTGCATTGCTGGTCCGTGCGACGCGCGTGGGCGCAGATACCGTGCTTGCCCAGATCGTTGCCATGGTCGAGGAAGCCCAGGGTTCCAAACCGCCGATCCAGCATATGGCCGACCGCATCGCCGGGGTCTTCGTGCCCATCGTCATGGTGCTGGCGGTGCTCACCTTTGCCGTCTGGATCGTCTTCGGCCCCCAGCCTTCGCTTTCCTATGCCTTCGTCACGGCGGTTTCGGTCCTGCTTGTCGCCTGCCCCTGCGCCATGGGCCTTGCCACGCCCACGGCCGTCATGGTTGCCACGGGACGGGGCGCCGGCGCCGGCGTCCTGATCCGCCAGGGTGCGGCGCTGGAACGCCTTGCAAAGGTCGACATGGCCGTGTTCGACAAAACAGGAACCCTGACCCAGGGACGGCCCACGCTGACGGCCATCGAAACCGTCGTCGGTGGCGATGAACACCAGGCCCTGGCACTCGCCGCTGCCCTGGAACGCCAGAGCGAACACCCCATCGCGCTCGCCATTGTCGAAGCGGCGGGCGAGCGCGGCCTGACGCTTGCCGAGGCACGCGACTTCGGCACCGAATCCGGCATGGGCGCGACCGCTGTGGTTGATGGCCACAGCGTCATGATCGGGGCCGGTCGTTACATGGCCGCCCACGGCATCGACACGTCGGAACTCGCGGTCTCGCCGCGGCGGATCACGCCGGACGCGGTGCAACGCCGGTGTTCCTGGCCGTCGACGGCAAGCTCGCGGCCTTCCTTGCGGTCGCCGATGCGGTCAAACCCGGCAGCGCCGCCGCGTTGGCCAGACTGGCAAAGATGGGTGTGAAAACCGCCATGCTGACCGGCGACAACACGCGCACCGCACAGGCCGTTGCCGCTGATCTCGGCATCGACCATGTCCTGGCCGAGGTCATGCCCGGTGACAAGGCTTCGGAAATCGCGCGTCTGCAGGCCGACGGCGCCACGGTTGCCTTTGTCGGCGACGGGATCAACGACGCACCGGCGCTTGCCGGGGCAGATGTCGGCATCGCCATCGGGACCGGCACCGATGTCGCCATCGAGGCCGGCGATGTCGTGCTGATGTCGGGCGACCCTGCCGGCGTCGCCAACGCCATTGCGCTCGGCCGTCGCACACTGACCACGATCAAGCAGAACTTCCTGTGGGCCTATCTCTATAACGTGCTGCTTATCCCCGTTGCTGCGGGCCTTCTCTACCCCTTCGCGGGCGTCCTGATGCACCCCATCTTTGCGGCGCTCGCCATGAGCATCTCCAGCGTTTTCGTCGTCACCAACTCCCTGCGCCTCAACCGCTTCCGCATGGGCTGAAGGACCCGAGCCGAACGCGACGCCGTAAGACGCCTATCTGCCCTGTTGGTCACGCGGAGACGCAGAGGCGTAGAGAAACAAAAATGCAAGAATGTTGCACGCGGAGACGCGGAGGACGCGGAGTTTGAGCTGGCCAGCACGTACTTGATGAACATGCTGTCCCCGCGCGACGCGATGTCAGGGAATGCTTGCCGCGCTGCGCGCGGCCAAAAGACCACGGCGTCACGACACACCAGGGTGGTTTCTGTTCTGCTACGATGCCGCAGGCTTCTCGAACTCCGCGTCCTCCGCGTCTCCGCGTGCTAAACCTCTTTCTTCCAGACAACGCGCCTCGCCACGCGGCCTGCATCAGGCCACCCTGGGAACCGATGCAGATTCTCTCTGCGTCTCTGCGCCTCTGCGTGAACACACTTGTTTCCCGGTATGGGTGACACCCTGATTGCCGCGCGTTAAAACGCCGCCATGCAAGCGACAGAACACGACCTCATGGCCCGGCTCGATGCGCTGGGTATCGAAACCACCACCCATCGCCATCCCGCCGTCTTCACGGTGGAGGAGGCGCGCGCCCATTGCAGCCATCTGCCGGGCTGCCATTGCAAGAACCTGTTTCTCAAAGACAAGAAGGGTGTGCTGTGGCTGGTCGTGGCGCGGGACGATGCGCCGATCTCCATGAAACATCTCGACAAGCAGATCGGCTCGGCACGCCTTTCCTTCGGCAAGCCCGATCTGCTGCTGGAGGTGCTGGGGGTCATTCCCGGCGCTGTCACGCCCTTCGCACTCATCAACGATGCCGAACAGCGCGTCAACGTGGTGCTGGACGCACAAATGATGGCGGCTGATCTCGTCAACTATCACCCGCTTACCAACGAGGCGACGGTGGCGCTGACGCCCGATGCCCTGGTGACCTTCATCCGTGCCTGCGGCCACGAGCCTGCAATTCTCGAGGTTGACGCTCCCGAATAGGTTCGCAGCCGTTGCGAACGGCCTGTGCCGACGCCATTTATCGGGTAGAAGCAGTCCACAGAATGACTATGCTCGCCCGTCCGTCAGGGACGAGGACAAGGAAAGGTAACGACCATGGCTATGATCATCGGTGAAGGCGGCGGCGATACGCCGGGCTGCAGCGTTTTCCGTCAAGGATGTCACGACAGAGGGATTCCAGGCCGACGTGCTTGAGGATTCAGTCAACCAGCCGGTCGTTGTCGATCTTTGGGCGCCCTGGTGCGAACCCTGCAAGCAGCTCGGCCCGCTCCTGGAAAAGGTCGTCAAGGCGACCAGAGGCGCGGTCAAGATGGTCAAGATCAACATCGATGACGAACCCCAGATCGCTCAGGCCCTGCGCGTGCAGTCCATCCCTGCCGTGTTCGCCTTCGACAAGGGTCAGCCGGTCGACGGGTTTGTCGGGGTCCAGCCCGAAAGCCAGATCAAGGCCTTTGTCGAGCGTCTTGCCGGCGAGATCGGCCCCAGCCCGGTCGAGCAGGCGCTCGAGCAGGCCGACGCCGCCCTGGAAGCCGAGGACTTTGCCCAGGCTGCGGGGATCTATCAGCAGGTCATGGGTCATGAGAACGACAACATCGACGCCATTGCCGGCCTCTGCCGCGCGCTGATCGGTCTTGGCCAGATCGAAGACGTCACGCAGCTGCTCGATGCGCTGAACGACGACATCAGCAAGGATGACCGCATCCAGGGCGTGCGCGCCCAGCTTGCGCTGCTGGAAGCAGGCGGCGGTGACACGGCCGAACTGGAAGCCAAGGTGGCTGCCAACGGCAACGACTTCGAGGCCCGGTTCGAACTGGCGCAGGCCTATGCCGCGGGGAACAAACGCGACGAAGCGGTCGATCAGCTCATCGCCATCATCGCGGTCAAACGCGACTGGAACGAGGACGCCGCGCGCCAGGAACTGCTGAAGTTCTTCGAAGCCTTCGGCCCGACCGATCCGGCAACCGTCGAAGGACGTAAGAAGCTGTCATCGGTCTGGTTCAGTTAGTGTCCCGATCGCAACGTTCCCACAGGTCGAACGTTGCGTGAATTGGCACACCAACAATAGGAGCGCGCTTTGCGCGAGCAGGTTTCATGACGGGCATGCCCTATTATCACGCGGTCGGCGAACTTCCGCGCACCATGGCGATCTTCCCCCTGCCGGGTGCGTTGCTGCTTCCGCGCGGCACACTGCCGCTCAACATCTTCGAGCCGCGTTATCTCACCATGATCGAGGATGCGCTGAAGTCCGAACGCCTGATCGGCATGATCCAGCCTGACGAAGAAACGGCCGATATCGGCACCGCCCATTGTTTCGAGGTCGGTTGCGCCGGACGAATCACCCAGTTCACCGAAACCGACGATGGCCGTTTCCTGATTACCCTGACCGGGGTGGCCCGCTTCCGCATCGCCCGCGAACTTCCCGTGATGGACGGGGGATACCGCCTGATCGAACCGGACTTTTCCGGATTTGATGCGGATCTTCGCCCCCAGGGTGGCAGTGGCGCGATTGATCGCGATGCGCTTGCCCAGCATCTCAAGGCGTTTTTGTGAAAAAGCAGATCGAGGCCAACTGGGAAGCCATCGAACAGGCCGATGACGAAAGCCTGGTCACCGCACTTGCCATGGTCTGCCCGTTCCAGCCGCCGGAGAAGCAGGCGCTTCTTGAAGCAGCGGATTTTGTCGCGCGCGCGGAAACGCTCATCGCCCTGCTACAGATGGGTGGTGACGGTGATGAAGACGATGCCGTGCGGCAATAGGCCTTTTGGGGTATCCTTCGCTTCAGGGCCCAGACGGGCCGCCGTCCAACGCAGAGAGAACCCATGACGCAAGCTGGCGTTGATCCCAAATTGCTCGAAATTCTGGTGTGTCCCCTGACCAAGGGACCGCTTTCCTATGATCGCGAAGCCCAGGAACTGGTCAGCAAGGAAGCTGGCCTTGCCTATCCCGTTCGCGATGGCATTCCCATCATGCTGGTCGATGAAGCGCGCAAGCTGGACGAGGCATGAAGTCCGACGCCGAACCCACCCGCAATATGCCCACGGAAATCCGCCTGAAATCGGCCGAGAAGATTCTTGAGGTCGATTTTGATGACGGGTTCCAGGCCGCCCTGCCGGCCGAACTGCTGCGGGTCGAAAGTCCGTCCGCAGAGGTTCAGGGCCATGGCTCGGGCCAGAAGAAGACTCTGCCTGGACGCCGCCATGTCGGCATCATGAATGTCGAGCCGGTCGGCAACTACGCCATCAAGATCAGCTTTGATGACATGCACGACACCGGGATCTTCTCCTGGAACTACCTCTATGAGCTGGCGCGTGATCAGGAAACGGTCTGGCAGGATTATCTGGACCGTCTTGAAGAGCAGGGACTCAGTCGCGATCCCTGAATGAAGGAGTGGGAAGGTCCTTTCATGACATCCTCACCGCGCAAGATATGGGCAGGCTTCGCCTCGGGCTTCCTTTGCGCTGCAACCGGCCTCTTTTTGCCGACGGCCGGCCTCTCCTGATAAGGCGTCCGGCAGGGAGAAACTGTCGTTGTTCCATACCGTCGGCGTCACGCTTAGATGATGGGTCTTGTGCCAGCGGTATAGTGGTTTGGTGTGCATTAACCGGTGGCCGAAATAGAACCATGCGTCATGGAGGACGACGGCAGCGGCGAATGTCCAGATGACATTAAGCGGCGAGAGCGCCAGTGGCGCCTGCGTCCAGCCGGCCGATTGCGCGTAAAGACCCGCAGTGAGGCAAAATGATGTTCCTGCGAGAGATTTCAGGCTTTGAATGATTTCGGCGCGGGCCGTGCGACGTGCTTTGCGTCCGCGCCCAGAGATGGCGGGAATTTCACGTTCCGGGAAATGGCGGCCGATCTGGATAAGCGCCCAGCCTAGCCCGAAATACAGTGCCAAATGCGCCACATATGCGCCGAGCCAGAGGACAGTAAAGCCGGCTAGCCCGTAGGCGCTAATCCCGTCCAGCAGCCACATCGGGGACCGTTTCAAGCGTTTTGTCGATGCCAGCTCGTGATCTACGTTCGGATGGGTGACAGCGCGCATCAGGTTGCGCAATGCCCATAGCGAGCGCCGTCGAAAAACACCATGTTCGCTTCGATGGCCTCCTCGATAGAGGGCAACTGGCGATGCCGATGGCTGCTCCAGATCGGGTTATTGGCTGCAACGATCTACTACGGGCTGCCTCAGCGCGCCATACGGCTTGATTTAGAACCGCGCCCCTGAGGCTTCCATGAATGCGATTTCCTCCTATCGTCGATGGCGCGCCCGAGGCACGGCATTCCTGCCCGGGAATCTCCCAAATCGTTGAACAAGCTGGCGGTGCATTTTCCGCAAACGCCAGCCACTGGGCGCCGCCAAGGTCGGTGTCAAGACGGATACTCTCATTCTGCATGTTGCGATCCTCCGAGTGTTCAAACGGCAGATAGAGGAACATGCGCTGAAACGGGTTCATGGCATTGTCCCAACCCTTGGCGACAGCCGTTTGGGCGGCCTCATGCGCAACTGGATCTGTCGCGATCGGGCGACCGTCTTCGCGAAAGCGGTTTCCTGCTATCTGGTCGGTCAGGCATGACCGAAAGCCAGCAAGCTGCCAGGCTCATCTAGCCATGAAAATAATGCACCGCTATGGGCGCTTTCCCACGGCGAAGATGTGCACGCCACGGCATTCCTCGTCAAATTCAGGGCCGCCATAGAACCAGGCGTCGCGCATTCGATAAGGCTCCTGGCCGAACCAGTCATGTGAGAAGATCTTTGGGCGCTGTCATCCGGGGTTTCCTGTTTACGAGCCTGCCACTGGGAACAAGTGTGAATCGGACGGGCATGATCGGCAACCGGGTTGTTTCTGGCTGTCGTCGAAGGGCAGACCTGGTCGGCAGAAAATCGTTTGGGGTGCAGTGCCGGGTTGCAACTCGCGCGTTCGCCAGGTTCTGGGCGCACTGATGCCATCAGCTTCCTGTTTATCCATGTTCTGACAGTCATGCGGCGTTGTCAGTCGCGGTTGAACAGGCGTCCCAGAAGCCCCCTGCGGCGCGGTTCGTCCTCGTCTTCGGGCATGGACGGCGGCTGCAGTGCCGATTGGCGAATCTGTGCCGCGACCTCTTCGGCGCGCGGGTCGGTATGACGCGGTGTCGTTGCCTGCATCTGGCGTGGTTTGACCGTGCCGCCGACCTGGGCCGGTGGCGTGGAAAACTCGGATGCCGGTTCGGGCTGCGCCGCTGGCTCTTGCGGTGGCGAGACCGTGTTGAAGGCCTCGGGCTTCACGATGGGCGCGGGCGGTTCCGGAGCCGATGCTGCTCCGGTGCAGGTGCCTGTACTGCTGCGGCTTGCTACGGGCTCGGGTTCGGCGGCAGGTGCAGGCGCAACTGGCCGCGGGTTCCGGCTCCGGCTCGGGTCGGGGTGCCTCCACCTTGGTCGCCAGCATGGTCAGGGCTTCGGCGATCGCGCCCATCTGTTCCTGGCGGCGCCCTTCGGCCGAGGCCATGGCCGCCATCTGCTCGGCCAGGCGCGCCTGTTCCTCGGCGATGGCCTGTCGCGCGATGGTCGATCTCCACCGGCTTTGCGGCATTGCGTTCGACCGTCTGCATGACGCCATACATGGCCGCGGCGATCTGCTCCATGCGGCCGGTCAGCACGGCCTCCGTCCGGTCGATCCGTGTGGCAAGCGCGCCCTCGTTGCCGCCCTTTTCCAGGTGCTGCACCAGCGCGCCCAGCGCGCCCGCCAGTTCCGGCGTGCGGTCCGTGGTGGCGGGCAGGTTGGCCTGGCCGGTCTCGGGCTCGCCCTCGCCCAGATCACGGTCGGCCGCGCGGATCACCGTTTCGGTCAGCCACTCGCCGATGGTCATGTGCCTGACGGTGGGCCGCACGCGCAGCCTTGGCACGGGCTTCGCGCGCAACACCGCGCACGGACCAGGGTTGCCTGTCCTTCACCGCCCCAACTTTCGCGTCAGAATTCACCATCGCCCCATGGTGCGGGAAGACGAGTCGCGATTCCAGCGGTTTCGAGCAGGGAGTTGCACCATTCCGGGCAGAAGGTCACCGATCAAAGGATGGCAAGCCCGGCTTGGCGTCCTTTGAAGGGCCGCGACTGCGGCCCCGCGCCGCATGGCGCGTGAGCCAAGGGATACGGATGTATCCCGCCCGGCGCCTGAGGGCTCCCAAAGACGAACCTTCAGGTTCGGCTTTGGGAATACGAACATCAATAACCCAATGCGATACCGTCTTTTCGGGGTTCAGTGCCGCCTGCCAGCGTGCCCTGGTCCCAGTCGATCCAGATCGCCTGTCCGCCGCCGAAGGCTTCGGGCGTGATGGCGACCACGTTGTGTCCCCGGCGGGCGAGGTCGTGCATGACGTGGGGCGGGAATCGACGGCTCGACATAGACCGCGCCGCGTTCATGACAGAAGCGGGGCAGGTCCAGGGCCTGCTGCGGGTCCATGCCGTAGATGCAGCATGTTCTCGAGGACATGGGTGTGGCCCCAGGGCTGGTAGTCGCCGCCCATCACGCCGAACGGCATGATCGCGCGTTCGCCCCGGGTCAGCATCGCCGGGATGATCGTGTGCATGGGCCGCTTGCCCGGCGCGATGTTGTTGCGGTGGCCAGGCTCGATGACAAAGCCGCAGCCGCGGTTCTGCAGCACGACGCCGGACTTCGGCGCGACCCGCGCCGACCCGAAGGAGAAGTAGGTCGAGTTGATGAAGCTGGCCGCGTTGCGGTCCTTGTCGACCACGGTCAGGTAGACCGTGTTGGGCGTGCTGGGCAGGCTGGGGCCCGGCACCTTCCTTCATGGCGCGGTGCGGGATCGATATCGGCGCGCAGCATGTCGGCGTAGTCATCCGACAGCAGGGTCTCGACCGGAATGTCGGCCATGGCCGGATCGGCGACATATTCGGCACGGTCGCGGAAGGCCAGGCGTCCGGCCTCGATCGTCAGGTGCAGGCGATCCGCCGAAAGCGGGTCCATCGAGCCGATGTCGTAGCCCTTCAGGATGTTCATCATGATCAGCGCCACGATGCCCTGGCCGTTGGGCGGGCATTCGTGGACGCGATAGCCGTTCATCTCGGTCGAGATGGGATCGACATACTCGCCGGCCGCTGCGGCAAAATCGTCCAGCGTGTGCAGGCCGCCCAGCTCGTTGAGGTAGCCGACAATGTCTTCGGCAACCCAGCCCGTGTAGAACCCGTCGCGCCCCTTGGCCGCGACCGCTTCCATGGTCTTGGCGAGCAGCGGCTGCGTGTGCTTGGAGCCCAGGCTGGGCGCGTGTCCGCCGACCAGCAGGATGTTCTTGGCGTTGGCGTCGCGGGATAGGCGGGCCTCGGCATCGACCCAGGATTCATGGACGACCGGGGCAATCGTATAGCCCTCAGCGGCATGATGGATGGCCGGGCGCAGGACTTCACCGATCTCCAGATTGCCGTGGTCTTCGACCAGACGGCACCAGGCATCGATTGTGCCTGGTACAGTAACGGCGTGCGGGCTCTCGGTTCCAAAGGACTTGATGCCGTTTTCCAGGAACCACTCGGCGTTGGCAGCACCCGGCGCACGACCCGAGCCGTTATAGGCAATGACATTGGCCGTGCCCTTGGGCGCATAGAGACAAAAGACGTCGCCGCCCACACCGGTCGACATCGGTTCGACCACCGCAAGCGTTGCTGCTGCCGCAACTGCGGCATCCATGGCGTTGCCGCCAGCGCGCAGAATATCGATGGCGGTCATCGACGCTGCAGGGTGCGACGTGCAGGCCATGCCGTGTTCGGCATAGGCGGTGGAACGGGGCGGGGAATAGCTGTTACGCATCGGTCTGGATCTCGCCATGGGAAAAGAAGCCTTCGGGATGAATGGGCAGCATACAACATGACAAGAGACCGAAGCACCACCCTCGAAATTCACTGATGCATGAGAGGCACGTTGGCCCACGAAGAAAAGTTGTTCACGCGGAGACGCGGAGAACGCGGAGTTCATTGCATGATTACATCAGGAGCGTGTTGCTTGATAACGTCGCTGCGTGCACGCGGCAGTCACAACACGCTTGGACTGCGTGCGACGACACATGGCAACCCGCCGACCTTTCAATTCGCTCACACCTCCGCGTCTCCGCGTGAAAATCCTTGTTCTCTGATGCGCTCCGTTAATGGAGGCGTGCCCGACTTGACGCTGAACCGCCCGCCGCCCCAAGCTGGCGGTTCTTCATGGAGTAGAGCCTATGACTGAGGGATTGGCGCGCGTGCGCGCGGCGTTGACGTCTGCTGAACAAAGCAGCCATGACGCGGGCTGGACCATGCCGTCGGCGTTCTACACCGACCCGGACTTTCACGCGCTCGAACTTGAACACCTGTTTGCCAGGGAATGGCACTGTGTCGGGCGTGTTGAGGAGATTGCACAGTCAGGCCAGTGGTTTCCTTACCGTCTGCTCAACGAACCGCTGGTCATTACCCATGGCACCGACGGCACGATCCGTGCGCTTTCCAATGTCTGTCGCCATCGCGGCACCCTGATTGCCACGGAAAAGGGCAAGGGGCGGCGTCTGCTTTGCCCCTACCACCATTGGGCCTATGACCTGACCGGCCAGTTGAAGGCGGCGCCCAAGATCGAGGAGCGGCCGGGCTTTGCGGTCAAGGATTGCAAACTGCCCAGCTTCCCCTGCGAAGTCTGGATGGGCTTCATCTATGTGAATCTCGATCAGGACGCCAAACTCTTTGCGCCCCAGGTGGCCGATCTCGAAGCCATGATCGGGCCCTATCACATGGAAGACATGTGGCTGGGTTACACCGGTGAAGCGGTCTGGGAAACCAACTGGAAATCCATGATCGAGAACTACATGGAGGGCTATCATCTCAGCCCGCTCCATAAGACGGGCCTTGCCAACCTCAATCCCACAGACATGTGTGAACATCTCGAACCCCAGGAGAACTGGTTTGGCTATTCCGTCGGGTTTCCTGAGGACTTGCCGCGTGTGACGGCGGGTGACCCCGGCCTGACCAAACACCAGTCCAACACCTGCATCATGGCGATGATCCATCCCGGCAACGGCATCGGGCTTGCGGCTGATTACAGCTCTTATCTCTGCATTCAGCCCGAAGGCACCAACAAGGTGCGCTACAAGGCAGGCATTCTGTTCTGGGGCGATGCATGGCCACAATCAGCCGTCGACCGCGCGGTTGAACTGTTCCACCAGACCATGGAAGAGGATCGCTCGGTGCTCGAACCCATGATGATTGGCTATCAGTCGGCGCATCACGCACCGGGACCGATCGCCCCGGCACCGCTGGAAGGCACGATCCTCGATCTTGCCAAATATGCCGCGCGCAGGCTGGGCCCGGTGATCGACGCTGAGGCCTGACCGCGTAAGGAATCTTTGTGTGAGTGACAAACGTTTTGAAGTGCTGCGAAAGGAAGAGCTTTACGACGGCTACTTTCGCGCCGACCGCTGGCATGTGCGCTACAGGCGCCATGACGGCAGCTGGTCGCACGAACACGGGCTCGAGGTCTTCGACCGTGGCCACGCGGTCTCCGTCCTGCCCTATGACGCCAAAGCCGATGCCGTGGTGCTGGTCGAACAGTTCCGCGTCGCAGCCATCCCGACCACCGATCCGCCCTGGCTGATCGAGGCGGTTGCCGGAGCGACCAAGCCGGGCGAAGTGCCTGAAGACGTCGCACGCCGCGAAGCCCTGGAAGAGGCCGGGCTGGAACTGGGCGAACTCAAACGCCTGTCACGTTTCCTGCCCAGCCCCGGTGCGGTGACCGAAGAACTCCATCTCTTCATCGGCCAGGCCGACAGCCCCAGGGCTGGCGGTCCTGCACGGCCTTGAAGATGAACACGAAGACATTCGGGTTCACGTCGTTGCTTTCGATGAAGCGCTCGCCATGGTCGAAGACGGGCGCATCGTCGCGGCCAATACCGTCATCCCCGTGCTGTGGCTTGCCCTGCACAAGGGGGAGATGCAGGAGGCGTGGGGCTAGATCAGCCGCGCGTTTTCCAGTGACTCACCAGGAGTTCTGATGAACGAAGGTATCGAATGCGTCACGTTTGACGAAGGACAGGGCAGGCCGATTGTTTTTGTCCACGGCAACGTTTCCACCCACGCGGTCTGGAAGGGCGTGGTTGCATCGCTCATGGGTGAGTTCCGGTGCATCTCCTATGATCTCAGGGGCCACGGGGCCACGCCGTTGCCTGATGAGCGATTCGAACTCGACGCCCTCGTTGCCGATCTTGAGCGGCTGAGGAACAGGCTGGGGCTTGAAAGGGTCGACCTTGTCGCGCACTCGCTGGGCGGCATCATCACGACTGCTTACGCCCGGCAATATCCCGAAAGGGTACGCAGCCTTTCACTTCTGGCGACACCGGCCTTCCGAACGGCACAGGCCATGGAAAGAGCGGTGGCGTTGGTCGAAACGGTGCGCGGGGGCGGTCTGGTGCCCACATTGCGGGGTATGGCGTCGACCTGGTATCGCGAGGAATTCTCCTCGAGACATCCTGATGCCCTTGAGCGAAGGCTGGCCGAGATCATCGCGCTCGACGAGGAAACCGTTCTCAAAAGCATGGAACTCACAGCCGCGAGCGAAATTGGGCCGTGGCTCGAATCTCTTGAGATTCCCGTGCTCATCCTCACCGGCGAGTTTGCCGTGGGCTGCGACGCCAGCACCGCTGGTCTGATGCATGAGCGTGTTGCGGGGTCGAAGCTGATTGTGTTTGAGGGACTCAAGAACGGCATCCTGACCGAAATCCCGCATGTGGTTGCCGAAAAGATACGAGGTTTCGTCTCGGCAACCTGATGAGGTTTGCGAAGCCGCCAGGTTCAGGCCACACCAGCCTTGCGCAACATGTCGTGGAGGAGTGCGACGCCTTCTTCATGGCGCGGGCTGAGCGGGCCGCCGGGGAAGACACCGCTGGCGAGATTGGCGTGTACGGCTTCGCTGATCGCCATGTCCTCGCTCACCAGGTCCTTCACGCCCTTGGAGGTGGCGACCTTCTGTTCCTCGGTGAGGTTGGCCTGGGGATCGACGAAGATGTCGAAATGGACGCGGGTTTTTTCGGGCGAGATCGGACAGATGCGTGAGACGTCATAACCGCCGGGGAACGTGACCAGCGTGAAGGTGGGCCAGGTCCAGGTCCACAGGCCCTCGTAAAGTCCGCCCGCCTTGGCGGTCGCGCGCATGGTGACGGTGTTGGTGTGGGCGCGGGTCACGAAGGTGCCTGATTCCAGTTCGGCATCGAAGGCGGGGTGAACCGAAGGCACGTGATAACCCTCGACATAGTTCTCCAGGTAAACTTCCAGTTGGCGTCGAAGTCGACATACCAGGAATCAAACAGCTCGCAGCGCTCCAGCGGGCGTTCGCCGACCAGGCCGGGCAGGTCGGTCAATGCGCCTTCCAGCGATTCGGGACTGTCGCCCAAATGAACAAAGACATGGCCGCGCCAGTCTTCGACATGAACCGGCAACAGGCCGTGGTCTTCGCAACGGAACCCGGCGACGTCGCCGAACTCCGGCGTGGTGCGCAGACCGCCGTCCAGGCCATAGGCCCAGCGATGATAGGGGCAGGTCAGCACGGCCGAGCGCGCGTAGCCGTCGGCTTCGACGATGGGTGCAGCGCGATGACGGCAGATGTTGTGGAAGGCCTTCAGCCCACCGTCGCTCTGGCGCACAACCAGAACACGATAACCCGCGAAACTTGCCGTGAGATGATCGCCCGTGCGGGCAAGGCTGCGGGCATCGCCGACATATTGCCAGCTTGCCGCAAAGACCTGCCTGCGCTCATCCTGCCAGGTTTCCCCGCTGGTGTAGATCGCGGGATCCGGGCTCATCGTCAGCGTGCGGGCAAGCCTGGTTCCGTAACCTTCGGGCATGTTCATCGGCGTCACTCCAGAAATCTCGCAATGATATAGCGCGCGTATGAAGCACGCCGCAACTTTACGCGAGGCGTTCAAGCCATTCCTGTGAAGATGTTGTCATGGGTCAGTCACTCTCGGGCAGGGATTTCCAGTCGGCAGCACTGATGTCGCGGCCTGGATAGGCGACACGTTCAAAGGGCCAGACCTCGGCGACCCAGGTCTTGACCGCGGCAAAGAGGTCCTCGTCGAGACCGCTTTCGAGTTCCGATGCACGGACCCAGAGCATGATCATGGCGTCGAAGTCATGCTTGAGTGTGGCGTTGATGTAGATGCAGCCCAGATAGGCGGACCGGTCAGGCGACTCGACCTTGTAGGCAAACGACCGGCGGATCGTGAACTCACGCTGATGCCAGCCCAGATCGATCAGGTCGTCCTCCAGAGTCAGGCCTTCAGGCCATGTCCGGCCATAGACGTCACCATAGGTTGCCTTCAAATGTTCGGCGCTCGACATGACGGCATCGTAATCGCGGACAATGTCGTGAATCGTCAACATGCTCAAAGCAAAGCGGGACGTCTCAAAGGTGTCAGGGACGACAAAGTCAGGGTGCACCAAAGGTTTGCGATTCAACATTTTTCGCGTTCCAGAATCATTTTTGACCCAGTGAAGGGCAGTGAAATCTGACCTAATCATCTGGCAACATCTTTGTCGAACGCATCAACGGGCAGGAGCAGCACATCGAGGCAGGAAGCTGTGAGCGACTGCAGCTGTCATCATGCCGATCAAAGCGTCAGCCGCGCGATCTCTCCTGCCAGGACTCCAGCGCTCGCCAGGGCCGCCAGCCAGGGCCACCAGGCCGGAACCGTGAAGCGCGGCGGTACAAGGTCGGTACGTCGTTTGATGGCGATGAGCGCGATATTGACCGTGGCGAAGGTCGCCAGCGTCAGGATGGCGCCAATCTGGGCCAGAATGCCGATCGGCATCAGGAGTGCACAGATCAGGACAAACCCAGCTGCGGCCAGGGTGGCCGGCACGGGTGTTCCCGTCACAGACCAGACATGACCCAGAAAACGGGGAAGTGAATGTTGGCTGGCCAGACCATAAAGAACGCGCGACCCCATGATGATCAGGACCAGTGCGCCGTTGATCGTGGCAAATGCGGCAACCACGGCAAAGGGAGCAGAGGACCAGCCGGTTGCCCTCTCGAAGACCAGACCCAGGGGAGCTTCGCTTGCGGCGAGATCCTCGACGCCGGTGACGGCGATGGAGACCCAGGCCAGGGCGACATAAAGCATGGTGGTGATCAGAAGTGTCGCCAGAATGGCGCGCGGCATGGTGCGTTCGGGTTCGCGTACCTCCTCGGCAACATTGACCATGTCTTCGAAGCCGATGAAGGCAAAAAAGGCGATAACCACGGCACCCATGAAGCCGCCGCCCGTAAACGCCGTGTCTGTCGTGGGCACGCTATCTGTTGTGGGTACGCTGACGGTCAGGGCTTCAGGCGTCGCAACGGCCAGAATGACCAGCAGCCCGGCGATCTCCACCAGGGTCACGAATCCGATAATCGCAACCGATTCGACGATTCCCCAGATAGCCAGCGTGGTTAGCAGAACAATCAGGAGAATGATGATCAACCAGAGGGGAAGGGAGATCAGCGAGGCGACGTAGCCCGATGATCCGACAACGACAGCGCTGGCCGAAACAAGTCCCGCGATTGCGACCATGAATCCCATGATGAGCGCAAATCCGGCACTGCCGAACCCCTCGCGCACGTAAATCGCTTCTCCCGCACTGCGCGGAAACCGTGCGGAGAGTTCAGCAAAGGACATGGCCGACATGCCAGCGACCAGTGCGGCAACGAGGAAGGCCAGCGGAGCCTGGGAACCGGCCAGTCCGGCCACCTTGCCGATCAATACATAGATCCCGGCGCCCACCGTGACGCCGACGCCGTAGAGTGTGAGCCCGACGACGCCCAGGCGTCGCTGCAAGCCAACGGATGGTGAATCGGTCTTGTTCATGTCCTAAATATCGCACGGTTAGCGTGTGAATGCGTTGATGCAACGCAAGCCCGTCAGACCGAAGGATCCGTCACTTCCCGCAGTCTGCGTGCCGCCAGCATAGCAAAACGCAGGGTCTGGGCCTTGCGGCGGGTGGCGTTCATGGGTGCTTCTTCGGACTGTCGCAGGATCGTGGCATCGAAGCGGTCGGCAACGATCAGGCCGTGTTCGTCGGGCAGGACTTCCTGGGGAAAGTCCTCTGGAACGGCGAAATAGTAGAAGTCGCAGAATTCCAGATACTCCGGCCACTTGTTGTCCGACCGGAAGTCGGCAAGTGACGTCTTGATCTCGATGATCGTGAAGAGGCCCTTCGCGTCGAGCGCGATGACATCGGCACGTCGCCCGTTCTTGACGGTGAATTCAGCCAGGCTTGCCAGACCGGCATCTTCGAAGTGGCGGGCAATGCCGCGTGCCAGTCCGATCGCGCGGCGTTCGTCTCCGCTCACGCCGCCTAACCTTCCTTGGCCGCAACGCCGGCTTCAGCAAAGGTCGCCATGCCGGTATGGGTCGCAACGGCTGCCTTGATCAGGAGGGCAGCGGTGGCCGCGCCGGAGGCTTCGCCCAGGCGCATGTCGAGATCGAGCAAGGGTTCGAGGCCGCGGTCAAAATCCATTTTGGACAACAGCTTGCCTGCGGCCGGTTCGGCGCTGCGATGGCTTGCGCGGCAATGGTCCAGCGCGCCGGGATCCATGCAGGCCAGCACGGCTGCTGCAGCGCAGTTCACGTATCCATCGAGCAACACGGGCACGCGTTTCATGCGGCAGGCCAGGATGGCACCGGCCATGGCGGCAATCTCGCGGCCGCCCAGACGTGCCAGAGCCTCCAGGGGGTCGGCCAGATGTTCCTGATGGAGCGCCAGCGCCCGGTCGATGACTTCCGCCTTGTGGTTCACGCCTCCGATGTCGAGGCCCGTGCCCGGACCTGCCCAGTCTTCGCCAGTGCCCCCATAAAGCGCTGCGGCAAGTGCAGCGGCGACCGTGGTGTTCCCAATGCCCATCTCGCCGATGCAGGCCAGATCGGTCTTGTTGATGGTCTGGAATCCGACCGCGAAGGCCTCGCAGGTTTCGGCTTCGCTCATGGCGGGGCCTGTGGTGAAATCTGCCGTTGGCCGGTCGAGCTCAAGCGGGATCACGAAGAGGTCGGCATCGGCCAGCCTGGCAAGCTGGTTGATCGCCGCACCGCCCGATTCGAAGTTGGCGACCATCTGAAAGGTGACCTCAGCTGGAAATGCAGAGATACCCTGTGCCGTGACACCGTGATTCCCGGCAAAGACATAAAACGCGAGCTTGTCTGCACGCGGGGGATGCGCGCCTTGCCAAGCCGAAAGCCAGATTGCCAGATGCTCCAGCTTGCCCAGGGAACCTGGTGGTTTGGTGAGCTGTGAATCCCTGGCTTGGGCAACGTGAATCGCGTCAACATCGGCCTGGGGCATGTCGGCCATGAGGGCGCGGATGTCGGCAAAACGGGTGATCTGCATGGTGTCGAACCTTGTGAATCGAGCAGGTGACGCTATGCCATGAAGGGCCCAGATGCCATGTCCATCGGCGTCAAGATGACTGCGGAAAGGGGCAAGTTTCAGGCTGGTCGTGGGTTGCAGGCCCCAGCTTGACCCCATGGTGAAGCCGGTCGATAACGCGGGCATGGCTCAGGATGACCTCACAAAACCCGACTGGATCGAGAGTCTGCGCATTGCAGCGTCATTCCTGACGCGCATACCCGTGGGCCAAACCGACGATGTGCCCCTGGCGCGCGCAACGACGGTCTTTCCCCTGATTGGCGCGCTGGTCGGGCTGGTCGGTGGTCTGGCCTATGTCGTTGCCTACTGGATCGGACTTGGTCCCTGGCTTTCGGCCGTGCTTGCCCTTCTGGTGCTGATGGTCGTGACGGGAGCGCTGCATGATGACGGCCTGGCCGATGTTGCCGATGGGCTGGGTGTGCACGGCGCGCGTGAACGCAAACTGGAAGCCATGCGTGACAGCAGGATTGGTGCTTTTGGCGTCATTGCGCTGGTGCTTGGCCTCAGTGCGCGGATTGGTGCCCTGGCCGCTATTGGTTCGCCCGAACTGGTGCTTCTGGCGATGGTTGCCGCGGGCGCGCTTTCGCGCAGCCTGATCGTGATTGCCATGCGCATGATGCCAAATGCACGCCAGGATGGCCTGGGCGCACGTGCCGGAACGCCGGACTTTGCCGAAGCCATGGTCGCGCTGCTGATTGGCCTTGCGATCACGATCGCCATGCTCTTTCCATGGGCATGGGTTCTGGCCCTGGTGTTTGCTGGCATTGCCGCTGTCCTGATGGCCCTGGTCGCCAGGCGAGCCTTTGGCGGCCAGACCGGTGATGTGCTGGGCGCAATCCAGATTGTTGCAGAAATTGGCGTGCTTGCCGCCGTAGTAGTCGCGCATTAAGTCGCTGCATCGTGCAGGTCGACTGAGGGAAACAGGAAATATTCATGACTCAGACACGATGGTGGTGGGTGCGGCATGCACCGGTGACCGAAACCAATGGGCGGGTCTATGGCTCGACCGACCCCAATTGTGACACCGACAATCCGCCCGCCTATCTGGCGCTTCACGCCATCCTGCCCGAAGACGCCCATTGGGTGACCAGCCACCTCAAGCGCACCAAGCAGACCGCAGCGGCCATTGCAGCGGCCGGTGGGCGCAGCATTGATCCTGCCGAGGAGCCTGGTCTGGGCGAACAGGATTTTGGTGACTGGCACGGTCAAACTCACGATGAAATCTATGCCTTGCCTTCTGCCCGTCGTTTCTGGCTGGCGCCCGCGACCATGACCGCGCCCAATGGCGAGAGCTTCGCTGACCTTTGTGTGCGCGTGACCCGCGTAATCCACCGGCTGACGGCCGAGTGGGCCGGGCGTGACATCATCGCTGTTGCCCATGGCGGCACGATTCGTGCCGCTCTGGCCCTGGCGCTCGACCTGGACCCCGAAACCGGGCTGCGATTCCAGACCGACAACATCTCCGTCACCCGCATCGATCATTTCGATGGTGATGACGGCCATGCCGAAAGCTGGCGCGTGACCTACATGAACCGTCAGCCGCATATGCCGCCGAAAGAGTAACTTCGCGCGTAGCGGCACCTGCGACTCTCTGCTAAGAACGCATGAAGTAGGAACGAGACGAGGGAAGCCGGTGTGATGCCGGTGCTGCCCCCGCAACTGTAACGGTGAGATCCGAAGCGTTGACCCACTGGCAAAGCCCCAAAAGAGGGCAAAGCCGGGAAGGGGCTTCAAGGGATTGTTGAGCCGGAGCCAGGAAACCTCCCCCGTTCCGCCCTGGACCACGCGCGCCTCGGAGGGAGGTCGGATGTCCGTGACCGCTGCCCAAGATGCGCCCGGAGCGCGACCCAATACGGCCACAGGCGGGAATCCGTTTGTGACCCTGGTGCTGGGTGGCGCCCGTTCCGGCAAGAGCAGCTACGCTGAAGCCGACGTTCTGGCGCGCGGCCTGAACTGCCTCTATCTCGCGACCAGCGAGGCTTTCGACGGTGAAATGGAAGAGCGCATTGCGCGCCATCGCGAGCGCCGTGGCTCCGAATGGACCACCATCGAGGAACCCCTGGCGTTGGCCGAGGTGCTGGCGGCGGAATCAGACCCCAAACGGGCGATTCTGGTCGACTGCCTGACCCTCTGGCTCGCCAATCTGCTGGGCGCCGAACGTGAAATTGCCGCCGAATTCGAAAAGCTGGAGGGTGTTCTGTCAAACGTTGGAGGACCGGTGGTTCTGGTCTCCAACGAGGTTGGTCAGGGCATCGTTCCAGACAACGCGCTGGCCCGACGTTTCCGCGACGAGGCCGGCCGTCTTCATCAACAGATCGCTGCGGTGGCCGGCCGCGTGGTTTTTGTTACTGCCGGCCTGCCTCAAACCCTGAAGGACATACGATGACCATGGCTTCCAAGATTCCCGCAACGGTGGTGACCGGCTTTCTGGGCGCGGGCAAGACGACCCTGATCCGCAGTCTGATCGAAAATGCCGGTGGCCGCCGGTTTGCCTTCATCATCAACGAATTCGGCGACCTGGGCGTGGACCGCGAGCTGATCCAGGGCTGCGGATACGAAGACTGCAAGGACGAGGACATCGTGGAGCTGGCCAATGGTTGCATCTGCTGCACCGTGGCGGATGATTTTCTGCCCACGATCCAGGCCCTGATCGACCGCGAGGATCCGCCCGAACATATCATCATCGAGACTTCCGGCCTGGCGCTGCCCAAGCCGCTGATCAAGGCGTTCAACTGGCCGGAAGTCAAAACCCGGGTCACGGTAGATGGTGTGGTCGCCGTTATCGATGGGCGGGCCGTCGCCGACGGACGGTTTGCCGATGATCCCGATGCGGTTGCGGCCCAGCGCGAGGAAGACCCCAATCTTGATCACGAGAATCCGCTCGAAGAGGTCTTCGAGGAGCAGGTTCTGGCAGCCGACATGATCGTGCTCAACAAGGCCGACCTGATGGACGACGCCACGATGGCACAGGCGCGCGGCATCGTGGATGCCAACAAGCGTGATGCCACGAAGGTCGTGCTGGCTTCCAGCGGCAAGGTCGATCCCATCGCATTGCTGGGAATCGGCGCTGCGGCCGAGGACGATCTCGACGCACGACCCTCCCACCATGACGGCGTTGATGGCGACCACGACCATGATGATTTCGACACCTTCACGCTGGGTTTTGATGCCGTGGCTGATCCTGATGCGCTGGAGGCAAAGCTCAAGGCCATGGTTACAGAGCATGATGTGCTGCGTGTGAAGGGTTTTCTGGAAGTGCCAGGCAAACCCATGCGCCATGTCGTTCAGGGTGTGGGGGGCCGCTTCGAGCGTTACTTTGATCGTCCTTGGCGCGACGGTGAGGCCCGGCGCAGTGAACTGGTGGTGATCGGCCTGAAGGGCCTTGATGCCGCTGCGATTGCTAGCGCCATGGATGCACGGATCATCTGATGCATCTTCTGGCAGCACAGCCCGGCACCGTCAGTGACGGGACCGAAGCGATCGATCTGGGCCAGACGCCCGGTGAGATCGTTGTGCTGTCTGCGGCCGATACGGAGCTTGCCTTGTTGTCGGATGCTGCGGCTCTCCAGGGTGAGGATGCGCCAAGCCTTCGGCTGGCCAGCACCATGGCACTGTCGCACAACTTGTCGGTCGACACCTATGTCGAAGCCATGATTGCAACGGCCAGGGTTGTCGTGGTGCGTTTGCTGGGCGGTGCGGCTTATTGGCGTTACGGCACCGATGAAGTGGCTGCCGCGGCTCGAGCGAACGGTGTTCACCTGGCGCTTCTGCCCGGCGACGACAAGGAAGATGGCGAACTTCGACGCCTCTCGACCGTAAGCAAAGACGACTACGACCGTCTCTGGGCCTATCTGATCCATGGCGGTTCCAGGAACGCCGGAAACTTCCTGCACCACGCTGCGCATCTTGCCGGAAGGTCGGTTGAAGCCGATCTGCCTCTGACCCTGCCCAGGGCAGGTTGTCACTGGCCGGGCCGCGGTGATGTCGCGCTGGAAGACATTGCAACGCTCTGGAAGCCCGGCCGTCCCGTTGCGGCCATCGTGTTCTATCGTGCGCTGGTGCAGGCAAGTGATGTTGCGCCGATTGATGCGTTGGTGGCAGCACTTGATGAACAGGGCCTCAACGCCCTGCCGCTTTATAGCCAGAGCCTCAAGGAGCAGGCTGGCGCGGCCTTTGTCGAAGAGGCGCTGGCGCTCCATGCGCCGGCCGTCATCGTCAACTGTACGGGTTTTGCGCTGGCGAGCCCCGGCGCCGAGCGTGGGCCCACGCCGTTTGATGGTGCTGACTGCCCAATCCTGCAAGCCGTTCTGTCAGGCGGTACGTTCGATGCCTGGAACGAAGGCCTGCGTGGCATGGCGCCGCGCGATATCGCCATGAACGTTGCGTTGCCTGAGGTTGATGGACGCATCCTGACCCGCGCGATTTCGTTCAAGTCGGCACGCCGTTGGGATGAGCGCACCCAGACCAACGTGGTGCGACACGAGCCGGTGGCAGACCGGGTCATGTGGACCGCACGCCTTGCGGCCGCCTGGGCACGGCTTCGCAATGCCGAGGTCGGGGACCGCCGTGTCGCGCTGGTGATGGCCAACTATCCCAACAAGGACGCGCGCATCGGCAACGGTGTGGGGCTTGATACTCCGGCATCGTCGGCGCGGATCCTACATACTCTGGATGCCGCCGGATATGATGTCAGCGGCGTACCGAAGAATGGTACGGACCTGATTGCCACACTTCTGGCCGGACCGACCAACGATCTGACACAGCGTTCCTGGAAACGCTCAGATGTGACGTTGTCCCTGGAATCCTACCGTGAGCGCTTTGCCGCGCTGCCCCAGGCCGTGCGCGAGGCCATGACCGAGCGCTGGGGTGAGCCTGAGACAGACCCGCATGTGGCAGAGGGTGCGTTCCAGCTTGCTATCCACCGATGGGGCAACGTGGCGATCGGCGTGCAGCCCGCGCGAGGCTACAACATCGACCCCAAGGCGACCTATCATGATCCCGATCTGGTGCCGCCACACGGCTATCTTGCTTTCTATATGTCGCTGCACAGGGATTTCGGCAGCCACGCCATCATCCATCTGGGCAAACACGGGAATCTCGAATGGCTGCCGGGCAAAGCCCTGGCGCTGTCGGAAACCTGTTTCCCCGAAGCAGCCTTTGCGCCGCTGCCCCATCTCTATCCCTTCATCGTCAATGATCCCGGTGAAGGCACGCAGGCCAAGCGGCGCACGGCTGCGGTGATTGTTGATCACCTGACCCCGCCCCTGGCGCGTGCCGAGACCTATGGCGACCTGCGTGATCTCGAAGCGCTGGTCGATGAATATTTCGAAGCCAGCCAGACCGACCCGCGCCGTTTGCCGATCCTCTCGCGCGACATCCTGGAGCTTTGCGCCAGTACCGGGCTCGATCAGGATTGCGGCATCGGCGCCGGTGACGATGAGAACGAGAAACTCTCCAAGCTTGATGGCTACCTGTGTGAGCTCAAGGAAATGCAGATCCGTGACGGGCTGCACGTCTTTGGTGAGGCGCCGGTCAGCGGACTTGAGACATCCCTGCTGGTTGCCCTGACGCGGGTGCCGCGTGGTGACGGGTCCGGTGGCGATGCCTCGATCACGCGTGCTCTCGCGGCTGATCTCGAACTTGATGTCGATCCGCTGGATGCGGAAATGGCCGCTCCATGGAGCGGTGCGCGCCCGGAGGCTCTGGCCGGTTTACTTGACGATCGTTGGCGCACGGCTGGTGACACCGTTGAACGGATTGAGCTTCTGGCCAGTGCGCTGATGGATGGCTCGGTGGCGTGTGATTCCAGCTGGACCGCGACCCAGGCTGTTCTGGATGAGGTGGCACGCCATCTCCGCCCTGCTGTTTCGGCCTGTGGTGAACATGAACTTGCCGGGCTGCTGACCGGGCTGGATGGCCGCTTTCTCGAGCCCGGCCCTTCGGGCGCTCCGTCACGCGGAAGACCTGATGTGCTGCCGACGGGTCGCAATTTCTACTCCGTCGACACCCGTTCGGTCCCGACGCCGGCGGCCTGGCGACTGGGGTGGACCTCGGCCAGCCGCCTGGTGGAGCGTCATGCACAGGATCATGGCGACTGGCCAAAGGCCGTGGCGCTCTCAGCCTGGGGCACGGCCAACATGCGGACCGGCGGCGACGACATTGCCCAGGCGCTGGCCCTGATGGGTGTGCAACCGACCTGGGAGCCGCGCAGCGGACGGGTCACCGGGTTCGAAGTCATGCCTTCGGGCGTGCTGGGGCGTCCCAGGGTTGATGTGACCCTGCGGGTGTCTGGCTTCTTCCGTGATGCCTTTCCCGGCCTGATCGATCTGGTCGACAGTGCAACACGCGCGGTGGCGGCGCTGGACGAAGATGACGCGATCAATCCGCTGGCCGCTCGGGTACGCGCCGAATCAGCGCGTGCGGCCGATGCTGGAGAAGATATCAGTGAGGCCGCCCAACGCGCTGCCACCCGTGTCTTTGGTTCCAAGCCCGGTGCCTATGGCGCCGGGTTGCAGGCGCTGATCGATGAAGGCGGCTGGGACCATGCCGATGATCTGGGCCGGGCCTATGTCGCCTGGAGCGGTTATGCTTATGGCGCGGGCACCGAAGGCAAGGCGGCGCATGAATTGTTCGAAACCCGCCTCTCCAAGATTGATGCTGTGGTCCACAACCAGGACAACCGTGAGCACGATCTGCTGGACTCCGATGACTACTACCAGTTCGAAGGTGGGATCACCGCAGCGGTCAGGAAAGCATCGGGCAAGCAGCCGGCGGTTTATCACAACGATCATTCCCGCCCGGACAACCCGACCGTACGCACGCTGACCGAAGAGATCGCGCGTGTCGTGCGTGCCCGCGTCGTTAATCCCAAATGGATCGCAGGTGTCATGCGCCACGGCTACAAGGGCGCGTTCGAGATGGCGGCCACGGTCGATTATCTATTCGGCTTTGCTGCCTCGGCGCGATGTGTCGCCAACCATCATTTCGACGCGGTGTTTGATGCTTATCTGAATGATCCTGAAGTCCGGACATTCCTGGAAGAGGCCAATCCGCATGCACTGCAGGATATAGCCGCCCGCCTGGCCGAAGCGCAGGCGCGCGGTCTGTGGAATCCCAAGCGCAACAGCACGGCGACCTTGCTGGAGCAACTGACACGCAAGGAACCCAAAGAGGAGAAGGTGGCATGAGCGAGAACGAGAATGAGAACGACGCCCCCGTCGAGATGAACGAACGCCACCGCGAGAAGATGAAAAAGCGCAAAGCCGCGCGCGACAAGATGATGGCGTCCAAGACCGAAGAACGCGGCCTTATCATCGTGCATACCGGCAAGGGCAAGGGTAAGTCCTCGGCGGCCTGGGGCATGGCACTGCGTTGCATCGGTCACGGCTTCAAGATCGGGGTTGTGCAGTTCATCAAGGGTCGCAGCGAAACCGGCGAGACCAAGTTGTTTGCCATGTTCCCTGATCAGGTCACCCACAAGATCATGGGTGAGGGATTCACCTGGGAAACCCAGGACCGCGAACGGGACATCGCAGCAGCGACCGCAGCCTGGGAGGAATCCAAGGCACTGATGGCCGATCCTGAAATCCGCATGGTGATCCTGGACGAACTCAACATTGCGTTGCGCTATGACTATGTCGATCTCGATGATGTGCTCGACACGTTGGCGACCAAACGGGCCGATCTCCATGTCGTGATCACGGGGCGCAATGCCAAACCCGAACTGATCGAGTTCGCCGATCTCGTAACCGAGATGACCCTGGTCAAACACCCGTTCCGTGAGGGTGTGCGTGGCCAGATCGGTGTGGAATTCTGATGATGCGCTTCACGCAGGGCATGGCAGTGCTGGTCGTCCTGGTGTTGCTGCAGATTCATCCCGATCCGGCTCTTGCCGAAGGTGAGCAGGGTGTTGTCGAGGATGCGCGTGCGACCGTTGACGAGCTTTTGGCGGATCCGGATTTTTCCAACCTGCACGGACTTCTTGCCCGGGCGCGTGGTGTCGTGATTGTGCCCCAGCTCTACAAAGCCGGGTTCATCATCGGAGGAGAGGCCGGGCGTGCGGTTATCCTGGCGCGTGATCCCAATTCTGGCGCGTGGAGCCACCCGGCGTTCATGGATATGGCCTCGGCCAGCATCGGGCTGCAGATCGGTGCGGCCGAAACCCAACTGGTGCTGGTGATCATGACCGATGCCGGTATGGAGGCCATGCTTTCGGACAAGATCGAGGTCGGTGCTGATGCCTCTGTTGCCGCGGGTCCGATCGGTGCCGCTGCCAAGGCGGCGACGACCTCGACCGAGTTCAACGAAGACATCTATGCCTATGGCACAAGCCAGGGGCTGTTTGCCGGTATCTCGGTCGAGGGAGCGATCCTGATTCCAGACGAGGACGCAAACCACAGCTATTATGGCGAGCCCGTCACGACCCGAGAAATCCTGCAAGGCGATGAAGCCTGGAACCCGAAGGCGGACGGATTGTGGGAACTTCTGGAAAGCGTGATCTGAGCCGATGACAACGCCTGCCATCATGCTTCAGGGCACAGGATCGGACGTCGGCAAGTCGTTGCTGGTGGCGGGTCTGGCACGTGCGTGCACGCGTCGGGGCCTGAATGTGCGCCCGTTCAAGCCTCAGAACATGTCGAACAATGCCGGTGTGGCGTCCGATGGCGGCGAGATCGGGCGCGCGCAGATGTTGCAGGCCCGTGCGTGTGGCGTTGCGCCCAGCGTCCATATGAATCCGGTCCTGCTGAAGCCCCAATCAGAGAAGGGTGCGCAGGTTGTCGTGCAGGGCAAGGTGTTCGGCCAGTCCCAGGCCCGCGACTACCACAAGCTGAAGCCCCAGCTTCTGGTGAAGGTGCTGGAGAGTTTTGAGTTGCTTTGCGG
The DNA here is from genome assembly GCA_943787175.1 of uncultured Alphaproteobacteria bacterium. Classification (GTDB taxonomy): domain Bacteria; phylum Pseudomonadota; class Alphaproteobacteria; order SP197; family SP197; genus SP197. Next base: position 26,452 of record CALSLK010000002.1, read on the forward strand.
TGATGCCGACCTCGTCATTGTGGAGGGCGCAGGATCGCCTGCAGAGGTCAACCTGCGTTCGGGCGATATCGCCAATATGGGGTTTGCCCAGGCAGCGGATCTGCCGGTTGTTCTGGTGGGAGATATCGACCGGGGCGGCGTGATCGCCAGTATCGTCGGCACCATGGCGCTGCTGGAGGAAGAGGAGCAGGCGCGCGTGCGCGCCTATGCCATCAACAAGTTCCGTGGTGATGTCTCCCTGTTCGACAGTGCCATCGACATCCTCAAAGACCGCACCGGCCTCGATTGCCTTGGTGTTGTGCCGCATATCGCTGCTGCGCGGCGCCTGCCCGCAGAAGACGCGGTGGCTCTCGACAGTCACACCGCCATGGGCGGCAGGACTGAGGGCGCGATCCATGTCGTGGTGCCGCGTTTTGATCGCATCTCGAACTTCGATGATCTCGACCCCCTGATAGCCGAGCCCGATGTTGCCGTGACGCTGGTCCCAGCCGGTGATCCGCTGCCCGGTGATGCTGATCTGATCGTGCTGCCCGGCAGTAAGAGCACCATGGGGGATCTGCGCGCCTTGAAAGCCAATGGCTGGGATATCGACCTTGCTGCCCATGTGCGGCGTGGTGGTTGGGTCGTTGGTCTGTGCGGTGGGTATCAGATGCTGGGTCAGGAAGTCGCCGACCCCAACGGGATCGAGGGGCCTGCCGGTGTTGAACCCGGGCTGGGGCTGCTGGATGTGTCGACGATGTTGTCGGGTGACAAGTCGCTGGTTTCCGTCAGTGGGACAGACCGGGCTACAGGCGCTGATATTACCGGTTATGAAATGCATATGGGTGTGACACAGGGTCCTGATTGCGAACGCGCAATGATCGACCTGCCGTCCGGGCCCGATGGCGCGATGCGTGCCGATGGCCGGGTCATGGGAAGTTACCTCCACGGCATCTTTGCCGCCGATGACTTCCGCCATCGGTTTCTCTCGCGCTTGCGTCAACGTCAGTCCAGCGGGCTGGCCTTCGAGGCGGGGATCGAAGCTGCCCTGGACGAGATTGCAGAGGGCCTGGAGGCCTGTTTTGCGGTTGATCGTTTTCTGGAGATCGCCCGTGAACGATAGAACAGCGTCAGGCAGCCCAGTTCAGGGCCAGAACCGAAAACACGCCCCAGATCACGCAGGCAATGACATAGAGCTTCAGTGTGTTGTCGATATCGCGCGGCGTGCACCGGGCGCGTCCGTTGCCCATCCAGGCATCGGTGATCATCTCGCCGTGGTAGCTGCGCGGGCCGGCAATGGCGATGCCAAGCGCACCGGCAAAGGCCGCCTCGGGCCAGCCGGCATTGGGCGATTTGTGATTTCGCGCATCGCGCAGCATCGCCTGCAAGGCGCCTTTGGCGTCGGCACCATTCATGGCCAGTGCAGCGGCGGTGACAATCAGGCCGCTCAGGCGCGCCGGGATCAGGTTGAGCAGGTCATCAAAGCGCGCCGAAGCCCAGCCGAACGCAAGGTAACGTTCGGTCTTGTGGCCGATCATGCTGTCGAGGGTGTTCACGGTCTTGTAGATAAGCAGGCCGGGAAATCCGGCGATGAGATACCAGAAGATCGGTGCAACGACGCCGTCGGCAAAGTTCTCGGCACAGCTTTCGATGGCAGCACGGCACACCCCGTGTTCGTCCAGCGCATCGGGGTCACGTCCCACAATCATCGAAACCGCACGACGCCCGCCCTCGATACCTTCCTGGCGCAGGGCAACGGCGACCCGTTTGACGTGGTCGAAGAGATCACGCTGGGCGATCAACGAGAAAACCAGCGCGGCTTCCAGCAGCCAGCCCCAGGTGGTTGCCTGGGTCAGCCAGGTCACCAGGGCGCCAAAAACGCCGGTGCAGGCGACCATCACGACGAGAAGCACGACGCCACGCCAGCGACGATTGGCCTGGTCGCGTTTGTTTGCGCGCCGATCGGCCCATCCGATGAACGACCCCAGAAGAGCGACTGGATGGGGTATCCGCGCCCAGAGCCAGCGTGGATCGCCGATCAGCCCGTCCAGAATCAGGGCGGCAGCAAGAACGACCGGTGGAGCAAGATCAAAAAGCATTCGCAGAAGGTGGGGCCAGCCCACCCAAGCGTCAATCAGGAACCAGCAACTCGCAAAAAAGGACAAGAACAATGAGTGATATTGCCGTCATGTTGTGTGGCCATGGAAGCCGCGACGAAGGTGCGGTTGCCGAGTTTGGCGCCATCGCCGAGACTCTGAAGACCCGTTTTGACTGGCCGATGGAATATGGCTTCCTGGAGTTTGCCACGCCGATCATCCGCGATGGCCTCGACAAGCTGCGCGACGGCGGCGCCAAGCAGATCCTGGCCGTGCCGGGCATGCTGTTTGCGGCCGGTCACGTAAAGAACGACGTGCCCAGCGTGCTCAACACCTATGCCGCGCAGAACGATGTCGAGATCAAGTTCGGACGGGATCTGGGCATTGATACGCGCATGGTCCGTGCTGCCGGTGAACGGGTGAAGGAAGCGATGGCTGCGGCTGATGCCGAACATGGCGTGGTGCCCGCCCATGAAACGCTTCTGGTTACGGTGGGCCGCGGTGCCTCCGACCCCGACGCCAATTCCAACGTCGCCAAGGTCTCGCGCATGCTGTGGGAAGGTCTGGGCTTTGGCTGGGGTGAAACGGCCTATTCTGGCGTGACGTTCCCGCTGGTGAAGCCCGCCCTGGAGCATGTCGTCAAGCTGGGTTTCAAGCGCGTGCTGGTGTTTCCATACTTTCTGTTCACGGGCATTCTGGTGCGCCGGATCTACGACGCGACCGATGAAGTTGCCGCACAGCATCCCGATATCCAGTTCGTGAAGGCCGGTTACCTTAACGATCACCCCCTGGTCGTTGATACCTTTGTCGACCGCGTGCACGAGATTCTGGAAGGCACAGGCAACATGAACTGTCAGGCCTGCAAGTACCGTGACCAGGTGCTGGGTTTCGAGGCCGAGGTCGGCCTGAAGCAGGAAAGTCACCATCATCATGTCGAGGGCATCGGCACCGGTGATGCGCACAGTCATGATCATGATCACGCGCATGACCATGCTCACGGCCATGATCATGGGCATAGCCATGGCCACGCTGATGGCCATGGGCACCACCCCTATCCCCATGCTGACCATCCGCTCGGTCCCAAGACGTTGAAGTAGGAGCATTCGGCGCGTGCCACTTTTTGACGCCTATCTGATGGTCGATTGGAGTTCGGAGACGAAACCCAAGACCGGTAAGGACTCGATCTGGCTGGCGCTGGCAGAGCGCACACCTGCGGGTTTGCGTCTGCACGCGCTGGAGAATCCGGCGACACGGGCTGCGGCACGGGAACGGCTGGCCGATATGCTTGAGGGTCTGGTCCGGCGCAAGCGGCGGGTTCTGGTCGGCTTTGATTTTCCATTCGGTTATTCCAGTGGCACAGCTGCCGCGTTGGGTTTGAAGGGTGTGCCGTGGCGTGCGACATGGTCTGCGTTGTCGCAGGCGGTGGAGGATTGCGCGGACAATGCCAACAACCGGTTCGAGGCTGCTGACGGCCTGAACCAACGGATGGGGTTCCCGGAAGGGCCGTTCTGGGGACATCCGGTTGGCCGCAACTACAAGAAACTTGCGATGACACGGCCGGCCTATGATGACGGCCTGGATGAGAAGCGGGTCTGCGAATCCGTGATCTCAGGGCCCCAGTCGATCTGGAAACTGGCCGGTGTCGGTTCGGTCGGTGGCCAGGTGCTGACGGGACTGCCGGTGGTGCATGCGCTGCGACGTGATACCAGGCTGAAAGACCATGCGCGGGTGTGGCCGTTCGAGACCGGCCTGAAAACCATGACATCGGGTGCGATCAAACAGCATCCGGTGGTCCTGGCCGAGATTTATCCGTCGCTGGTTTCCCCGCGTTCAGAAAGTGGGCAGGTCAAGGATGCGCTGCAGGTCCAGGCTATCGCCGCGTTCATGGCTGGGGCTGATGACAACGGGAAGCTGGGTCGGATGTTTGGGGGCATGAAGGGGCTGTCGCCAGACCAGAAGCGGCGGGTCGAGCGTGAAGAAGCGTGGATTCTGGGCGTCACGGAGCGCGGCACCCGGGCTGGAAAAATCGACGTGGATGTCGATGCCGTTTTCCCTGGCGGTGAACTCGCCTATCTCAACGACGGCCCCGCGATCTATGCGGAATCGCGCCGTCTGATCGAGAGGGAAACGGATCTCTCGCGTTTCACCGCCGATGAATGTGCGCTTGCCGTGCGTCTGATCCATACCTGCGGCATGACCGATATTGTTGATGATCTCGAGGTCTCGAAGAATGCCGTCGCAAAGGGACGTTCTGCGCTGGTCGCTGGTGCACCGATTCTTTGTGATGTGGAGATGGTGGCCAAGGGAATCATCAAACGGCGACTGCCTGCATCCAATACCATTGTTGCAAAGGTTGCGTCGAAGGCTGCAGCAACACGGGCAGCAAGGCACCACACAACCCGATCCTCGGCTGCCGTCGATCTGTGGGGTGATGCCATGGAGGGTGCTGTCGTTGCGGTTGGCAATGCCCCCACCGCTCTGTTTCGGATTCTGGAAATCGTTGCGGCCGGTGGCCCGCGTCCTGCGCTTGTCATCGGTGTGCCTGTGGGGTTTGTCGGGGCGGCGGAATCGAAACGTGCGCTCAGCAAAAGCGGAATCGACTTCGTGACTGTGCACGGACGGCGTGGTGGTAGCGCAATGGCAGCCGCAGGCGTCAACGCGTTGATGGGAGGAATCTGATGACACCCTGGCTGTCTCTTGTTGGCCTTGGCGAGGATGGGCTTGAAGGCCTTTCCCCCGCTGCGCGTGAACTGGTCGATCAGGCTGAAATCGTGGTGGGTGGTGCACGCCATCTGGCACTGCTGGGTGAAACCCGGGCACAGACAATGGCCTGGGAAAGCCCGCTCAAGAAAACGGTTGAACGGTTGGCCGAACTGGAAGGACGCAAGGTCTGTGTCCTGGCCACTGGTGACCCCATGGCCTATGGCATCGGCGTCACCCTGATGCGCCGTTTCGGGCGCGAGGCCGTGTTCGTTATTCCGGGCATCTCGGCCTTCACACTGGCCTGTGCCCGGCTGGGCTGGCCGCTTGCCGAGACGGTGCAGCTCACGCTCCATGGGCGCCCACTCGAACTGCTCAACTCCCATCTGATGCCGGGCCAACGCCTGTTGATCCTGTCGGAAGACGCAACAACGCCTGCCAAGGTCGCGATGCGGCTTAACGAAGCCGGATTCGGACCAAGCGTGATGCATGTCCTGTGTCACATGGGCGGTCCCCATGAACGCTGCCTCAATGGAACGGCAGCGGCGGGGATCGAGGGTGATGTGGACGATCTGAACACGCTGGCGGTGGAACTGGTTGCCGAATCCGGCACTGCCGTGCTGGCGCGCACACCGGGTCTGCCCGACGATGCGTTCGAACATGATGGGCAAATGACCAAGCGCGAAGTTCGTGCTGCAACTCTGGCTGCTCTGGCGCCGATGCCGGGGCAGCTTCTCTGGGATGTCGGGTCCGGCTGTGGTTCGGTCGCCATTGAATGGATGCGCGGTGCAGACCGGGCCCGAGCCATCGCGATCGAGCGCCATGAAGAACGACGCGCGATGACGGCACGCAACGCGGCAACCCTTGGTGTGCCTACATTGCAGTTGATTGCCGGTTCTGCGCCCGAAGCACTTGACGGGCTGGAACCACCCAATGCTGTTTTCATCGGTGGCGGTGTCACGGGCGAAGGCGTTGCGCAGACCTGCTGGGATGCGCTTGCGCCGGGCGGTCGACTGGTTGCCAATGCGGTCACGCTGGAAAGCGAACATGCTCTCTTTCATCTCCACGAACGGCTGGGCGGGGAACTCGTGCGCCTCTCGATTGCGCGCGCTGAACCTGTCGGTGGCCTGACGGGATGGCGTTCCCTGATGCCGGTAACACAATGGCGGATCATCAAATCATGACCAAAGGCACGCTCTACGGGCTGGGTGTCGGGCCGGGTGACCCTGAGCTCATCACGCTCAAGGCACACCGGCTGCTGATCAGCGCTCCGGTCCTGGCTTATCCGGCACCAGAACATGGCGATAGTCTGGCGCGCAGCATTGTGGCTTCACATCTGAGCGGCAAACAGACCGAGATTGCGATCCGCATGCCGCTTGATCTCAATCGTTTCCCGGTCGAAGCGGTTTACGATCAGGCAGCTATCGACATTGCCGAACACCTTGATGCAGGGCGTGATGTTGCGGCTATCTGTGAAGGCGATCCGTTTTTCTATGGCAGCTTCATGTATCTCTTTGGCCGTCTGGCCGACCGGCACGAAGTTGTCGTGGTGCCTGGTGTCTCATCGCTTGTGGCCTGCCCCGCAGCAGCGGGCGCACCTCTTGCCGCGCGTGACGACACCCTGCTGGTCTGCCCTGGCATCATGGATGAGGCGTTGATGCGCGAACGCCTGGCGAATGTCGAAGCCGCAGCAATTATCAAGGTCGGTCGTCATCTCGACAAAGTACGCCGGGTGCTCACAGAGCTCGATCTGGTGGAGCGGGCGCATTATGTCGAACACGCCACCATGGCCGATCAGGTCGTGTTGCCCTTTTCTGAGATCGAAGCTGCCAAGGCGCCCTATTTCTCGATGGTGCTGATCCATCGACGCGGTGAGGCATGGCGATGAGTATTCCCACCGGCACCGCCGTTCTGTGCCTTGGTCCCTCCGGGCTGGCTGCGGCAAAACGTCTGGTTGTTGCGCTGCCCGATGCCAGTCTTCACGGCTATGCGCCACGGGTGGAGAAGGCCGATGTGGTGTTTGAAGACACCATGGCCCATGTCGCAACGCTGTTTGCAGCAGGTATTCCGGTTGTGGGTGTTTGTGCTGCCGGTATCCTGATCCGCGCTGTGGCGCCGCTGCTGTCGGACAAGACACGGGAAAGCGCTGTGGTCGCGGTGGCCGAAGATGGCGCCAGCACCGTGCCGCTGCTGGGCGGTCATCATGGTGCCAACGCGCTGGCGCGGGTCTGTGCTGGCGTGTTTGAAGGGCATGTCGCTGTCACGACGGCGGGCGATGTGCGCTTTGATGTGGCGCTGGACGACCCGCCGCAGGGCTGGCGCATTGCCAACCCTGAAATGGCGAAACCGGTCATGGCTGATCTTCTGGCTGACAAGCCTGTCGCCCTGTCTGTGGGGGCAGGCGATGCCGGCTGGCTGCGCGATTCCGGCATGCGGTTTGAAGAGACGGGCAATCACGCCATTGCGGTGACCGACCATGCCCTGCGACCCGATGGCCGGACGCTCGTCATGCATCCGCCTGTTCTGGCACTGGGCGTGGGCTGTGAGCGTGATTGTGAACCTGGAGAATTGATCGCCCTGGTGCGCGAAACGCTCAAGTCAGAGCGTCTTGCCGAAGGAGCGATTGCCTGTGTCGCCAGTATCGACCTCAAGGGCGATGAAGCCGCAGTGCTGGCCGTTGCCAACATGCTTGGCGTTCCGCTGGTCCTGTTTGATGCGCAGCGTCTGGAGGCCGAAACACCGCGTCTGGCCAATCCTTCCGATGTGGTTTTTGCCGAAGTCGGTTGCCATGGCGTCAGCGAAGGCGCGGCGCTGGCGGCTGCTGGAGGACAGGGTGCACTGGTTGTGCCGAAGAAAAAGTCGCGACGTGCCACCTGTGCCGTCGCGCGTGCAGATCACGATATCGACGTGTCCACGGCTGGTCGACGGCGCGGCCATCTTTCGCTGGTCGGGTTGGGTCCGGGCGACGCGGCCCTGCGCACGCCCGAAGCCAGCCGTGCCATTGCAGCAGCAAGCGATGTCGTGGGGTATGGCTATTATCTTGACCTCGCGGGACCGTTGATGCGCGGCAAGGAGCGTCATGATTTCGGTCTGGGTGAAGAAACCGAGCGCTGCCGTGCTGCTCTCGACCTGGCGGGCCAGGGCAGACAGGTGGCCCTGCTCTGCTCCGGCGATCCCGGCATCTATGCGATGGCCAGCCTGGTTTATGAGCTGCTTGATCTCGAGGATGCACAATCCTGGCGCAGTGTCGGCATCGAGGTCGTGCCCGGAGTCTCGGCCCTGCAGATTGCTTCGGCCCGGGCCGGCGCGCCGTTTGGCCATGACTTCTGTGCCATCTCGCTTTCGGACCTGCTGACCCCGCGCGAGGTCATCATGCGGCGCGTGCGTGCCGCCGGTGAGGGCGACTTTGCCATTGCCTTCTACAATCCCGTGTCGATGCGACGGCGCGATCAGCTTGCAGAAGCGCGAACGATCCTGCTGGAGCACCGGCCCGGTGATACGCCGGTCATGATCGGGCGTCTGCTCGGTCGTGAAGGCGAAGCCATGACCCACACAACACTTGCCGAACTTGAAGTCGATGATGTCGACATGATGAGCGTCGTGCTGATCGGTTCGAGCACCTCACGGCGCATTCAACACCTTGGCCAGCCCAACGTTTACACCCCGCGTGGCTACGCGAAGAAAAGAGAGACCTGACATGACGGTTCATTTCATCGGAGCAGGGCCTGGCGCGCCTGATCTTATTACCGTGCGCGCGCTCAACTTGATCAAGGCCTGTCCGGTCGTGCTTTATGCCGGATCACTGGTGCCCGAGGGCGTCATCGAACAGGCCGACCCCGACGCCACCGTGATTGATACGGCACCGCTGCATCTCGATGAGATCATCGAGCTGATGCGCGAGGCCCATGGTCGCGGCCAGAACGTTGCCCGTGTTCATTCCGGCGACCCTTCGCTGTATGGCGCAGTTGCCGAGCAGATCCGACGCCTGGACGATCACGGCATCGACTATGACGTGACACCCGGTGTGCCGGCCTTTGCCGCCGCTGCGGCTGCCCTGCAGACCGAACTCACGCTGCCTGATGTCAGCCAGACTGTGATCCTGACCCGCACGGCCGTGCGTGCGACGGCGATGCCTGAAGGTGAGGACCTCACGACGTTGGGCAAGTCCGGCGCGACCCTAGCAATCCATCTCTCGGTCAACAACCTGGCCCGCGTCGTGCGCGAACTGGTGCCGCTTTATGGCGAGGACTGCCCGGTGGTCGTGGCCTATCGCGTGAGCTGGCCCGACCAGGCGTTCGTCTCCGGCACGCTGAGTGACATCCGGCCCAAGGTGAAGGCAGCCGGGTTCACGCGCACCGCGCTCATCCTGGTTGGTGAAGTTCTGGGCAATGCCAGCTTCCGCGACAGCCGCCTTTATGACGAGGCCCATCACCACGTCCTGCGCCCGCGCAAGGTTGCCGGTGCCTGATCAGCCTTTGATCTGAACCATGCCTTCCAGGGTTCGACATTCAAAAACCTTGATCGCACGGGTCGCGGGTTTGCCGCAGGCCCGCCCGTCGCGGATGTCGAAACAGCCCTGGTGGAGAGGGCATTCGATGATGAAGCCGTCGAAATAGCCATCGACGAGGCTGGCACCGCCATGGCTGCACCGCGCTGAGGTGACGTGGATCCCATCAGGACCGTCGTAAACGGCCAGTGGTTGGCCCTTGTGCTGCGCTGGCGTGACGTCGCCGGGTTCAAGGTCGCTGACGGCGACAAGATCGATCCAGTTGGAATCAGACATCGGCGTTCACATGGGCACCAAGGCGTTCGCGCGAGCCCCGGATCTGTCCCAGCATGTCGCGGTGGGCAGCAAGGTATCCGCCGGGTTCGGCATAGAGCCGGCCCTTCAGACGTTCATGGAGTTTGGGCAGGGCATGGAACGGGACCGAGGCGGCGAAGTGGTGCTCGGCATGGAAAGACATGTTCCAGCAGAGATTGCGCCAGGGCCAGGAGACCAGACTGGTGCGTGTGTTGACGGTCATGTCCTTGCTGTTGGGACGCCCGACATGTTCGGTCATGCGGATGAACCGCATTACCGGTTCGCCCATCAGAACCGGCAGGATCCAGAACCAGAGTGGCGCCCACCAGTCGAGCAGCGGCATGGCGATGGCCACGGCGAGATATAGCGCCAGAAAGATGCGGGCTTCCAGAACCACTGCGGCGCGTTCCTCCTTTGGAACAAACCGTTTCTCGACCGCATTCAGCCGCCCGAAGGCGTGGCCGACCAGCCCGGTGATCATGCCGCGCCAATAGGGCAGCGAGGTGATGTAGAGAAGGTGTCCGCTCACCGTATCGGCCAGGGGGATCAGTTCGGGGTCACGCCCCATGATCTGGGTGTGGGTGTGGTGATCGCAATGCTCCCAGCGGAAGTAACGCGGCGGGACGGCAATCCAGAAACCACACCAGGTGGCGACGACATCGTTGAGCCAGCGTGTGCGGAAGGCGGTGAAGTGGATGCATTCATGCTGCAGGGAAAAGTGATGCACCATGATGATGCCGTGGGCGAACATGGCCGGGATCAGCCACCAGGTGCCCAACGCCAGCCAGATCAGCACACCGGTTGTTGCCAGGGCGCCATACCACAGGGGCAGGCGGATCAATGCCGGAACGTTGGAGCGCCGCATCAGGGCCTTGAGTTCACGCCGCGTGATGGGTGCATCGGCACCCATGGCCTGACTTTGTGGTGTGAGGACTGCCTCGTTCATGCAGGGACCCTAATCTCAAAATCAGACGAGCGGAATATGCCCCGGTTCGTTCTCAGGCTAGAGTGCAAACCTCACATCACATGAGAGCACCATGACAGCAGAGGCGATCTATTCCGTCGAAGTCCCCGAGGACTGGACTGACCATTACGGCCACATGAACGAGGGTTATTATGTCGTCGCCGCCAGCGATGCGTCCTGGGCGTTTCAGGCCCTGCTTGGGATTGGCACGGACTATTACGACGAGACAGGGTTTGCCATCGTGACGGTGGAATCCCACATCCGTTATCTCGATGACGTGCAAAAAGGCGAGACGCTCACCTTTGACAGCATGGTGCTGGCGTTCGATGCACGCAAGATTCACATCGGCCATGTCATGCGCATTGGTGACAAGGTCTGTGGCACGTTCGAATGCCTGTGGCTCCACCTTAACCAGAAGGAAGGTGGACTGGGGGAGATGCCAGAGGCTGTGCAGGAAAGGCTCCGTGAGCATCTCTGCGAGCCGTTGCCCGACTGGGCAGGACGTCAAGTCGCCCTGAAGAAGAAAAAGGTCTGAAGCCATGACAAGAGCAAGCGACTTCATCAATGAGCAACGCCTGTGGGATCGTCACATGGCGATCGCGAAGTTCGGCGAAACCGGCAATGGCGGTGTGAACCGCCAGGCGCTGACGCCTGAAGACGGGCAAGCCCGTGCTGCCCTGGCAGGCTGGGCCGGGGAGCGTGGGTTTCGCCTGATCGCCGATGAGGCCGGGAACCTCTTTGTGCGTCGTGAAGGCACCGACCCTGATGCCCCGGCTGTTCTTTCGGGCTCACACCTTGATACCCAGCCTGCCGGTGGCAACTTCGACGGGATCTATGGTGTGCTCTCGGCCTTTGAAGTGCTCGAGGCGCTGGAGGACGGGGGCCTGGAACACCGGCACCCCATCGAGGCCGTGGTCTGGACTAACGAGGAGGGGTGCCGTTTTGCGCCAGGCTGTACGGGCAGCCTGGTCTTTTCAGGCAAACACAGCATTGAGGAGTTCTTCGATGGCACTGCGCCAGACGGCGCCGTGCTGCGTGACGAGCTGAAACGCACGCTTGCTGCGACACCCGATGCTGAGCAACGCAAGGGCGGTATTCCCCTTGCCGGTTACATCGAGACGCATATCGAGCAGGGGCCCAGGCTGGAAAGTGCGGGGCTGACCATTGGGGCCGTCACCGGCATTCAGGGCGGCAGTTCGTTCGAGGTGACGGTAACCGGTATCGACGGTCATGCCGGGACAGTGCCGCTGTTGCAGCGGCGTGACGCTTTCCGCTCTGCCCATCAGATCATCGATGCGCTCCACCGGGATCTTGCCGACCCGACCGACACGGTACGTTTTACCGTGGGCCGGTTTGAAACCCATCCTGGATCGCCCAACACGATTCCGGGCAAGGTCATCTTCACGATCGACTTCCGCCACCCCGACCAGGCCTTCTTCCGCTCAAAGGTCGAAGGCATGGCTGCGTTCATTGCTGCCCATGCCGGTCCCTGTGATGTGGTGGTCCAGAAACGCCATGCCGGAGATCCGGCTGATTTTGATGAGAGTGTGATTGCCCGTGTCGAACGCATCGCGGGCGAGCTGGGCATTCCCGCCATGCGTATGGCTTCAGGAGCCGATCACGATGCCAAGTACATGGTGCCGCTGGCGCCCACCGGCATGATTTTCGTGCCCTGCCTGAGCGGCATCAGCCACAACGAAGACGAACGCGCGACCCCAGAGGATCTCGCTGCCGGAGCACGTGTACTGGCCGATGCCCTGCTGGAGATGGCCCGGGGCTGACGCCCTAACGCATTGCTGAGCCGCCGTTCACACTCCAGGACTGGCCGGTGGTGAACGACCCGGCCTTGCCGGCAAGGGCAAGGGCGACGGCGGCGATTTCGTCGGGCTGGCCGACACGGCCCAAGGGGATATCGGTTTCGCGCGCCATGATTTCAGGCGTGATGTCATCAAGCAGTAGGGGCGTTTCGACCGGTCCGGGGCAGATCGCGTTGACCAGGATGTCGGGGCCGAACTCCTTGGCCCAGACACGGGTCAGGCCCAGGACACCGGCCTTTGAGGCACAATAGGCAGAGCGTTCCTCCCAGCCGAAGAAGGCGTGATCGGACGCAATGTTGATGACGCGTCCGCCACGTCCATGGGCTTTCATGGCGCGGATGGCTTCCCGACCGGTCAGGAAGACGCCGGTGAGATTGACGCCGATCACGCGGCTCCAGTCGGCCAGTGAGGTTTCGGTAAGCGGGCCGTCGTCGCTGATGCCAGCGCTGGCGACACTGAGGTCAAGGCCGCCCAGTCTCGCGACGGCCTCTGCAACGCCTTGGGTCATACCGGTCTCGTCGGTGACATCGCGTTGCAGCCCAAAGGCACGGCCACCCGCTTTCTCGATGTGGCCTTGGGTGGCTGATGTGTCGGCGCGGTCGATCAGGGCGACATGGGCACCTTCATCGGCAAAGGCCTGGGCTATGGCTGCGCCGATGCCGCTGGCTGCGCCTGTGACCAGTGCCGTCTTGCCGTCTAGAAATCCGCCCATGGGTGCTGCCTTCAAGGTTGTGCTGGACGCGTAATGCGTAAGGGAATCATTATAGACCAGATTCAAACGGCTTGAAGGCTGATGCCATGACCCCAGAAGCAATCCTTGCCTTTCCTGCACGCGTGCTGACCCAGAAACAGCGCGAGACCTATTTCGAAACCGGCTATGCCCTGGTGGAGAGTCTGATCCCCGAAGAGGTGATCGACCACCTGAACGGCGTGACCCAGTCGTTCATCGAGAAGAGCCGGTCCATGACCAAGAGCGACCGCGAACTCGATATCGGGCCCGGCCACACGCCGGAGAAACCCGTGGTGCGCCGCCTGACCGCGCCCGACCGTATGCACGATGCCTATTGGGATTTTGCCAACGGCATCATCGCCGACGCCACGGCCGATCTGCTGGGCCCGGATGTGACGTTCAACCACTCCAAGCTCAACTTCAAATGGTCGGACGGACGCGACCAGGTGAAGTGGCACCAGGACATCCCGTTCTATCCCCACACCAACTACAATGTGCTGGCTGTGGGCTGTTACCTCAGCGATGTCAGCAAAGAGGACGGGCCCATCGGCGTCCTTCCCGGCAGCCACACGGGGCCGATCTTCGAACATTTCGACGACAATGGTGTGTGGACGGGGGCCATTCGGGATGACGACATGGCGCGCTTTGACACCGATGCTGCGGTTTACCTGCCGGGACCCAGGGGTTCGATCACGATCCACCACAGCCGCGCAGTCCATGGCTCCAGGCCAACAACGCGGGCGAACGGACGGCCGCTGCTGATCAACGCCTATGCCGCCGCCGACGCCTTCCCCTACACCAGCCCCAAGGCCTCGACCTCGCATCACTACCGCGACCTGGTGCGTGGCAACCGCGCGACTTGGGCCCATCTTGACCCCGAACCCTGCCCGATTCCGCCCGACTGGGGCGACGGCTACACCTCGCTCTACGCCTTCCAGGGTGGTGAAAACGCGGAAGCTACGCCGCGCGACCCTGGATACAGGATCGCGGCGGAGTAGGGCCCCTACTCCGCAGGCAGCACGACGTTGCTGCGCCAGACTGTGGTTTCGTTGCCGGGTTCCGGGCGGGTCGGGATCATGATGGAGAGGGCGAGGGACATCACGGCCATGACGGCGCCGATCAGGAAGACGGCCATTCGGCCGGATTCATCGGCGACCCAGATCAGACCCAGCATCCAGGGCATGGTGACCGCCGCAATGTGGTTGATCGTGAACGAGACGCCTGCGGTTGAAGCAATATCAGCGGGGTCGGCGATCTTGCGGAAGTAGCTCTTGATCGCGATGGCGAGCGCAAAGAACAGGTGATCGACGACGTAGAGCATGGCAGCGAGCCAGGCGACGTCGACAAAGGCGTAGGCCACGAAGATGCCGATCAGGCCGATGTATTCAAAGACCAGGGCGGGGCGTTCACCCCAGCGGATGATCAGGCGGCCGATGCGCGGGGCAAGCCAGATGGCGATGACGTGGTTAACGGCAAACAGGGCGACCACGGCGGCAGGGTCATAGCCGAATTCGGCAACCATCAGGAAGGCGGCAAAGCCGACAAAAATCTGGCGGCGCCCGCCCGACATGAATTCCAGCGCGTAATAGAGCCAGTAGCGCTTGCGCACCACGATGGTCATGGTCTGGAAGTTGTCTTCCTTGAACTTCGGGAAGGCGGTCCAGCACAGAGCGGCAAGCCCCAGAGTCAACGCGCCGGCTACCATGTAGACGACCCAATAGGGCGTACCCAGAAACTCGAAGCCGATATAGATCAGCGCATAGGCGACCAGCGAGCCACCCGCTGCAACGGCGGCCATGCGGCCCAGCACCAGCGGCAGCTCCTCCTTTGAGGCCCATTGCATGGCAAGCGACTGTTCCATGGTGGACAGGAAATGGAAGCCGGTCGACATCAGCAGGGTCGTGAAATAGAGGCCGTAGACGCTGGGTAACATGCCGGTGAGCGCCACACCCAGGCCCATCAGGGTGAGCGCCAGAATGGCAAAGGTCTGCTGGCGCCAGATCAGCAGCATGTAAACGACGGTGAAGGCAAGGAAGCCGGGGATCTCGCGCACGGATTCCAGGATGCCGCGCTCCAGGCCCGTGAAGTTGTGGACCTCATCGACAGCAAAATTGTTGATCAGCGCCATCCACGGCTCGAAGGCGATGGGAATCGAGGCGGCAAAGATCAGCAGCAGGATCTGGGGGCTGCGCCAGCCGTCCTTGAGGACGCCGTGCCAATCGGCATGAAAGGGATTCCAGCGGATCATGATCGTTGCCCTTCGGGCGTTCAGGGAAGGAAGCGCGTGCATTCTGTTTAGAACCTTGGTTTCTGCCCGTCTTGCGGTAAACTGACAAGTGATGACGCAAAACAGACAAGCTTCAAACAAGCCAAGATTGCTCTACGCCGATGGCTTTGATCCAGGCGAGGTGGTCGATCAAACGATGCCTGTGCTGGGCTTTGCCCGTGATGAGGGCCCCTATGACACCGGTTGGCATCATCACACGCGCTGCCAGCTCCTGTTTGCCATTCGCGGTGTCATGACTGTGCGCGCCCATGACGGCACCTGGACCGTGCCGCCCCAACAGGCGGTGTGGGTGCCGGCCGGCATTGAACACGCGGTGCATGCCGTGCAGGAAGTTGCGATGCGCTCGCTTTATCTTGATCCCGGAGCTGCCTGGGGACTGCCACCGACCTGCTGTGTGCTTCCGGTCCCGCCGCTCCTTCGCGAACTGATCCTGCGGGTTGTGGCCCTGGGCCGATCCTATCCGACTGACAGTCCCGAAGCCCGACTGGTCGCGGTGATCCCCGATGAGTTGCGCCGCCTGAAACCAGAACCGCTCCATCTGCCCCTGCCGCGCGATACCCGCCTTTCCATCGTGACGTCAGCGCTGATTGCCGATCCCGGTGACCGTCGCGATCTTGGCGATTGGGCAACACAGGCCGGTGCAAGCGAACGCACGCTGGCACGTCTCTTCAACAAGGAAACCGGCATGACCTTTGGTGCCTGGCGCCAGCGTCGTCGTTTGCTGGCTGCCGTGGAACGCCTGGCCGGCGGTGTTCCCGTGACGACCGTTGCGCTGGATCTGGGCTATGACAGTCCCAGCGCATTCATTACGATGTTCAAGAAGTCCCTGGGCGATACGCCGGGGCGTTATCTGGCGCGGGAGCACTGAGAATGGAACTGCGCCGCTGGCTCTGGATTGCGCTTGTCCTGCAGACGCTGATCTGGGCGTTGTTTTTCGTCTTCGGCTTTTTCGGGTTCGCTGAAACGCTTGCCAATGCGCCTGATGACTGGTGGCTGGCCTACCGGTTTGATTACTGGATTCTGGTGGGGGTCGGGTTTGCCAGCCTGCCGGCCTATCATCTGGTTGCCTGGCTCGCGGCATCGGTGGACAGCAAAGCGTGCCGGAATCTGGGGCCAAGCACCCTGTTTACACCGTTATGGCGGCGCAGTCTGGAACATGTCGGCGGCATGCTGGTGTGGGGTCTGTGGCTCGCCTGTCTGGTCACGGTGTTTGGACATCTCGACATGCCGCCTGCCTGGCCCAACTACAGCGGCGCGCTACTGAACTTCACACCGGTTGAACTCACGCTATGGGCTGCTGCCTGCGGCCTGGCGACCCTCACGCTTCTGGCTCTGAAGGATCAGGCATTTCCACGGCATCTTGAACTTGGTGTGCGCGCCATGTTGTTGCATCTGGCCTGCTACATCTGGTTCTACCTGACCTACGAATCGATGGAGAGCAATCCAGCCAGCAACGCGTGGTTGCTGGTCCTGCTCAGTTGCCTGATGGCGTTTCCCATGGCGCGCCTGTTAAAGAATGAATCAGAGGAACCGACGCTTCCGCGTCAATCGGAGCAACAGAAATGAGCGAGACGCGGCCAGCAGTCCTGACCGGTGGTTGCCAGTGCGGTGCGGTGCGTTATGCGCTCTACCGCGAGCCGGTAAACCCGCATATCTGTCATTGCCGTATGTGCCAGAAAGCCATGGGTGGGCCTATCGCGGCCTATGCCGCCATTCTGCTCAGCGATTTCACCTGGACCCGGGGAGCGCCGAAGCTGTTCGACAGCTCCAGCATTGTGACACGGGGTTTCTGCGGCGATTGCGGTACGCCGCTATCATTCCGTTTCGGCGATGACAAATGGTTGGGTTTCACCCTGGCCACCCTGGACGAGCCCGATCGTGTCGTGCCAACGCGCGCCTTCGGCAAGGAAAGCAAGCGAAGTTGGTTTGATGGGATCCACAACCTGCCGCTGACTTCAGCCGATGACGAGTTACCCGCTGAAATGAAGGCAAAGCTGGTGAGTTACCAGCACGAGGATGCCAACTAGACCGCTGAATAACCGCCATCGACGAAGAGGCACTGACCGGTCATGTAGCTGGCTGCATCGCTGACCAAAAAGACCACGGGTCCGGGCCATTTCCTGGGCCCTGCCGCGGCGGCCAAAGGGAATGAAACGGTCGATGAATTCGGCGACTTCAGGCGTGTCGTGCACGTCGCCGGTGCCGGCCATCTCGTTGTCGGTGTAGCCGGGGTTGATGGCATTGACGCGGATGCCATGGGGTGCCCATTCCTGGGCAAGCTGGCGCACCAGTTGATCGACGCCACCCTTGGACGCGCCGTAATAGGAATACCCCCAACAGGCGATCTTGCTGGCCGATGACGAGGTGATGACGATGGCGCCGCCCTTGCCCTGTTCGATCATCTGTTTGCCTGCTAGCTGGGCACAGAGATAAGCGCTGTTGAGATTGACGCCGATGACCGCGTCGAGGTCCTCATCGGTGACCTCCAGCAAGTCCTTGGCAGGCCCCAGACCGTGGTTTACGACCATGATGTCGAGGCTGCCGAACCGCTCCACGGATTCTGCGATCAGGTGTTCAACATCGCCACGGTCCGTTGCATCGCAGGTGATTGCGTGGGCCATTCCGCCAGACTCAGTGATCGCTTTTGCCGTTGCCGAAATACCTCCGGGTGTTCGCGCGGCAACCACCACGTTGGCGCCAGCTGCGGCTAGCCCCTTGGCCATTTCCGCGCCAAGGCCACGGCCTGCGCCTGTAACAATGGCCGTGCGCCCGGAGAGATCAAACATTGGGTTGGCTGTGCTCATGCTCGTGCTCCCTTCATATCGCCACGTAGCCGCCGTCGACCGGCATGATGTGGCCGGTGACAAAGCTGGCGGCGTCCGAGGCAAGGAAAATCACGGGGCCGACCATTTCTTCAGGCCTGCCGCGACGCTCCATGGGCGTGGTGAGACGGATGTGCTCGGCCATCTCCGGGGTGTCGTGACGTTCACCTGCTCCACGCATGTGGTGTTCCATGTAGCCCGGCCCCACGACGTTGACGCGGATGTTGTGGGGTGCCAGTTCCTGGGCGAAATGGCGACACATCTGATCTACGCCGCCCTTGGATGCGCCATAGGTCGAGAGTTTGTCGAAGGCGACGAGACTTCCGGTGGAGGACGTAAAGATGATGGCCCCGCCGGTGCCCTGATCGACCATGCGGCGGGCGGCTTCCTGGCCGCAGACAAAGGCGGATTTGAGGTTGATGTCGATCATCTCGGCGAGTTCGTCATCGGTCACCTCGACAGCGGGCTTCGCGCGCCCGATACCGTGGTTGACGACGGCGATGTCCAGGTTGCCGAATGCCGCGATGGTTTCATCGAACAAGCGGCAGCAATCGGCACGGCTGGTGGCGTCGAACGCGATGGCCAACGCCTGATTGCCGTCTGCGGTGATGTCGGCGGTGCTCTCATCGAGGTCTGAAGCGGTGCGCCCGGCAACCACGACTCTGGCACCTGCAGCGGCCAATCCCCGTGCCATGGCGCGCCCCAGCCCCCGGCCTGATCCGGTGACGACGGCGACTTTGCCAGTCAGGTCGAAAAGTTCTGTGCTCATGTTTCTGCGCCCGAATTGAAGGGGCGATCAAACCATGCGCGCGGCAAGGACGCCAGAGGACGGACCGATCAACGTCCGCCGACACGCTCCGTATCACCGCCGTTCGAATACATGCCGGGTTCGTACCACCATTCGCATTGGGCAACGTTGAGCATCAGGATCAGCACAATATAGGCCAGGCCATAGGCACCCAGCTGCATGGCTGTGGCGACATGCTGTCGCCAGCCTGTTGAGCCGGCGAAATAGGCACCAAACAGGGTACTGTAGGATTCGCCTGCACCGGCCATGGGATCGACCGTAGTCCTTGGTGCCCTGACCTTGTAGGCCTCTGGCGTCGTCGATCCGGCTGCGGCGCGCAGGCGCGCGACATCCTCACGTCGTTTTCTGGTTTCGTCAGATTCGTCGTTCATCTGGGTGCTCTCTGTCGCGCGGCAGCAAAGGCATGATGCCCAACAAAGCTTGATTTGGCGAGTCGCGGTGATTGTGGAAGACGTCACAATTCAGCTAGCGTTACCTGCCTTCGCTGAAATGGCAAAGGCGAAAACAGGGACCGGAGCCATGGCTGTAGCCGAACAGGTGATCTATCGCGGTTTGAAGAAACCAGAAGCAACGCTTCCGGCACATTACTATTTCGATCCCGACCATCACAGACGCGAGCTTGACGCTATCTGGTACCACGGCTGGGTCTATGTCTGCCCGTCAGTGTCCATGCCTGATCCGCGCTGTTACCGGGTCTATGAGATCGGCGACCAGAGTGTGTTGATCGTGCGTGACGAGGACGGATCGCTCCGGGCCTTTCACAATACCTGCCGGCATCGTGGCTCTCAGCTTTGTTCGGCTGGGGAAGGCCGGTTCAAGTTCAAGCGCATCGTGTGCCCCTATCACAACTGGGCCTACAAGCTCGATGGCAGTCTTGCCGCGACGACGTCGCTGGCCACACCCGAGGGATTTGACCCCTCAGGCCTTGGGCTCTTTCCGGTCCATGTGGATACCTGGCGGGGACTGGTCTTTGTCAATCTTGCGGATCACTCATCGCCGCTCGAGACCGCCATGCGCGGCGACCACGCTCGCTTCGATGCCTGGCCAATCGAGGATCTGGTGCTGGGCCATCGCAGCGTGAAAACGCTGGCCTGCAACTGGAAGGGCTTCTGGGACAACTTCAACGAATGCCTGCATTGCCCCAACGTGCATCCTGGTCTGGTTAAGCTGGTGCCAATCTATGGCCGTCGGATTTCCGGCCGGTCCGATGATCCCGACTATGCCAGCCATGCCGATGAGGCTGATCCCAAATATCAGGGCGGCCTGCGCGTCGGTGCAGAAACCTGGTCGACCGACGGAAATGCATCGCCGGTGCCAATTCCCGGTCTGAGTGAGGAGCACAAGGGGCTTGGACAGACCTATGTCGTTTCATGGCCCAGCATGTTCATGGTGGGCCATGCTGATTACATGCGCATCGTGCGCATGCGTCCGCTGGGGCCTGAGAAAACCGAGGTCACGGCTGAGTGGTTGTTCCCCAAAGGCGCCATGGAACACCCTGACTTCGATCTGGAAAACATCACGGGTTTTGCCGAGCAGGTCATTGCCGAAGACGGGGCAGCCAGCGAACTCAACCAAAGGGGCATGCACGCGCGGCCCTTCACCCAGGGCGTGTTGATGCCAGAAGAGACCAGCCTGCGTGATTTCCGCGATTGGGTGCTCGAACGTCTGGGCAAAACCTGAAGCAGGAACGCGGCGACCTCTGGGTTGTTATGGAAAGGCGCAGGCTTGAGCGAAGCCTGCGCCTTTCCCATATCCTGACCAGGAGAACACGCTTATGGCGATGATGAAGACGTTCATGCTGATGGCCGCGCTGACCGCGATCTTTCTGGTCGGCGGGTTTCTTCTTGGTGGCGAAGGCGGCATCGTGATCGCGTTGGTGATTGCGGCGGGCACGAACCTGTTTGCCTACTGGAACTCCGACAAGATGGTGCTGCGCATGAACGGTGCGCGCCAGATCGACCGCGCCGCGGCGCCGGAGTTCTATGGCATCGTCGAACAGCTGGCCCAGCGCGCGGACCTGCCCATGCCCAAGGTTTTTGTCATGGAAACGGCTCAGCCCAACGCGTTCGCCACGGGCCGTAACCCCGAAAATGCCTCAGTCGCGGCGACCAAGGGCCTGCTGCAGATGATGACGGCCGAAGAGATCGCCGGAGTCATGGCGCATGAGCTGGCCCATGTGAAGAACCGCGATACGCTGATCATGACGATTACCGCAACGATGGCCGGCGCGCTTTCCATGCTGGCAAGTTTTGCCATGTTCTTTGGCGGCAACCGCAACAATCCCTTAGGATTCATCGGGGTCATCCTGATGATGATCCTGGCACCGCTGGCTGCGGCCATGGTGCAGATGGCGATCAGCCGCACCCGTGAATACGGTGCTGATGCCGGGGGCGCGGAGATTTGCGGGCATCCACTGTGGCTGGCCTCGGCACTGGAAAAGATGGACCGGGCGGCACGCGGCATCGACAACAAGGCGGCAGAGGCCAATCCGGCGAGCGCGCATGTCTACATCATCAACCCCCTGCACGCGCACAAGGTTGACGGGCTGTTCAGCACGCACCCTGCCACCGCAGAGCGTATCCGCCGCCTGCGCGCCATGGCCGGCGCAGGTGGCCCCTGGGGTTAGTTTGAGACTGCTTCGGGATCGGTTTCGCGCTGCATGAGCACCAACAGGACCAGAAGAGCCGCGACAGCCTGCTGGAACGAGCCGTCCGTGGCGTTGTTGGACGCTGACAGCCACATCATGAACCAGTAGCCGCCGACACCCAGGAAACCGCCGAGCCACAAGGCGATGGCCAGGCCGACACCGGCGTAACCTGGCCCCTTTGCACGTTCGAAGGCTGTTGCAGACCCCCGTAGCGCCCTGAACATCCGCCAGCCTGCCCAGAAGATCAGCAATCCGCAGAGCAGTTGCAGGGCGATCATACCGCCGTAACCGATGATCTGGATGGTTTCGTTGTCGATCGCGCGCCACATGTAGGAGGGATCGTTTCCGGTGGTGTCCATCGACATGACATGCCGGACTTCCGAAAAGCCGCCTTCTGGCGCGACGAGGTTGTTGAATCCGTCGAGGCCGATTACGACCCCGTAGGAGAGCAGCAGGACAATCTTGACGAGGCGCAGGATCATCAACGAATTATGGAGCGGTATTCTCATATGTCCAGCAATCAGGTGCTGGCCTTCTGGTGGTGAGCAAGATTCACGTGTCAGTTTGATTCCATCTGAAACGATCTTGCTCTAGTGATGGCCCGCTCACCGGGTGGAACAGCCATGACACAATCCAAGAGTTCCAACATCGTCACGCGCCGCAGCGTACTTGCCGCTGCTGCAGCCGCGCCGCTTGCCGCGCCGGCCGTGGTGCAGGCACAGGACGCCAAGCGCTGGACTATGGTGACGGCATGGCCCAAGGGCGCGCCGGGCGTGGGTACCAGCGCGGACCGGTTTGCCGACATGGTCAACCGCATGGCGGCGGGCAGGCTGGAGATCACGGTTTATGGTGCGGGCGAAATCGTGCCTGCGTTCGAGGCACTCGACGCTGTCCAGCAGGGTACGGCGGAGATGCTGCACGGCTCACCCTATTTCTGGGTCGGCAAGTCGCCGGCGCTCAACTACTTCACCTCGATTCCCTTTGGCATGACGGCGACGGAGTATTCGGCCTGGCTCACCTTTGGTGGCGGGATCGAGCTGTGGCGCGAGCTTTATGAAGATTTCGACGCCGTGCCGTTTTATGTCGGCTCGTCCGGCGTGCAGGCCGGTGGCTGGTTCACGCGCCCGGTTGATACGCTCGACGATCTCAAGGGCCTCAAGTTCCGCATTGCCGGTTTAGGCGGTGCGGTTCTCGAGCGTTTGGGCGTCAATGCCGTGCTGCTGCCGCCCGGTGAAATCGGGCCAGCCCTGTTGTCTGGCGCTATCGAAGGCGCTGACTGGATCGGGCCGTGGAACGACATCGCGTTCGGCCTCTATCAGACGGCCAAATACTATTACATGCCCGGTTGGCACGAGCCCGGGCCTGCACTGGAGATGACTGTGGGGCGCAAGGCCTGGGAGTCGCTCGATGACGACCTCAAGGGAATCATCGAAGTCGCTGCTGCTGCAACGGCTGAGCAGACCCTGGCGGACTTTAACTTCCACAATATCGAGGCCTATCCGAAACTCGCTGAACTGGGTGTCGAGATCCGGAGCTTTTCGCCAGAGATCATCGAGGCCGTGCGTGCGGGGACCGCTGTCGTGCTGGAGGAACTTGCCAGCACAGATGCGTTTACCCGTAAAATCCACGACAGCCATATGGCCTTCCTTGAGCAGGCCCGCGCCTATTCTCCCCACGCGGAACTGGGGTTCCTCGCCATGCGCAACGGTGATTTGTGACGCGTGTGATTTCCGCCCAAAAGGGGATGCAGACCTATGAAACGTAACGATCCGCGTATGGTGGCGCTGGATGCGCTGATGGCGTGTCTGGAAGACAAACGCGCGCTTGATGAGGTCCTGGAACGCGACAAGCGGTTCGGCTCGCTTGAGCCGCGGGACCGGGCGCTGGTGTTTTCGATCACGGCAGAGACCTGCCGTAATCTGGGCCAGATCGACAAGCTGATCCGGGCCTGTCTCAACCGCCCACTACCGTCCAAGGAAAAGGTCACGCGCGGAATTCTGCGCCTGGGTGCCGCACAGCTTCTGTTCATGGAGCTCGCACCCCATGCAGCGGTGTCGACCTCGGTCGATCTGGCGCGCACACGGGCCAACGCGATGGCAGGCTTCGTCAATGCCGTGCTGCGCCGACTGGGACGCGAGGGTCGGGCCATGATGCCCGAGCAGGATGGACCCAGACTCAATGCGCCCGACTGGCTGTACAAGGCATGGTGCGAAGACCACGGTGCCGATACTGCGCGCGCCATTGCTGAAGCCCATGGCAAACGCGCTCCGCTTGATCTCACGGTTGCCGGGGATCAGGTCGGTTGGGCATCGAAGCTGGACGCCAGGCTGATGCCAACGGGTGGTCTGCGGCGCAAGCAGAGCGGCCCAATTGCGGATCTGCCGGGATATGGCAGCGGTGGCTGGTGGGTGCAGGATGCTGCAGCCTCGCTGCCTGCCCGTCTGTTGGGCGATGTGAAAGGCAAACGTGTCATTGATTTCTGTGCTGCGCCTGGCGGCAAGACGGCCCAGTTGGTCGCGGCTGGTGCAGAGGTGACGGCGGTCGATCTTTCAGAAAAGCGCCTGCGTCGTCTCGACGAGAACATGAAGCGCCTGAGTTACACGGTCGAAACCGTGGTTGGTGATGCAGCATCCTGGAAGGCGCCGGAGCCTGCCGATGCGATTTTGCTGGATGCACCCTGCAGTGGTACCGGCACGATCCGGCGTCATCCCGATATCGCCTGGACCAAAAGCCCGGAAGACCCGCAACGCCTGTCGAATCTGCAGGGGCGCATGATTGCCAACGCGATCGACAATCTCAAACCCGGCGGCATCCTGGTTTATGCCGTGTGCTCGCTCCAGGCGATCGAGGGCGAGGCCCAGCTGGGTCGTATCCTGAAGCGGCGCGATGACGTCACGCACATGCCGATTGACCCTGAGGAGATCGGTGGGCTTTCCGAACTGATCAACGAGGCCGGTTGCCTGCGCACGCTGCCCTGCCATCTTGCCGAACAGGGGGGTGTTGATGGCTTCTTTGCCATGCGCTTGCGAGCCCAGGGCGAAGCTGGTACCTGACAGACGTGCAGCAAGAAACCCGCATCGCTCCCTCCATCCTGTCGGCAGACTTTGCCTGTCTGGGCGAGGAACTTCGCGCGATTGACGCGGCTGGCTGCGATTACATCCATGTCGATGTCATGGATGGCCATTTCGTGCCCAACATCACCATGGGCCCGCCCGTTCTCTCGAAGCTGAAGCCTCACTGTGCCAAGCCGTTCGACGTGCACTTGATGATCGCGCCGGTCGATCCTCTGCTCGATGCCTTCATTGCGGCAGGCAGCGATATCGTGACGGTCCATATCGAGGCGTCGCCCCACACTCACCGCACGCTCCAGGCGATCAAATCAGCGGGTATCCGCGCTGGTGTCTCGCTTAATCCCCAGACCCCGGCTTCGGCCGTGGCTCATGTCATGGATCTGGTTGATCTGGTCCTGGTTATGAGCGTCAACCCCGGGTTTGGCGGCCAGAGTTTCATCGAGGGCTCGCTATCCAAGATTGCCGAGCTGCGCACCATGATCGATGCCACGGGCCGCGTGATTGATCTGGAAGTCGATGGCGGTGTGACGCCTGAAACCGCGCCGCGCATCATCGAGGCCGGTGCTGATGTTCTGGTTGCGGGAACTGCCGTCTTCAAGGATGGCCCTGGCGGTTATGCCGCCAACATCGCCGCGCTGCGCGGCTGAGGTCAGGCCATGAGCGGCCTGCTGACGCGACCGGTCCATAATCTGAAGGCACTCTATTACGGCAGCCCGATCTATCGTCTGGCGCTGCTGGGCCGCGCGCCTGATCAGGTGCTGCAGGCGCCGACCGACCCCTGGCCCGGTGATGCCGAGAACGGTCGTGCCATGGCCGAAGGGCGCTGGCGTCTGGCTGGTCAGACACTCACGTTCGACCCACGGGATGGCACGCCCGAATGGTATCCCGATGCTGCCTGGACCGGCTGGCTGGAGGAACTCCACGGCTTTGTCTGGCTGCGGGATCTGCGTGAAATGGGCAGCAACTCGCGCCAGGTTGCGCGCCACGCCCTTGCAGGCTGGATGGCCGATTGCGGCAGCTGGGATCGCTTTGCCTGGCGTCCGGACATTCTGGGTCGCCGGCTTGTCGCCTGGCTGACCCATGGCGGTTTCCTGATGAACGGTGCTGATGCCCTGTTCCGGCGCCGTTTTCTGCAAAGCCTTGCCGAGCAGACACGCCATCTCTCCCGCGTCGTGACCGCCGGCCCCGAAGGCCTGGGCCGCATCGCTGCGGTGAAAGCGTTGCTTTATGCCGGGCTCTCCCTGCCGGGCCAGGAAAAGCGCTTTGCCCAGGCGATGCGTCTGCTGGAACATGAACTTGACCGGCAGATGCTGGGCGACGGAGGCCAGCGCGAGCGCAATCCAGGCGTACAGTTTTTGCTGATGCGTGATCTGGTGGACATGCGCCTGGCGCTGATCGCCTCCAAGAAGCCGGTGCCCGACTGGCTGCAACAGACCATCGACCGTGCCGCACCCATGCTGCGCTTCTACCGTCACGGCGATGGCGGGCTGGCGCTTTTCAACGGCGCGCAGGAAGGCCGTGCCGATCTGATCGACAATGTGCTCGCCATCGGTCAGGCCACGGGCAAACCGGTCAGCCGTGCCCAACATACCGGTTATGAGCGCCTGGCCGCGCGCAAGACTCTGATCCTGGTTGATGCCGCCGGGCCACCCCATGCCGATTTTGCTGCCAATGCTCATGCCGCTCCGCTGGCTTTCGAGATGAGCGTGGGTGCCGAACGCCTGATTGTTTCCATGGGGGCCTGGCGCGGTGCTGACAGCGCCTGGCGCGAGGCGGCGCGCGCGACCGCGGCGCACAGCACCATGGGGGTCGATGACAAGGACGCGGTTGAACTGCGCAAGGATGGCAGCCTGGGCCGGGTGCCGCGCAAGGTGCTGGTGGAACGCCATGAGGAAGACGGCGCCCAGCTCCTGACGCTCAGCCACGACGGCTACAGGCCACTAGGCCGCCTGGTCCACCACCGCACGCTTTACCTCAGCGCCGATGGCGAGGATGTCCGGGGTCAGGATGTCATAGAGGGACCGGGCGGTGAGCAGTTTGCCCTGCGCTTTCATCTCCACCCCGATGTTCAGGCTGCCGTCATCCAGAACGGTGCGGGCGCCCTGCTGCGCCTGCCTTCGGGCGAAGGCTGGCGCTTGCGCATGTCGGGTGGCGTGCTTTCGCTTACCGACAGCATCTATCTGGGCACCGGTGTCATGCGTCGGAGTCAGCAGGTTGTGATTTCCGGCGGTCTCAACGGCGAACGCACGGAAGTGAAATGGGCCCTGACCCGCGTGCCGCCGCCGGCCAAGAAAAAGCGCCGGACCGCCAGGGTCGACGAAGACGCGCCGGTTCTCGAGTAGCGCAAGAATCGGGTGGGAAAACCGGTATCACGCGCCTGATTGTTGTGCGTCAGGTTCAGGAGGATTGCCATGGACGTCTATCACATCTGGGCTTCGCTGAAGGCGGGCACCAGCGATACCGAGTTTTCCGATGCCGTGCATGGTTACCTCGGCCATCTGCGGGAAGACGTTCGGATTGCAGATTACCGGCTGACGCGGCGCAAGTTGGGGTTGGGTCATCCCAATCTTCCAGAGTGGCACATCACGATTGATTTTGACTCAATGGCGCAGATGGATACGGCCTTTGGTGAGGTCTCGCGCCGCGCCGATCCGGTCGAGGGTCTGCATCATGCGGTCAATTCGAAGGTGGAGGAGGTGTTTTTTGCCCTCTATCGCGACTTCCCCGACGACCATCGTGTGCGGGGCCAGGAGAAGTTCTGAGGTTCAGAGCCTCCTGGCAGCCCGCCGGGAAGATGGGTGATTTGGCATTACAAGGCGCCCTATCACTAGGTGAAGCCACCAAACCCACGCCTCCGGCATGGACATGGCGCGGACTCGCGTTAAAGTCCGCCAAGAATTGTTCACACTTTGAAAACCGGGGGCACCCATGGCACGCGCTGCGGCACAGCAGAAACTTTCCCAGATCGCCAAATCCAAAGGCATCAAGTACTTCCTGATCAGCTTCTGTGATCTGGCCGGTGTGGCCCGCTCCAAGCTGGTTCCCGCCCAGGCGATCGACGGCATGGTCAAGAACGGTGCCGGGTTTGCCGGGTTCGCCACAAATCTGGACATGACGCCAGCACACCCGGACATGTTCGCGGTGCCTGACCCCGATTCGCTCATCCAGCTTCCCTGGAAGCCGGAAGTCGGCTGGCTGGCCGGCAACCTGATGATGTCAAAGAAGGAGGTTGATCACGGGCCCCGTAACGTGCTGCGCCGCATGATGGCTCTGGCCGCCAAGAAGGGCTACTACCTCAAGACCGGCGTTGAATGCGAATACCACCTGATCAACGCCGATGGGTCCGATATCTCCGACCCTCAGGACACCATGGCAAAGCCCTGCTACGACCAGCAGGCCCTGATGCGCCGTTATGACGTCATCGCGGAAATCTGCGATGCCATGCTGGAACTAGGCTGGAATCCCTACCAGAACGATCATGAGGACGCGAACGGCCAGTTCGAGATGAACTGGGATTTCGATGACGTCCTGCTGACCGCCGACCGTCACATGTTCTTCAAGTTCATGGTGAAGTCGATTGCCGAAAAACACGGCCTGCGCGCAACCTTCATGCCCAAGCCGTTCAGCCATCTGACCGGTAACGGCTGCCACACACATGCCAGCATCTGGGACAAGGCGGGCAAGAAGAACCTGTTCCATGATCCCAAGGGTGAACTGGGCATTTCCCAGCTTGGTTACCACTTCCTGGGTGGCGTGCTGGCCAATGCCGAAGCGTTGACCGCAATCTTCAATCCCACGGTGAACAGCTACAAGCGCATCAACGGGTCAACCACGTCGTCGGGCGCCACATGGGCACCCAACACGATCAGCTATACCGGCAACAACCGCACGCACATGGTGCGCATTCCAGATGATGACCGCTTTGAGTTCCGCCTGATGGATGGTGCAACCAACCCCTATCTGGCACAGGCGGCCCTGCTGGCTGCCGGCCTGGACGGCATTGCCAACAAGACCGACCCCGGCAAGCGCATGGATATCAACATGTACGAGGTACGCCGCAACGCTGACCTCAAGAAGCTCAACGTGAAGCGTCTGCCGCTCAATCTGATGGATGCGGTGCGCGTGACCGAAAAGAACGCCATGCTGCGGTCCTATCTGGGTGAAGAAACCATGAACGCCTTCCTGCGCATGCAGGCACGCGCATGGAACGATTACTCCAGGCATCTGACCCAGTGGGAGCGCGACCACACGCTTGATTGCTGATCGGTCCTGTAGGAAGACTCAACGATGGGGCGGCCTTGTGCCGCCCCTTTTTTTGGAATGGATGGAACGACCATGATTGTCGTCTTTGGTTCTCTCAATATGGACCTCATCGTGCCGGTGGCGCATCTGCCCGTGCCGGGAGAAACGGTTCTGTCACCCAGCCATGCAAAGGCACCTGGTGGCAAGGGCGCCAACCAGGCGGTTGCGGCAGCCCGCGCCGGAGGCGAAGTCGTCATGGCCGGCTGTATCGGCCGGGATGGATTCGGTGATGAGTTGCTCGAGATTGTCTCGGCTGCGGGAGTCGACACCAGCCTGATCGAGCATGTCGATGCGCCGACCGGCATCGCCTTGGTGACGGTAGCCGATGACGGAGAAAACCAGATCATCGTGGCGAGCGGAGCCAACATGGCGCCCTATCACGACATGGTGGACGACGCGCTTCTGGAAGACTGTTCAACACTGCTGCTGCAGATGGAAACTCCGCTACGTGAGGTTTTCACGCTGACCGGACGGGCCAAAGCTGCAGGCAGGCGTGTGATTCTCAATGCCGCACCCGCCGGGCCGATCATGCCCGAAACCCTCGACATCCTGATTGTGAACGAAGGCGAGGCCGAAGTGATCGCTGCCGAACTCGGCCTAGAAGAACGTCGTTCCGAGGACATCGCAGATCGTCTGGCAGAACACCATGGCATCACGACCATCGTGACGCTTGGTGCCGCAGGTGCCTTGGCAATCGCACCGCAGGCGCGTTGGAAGATAGGAAGTCTCAGGATCGAACCCGTCGATACGGTGGGTGCAGGCGATGCCTTCTGCGGCACCCTGGCAGCGGCTCTTGATAACGGGCTTGAGCTGCCGGACGCCATGCGGTGCGGTGCTGTTGCGGGTTCTCTTGCCTGTCTGGAACATGGCGCCATGCCGTCACTGCCGGACGCCGAAGCGATCGACGCCAGGTTGAATGATCTGGCGCCAGCCGTTCCGCTCTAGGTCGCGTTTTCCAGGGCCGCAATCAGGGCGCTGGGCCGCACGTGATTGGTATCGATGTAGTGGGTGTAACGAGCGTGATCGTCCTCGGTCGTGACGGCCTTCACGTCGATCAGGCGCAGATTGTTTGACGTTGCCGCTTCACGCAGGCGTTCGTTGAAGCGCTCGATGATGCCAAGAAAGATACTGCGATCCAGGTTCATCAGCAGGTTGGCCGTAACATTGGTCATGGGTGGAGTCTGAAGCCAGAGGGTCCAGCCATGTTCCTCTGCTTCGCGCATCATGAAGGCAACGTAGCGTTCAACCAGTTCATCGACCATGGCGCGCCAGTCGCGCTTGGGATCAGCCTGGAGGACTCGCATGATGCCTTCCTTCAGACGGCAGTCGAGTTCACCAAAAGCTGCCACGACGGTTGAACCCTGCGGAATGCGTGCGGCAATGGCGTGATAGAATCCGCGATAGGGGCTCTCCTCCTCGCGCACCAGGTGCCAGGCCTTGCAGCCGAAAGCCAGGTGGCTCTGGAACCGGGTCATGATGCCGTCGACGGGAAGGGTCAGGTTCGCGGCCGTCAGGACATGGCTGTCGCCGACGACATGGATGGTTCGTTCTGCCTCTGCGCCATAACGATCGGCGTTTTCACGACGCCATGCGAGCAGGCCATCGAGAATGCCGCCATAGGTGATGAAGACCGAACGGTTGGGAGCGTCGACTGCAGCATTGCCTGCCTGGGGCTGGGCCGTTACCAGCAGTTCGGCACAGGCTGCAGGGTCGTTGTCGCGCCAGGCTGCAATTGCCTTGACCATGGATTCGCCAAAGGCCTGAGCCGGGGCCATCGTCGGTGCAAGGCTATGGAGTTCATCCATTCGTTCAAGTCCGAACAGGGCGAGCGCCAGGTGGTGATTGGGATCGACGCTGGGCCTGTGCGCGCTGCGTGCCTGGAGCATGCGTTGGGTGGTCTCCTCCAGGTCGCCCCGGCGATAAGCCAGAGATGCCAGCAACTGCTGTGCGCCAATCAACTCGGCGTCCAGGGCAATGGCTCGCTCGCCGGCCTGGCGGGCTTCTTCCCGTTTGCCCATGCGTTCCAGCAACACGCCTTCCTGCAAGTGGCCGCGGGCATCCTTGGGATTGAGCATGCGCGCTTCGGTCTGGGCGGCAAGGGCGCCTTCAAGGTCGCCGGTTCCAAGAAGAATCTCTGCACGCGAGCGGATGATCTCCGGTTTCCTGGGATTCTTCTCCGCCAGGTGATCCAGCATGGAAAGCGCGGCCGTGGCATCGCCCTCCTGATAGGTGATGACGGCCAGCATGCAGGTTGCACGGATATGATTGGGCTCCATCCGGCAGACATCGCGCAGAACCTTTGCGGCTTCGCCGCGGTGTCCCGCACGCAAATGCTGCATGGCGGTCTGGATCATGGAATCGGATATGGCCATGGTGCGTTCAGCTTGTTCCGGGTCGTAACGGGTTCGGGCGGTTGCAGCGCTGTCGGGCGGGCGTCTAGGTGTCTGCCTCGTCACCGCGTCGCCCGAACAACATGGTGACGTTGATGCGGCGGTTTTCGTAGCCCGGTTTGAAGGAAAGCGCACCCGTTTCGTGAAAAAGATCCGAATTGAAGAGCACGGCACGATTCTGACGGTGCGGCACGGCAACCGCTTTCGCGCCAGAATCAGAGAGAAACTTTCGAACGGCAGGGGTATCGCGATTGTAGTGCGCAAAGTCCCAATCGAGCGGCGCTTCCACGTCCCAGACCACCAGTCCACCGCCATCGGGGTCCAGATTGGCCTCATCGGGCGTGAGCCAGAAATTGACGTTCACGGCTGCAGCATCGGCATGCATGCGGATACCCGAAAGGCGGCTGTCATACTTGAACGCCCAGGTCTTGCGCAGGGTGTGGGGCCCAACGATGTTGGGCATTGCCGCGCGCAGTTCCTCAGCGATTTGCAGCAGCAGCGGACAGGAAAACCCTTCTTCCTGGAATGAACCCAGATATCCGTTGTCATAGCGGAACTCGTACCAGATCGTGGAATCAAGGCAGAAGCGTCGCAACGCGGCAAGCGCTTCGGACGTCAGCAGACCATCGCCCCAGGCGATGCCCGGCGCATGGTTCCGGTACTGGGCTTCGGCGGCAGCGCCGTCGAACTGCGGGGAAACCGCTGGCCCGTCCAGAGCAGCACCGGGGTCTCGGTGAAGCAGACGGTTGTAGAAGGGCGTGATGGCCGCGCGGGTGGCTGCAGGAAGCGGGACCATGTGGGTGTCTGCGTCCGGGGCGTCGAGCGCTTCGAGGCTTGCCTCGTAGAGTTCGACGGAATCCTGGAATGTATCTCGAAGAACCTTGTTGTTCCGCAGATAGCGCAATTGCTCGGCATCGTGCTCCAGTTTGGTGCGGCTGGTAAGCGCAAAGGTGCGCTCACCGGTAGCGCGCGCACCGGGTTTGCGACGGAGCTCGTGTGCACGGTCATAGGCTGCAAAGCCTTCCGCCACGTCGCCAAGATCCACCAGCGTGTTTCCCAGGTTGTGCCAGGCCGGTCCGAAGTCAGGTGCAAGGGCCACGGCGCGCTGGAGATGGTCGCGGGCCTCTTCAAAGCGCCCCAGCCGATGCATTGCCGTACCCATATTGTAGCGCAGCGCCTGGTGTGCAGGCGCCTGCGCCAGGGCCGGCTCCAGCAGGCTTACGGCCTCAGCCGCATCACCATGTTCGGCCAGAAGTGCGGCGAGATTGCTATGGATGCCGGCATGCCCAGGCATGGCCTGGGCCGCGTCGCGCAGAATCCTGATGCAGGCATCCCAGTCCTGTGACCGCCTGTGGAGCGTGGCGAGCGCCAGCCACGCGTCGGCCAGTTCCGGGTTGAGCCGCAGGGCATCATCAAGGTCCGATGCAGCACCTTCGAGCTGGCCAAGCCGCAGCCTGGCCGCACCCCTGCTTGCCAGAGCATCGGCGCGTTGGGGGCCGGTGCTGAGAAGGCGATCGAGTTCCGCAACCCCGCCGGTCAGATCGCCTGACTGCAACAACATCAGGGCAAGTGCGTAGTGGCCTTCGCCATCAGCCGGGTTGGCTTCGGCCAGCGAACGACAGGCCGCAAGACCGCCACTGCGGTCGCCGCTCTGAAAGCGCTGGATCGCGGCCTGAAGTTGCTCGCGTTGTGATGCCGGTGTTGTTTCCACAAACCGACTATGCCCCGATGCCTCGCCATGCGGCAAGACGGTCGGCAGGGATCATGCGAAGTCGGCGATGAGCGACTCACGTGTGGCGCCGGCGATCATCGCGCTGTGCCCATAGTGCTCGTGTTCGATATCCAGGCTGGCACGGTTTGCCGAATCGCGGAAGGCAGCCACGGCGGCATCATCGAAATGGAAGATCAGGAAATGGACACTGCTGGTCTTGCCGTCTTCCGTGTTGCGTTCGGTTTCCTGAAGGGGCTCGGCGCGCACGACGTGTTCACCCACACGCAACACGATCTTTTCATCGATCCAGCCAAGCTGACGCAAGGTCTTGTTGCGTCGGTCTTCATCGTCGATTTCGATCATCATGGTGCAGCGCAGGTCGCGGCCCTCGGGCACCAGCGGGTTGTAGGCCTCGAGTTCGTCAGGAATCTGCTCTTCGCCACCCTTCTCGATGTAGAGCATTTCCTGGATCTGCAGCCACATGGTCTCACGATTCTCGAAGTAGAACGAAACGAAGGGTCCGACATCAATCCGGCGGTCACGTTTGACCTCACGGGCGCGGGCGCGGTGTTCCCTGCGCGCTGCCGTGTAGGTTTCCAGGTCAATGATGTCTTCGCGGGTGATCTTGCTCATGGCGGTCATCTTCTTGTTGTCCTTGCGGGTTCAGTCGGGTGCGCCATCAAGACCATAGGCCTTGGCGATCAGCTGAATGGGATGTGCGGCGGTTGGTGGCGGCGTTTCGCGGCCGTCCATTTCCTCGACACCCTGGCGGATGTGGAAGCCGGCAAGCGGACATTCCGAAACCACATAGCCCGCCCCTTCGGGGTCATGTTTGGCGGTGTTGCGCATGACGGGTTTGCCAACCTTCATGCCGATCTCGAAAGTGCCTTTC
Source organism: uncultured Alphaproteobacteria bacterium (assembly GCA_943787175.1). Classification (GTDB taxonomy): domain Bacteria; phylum Pseudomonadota; class Alphaproteobacteria; order SP197; family SP197; genus SP197. The sequence continues at coordinate 60,469 of CALSLK010000002.1, forward strand.
TTGATACCCCATGCGCCACCATGTCCTGAGCAGCGCTCGACCACGTTGATGCTGGAGTCAGGGATTAAACGGAGCATTTCTGCCGCTTTTGCGCCCATATTCTGGGCCCGGGCATGACAGGCGATGTGGAGCGTGACCGGGACATCGATCGGCTTCATGCCTTCGACGAGGCCCTCGTTCTTGGCGATTTCCATAACGTATTCGCTGACGTCACGTGTGGCATCGGCAAGACGTTTGATGTCGGGGTCGTCAGGCACGATCAGCGGCCATTCAAACTTCATCATCAGGGCGCAGCTGGGCACCAGTGCAACGACGTCCCAGCCCTTGTCGACATAGGGAAGCAAGGCGGCAGCGATCTCCTTGGCGCGTTTGGTAACCTCGGCCAGGTCACCCAGTTCCAGCTTGGGCATGCCGCAACAGGCGGGATGCACAACTTCGGTCAGGACGCCGTTATGGGCCAGCAGACGGCGCGAGGCTTCCCCGATGGAGGCATCGTTCCAGTTGGAAAAACAGGTCGCATAGATCACGGCCTTGCGGCCATGAGCGGGGGCGTCCGTGTTGGCGGCCACGGGATCGGCCTTTGCCGAAGCCACCAGGCTTTTGGGATTGAACTTCGGAAGTTCGGCCTTGGCATCAATGCCAGCGACCTTTTCCATCAACGGGCGGGTCAGCTTGTTGTCCTTCTGGCAGGCCCAGTTGGCGATGGGTGAGAAGGTGGTGCCCAGCTTTCCGTTGGTGTCGGTCTCGGCAATCTTGCGGTCGATGAAGCCGACTTCACCGCGCTGAAACTCGGCCGCACGCGCGCGCAACATCAGGTGCGGGAAGTCGAGATCGAATTCGTGGGGCGGCACATAGGGACACTTGGTCATGAAACACATGTCGCACAGCGTGCAGCCATCGATGACGGGGGCGAAACCCTTGGAATCGACGGTATCGAGTTCGCCGCTTTCGGCTTCGTCGATCAGGTCAAAGAGCTGGGGAAAGGAATCGCACAGATTGAAGCAGCGGCGGCACCCGTGACAGATATCGAAGACGCGGCGCAGTTCAGCGTCGATCTTGTCGGGATCCGTGAAGGAGGGGTCCTGCCAGTCGAGCGTGTGGCGCGTTGGTGCGTCCAGACTGCCTTCGGCTGCACTCATGATCTTAATCTCCGCTGCATCATCAGGCCGGTTGGGCCCGGGCAAGCCGTCAGGGTTCGCGGTGCCTTGCAGAAAGCGCCTCGTCTGCCTGTCCGGCGATGTCTTGAGGGGGATCCCCGGACCGCTCGCCCCGGTGTGGAGCGAACGGTCCTAATGACGGGATCAGTCGTTCAGGGTGTCGAGAGCCTTCTGGAAACGTCCAGCGTGGCTCTTTTCAGCCTTGGCGAGAGTCTCGAACCAGTCAGCAATCTCGTCGAAGCCTTCGTCACGTGCGGTGCGAGCCATGCCCGGGTACATATCGGTGTACTCGTGGGTCTCACCTGCAATGGCCGCCTTGAGGTTCTTGTCGGTCGAGCCAATGGGCTGACCGGTTGCCGGATCACCGGTCTCTTCGAGGAACTCGAGGTGACCGTGTGCATGGCCGGTCTCGCCTTCGGCGGTCGAACGGAACACGGCGGCAACGTCGTTGAAGCCTTCAACGTCGGCCTTCTGTGCGAAATAGAGGTAACGGCGATTGGCCTGGCTCTCGCCGGCGAATGCTGCTTTCAGATTGTCTTCGGTCTTGCTGCCACCTAGCGACATGGGTTTCTCCCTTTCCCGTGACGCCCCTTGCCGGGGTCGTCATGTCGCAACACCATTGTGATGCGACGGTTGAACTGACTGGATGGAGTATCAGCACTCCACACCTTCTTACTTGGAATAGTTCTAAGTAAGTTTCAAGGTATCGGGACAGAAAAAGCGCCAGCTCCGCGGCGACGGATCAGCTCTGGCGCGGTGTGATCCGGATAACGACATCAACACCAGCAATCTCTGTACCGGCGGGTGGCAGGGGCAGGTCGCCCACAGCGACACTGTCGGACGGAATATCCGTCAGGTCCTGGCTGGCTGTGTTGAAGAAGTGATGGTGTGGCGCGGTGTTGGTATCGAAATAGGCGCGCCCGGAATCAACCACGACTTCGCGCAGCAGCCCGGCCCGGGTGAACTGATGCAACGTGTTGTAGACCGTCGCCAGTGAAACCTGGATACCTTCCTGGAAGGCCTCGCGGTGCAGCACTTCGGCCGTGACGTGGCGGTCGCCGTCGCGGAACAGCAGATCTGCAAGCTCTTCACGCTGGCGCGTGGGCCGCATCCCGGCTTCACGCAGGCGCAGGCGCAGTTGGTCTGTGGTCATGGCGTCGGGTTTCATCATGCAGGATCATATGGTGCTGTTATCTGGAATTACTACAAACTTGCCATCTGACGCAAGGCTGCCTGTTAGACTTGCCCGCCCCGCATGATCGCGATGGTGCGGGCAACGCCCTGGGCAAGACCGACATGGGTTCGCGGCCCGATCAGGGCTTCCAGAGGTCCGATGTCGGAGGCCAGTGGCTCGCGAAAGCCGCGGTCGCTCTGGGGTTCAAGGATCTCACATTCGGGAATCTGTTGTTTCAGCACTGCAATCAGATCGGCCTCGTCAGTCACCTCGGTGGTAAGATCACAGGCGTGGCTGCCTTCCACATCAAGGGCGGCACAATTGCAAAACGCGTCGGCAATCTCTTCAACATACTCGACCCGATGCCGCCAGCGCGTGGTGAGCTGATGGGGCCTGCCTGCCACGACGTCGGCGATGGCCGCGTTGACGAATGCCGTGGCGCCAACCTCTCGCCCAGGCCCGTAAACCACGGCGGGGCGCAGACCGATGCTGGCAATGCCGCGATCGCGCCAGCGTGTTGCACTGTACTCCTCGTTCCAGTGTTTGAAGGTTCCATAGACCGTGAACAGCGTACCGTCGGCTGCACGCGCTGTTGCGGCACCTGAACTGGCATAGACGACATGGGCGCAACCGGCATCAGCAGCAGCTTCCATGACGTTGATGTGACCAATGACATCGATCTTTGCACCGGTCACAGGGTCGTCCTTGCAAACCGGGATCAGAACGGCGGCCAGATGGATCACCCGGTCGGGCCGCGCGTCCCCGATGACCCTGGCGACAGTTTCCGTGTCGGCAATGTCCCCACTGGTCCAGGTCACGCGGTCCGCAGCTTCGCCGCCGGCAATGCGCAGCAGTTTGGTGTCATCGGCGGTGCGATCAAAGGCCGTTACGTTCCAGCCTTCTTCCAGCAACTGTTTGGTGACCCAGGAGCCCAGAAAACCTGCGGCACCGGTGACGACTATGGAACGCGACATGATGATGACCTCCTGGGGCGAAGAAATTTGCCTACCACGGCGAAACGGATCGGGCCACACTTCGACCCATGACAACACTGACCTCCGAATTTCTCAACGCCCTCGCCACCGTCGTGGATGCGGGTGCAGTACGTGCCGGCAATGTCACCGAAACGCTCGACCCCGGCTTCGACAAGGCCAATCTGGATGCTGATGTCGTGGTCTTTCCCAAAAGCACGGAACAGGTCTCTGCAACGGTCCGACTGTGTTCCGAGCATGGTGTGGCCCTGGTGCCCCAGGGCGGACGAACCGGGCTGGCTGGTGGCGCGCGATCGCAAACCGGGCAGGTCGTCATCGACATGACCCGGATGAATCAAATGCTTGATCTCGATAGCCAGGGCGGCACGGCGCTGGTTGAAGCCGGCGTGGTGCTTTCTGCGGTACAGGCGGCTGCCGGCGAACATGGCCTTTCCACCGGCATCGATCTTGCCGCCCGAGACAGTGCCACCATCGGCGGCATGATCTCGACCAATGCCGGGGGTATCGAAGCCTTTCGCTACGGCACCACGCGCCACCGTGTTCTGGGCATGGAAGTCGTGTTGGCTGACGGCACCGTGCTTTCGGATCTCAAACGGGTTGTGAAGGCTAACGAAGGTTATGACCTCAAGCAGCTTCTGATCGGTGCCGAGGGAACCCTGGGGGTCGTGACGTCGGCCGTGCTGGCGCTGGTGCCGCAAGATCGTGATGCCGTCACCGCGCTGGTTTCCTGCCCCAGGGCTGACGACGCGCTCAGAATCTTCCGGCGTCTTCATGGGTCGCCCCGGGGAACCCTGCTGGCCTGCGAGATCATGTGGCCGACCTATGCCCGCATGACGGCAGCGGCTCTTAAGCTCGACAACGTGGTGAACTTTGCTCCCGATGATGATCTTTTCCTGCTGGTCGAATTTGCGGCATCAGACGCCGAGGCCGGGCAGATGGCTCTTGAGGAACTCCTTGCCGACGCACTGGAAGCCGAAGAGGCCAGCGATGCCGTGATTGCCAAGAGCGGCGAGGAACGCCGTCGTATGTGGCAGGTTCGCGAGGACAGCTTTGAAGCTGACAAATCCCTGCCGCACGGCTTCTGGTACGACATCTCGGTGCCCCATGCGCACATGCAGACCTATACCGATGGCCTGTTCGCCAGGATGGCGGCAATCGACCCTGCTATGGTCGTTCTGATGTTCGGCCATCTGGGCGATGGCAACCTGCATCTTACCGTCACCAGGGGCACGCCGATGCCTGATCTACACGATGCTGTCGATCACGCCATGTTTGATGGCCTGCAGGCCATTGGCGGCTCTTTCAGTGCCGAACATGGTGTCGGACTGGAGAAACGCGGCCATCTGGCCAGACTGGGTCAGCCTGAACTTCTCGAAGCCATGCGGGCGGTCAAACAGGTTCTCGACCCCAAGGGGATCATGAACCCCGGCAAGGTCTTGTGAATCTATCGAATCAGATACCTAACTTGTTCGGCCCAGGAGACGTGAACCGATGCATTCCGATGTGATGATCCAGAATCTTCTTGATGCCGATCCAATGGTGTCGGACTGGATGACGATCGAGCAGGCCGACACCGACCTCTTCGCCAAGCTGACCGACGACGAAGACCCCATGCACAATGACCCGGAATGGGCCGCTACGACCCATTGGGGTGGTACCATCGTGCAGGCCGCCCATGTGCTGTCGCTGGGTGTGGGGCAGGTGACGTCGTTGCCCGTGCAGACCGTTTCCGATGGCGGGCACTATGTACTGAACTACGGCTATGATCGGGTCCGGGTGGTCGCGCCGCTAAGGGTAGGCCACCCCTTCCGCTATTACGGCAAGATTGTCGATGTGCGGGCCAAGCCCGATGACGCTTATGTCATCAAGGTCAATGTCACCGTGGAAGTTCAGGGCCGGGACGAACCGTTCATGGTCTATGAAAGCCTGATTTACTGGGCGCAGAATCAGTCGATGGAAGAACCAGAGAAGGCGTCGTGATGTCATGACGATGCTTGATCAGTCCGCAGCCTGGCGCAGCAGACGCGAACAGGCGTTTGCTGCCGAAGCTCCGCATTCATTGGGCGCACTGCTCGAACGCGCTGCCCGTGACTATGGCGATACTACCGCCATCGACCTTTTCGAACGTGGCACAAGTTTGAGCTTTTCCCAATGGGACGACAAGTCCAGGCGCCTTGCCAGTGGGCTTCGTGACCTGGGTATCGAACGGGGCATGCATGTCGGTGTCCTGTTGCAGAACGTCGTAGAGTTCCCGGTGACCTGGCTGGCACTTGCACGCATGGGTGCGGTGATGGTGCCGATGAATCCCCGCTATACGTCCACCGAGCTCAACTATGTCATCACGGATGCGGAGATTCGGCATCTGGTGATCGGCTTTGAGTCGGTGGAGAAGATCGACGAGGTAAGGCGACTCTGGCCCCAGACGGACCTTGATACGGTGATGGTCGTGGGTGATGGCGAACTACCTGAAGACTACACCGGCTGGAATGGTGTTCTTGAGAGTGGGTCGCCAGACTTTGTTCCTTCGCATCGGGTCGAACCGTCGGACCTGGCATCAATCCAGTACACCTCGGGCACCACCGGATTCCCCAAGGGTTGCATGCAGAGCCATCGGTTCTGGCTGGTGTGCGGCTTCAATCAACATGTCATGCCCGAAGTCTTCACAACGGGATCGATTCTGGGCGAATCGCCGTTTTTCTATCTCGATGCCCTGCTCATGACGGCACGCAGCCTGTTCCAGGGTGCAACCCTGCTCCAGGCCGAGCGCATGAGCCTGCACAAGCACCACGGCCGCCTCGTCGATACCCAGTGCGAATGTGCCTTCGCCCCCGTGCTGAGTGACGAGCCGGGGCCGGAGGAACGTGAACACAGCATCAAGATGTTCATCTGCGTGGCCGGTTCGCCTCAGGAAAACGCAGAGATCGAGCGGCGTTATGGCGCGCCAGTGCGCGAGCTCTTTGGCATGACCGAAATCGGCATCGCGTTGGGCGTGCCTTACCACATTGACGATCCAGCGATCATCGGAACCTGCGGGGTGCCCTATCCACTCTATGAGGCCAAGGTCATGGATGCTGCCGGGCAAACGTGCCCGAACGAGACGCCTGGTGAACTATGGATTCGTGGCCCTGGCATCATGGAGGGCTACTGGAACAAGCCCGAGGTCAATGCCAGGAGCTTCTCGGACGGCTGGTTCCGCACCGGTGACATCTTTACGAGGACTACAGCCGGCTATTTCCGTTATGTCGGCCGCTTCAAGGACATGATCAAACGCAGCGGCGAGAACATTTCGGCAGTCGAAGTCGAAACTGTGATGCGTCAGTTCCGGCAGATCGAAGAGATCGCCGTCATTCCGGTCAAACACCGGGTCCGTGGTGAGGAGGTGAAGGCCTTCATCACGCTGGATCCCAAGGTAAGCGTTGCAACGTTTGATTACGCCGCGCTGCATGCCCACTGCACCGAACATCTGGCCTCGTTCAAAATCCCTCGCTACATCGAGATCATTGAGGCGTTCGATCACACGCCCTCGGCCAAGATCAAGAAGAACGATCTGATCGCCAGCAATAGCCTGAAGGGCGACTGGGACTACACGACGAATGCCAGGGTTGAAGTGGAGGTAACGTGATGGCCACGTGTGGTGACGAATCGGTTTCCATCTGGCTTCGGACCGACGATGAGATTCTCGCAGCCTTCCGAAAAGTCGAGGCCGGACGCAGCCTCAAACCGGAAACATGGCCAAACAGAGCCAGAGTGGCCGTGGCACTGTCGGTCGATGTCGACAATCAGTCCGCCGAGGTTGTCGAAGGCAAGGGGCCCGCATTCGTCTCTCTGGGACATTATGGTGCGCGCCGGGGCCTGGAGAGGCTAATCGACGTGTTTGATCGACACTGCGTCCCCGCGACGTTCTTCATGCCTGCCATGAGCCTGATGAGTGAGCCCGGCATGGCGCAGGCGATTGCGCGGGCCGGCCATCACGAGATTGGGCTTCATGGCTGGGTCCATGAGTTGCCAACCGATCTGACCAAAAGCCAGCACCGGAAGTTGCTCACCAAATCAGCCGATTGCCTCGAACGACTGACGGGAACCAGACCTGTGGGATATCGTGCACCCGCTGCTGTGGTTGCCGAACACACCTATCCGCTCCTGAAGGAGCTTGGCCTTCTCTACAGTAGTTCGCTGCTGAGTGATGATGTGCCGTTCGAGGTCAATCTCGACGGCGCACCTGACGGCATGATCGAAATTCCAATGTGCTTCGGGCTGGAAGACTCGCAGCTAGCGACCCCGTTCAGCGGGTTCGCGAATGCCTTCCCGCCAAGCGAGGTTTTGAAGATATTCAAAGATGAGTTCGATATCGCCTACGAGGAAGGTACCTGCGCTGTCATGGTGCTCCACCCTCATGTCAGCGGGCAACGTTCGCGCATCGGCGTGATTGACGCGTTCCTCGCCCATATGGCTTCCAAGCCGGACGTCTGGTTTGCAACCCATCAGCAGCTGGCAGAATGCGCCAGGCAGCAGCTCTGATCAAAGCGCCGCCCACCGGTTTTGCGCGTTACTGGCCGACCCGCAGGCGTTCCATCAACTGTGCCACCGTGGGTATGAAGCCGTCGGCATACCAGGGATCACTGGCAAAGCGGTAGGCGTTGTGACCGGCAAACATCAGTTGGGTTTCGATGTCATCGCTGTGGCTGATGCTCTGCAGGGTCTTCTGGATGCAGAAGCTGCGGGGATCGGGTTTCTTGCCCGTGGTACCGCCTTCATCGCATTTCCAGTTCGAGAACCGGCACTGGGACAAACAACCCATGCATCCGACCTGATGGCTGCGGATCTGGTGTGACTTTTCAGGGGTCACAAAGACCAGGGTCGAATCGGGTGTTTTCAGTGGCTCGGTAAAGCCTGCCGCCAGCCAGTCGCGCACATGAACTTCATCATGTTCGGTCAGCCAGACGCCGCGGCCGCGCGGGCCAAACTTGAATTCCACGACATGGTCGCCGACCTCTTCGGTGGAATAGGCCACCTGGCGATCGTTACGGCCCTTCAGCTCCATCAGGAAACTGTTCTCGACGGCTGAGGAATAGAATCCGGTCGGGCTGAAACGGTTGAGATAGATCTCACCCTCGCGCAGGGTTGGAAGCCGGCGTTTCCAGGTGTCGGAAATCGGGCTTTCCTGGGTCAGCAGCGGCCGTGTGCCGAATTGAAAGCTGATCGGACCGATCTCGGGGTTGTCGAGCCAGTGCTCCCACTCATCAATGCGCCAGACACCGCCAGCCATGACAATCGGGGTCTCATCAAGACCGCAGGCAATCATCACCTTGCGCAACGCCGCAACGCGGGGATATGGATCTTCGGGGACCTGAGGGTCCTCGACATTGGAGAGTCCGTTGTGACCTCCGGCGCGCCAAGGGTCTTCATAGACCACGCCGCCGAGCCATTCGGGGAAACGGTGATAGGCCCGTTTCCAGAGGATCTGAAAAGCCCGGGCCGAGCTGATGATGGGATAGTAGTAGACGCCATATTCGGCGCAGATCTGGGCCATCTTGTAGGGCATGCCCGCGCCACAGGTCACGCCGTTCACAACGCCCTTGGCGCCTTCGAGTACGCCATGGAGGATACGCTCGCAGCCGCCCATCTCCCACAGCACATTCATGTGGATCGCGCCGTTGCCACCTGAGATCTCGTGGGCAACCTGCGCCTGGTGGATGCCGCCCTTGATGGCATAGGCAACAAGCTCTTCGTGCCGGTCACGCCGACTCTTGCCATTGTAGACCTGATCGACCATCGCGCCGTCTTCGCCCGTGAAGTCGGCGTTGACCCCTGAGAAGGTTCCCACGCCGCCACTGGCGGCCCATGCGCCGGAGCTTTCGCCATTGGAAATAGCGATGCCCTTGCCGCCTTCCACCAGCGGAAGGGCTTCACGTCCTGAAATTCGAATAGCGTTAAGCGATTTCACACCCTGTCCCGTCCTATTTCCCAGCCATCTTAACGACAACGGCCGGACGGTAAAAGCATACCGCCCGGCCGTGTCGGTTCAACACCGATCAATCAGTCATCGTTCCGTGGACGACGACGACGTGGGCGATCTTCGCCGCTCTTGTCTTCGTCATCACCGCCTTCGGCCTTGCGAGCGTCACGCTCGGCACGGCGTTCGGCATCACGCTCGGCCATTTTGGCCGAGATGTCTTCGCCAGTCTCCTGATCGACGACACGCATGGAAAGCTTGATCTTACCGCGGTCATCGACGCCAAGCACCTTGACCTTGACCATATCGTCTTCCTTGACGACATCGGTCACCTGACCGACCCGGCCTTCGGCCAGTTCGGAAATGTGGACCAGGCCGTCGCGCTTGCCGATGAAGTTCACGAACGCTCCGAAGTCCATGCACTTGACGACCTTGCCGTCATAGATCTCACCAACCTCAGGCTCGGCAACGATGTCACGGACCATGGCGATAGCCGTATCCGTGGCAGTCTGGTCAGCCGAAGCAATCTTCAGCGTACCGTCATCATCGATGTCGATTTTGGTGCCCGAGACTTCTGTGATTTCACGGATCATCTTGCCGCCCGGGCCGATGATGTCGCGGATCTTGTCGGTCGGGATCTGCATGGTGGTGATGCGCGGGGCGAAGTCGGAGATCGACTCACGTCCGGCACCAATCGCCTTGCCCATCTCGCCCAGGATGTGCAAACGCCCTTCCTTGGCCTGGCCCAGAGCGACCTTCATGATCTCTTCGGTAATACCGGCGATCTTGATGTCCATCTGCAGGCTGGTGATACCCTGATCGGTACCGGCGACCTTGAAGTCCATGTCGCCCAGATGATCTTCATCACCCAGAATGTCCGACAGGACGGCATAACGGTCGTCTTCCTTGATCAGGCCCATGGCGATACCCGCACACGGACGCTTGAGCGGAACACCGGCATCCATCAATGCGCAGCGAACCACCACACACCGACGCCATCGAGGACGAGCCGTTCGACTCGGTGATCTCCGAGACGATGCGGATGGTGTAGGGGAAGTCTTCCTTGGCAGGCAGCAGGGGACGCAGGGCGCGCCATGCCAGCTTGCCGTGGCCGATCTCGCGACGACCCGGTGAGCGCATGAACGAAGCTTCACCGACCGAATAGGGCGGGAAGTTGTAATGCAGCATGAAGTGCTCGCGGTACTCGCCCTCGAGCGCATCCATGATCTGCTCGTCCTGACCGGTGCCCAGCGTGGTCGTGACCAGTGCCTGGGTTTCGCCACGGGTGAACAGCGCCGAACCGTGCGAACGGGTCAGCACGCCGACTTCTGAAACGATCGGGCGCACGGTCTTGGTGTCGCGGCCATCGACGCGGATACCGGTCGAAAGCGTGGCTTCACGCAGGGTGTGCTTCTCGATCTTTTTGAGAAGACCCGAAAGCAGGCCGCCTGAAACCGCTTCGTCATCGGCGAAGTGGTCCTTGGCAATCTTCTTGGCTGCGGCGACCTTGTCCTGGCGCGCCATCTTCTCGGGCTCTTTGAAAGCCTCGACCAGTGCGTCACCGACCAGATCAGCGATCTTGGCTTCAAGGGCACTGTGATCTTCGGGCTCAGGGATATCCCAAGGCTCCTTGGCACAGGCTTCGGCCAGCTCGATGATTGCCTGAATGACGGGCTGGAATTCCTTCTGGGCAAACATCACGGCGCCCAGCATGACTTCCTCGGAAAGCTCGTGAGCTTCGGATTCAACCATCATGATGGCATCGGAACGTCCGGCAACCACCAGGTCGAGCTTGGTATCTGCCATTTGCTGCAGGGTCGGATTGATGACGTATTCGTCATCGACATAACCCACGCGCGCACCGCCGATGGGGCCCATGAAGGGAATGCCCGAAAGGGTGAGTGCGGCCGAGGCACCGACCAGAGCGACGATATCGGGATCGTTCTCGAGGTCGTGGGAGAGGACCGTGCAGATCACCTGGGTTTCATTGCGGAAACCCGGCGCAAAGAGCGGGCGAATGCACCGGTCGATGATGCGCGAAGCAAGGGTTTCCTTTTCCGCCGGGCGGCCTTCACGCTTGAAGAAGCCACCGGGGATCTTGCCAGCCGCGAACGCCTTTTCCTGGTAGTTCACGGTGAGCGGGAAAAAATCGATGCCCTCTTTGGGCGTCTTCTGGGCGACGGCCGTGCAAAGCACAGTGGTCTCGCCATAGGTTGCCAGCACGGCCGCGTCGGCCTGCCTGGCAATGCGTCCGGTTTCCAGCGTCAGCTTGCGCCCGCCCCAGACAACTTCTTTCGTGTGAATTGTAAACATTGAGTTTTTCTCTTTCTCTTCCTACGGATCAAACGGCAATTCGTTCATGTCAGACGCGGTCCTGGCCCCCGTATGCGGCCTGGTTGTCTGTGAATCGGATGTTCATGTGAACGTCGATTTCATGACGCCCCCCATGGGCGCCACACGGAACTGCCGTGTCGTCTCGAAATCATCCGGCCTCTTGTTGTGAATCACGAACGGGGACGCGCTTGCGCGTCCCCGCCGTGGCCCGATCAACGCCGGATGCCGAGTACTTTGATGAGCGTTGCATAACGCTCTTCGCTGACACCACGCAGGTAATCAAGCAAGGAGCGGCGGCGGCTGACCAACATCAGCAACCCGCGCCTGGAATGCTTGTCCTTGCGGTGTGTCTTGAAATGTTCGGTAAGGTTGGTGATGCGTTCCGTGAGGATCGCGACCTGGACCTCGGGCGAACCGGTGTCGTCTGTGCCACGACCGAATTCCTTGATGAGTTCGGTCTTGCGTTCAGCCGTTATCGACATCGTGGCCTCTCTTTTCGTTCAGGTTGAAAACACGCAACGGTTTCAGGATGCCTTCTGTGACCTCGCCAAGTGCGACAAGGCCAACATCGTCATGGACCTGAACGGTACCGTTGCAACTTTCGGGTGCTTCGACCGGCTGTCCCTGCCTGAGCAGTTGAGCCATAGTCTCCGTAACGGCGAGCGCCGGGATGTCGTCCAGCGCCGTCTCTACGGGCAAAAGCGCCTCGATAGGCGGCGGTTCATTAGCATATTGGTCAAGTTTATCCACCGAAATCGCCATGGCTTCGGTAAAGGGCCCGACGCGCGTACGGCGCAGGGCAGGCACATGACCCAGTGTGCCAAGATGTTCAGCGATGTCGCGTCCAAGGGCGCGCACATAGGTCCCTTTGCCGCACAAAACCTCGAAACAGGCATGATTTTCATCGGGCATACCGGTCAGGATGAAGTGTTCGATGGCCACCTGGCGCGGCTTCATTTCCGGGGTTTCTCCGCGCCGAGCCAGATCATAGGCGCGCTCGCCATCGATCTTAAGGGCCGAAAAAATCGGCGGAATCTGGGTAACTGTACCGGTAAATGCGGGAAGCGCTGCTTCGATGGCTTCACGAGTCGGGCGCACATCGCTTTCGTCTGTCACTTCGCCCTCGGCATCATGGGTGCTTGTTGCCACGCCCCAACGGACCGTGAAGGTGTAGATCTTGGAGCCGTCCTGGCACCACGGGATGGTCTTGGTCGCTTCGCCCAGGGCGATTGGGAGCAGGCCGGTCGCTTCCGGGTCGAGTGTTCCGCCGTGGCCAAGCTTGGCAGCCTGGGTGGCGCGGCGCACACGCCCGATCACCTGGGTCGATGTCATGCCGGTTGGTTTGTCGACGATAATCCAGCCGTCGACCTTCTGCCCCTTGCGTCTACGCGCCATGAAACGACCCGGCCTGTGAGGCAACGCAGCGAAGATCAGACGTCATCGGTACCTTTGAGCAGGGAATCGATGCGCTGGGCATGATCGAAGCCCATATCGGGCTTGAAGCTGAGCTCGGGAACCAGACGCAGTCGGATGCGGCGGCCGACTTCTCCGCGAAGAAAAGGCGCGGCGCGCTTCAGGCCCACCAGCACCTCGTCGATGTCTTCTCCGCCCAGAGGCATGACAAAACAGGTGGCGTGCCGCAGATCAGGGCTCATGCGCACTTCGGAAATGGTAATGGCGCGCCCTGACAGTGATTTGTCGTGCACCTCGCCACGGGTGAAGAGTTCCGACAGCACATGACGGACTTCCTCGCCGACGCGAAGCTGGCGCTGGCCGGGAGGTGCGTTACGTTTCTTGGCCATGGTTCAGCCGTCAATCATCAAGACTGCGGGCGACCTCGGTCAGCTCGTAAGCCTCGATCTCGTCGCCGACCTCGATGTCATGATAACCCTCGAGCTGAATACCGCATTCGCTGCCCTGCTTGATCTCGCGGACTTCGTCCTTGTGATGACGCAGTGACTTCATGGCACCGTCGAACATGATCTGGCCATCGCGAAGCAGACGCACGCGTGCAGTGCGGCGGACAAGACCATCCATGATACGGCAACCGGCGATACGGCCGACCTTGGAGATTTCGAAGGTGTCGAGCACCTGGGCAGCACCCAGAACCTTTTCGTGGGTCGAGGGGGTCAGCATGCCCGAAAGCATGGCTTTGGCCTCATCGAGAAGTTCATAGATGATGCGGTAATAACGCAACTCCACGCCTTCCTTCTCGGCCATCTGGCGGGCCTGACTGTTGGCGCGCACATTGAAGCCCAGAATGATGGCGTTGGATGCCTTGGCGAGCGTGACGTCGCTTTCGCTGATGCCGCCCACGGCCGAGACCAGAATGCGGGGTTTCACTTCGTCGGTGCCCATCTGCTCAAGGCTGTGGGAGATCGCTTCGGCAGAGCCCTGTACGTCGGTCTTGATGACGAGTGGAAGTTCCTCAGCCGACCCGGCAGCAATGTTGGCAAACAGCTGCTCAACCGAACTGCGACCCACCGAGGTGAGCTTGTCCTGGCGTTCCTGTTCCTCGCGATACGTGCTGATCTCGCGGGCCCGCTTTTCGTTCTCGACAACAAAGAACTCATCGCCGGCAACCGGCGTGCCCGATAGGCCAAGGACCTCGACAGGCACCGAAGGTCCGGCCTTCTTGATTTGTTTGCCATGGTCGTCGATCAGGGCGCGGATGCGGCCCCACTCCTTGCCCGCGACAATCATGTCACCGACCTCAAGGGTGCCGCGCTGGACCAGCGTAGTCGCAACGGCGCCGCGACCCTTTTCAAGCCTGGCCTCAACAACGATACCCTCGGCGGCGCGGTTCGGGTTGGCTTTGAGTTCGAGAAGCTCGGACTGGAGAAGAATGGTTTCTTCGAGTTTGTCGAGACCGGTGCCCTTCAGGGCAGAGACTTCGACATTCAGGATGTCGCCACCCATCTCTTCGACCACCAGTTCATGCTGCAGCAGGTCCTGGCGGACCTTGTCGGGGTTGGCGCCGGGCACATCACACTTGTTGATGGCAACAATAATCGGCACATCGGCAGCTTTGGCATGATCAATGGCTTCGCGGGTCTGGGGCATGACCGAATCGTCGGCGGCTACCACCAGAATCACGATGTCGGTCACACTGGCACCGCGCGCGCGCATGGCCGTGAAGGCGGCATGGCCCGGTGTGTCCAGGAATGTGATCTTGTCGCCACCTGCCAGATTCACCTGATAGGCGCCAATATGCTGCGTGATGCCACCGGCTTCGCCGGCGACCACATCGGTCTTGCGCAAGGCGTCCAGCAGAGAGGTCTTGCCGTGATCGACATGGCCCATGATGGTGACGACCGGCGGACGCGATGCCTTGAGCTCATCGGGATCATCGTCCTGCTTCAGGCCGACTTCGACGTCGGCTGCAGAGACCCGGTTGACCTTCAAGCCGAATTCCTCGACCAGAAGTTCAGCAGTGTCGGCGTCGATCGTCTGATTGATGGTGACCATCTGATCCATGTTCATCAGCTTCTTGACCAGTTCGCCGCCGCGGACCGCCATGCGGTTGGCCAATTCACCGACTGTAATTGCTTCTGGAATCGTGACTTCGCGTACGAACTTCCTGGCTTCACCGGTTGACGGCTGCTGGCCTGCCTGCTGCAGGCGCAACTTGTCGCGTGCGCGCTTTGCGGCGGCCTGACTACGGGCGCGATCCTGTTCGCCATCGCCCGAAAGGGCCTGTGCAACGGTCAACTTGCCGCTACGACGGCGGTCTCCGGCACGGTTCTTGGGCGCAAGAGGCGAACGTTTTTCACGTTTGCCCTTACGCGTTTCACTGTCGTCACCACCCGATGGTTTGACGGGGGCGGCAATGACCGGTTCGCTGGGCGCCATGTCGACTTCCGGCTCTTCTTCCGGATCGGCATTTTTCTTGGCCAGGCGCTGGGCCTGTTCCTCACTACGCAGGCGCGATTCTTCCTCGCGTTCGCGGCGGACCTCTTCTTCCTTTTCGCGAATCTCTGCTTCGGCGCGCTCGGCCTCCAGGCGCTTTTCTTCTTCGGCACGCGCCTGTGCGTCAATTTCAGCCTGCTTGTGCGCCTCTGCTTCAGCAAGGCGTGCCTGGGCGAGCGCACGGACACGCCCTTCACGTTCCACGTTGGTGAGGTCTTTCAACACCATGGAGGGACGAGCACTGCGCGGCTTTTCGACATCGCGTCGGGCCTTGGGCTTGGCCTTGGACTCAGGCTCGGGCGCCTTGACCTCGACCACTTCGGGTTCGGGCGCAGGTGCGGGCTCGGGCGCTACTTCCACGACGGGTTCAGCCGGAGCCTCTCCCTCAGATTTACCGGGTCGGATGACACGGCGCTTCTTGACCTCAACCGCAACCGATTTGGATCGGCCATGGCTGAAGCTCTGGCGCACCTGACCGCCATCAACGGTCGTCTTCAGCTCCAGCCGCCCTGGGCGGCCGAGACTCAGCGTCTTTGACTTCTTGTCGCTGTCGTCTGCATCTGACATGGCTACCGTCCTTCCTTCCAGACACCGGTCAGGCCACGAAATCCGGCCAACCGGGAACACTCACGCTTAATTCCATCCGCAAGCCCACCGGGCGTTACGGCAACATGCACCGCCGATTCGCGCCCAAAGGGCGAACCAAGTTCGGCACCATCAAGGACACGGATCGCCTGTTCGCGATCCGCACCTGCAAGCTTCTGCAACCCGTCCATAGAACCATCGCGGGCATGCAGCAACAGCGCGTCGCCGCGCGCGTGTGCCGCGCGGCACTTCTCAAAGCCTGTTACGGCCGCTCCGGCACGACGTGCCAGGGCCAGCAGATCGCCAACCCGTGTGACCAGCAGCCGTTCGATCAGTTGATCAAGATCGGCATCAGCCAGCGCGCGTGTCTTGAAGCCGCGCGAGAAAAGTCCCTTTGAAACCGCATACTGTACTGCGTCGCCATGGGCCGTAACCCAAACACCACGACCAGGAAGGCGTTCGGCAAGATCGGGCACTACCTTGCCATCGGGGGCCAGGGCAAACCGAATCAGACCATCCTTGCTGCGCGAAACGCCAGACGCGACACAGCGCCGCTCGGCATCTGTCTCGTTGGTCTGCGTCATGATGGCGGTAGCGTTCAGGATGCCGTTTCCTCCTCGGCCTCGGTTGCCTCAACAGTTTCCTCAGCCGGCGCTTCCTCGTCATCGAACCAATGGGCGCGTGCGGCCATGATGATGGTGTTGGCTTCGTCCATGTTGAGATAGCTCTCGGGCAGGTAATCCTTCAGCAGTTCGTCACTGGCCAGATCACCCAGGTCATCGAGCGTCTTGATACCCTTTTCACCCAACTGAACAATCATCGAAGGTGAGAGGCCGTCAATTTCGGCAATCGCATCATCCACG
This sequence comes from uncultured Alphaproteobacteria bacterium, assembly GCA_943787175.1. GTDB lineage: Bacteria > Pseudomonadota > Alphaproteobacteria > SP197 > SP197 > SP197. Next base: position 77,436 of record CALSLK010000002.1, read on the forward strand.
CCCAGTTCACGGCGGCGTGCATCCATCTTCTGGTCGCGGTCTTCAACAAAGGAAAGCGCGCGGTTCTGCAGTTCCTGGGCAATCGCCTCATCCAGACCGTCAATTCCCGCCAGCTCGCCAACGGGGACATAGGCAACTTCGTCAGCCTCGCTGAAGCCTTCGGTGACCAGCAGACGTGCCAGCACGTCATCGACATCCAGCGCTTCCATGAGATGTTCTGAGCGGATCCGCATTTCCTCGATCCGACGCTCGCTTTCGTCGGTCTCGGTCATGATGTCGATGTCCCAGCCAACCAGCTGTGACGCAAGACGCACATTCTGGCCACGGCGTCCGATTGCCAGCGAAAGCTGATCGTCAGGCACCACGACTTCCATGCGGCGGTCGTCTTCGTCCATGACAACCTTGGTCACTTCGGCAGGCTGCAGGCCATTCACGACAAAGGTCGCGGTATCGGGCGACCAGGGAATGATGTCGATCTTCTCGCCACCCAGTTCGCTCACCACGGCCTGGACACGGCTGCCGCGCATACCAACACAGGCACCGACCGGATCGATCGCGCTGTCGTTGGACAACACGGCAATCTTGGCGCGGCTTCCGGGATCACGGGCCACAGCCTTGATCTCGATGATGCCGTCATAAATTTCCGGCACTTCCTGGGCAAACAGCTTGGCCATAAACTGGGGATGGGTGCGGCTGATGAAAATCTGCGGGCCGCGCGGTTCGGGCCGGACGTCGTAGATATAGGCGCGCACGCGGTCGCCGCGGCGCAGAATCTCACGCGGCAGGCAGTCGTCGCGACGCAGCATGGCCTCTGCCTTGCCCAGGTCGATGACCCAATTGCCGTGCTCGGGCCGCTTGACCAGACCGTTGATGATCTCGCCGATACGGTCCTTGTACTCGCCAAACTGACGCTCACGCTCGGCCTCGCGCACTTTCTGCACGATGACCTGTTTGGCGGTCTGGGCAGCAATGCGGCCAAATTCGATCGGTGGCAGCGTTTCGGCGATGAAATCACCCAACTGAGCGACTTCATTCTGCGTGCGGGCTTCGTCCAGGGTTACCTGGCAGCCGGGAACCTCGATTTCCTCGACAACCTCGATGAAGCGCTGCAGCAGCACGGCACCGGTCTGGCGGTCGATCTCGGCACGGATGTCGAGTTCGAGGCCATACTTGCGTTTGCCGGCATGTTGAATTGCCTGTTCCATGGCCTCGACCACGGTTTCGCGTTCGATGCCCTTTTCGCGCGCAACTGCATCAGCAACCTGGATCAACTCCTGGTATGCAACTGTTGCGACGGCTTCCGTGGCTGCCATTTCCTACTCCAATTCCTCGTCTCGACCGTCCTTGGACGGTGTCATCGCCTTCACCAATTCGTCGGTCAGGACCAACTTGGCCTCGCCGATGCATGCAAAGGGCAGATCAATCATCCGATCACCCTTCAGTTCAAACCGCACCTTCCCGTCTACCAGTCCCAGCAGCTTGCCGCGAAAGCGGCGCTGCCCTTCCTGGGCCGGGTCGACCGTTGCCATGGCTTCAAAGCCCGCATACCGGTCAAAATCCTCTGGCCGCACCAGAGGTCTGTCGATGCCTGTGGAGCTGACCTCCAGGTGGAACTTCCCCGGGATCGGATCCTTAACATCCAGCACGGCCGAGATGGCCCTGCTGATTCTCGCGCATTCGTCGACCACGACCGGCGAGCCGTCTTCACGTTCGGCCATCACCTGGAGCGTCCGACTGGGTGCAGCGAACAACTTCACGCGCACCACCCGGAAGCCCAAGGCTTCGATGGACGGATTGATCAGACCTTCGATCTCGCCCGCAAGGCTCATCTTTTCATCCAACTCCGTGCGCGAAGCCGGGGACCGGATCGTCGGGCAAAGACCTCACGCACAGCCAAAAAACCGAATCAGTATCGGCAAACCAAAAGCCCAAACAAAAAAGTGGGCCGATGGCCCACCCTGTTACCTGCCAAGAAGGCCATGCTTCAAGGCGGCGCGATCATAGTCATGACACGCGCAAGAGCAAGTGTTTTCGCGATTTTCGAGGCGGTGTTAAAAGTCGGCACCATCCATGGTCGGCAACGAATTTCTGGCCCGCCGATTCGCATCCGCCTTGACTTCACCTTCGCCTGCCGTGAAACGTCGCCACCATGAATGGTGAGATCATCTGGTACAATGCGTCCAAGCGCTATGGGTTTGTCCGTCCCAGCGAGGGTGGCGCCGAGATCGTGTTTCACCTGGACGAGGCCGATGAGGCCTTGCTGGGAGCAATTTTGCGTGGTCAGGCCGTGAATTTTATGGTGCGCCAGGACCCGTCAGGGCCGGTTGCGAGGCGGCTGGCGCCGGGTCATCTGCTCGACGATTCGATCTGAGCCAGCACTTGGCCGCTTCGGCCTGATCGAAGCACGATAGCGGTGTGTGCCAGGAGTCGATTCGTCATAGACTGGCTTTCTCGGCTCATGAGGCAGCAATGACACCTGACGACGCCACGGCGCTTAACCAGAACCCCCATGGCACGCCCGATGACGAGCGCGATCTCGAGGCTGCCATCGGCGCCCAGGTGCGCACGCAGCGCAAGAAACTGGGCATGACGGTGGGGGAACTGGCGTCACTGGCAAATCTTTCTGCGGGTATGCTCTCCAAGATCGAAAACGGCCTGACATCGCCGTCGCTGACCACGCTGAAAGGGCTGGCAATGGCCCTTAACGTGCCGTTTACCGCACTTTTCCAGCGATTTGAGGAACAACGTGACGCCAGCCATGTGAGGGCAGGCGAAGGCCTCAAAATCGAACGGCGCGGGACCCGCGCCGGCCATCAATATGCCCTGTTGGGCCACGGCGTGCACAAGCAGGTTGCGGTCGAACCCTACATGATCACCCTGACTCACGAATCCGAGGTCTTCCCGCTGTTCCAGCATGACGGCCAGGAGTTCCTTTATGTCGTGGAAGGCGCCATGGACTATCACCACGGTGGCCGCAATTACCGCATGGATCCTGGCGATTCGCTGTTCTTTGACGCCGACGCGCCCCACGGCCCCGAGACGTTGCATGAGGTGCCCGTGCGGTTTTTGAGTGTGATTGTGTATCCGCGGAGCGAGTGAGGGGGGCTATTAGCTTCAGTCGCCGGGCGCATGCTCTGCTTTGTCTTTTAGCCTCAGTCGCTGGCACTCACTCCGCTCGTTTGGCTAACGCCGCATGCGCGGCGGGGTCGCAGTCGCTCCCCGTCGGCCCATGCGGATCTCCCTATAAACGCAACACCTGAGCTGTTTGTGAAACGTACCCTGCGCAGCCGGTGAGTAGGCATTCGGCGGCGAGAGCGGAGCGGCCGCCGACCGGTGCGACCGCACCGGCGGGCCGGTCAGGCCCGGAAGCCAAGCGTGCGGAGTATGCGCCCGGCGACTGAGGGAACAGACAAAAAGCGGAGCGAGTGCCGACGCCTAAGCCCGCTTTGACAACTCCGCGTCGAAAACCCTCGGAAAGTACGCACTGTCGATCGGATCACCGGTCTTCAGTCCGCAGTCGGGGAAGTCGGGTTCCATGACGCCGGGGCGCTCAATATAGAGGCCGTCGTCGCCGACCCAGGTGCAGTTGGCTGCACGCCGACGGTGGGGTCCGGGGTTGCCGGGAGCACCGTGCATGGTCATGCCGTGAAAGGCGAGGACGTCGCCGGGTTCCAGATCGAAGCTCACGATGTCGTCGGCGAAGGTCTGCTCGACATCGGGCGGGTCGAGATAGCCGTCATCGGCCCCCCTTCCGAAATCGGAACCGTCGCGGAACGTGATGGGCCGGAACGCCTTGCCCAGTCGGTGCGATCCCTTGACGCATTGCAGGCTGACCGAGGCGGGACAGGGATCAAGTGGAGCCCACAGCACGACAATTTGTCGGCCTTCGACACAGTAATAGGGCTGGTCCTGGTGCCAGGTGCTGCGTTTGGTCACGCCGGGCTCTTTCACGAAGATTCCATCGAACAGGAAGTTCGCCTTCGTTGAGCGCATCAGTGCTGCACCCAGCTCGGCCGCGGGACCCTCCGTCACGAACTTTTCGATATGAGGCGCACGTTTCCAGGCAATGTAGTCGGTGAAGAAGTCAGGCTCGCCCTCTTCCTGGATGCGGCGTGTGTAGCGGTCCGATGTCGCCATGGCCTCATCCACGCCTCGGCGCAACGTCTCGACCCAGTTGTCCTGGTAGACGCCCTTCAGCGCGACGACACCATCGGCTTCAAAGGTCGCGATTTCGCGTTCATCGGGAAGACGTAACGGGCTGTCGGGCATGCTGGGTCTCCTTGCCTCTACGGTTCCTACTTCACCACCAGATCGTGCGGCATGGAAGAGACACGCTCGAAATGATCGTCATGCATGATGCCGGTTTCACCCAGGCTCATGGTCAGCGTGTTGGCGGAATCGACCAGAATCATGTGCATGAAGATCACCATGCCCGGTTCGATCACGGTGGTATTGCCTGGATAGATCATGGGCTCTTCCATCCATGATGGCGGGAAGTTCGCGCTGAGCGAATAGCCGCAGGCGTTCAGGCGACAATCCTTCAGGCCATGGGCATCAACCACGCGGGCATGGGCTTCATAAATGTCTGCATAGGTTGCGCCCGGTCGGGCGGCCTCCTGACAGGCGGCCAGCGCCTCAACACCGGCAGCGTGCATGGCCTTGTGGCGTTCGCCTGCAACGCCGGTAAGGACCGTGCGCATGATCGCGACGTGGTAGTGGCGATAGCCTGCCCCATATTCCAGCTGTACCTGGTCCTGTGCGCCGACCTTGTTGCGGCCGGTGAAGTATCGCACCAGCATGGCGCCGTCGCCTGAACCGATGATCGGCCGGCTTGCTGCGGGATCACCACCGCCCTCCAGAATGGCCTGCATCATGCGCGAATAGAGAATGCCCTCGTCGACGCCGGGCTCGATGGCTTCGTTGAGCGCTTTCAGTGCGTCGTCACATAGCGCGCCAGCCTTGCGCACATAGTCCATTTCCGTGGGGCTCTTGATCAGACGCAGGCCCTGGATCAGGTAGGTTGCATCGGAATGTTCACAGAAACCATCCAGTGCGTGGCGCACCATCTCCCAGCGCTGCCCGGTCAGGCACCAGGCGTGAAGTTCGACGCCGACATGTTTGCCGGCCAGGCCCTTTTCCTTGAGCACCGCGACGACATCGTGGGCGGGATTGGCACCGCCTTTGTCGATCCAGATGCGAACGTCGGGAATCATGGAGGTGTGGGCAGCCTGCAATTTGTCGGCCGAACGTGTAACCAGAACCAGGTCGCCATCGGCCCGCAGGATCAAGCACTGAAAGAGCGAATAGCCACCGGTGTCATAGCCGGTAAGGTAATACATGCTCTCCTGCTTGAAGAGCAGTACGGCATCCAGACCCTGCTTTGCCATCTTCTCGCAAGCGCGCCGTCGGCGCCCGGCAAGCTCGTCTTGGGAAAAATGCAGAACGGCCATGAACGATCCCCTGGGTAGGTGAGATCGGATCATGCCGTTGCAGGTGCGTGAAGGTAAAGGCTAGAAGTGTGGAGAAGACCGATGCCGGTCAGTGGTCCGATCATAAACAAGAGGAATTCGATGGAGATTGATCCCCGCCTGTTTCAGCTGCGCGCGTCAGTCAAACCTGAATGGATCGACGAGTACGGCCATCTCAACATGGCCTATTACGTGCTGATCTGTGACCACGCGACGGCGGCATTCTGGGATGCGATGAATGCGCCCAGGATGCAGGACCAACGCGATGGCGCCGAATACGCCGTGGTCGAAACCCATGTGAACTATCTTGATGAGGTGCGCGAAGGTGATCCGGTGCTGGTGACCACACAGGTCATTGCGGCAGATACCAAACGCTACCGCCTGTTCCATCGCATGTATCATGAGGACAAGGGTTATCTGGCCGCGACCAACGAGGTGATGTCCCTGGGCTTCAATCTCAACACGCGCGCTATGATGGAGTTTGTGCCGGAAGCCTATGATCGCCTGCAACAGGCCGTCGTGGAGCATGCCGATATGGAACAGGACCGCAATCTGGGCCGGGCGATCGGCCAGGCGAGGAAGCGATGAGCGACGAAACCGTGAAGAAAGACGAGCCTGTTGATGAGGCCCCCCGCATCGGCCCCGACGGCAAGCCGATGGCCAAGGAATATGGCGGTTCAAAGGGCCCCGAGCCTACGCGCCATGGCGAGTGGGAAGTTAACGGACGGGGTGGTCGACTTTTGAGCCTCACGGGCGGCACGCTGTTCGCTATGGCTATGCTGGCCTTTGTTGTGTCGGGTTGTACGCCGCCAAGCCCGTCGGCGGGTGACCCCAATGCGGCTGCCATGCAGGAAACCATTGCCGTAGCCGAGGCCGGCGATCCCGTCGCCCAGACCGTTGTCGGCACGATGTTTGAAGCCGGCGTCTTTGGTGATCCCGACCCCTATGCCGCGGCGCTCTGGTACGACAAGGCGGCGCAACAGGGTGATCCGCTGGCGGCCTTCTATCTGGCGGGCCTGTTCGAGGATGGCCGCGGGGTCGAGCGCGATTATCTCTCGGCTGCCAATCTCTACCGGCGTTCGGCCCAGGCAGGGCATGGCAGCGCCGCCTTCAAGCTGGGCTATCTCTACGAGAAGGGTCTGGGTGTCGAACAGGACTTTGTCGAGGCGCGCACCTGGTACGATATTGCACAGCAGGGATGGCTTGATGGCGGGATCAACCCGTTCTTGCCGGCCTATCTGGAGGCTTCGGCAGATCCTGATGTGGTTGATGCAGGATTGCCGGTCGCGGTACCGCAGGATGCAGGCGCCGATCTTGCCATTTCCAGTGTTGCACCGGCTGGGACGGTCGAGTCGGTCGGACTGGCCAACGCGTTTCACGTGCATCTGGGTTCAGAAAAGACGGTCGAGGGCGCGATGGCCCAATGGCAGAACCTGAGGGTGCGCTTTGAAGGGCTGTTGGGTGCCTACACGCCCGCGCTGGCCAAGCTGCAACTGGCAGGTGGCGCGACGTATTATCAGATCCTTGCGGGCCCTCTGCTCGCCGAGTCGGATGCAGATATCCTGTGTGCCCAGCTCCAGCCGCAGGGCCAGTACTGCAATCCGATTCCGCCCACGGGTTAGTGATTTAGCGTCCGTCTTCGACCAGGACAAACAGACCCAGTCCAACCAGCACCGAACCGGCAAGCCACCTGCGTATGGTCGCTGCAGTGGGGTTTTGGCCAAGACGACCGAGCGCAGCCGAAGCGCCAAAGGCGATGGCAAGGTCGACGGGCAAGGCGGTCAGGGGAACCAGCAGACCCAGGATCAACATCTCCAGGCCCGGTGCAGGACTGAGTGGCGAGACGAACTGCGGCAGGAACGCCAGAAAGAACAGAGCCGTTTTCGGATTGAGAACCTCGATGATGAAACCCTGCCGGTACAGGTGTCCGGCCGAATGGCGCGTCACAGGCTTGTCTGACTCACGTCTGTCGGCCTCGTCCTTCTCGCGCCAGGTCGCGACGCCAAGCCAGATTAGATAGGCCGCACCAATCCAGCGCACGACATCAAACAGCGCCGGCGTTGCCGCCATCAGCGCGGTCAGGCCAGTCGCTGCCAGAACGACGTGCACCACCGCCCCGCTTGCAAGGCCTGAGGCCGAAGCAAACCCGGCTCCCCGGCCAAGGGCAATGGTGCGTGTCACGACATAAAGCTGTGACGGTCCCGGCAACGCGTTCATGACAATGGCCGCGACCGTCACCAGAAGCAGGGTCTCAAGAGTGGGCACGGCGGTCAGCCGAACTTGATGGTTTTGAGATGGTCGGGGCGAGCCACACCCGCTTTCAGGCGGGGGTCGTCTTCGGGTTCGCCAATCACGGTATGGACGGGGATGATGCCGGCCCAGATATCGAGTTCGTAATCTTCTTCGTCGTCTTCGCAATGGCCGGTGCGGATCTTGGCGCTGGCTTCCTCAATCGTCATGGCAACGATCGTGGTGGCCTTGATTTCCTGGCTGTTGACGGGGCGCAGAGTGTCCCAGTGACCGGGAACAAAGCGCTCCAGAAAGGCTTTGAGAGAGGCTTCCTGTTCGTCGCTGCCTTCCACCACTTCGGCTGTTCCAAACAAGGTTGCGGAACGATAGTTCACGCTGGAATGAAAACCCGAGCGTGCCAGGACGAGGCCATCGAGGTGGAAGACGTTCAGGCTGACGGGAATACCGGTCTTGACCTGACGCAGCATGCGACTGGCTGAGGAACCGTGCCAGTAGACCTTGTCACCCTCGCGCCAGACCAGCGTTGGCGTGACATGGGGGTGGCCATCAATCACATAGCCCACGGAGCCCGTGCCGATTTCATCGATCAGGCGGTGCACGGTGTCATGATCGTAATGGGCGCGCTTGTGCAGACGTTTGACGCGGCTGCGCTCTGTCGGTGTGAAGTCGGTCATGGTTTGTTGTTTCCTGGTTGGTGAATGACTGTTGGACGCAGGGATTTGCCCACGCGTTTTTTGTTTTCTAGCCTCAGTCGCCGGCGTTCACTCGGTTCACTTGGCTAACGCCGCATGCGCGGCGGGGTCGCAGTCGCTCCCCGTCGGCCCAAACGGGCCTCCCCATGAACGCGCCACCTGAGCTGTTGGTGAGACGCACCCACCACTGGCGGTGAGCAGGCATTCGGCGGCGAGAGCGAAGCGGCCGCCGACCGGTGCGACCGCACCGGCGGGCCGGTAGCGGCGTAAGCCAAGTGAGCGGAGCGAACGCCCGGCGATTGAGGCCAAAGATAAACCTCTACCCCTTGCGGCCCGAGAAGATGGCGTGGCCTGCCTTGAGCCAATGCACATCGACTTCAACAAGGCCGGCTTCGCTCATCCAGCGCATCTGGTCGAACAGGCTTGAGGGCATGTCGATGGGGTCGGCGTCGGGCGCGCTGTAATAGTTCCAGCCGTCGTCGCGGAAGAAGTGGAGCATCTTGTCGTTGCCATCAAGTTCCTGGGCACGTTGTGCAACGCCGGTATCCCAGTGGCGCTCCCAGAGCTTCAGCCCGGCGTCACGTTGGGCTTCGACGAGGTCACAGATCACCACCACACCGCCTGGTGCAAGCTGACCTGCCAGGTCCTTGAAAAGTTGTGCCTTACCCGGACCATCGAGATGATGCACGGCGAGCGATGAGACAAAGGCATGGACCGGTGAGTCGAAGTTTCGCCACCCGGTCTCTGCGATGTCCATCAGGGCGCTGCTGTGTTCAACGCCGACTGCATCCAGCTTGGCTGCAGTCGAATCAAGCATGGTCTTCGAGCCGTCCAGGGCGTGAAAGACCGCTTTGGGGAACTGTCGCGCAATGGCCTCAGCCAGTAATCCTTCACCACAACAGATCTCGACGATCACGGCGCCATCAGGTGCCGGAGGGATAACACTCACTACTGTTTCGACCTGCACCTCGCGCTCGGGCACGAAATAGGCGCCGTAATCAATGAAGTGCTGCGAGGTTTCTTCGGTCCACGCATCGGGATGGGTTGTATCGGTCATGTCATAGATCCTTCTGAATTTTGACTAGCTTACGAAACAATGGCCCTATGAAAAGGTCCATTCCATATCAAAAAATGGAGCCAATGGTTCCGGGTTCGAAGCCGCCAAGGGCCGGGCTTCATGTCATCACAACGCGGTGAGGCCACAGCCAGTCAGCGTTTGAACATGGTAGACATCGTAGCAATAACTCATTGGATTGGTTCATGTTGGTGCCACGACTTACCGTTTCGGTAGCGTTTGTTTTTCTAGTGTTGTCGTCGCCCCTAATGGCGGCAGACCTTGTGACCAAGCAAAGCCCCTACAGCGTCAGCGAAACCCTGGACCGCCTGGAGGCCCTGTTGGCCCAGAACGGCATCGGCGTTATGGCGCGCATTGATCATGCCGCCAATGCCGAGCGTGTCGGCCTGGAACTGGCGCCTTCCCAACTGTTGTTGTTCGGCGATCCTGCAAAGGGCACGTTGTTGATGCAGGAAGAGGCCGTGGTTGGCATTGATCTCCCCATGAAGGCGCTTGCCTGGGAAGCCGCCGATGGCGTCATTTGGCTCGCCTATGTCGTCCCCTCATCCATTGCCAGTGAACGCGGTGTCGCTGGCGCACAGGACACCGTGGCCGCAATGGATGCCGGCCTCAACAAACTTAGCGATGCGGCAATCGCTCCCTGAACAACCATTCCTGTCTTGGATGCACCAGCAGGGCTGTGTTAAGCGGTCGTTGGTTCAGGTGCCCGGGTAACCGGGAGAATCGGGAAGGCGGTGAAAATCCGCCACGTGCCCAACGCCGTGAACGGGGACCGTCGGTACACAATGCCACTGGCTCAGGCCGGGAAGGCGTGCCGCCGGGTTGAACCGCAGTCGGAAGACCGGCCTGGAACCGAACAGAACGCCATCGTGGACAGATGGAGGTTCGCCAGCTTGCCATGAGGGGGACCATCATGGACGCCGTTACCTATTCCGACCCGTTTACGCCCGAAGAATGTGAAGCCGTTTACCGCTGTATCTTCGAACGGCGCGACATTCGTGCGCAAATCCTGCCCGATCGTATCCCTGATGACGTGCTGGCCCGGATCCTGCGGGCTGGTCACCACGCCCCGTCCGTCGGCTTCATGCAGCCCTGGGATTTTGTTCTGGTGCGTGATCACGGCGTGCGCGAAAGGATCCATGCCGCCTTTTGCCGTGCCGATGAAGAGGCAGCGCTGATGTTCGTGGGCGAACGCGCGAAGGCCTATCGGAACCTGAAGCTTGAAGGCATCTTGGAAGCGCCGTTGGGCATCTGTGTTACCTGCGACCGAAGCCGCAATGGGCCCGTCGTGCTGGGCCGCACCCATCAGCCCGACATGGATCTCTACAGTGCAGTCTGCGCCGTGCAGAACCTTTGGCTTGCCGCCCGCGCCGAAGGCGTCGGGATCGGATGGGTATCCATTGTTGCCAGGGATGATCTGCGAGCAGCGTTGGGCATTCCCGAAGAGATCGAAGTGATCGCTTATCTCTGCGCTGGCTATGTCAGCGGATTTCCCACGCGCCCTGATCTGGAACAGCGCCGTTGGCTCGATCGCATGCCCCTGCGGGACGTCGTTCACCTGGACAGGTGGCAGGGTAGAGAACTCAATGAAGAACTCGCCCGCCAACTTGAGTGAGGTAAATCAGGTCATCGGAGGGCGTTAGTCGAACAGGGGATTGGCACGCTCAAACGCGCGTGCGGCCTGAAGGACCAGGGCGTCTTCGCGACGGCGCCCGGCGATCTGAAGGCCGTAGGGAAGGCCCGCCTTGGTAAATCCGCAAGGCACACTGATGGCGGGCTGGCCGGTCGCATTGAACGGTTGCGGGAAGGTCTCGTAATTGTCTTCTGCCATGGGCCAGTCAGGCGGAGCATCCTGACCGGTGGGATAGGCCGTGACGGCAGCCGCTGGTGTCATGATCAGGTCCCAGTCCCAATGGAACTCATCCATCAGGCGGGTCATTTCGCTGCGCATGCGCCGGGCGTGGAAAAACCGTTCGAAGGTCACCGTGTTTCCTGCTTCGACGGCATCACGCATCTCCCGGCCGATCCCTGCGCGGGTTTCCTCATCCATGCCCGAAGCCGACTCTGCAGAAAGAGTTTCCCAAAGTATGCCGAACCAGGGATAGGGATCCGGAAACCCGGGATCGACCTCTTCAACCGTAGCTCCGGCATCGCACAGAACGTCGATGGCGATGCGGCAGCCCTGGGCGATCTCGGGGTCGCACCAGGTGAACCCGAGGTCGGCGCTATAGGCAATGCGCAGACCCGCTACGCCGTTCTCCAGAGTGGCGGTATGATCGACGCCGTCATCGGGCAGGCTGTGCCAATCCATCAGGGCGTGTTTTGCCATGGCGTTCATCATCATCGCTGCATCGCGTACGGTCCGTGCAATGGGCCCCGATGCTGAGAGCCGCCCGAAATGCTCGCCCGGAGCCTGGGGTACGCGCCCGAAGGTGGGTTTGTGACCGACCAGATTGGTGAACGAAGCAGGCGTGCGGATCGATCCGCCACCGTCGCTGCCCAGGGAAAGCGGACCGCAACCTGAAGACACCGCGGCAACACTGCCTCCCGAGGAGCCGCCGGGCGTGCGCCCGATATCCCAGGGATTGACCGTGAGTCCTGTAAGCGGGGAATCCGTCACCCCGGAGTTGCCGAACTCCGGGGTCGTCACCTTGCCGGTAAAGACGCAACCTGCTGCACGCAAATGTGCAACGGCAGGGTCATCTTCAGGATTGGGTTCGTCCGACGTGGTCAGACTGCCATAGCGCGTGGGCCAACCCTTCAGCCACATCAGGTCCTTGATCGATACCGGCACACCCTCCAGCGGTGAGCGCGCCGTGCCGGCACGCCAGCGTGCCTCTGAATCTGCCGCCTGGGCCAGGACGGTCTCGTCATCGCGATGGCAGAAGGCATTGAGGACCGGATCGACCGCATTGATCCGGGCGAGCACGGCATGCGTCGCTTCAACCGGAGAAAGGGTGCCGGCCGCATAGGCCGCCGATAACTCCGCAGCGGTCATCCAGATGATGTCGGTCATGATCTTTTCCTCAGCCTTGGTACGGTGTTAGAGAGCAGCGCTTGGTTTCACCGTCTGGAGATGTTTGTCGTGCGCCACCTGTTTGTCTCGTTTTTTGTTCTGGTCCTTGGCCTGGGCCATGTTCACGCGGTGTGGGCCCAGAACCTTCCCGAAGAGGTCGCCGGCACAATCAAATCTGCTTCTGCAGCCGACCTCACGACATACCTGCGCACCGTCAACATGGAGCTGGTCATGGCGACCGGCGAAGTATCACAGCAGCGCGAGATCATCGCCTATGCCCTCATCCAGCGCAAAGATGACATGATCGAAACCATGGGTGCGGCCTCTATGGTCGACGGGCAGTTCCGCGATGCCATCGACTTTGGCGCGCGCGCTTTTCCTGAGCAGACCCCGGCTCTGGCCGGTGCGGTGGCGTATCTGTTGCCCGAGGAAACAGACGCCATTGTCATCCATGCCTTCATGATGGCGCCGAACACCGCAGGTGAGTCGGTCGCAACCATTGCCGAGATCACCGGGCGCGATGTCGACGAACTTTTTGCGCTCATCTCAGGCGATGCCGAGTTGCTGGGTTGGGACGTCGAAGCCTTGCGTCACGATGTCCACAATGCTGACGTTTCCGGTCATGTTGCGCGTGCACAAGAAGCCGGCAACGCCGTGCTCGACGCCATGGGCATGTAGCGCTTCATCTAGCCGCGCTCTCTTGCGATGAGGTCCGCCAGTCTTTCTTTCTGTTGTCCGGCTTCGTTGAAGTTGCCTGCATCCAGCCATGCTTCAAACCCGGCGCGAACGGCGGGCCATTCTTCATCGGTGATGCTGTACCAGGCGGTGTCGCGGTTATGTCCGTCAATGATCCTGTGGCGGTAGAAGATCCCTTCGTGCTGGAACCCGAAGCGCAGGGCGGCACCGCGTGAGCCCTCGTTAAGGGCATTGCACTTCCACTCCATGCGTCGGTAGTCCAGATCGTCAAAGGCGTGACGCAGGGAGAGAAAGATCACCTCGGTTGCTGCCCGGGTCTTCTGTAGAAACGGCGCAAACCAGATATGGCCGATTTCGATGGAGCGGTGATCCGGTTCGATGGAAAGGTAACTCATCATGCCGGCCAGGCGTCCGCTCTCCAGGTCACGGATGGCAAAGTAGAGCGGATCGGTGCTGGCCTTGCAGGCCGTGAACCAGGTCTGGAATGCCGCTTCATCGCCGAACGGGCCATAGGGCAGATAGTCCCAGATCGCCTGACCGGCTTTCCCTTCATGACCAACTGCAAAGAGCTCGGCGCAATGACTGGGTGTGTGGATCGGCTCCAGGGCTGCCCAGCGACCTGTATGGGAGATGGCAGCCGGACGGGGAGAGGAAAGTCTGGCGACGGCGTCACCGCTCAGGTTCCGGGTTTGCGACATGACAATGGTGCTCTGTTGGTTGATCCGTCCAGATGGTGGCGGTCAAATTGGACTTGTGACAAGGTCCACTGAGAACAGCTTTTGCAAGCCAATTGGACCGACCATGGCACTTCCCGCTCCCGACGCCGGACCTCTGCCCCTGTCGCTTGACCGCGGTCTTGGTACGCCCATGTCGGGCCAGCTTTATGACCAGCTTCGTGAGCTGATCCTTTCGGGCCGCCTGCCTCCGGGAACGCGCCTGCCTTCAACACGTGGGCTGGCAGCCGAGCTTTCGGTGTCGCGCAACACCGTGGTGGCATGCTTCGATCAGCTCTTTGCCGAAGGTTACGTAAGTGGTGCCGTGGGTGCCGGCACTTTTGTAGCCGAAGGCGCTGCAGGTTCCGGCCGGACAGACAAACTCCCGGCAATCCAGGATCTGCCTGGGCCCTCGCAGCGCGGAGAGGCTCTTGCTGCCATGGCACCGCCACGGGCAAGGCGTCATCGTGCCTTTGCCGTTGGTGTTCCGGCTCTGGACGCCTTTCCCTTTGCGCATTGGTCGCGCCTGATGGGGCAGGCGTGGCGTGGACCAGGCGTCGATACCCTGGCGTTGGGGGCGCCAGCCGGACTTGATGCCCTGCGTGCCGCAATTGCTCGCTATCTGGCGGTTGCGCGTGCCGTTGCCTGTTCACCCGATCAGGTGATTGTCACCTCGGGCATACAGCAGGGCATTGGGCTGACCTGCCAGTCGCTCCTGAACCGGGGTGATCGTGCATGGGTCGAAGATCCAGGATACCCGGGCGTGCGAGGCGCTCTGGCTGGTGCGGGAGTCGATGCGGTGCCGGTGCCGGTCGATGCCGAAGGTCTGGATCTCGACGCCGGCGAAACGCTTGCAGGGGATGCACGCCTGGCCTGTGTCACGCCGTCGCATCACTATCCCCTTGGAACCGTCATGAGCCTGCAGCGCAGGCTGGCGCTGATCGACTGGGCGGAGCGTTCGAACGGCTGGATTCTGGAAGACGACTACGACAGCGAGTTCCGCTATCGCGGCAGGCCGCTGGCTTCCCTGCAGGGGCTCGACCGCTCAGGCCGGGTCATCTACGCCGGTAGCTTCTCCAAGGTCATGTTTCCGTCCCTGCGTTTGGGCTACCTGGTGGTGCCCGAACATCTGATCGATGCCTTCCTCAAGGTGCGCGCGGCGTTGGATGACCATGCCCCGCTGACGGCGCAGCCAGCGCTGGCCCGATTCATGGAAGAGGGGCATTTTGCGGCCCATGTCCGGCGCATGCGGCGTCTTTATGGCGCACGTCAGGAAGCCCTGCTGGAAGCAGCCGCCAAACATCTCGACGGATTGGTGACCCTGGCCCCGGATGACGCGGGCATGCATCTGGTTGGCACGTTTGATGAT
Source organism: uncultured Alphaproteobacteria bacterium (assembly GCA_943787175.1). Taxonomy (GTDB): domain Bacteria; phylum Pseudomonadota; class Alphaproteobacteria; order SP197; family SP197; genus SP197. The sequence goes on from CALSLK010000002.1 coordinate 92,715, forward strand.
GCCCGGAGGGATGATGTCGCACTGGCTGCCAAAGCCGATGATGCCGGTATCGCAACGGTCGCCTTGTCGTCCTATGCAACGTCTGCAGTGGTGCGGCCCGGACTCGTGTTGGGTTACGCCGCGGTGAACGAGGCTGAAATCATGCGCGCGGCCAAACGGCTTGGCGAGATCATGAGGTGACCATTTCGCGCGGGAGGTAACAGACCTCTACGGGAGCCTTTCGCCCGCGCAAGTCTTGCGGGCCGCCCTCGATCATGCCCAAAGGCACGGAACCCGCCGCATCGAGAAGATCGCGGCTGACAACCAGGGACGCGCCGAGCGTGCGGGAGAGTTCCTCCAGGCGCGAAGCAACGTTCACGGTGTCGCCAATGACGGCGTATTCCAGACGCCAGGCTGAGCCGACATCGCCGAGAACCACGTCGCCATAATGCACACCAACAGACAGGGTGACAGGATCCTGATTCATGCTGGTGCGCACCTGGTTCCAGTCATCGGCGACCTGGAGAATGGCAAGGGCCGCTTCAAGCGCATGCGCAGCATCGTGTTCGCCGGGATGGGGTGTGCCAAAGGTTGCCATGACTCCATCGCCCAAAAACTTGTCGAGCGTTCCCCCGTGCTCGAACACGGCCTGCTCCAGCCGGCCGTGCAGTTCACGCAGCAGGGCGATGGTGGCCTCTGGACCAAGCCGTTCGGAAAGACGCGTGAAGCCCACGACATCGACGAACATCACGGCGATGTTCTGGCGGCGGACTTCCGCCAGGGGCTGATCGTGGCTTGCCAGCTCGTCAACCATGGTGGGAGGAAAGTGTCGCGCAAGATTGGCGCGTTCGCGTGCGACGGTAATCTGGCGCGACAGCAACCGGCGCGTGCGCCAGACGACGACGGAAAGCACCAGCGTCGTGATCGCCAGAACCAGAAGGTCCTGACTCCAGACCTCGACATTGACGAAGTCGGGATGATTGATGAGGTCGACTTCCTCTTCGACGGTGATGCCCTGGGGAATCACTACGATGCTTTCTGGCAGGGACGCGACCCACCAGAACCCGGCACTCCAGACCAGTGCGGAAAACGCGCCGGCCCAAAGGACCAGCCAGGGCGAGAAGTAGAGTGTCGTCAGGGCCAGCACGAAGTAGAAATAGACCACCGGGTGGTTGTCCAGAAGCATCTGTGGCGGCCACGGCGGATCGAAGATGATCTGGGCGCCGAACATGGCAAATGCGGCGACACTGATTTCAAGAGCAACAATCAGGTAGACCTGCCAGAATCGAAACCAGGTGCTCGACAACAAGGCAATTTGTACTGCGCCCAGGCCAAGCATGACCAAAAGGCACGCTTCGATCAGCCACAGGATGTCGAACGGCACCCAGACCAGCATGGCGATCATCACCAGAGGTATGGCGATCAGTCGCAGTTTTGCTCCCAGGCGTGCACCCGCAATCTCTTCGGCTCGAACGGCGCGCCATGCCTGGCGCACGGGTCCCCGAACCATGGGTGGCTGTGCTGTGCTCATGTCGGAAGCGCCACGTTCACCTGTCGCGCAGCATCACAGAGACCGCGCCAGACACCATCGTGGAGAACGATGCCGTTGGCCTGCGCATGGGCTTCCTTTTCGGCTTCGGGTTCGCCTGCGACCTGCACCTTGTCAAAGCCAGATGCCGGTGGCGTCGCACGGATGCGCGTGACTTCGCGTTCCGCAGCTTCGGCATAGTCAGCGCCCATGCCGAAGGCATCGATGTCGAGTGCGATGAGGAGCCAGTTGAACTCGAAGGCATTGCCCAGCATGGACTTGCCCACCAGCTCGGCAATGGTGGCAAGGCCATAGCCCTTGTAGCCACCGGCCGGCAAAATGGCGCCACCGTCGTCATAGGCATTGATGCTGGTGGTTGGGTTGCCATCACGGTCGGCCAGCCAGCCCTCGGGCACCGGTTCGCCGGTGCGACGCCGGATGCTCACCTTGCCATTGGCAACAACACAGGTTGCAAAATCTGCCGAGACCATACCGGATTCGCCTGCCTCCATGGCAAGTGCCCAGGGGTTGGTCGACATCGTTCCACCGCGACCGCCATGGGCTGCGACCATGGGGAATCGCTCTGAACCGCCGCCGCCAAAACCAATGGCAAGCTTGCCTTCGCGCGCCAGACGTTCGCTATAGGCCCCCAAGCGTCCGGTGTGGGCGACTTCCGTGATTCCTGCGCAGACGATGGATTGATCGCGCCCCATATCGAGCAGCTCGTCGACGGCACGCTCCATGGCGGGAATGCCCAGCCCTCTGCCGCCATCGACATGCACCACGGTGTTGCTGCGCCGCTTCGCGGTAATGTTGCCGACTGGCCGGGCCTGTTCGGTGGCGAACAGGTCGAGGTAGTAGGCGACCCGATTGACCCCGTGGGAAACCACACCTTTCATTTCCGCATCAGCCAGATGGTGCGCAACCGTTTCTGCATCGCAGGGCTGCATTCCTGCGCCCGTCAGGATTTCGGCGCAGAAAGTTTCAAGCAGTTCCGGCTGGATCTTGGGCATAAAGCATCCCGTGGTTGGAAAGTTGGCCGTTCTCTAATCCTCACGCTAACCTAAGCAGATCACCAAGGGGAGAGGCGCATGGCGCAGAAGAATGGCGACTTCGCCTTCACATCGGACTCGCTTTACGGCACATCCGACGACAACACCTATTCGGGCGCATTGAGTTTCATGCGCCGACGTTACACGCGTGATCTCACCGGCGTTGATGTCGCGGTTTCGGGTATTCCTTATGATCTGGGCACATCGAACCGGGCAGGCACACGGTTCGGACCGCGCGCCATCCGGCAGGCCTCCAGCCACATCGCCTGGGGTCCGCAATGGCCCTATGACTTCGATCCCTTTCATCGCCTGGCGGTGACCGACTGGGGCGATCACAGCTTCAGCGCCGGCTATACCGACCGCATGCTGGAATCCGTGGAAGCCAACACGCTTGAGATGTTTCAGGCCGGTTGTTTCCCCATGACCATGGGCGGCGACCATTTCGTCACACTCCCCTTGCTTCGCGCGGCGGCGAAACATCATGGCGGAGCACTTTCGCTGATCCATTTCGATGCCCACACGGATACGAGCCGAAGCGACAACCTCAATCACGGAACCATGTTCTGGCACGCCATGCAGGAAGGCCTGATCGATCCCAAACGCTCGATCCACATGGGTATCCGCATGTTTGTCGACTGGGATGACGGCTTTACCAAGATCGGCGGGTGGGATGCCCAGCGTCTTTCTCCTGATGCCATTGGTGAGCGCATCCACGACGTTGTTGGCGACAACAAAGCCTATGTCACCTTCGATATCGACTTTCTTGATCCGTCTTATGCGCCGGGCACGGGAACGCCGGTGGTGGGTGGGCCGACCACCATGCAGGCCCTGGATATCCTGATGCGTCTCAAGGGCCTCAACATTGTCGGTATGGACCTGGTGGAGGTCGCGCCCGAACATGACAACGGCGAAGTCACGGCACTGGCCGGTGCATCTCTCATGTATCAGGTGCTGCACGTGCTGGCTGAAGACAGGCCCAACATGATCACGGCAGATTGACCATGGAAATATGGAAAGCTAGAACTTTCCTATAATGCAACAGAACCGAGTGAGGACGTCATGACCAAACGAGCCCTGGTAACCGGCGCCAATCGAGGCATCGGCTTTGAAATCAGCCGCCAGCTTGGCAAGGCGGGTCATGCCGTCCTGTTGGGCGCACGCGATCTGGCCCAAGGTGAAGAGGCTGCCGCCAAACTGCGCGGTGAAGGTCTGGATGTCACGGCCGTGGAAATCGATGTCTCCAAGGCTGCTTCGGTGAAGAAGTGCGCGGCATCCCTGAAGAAGCAGGGTCTTGATGTCGATGTGCTGGTCAACAATGCCGGTGTCATCGCCGAAGGTGATCTGCTCACCGGTCCCGACCCCATGAAGGGCGCGCTTGGCGTCAATCTCATGGGGCCGCTCCAGACAACGCGAGAGTTTGCACCGGGCATGGCCAAGCGAGGCTGGGGGCGCATCGTCAACGTCTCATCGACCTGGGGTTCGTTCGAAAGCGGCCTTGAGGGACCTGCCGCCTATGCCATCTCCAAAGCCGCATTGAATGCGCTCACGGTGCGCCTTTCGCGCGAACTGAGCGATGGCATCCTGATCAATGCGATGTGCCCGGGCTGGGTGCGCACCCGCATGGGGGGCGATGAAGCCAGCCGCTCGGTCCAGGAGGGCGCCGATACCGCGCTGTTCCTGGCGACCCTGCCCGATGGCGGCCCGACAGGCGGCTTCTTCCGCGACCGTGCGCCGATTGCCTGGTAAAGCCGGGCCCGGCATGCCTTGCGTCTGCACGGCAATGATGTTCAAGATGTCGGCACAGATACAGGAGAATGCGTGATGAAAAAGGTGAGCTTCGTGCACATGGCCGACGGTACGGCCGAGGACTACCAGCTCATTGCCGAGGCAATGGAAAGTGCCCACAACCCCTTGGCCGACGATCTGCTGGAACTGCTCCAGAAGAACGAAGGCCATGATATCGGCTATCAGGTCTCACGCCTGGAGCATTCTCTGCAATCTGCCACCCATGCCTTCCGTGATGATCAGGACGAAGAGATGGTGGTTGCCGCATTGCTGCACGACATCGCCGACACCATCGCGCCCTACAACCATGCCGATGTCGCCGCGGGTATTCTCCGGCCCTATGTCTCGGACCGCACCCATTGGGTGGTGAAGTATCACGGCCTGTTTCAGACCTACTACTACGCTCACCATTTCGGCAACGACCGGAACCAGCGCGACAAGTATCAGGGCCACCCGCACTTCCAGGCCTGTGTCGACTTCTGTGAGAAGTACGACCAGAACGCGTTCGATCCCGCCTTCGACACCATGCCGCTATCGGCCTTCGAACCCATGGTCCGCCGCATCCTTGGCCGTAAACCCGGTTTCGACATGTCGTCACGCGACGTCGCGGCCTGACGGCCGCGTGTAGCGCACCAGACCCCGGATAAGCCTTGGGTTTACCGGGGCGCTGACCTGCTCTGGCGGATCAGCGGTTCTGCCTGTTCTCCACCAGATCATCGACGACGCCGGGGTCGGCGAGCGTCGAGGTATCGCCCAGATTGCTGAAGTCGTTTTCGGCGATCTTGCGCAGGATGCGGCGCATGATCTTGCCGGAACGGGTCTTGGGCAGGCCCGGTGCCCATTGCAGCCAGTCGGGACTGGCGATGGGGCCGATTTCCTTGCGGACCCACTGGACCAGTTCCTTCTTGCAGTTCGTCGCTGCGGGTCGACGCCGACATTCAGCGTGACATAGGCATAGATGCCCTGGCCCTTGATGTCGTGGGGTGCGCCGACCACGGCCGATTCCGCGACCTTGGGATGGGCGACCAGCGCGCTTTCGACCTCTGCGGTGCCCATGCGGTGGCCCGAGACGTTGAGCACGTCATCGACCCGGCCGGTGATCCAGTAGTAAGCCATCCTCGTCACGGCGGCAGCCGTCGCCGGTGAAGTACTTGCCCTTGTAGGTCGCGAAATAGGTCTCGATGAAGCGCTGGTGATCGCCATAGACCGTGCGCATCTGGCCGGGCCAGGAATCGGTCAGGCACAGATTGCCCGACAGGCGCCGACCAGGGTCTTCACCCTCGTCGTTCACGATCGAGGGTTTGATGCCGAAGAACGGACGCGTGGCCGAGCCCGGCTTCAGCCGTGGTCGCACCGGCAGCGGCGTGATCAGGATGCCGCCGGTCTCGGTCTGCCACCAGGTATCGACGATGGGGCAGCGTCCGTCGCCGACGACCCGGTGATACCATTCCCAGGCCTCCGGGTTGATCGGCTCGCCCACACTGCCCAGCAGGCGCAGACTTCGCGGCTGGTCTTTTCACCGGGTCGTCGCCTTCGCGCATCAGGGCGCGGATCGCGGTGGGCGCGGTGTAGAAGATGTTGACGTTGTGCTTGTCGCATCACCTCCCAGAGCCGGCTGGCATCGGGATAGTTCGGCACGCCTTCGAACATCAGGGTCGTGGCGCCGTTGGCGAGCGGGCCATAGACGATGTAGCTGTGGCCCGTGACCCAGCCGACATCGGCCGTGCACCAGTAGATATCGCCGTCGTGATAGTCGAAGACGTACTGGTGGGTCATGGAGGCATAGACGATGTAGCCGCCGGTGGTGTGGAGCACGCCCTTGGGCTTGCCGGTCGAGCCCGAGGTATAGAGGATGAACAGCGGGTCCTCGGCGTTCATCTCCTCGGCGCGGGCATTCGGCCGAGACGTCCTTGCGCATCTCGTGCCACCAGTGATCGCGCCCGGCCATCATGTCGACCTCGGCACCGGTGCGCTTGACGACCAGCGTGTGCATCACGCTCGGGACTGTTGACCAGCGCCGCATCGACATTGGCCTTCAGCGGAACCTTCTTGCCGCCGCGCAGGCCTTCATCGGCCGTGATGACGATGTTGGAGTCGCAGTCGGCAAGCCGGTTGGCCAGCGCATCCGGGGAGAAGCCGCCAAAGACGACCGAATGGATGGCGCCGATGCGCGCGCAGGCCAGCATGGCATAGGCCGCTTCGGGGATCATCGGCATGTAGATCGTGATGCGGTCGCCCTTCTTGGCACCCATCATCTTCAGCGCATTGGACATGCGGCTGACTTCGTCAAGACTTCGCGATAGGTGATGTACTTGGCGTCTTCGCTCGGGTCGTCGCCTTCCCAGATGATCGCTGTCTGGTTGGCGCGGCGTGACAGGTGGCGGTCCAGGCAGTTGGCCGCCACGTTGATCTGGCCGTCCTCGAACCACTTGATCGAGACATCGCCGTTGTAATCGGTGTTCTTCACCTTGGTGAACGGTGTAATCCAGTCCACCCGGTGGCCATGCTCGCGCCAGAAACCGTCGGGGTCGTCCACCGAGCGCTGGTACATCTCGATGTACTTGTCGTTATCGACCCATGCACGTTCGGCCCAGGCATCGGGCACCTGGTAAACGGTTTCGTCGGACATCTGGCCTGTCTCCCCACACGGTTCCTGATCCGCTCGCGTAAGACGCGAGTCGTTATGCCCTTATTGTCACCACATTGGTACCGGCCCGCAACACGCCGATCACTCGTTCTGCCTGCGTTTCAGGCGTTTGATCACGCCGGTGCAGGAGAGGACCGGATGGCCGTCAACCTCCAGGACCGCACGCATGAACACAAAGCTGTTGGTGCGCCGCAGGATTTCCGGCCGGGTTTCGATCAGGGCGCCCTCATGGACCGGTGCAAGAAATTCCGATGAGAACGAAATGGTGAGTGGTGCCTCTTGCGGGTAACCGCGAACGGCTTCCGCGCAGATGGCAAAGTCGGCAAAGGTCATCAGGGCACCGCCATGGATCGCGCCGCCGGCATTGGCGTGCTCGGCCTCCATGCGAAATGCATAGGTCCTCTCCTCGCCCGTGTCGCGGGCATAAAACGGCCCGGTCTTCATCTCGAAGGGATCGTCTGGGTCGAGGATGTAGAACCCTTCGGGCATGGTTGAGGACATCGTTGATCTCCGGGATACGTTTCGGTTGTTCGTGGGCATCGGCACGGGTTGCCGTTAGGCTTGCGCTTTCGCATGAGGGAGAAGGCCATGCAACTGCAACAGGCGACCTGGCAGGAGGTCGAGCGTTACCTCCAGACATCCACCGGCATCATCATGCCCATCGGCTCGGCCGAACAGCATGGGCCCAACGGCATGATCGGTACCGATGCGATCTGTCCCGAGGTCATTGCCAAAGGCCTGGGTGAGGCTGCCGGCGCCATGGTGGCTCCGACGATTTCTGTGGGCATCGCCCAGCATCACCTGGGTTTTGCAGGCTCGATGTGCCTGCGCCCCTCGACCCTGATTGCGCTCATGCGCGACTACATCGTCTCCCTGTCGCGTCACGGGTTCGACCGGTTCTTTTTCCTGAACGGTCATGGCGGCAACATTGCCACGGTGCATGCCGCCTTTGCCGAGGTGCATTCGGAAGTCTCGATGCTGACACGCGAAGCGGCACGGCCTATCCGCTGCACGTTGTCGAACTGGTGGGATTCCAAGGGCGTGCAGAAAATCAGCAAGGAACTTTACGGCGATGATGAAGGCCAGCACGCGACCTGCAGCGAGGTTTCCGTGACTCAGTTCGCCTATCCTGACATGATCAAGAATGCCAATTTCGAGGGTCGTGCACCGGCCTATAGCGGCATTCACGATGCCGATGATTATCGCCGCCGTTATCCCGACGGCCGCATCGGCAGCCTGCCGTCGCTTTCGACCCCCGAGGCCGGAAAGCGGCTCTATGACGCGTCGATCAATGACTTGAAAGATACCTACCGTGCTTTTCTGACAGAAGACTGAATTTCAAAAGAGCGCTTAACTATAGGAACAACTCAAATGACAGATTCGTCCCTTACGCGCCGTAACCTTTGTTGCGGCGTTGCCGCTGCTGCTGCTGCGGTAACCGCTGTTTCCGTATCGGGTCAGGCGCAGGCGCAGGCCAACGCGTGCACCGCCTATACCTCGCAGCGCCAGCAGGCCATGAGCCCGGCTGAAGCGATCGAGGAACTGCGTCGCGGCAACGCGCGCTTTCCTCAACAACCAGTCGGTCCATTGCGATCTGCTCGAGCAGGTCCACATGACCAGTGCCGGTCAGGCGCCGTTTGCGGCCGTCGTGGGTTGCATGGATTCGCGGGTGCCGCCCGAACTGGTGTTCGACCAGCAGATCGGCAGCATCTTTTCCATTCGCATCGCCGGCAATTATGTCGACCCCAGCATTACAGGTGGTCTTGAATTTGCCACAGCGGTCGTGGGCACACGCGCCATTCTGGTGCTGGGTCATACAGGCTGCGGCGCGATCCGTGGCGCCATCGACGATGTCGAACTGGGCAACCTCACCACCACGCTGGCCCATCTGACGCCTGCGGTCGAAGCAGCCGGTGCGGTTGGCGCCGACAGCGCCGACAGCAACGTCATGTGGGATGTCGCGGCAGAGAACGTGCGCCTCGGCATGGCCTCGCTCACCGACAACAGTGCGATCCTGGCCGAGCAGGTCGCCAAGGGTGACCTCCTGATCGCCGGCGCCATGCACGATGTCGCCAACGGTCAGGTCACGTTCCTCTGACCGGAGCTGCCAAAAGCCATGCATGCGGGGAGGCAGGAATGTCTCCCCGTTTGTTGTTGCAGCTGGCCGCAACAGGTTTCACGCCATGACAATCCGCTCTATGGTCCAGCCACCATTCCAGGAGGGAACATGAACGGAGCTGAAAGCCTTGTGCGCACGCTGGTCGAAGGGGACGTCGATGTCTGCTTCACCAACCCCGGCACCTCGGAAATGCATTTCTGTGCCGCGCTCGACCGGGTCGATGGCATGCGTTGCATCCTGGGTCTGTTTGAAGGTGTCGTGACCGGTGCTGCCGATGGCTATGGCCGCATGATGGACAAGCCTGCGGCGACTCTGCTTCACACCGGTCCCGGGCTGGGCAACGGCGTGGCCAACCTGCACAACGCAAAGAAGGCCAAGACGCCGATTGTCAACATCGTGGGCGAACACGCGACCTATCACATTGCCCATGACGCGCCGCTGACCGCCGATATCGAGGCCATCGCATGGCCGGTTTCCCACTGGGTCAAGACCTCGGCGGATGCTCCCTCAGTCGCCGTGGATGGCGCCCAGGCCATTGCCGAGGCAAAGACGGCGCCTGGCCGCATCGCTACGCTGATCCTTCCGGCCGACACCGCCTGGAACGAGGCGCAAGGAACCGCAAAGGTGCCTGATGTTCCGCCTCCCGGTTCCGTGACCGAAGGCGCGGTGCGTGATTGCGCCGATGCCCTGCGTTCGGGCGAACCCGCGATGATCGTGGTCGGTCACCGTGGCCTGCGCGCCGATGCGCTTGAGATCGCCGGACGCATTGCGGCCAAGACGGGCGCCGAGATCCGCACCGAATTTGCTGCCGCTCGTGCCGAGCGCGGCGCGGGGCAGGTCACACCCGAACGTATGCCCTATGTCGTGGACCAGGCGTTGGCGGTTACGAAGGACGTGCGCCACATGATCCTGATCGGGGCCAAGACGCCGGTTGCGTTTTTCGCCTATCCCGACAAACCCAGCGTCCTGATTCCAGATACCTGCCAGACCCATCTTCTGGCATCGGCCGAAGAAGACATCATGGGCGCGCTGGAATGGCTCGCCGACGAGCTGGATGCCGGGAACGCCGAGCCGGTGCGTGAAGCAGCACAACGCCCGGATCTGCAGACCGGCGACCTCACCATCGACACCATCGCCAGCGCGATCGGCCATCTGATGCCGGAAGGCTGCATTGTGTCGGATGAGGCGATCACGTCGGGGCGCATGCTGCATCCCTTCACCAAGGGTTGCCCGCCCCATGACTGGCTGTTCGGCACCGGCGGCTCCATCGGGCGCGCCCTGCCCGAAGCAACCGGCGCGGCCGTGGCCTGCCCGGACCGCAAGGTGCTCTGCATCTCCGGTGACGGCAGCGCGATGTACACGCTCCAGGCGTTGTGGACCCAGGCGCGCGAAAATCTGGATGTGGTCACGGTGATCTATGCCAACCGCACTTATGCCATCCTGCATGGCGAGCTCAGGAACGTGGGTGCCAATCCCGGTCCCAAGGCCCATGATATGTTCGACCTCGACCGCCCCAACCTCGATTGGGTCGCCATGGCCAACGGCATGGGCGTGGAAGCCACGCGGGTCGACACCTCCGAAGGGTTCAACCGCGCACTGGCGGCCGCCTTCAACAGCAAGGGCCCGTTCCTGATCGAGGCGGTGGTCTAGCTCGGTTTGTTCAGCCTCAGACGCCGGGCGCGAACTCCGTTCGCTTGGCTTACGCCGCTGGCGCGGCGGGGTCGCCGATCGCTCCCCTGTCCGGCCCAGGCGGGCCTCCCTATGACGCACCGGCTGAGCCGTTCGTCTCGCGCACCACCTGCGTCGTATGTGAAAGGTGCCCTGCTCCTGTGATGAGCAGGCAATCGGCGGCGCGAGCGAAGCGGCCGCCGACCGGTGCGACTGCACTGGCGCGCCGCCAGCGCGCGGAAGCCAAGCGCAGCGGAGCGCGCGCCCGGCGCCTGAGGCGAACAAGAAAAACAGGACCGCAGGCGCTCCGCGTCCCCTAACCCTTCACGCCGCCCATCTCGCACAGCATGGCCCAGTGTTCGTCGCTGACGGGCACGACCGACAGGCGTGACTGGCGCACCAGGCCGAACTCGGCAAAGCGAGTCATCGGCCTTGATGTCGGCCAGGGTCACGGGCTCTTGACCGGTTTGACGGGTTTCACGTCGACCACGACCCACTTGCTGCCTTCTTCGGCCGTGGGTCGGGATAGGGCGCGCTGACGACCTTCATGATCCCCACGATGCGCTTCTCGTCGACCGAGTGATAGAAGAACGCCTTGTCGCCCTTCTTCATCTTGCGCAGGTTGGCGGCGGCCTGGTGGTTGCGCACGCCGTCCCAGTAGCTCTGGCCCTCGGCAACCAGATCGTCCCAGCCCCATTCGCTGGGTTCCTGCTTCATCAGCCAGCTGGCCATGGCGGACTCCCTTACTTTTGGTTGTTCGGCTCGGCATCATACCAAAAGAAAACCCCCGGCGGTGATCCTGCCGGGGGTTCAAACTTCAACAAGCCGAACAATCAGCTTCGGGCTGGCGTCGTCCTGAGCGGAGTTTTCATCGTCGTCCTCGATGTCCTCGACGTTCTCGACCGTCTCGACGGCTTCGACGACCTCGTCAGAAGCGCCGGCATTGATGTCGTCGGCAGCAAGGCCCGTCGCGCCGGCAGCGGCAACGGCACAGGTCAGCCGTGGATGTGTCAACACCGGCCGTGCAGCGGCTCGAGCGTTGGCAACAATCAGCACCAACATCGGCGGCAGTGCCACCTGCGTTGACCACAGCCGTGGAGGCTTCTTCGACAATGGAAGTTACCTCGCCAGGAGCGGCAGTAGCCGCCGCACGGGCAATCTGCGCTGCGTCAGCAGGGCGCTGTGCAGCGGCCGCGCCGGCAACGGCACCAGCCGCACTCTGATTCTGACCGATCGCAGCAGTGGTCAGCGCGGCAACCGTGCCGGTCGACAGGTTCGGATTGTTGGCCAGGATGGCGCCAACCGCAGCAGCCAGATCAGCAGGACGAAGCCGTCGCGGCACTTCCGCCAAGCTGGGCCTCAACAGCCGCCACAAGAACGGAGTTCAGCGCCGCATCGATCTGTGTCTGCGATGCGGTCGCGGGATCAATTCCGCTGGCTGCAAGCTGCGCGGCAACCTGATCTTCGATGCTCTGCGCCATACGCGGGCGCAGCGATCTGAGGTGGTCCCAGAAAATCGGACAGTTGATTAAGGTGTATTCCGCCATTTAATGGAGGAATACGAAATGACGCCCCGACGACGGTTTACAGCAGATTTCAAGGCTCGAGTTGCGCTTGATGCGCTGCGTGGCGATAAGACGATCCAGGAGATAGCGACCAGGCACAAGGTGCACCCGAACCAGGTGAGCACATGGAAGCGCCAGGCGATGGACGGTTTGGGTGCGGTGTTTTCGAATGGCGCCGACAAAGGTCGGCTGGAGCACGATGATGAGGTCCACGATCTCCATGCCAAGATCGGTCAGTTGACGGTGGAGCGGGATTTTTTGGCCAAAGGGCTCAAACGATGAGCCGGGGGAATCGCAAGGCGATGATCAGACGCGATCACCCCGACCTGAGTTTGAGCCAACAGTGCCAAGTTCTGGCGATCAGCCGTTCGTCGTTCTATTACAGGTCGAAGGGCGAAAGCGTGGAGAACCTGGCGTTGATGCGTCGCATCGACGAGCTGTTTCTGAAGTATCCGTTTTACGGTTCCCGTCAGATGGTGCGCCAGTTGCGGCGCGAGGGCATTTGCGTGGGGCGTCACCGGGTCCGTCGTCTGATGCACCTCATGGGGCTGGAGGCGATCTATCAAGCGCCAAAGACCAGTACACCCCATCCGGCGCACCGGATTTATCCCTATCTTCTCAAGGGAATGGTCATCGACCGGCCCAATCAAGTCTGGTGTGCCGACATCACGTATATCCCCGTTCAGCGCGGCTTTTTGTACCTGGTTGCGATCATGGACTGGGCCACGCGTCATGTACTCGCCTGGCGATTGTCGAACACCATGGATGTCTGGTTCTGCCTTGAGGCGTTAAACGAGGCGCTAGCCCGATATGGAAAACCGGAGATCTTCAACACCGACCAGGGCAGCCAGTTCACCAGCTTTGACTTCACCGGTTTGCTCAAGGCGGCGGAGGTTACGATCTCCATGGATGGCCGGGGCCGCTGCATGGACAACATCTTCATCGAGCGGCTGTGGCGCTCTCTCAAATACGAGGCGGTCTATCTGCACGAGCTGACGGATGGGTTCAAGGCCGAACAGGTCATCGGCGATTGGGTCAATTTTTACAATACTGAGAGGCCACATTCGGTCCACGACGGCCAAACGCCCGCCGAGGCCTTCGGAAACGGGCGGCCCATGGATATGATGGACAAGGCTATCGCCTTGACCACATCTCCACAGGCTCAACAACAGCAGCAGCAAGATGTGATAAACAGGTTCTTGGCGGCATGATCAGGAAACGGAATACACCTTAACTTCGCTGCCAAACTGTCCAACAATGTGGGACCACCTCAGTCCGCACACGCCTTCGGTGGTCCGGCTGCAGAACGACCAACTGAGATCAACCATTAGGAGTAAGACACATGCAAGCATTTACTGACCTTGTCGGCACCTCCGCTGTGCCCGCCACACGCCTTTGATATGGCTGAACTGACGAGCTGACACCGGCGCTGGACACCGCTATGGCTGCCCATGACACCGCAGATCAGGCGAGTGACTCTCGCCAGCAACCTCATGTCGCACTTCGCCCGGCTGCTGAATGACCAACTGAGATCAACCCCTGAGGAGTAATTCCCATGCAAACCTTCACTGACCTTGTCGGCACTTCCGCTGTGCCCGCACACGCCTTTGATATCGCTGAGCTGATGGAGCTGACCCCGGCGCTGGACACCGCTATGGCTGCCCATGACACCGCAGATCAGGCGAGTGCTTCTCCTGTCTCTACTCTGCATTTCGCTGCCCTTCTGACTTTTCCTCGCCCGGGGCTGCTGAATGACCAACTGAGATCAACCCCTGAGGAGTAATTCCCATGCAAACCTTCACTGACCTTGTCGGCACTTCCGCTGTGCCCGCACACGCCTTTGATATTGCTGAGCTCACGGAGCTGACCCCAGCGCTGGACACCGCTATGGCTGCCCATGACACCGCAGATCAGGCGAGTGAGGCTGCACATACTGGTTCGTATTGTCACAGCATACGGCTTCGGTGCTGCTGACGACCAACTGAGATCAACCATTAGGAGTAATTCCCATGCAAACCTTCACTGACCTTGTCGGCACTTCCGCTGTGCCCGCACACGCCTTTGATATTGATGAGCTCACGGAGCTGACCCCAGCGCTGGCCACCGCTATGGCTACTCATGGAACATCGGTAGAGGCGAGTGAAGCTAAATATTCTCCTGCATATACTGTTGGCTGTGTCTGCGTGAAGGAGTAATTCATCGCCTTTCCGCTGTGCGGCACTTGGCTTTCGTGTCTGTTGCGGCTGCTGAGCGACCACTGAGATCAACCATTAGGAGTAATTCCCATGCAAGCTTTTACTGACCTTGTCGGCACGTTCGCTGTGCCCGCACACGCCTTTGATATCGCTGAGCTGATGGAGCTGACCCCAGCCCTGGCCACCGCTATGGCTACTCATGGAACATCGGTAGAGGCGAGTGAAGGTCCGGGTAGTCTACTACTCACTGGCGGCTGGAATTCGCCTTGCTGCTGAAACGACCAACTGAGATTAACCATTAGGAGTGATTCCCATGCAAGCATTTACTGACCTTTGAATAGCCCCTAGTTTTCTAGACGCCTTCGGTTATCGTTTTCTGCTGCCGTTCGAACTCAACGGGCGACAGCATCCCGTTCTTCGTATGCTTTCGCTTGGGGATTGTAGAACATCTCGATGTAGTCGAACACATCCTGCCTGGCATCGGCTCGGGTTTTATAGGTCCTGCGCCTTATCCGTTCACGTTTGAGCAGATTGAAGAAGCTCTCCGCGACAGCGTTGTCATGACAGTTGCCGCGCCGGCTCATCGAATGCTCCAGATTGTGCGCCCTGAGGAATGACGCCCAGTCCCGGCTGGTGAACTGGGAACCCTGGTCCGAGTGGATCAGCACCCTGTTCTTCGGCTTTCTGCGCCACACCGCCATCAACAGCGCCTGCAGGACAACGTCCGTCGTCTGGCGGCTCTGGATGGACCAGCCAACGACACGACGGGAGTAGAGGTCGATCACGACAGCCAGATAGGCAAAGCCTTCAAGGGTCCTGATGTAGGTGATGTCCGTCACCCAGACCTTGTCCGGGTCCTCCACGTCGAACTGCCGGTCCAGCGTGTTATCGACGACCACGGACGGCTTGCCGCCATAAACGCCAGGCCGGCGCCTGTAGCCGATCTGGGCCTTGATGTCCGCCTGCCTCGCAAGGCGGGCGACACGGTTCGGGCAGCACGTCTCACCCTGATCCAGCAGGTCATCATGTAGCTTGCGATATCCATACACCTTGCCGCTCTCCTTCCAGGCCTTCCGGATCAGCTCGGTCTGGCGCGCGTCTTCCCGGGCCCGCTTGCTCAGCGGGTTCCTGAGCCAGGCGTAGAAGCCGCTGGGGTGGATGCGCAGACAGCGACACATCGCACGCACCGGAAACACCGGGCGATGCTCGGCAACGAACGCGTATCTCACTTTGCATCCCTGGCGAAATACGCGGTGGCTTTTTTTAGGATGTCGCGTTCCTCGGTCACCCTCGTCAGCTCGCGCTTCAACCGACGGATCTCGGCATCCCTGTCGTCACCGCCGGACGGCGCCGAGAACTTCTTCTTCCACGCGTAGAGCGAATGCGGGCTTACGCCCAGGCGCTGCGAAACCTCCGAAACCGGATAACCCCGCTCGGTGATTTGCGCTACCGCGTCGCGTTTGAAATCGTCGCTGAAATTACTTTTGCTCATCATGGCCTCCTTGCCTCAAATTTAGGGAAGAAGGTGTCTACGAATCTCGGGGCTATTCAGTTTCTCAAAGTGGTCCACGCCAAACAATGAACTGGCCAAGACCTTCGCCTTCATCGATGGCAGGCCACGCGAGGTTGACCAAATGTCTAGTGCATCGTCGCTAGCCATCAAAGCAGGCCATTTCAATGAACCGTTTATTCTGCAGGAAGGCACTTTGCGCCTGGGACTACCTCCCGACGCCTTAGAAGGCGAGATAACCGAGCCGGTGTCCTGCGATATAGCACCGCTGCAGGGCTCACTTGACGGCATCATACACGGTGACGGGCGGGTCATTCGAACCGATCCCGCCAACAATATATATGTCATTGGCGCTGACGAGATTACCCTTGATGGGCCCGGTGTGGCAGAGGCAAAGTTGACGCAGGTAAGACCCACCGAGCGGCCAGATCCTGCTCGCGGGGCCCTTCAGTGTCAGGCCCTGATGGCATGCACTGGATATAAATGGTCGGCACTTTTTGTTTATCGCCCGACTACTGACTTTTTCGTCTACCTGCTTGCGCCTGTATCTGTATCTGGGGCCGTCACAGTGACGGCGGCTGTGACGTCACTGTGACGTTGCCTGTAACGTTTCACTCGCTCGTTTGAAGTGTCACTTTTGAACTGACGCGCACCCCAATTATGGGGCGAGAGAACGCTGTCGTTATCGTCCAAAAGCCCTGTTTCCCGCAGCTTTTCAAGGTGCCTCCGAGCAGCTGGAAGACGCAACCGGCAAGCAAAGGAAATGTCTTTTTCGCTGGGCAAAACGCCGTCATTCATAGACGCAAGACACAAGATTGAAACCCAGAATTTATAGGTTTCAAAGCAAAGTGACTGCACTTTGGGATCGTTAAGTGCTTCGGAATGGAGTCGAAACCACCTCATTTATGTCTTTGATTCTGGGTATGACTCTGTCTTGATTGATGCTGCGGGAGGTGAAGATGCGACAAATAGTAATCGGGCTAGTGCTTGTGGCGCTGTTCGCAGTAACAGCTCGCGCCGAAGAGCCTTGGGATGGGTGGCAGAGCGACTTCATAGACCCCGCTGACGAATTCGACCCCGCTGACCAAGCCCTGTGGCTGCGGGGGGTAACGAGTGTCTTTATCATGACCGCTGACAGCGTAACGGACGGCTGCTGGACGAACGAGAGCGCCGTCAGGACCGCCATCGAACTCTCGCTGCGGCGTGCAGGAATCGAGGTCGAACAGACCTTCCTACGATATGATGCCTTCATGTCATATGATGCCTTCATGTCATCGTTTGCTGCAAGGAGCGATCATCCGCACGTGCTCTTTCTCGCTGTGATTGGCGAAAGACTGGGACATGGCGGCTGCCTAGGCAGGTACGAGTTGCAATTCGCTCAGATGGTCCAAGCCGACCTGATCGTGCCGGGCGCATCTGATTTGATGGTTTTTGACCCTATGAACAATAGTGGCCTCCTGTCTGGCTATGACACCATGAACGAACATGTCCGTACCTTCGCGATAGAACAGACGGACGCCCTCGCCCTGCGCATCCTTCGCGCACGGGATGCTGAGTGATCAAACGCGTCGTAGGTGCCATCCTGCTCGTGGGGTGTCTCGCCGCATGTGACGATCCCGATGAGAAATACGATGAGGGCTATGGCGATGGGTATGCTGTTGGTTACAACACTACCTGCGAGATCCGAGCTACCGATATCTATGGCTACTTCGACAACGAGCATTATGCTCGAGGATATGCCCGTGGCGTGACGGATGGCATTATCGCCTGCAACAGGACCCGCTAGTAGTCAGAACCAGCAGATAGCCGTGCGTTGATTGATTATCGTTGTGTTGAGAGTTGCACTGGCAGTTCCGGCTCTCGCTTATGACGAAGCGGATGGAGCAGAGTTACGCGGGTTTTCATGCCAAATGTGATAACCACAGAGGCGCACAACATATCCTTGATCACACCCTAATGTTCTTCTATTGTTCTCTTGCGTTTAACTGCGTCGCCAGAGGGCAGGAAAAACAAGCATGGCTAAGGTAGAAGAACGTAGTCGGGGTGGCTCGAAGCCCGGTGAGCGCCGTGGTGGTCGACAGAAAGGCACGCCCAACAAGGCCAGCGCCGCTACTTGGGAACGCATCCATAACGACGCGGATCCCATCGGTTTTCTGATTGCCATCATGAACGGCGAAGGTGTCGAATCCGGGTCGATCAAAGACGGCACCGATAGCGACCTGATTGTGCCGACGCTGGATCAGCGCCTGAACGCGTCGTCACAGCTTTCACGTTGGATGCCTCCCCCACCCAGAGTTCGCCCTATCGCCATGGACCTCCCCGACATGAACGAGCCGTCTGACATGGTGGCGACAATGTCGTCCGTTGTATCTGCGATGGCGCAGGGCGAAGTCACGCCAGACGAGGCCAAGGCAGTTGCTGATGTGGTCGAGATACAGCGTCGCGTTATCGAAACCGAAAGCCTTGAAAACCGCATCACCGCCTTGGAAGGAATCAGGAAATGAGCGCATTGAAACGCCGCGTGAGACGCTTGGATCAGCGCAGTGGCAATCCCCCGCCGATTGTCGTGCGAAGCCTGCCCGATGACACGCCAGAAGACATTGAGCGCATGATTGCCAAGGCCACCAATGGAGACGCCACGGCAAACGTCCTGCACATCAAGTGGGTCTTTGTTTGACCATACCCTCATCCAAAGAAGCTACGCCTGAAGAGATGCTCGCTGCAGCTTAGTGGGGAAACTTCATTAAGAAGCGCCGGGGTTAACGGATGCATTCCACCGATAAGGGTTCGTTGAAGTTGGAGACACCCATAAAGAGCAGGTGAGCCGAACCTGCATCAACGATCCCACTTGCAGTAGCAGCCATCTGGCCGTCTGCATACAAGGCGCACTTGACGATAAATCCATGATCGCTCAGGTCGCCGGTGAAATATGAGGCCTCTACGGCCCCAAAATCTGTATTGGTGGTATCGATAGACAGAACTTGTCCATCGACCTCTTCAGCGTGAGCTGGTCCGGCTAACAGCACGCTTGTAAGAAGCGCAAATACCCACCTCATAGTCATGTCCTCCGCTTATTGCTGTTCTCAACTAGTCACGAATGCAGCACGGCGGTCAATGACACGGGCGGCTTTATGCTACCGCTTAGCAGACTGCCTGCCCATTGCCGCTAAGCCGCAGCTGTGACTAAGCTGCTTCCAGCTATCTGGAGGCGGCATCATGAGACGGTTGTTTGCGTTTGCCACAGTCTTGCTTGCTGGCAGCCCCGGCATGGGCTGACTGCGACGATGGTGACTGTGTTCAGTGTGACCTCAGCAGGCGCCGACCTCAGCGGTGCCAACCTCGAGGGTGCCGTCCTCGAGCGGTGCCTTCCTCACCGCTGCCCACCTCAGCTGTGCGCAACCCTCAGAGATGCCAACCTCAGCGGTGCCAACCTCATGGGTGCCAACCTCAGGCATGCCGACCTCAGGCGTGCCGACCTCAGCGATGCCAACCTCAGCGGTGCCAACCTCAGGGGTGCCAGTCTCAGCGGTGTCAACCTCAGCGGTGTCAACCTCATGGGTGCCAACCTCATGGGTGCCTACCTCAGTGGTGCCTACCTCAGTGGTGCCTACCTCAGTGGTGCCCTCCTCTTCGGTGCCTACCTCAGCGATGCCGACCTCAGTGGTGCCAACCTCAGCGGTGCCAACCTCAGCGGTGCCGACCTCAGCGATGCCGACCTCAGCGGTGCCGACCTCAGCGGTGCCCACCTCGGCAGTACCAGCCTCAGCGGTGCTGACGTCAGCGATGCCACCCTCGACGGTCTCAACATCAAGGGTGCCGATCTCAGTGGTGCTTTGATGCAGGGCGTCGTGTTCTGCAATACCGTGATGCCGGACGACTCAGTCCTCTACTCAGGCTGCTGAGTGGTGGGAGGACTACCAGAGCCGGCAGTGAGCGGTTTGGTGACTGAGGTGGGCGGCCATTGCCGCTAAACTCGGTGTGACGACTAAGAGCCTCCGGTTTAGGCCTCGGCGGGCATGCAGCCAGCAGTGCTAGAAGCAGCGGATGAGGACGTGGTCAAACAAAGACCCGCTTGATTGCAGGTAATCTGATCAACTTATGACTTTTTCGTTGTCCTTATCACCAACGGACGCTCGGAAAGCCGCGAGCCAAGTGACAATCAAGATACCAAAAAAGTTCCAGAGCAAAATGCTGCGCCAGCCTTTGTGCGCGCGAAACACCGCTATAATCGATGGTGTCCAATATAAGACAATGAATGCCCAACTCCCGGCATCCTCACTCCTGCTGCTTAGATAGCCAACAACAAAAAGACCAACAAACAGCGCAATTATAGCAATGACCATGTTCATAGGCTGTCTTCCCCGATGACATTGTTACTAAAATATCTGGAGGCGTCACATTGAAAGTAGTTACTGCGATCATTTTGGCACTGGGCCTTTGGTACTTCTTCGTGCTGGAACAGGACCAATGGTTGGCTTTCGTCTATTCAAACAAGGACGACCTGACCACGCATGAAATGTATGGGCCCTATGATTCCTTGGAGAAATGCCGAGACGCAGCACTGGCCGTGATTTACGACCGTAGCTTGCAAGAACATGCCGATTACGAGTGTGGTTTGAATTGCGAGCCATGGGGCAGCGATGGCGGCTTTCCGATGATGTGCGAAGTGACCTCACGATGAAATCATGCCCACTGACCGCGACATCTGGACTGCTGCCAACGAGTTCATCAAGGCAAACGATGACCCACTGCTGCACGTAGCGTTGCGTTATGACGCACTCCTGAAAGAGGGCGACCTAGCAGACTGCCTGCGCATTGCCGCTAAGCCGCAGCTGTGACTAAGCTGCTTCCAGCTATCTGGAGGCGCATCATGAGACGGGAGTTTGCATTCTACAGCGCCACTTTGACAAAATTTTCATCGCAGTCGAGTGCTGAAATTTTTGGTGAACTTGCACAAAAAAATGATTTCGGTTTTAACAAACAGCAAATCAACGCTTGGCTCACACAGATCGATGTCCTGAAAGATCAGCTGGTTGGTATTTTAGATGGGCATATCCATTTTGAGTTCATCATTCCCCGAATGGGTAAGCGTGCCGATTGCGTGATAGTGCTAGCGGGCGTCGTGTTCGTTCTTGAGTTCAAGGTCAATTCGGACAACTTTGACCGATACGCTATCGATCAGGCGCATGACTACGCTCTAGATTTGAAGAATTTCCACCGCGGCAGCCACAATGCGGCCATTGTACCTGTGCTCGTTGCGACAAAATCAGCAGCAATAGCTGCCGATGTCACTTTTGCTGCAGACCAAGTGGCGGCTCCACTCCAGACGGGATCTGCTGGAGTTCGTGTCGCCATTGAAAGCGTTTTGGCTATTTCAAATACCCCAAACCTTGACCCAGACCAGTGGGTCGAAAGCGGTTACCAACCGACACCAACGATCATCGAAGCGGCGCAGGCGCTCTATCAGAACCATGACGTCCAAGCGATTGCCCGTTCTGATGCTGGTGCTAAGAACCTGCAAGCAACTGATACTCTTATCGCTGAAATCATCGAGCGTTCAAAGACGATAGGACGAAAATCGATCTGCTTCATTACCGGCGTTCCGGGTGCCGGCAAAACGCTCGCAGGGCTAAATATTGCCGCCAAGCGCGCATCTGAGCATGCGGATGAACACGCTGTATTTCTTTCTGGTAACGGACCGCTAGTAAATGTCCTGCGTGAAGCTCTGGCACGCGACCAGTCAAACCGCGAGGGCATCAAGAAAAAGGATGCTCAACGAAAGGTGCGTGCATTCGTTCAGAATATTCATCACTTTCGGGACGAATATCTGCAGGATCCAAACGTACCAATCGAGAAAGTGGTGGTGTTTGACGAGGCTCAACGCGCATGGACTAAGGAACAAGCTTCAAAATTCATGCAGACGAAGCGTGGCCACGCCAGTTTTTCGCAGTCGGAACCTGAATTTTTGATCAGTGTGATGGATCGCCACTCCGATTGGTGCACGATCGTGTGCCTTATCGGTGGTGGACAAGAGATCAACACTGGCGAAGCTGGCTTGCTTGAGTGGTTGACCGCTTTACAGGATCGTTTTCACGATTGGGATGTGCATGCATCCGCCCTTCTGGATGATCCGCACTACACGGTCGCCCCCGAGGCCGTGCGGCTACTGAGGACTGATCGTGTAACGAAACACCCCAACCTACATCTCTCTATTTCCATGCGCTCATTCCGGGCGGAGCAACTGTCAGCTTTCGTTGGTGCAGTGCTTGATGGCAATGCAGAGGACGCGAAACAACTCTTTACTGAGCTTAGAGCCAGATACCCAATCTGGTTGACGCGCGATCTAAAAAGGGCGCGCGGTTGGCTTCGGGCGGTTTCCCGCGGCAGCGAACGGTTTGGTCTGGTAGCGTCTTCTGGCGCTGGTCGCCTCCGTCCAGAAGGGATCCACATCAAATCGTCTATCGATCCAGAGAGTTGGTTTCTGAACGACAGAATTGACGTTCGATCCTCATACTATTTGGAAGATGTTGCCACTGAGTTTGATATTCAGGGTTTAGAGCTCGATTGGGTGGGTGTGTGCTGGGACGCTAATTTGAGATATGGCCCATCCGATTGGGAATCTCATGCTTTTCGCGGCACCAAATGGCAAAACGTTCGGACGGGTGAAAAAAAGCTCTATTTGACAAATGCGTATCGGGTTCTCCTCACGCGTGCACGTCAGGGCATGGTTATTTTCGTTCCTGAAGGCGATGATTTGGACCTAACTCGACCGAAGGAATTCTATGACGGCACATATGAGTTTTTGAAGCGCTGCGGTCTTCCAATCACGGAACCCAGTGCAATTGAACCGGCAGAACCACGTGATTGAGAGCCTGCAGGGGAACCGAAACCCATTCATTGATGGAATGCTGCTTTGGTGACGCGTCACTAGACGACTTCTCGGCATCTGAAGCGCGATGCAATGCTGCTTTGCCGACTAGGAGTTCGCGATGAAACGCATCGCTGCTGGCTGTCGAGTGGTGGGAGGACTACCAGAGCCGCCAGTGAGCGGTTTGGTGACTGAGGTACCTGCCCATTGCCGCTAAGCCAGAGCTGTGACTAAGCTGCGTCCAGCTATCTGGAGGCGGCATCATGAGACGTCAGTTTCTTGCGTTTGCCACAGTCCTGTTGCTAACAGCCCCGGCATGGGGTGGCCTCCTCAGCGGTGCCGACCTCAGCGATGCCGACCTCAGCGATGCCGACCTCAGCGGCGCGGACCTCAGCGGCGCGGACCTCAGCGGTGCCAACCTCAGATTTACCGACCTCAGAGGTGCCAACCTCACCGGTGTCAACCTCAGCGGTGCCGACCTCACCGGTACAGCGCTTAGCGATGCCGACCTCAGCGGCGCGGACCTCAGCGGTGCCAACCTCAGTGGTGCCCTCCTCAGCGATGCCTTCCTCTTTGGTGTCGACCTCAGCGATGCCAACCTCAGGCGTGTCCGTCGTCAGAACATTTGGGACGCGTGAGCTCGTTTTCTAATTGAGTATCTGGCTCATCTTGATTTGATGTTAAGCCGCTTGTTGTTGATGGTTCAAGCGGCGGGTTTGGATGGTGAGTTTTTTGATCTTTGAGGTGGTCCCAGAAAATCGGACAGTTGATTAAGGTGTATTCCGCCATTTAATGGAGGAATACGAAATGACGCCCCGACGACGGTTTACAGCAGATTTCAAGGCTCGAGTTGCGCTTGATGCGCTGCGTGGCGATAAGACGATCCAGGAGATAGCGACCAGGCACAAGGTGCACCCGAACCAGGTGAGCACATGGAAGCGCCAGGCGATGGACGGTTTGGGTGCGGTGTTTTCGAATGGCGCCGACAAAGGTCGGCTGGAGCACGATGATGAGGTCCACGATCTCCATGCCAAGATCGGTCAGTTGACGGTGGAGCGGGATTTTTTGGCCAAAGGGCTCAAACGATGAGCCGGGGGAATCGCAAGGCGATGATCAGACGCGATCACCCCGACCTGAGTTTGAGCCAACAGTGCCAAGTTCTGGCGATCAGCCGTTCGTCGTTCTATTACAGGTCGAAGGGCGAAAGCGTGGAGAACCTGGCGTTGATGCGTCGCATCGACGAGCTGTTTCTGAAGTATCCGTTTTACGGTTCCCGTCAGATGGTGCGCCAGTTGCGGCGCGAGGGCATTTGCGTGGGGCGTCACCGGGTCCGTCGTCTGATGCACCTCATGGGGCTGGAGGCGATCTATCAAGCGCCAAAGACCAGTACACCCCATCCGGCGCACCGGATTTATCCCTATCTTCTCAAGGGAATGGTCATCGACCGGCCCAATCAAGTCTGGTGTGCCGACATCACGTATATCCCCGTTCAGCGCGGCTTTTTGTACCTGGTTGCGATCATGGACTGGGCCACGCGTCATGTACTCGCCTGGCGATTGTCGAACACCATGGATGTCTGGTTCTGCCTTGAGGCGTTAAACGAGGCGCTAGCCCGATATGGAAAACCGGAGATCTTCAACACCGACCAGGGCAGCCAGTTCACCAGCTTTGACTTCACCGGTTTGCTCAAGGCGGCGGAGGTTACGATCTCCATGGATGGCCGGGGCCGCTGCATGGACAACATCTTCATCGAGCGGCTGTGGCGCTCTCTCAAATACGAGGCGGTCTATCTGCACGAGCTGACGGATGGGTTCAAGGCCGAACAGGTCATCGGCGATTGGGTCAATTTTTACAATACTGAGAGGCCACATTCGGTCCACGACGGCCAAACGCCCGCCGAGGCCTTCGGAAACGGGCGGCCCATGGATATGATGGACAAGGCTATCGCCTTGACCACATCTCCACAGGCTCAACAACAGCAGCAGCAAGATGTGATAAACAGGTTCTTGGCGGCATGATCAGGAAACGGAATACACCTTAACTTCGCTGCCAAACTGTCCAACAATGTGGGACCACCTCAATCAGAAGGGTGGCGGCAAAGACGCCGACAAGAATTCGTTTCATGGATTCTCCTCGATTGAACAACCCGTTACACATGCGCATCAGCACGATCGTTGGCCCCCCGACGCAAACACTCGACCAGATGCGAATCTACTTGGCTCCGTTATAGCAAACCTGTCCCGAAATGATAATGCCTAATCGTACAGCGTGAAATCGGGCCGGAATTGTTGCGATTTGGGCACAGTGAGGCCCTTCAACCGCGTTGACGTATCAGGTGATGGTGGTCGTCCCGACCGCGGCTTTCCATGGGCGGATATCGACGGAGGCGAAGAGATCCGCCTTCTTGTAAGGGTCTCCGGCGGCCCAATTGCGGGCTTCCTGGAGCGATTCGGCCTCGATCACCAGCATGGAACCGATCATCCGGCTGCCGTCCTCGCTCAGCATCGGGCCACCCAGCTTGACCCGGTCACCGGAGTCGCCAAGAAAGCCCAGATGCGCCTCCCGGTTGGCAAGGCGCAGCGAGCCGTCTCCGTCCCGATCGATGGCATGAATGACAAACAGCATGGTGGTCTCCTGATTGGATGTTGTTGAAACGTTCAGTTGAATTCGTCACCTGCGGGCCGCGCCAGCAGGCGCTCGATGGCCTGATCCAGGCTGCACCGGCCTGCGATGACGTCGTTGATGGCACCGGCAATGGGCATTTCGACACCAATCCGATCCGCCAGGGCAACCACGGCCGGTGCCGTCACGGCACCCTCGACCACGCTGGTTCTCCCGGCCATCAGGTCGGCAATGGTGCGGCCCTCGCCCAGTCCCTTGCCGAAGGTAAAGTTACGCGACAACTCGCCCGTGCAGGTCAGCACCAGGTCGCCCAGGCCCGACAGGCCCATCAGGGTCTCGCGCCGGGCACCCAGAACCTCGCCCAGGCGCGCCATTTCGGCCAATCCGCGGCTGATCACGGCCGCCCGGGCGTTGTTGCCCAGACCGCGGCCCATGGCGATGCCGCAGGCAATGGCGATGACGTTCTTGACTGCGCCGCCGATCTCGATGCCCACGACATCGTCGCTGCGGTAGATGCGGAACATCGGTCCAGAAAGGCACTGGGAAATTGCTTCAACGTCGCCCTGGGTTCCAGCAACCGTCACGGCGGTCGGCAGGCCTGCGGCAACCTCGGCCGCAAAGGAGGGGCCGGAGAGTCCGCAAACGGCCCGCCGGTCCAGAGCGTGGGCGGCAAGCTCTGTCATCAGGCGTCCGGTCTCGAGATGGATGCCTTTGGTGCAGACACAGACCGGCACGGACGCACCGATATGGGGCGCAAGGTTCCCGCACACCAGGTCCAGATGGCTGGACGGGGCAACCAGCAGCAGCGCGTCACAGGCTGCCAGGTCCGGCAGGTCGCGGGTTGCGCCGATGCCCGGGTCCAGCGCGACACCGGGCAGAAAGACGGGATTGGCATGGGTTTTGTTGATGGCATCGACGGTCTCGGGCTCGTGCGCCCAGAGGGTTACCCTGGCGCCGGCACGCTGTGCCGCGCAGGCCAGCGCCGTGCCCCATGCACCGGCCCCGACGATCCCAAGATGCAGGTTGGCGTTCATGCTGCCAGCGGCCAGCGTGCACGGGCTGGAACATCCAGCGGATCCTGCAGCCCGCGTTGCAGACGCTCGATCCCCGCCCAGGCGATCATGACGCCGTTGTCGGTGCAAAGCCGTGCCGGCGGCACAACCAGCTCCAGGTCTGATGCGCGGGCAAGCCCGTCGAGGGCGTCGCGCAGCGTGGTATTGGCGGCAACACCACCTGCGACCACCAGATGTCGCCCCTGGGGCCAGCCCTGCCGGAAGATCTCAGCAGCGCGACCGGTGCGTTCGACCAGAATATCGGCGACGGCCTGCTGGAAGCTGGCCGCAAGATCGGCAATGTCCTGTTGATCGGGCGCAGGCAGGTTCTCCAGCGTCTGGCGCACGGCGGTCTTGAGGCCGGAAAAGGAGAACTCGCAATCATCGCGCCCGGTCATGGGGCGCGGCAGGGCAAAGCGGTCAGGCCGCCCGTCTGCAGCGGCACGTTCCACCGCGGGGCCGCCGGGAAAACCCAGACCCAGCAGCTTGGCTGTCTTGTCGAAAGCTTCACCCGCCGCATCGTCAATCGTGCCGCCCAGTTTCTGATAGGCGCCGACCTCTTCAACGACAAGAAGCTGGCAATGACCGCCAGAGACCAGCAGAAGCAGATAGGGGAAGGTGACCTCTCCGGTCAGGCGCGCGGTGAGCGCATGACCTTCCAGATGGTTGACTGCGATCAGCGGAAGCTTGTGCACCGCGGCAATTGCTTTGGCTTCGACAAGGCCGACCATGACCCCGCCCACAAGCCCTGGTCCGGCGGTGGCGGCAATGCCGTCCAGGTCGCCAAAGTCCAGTTCGGCCTGTGCCATGGCCTGCCCGATCATGGTGTCCAGACGCTCGACATGGCTGCGCGCTGCAATTTCGGGGACGACACCGCCAAAGGGGCGGTGATCCTCATGTTGCGAGTGCAGAACATGGGCCAGCACCTGGCGGTCGCTGGACACGACCGCCACGGCGGTTTCATCACAACTTGTCTCGATGCCGAGCATGATCATGGGTTCCGATTACAGGAGAGAGTCGTCAGTGCCTAGTCTGATTGGCGTCTGATCGGCATCTTCATGCTTTTCTCGCCAGGCATTCTGCCGTAAAGCCCGCATATGCGACAGATACGAATGGTGACGCGCGGCAGTCCGCTGGCCCTCTGGCAGGCCAAGGCAACAAGTGCTGCCCTGATGGCGGCCCATCCCGGCCTGCCCGAGCCTCAGGTCATCGTGGTGCGCACGACAGGCGACCGGGTCCGCGACCGCGCGCTTTCCGAAGTGGGTGGCAAGGGTGTGTTCACCAAGGAAATCGATCGTTACGTGCTCGACGGTCAGGCCGAGATCGCGGTGCACTCCATGAAGGATGTCGAGACGGAGCTTGATCCGGGCATTGTGCTGGCCGCGATGCTGCCGCGTGAAGATGCGCGTGACGCGTTCATTTCGCCGGTTGCGTCCAGCATAGCGGAGCTTCCTCAGGGAGCTGTTGTCGGCAGCGCATCGATCCGCCGCAAGGCTCAACTCCTGAAACAGCGGCCCGATCTCGACGTTGTTCTGTTTCGGGGCAATGTGGATACCCGCCTGGCCAAGCTTG
Organism: uncultured Alphaproteobacteria bacterium; assembly: GCA_943787175.1. GTDB lineage: Bacteria > Pseudomonadota > Alphaproteobacteria > SP197 > SP197 > SP197. The sequence continues at coordinate 120,877 of CALSLK010000002.1, forward strand.
CTACCGGTGAGGTCGCCGCGACGCTTCTTGCTGCGGCAGGCATGATTCGGCTGGGCCGCGGAGACGAAGCCACGGCTATCCTTGATCCAGCCGACATGCTGCCTGCGGCCGGTCAGGGTGCTGTCGGAATCACCTGCCGCAGCGATGATTCCGAACTTCAGGCGCTGCTCGCTGCGATCGACGACCGTGAAACCAGCATCGCGGTCTCCTGCGAACGTGCCGTTCTTGCCAGACTCGACGGCTCCTGCCGCACACCGATTGCCGCGCAGGCCGTCATCAACGGCGACCGGATATCTCTGGAAGCCATGGTGCTTTCAGAAGACGGTCGCCAATGCGCCAGTACGTCGCGTCGCGGTGCCGTGGACCAGGCGATGGATCTGGGTGATGACGCGGGGCGCGAATTACTGGCCGCCGCCGGGGCTGATCTGTTCGGCAGCAGGCCCGCGTGAGCATCCTGCTGACCCGGCCTCTGGCCGATTCGCAGCGGTTTGCCGCAAGACTCGGGCAGGACGGTATCGAATGTATCCAGGCACCCCTGCTATCCATTGAGCCGGTCGTTCAGGCCCCTCCCGATCTTGAAGGCCTGCAGGCGGTCCTCCTGACCAGTGCAAACGGGGCACGTGCCCTGGCGGGTCTCACAAGTCGCCGTGACATCAGAATTCTGGCAGTGGGTACCACCACGGCCCGTCAGGCACAGATCGATGGGTTTGCCGATATCCTGGCTGCAGGCGGCGATGTTGGCAGTCTTGCGGAACTGGCACGTTCAGAACTGCAACCTGGTGGCGGTCGTCTGGTTCATCTTGCCGGAAGCGTCCAGGCAGGGGATCTCGCGGGTTTGCTGGACCGCCATGGTTTTGCCGTTGAGCGTTTCGTGGCCTACCGTGCGGTAACGGCAGGTGAACTGCCCGATACGGCAAGGGATGCGCTGCTGGGTGGCCAACTCGAAGGCGTCGTGTTTTTCTCGCCACGGACTGCAGCGACCTTTGCTACACTGGTGACCAAAGCCGGGCTCCAGGCAACCACCGCAGGTCTTGTGGCATTTTGCCTCAGTCAGGCTGTGGCAGAGTCACTTGGAAGTCTGACCTGGCGCGCGCACAGTGTGCCGGACGAACCCGAAGGCGAATTGCTGGCACAGCTCATCCGTTCCAGTCTGGAGATGTCATGACCGCAGATCCCAAGAATCCGAACAATGATCCCGGCCAGGCCGAGGGATCGGATGAGAGGTACGAGGCCGTTGAAACAACGTTGGCCGTGGCATCCGATGACCCCGTCGACGTGGAACTGACCGGCGAAGCGCTGAAAGAGGATGGTGACGCAGAGAATGCGCCCGGGACGACCCGGGAACAGGCGTCTGGTTCGGGGAGCCGCGCCTTGACGCTGTTTCTGGTCGTGGTGCTCAGCCTGGCAGCGGCCGCCGTAGGCGCCGCACTGGGCCCTCGCATCCTGCCCCAGGAGTCCGATTCCGGTTTGGCCTCCCTGCAAACCCAACTATCTGCGTTGCAGTCAGAAGTGGCGTCCCTCAAAAGCGCATCAGGCCAGGACGCGGCGTTGACGGCACGCATGGACACCCTGGAAACCAAACTTGGTTCGCTGGATGATCTTCAGGCCCGTCTGAGCGATGCCGAACTGGCCGTTGCCGCGCTTGCAGCAGAAGCACCCGATGCCGACACACAACGGCTCGATGCGCTTGCCGCAAGGGTCGACTCGCTTGAGGCCGCCCCGGCGGTCGTGCCCCAGTCTGGTGACAACGCCACCACGAGCGAACCGGTGACCAGCGTGGAAATGGCAGAATTGCGCGATCGCGCACGGGCCCTGATCGAACGGATTGAAGCACTGCCGCAAGGCAGCTTTGCCACCCTCGACGGCCTGGATGCACGACTGGCTGCGCTTGAGGCGGCAATGCAGGCCAATGCGGCCGCGTTGGGTCAGGTCTCCACCGTTGATACGGCTGTGGGCGCGCTGGGTGACCAGCTTGCCAGTCTTCAGGCTGACCTTGATGCGCTCGAAAAGCGCGCGGTTGATCCGGGATCGGCCTTCGTCCTGGCAACCGGCCAGTTGCGCGAAGCGGTTGCCATCGGCAACGCCTATCGCGACCGGCTGGAAGCAGCCTCCGCGCTGGCGCCTGATGATGCCGTCGCCGCATCGTCCCTGCAGACGCTTTCGTCGCATGCCGACAAGGGCATTGCGACGACCCGATCACTGGGCGCGCGTTTGCCCGATGCGATCTCCGACGCAGTCACGGCCGAGCGCGTGGCCACGTCAGACGGCATCCTCGATCAGACGCTGGCCAGGCTCGAGGGGCTTGTGAGTATCCGCCGGGTCGATGGCCAGGCTGAAGGTGCCGATGCCGATGCCGTGACGTCGCGGGCCGAGGCACTGTTCAACGCCGGAAATCTCGATGCGGTGCTCAAGGAACTGGAGGGACTTTCCGACGAGGCTGCCGGCGCAATGTCGGACTGGATCGAGGACGCCAGGGCGCATCTTGATGCTCAGGCGGCCCTGGATGACCTGCACGACCGCGCCATCGCGCTGGTCGGCGGCACGGTGAACTGAGCCATGATCGCTCTTTTCTTCTATCTCGTCCTGATCGCGTGTGCGGTTGCCCTGGTCATCTGGCTTGTCGACATGGGTGGCGAAGTCTCCATGGTCTGGGGTGCCTATGAGGTCACGACCACGGTGCCGCTGCTGATTCTAGGGATCGTGGCGCTGACGATCACCCTGCTTGTTGTCTTTGCGATTGTCGGGTGGCTCTGGCGCGGCCCGGGTCGCTTGAAAAAGGCGGTGGTTCAGCGCCGCCGCGAAAAGGGCTACGAGGCGTTGACCTCGGGTCTTGTCGCTGTCGCCGCCGGTGATGCCGCAGAGGCGCGTCGCCACGCCGCAAAGGCTGACAACCTCCTGGGTCATCCGCCGCTCACCCTGCTCCTGACAGCGCAGGCGGCACAACTTGATGGCGATGGTGAAGCAGCCGAGCGCCATTTCGAAGCGATGCTCGAGCGCCCGGAAACGGAATTTCTGGGACTGCGCGGCCTGATGATGGCTGCCTTTCGACGGGGCGATCATGACAGCGCACGCGAATATGCCCGACGGGCGCATGCGCTGCGCCCGGATGCACGCTGGGCTGCCGAAGCCGTGTTCGATCTCCAGACGCTCGAAGGCGACTGGAAAGGTGCCCAACAGACTCTCGAAGCCGCGCGGGATCGCCGTGCGATCGGTGTCGATGTCACACGCCAGCGCCGTGCCGTGCTGCTGGTCGAGGAGGGCCGTCAGGCGCTGGAGGATCTTGATCGCGCCGGTGCCCTGCGCCGCGCCAAGGAGGCCCATGCCGAGTCGCCGGACCTGGTGCCGGCAACCACGCTTCTTGCCCGTTTGCTGATTGATGATCAGAAGCTGCGCGCTGCTTCCAGGGTGATCGAGAAAGGCTGGGCCGCGACGCCACATCCCGACCTGGCCCAACTCTATGTCGAGACGGGCCGGGATTCCGGGGTTACCCATTACAAGCGGATCAGCAAGCTCGTTTCGCTGGCACCCGATGCACGGGAATCCCATATTGCCGCGACCAGGGCTGCGCTCGACAGTGACCTGACCGGTGAAGCACGCCGTCATCTCGCCGAGATCGGTGATGAACCCGTCACGACTCGCGTCGCACGTCTTTGGGCTGAACTTGAAGAGGCCGAAGGCCATGCCGAACAGGCCGACATCTGGTTGCGGCGTGCCGTCGATGCCGAGCCCGAGGTGACCTGGCAATGCGACCGCTGTGGCACCGTGTCGGACACGTGGTCGGCTGTGTGTGACGGTTGCGGGGCGTTCGATACCGCGGTCTGGCGCACGCCGGGTCGGTTAGAATCGTCGGTTTCGGGTGTGCCTGCCTCGCTGTTACCGGGCTCCTAGTTCAGGCTCATTAAGGTGGCCGGGGCTCCAACCTTCAGGGAGACTGGTAGCGCATTCACTCAGTAGGCGCCGCGGCGGGCGAGCACTGCTGGAATTGTCTTGAGCATGATCGTGAAATCCAGCCAGAGCGACCAGTTCTTGGCGTACCAGAGATCAAAGGCCACACGCGTGTCATGTCTGCCGTCAGCGCCTTTGGGACAGATTGAGTGGTTTTCATAAGGGAGTTTTTCTGGCTCATCGCAGTGACCGTAGGGAACGAAGATGAGGCAGAAAACCATGAGCAAGAGCGCCCCGGCAGAACAGGCCATCCGCGACATTCGGCGCAAGACGCGCAAGCGTTATTCGGCTGAGGAGAAGATCCGGATCGTGTTATCGGGCCTGCGCGGCGAGGAGAGCATCGCGGCTTTATGTCGCCATGAAGGCATCGCCGAGGGTCTTTATTACAGTTGGTCCAAGGAGTTCCTGGAGGCTGGCAAGAAGCGCCTTGCCGGCGACACGGCGCGTCAGGCCAGCAGTCCCGAGGTTAAGACACTGCGTGTCGAAGCCCGCGATCTCAAGGAGGCGCTGGCCGAACAGATACTGGAGAACCGGTTACTCAAAAAAAGCATGATCGGGGATGGGGGAGACGAGGAATGAGATATCCCGCATCTGAGAAACTGGAAATCATCAGGCTGGTCGAAGGCTCTCATCTACCGGTCCGGCGGACGTTGGATAAGCTGGGCATCCCGAGCACGACGTTTTACCGGTGGTACGACCGGTATCGAGGTGGAGGCGGCCTTGATGACCGCACCAGTGGCCCCGGTCGGGTGTGGAACCGCATCCCCGACGATGTGCGCCAGCAGATCGTGGAGATGGCCCTGGATGAGCCGGAACTATCGTCCAGGGAACTGGCCGTGAGGTTCACTGACACGAGACGCTATTTTGTCTCAGAAGCGTCTGTCTACCGGCTGCTCAAGGCCCACGACCTGATCACCAGCCCGGCCTTCATCGTCATCAAGGCAGCGAATGAGTTCAAGGACAAGACCTCAGCTCCGAACCAGCTCTGGCAGACCGACTTCACCTACTTCAAGGTCATCGGATGGGGATGGTTCTATCTGTCGACCATTCTCGACGACTACTCGCGCTACATCATCGCCTGGAAGCTGTGCACCACCATGAAGGCGGGCGATGTGACCCAGACACTGGAACTCGCGTTGGAAGCATCAGGCTGCGACCAGGCCGAGGTCATCCATAAACCCCGGCTGCTCAGCGATAATGGTTCGTCCTATATATCCGGCGATCTGGCCGAATGGCTTGAAGGCCAGGGTATGGAGCACGTTCGCGGTGCACCCTATCACCCGCAGACCCAGGGTAAGATCGAGCGTTGGCATCAGACGCTCAAGAACCGGATCTTGCTGGAAAACTACTATCTGCAGGGCGATCTCGAAAACCAGATCGGCACCTTCGTGGATTATTACAACAACCATCGCTACCACGAGAGCATTGGCAACGTCACACCATCGGATGCTTACTTCGGGCGCCACACAGCCATCATCGAAAAGAGGGAAAAGATCAAAAAACTCACCATCCAAACCCGCCGCTTGAACCATCAACAACAAGCGGCTTAACATCAAATCAAGATGAGCCAGATACTCAATTAGAAAACGAGCTCACGCGTCCCAAATGTTCTGACGACGGACAGATGAGATGGTCGCCCACTACCATCACCGTGGTTATCAGGTCGCGGTGCATGCCATTGGCGATGCCGCGATCGACCAGACGATTCAGGCGTTCGATCGCGCTTGTGCCGACGGCACCTGCAACCATCGGCGTCACCGCATCGAACACTGCGGTTTTGTCGATGACGGCCACCTTGATGACATGGAGAGGCTTGGCCTCATTCCGGCACCACAGCCCGTCTTCCTGCGCGATTTCGGCGACAGTTATCTCGATGTCCTGGGCGAGGAGCGCTCCTGCGGTTGTTATCCCATGGCGCGCTGGCAGCGCCGCGGCCTGAAACCCGCCGCCAGCTCCGATACCCCGGTCTCGGACGTCAACCCGTTCCCCAACCTCCATGCAGCGGTCACGCGCCGGACCTCGGGCGGCCAGGTGCTGGGCGCCGAGGAATGCATGACCATGGCCGAGGCGCTCTTGAGCTATACCGAGAACGGTGCCTATGCCTGTGGGGTAGACGACCATGTCGGCAGGCTCGTACCGGGCATGGCAGCCGACATCGCCGTACTTTCGGGCGATCCCTTCGCCGTGGACCCCGACGCTCTGCTCGGGTTCGATGCCGATCTCACCCTGATCGACGGTGAGGTCGTTTTCGACCGTGCCGGAGAGACCGACTAGACCAGGCTCTGGCAGTTTTGATCTAACTGCGCGTTGCTTCGTGGTGCGCGACGAAGTGCGGCGGATAGTCATGTCGCGCAATGGCTATATCGACCAGATAGGGGACCCTGCGTGTATTGGCTTTCTTTGCGCGCCCGAGCGCAGCTTCGACCTCTGCAGGATCGCTGATGTGTTCGGCTTCGCAGCCCTGCGCCCTCGCGATGGCCGGCAGATCGGCGGGAACCTCGAAGTTGGTGGCGGCATGGGGTCGGTTCGTCAGCACCTGGCCATATTGGGGCCAGCCGAACATCTGGTTGTTGAGCACGACCCAGGTGACACCCAGCTTCTGCTCGGCGGCTGTCGCGAACTCCATCATGGCCATCTGTGCTGCGCCATCGCCGGTGATGCAAACGACCTGTTTGTCGGGTCTGGCAAGCTTGGCGCCGATCGTGCCGATCACGCCCATGCCCATCGCAGTCTGTTCACCCATGGGAATGTCGTCGCCTATGTCGAGCACCCGGTAGTAGGGCCAGTAGTAGCTCCAGAGGTCAGCACCGCCGTTTTCGTGAATCATGATCGTGTCATGGCCGAACACGGTGTTGACGGCATGAACCACCTGGCGTGCGCGAATCGGTGACCCCTGTTTCGTCGCATCGGTCACCACGTCATCGAGATATTCCGCCTGTTGTCTGGCGATGGTCTCGCATCGGGCCCCGGAAACGTCCGTGGCGGTATCTCCCAGGGCGGCGAGCATGTCATCAAGCGCCAATGCGGCATCGCCGACCAGCGCTGCGTCGGGACGCTTGTTGAGCGCAATGGCATGGGGATCGATGTCGATCTGAATGAGCTTTGCCGCCGCTGGCCAATAGCGCCACCCTCCGGTCGAGAACTCCTTGAGCCTGGATCCCACGGAGATCAGAAGATTGGCCCCGTTGAACCAATCCTTGCCTGCCTTTGTGAAATAGAGGCCGGTCTGGCCCAGAAAGAGCGGATTGTCTTCGCCAACCACACCGCGGCCACCAGGTGTGGTCATGATTGCTGCCCCGAGTCGTTCCGACAGGGCAATGATCTGCTCCCCGGCACGGGCACTGTATGCGCCGCTGCCGCACCAGATGAGCGGCTGCCGCGGTTCGCGGGCAAGCGCCGCCGCGTCTTCGACATCTCGACGGTCGGGCCGGCTGCGGCGTCGTCGTGATGCAGGTCTGTAGTCTTCCATTTCGGCCGGTTCGAGTCCGATATCCGAGGGAACGTCGATGAAGACCGGACCTGGGCCTCCGGCCTGGGCTATCTGAAAGGCCCGTGCCAGGACCCAGGGTGTGGTTGCAGGATCGACAATGCGTGTGGCCCATTTCGAAACAGGACGCATGAGAGCGACCGAATCAAGTTCCTGAAAGGCGCCCTGTCCGTCTGTTGCCATGGGCGTGCCGTTGGACAGGCAGATGACCGGAAGTGACGCGGAATACGCTTCCAGCATGCCTGTCACCATGTTGGTAATGCCTGGTCCGGGGTTTCCGAACGCGATCTGGGGCCTACCTGTCATGCGGGCTGCAGCATAGGCACATGCAACACCTGAGTGTTCGTGGCGGTTGAGGACGATGGCGATGTCGGTCTCTGCAACAATGTCGGCGACGAGATGGGCAGGGTTCCCGGGCATGCCGAAGATTCGCTCGATTCCTTCGGCTTCAAGTGCGTTTGCGATGGCTTGCCAGGGCGTCTTTCGTGTCATGGTTGTTTTTTCCGGTGCGGTTTTCCTGCAACGCCAATGTAGCATGAGTCGCGAAGTGGCGTTCCTGCGCTGATTTTGACTGTGGCACACCTGCCACACCGGACCTTCAACTCATCAATGACCAATTGACCCAGATGGCACCTTATGCGTAATTACAGCGTCATTCGTCCGAGGGTGAAACGACAACGGGCCGAAGTAGCTCAGGGGTAGAGCAACTGATTCGTAATCAGTAGGCCGGGAGTTCGAATCTCCCCTTCGGCACCACGACTGGTGATCGATACCAGGACCGCATTCTGATCCGTCTGTGGTCGAAACGTTGGAGAAGGTTTCGCAGTTTGATGAACGTCGGCGGGTAAGGTTTGGTAATGTTGAACAAATTTCTGCCAGAGGTTATGTTGACTGCAAGGTTTTAGGTTTGGTTGAACCGTGCTTGGGAGCCTGGCCTGCCCCACAGAGGTGGTCCACCTTCTATGTTAGAGTCCGGCGGTTGTGGTCGCCCTGCTGGGCTGACCGGAGCGTAGCGTAGGGCAGACCTGCAGGGCGCGGCAAGATGGCTTCTGGAGCGGGTGGTTTGTAGCCCAGCGAGCTGTGTGGCCTGACGGTGTTGTAGTGCTGACGCCAGCGTTCGATCAGCACCTGGGCTTCGTGCAGCGTGGTGAAGATCTCGCCGTTGAGTAACTCGTCACGCAGCTTGCCATTGAAGCTCTCGTTGTAGCCATTCTCCCAGGGGCTTCCCGGTTCGATGAACAGGGTCTTTACGCCAACCCGCGGCAGCCATTTGCGCACGGCAGTGGCTGTGAACTCGCTGCCATTGTCCGAACGGATGTGATCGGGCGGCCCATGGTGGGTGAACAGATCGGCCAGAACCTGCAGAACGTCGTCATGCCGCAGCCTTCTGGCCACGGTGATCGCCAGGCACTCACGTGTGAACTCATCGATCACCGTCAGCATCCGGAACGTCCGACCGTCATGGGTGCGGTCCTGCACGAAGTCGTAGGCCCAGACATGATTGCGCCGGCTCGGACGCAAACGGATGCACGATCCGTCATTGAGCCACAGCCGCCTGCGCTTTGGCTGCTTTGTTGGTACCTTCAGCCCCTCACGCCGCCAGGTCCGCCAGACACGTTTGACGTTCACGTTCCAGCCCCGTGATCGCAGCAGAGCCGCGATCCTCCGATAGCCGTAGCGGCCATACTCGGATGCCAGTGCAACGATGGCAGCCGTCAGGGCCACCTCGTCGTCACGTTCAATCAGACGCAGGCGTTGGCTCGAACGATGCTGGCCGATCACACGGCACGCACGACGCTGCGACACGTCGAGCCGGACCTGCACATGATCAACCGCAGCACGGCGGCGTGAGGGGCTTAGAAGTTTCCCTCAGCGACCTCCTTGAGGATCAGCTTGTCGAGCGTCAGGTCCGAGACCGCACGACGCAACCGCGCGTTCTCCTTCTCCAGGTCCTTCAGGCGCTTGGCCTGGTCGACCTTCAGGCCGCCATACTCGCGACGCCAGCGGTAATAGCTCTGCTCCGACACCCCAAGACCACGACAGATCACACCGATCTTCTCGCCCTGCGACAGGCGCACCTCAGCCTCCCGCAAAAAGCCAATGATCTGTTCAGGCGTATATCTCTTCCGGCTCATACCTTCCTCCTCCTTTGGAGTTCAGATTAACCGGACTCTCTCACTCAGCATGGACCAGTTTTAGGGGAGCAGGTCACTCCAGACCTTCTCGATTGCGGCGGCCATGGCATGTTCGTCGAAGGGATCGGCATAGAGTGTCGCCTCGCCATAAACACTGCTAAGGGTCGCAAGGTCAGATGAGACCGTTGGCACACCAGCTGCCATGGCCTCAAGAAGAGGAAGACCAAAGGTCTCATCGTTTGTAGAGGGCAAAACCAGCATATGGGCATTGCGCACATAGGCCCACTTTTCGTCGTCAGCCAGGTAGCCAAGGAGGGTCGTACGCTCGGTTGCGGGCAGGTGTTGCTTGACGAAAATTTTCTTTACATCGCCGGGCAATCAGCATCTTGATTGTCGGCTCTTGTTTGGATGCCAGTTCGATGGCAGCGCAAAGGCGCGCCAGGTTTTTCTTTGGGCTGATGTTGCCGACAAAAAGCACATAGCGCCCGTGGCTGGCGATCTGTTCATCAAGAGCATGACTCTTTTCAAAACCCGATAGCGAGAGAGCATTCGGTATCACCACGGCATGTTTGATTGAGGTGTGTTCGAGTGTCCGACCAACTGGCCCTGATCTCTCCGGTCTGGTAAAGCCTCCAAACGTCCCCGGCCTCACCGTCCCTTAGGCGCCATGGCCCATGATTTCCATTCCCCTTCGCCTGCGGTCGCGTCCACGATGACCCAACTCCCCCATCTCACCCATCTGCGCCAGCTCGAAGCGGAATCGATCCACATCATGCGTGAGGTGGCATCCGAGTTTCAGAATCCGGTCATGCTCTATTCGATCGGCAAGGATTCCTCGGTCATGCTGCATCTGGCCAAAAAGGCATTTTATCCTTCCGCGCCGCCGTTTCCGCTGATGCATGTCGACACGACGCTGGAAGTTCCCGGAGATGTATGCCATTCCGGGATCACATGGCCGAAGACATCGGCATGGATCTCATCGTGCACATCAACCAGGACGCAATTGCCCAGGGGGTCGGGCCCTTCACCCACGGCTCGTCCGTCTCACACCGATGTCATGAAGACCCAGAGCCTCAAGCAGGCGCTCGACAAGTACGGTTTCGACGCGGCCTTCGGTGGCGCGCGCCGTGACGAGGAGAAAGTCCCGCGCCAAGGAGCGCGTCTTTTCTTTCCGCACCAAGACCCACCGCTGGGACCCCAAGAACCAGCGGCCCGGAGCTCTGGCGTCACTACAACACGCGCATGAACAAGGGCGAGTCGATCCGCGTGTTCCCGATCTCGAACTGGACCGAGCTCGACATCTGGCAATACATCTATCTTGAGAAGATCCCCATCGTGCCGCTCTATCTTTCCGCACCGCGTCCCGTGGTGGAACGCGACGGCATGCTGATCATGGTCGTCGACGACCGCATGCCGCTGGCAGACGGCGAGGTGCCCCAGATGAAGATGGTCCGGTTCCGCACGCTGGGCTGCTACCCGCTGACCGGCGCGGTCGAATCGACGCCGATACCTGCCTGCGGTGATCCAGGAAATGCTGCTGACCAAGACCTCCGAGCGTCAGGGCGCGCATGATCGATCATGACTCCTCGGCGTCGATGGAGAAGAAGAAGCAGGAGGGTTACTTCTGATGGCCCATCAATCCGACCTCATCGCAGAAGACATTCACGCCTACCTCGAACAGCCAAGAGGCAAAAGACCTGCTGCGCTTCATCACCTGCGGCTCGCGTGGACGACGGCAAGTCGACCCTGATCGGGCGTCTGCTCTATGATTCCAAGCTCATCTTCGAGGACCAGCTCGCCTCCGTGACGGCCGACTCCAAGAAGGTCGGGACCCAGGGCGGCGAGATCGACCTGGCGCTGCTGGTCGACGGCCTCGCCGGCCGAGCGCGAGCAGGGCATCACCATCGACGTCGCCTACCGCTTCTTCTCGACCGACCGGCGTAAGTTCATCGTCGCCGATACGCCAGGTCACGAGCAGTACACGCGCAACATGGCGACCGGCGCGTCCTCGGCCGAGCTCGCCGTCATCCTGATCGACGCGCGCAAGGGTGTCCTCACCCAGACCCGCCGCCACAGCTTCATCGTCAGCCTGCTGGGCATCCGCCACGTCATTCTGGCCGTCAACAAGATGGATCTCGTGGATTGGGATTCCGGCACGTTTGAAGCGATTTCGGGAGCTTACCGCGAGTTCGCTCATGACCTCGACATTCACGATGTCACCTGCATTCCGGTTTCCGCGCTGACCGGTGACAACGTCTTTGACGCCAGCCCCAACATGCCCTGGTATCAGGGTCCGACCCTGCTTGATGTCCTCGAGACTGTCGATGTCTCCACCGATGTTGCAGAGCGTGCCTTCCGTATGCCGGTCCAGTGGGTCAACCGTCCAAACCTCGACTTCCGGGGTTTCTCGGGCACGATTGCTTCAGGCACCGTGCGTCCCGGTGATCGGATCATGGCCTGCCCGTCAGAGCGTACCTCGACCATTTCGCGCATCGTCACGCTTGATGGTGATCTCGATGTCGCCATCGCCGGGCAATCGATCACCCTGGTCCTCGATGACGAGATCGATGTCAGCCGCGGCGATATCCTGGCTGATGCCGAACAGGCGCCCGACAGCACCGATCAGTTCGCCGGCCACCTCATCTGGATGCATGACGAGCCTTTTGCTGCCCGAGCGCCAGTATCTCATGAAGATCGGCACCAAGATGACGACGGTTCAGATCACCGATCTGCGCCATAAGATCAACGTCAACACCATGGAACATGTTGCCGGCAAGACCCTGGAGCTGAACGAGGTTTGCCTATTGCAATTTTGCGCTCGACCAGGCCATTGCCTTCGACTCCTACAAGGACGTGCGTGAAACCGGTGGTTTCATCCTGATCGACCGCTTCACCAACGGCACAGTGGGTGCCGGCATGATCGATTTTGGCCTGCGCCGGGCAACCAACCTCACCTGGCATGAGCTGGAGGTCGGTAAGGAACTGCGCGCCAGGCAGAAGGGTCAGAAGCCTTGTATTCTCTGGTTCACCGGCCTTTCGGGTTCGGGCAAGTCGACTACCGCGGACAAGGTTGAGCAGAAAATTGCCGCCCTGGGCCGCCACAGCTATCTGCTCGATGGTGACAATGTGCGCCACGGGCCTCAACAAAGATCTGGGCTTCACCGATGTGGACCGTGTCGAGAACATCCGGCGCGTTGCCGAGGTCTCACGCCTGTTCGTGGATTCCGGCCTGATTGTGCTGGTCTCGTTTATCTCGCCCTTCCAGGATGAACGCCGTATGGCGCGGGAACTGGTGGCCGAAGGTGAGTTCATCGAGGTCTTTGTCGACACCCCCATCGAACTTTGCGAGCAGCGCGATCCCAAGGGTCTCTACAAGAAGGCACGTGCTGGGGAGATCAAGAACTTCACAGGCATCGATTCAGATTACGAACCGCCTGAGAACGCCGAGATTGTGCTCAAGTCGGCCGATCATTCCGTAGAGGACCTTGCCGACCAGGTCATCGCCTATCTCAAGGCTGGCGGTTACGCCTGATCGTCTGCTGCTGGATGGCAGTAGAAGGACTTGGCATGAATGCGCCAGACTCCGGGCTCCCCGGACTCGCGCACCATGGCAAGCTGGTCGGGTAAACCAGCGTTTCCAGTAACGACCGCCAACCGTGACCAATGCCATGTCGCCGGTGATTTGCAGGCTCTCGATGCGGCTGGTGATTTCGCCGTGCTGTCCGACCAGGTTTTTTGATTCCTCGATGAAAGCGTCTAGGGAATCCCAGATGAATTCGCCGTCCATGGTCCCGACAATGGGGGCCTGGGGGTCGAAGATGTTGCGCATGCCTGCTTCGTCGCCGGCCACCATCGTCTCGTAATAGGCATTCGCAACCGCTTCGACCGCTGCACAGGTGCCGTCGGAGCCCGGCCGTGCCTCGCGTTCGCCCGATGCAGAATCGGCAAAGAACGTCTTGGCGTCGATCAGCCAGCTTCCGCACGCCACGGCGTACCATCACCAGGGTGTCGGTGAACCAAAGTTCGCGATAACGCCCACCAACGGTGACCTGGGCCGTTGTCGCCGATGATCGTCATGCCGTCGATGCGTGATGCAGCCTCGCCATGGGTGCCACGCGAGGCGACCGACCGTTCGATGAAGGTATCGAGCGACATGGCCAGGTGGTTTCCCATGGCATTGCCGACCACCGGCGCGCGTGGATCAAAGAGATCACGCAGCATGCCCTCATCGCCGGCATACATGGCCCGGTAATAGCCGTTGGCGGCCTCTGCGACTGCAATCCAGTCCTGAATGGGGTGCGTTCATGGTCTTGCCTTCCTGATTCAGTCCTGTGCGTTGTGCGAAAGCGTATGTCCGGCATCGACCAGCGTCCGCTCGCGCCGCGCCAGGTCACGGTCATGATCGACCATCATCGCAACCAGATCCTTGAATGAAGTCTGGGGCTTCCAGCCCAATGCCTTTTCAGCCTTGGAAGCATCGCCTTCGAGATGATCGACTTCGGCGGGACGCAGGAAACGCGGGTCAAACTCCACATACTTCTCCCAGTCCATCTCTGCATAACCGAATGCCTCTTCCAGGAAGTTCTTTACGCTGTAGCTTTTGCCTGTTGCCACGACATAGTCGTCGGGTTGGTCCTGCTGGAGCATGCGCCACATGGCATCGACATAATCGCCCGCAAAACCCCAGTCCCGGCGGGAATCCAGGTTCCCCAGGAAAAGCTTGTCCTGCAGGCCTTCGGCGATACGACCCAGTGCGCGGGTGATCTTGCGCGTCACGAAGGTCTCGCCGCGCCTTGGGCTCTCATGGTTGAACAGGATGCGTTACAGATGAACAGGCCATAGGATTCGCGGTAATTCACGCCAAACCAATGGGCCGCCACCTTGGCCACGGCGTAGGGACTGCGGGGGATAGAATGGTGTTGATTCGTCCTGGGGTGCCGGCGCTGCGCCGAACATTTCCGAGGAGCCAGCCTGATAGTATCGCACTTCCCGGGCTGTGCGCTGAACATGATCGCGCAGGGCGTCAAGCAGACGCAGTGCACCCATGGCCGTTGTATCAGCGGTGTAATCGGGCAGATCGAAGGACACGCGCACATGGGACTGGGCTGCAAGATTGTAGACCTCGTCAGGCTTGATCTCCTCGACCAGGCGGGCCAGCACCGAACCGTCGGTCATGTCGCCGTAATGGCCAAAGAACCGCGCACCGGTTTCGTGGGGGTCCTGATAGACGTGGTCGATACGCTCGGTATTGAACAGGCTGGCACGGCGGATGATGCCATGCACCTCGTAACCCTTGGCCAACAGCAGTTCGATGAGATAGCTGCCGTCCTGCCCTGTCGCCCCGGTCACCAGAGCTCGTCTGTTTTGTGTCATGAAGGCTTCGCCACGTTTTCCAGGAACCAGTGATAGGCCTGCGCCAGCCCGTCTTGAAGGCCGATGCCAGGAGCCCAACCCAAAGCCGCCAAACGGCTGGAATCGATCAGCTTGCGTGGCGTCCCGTCGGGCTTGGATGTGTCATAGACGATCTCGCCTTGAAACCCACCACTTCACCGACGATCGCGGCAAACTCGGCGATCGTGACTTCCTGTCCGGTGCCGATGTTTACGATGTCTTCGGAGCTGTGATGTTCCAACAGAAAGACGCAGGCATCTGCCAGATCGTCGACATGGATGAATTCGCGCAGGGGAGTGCCCGTACCCCAGACTGTGACATTGGGCGCGTCGCTCATCTTGGCTTCATGAAACTTGCGAATCAGTGCGGCTACGACGTGCGACGTTTCGAGATCGTAGTTGTCGCCGGGGCCGTAAACGTTGGTGGGCTGCACGCAGATCGCGTCAAACCCGTACTGCCGCCGATAGGCCTGACACATCTTGATGCCGGCGATCTTGGCAATGGCATACCATTCGTTGGTCGGCTCCAGCGGGCCGGTCAGCAGACTTTCCTCAGAAATGGGCTGTGGGGCTTCGCGCGGATAGATGCAGGACGAACCAAGGAACAGCAGTTTGGCAGCATCATGATGCCAGGCTGAATCAATGACGTTGGTCTGGATCTGGAGGTTGTCACGGATGAAATCGGCGGGATAGCTGTTGTTGGCCAGGATGCCGCCAACCTTGGCGGCGGCCAGCACCACGACTTTGGGGCGCACGTCATGCATGTAACGATCGACAGCAACACGGTTGGTCAGGTCAACCTCGTTGCGACCTGCCGTCACGACATCGGTGAAGCCGGCGCCAAGCAGTCGCCGGGCAATGGCCGAACCGACCATGCCGCGATGGCCGGCAACAAAGATGCGATCACTGGAATGCATGGCGAGATCCCGCAGGTTCCCACAGCGAATTGCCCATTCGCGGCGTCGCGTCAAGTCTGCAACACCAGCGCAAGCCGATGGGCTTTGGCAAATGGTGCTCTGCGCCTTATGTAGGACCTGTTAATCATCACGATGTGTCCGGTTTACCCAGCCATGCTGCGCCGCCTGTTCAAATCACGATCTTCGTCACCAGATCCCGTTGACCCGCAAGCGTGGGTGATGAGACGGTGGTTTACGCCGTGGGGGATGTGCACGGCCGGGCGGATTTGCTGGAGCGGTTGCTGGTCAAAATCCGCACCGATGCGGCCCAACGGTCCCAGGGGCACAAGGTGCTGGTTTATCTGGGTGACTATGTGGATCGCGGCCTGGAGTCACGGGCAGTGATCGAAAGTCTCCTGGCGCAGGGTGGTGATGGCCTGGAGCGTGTGTTCCTCAAGGGAAACCACGAAGATGCGATGCTGCAGTTCCTGGATTCGACAGAGATCGGCTCGTCCTGGATGGGCTTTGGCGGGGATGCCACGCTCTATTCGTATGGCGTCGATGTTTTCGGCACACCACCGGAAGGCGTTGAACGCCTTGATCACATCCAAGAGCAGTTACGGGCCAATACACCGCCCGAACATGTTGCATTTCTGGAAGGTCTCGAGCTCTACCATCAGGAAGGCGACTACTTCTTTGTGCATGCCGGTGTGCGCCCTGGCCTGGGCCTGGGTGATCAGGACGCAAACGACATGATGTGGATCCGCGATGAATTCCTGAACAGCACAGCGAATTTCGGCAAGGTTGTGGTGCACGGTCATTCGATCAAACCCCAGCCGGTCGTGCGGTCCAATCGTATCGGTATCGACACCGGTGCTTTTGCCACGGGCGTTCTGACCTGTCTGGTTCTGGCCGGAGCGGAACAGAGCTTCATCCAGACACGCCATGAGCGATGCGTCCTGCCCCTGAACGGCGATGGTGTCTGGTGCGAACTGTTGGACCAATCCGTTGCATCTGGCAGGCCCGCCCTGTTTCTCGATCGTGATGGTGTCGTCGTCGAAGAGGTGAACTATCTGCACAAGGCTGCGGATGTGCGCCTGATGCCTGGGATCTCGGACCTGATCGCCGCTGCCAATCGGGCAGGCTCGGCGGTTGTCGTTGTTACCAACCAATCCGGCGTCGGACGGGGCATCTACGGGTGGGCCGACTTCGATGCCGTGCAGAAACAGATTGCCGCAGAGCTGAAGGAGGCTGGGGCAACCTGGAACGCGGTTTACGCCTCACCCTTTCCGCCGGGCGATTATCCCATGCGCAAACCCAACCCCGGTATGTTGATGGCCGGTGCCGCGGCGTTTGGCGTTGATCTCAGGCAATCCTGGATTCTGGGTGACCGCGCGACTGACATGGAGGCCGGGTTGCGGGCCGGCGTCGTGGCGGCCTCTTTGTAGGTTCGGGATATGAACCAGGAGAACTCGAAACCGCTCTGGGCCATGGCAATCAAGAGTTTGTTGTCGAACGCATTGTGACCCCCGCGGACGCGCTGGATCGAGTGCCCTTCCTTTCGCGCGCTTGAACTGGCTCGCGCCCGGCGTTATGCCGGACGTCTTCTTCTGGGAGTTTCCATGGACCTCGCCCGATTCTTTGCTTCAGAGTTCGATCAGCATCAGGAAACGGTCCAGGCCACCCGTGATGCGCTGGCAGAACCCTTTGCCAGGCTGGTCGAAGTCTGTGTTTCCAGCCTCAGCCACGGCGGCAAGGTCCTGTTCTTCGGTAATGGGGGCAGCGCGGGCGACGCCCAGCACCTGGCGACCGAACTGGCGGCCCGCTACATCACCAACCCGTCCAGCCATTGCATCCATTGCACTCACGACCGATACCTCGCTGATCACTGCCATCGGCAACGATCTTGGTTTTGAGCGTGTCATTGCCCGCCAGATCGAAGCTCTGGGCAAACCTGGTGACGTTGCCATCGGAATTTCGACCTCCGGCAAAAGCGTCAATGTGACCCAGGGGCTCAAGCAGGCCCGGGACATGGGGCTTGTCGGTGCAAGCGCTCTCGGGCCGTGATGGCGGTGACCTCGTTGGCCTTGCTGACCCCGTGCTGATCGTGCCCAGCGATACAACGTCCCGCATTCAGGAAATGCACATCACGTTGGGTCAGATGCTTTGTGGCGCCATCGAGATCGAGCTTGGCCATGTTGCGGAGCCGAGGCTTTGATTCTGGTCACCCGGTGGTTCCGGGTTTATCGGCTCCAACATTGTCGCGGCCCTGGTTGCACGCGGTGATCGCGTTGCCGTCTGTGATCGTCACTTTGATGATGAGCGTGCCCGCCATCTCGCCGGTCTCGACATTGCCGAACATGTCCAGGCCGATGACGTGATGGCCTGGCTGGCCAGGCGCGATGATGTCAGCGCCGTCGTTCATTTGGGTGCGATTTCGGCCACGACCGAGACCGATGTCGATCTCATCCTGCGCACCAATGTCTGGCTCTCCATCGAGCTCATGGATTGGTGCACCGCCCATCAGGTACCCTTCATCTATGCCTCCTCAGCGCAGGTTTATGGCGATGGCGCGTTGGGATTCGATGATGATCCCACTCAGGAAGCCATGGCCGACCTGCGGACCATCACGCCCTATGGCGCCAGCAAACTCCTGTTTGACCGTCTGGTCGCGCGCGAGCGTGATGCCGGGCGTCCGCTACCGCCTCAATGGGCCGGCCTGCGTTTCTTCAACGTCTATGGCCCCCATGAAGGCCATAAGGGCGATATGCGGAGCGTCATCGCCAAGACCTTTCCGGCGCTGCAGGCGGGCGAAGCCATGCGCCTGTTCCATTCGGACCGCCCCGGAATACGGCGATGGCGGCCAGATGCGGGATTTCATTTTTGTGCGTGACTGCGCCGATGTCGTTTTGTGGCTGCTCGATCACCCCGACGTCAGCGGCATCTACAATCTGGGCACCGGCCAGGCACGCACCTGGCTCGATCTTGCCCATGCCATGTTTGCCGCCCTGGACCGCGAACCCGTGGTCGAATTCTTCGACATGCCCGATGCCCTGAAGGGCCGCTACCAGTACTTCACCCAGGCCGAGATGGGGCGCCTGCGCGCGGCAGGCTACGACCGGCCCTTCACGGTCTCTCGAAGACGGGGTCGCCGCCTACATCCACGGATACCTCAAGGGCTGACGGTGATGGCGCGCTCCCTGCTTCTGGCCATCGATCAGGGCACGACCAGCTCCCGCGCCATGCTGTTTGATCTCCCGATGGAGCGGTTGTCGCTTCACGGCACAGCAGGAGTTCCGGCAGTATTTCCCCGATGACGGTTGGGTCGAGCATGACTCGGAGGAAATCTGGACCTCGGTTCTGGCCGTCACCCGCGCTGCCCTGCAGCAGGCCGGTGCGAGGACCAGCGAAGTTGCTGCGCTCGGCATCACCAACCAGCGTGAAACGACCGTCGTCTGGGACCGCAGGACCGGCGAGCCCATCCATCCCGCAATTGTCTGGCAGGACCGCCGCACCGCTGATCTTTGTCATCGCCTGAAGAACGAGGGCGCTGAGCCGGTGGTCGCCGAAAAGACCGGCCTGGTGCTCGACCCCTATTTTTCCGGCACCAAGATCTCTGGCTCCTCGACAACGTGGAAGGCGCACGTGCTCTGGCAGAGCGTGGTGAG
>CALSLK010000003.1 GCA_943787175.1 uncultured Alphaproteobacteria bacterium
TGGCGCGCTGGCGCGCTGTTGCACAGCCAGGGGCCTCGATATCGATTCCGGTGACATGCGCGGCACCGTGATCGAGCACAAGCGAAAGTGTGATGGCGCCGGTCCCGCAGCCGATGTCGAGGACATGGGCGCCGTTGAGATCCAGGCCCTCAAGGACGCGGGCAACCTCTTCGGGCCCGCCAGGTGACAGGTAGCCCTCACCCCAGACCTCTGCGAGAAAGTCGTTGTAGCCGTCGTCGTAGGAGTCGTTCTCCACTGTGTCCTCCATCATGGCGGTGCCTGGCGGCAATTGTACGATTTCATCCCGCGCCTTGCGATGTTGCGTTTTCCTTGTTGCGACCTGGCCTCGCTCAGCGCGCCACGACGCTCGCGGAGGCGTATGGACCCAGGCCTCGCAGTCGCGCTGAAGGCGCCGCACAAATCGTCGGTCGCCCCATGCGGCATATAGCCGAGCAGTGCACGAACATGGGGTCCGTAGCGTGCCGCGATCTCGGGCGGGACTTTCAGAAACATGTTGGATTCCGGGCGCAGCCAGCCCAGGCAGTACGTGTTGACCAGTCCCATGCGGGGAGCGTTGCTCTGGTTGGCACCGCCGCCGTGCCATGTCGATCCCAGATAGAGCACCACCGATCCTTTTGGCATCACGGTGTTCTCCCAGTCGGTCACATTGGGCAGGGTGCCACGAACGCAGGTGGCGGTGGCTGCCGGTGATCACCCGTGTGCCGCCGTTTTCCCTGGGTGAAGTCGCTCAGCGCCCACATGACCCCGACGGTCAGTTCCATGCCGGCAATGTCGATGGGATAAACCGTGTCGTCGCGGTGCAGTGCCTGATGTTTCTCGCCCGGCAAAATCTCGATCGCGCTCAGGCTGCTGATCCGATAGGTCGAGGCGAAGGGCAGGAGGATGTCGTCAAGAACGTCGAGGACCATCTCATGGTCAATGAGCTCGGCCGCGCTGGGTGCCGTCTGCAGCGCGCCACCATAACGTTTGGTGAGGTTGTTTGTTGAAGATGCTTTGGCGACTCGAGTCCCTTGGCATCAAGCTGCGGACGCAGCTCGGCCGCAATTCTGTCGGCAAGATCCGGCTCGACCAGGCCTGTGATGGCAACCGCACCTTCGCGGCGCAGAGTGTCGGCGACGGCAATATGGTCGGCAGACCGATCTAGGTAGGTCAATGGCATACGCTTTCCTTGCGTGAATTGCAGGGCAGTCCAAGAGGGTGTTTGCTTTCCTGCAGTGTCCAGTCCGGCCCGCGCGTGTTCAACCTTGTGCGTGACGGAAACTTCAACCAGGAAGTTGCCAATCCATTGATTGGGGCGCGGCACCCAACCCGGGAGATTGCCAGCCGCCACTCATGGATAGACAAACGAACGCGTATGACGGGGTGACCACTCGTCGAAGGTCGAAACTGGGACATACGTGCGAGAGGGAGGGCGGTGCGAGGATTGAGCACCGCCCTCCGACTGCGTTCGTCAGGCCGTGATCAGAACCCGGCTTTCAACTCTTCCCAACGAAGGGCCAGAACTTCTGGCTCGTTCATGGTTTGCTGGAACTGGGCAGTAGCAAGGAACGCCTCGACGTTCTTGGTCTGACCGATCGAGAGAAGGAACTCCTCGGTGAAACCCTCGTAGGACTTCACGTTGGAGTGCCCGTAGTACCAGTTGGCGGATCTCATAGGCGCCAGCCTCGGGCGAGATGAACGAGTTAATGATCTCGTGGACACTGCTCGTAGAAGCCATCCTCGATTGCAGCGGGATGGATCGAAAGACCGCAATGCCAAGTGATCGCGCCTTCCTTGGGCGTGGTCCAGGTAAACTCGAAGTCGGTGCCTTCGGCATGGGCCGCGAGTTCGGCAACGAGTCCGTTGTCGGATGCAGCGATAATGAGTTCGCCCGATGCCATCGCCTGCACGCGTTCTGTGAAGGAGGCTCCCAGCGTGCGGTTGAGCGGAATCTGTTTACGCAACAGATCCTCACATTGGATACGTTCGGCTTCGTCCATGTGCCAGGGGGTCGATCCCCAGGATGAGCGCTGCGATCGCGAAGGCTTCGTAAGAGACATTCGACATCGAAAGGCGGCCTGAATACTTTTCGTTCCACAACGCTTCCCATGTCTGGTTCGCAGGGTCGGCGTATTCCGGTGCGAGGTCAGTTCGGATGGCCATGGAGGTCTGGCCCCAGTCTTCGGGAACATAGACCCGGTTGCCGTCCACCACTGAGTTGGGCACATCCTTGAAGACCTGCATGACGTCAGGCCAGTTCGAAAGCTCGTCGGTCTGAATGGGCGCCAGAAGGCCCGCGTCGTACCAGCGCTTGAGTGAAGGGCCACAGGGGAAGGTGACGTGGGGTTCGTAGCCAGCTCTCATCTTGGAGAAGGCTTCGTCCTCGTCAGCGAAGAAGTTGTAGTTGGGCTCGCGGCCGTATTTCTCGGTGTAGTGAACCATGAATTCCGGCTCGTCATAACCGCCCCATGTGAAGAAGACCGGATGATCCTCATCGGCGTCCTGCGCCTGGGCGCCTTTGCTCATCGTGTGAACGGTGATTGTTCCGATGCCAAAGGATGCCATGACCTTGTGCGCCTGGCGCCGGCTGAACTTGCCTCCGCAAAGCATGTCGTGAAAGCGTGCGGTTTCCATTAACGGCTTCATGATTTTCTCTCCCTGAGATAAATTGCGTCGGCGGGCCCGACGCAATGCACAACCCCTTGCATCCGGCTCAGTACTTATGATCAGGGTTGATGCTCCATTGGGGCCTGACAACTGAATAATGGTTACTTCAGTTAATTCCCGATTAACTGTAAACTGCTTTGAACAAGGTGGCCCTGCTGGTTTCCAGCCTGTGGTGGGTCGGCAAGGAGCGGGCTTTTATCATGACAAGGATGGCGTTGAATCTTTATGCCCTCCGGGCGTTCGAGGCTGCCGCACGCCATGAGAGCTTCAAGGAAGCAGCTGCTGAATTGGCCCGTCACGCCGGTCGCCATCACGCGTCACATCAAATGGCTGGAAGTCGAGTTTGGCGTCGGACTGTTTGAACGACTGCACCGTGGTGTGAGGCTGACGGACGCCGGATGCGAACTTCGCGATGAGTTGGTTCCGGCGTTTGAAGCGATGGTTCGGGGCGTGGAGAATGTGCGAGAGCTATCGGGGACAAGCACGCTCCGCATCGGCTGCGAGACCGCCTTTGCCAAACGTTGGTTGGCACCACGGCTGGCCGCGTTTCACAGTCTGTATCCTGACGTTCACGTCGACCTGACATTGCAGGACGAGAACGATGAACTCGATGGTCTTATTTTCTATGGTTTTCGCCAGAAATTCGGCCGGGATCGCCATCTTCTGTTTCGAGAGACTGTGTTTCCTATGTGCGTGCCTGCGCTGCTCGAAGGGGACACGCCGCTTGCTGTGCCTGGTGATCTGGCGCGCCATAACCTGTTGCATGACGACAGCGATGACTGGTGGCAACGTTGGTTCGAGGCTGCAGGGGTAAGCGGCGTGAAGGCGCGAGGTTCGGAAACCTTCTTTTCACACGACCGCCTCTATGAGGCAGCAAACGAGGGACGGGGCGTCCTGATGGGCGATGCCATGGTCTATGGCGACGATCTCGTAGAAGGGCGCTTCGTGCGCCTGTTTGAGGAAACCCTGGAGGGCAATCAGTTCATCTTTGCCTTGCGATCATCACGCCGCCGGCGCGAGCTTGACGATTTTCTTGCCTGGATTCTTGACGCCTGCAAGGCACACAAGGCGCGCATGAAAGAAGTGATCGACCTTCATACCGTGTCGTGAGGACCTACGAGCCGCGCTTCAAGCCGGCCGCGATCTCCTGTGCAGCCCGGATGCCCGACCTGTAGGCGCCGTCGCAGGTTCCCTGGCCACCGACCATGGTGGCTTCACCGGCGAAATAAAGGCGCTCATCGATCGGCCGTGCCAGCTGTTCACGCTGGTGTGCCTGGCCTGGCAGGGCGCAGGCCCATGAACCTCGCGTCCATGGTTCTGAGCTCCAGGCTGTGGTGATGGAGCGGATGACGTGTTTGCGAATGTCGTTGCCGAAGATCTCGGCCACTCGATCAACGGCGAAGTCGTGGCAGGCCTGTGTGCCCTGCTTTTCGAGCCAGATGCCGTGACGGCCGCCAGTAAAGACCGACACCGAATTGAAGCCCATACCATTGACATCAACTTTTGCTGACTCGGAGTTATCGCTCCAGACAGTATGGTGGCCGCGACCCTGCGGCCCGAACACGTCGCGATCAAACGCGATTCCCATCTTGTTTTCCGTGCCCATGGGCAGGCCGTTGATGGCTTCGATTTTCCAATCCGGCAGGCCATGGGCGAAATCGATTTCTCCGGAGCTCAGTATTCCCGTCGATACAGTTACCAGCGCGCGCTGTGCCGATACGTTACCTTTGGGCGTCTCCACGGTAACGCCCTGGCTGGACCAGTCGATACGCTCTGCCTGAGCATTCAGGGTCACCGCGACATCGGCGCCCCAGGCCGCAACCAGGTTGCCGTAGCCGTGCGGAACAGGATAGCCGAGCTGGCCGGATGAGCTGCAGTTATCGGCGCAGGACACGCCGTCGACGTCCACGCCCCAACCGGTTGCGATGCTCTCGAGATAGGGTGGGGCGTAGTCGCTCTCCAGGTCCATCACGTCGCCCATTGCTGCGTCGTGACCATTTCCTGCGGCGGCCTCGACAGCGTTGTCGGTCTCGGCGTAGTAGCGTCTGCAGGCGGCGTGCTCTTCTGGTCCAAGCCGCACGCCGTTGCGGATGAAGCGGTGATGGTCGGAATTGTTATAGGCGTCCCATGTTACCCGCCCCAGCGCGATCCCCAGGCCGTCCGCAATCTCTGCGAACGGGTTGGCGTCACCGTCGGTCAGCCAGGCACAACCCAGGTCGAACCAGACTCCCGGGGTGATCTCCTCCGAATAGGCCCGCCCACCGATGCGATGTGAAGCCTCGATCACCGTCGAGGTGATGCCAAGCCTGGTCAGCTCCTTGTGGGCCGAAAGCCCTGCGGAGCCCGCACCGATGACAACGACTTCAGATTCTGCAGACATGGCTCAACTCCCGGCACAGTTCAGATAACGGATGCGTGCCCACAAGAACGGATCAAGATTGCCCGGACCCATGGGTGGGGCCGGGCAATCTTGTGAATCCGCTATACCATATTGGGTGGAAGCATCTTCAAACGCCCGCATCAAACCGAAAGCGATTCAATGCGGACGAAACATGCCCTGGTGATGGCCGACGAGGCCCGTGAAGGTCTGATTGTCGGCAATCTCCAGAGAAAGCTGCGAAAGGCTTGTCGTCTTGTTCTTTCGCAACCGATTGATCGATCTGCAGAGTCGGTCAGTATCCTGCCTGAATCTCTGCATAGGCTTCTGCAATCTTGCTGGCGAAGATATCCGGAGTAGGGATCTGGAACTTGCCAGCGCCCAGGATGTCTTCAGGATTGCGGCTGAGGCCCAGTTCAGCGAGCCGTTCTTCGCTGACCAGATCAAAGGACTTCTTGTTGGAATGTCCGTAGCCATAGTCGTTGATCAGGAAACGTCCTGATTCAGGACTGAGCAGCGAATTGATGACATCGTGTGCCTTTTCCACATGCGGGGCACCGGCAGAAATCATGGCACCGCACACCCATGTCAGAGCACCTTCGTTGGGCGACGCAAAAGCCACGGGAACGCCCTCGGCCTTCAACGTAACCGGTGAGCTGTTCCAGGTCATCGCGGCGACAAGTTCGCCGGATGCAAGGGCCTGTTCCACACTGGTCATGTCATCTGTGTACATGCGCACGAGAGGCACCTGCTCACGCAGCAATTCGGCCACCCTTGCGATGTTCTCGTCCGTATCGATCTCGTCGAACGGAATTCCGGCATAGATCGCCGCACACCACCAGGCGTCGCCTTCGTTGCCGATCATGGCAATCTTGCCCTTGTAGCGTTCGTCCCAGAGAATGCCCCAGGACTCACCGCTTTCGGGAATTTCGACAATATCGGTACGATAGGTGATGGATGTCTGGCCCCAATCCATGGGGGCGAAGTAAGTCTCACCGTCGCGATCAGCGATGTGCCTCATGGACGGAATGACATCTTCCCAGTGCGATAGCTTCGACGTATCGATGGGCTGCACCACACCAGCTTCCACCCAGTTTGGGGCGTTCGCGTTGCAGGGGTGCATGACATCAACGACAAAGCCTGACCTGACCTTGGCCAGTCCATCGTTGCTGCTGGCATAGGGAGCCATGTCGGGATAGGCGCCGTGTTTCTCGTAATATTCGCCCAACAGTTCGGGAATATCGTAGCCACCCCATGTGAAATAGAAGGCCTCTTCACCTTCGGCGGCTGCTGTCGGCTTAGCAAAAACCGGCACGGCTGTTAGGGAAACGCCTGTCAGGCTAAGCAATTCGCCAAATTTGCGGCGCGAAAGTTTGCCCTTGGCAGCCTTCTCGATCATTTCGTTGACTGAAGATTTGTCGTTCTGCATTTAGCCCTCCGTTAGGATTGCGACAGTCCGATCTCAGATCACATCTGAAATCAGGTCCTGTTTCGGTTTTCAGTGTGCAGGAGTTCACATAGTGGACAATTGACTATTCAGGCCTTCGATTAATCGGTGATTAGTCCAATGCCAGCCGACGGAGCGGTGTTTGCGACGGTCTCTACCTCATGGGCTGATGGATAGTGTCACAATGGTTATGACAACAACGTTTCCCGGGATCACCTTGAACGTGGCGAAGCGGTTGATCGATCCGGAGCCGTTTGATGTCGCTCACTAGGCCTCGATTACCTGACGTTCTCGCTTGAACGGGACCCCATCAGGGTCGGTGGGGCATTCGAGTTCACGTACATAGCGGTGGCCCTGATAAACGGCTGCTGCGATGAGACCCGGGCCATAACAATCGCCAATGCGCGTGAGTGAGCGGACGCCCGCCTTATCGAGATCGGCGCTGCCGTTCAGAGCCTGCCAGAGATCATCGTCGGGCAATCTGGCGGTTACGCTGATCACACCGGCACAGACAATTCGCCGGTCGCACCGGCCGAAGCTGTCCCTGAACACCGCCTCGGTGTTATCAAGGCTCACAAGCGTATGACGAACCAGCATGGTGATGCCTAGTTCGGCGAGGCGCTGCTCAATGGCCTGCTGCTCGAGCGTATACTCAGTCCATGGGGCGATGATCGTGGCGGGCGTTGCAAGCCAGACCTCGCGCCCTTCGGCGGCCATGAGTTCTGCAATCACGCTGGCCATGTAGTAACCATCGTCATCAAAGACAACGACCGGCCCAACTGGCGGTCGCCGACCCGCCATGATGTCATCAGGGGTCAGGAATTCCTGCCCCATCAGCCATCGGCACTGCGGTGCGCAGGGTGTTTCCGATACCGTCATTTCGCCATGTGGCTCCGGTGGCAAGTGCCACATGCTCGGCGCCCATTTCGAGGACATGTGCGGCGTTCAGACGACTTGCCCGGAACACCTCCACATTGGCCATCTTTGCGATCTGGCCTGTACGGTAATCCCTGACCCGCGCCCATGCTGCAAGGCTTGGCAATTGCGCCTCGCGGCTTACCCGCCCGCCAAGAACATCGGAGGCCTCGGCAAGGGTCACACGATAACCGGCTTCGCCTGCCGTTCTGGCAGCTTCCAGCCCTGCTGGCCCTGCACCCACGATCAGAACATGGGATTTCGCAGTGGTGGCAGTGACGTGCTCGGGATTCCAGCCCTTGCGCCATTCCTCACCAAAGGTCGGGTTCTGGGTACAGCGCGACGGCGCAGAAAGGTTGTTCCAGGCCGCACAGATGTTGCAGCCGATGCACTCGCGGATATCGTCGCTGCGTCCTTCTTCGATCTTTGTGGGCAGGAACGGATCGGCGATCGACGGGCGCGCTGCACCGATCAGGTCGGTGACGCCGCGTTGGATGGCCGACACCATGGCGTCGGGAGATGTGTAGCGACCCACGATGGCCACAGGCTTGGTCGTCACCTTTTTGACAAAGGCGACGTAGTCTTCCTGGTAACCTTCCGATGAAAAGCGCGAGGACCGGGAATCTTTGGACCAGTCGCCAATGGTGACGTCCCAGAGGTCGGGCAGTTCTGCCAGCATCTCGATCGCCTCGCGGCCTTCGTTTTGCCATTCCAGACCGTCGGGTCCCATCAGTTCGTCGACGGCCATGCGCACAGCCACCGCCATGGTGTCGCCGACCGCTTCCTTGGTGTCCTCGATGAGCTCACGCAACAGACGCAGGCGGTTTTCCAGACTGCCGCCATAGGCGTCGGTGCGATTGTTGTGGCGTTTGTAGAAAAACTGCCCGGGGACGGTGTTGTTGTGACCGGCATAGACCACGACCATGTCAAAACCCATGTCACGGGAGCGTCGTGCCGCGGAGCGATGCCAGCGGCGATAGGCTGCAATGTCGGCACGGTCCATGGCGCGCGCCTGGATAGGATGGTTCAGCGCCGAGACCGGTCGGTGGGCGGGGCCAATGGGCACTTCACGGCTGTAGAGATTGCCGGTGCCCTGGCCGCTATGGGCGAGTTGGATGCTGGCCAGGCTTCCATGCCGATGCACACCCTCGACCATGCGGCCGAGATAACGTTCGTCACCCTCGTCCAGGAGATTGGTTTCGGTGTAGGGCTGGATATCACTGGTGACGTGAAAGTCGCACTGTTCCGT
Source organism: uncultured Alphaproteobacteria bacterium (assembly GCA_943787175.1). Taxonomy (GTDB): domain Bacteria; phylum Pseudomonadota; class Alphaproteobacteria; order SP197; family SP197; genus SP197. The sequence goes on from CALSLK010000003.1 coordinate 8,656, forward strand.
GGAGACGATTCCCCAACCGCCTTCGGCTTTGGTTTCGCGCATGGCGATCATGGCATTGGGAAACATGCGTCCCATGCCGTTGCAGTGCGGCACCTGATAGAACCGGTTTGGCGCGGTGACCGGGCCGATCTTGAGTGGTTCAAAGAGGATGTCGTAGCGGGGGTCGCGAGGCATGTAGTTTCCTCAATACAGGAGCTTGTGAAACGAGACTGCGGTGGCGACATAGGCGACCGGCATTGACGCTGGCCGTCCAGATGGGTGGGGCAATGTTCGGCGGCTTTGAACAGGGGCGTCAAGTTGACGATGCCACCGGGCGACAGAATCCGTATGCTGACAATCAGAGATTTCGCGAAAAGAAGGTGTCTGGAATCATGAAAGTCGTTGATCTGACCTTGCCGATGCATGCCGAGATGGAGGTCTATCCCGGCGATCCCAGGCCACGCTATGACTTGATCGAAAAGTTCGATGAGACAGGCTGGAACATGCGCCGGCTGGAAATGAACGGGCATGATGGCACCCACGTCAACGTGCCCCTGCATGCCACTGCTGCAGGCAGAAACCTGGACGAATGCGCGCTGGGAGAGTTTGTCGGTCAATCGGTGCTTTATGAAAGCGATGACGACATCAAGCCGGGAGTGGGACTGATTTTCCACGCCACGGACATCTCGTGGGACATTGCCAGATTGATCGTCGAAATCAGCCCCAGCTTTATCGGTTTGCCGGCAAGGTTTGAATTCGACGTTGCGATTGAGCGCTGGTTGTTGGAACGCGATGTGATCTCATTCGAACGCCTGATCAACACTGACCAATTGCCCAAGACCTTCGTCTTTCACGGTGCGCCGCTAAAGATCGTGCACGGCGATGGCAGCCCGGTTCGTGCCTATGCAGTCATCGATTGAGCCGTTGGTGGGCTCCAGGTTCTGTGACGCATGGCCTGCAGGCTCAGACATAACTGTCGGGCAGGACTGCCTTTCGGGTTTTGATGAAGTCCAGAAGGGCTTCGTCCAGGCCGGGGTCGATCGCAGGCTCTTCGAAGTTCGCCAGTTGAGTCTGAACATCAAGGTTTGCGCGGGCAGGGGCGTCGTTGGACCCGGCATCACGCCATTGTTCGAAGGACAGACTGTCGAACAGTTCAGACTGGAAAAATGCTGTCTTGTAGCGAGCAAGGGTGTGTTCGGCCGCAAGGAAGTTGCCGCCGGGACCGGTCACGGCATAGTCGGCCAGAGCAAAGGCAGAATCAGACGTATCGATGCCATCGGCCATGAGGCTGATCGCGCCCAGCATCTCGCAATCGAGCAGGAATTTCTCATAGGAAATGCACAGACCCAGTTCCAGTGAGCCTGCGGCGTGGATGAGAAAATTGACGCCCGACTGAACGGTGTAGTTGAGGTAGAGCGCGGATTCATAGCCGGCCTGAGCGTCGGGAATTTTGGAATTGGTAGACGCGCCGCCACAGCGGAAGGGCACACCCAGGCGGCGCGAGAGTTGTCCGCATCCAAGGACGCACTTCCAGGATTCATCGAACCTGACCGGTGCACCCGTGCGCATGTTCAGACCCATGGAGTTGATCCCGAAGATCGTGGGTGAGCCGGGCCGGATGAGTTGTGAAAGCGCCATGCCGGCCATGCCTTCAGCAAACAGCTGGGCCAGCATGGATGCCGGCGTGACCGGCCCTGATGCCCCGGCAATGACAAAGGGGGTAACGACCGTGCCCTGACCGTTTGCAGCGTAGACATGCAGGGATTCCAGCGCATCCTTGTCGTAGACCAGTGGTGAGGTCGGGTTGATCATGCCGAGCACACAGCACTGACTGTCAAAGGTCTCTGCGCCGAACACCATGCGGGTCATGTCCATGGTGTCCTGAGCCTGCCAGCCCGATGTCACCGCGCCCATGAACGGTTTGTCGGAATGGCGGATGTGGCCATAGACCATGTCGAGGTGGCGTTTGCTGACGGGGATGTCCGTGGGCTCGCAAATCGTTCCGCCGGTGTGGTGCATGGTTGGCGTCTGATGGGACAGGCGGATGAAGTTATTGAAATCATCGATTGTGGCGTAGCGGCGTTCGCCATCGAGGTCGCGCACGAAGGGCGCACCGTAGAGTGGCGAAAACACCATGGCATCGCCGCCGATCATGACGTGACGTTCGGGATTGCGGGCGTGTTGCTGAAAGGTCGTTGGAGCGGAGTTCTGGATGATCTCGCGGCACATCCCGCGTTCGAACTTCACCAGGACACCCTCGACCGTGGCGCCGGCCTTGCGGAAGTATTCCAGGGTTTCCGGGTGGTCGCGAAATTCGATGCCGATCTCGCAAAGCAGGTTTTCGGATTCTTCCTCGATCCGCGCCACACCCTCTTCGGACAGGATATCGAAGGTCGGGATCTGGCGTGTCAGATAGGGAGGCGCGATGGGCCCGGGCTCATCGGTGCGTTCCTGACGTCCACGTCTTCCGCCTCGTCTGGCGCCTTGTGAATCTCTGGCCATGTTCTTACCCACCCTTGCTATCGCTAAAACGTTTTACTAGACTTCTTTACAGTACTCAAGCTGCATGAAAAGGGGGATCAATCATGATGGAAAACCTCAAGATTCTGGGGGCTCCTGGCCGTTACGTGCAGGGGCAGGGGGCGCTTTCCTGTGTTCCCGCGCTGGTTGGCGAACTGGGTGCGTCTGCCTATGTGCTGACCGATGCGGTGGTGGGTGACCTGTTGGGCGATGTTCTCTCCAGGGGCTTTGGAGATGCTGATATCGAGGCGGAGTTCGGTCTGTTTCAGGGGGAATGCACCCGCGCGGAAATCGAACGCCAGACTGAACTGGCACGCCAGGCGGGCAGCGCTGTGGTGGTGGGAGTGGGTGGTGGCAAGACCATCGATACCGCCAAGGGAATCAGCCTTTTCCTGGGGCTTCCGCTTGTTGTTGTGCCCTCGGTTGCCTCGAATGATGCGCCGACCAGCCGATTGATCGTGATCTATGATGCTGATCACAGAATCTCCGAGGTTCTCAAGCTTCCCCACAATCCCGCTGCCGTGGTTGCCGATACCGGCATCATCGCTTCGGCACCGCCGCGTTTTCTCATTGCCGGGATCGGCGATGCGCTGGCCAAGAAATTCGAGGCCGGCCAATGCGCCAAAACCGGGGCGCAGAACTTCTTTGGTGGACTGCCGACAGCGACCGCTCTCCTTCTGTGCGAAGCCTGTTACACGACGATCCGGCAACACGGACTTGATGCAGTTGCTGCCGTCAGGCAAGGCCGGGTTGATGAGAGTGTTGAACAGATCGTCGAAGCGACGGTGCTGCTCAGTGGCCTGGGATTCGAAAGTGGCGGCCTGGCGCTGGCCCATGGTCTCAATCGCGGCCTGACGGCACAGCCCGAGACCCAGAAAGCGCTGCATGGTGAGTTGGTCGCCTGGGGCCTTCTGGTGCAACTGCTGGCTGAGGGGCGTGATCCTGAGTTCATGGAAGACATGTTGGGGTTCTATTCTGCAATCGGGCTTCCCCGCTGCATGGCAGACCTTGGATTGGTCAACCCGGATGAGGCTGTCATCGATGCGATCGCAACGATCACATTCGAAGAGTCGCCTTATCTCAAGAACATGGAACGACGCTTGAGCGCACAGGATATCGCGGCTTCCATGCGTGAACTTGAAACACTCACAGCCTGAGCGATCACCAATGGCTCAGCGATTGACCATGAGATCCGTGAGCGTGTGATTGATTCCGGAAAGGGCTGCCTGAGCGTCCTTGTAGACGGCAAACAGCTCGCCATAGAGGGCATGGTTCGCGGCGTCGGGTTCATGATGCTGGATCAATTTCACACAGCGCTTCACCGCATCGCGTTCATCGTTGAACGCACCGATGCCTACGCCGGCGACCAGGGCAGCGCCAAAGGAGGCGTCGCCGTTTTCGGGAACGTCGATCATCAGGCCCGTGCAGTCGCTCACGATCTGGCGCCATGTCGCACTGCGACCGCCACCGCCGACCAGTCTGGCCGATGCCGATTGCAGTCCCTGAGCGTTCAGCGATTCCATGCAGTCGAGCAGGGAGAAAGCCACACCTTCGTAGAGCGCCCGGACAAAATGACCTTTGGTGTGGCGAATCGTCACACCGATGAAATCTGCCCTGAGCTTTGCATCCCAATAAGGTGACCGCTCACCCTGCAGGTAGGGGTGAAAGAGCATGCCGTCGGATCCTGCCGGAATGGACGCGGCAAGGCGTTCCATTTCGTTGAAGGCGGCCTGGCCCGGGTCGCCATCGGCATTTGATGGATCTGCAGGCATGAACAACTGGTCACGCAGCCATCGGTGGGCCGAAGCACAGGAATTGGTGCCGGTGATGGCATAGCCGTATCCGGGAATGACATGGGGGTAGTCGATGACTTCTGCATGGGCCGAGAAGGTATCGGTTATGACGGATACGGTGCCGGCCGTGGCAAGCTTGATGGTGCAATGGCCGGCGTCGACGGCTCCGGCCCCGTAACATTCAGCAGCGGTATCCATGGTGCCAGCCACCACGGGGGTGCCTGCAGCCAGTCCTGATTCTTCTGCACCCTGGCGCGAAACCTCACCGACGACCGCCGTGGGCTCGACGATGGGTGGAAGAGTTTCCATGTTCCAGCCGATCAGGGCACAGAGTTCTTCTGACCATGTTGATGCGCTGGAATCGGTCATCAGCGTGCCGACGGCATCGACCCTGTCGGTATGCCAGCCGCCGGTCAGCCGGAAGCGTAGGTAATCCTTGGCAATCAGCAGGCGTTTTGTGCGCCGAACGGAATCAGGTTCGTGTGTCTGCAGCCATTGGAGCTGCGGCAGGGTCCAGGTAGGGGCGGGATTGTTGAAGCTGGTCGCATGAATCATGGCACCGGCCTTTTGCGCCAGCTCGTGTGCCTCCACGGAGCTGCGTTGATCGCTCCAGAGGATGGCGGGCCGTATCAGCTGATTGTCCTCGTCCAGCAGAACCGGTGTATGCGCACCCGCAGAAAACGAAACCGCGCCGATGTCGCCTGACTTGATGCCGGCAATTGCAAGGGCAGCTGGGACGGCGTGGCAGAGACCGCGATACCATTCCTCGGGGTCCTGTTCGGCCCAGCCGGGTTGCGGGCTGTTGGTGCGCACATCGCTGGATGCCGAACCCAGAAGAGCTCCAGCTGTATCGATGATCGTGACCTTCAGGCTGCCAGCCCCCAGGTCGATCCCCATCAGAACCGTATCGTGCATGCGTGTCCGTCCCTAAACGTTAGTCAGCCTTGATGCCGAGCTTACCTGCATTGAACAGCATCCGGGGATCAAGAACCTGTTTCAGGCCTTCGAGCATCCGGTGGCCGTGGTTCAGTTCCTCGGCAATCCAGCGATTGCGGAAACATCCGATGCCGTGATGGTGGCTGATCGTCCCGCCCATATCCAGGCACAGACGCATGACGCGCTCCCAGACGTCTGCGTGGATCGGCAACGCTTCGTCATCTGACATCGCCGGGATCTTGCAGGTGAGGTACATGCAGGCCCCGTCGGTGTAGGCGTGTGACCAGTGGGCGCTGAGCTGCACGACCGGTTGATGATCGCGCACGCTGGTGGTCATTTGACGATACATCTCTCCAACGGTGGACCAGGGCGCCGCGATCTCAATGGTGTCATAGAATCCGCCGGCATCAACAAAGGCATCGGAATGCGATTCGAAGCGTTTCGACTTCCAGTGCCGCATCGGTTCCTGATCGCTTACCGTGCCGCCATGTCTGGCGCAGATCTCCATGGCTGCAGCGGCTTCGGCTTTTGCCACGCCTTCAAGACCAGAAAAGCTCAGCATGCAGATCACCGGGATCGCACCACCCGGTGGTGCTTCCAGGCCCCATTTGATGCTCTCGGCCTCGTCATAGAGGCGGGCAAGGGCAGGGCGGAGTTCTGCCTGCATGATGTCGCGAACAGCTGCAAGGCCGTGGTCGAGATCGGGGAAGGAGATGACGGTATCGATCTCGTGTTCGGGCAGTCGCCAGATGCGAAGCGTCAGTTCGACGATGATGCCCAGAAGGCCTTCCGAACCGATGAACATTTCCAGGATGCTGGGCCCGACCGAACGACGCGGAACGGGGCGAACTTCGAGAAGTTCGCCGTCAGGCAAGACAACCTTCATGCCCACGATCAGATTTTCGATGTTGCCGTAACGCGATGACGCCTGGCCGGATCCCCGACAGGCAGCCCAGCCACCGACTGTCGACATGGAAAGCGACTGGGGATAGTGGCCACAGGTGAAGCCACGATCACGCAGCGCCGTCTCGAACGCCATACCATTGAGTCCGGCCTCGACACGGGCAACACGATTGGTCTCGTCAATCTCGATGATCTGGTCAAGGTGGCGGGCTGAGATGATCATGTCGTTCTGGAACGGCACCACACCGCCCAACACGCCTGAACCACTGCCATAGGGAATGATCTGGATGTCATGCTGGTTTGCGAACCGGACAACCCGTTGCATGTCATCGGATGTCTTTGGTTCGACGACAGCACACGGCAGATCACCGGCAAGTTTTTTTGAGCGATGACGGAAGCGCCCGAAGGGCAAGCGGTCGCGGCTGTGTTCTGCCCTGCTCTGAAAATCACTGCGAATGCACTCGGCAGGCAGCAGCGCTTGCAACGCTTCAATCCAGGAGGGGGTGCTGGTCTGTTCGGCCGTGCGCCGCGCATCGTCGAGAGTCTGCGCCTGGGCGACAGCCTGCGAACCGGTTGGGTTCAACATCGGACTTCTTGCTCCTGAATAACTAAAACGATTTAGTAGCTTAGATTAATAACTGCCGATGGGCTCTGTCAAGAAACCGCGCCAGATAGGAAGCGAAAGATGGTGGACCTGAGTCAGCCGCCCGGTGCAGAGGTTGATTTGCGCTCGACGATCTCGATGTCCTTGAGCATGGCCCCGGCGAAGTGACCACCATCCTGGATGTGATTGATCAGGGAGGATGCTGCCAGATAGCCCATGTTTTCCAGCGGCGTGCGCACCGTGGTGAGCGGTGGTGCCAGGACATCGGCGATCGCGCCGTCGTTAAAACCGATGATGGACATGTCCTGGGGAATCCGGACGCCAGCCTCACGCAGGACACCCATGGCGCCTGCCGCAACCATCAGGGTCGAAGCAAAGAGTGCGGTTGGGCGCGGATGGGCAGAGTCGAGAAGCTTGCGCATGGCGGCGGCACCGCCAGACATGGTGTATCCAGCTTCGACGACAAGCGCGGGATCAAAGTCCAGCCCAGCCTCCTGCAGGCCGTCGCGATAGCCTTCAAGGCGGCAGATCGAGTTGTAGCGGGCGGGTGAGCCCGAGAGGTGAGCGATACGCTGGTGTCCAAGGGTCGCTAGGTAGGCGACGGCACGCTTGGCCCCGCCACGGTCGTTGATGACGACGTGATGTTCGACGCCTCTGGCCTTGCGATTGACCAGGACGAAAGGGTGTTCGAGTTCCTTGAGTGCGCTGACCCCGACCTGCTCGTCCTGCAGAGTGGCAACGATCAGACCGTCGACGCGGTTGCGGTGGACGAGCCTTTCGTAGATTGCCGTCTCTTCCATGCCGTCATCGCGGTGTGCAATGAGAAGCGAGTAGCCGCGTTCTGCCGCAGCCCGTTCTGCCCCGATGATGATCTTGGCATGAATGGGGTTGTCGAGTTCCGGGACAACGATGCCAAGCGAGAGGCTGCGCGAGGTACGCAGGCCACGGGCAGCCGGATTGGGCTGGTAGTTGAGTTCGCGTGCAACATCGGTGATGCGCTTGCGGGTTTCTTCACGCACGACAAAAGACGCATCGCCCCGCATCACACGCGACACGGCTGCCTGCGACACGCCTGCTGCCTTGGCGACGTCGGAAATCTTCGCGGATTGACGTTTTGGCTTCAAATCTCTGCCTCTTGGGAGCCCGGGTCTGGTCGCTGGAGCATACCACCCTGGTGCGCCAAGGGGGCAAACCAACACGCGTACCCACCTGTTGACATCATGGATAGAGTCTTCGATCATAGGTCGGTAAAACGTTTTATCGAATTGTCGTTCACGACGCAATCTGGAACCGAGGCATCCGGGATGGACCAACAGGAGTTTGACTTCATCGTAGTGGGCTCAGGCTCGGCGGGAGCCGTGTTGGCCGCACGCCTGAGCGAAGACCCTGCCAACAAGGTGCTGGTGCTGGAGTATGGCGGTCGCGACAACAGCATCTTCATCCAGATGCCCACGGCCTGTTACATGCCCATGAACGACAAACGGTTCGACTGGGGCTTCATGACCGAACCTGAGCCTGGTTTGAACGGGCGCCAGATTCATCATGCCCGGGGCAAGGTGATTGGCGGGACCTCTTCGATCAATGGCATGTGTTACGTGCGCGGCCATGCCGGTGATTTTGATCAGTGGGATGAATCAGGCGCCGATGGCTGGGCCTATCGTGACTGCCTGCCCTACTTCCGACGTGCCGAAACATCGCGCTTTGGCGGTGATGCCTATCGTGGGGATGATGGCCCGCTGCACACCAACAACGGCAACGATATGAAGAATCCCCTCTATGGGGCGTTCATCGATGCGGGCGTTGAGGCCGGTTACATCCGGTCCGAGGACGTTAATGGTTACAGCCAGGAAGGCTTTGGCCGGATGGACCTCACCATCAAGGACGGCGTGCGCTGTTCCACCGCGAACGCCTATCTGAAGCCCGCCATGAAGCGTCCCAATCTGACGGTCGCGATGCATGCGCTGACCCGCCGTGTTCTGCTGGAAGGAAAACGCGCTTTGGGCGTGGAGTACAGCCAGGGCGGCAAGGTGATCCAAGCCAAAGCACGGCGCGAGGTGATCCTGAGCGCTGGCCCGATCAATTCGCCCAAGCTCCTCATGCTTTCTGGCATCGGTCCCGTTGAACAGCTCCGCGCAAACGGTATCGACGTGACGCATGCGCTTGAGGGCGTGGGGGCAAACCTGCAGGACCATCTGGGTGTCTCGCTGCATTATGACTGCCTGCAACCCATAACGCTGAACGGTAAGCTGGACCTCGTTTCCAAGGCGATGATCGGTGCGCGCTGGCTTCTCTTCAAGGATGGCCTGGGGGCCAGCAGTCACTATGAGGCCAATGGCTATATTCGCAGCCGCCCGGGTCTGCGGTTCCCCGATTTGCAGTTTCATTTCATGGCCGTTGCTGCTGTCTTTGATGGTTCAAGCACCTACAAGGGCCATGGATTCAATGCATACATGAGCCACGGCAAACCACTCAGTCGCGGCAGTGTCACACTAAAGTCTGCTGATCCCGAGGAAGCGCCCAGAATCGTCTTCAACTATCTGGCAGAGGAAGAAGACCGACTGGCGCTGCGGCGCGGCGCACGTCTGACACGCGAGATATTCGCCCAACCGGCGATGGACCCCTATCGCGGGCACGAGATACGCCCTGGTGCAGCAATGAAAAGCGATGAAGATCTTGATAACTGGATCGCTGATTACGCGGCAACGTCCTACCACCCCAGCGGGACCTGCAAGATGGGCAAGGATGTGATGGCGGTCGTCGATCCCGACACACGGGTCCATGGGATTGAGGGGCTTCGGGTTGTTGATTCCTCGATCATCCCGATCATCACCAACGGTAACCTCAATGCGCCAACTATCATGATTGGTGAAAAGGCAGCCGATATGATCCTGGGCAAGACGCCTTTACCGCCTTCCAATGCCGACAGTTTCTTTGCCGAAGACTGGGAGTCCCGGCAACGTACCGGTGAGCCCCAACGCGCAATTTCATCGTGACCACAGCTGTCACCCTGCAAGGGACGTAACGACGCCATGATCTATGACTTTGCCACGGGCAATACGAACCCGGAGAACTTCCCTGCCGACGAACTGGCTGCTGCTGCGGCCGACGTCATTCCCAAGATCGTTGTGGAGCTCAACCGCTATCCCGGAAAGTTCGGCCATTTGGGTTTACGCAAACTCATGGCCCAGCGTGAATTCGACCGGGAAGGTGTTACACTTGATCCGGATCAGATCATCCTGACTCATGGCTCGATGCAGGCCATCACAATGGTTGCCGACGCCCTGTGCCAGGGCGATGACCCGCTGATCGTGATGGAAGAGCATTGTTACCCCGGTTCCATCAATGCCTTTCGTTCGATGGGCATCGATATGGTCGGCATTCCACTGGATGATAAAGGCATGCGTGTTGACCTGCTGGGTGAAGCGCTTGCTGACCTGGACCGCCAGGGGCGCAAGCCGCGTTTCATCTACACGCTTGCCACTTATCAGAATCCCACCGGCACGGTCATGCCGCGTGAACGACGCCTTGAACTGATTGCCCTTGCGCGCAAATACGATTGCATCGTGGTCGAAGACAACTGTTATGGCGATGTCCATTTCGAGGGCGAGAAGCCGCCTGCGCTCTATGCGCTCGATGACGATCCCCGACATATCTATATCTGCTCGCTCTCCAAGGTTTTCGCGCCGGGGGTACGTCTTGGTTACCTGACGGCGGCTCCTGCCATGCTCGAGCAGATTCTGGCCAAACGTCACGATGCCGGACCCAACACGATGGCTGCAGCCATCACCGAGGCTTATCTGAAGGACCGGTTGTGGGATCACATCGAAACGGCCAACGAAGCTCTCAAGAAAAAGCGCGATGCCATGCTGGCCACACTCGCTGAGCACAGTGGCAACCTCTACTCATTCTCCCACCCGGTGGGCGGTCTCTTCATCTGGCTCGAGATGGCCGATGATATCGATATGGATCGCCTGCTGGTGATTGCCGAGGAACGGCAGGTGAAGTTCCTGGCTGGAGGCAGTTTCAATGTGCGCGGAGAGAAGGGACCGTATCTGCGCCTTGCCTTCGGCTTCCCGCCTGTCGAGGAAATCGAGGCAGGCGTTGCCAAACTTGCTGCGTGCATCCGGGATGCGCGACGCAGCTGACACATCAGAATTTTCAGTCAACGAACAATCGAGGAGAAGAACCATGCTGCCAGCAGCCGGACGTGTTGTGATGGTCTCAGGTGCCAGCGGAGGGATCGGCAATGCCATTGCCCAATGTCTCCACAACAAGGGTTACAGCGTCAGCCTTGGCGCACGCAATGTCGACAAGATCGGGCCGTGGATTGGCGAGGGTGATCAGGACCGCCTGATGAGCCATGTCTATGAAGCCACGGACCGGGAGGGCAACCAGGCCTGGGTCGATGCCACCGTCGAACGGTTTGGGCGCATCGATGGTCTGGTCAATGCTGCTGGCATGGGCGGCATGGCCAATCTGGAAGATGAAGACGAAGATGTCTTTGACGACCTCTGGCAGGTTAACACCAAGGGGCCGATGCGCATGATCCGGCTGACGCTGCCGCATCTGCGGGCCAGCGGAAGCGGGCGTATCGTTCTGGTCTCGTCGCTGTCGGGCAAACGCGTGACGAACGATGGTACCGGATACGCCTTGAGCAAGTTCGCGCTGATGGCGGTGAACCATGCTGCACGACGTGCCGGTTGGGAAGATGGTGTGCGGTCCACTGCTGTCTGCCCCGGTTGGGTCAATACGGCCATGGCCAAGAACGCTGTGGGCATCGAACGCGAAGACATGATCCAGCCTGACGACCTTGCCGAGCTGGTGGAAACCGCAATCGCGTTGCCCAACGGTGCTGCGGTGGCGGAATTGCTCGTCAGCTGCTCACTGGGCGACCTCTTCTGATCCGCTGACATGGTCCAGTCCAAGGTTACGATCGTGGGCGCCGGCATTGTCGGCGCCTGCATCGCACGTTGCCTGGGGAAAGCCGGCCATGACGTTGTTCTGGTGGACCGCAATGATCCGGGAAGCGGCTGTTCGTTCGGTAACTCTGGTGCAATTCTCTCCCTCAGTGCCTCGACCCAGTTGCCGGGGCCACGCTTGCTGGCGCAGATTCCCGGCATGTTGCTGGACCGGAACGCGCCACTGGTTCTGCGTTGGCGTCATCTGCCGGGCCTGATGCCCTGGCTGGCCGCGTTTGTGGCTGGCTGCCGGGAACAGCGTCAGGTCGAGACGGCACGAGCCATGGCAACCCTGTTGTCTGACACGACCGGAGCCTATGACCGACTGCTCAAGGGAAGCCCGGCGGATGCCCTGATCCGAAGGAACGGTACTCTGGGTCTTTCGCGCACCGATGAATGGTTTTCTGGCGACAGCTGGCGGCGCGAGCTCAATGCATCTTTGGGCGCCAGAATGGAGGAAGTATCGCGCGAAGAGCTCGATCAGATGGAGCCTTCACTTTCGTCATCGGTTGTCCGCGCCATGTACTACCCCGATGCCTACAGCACGCTCGACCCGGCCGGACTGACCCAACAGATCGTGCGCGATACGCTTGCAGAGGGTGGCCAGTTTGTTCAGGCAGAGGTCCGGGACATCAGCGTGGAGAACGGCAAGCCGACCGCTCTGGTGACCGACAAGGGAGAGATGACGGTCGATCGGCTGATCGTGGCGGCTGGTGCCTATTCCCATCAGGTGGCCCGCAAGATGGGTATCAGGGTGTTGCTCAACACGGAACGTGGCTACCACGTTGATCTTGACGGCACGGCTACCGGGCTGCAGCGGGTTCTGCTGCACGGTGAACATGCCCTAGCCATCAACCCGCGGCCGAACGGCCTGCGCATCGCCGGAACCGTGGAATTTGCCAGTCTGGATGCGCCGCCGGACTATCGGCGCGCGCGTGCCCTTTGGAACAAGGGTCGAGAAGTCTTGAAAGAGACCTGTGATAGCGAACCACCCAGCATGTCTTTCTGGATGGGCCGGCGCCCGACTCTGCCGGATTACCGCCCGGTGATTGGCCCGGCACCGGGATTGAAGAACTGCTGGTTCGCGTTCGGACACCAGCATCTGGGTATGAGTCTGGCTGCACGGACCGGTGAGATTGTTGCCGACCTGGTTGCTGACCGTGATCCAGGTGTCAATCTGGCCCCTTTTCGCGCCAACCGCTTTTGACTTGGCATTACTCCTAAATGCCCAAACCAGGCAGATTGCTCCGACGTTTTTTTTAACTTTCTCCGGATTACAAATTTAACTGACACTCTCATCAAACCTGGGCTGGCTTCAGAGGAGCCAGACTTGGCATGGCAACCAAAGAATAAGGAGTTGTATCGGGTTTCGCTTTTATCAATTCGATTGCTGGGTTCCTGATCCGGTGGGTAGGTTTTCTGATCCAGGCCAAATGGCTTTGTCTAGTTGCTTAGCCTCCTATGCTACGTGACAGGTCAAATCCGGCAGCCCGGCGATGGTTGCATGGAGGGTGTCGCCGCGCTCAACCGGACCGACACCTGCGGGGGGTACCAGTAAAGATGATGTCGCCGGCCATCAGTTCGACAAGGCCGGAAAGATAGGCGATGGCTTCTTCGGTCTTCCAGATCATCTGGTTGACGTTGCCCTTCTGGCGCGACTCTCCGTTGATGGTCAGGTCGATCGCTGCATCGTTGACATGACCACTCACGGCGGCTGGCACCAGCGCACCGACAGGGCCTGAAGCGTCGAAGCCTTTGGCCATGTCCCAAGGGCGCCCGGCCTTCTTTGCAGCGGCCTGAAGGTCGCGCCGTGTCATGTCCAGTCCTGTGGCATAGCCGAAGACATGGCTGGCGGCGTCAGTGACGGCAATGTCGCGCCCGCCCTTGTGCAGGGCCACGACCAGTTCGACCTCGTGATGGAGTTCGCTGGTCGCCGTAGGGTAGGGAAGGTTGCCGCCCGGGATGATTGCCGTTGCGGGTTTCATGAAGAAAAACGGCTCCTCGCGGTCGGGATTGCCGCCCATTTCAATGGAATGTTCAGCGTAGTTCCGCCCAATACAAAAGGCACGGGCAACCGGGAAACGATCCGTGCTGTCGCTGATTTCGATGCTGACGGGTGACAGGGGAGGGACGGCAAAGGACATGGTGCAGGTTTCCTGGAGGAGCGGGGTGGCAGGGCGAAGATGGCTTTCTGGCTTCAGGTTTTCATCGCTTCTTCGACCAGGACTGGCCTGATGCACTGTGCCACCGTCCCAAGTGGGAGAAAAGCGTCTACTTTCGTCGGCAGAGGCGGCATTTGCCCAAGTTTCGATGCTGGGACATGCCTGCCTTGCCGGAGCAGAGTTGCGCCTGTTTTCCCGTAGGTCCGACGCAGGGTCTTGCGTGGATTGATGGGACACCGTGGTTGACGCTAAGCAGGAGCCCCCGAGGGAGAGTTCTGCGCGTCTTCGTAATGTTTGCCGTCATGCTGCGTTGGTCTGAGGAATCCTAAATGTCTGGAGAGATTTTATGATTTTGAGAAGTATCGCCTTGTTGTCTGCTGTTCTGGTGGTTTTGATTTCTTCACTGTCAGTCGGTGGCAGTGCCCACGCGTCTGCGGATGAAGGTGATGGCAGCTTCTCGGCGTTGATGGCCACGGACCTGGTGGTGCCCAACGCCGGGTACTTCTTTGTCGTCGATTTCGACACCCATGAACGCCAACAACCGTTGCCCGCACCGGCGGTGCGGCCGTGCCGCCCAATGTTCCCGCGGAACGGGTTCTTTGTATCCACCTCAACGGCAGCAACGACGACTGGGTCGTCGAGGCGCGCAGTTACGTGCGCGGGCGTCGAGACCCTGCGCCCGCTGAAGTGAGTTCAGCATCTGGAACTATGAAGGCGCGGTCGCGCCCAACGGCAGCTTCCTGGGCTTTGCCGACCGCGCATCCGATGCCGTGCTGATCTGGTCGGCCAACGATCTTGAAACCACCGACCGGCCGGTCGATGCCACGGTCACGTTTGCCGGCGTATCGACTTCACCGATGGCGCAGCTGGGCGATGTGCAGGTTGGCTCGGCGTCGGCCCAGGTCAGCCCCGGTGTGCGTGTCACCCAGGGGGAGAAGCCCTATTCGGCGCTGCTGGCAACGGATCTGGTGGTGCCCAATGCCGGGACCTTCTTTGTCGTCGATTTTGACCGGCAGACAACCTCGGTGACGCCGCGCTCGGGCAGTGCACCCGGTGCCTGACGTTGATTCCCCAGAACGGCTTCGTGATCCATCTCAACGGCAACAACGACGACTGGCTTGTCGAAGCCCGCAGCTATGCCGACAGTGTCGAGACGATCCGGCCCGACTCGACGAGTTCAGCATCTGGAACTATGACGGTTCGGTCGCCCCCAACGGCAGCTTCCTGGGTTTTGCCGATCGCGGCGTCCTGACGCCGTGCTGATCTGGGCCGGCAACGGTCTTGCGACCCCTCAGCGGCCCGGTCAACGCCACGGCGACCGTTACGCAGGCATCGATTTCACCGATGGTGGCAGTCGGCGACATCCACGTCGGCTCTGTCTCCACCACGCTGTTGAAGGTGGGATCACGCTTTCCCTGATGCCGTCCGCGCTTTGGTTGCTGCTCGACATGGTGCCTGCCCACGGGCCATGCTGCGTGTGAAAGACAGGTAAGTCAGGCATCATGCGGTTTGCGGTCGACACCGGCGGCACCTTCACCGATCTGGTGATCGAGGAAGGCGCGCGCCTCCACCTATTCAAAGCGCCGACAACACCGTCCAATCCGGTGGACGGGGTCCTGGATGTGCTGGAAGTGGCGGCGCGCGACCTGGGGCAGGATTGCCGCGAACTGCTGGAGCAGGGTGAACTCTTCGTGCACGGCACGACGACGGCTACCAACGCCATCGTTACAGGCAACACGGCACGCACGGCATTTCTGACGACGCGTGGACATCCCGATGTTCTGGTCCTGCGTGAAGGAGGACGGATCGGCCTGCCGCTGTTTGATCACGGCATTGCCTATCCCGAGCCGTTTGTGCCCAGGGCGCTGACCTTTGAGGTGCCCGAACGCGTGGATGCCAGTGGCAAGGTGATCGAGGCGCTGGACGAAGAGGCGCTGGACACTCTGTTCGATCAGCTTGCTGTGGCTGAGGTTCAGTCGGTTGCCGTCTGTCTGCTCTGGTCGATCGTCAACCCAGCCCATGAACTGCGTCTGGAAGCTCTGTTGCGTGAGCGGTTCCCCGACCTGTTCATCAGCCTGTCGCACCGGGTCAATCCCGTCCCTGCGCGAGTACCGCAGGGCTTCGGCCCCGGCGATTGATTGCCGCCCCTGAAGCCGGTCATGGTCGGCCTATCTGGGTGAACTCGAACAACGGCTGCGTGACGCCGGCTACGGCGGTCAAGGCTGTTGGTCGTGACGTCCCAGGGCATGATGAAGGACGCCGGCGAACCTGGCGTCCTCACCCATTCATGTCGTGAAGTCCGGCCCGGCCATAGGCGCCGGTGGCGGCAAAGTACATCGTGGAGCACGGCAGTCTGGGCCGCAATGCCATTGTCGCCGATACCGGCGGCACGACCTACGACGTTGCCCTGGTGCGCGACGGTGTCATCCCCGAGACGCGCGAGACCTGGATCGGCCAGCCCTATCTGGGTCATATGACGGGCTTTCCGTCGGTCGACATCTCCAGTGTCGGTGCCGGTGGCGGCAGCATCGCCGGCGTCGATGAGGCCGGCCTGCTGCATGTCGGCCCCCAGAGTGCCGGTGCGCGGTGCCGGGGCCGGCCTGCTTTCTGGCGCGGGAGGGACATGCGGGCCCACGGTCACCGATGCTGCCGTGGTGCTGGGGTTTGTCGATCCGGCCTATTTCCTGGGCGGCCGCATGCGTCTGGATCCTGATCTCGCCCGCGGCGCGCTCATGCGCGATGTCGCCGGGCCGCTGGGCATCACGCGTCGAGGAAGGAGCGCTGGAGCGGTGATGGCTCTGGCTGACCGAGACCATGGCCGGCGCCATCGAGGACATCACCGTCAACCAGGGCATCGACCCGCGCGATGCCGTCTTGATCGGCGGGTGGCGGCGCGGCAGGGCTCAACAGCATCGCGATTGCGCGGCGTCTGGGCTGCAGCTCGGTGCTGTTCCCTGACAGTGGGGCGGCGATCAGTGCCGCGGGTGGGCTGTTGTGTCCGCTGAGCGACGATGCCGCAGAGTTCAGCCTTGTCCGATCTTCGGCTCATTCGACAGGGAACTGGCCAACGCCACGCTCGCTCGCCTGCGCGCGCGCTGCGAGGCATCTTTGCGCAGAGCTCGGTTGACCCCTCTGCTGGCTGCGACCAGGTGCACTACAGCGTGGAGGCCCGTTATGCCCAGCAGATCTGGGAGATCAAGGTGCCGTTGCAGAAGGGCGCACTGGAAGACGACGCGGATCTTGCCAGCCTGATCGAAGACTTTCACGGTTTGCATGAGGAGATCTTTGCCTTTGAAGATCGGCAAGGTGATGTGGAGTTCGTCAACTGGCGCGCCCGTGTTTCTGCAGACCTGCGTGAGACACCCTTGGCTACCATCAGTCAGGGAGAGCCACGCGTTGCCGTCGGCACGACCCGGATGGGCTATCTGGAAGGGGCGTGGAAGCCGGTGCCGGTGATCGACTTCGGCAGTGTGGCCCAGGGAGAAGAACGGCAGGGACCTGTATTCGTCGAAACCGATGTGACGACGCTGGTGATCGATAGCCACGCAAGTTTCCACAGGGATGCACAGAGCAACCTGATCGTAACGCTGGAAGCAGCCGACGGGGAGGCCATGTGATGGCCATGAGTGGTCTTGATTTGGCGATTTTCTCGAAACGCATGGAGGGTGTTGCGCGCAAATGCAGAACACCCTTCTGCGCACGGCACGTTCGGGTGTGATCAACACGGGGCGCGACTTTTCCTGCTGTGTCCTGACGGCTGGCAATGAACTTGTCGCGGCTGCCGAAAGCCTGCCCATTCATGTCATGGCCGGACCGGACCAGATGGCTGAATCGATGAAGGCGTTTCACCCGGTTCTGGCCAGGGGTGATGCGTTCCTGCACAACTCGCCCTATCACGGTTGCTCCCACGCAGCCGATCTATCCGTGCTGGTTCCCGTCATGGATGAAGATGGGCGGCATCGCTTCACTGTGCTTGCAAAGGCGCATCAGGCCGATATCGGAAATTCCATTCCCACGACCTATCATGCAGCGGCGCGTGATGTTTACGAGGAAGGCGCGCTGATCTTTGCTGCGACCAGAGTGCAGCGCGATTACCGGGATATCGACGATATCATCCGGCTGTGCGAGATGCGCATTCGCAGCCCCGAACAGTGGCGCGGAGATTATCTGGCCAGTCTGGGCTCCGCACGGGTGGGCGAGCGCGAACTGATTGCGCTGGCGGATGAAATGGGCTGGGACCAGCTGGAAGCCATGGTCGCTGCCTGGTTCGACTATAGCGAGAAGCGCATGTCGCTTGCCATCGCCAGCTTGCCCAGGGGCAAGGCGATCGGCGAAACACGCCACGATCCGTTCCCGGGAACGCCCAAGGACGGCATTCCGATCAAGGCGAAGATCGACGTGCGGCCCGATGAAGGGAAGATCACGCTCGACCTTACCGACAACATCGATTGCCTGCCCAACGGCCTTAATCTGAGCGAAGCCTGCGCGCGGACGGCTGCGATGGTGGGGACGTTCAACAGTCTTGGCCTGACTGTGCCTACCAATGCCGGCAGCTTCCGGTGTCCTGGACGTGTTGCTGCGCGAGAACTGTGTGGTCGGCATTCCGCGCCATCCGACAAGCTGCTCCGTGGCGACCCAGAACGTTGCCGACCGCCTGACCAACGCCGTGCACCTGGCCTTTGCCAATCTTGCCGATGGTTACGGCATGGCAGAGATCGGGGGCGTGCAGACGGCGGCCCAGGCGGTGATTTCCGGGCGTGAGAGAAGCGCGTGGCGGTCGGCCCTTTGTCGATCAGCTCATCCTGGGCGACACGCTGGGGGCGGGCAGCCCGACGGGCGGACGGCTGGCTGGCCATGATCACGACGGGGACGGCCGGCATGTCCTTCTTCGACAGCGTCGAGGTCGACGAACTGCGCCACCCCGTTCTGGTCACCGAGCGCAGGCTGTGTGGCCTGATCACGAGGGAGCCGGGACGTTTCGCGGCGCGCCGGCATCGCAGGTGAGCTTTTCGCGCCCATGGCGCGCAGCCTGGAGGTTCTCTATCAGAGTGACGGCACGGTGTTTCCGGCCCTTGGTGCCCGCGGTGGCGGTGCGGGCGGCCCGGCCGCAGAACTACCTGACGCGTCGCGATGGCGCGCGTGAGAAGGCCGATGGCTGGGCGACCCTGACGCTGGAGGAGGGCGATGCCGTGTCACCGGCATCTCGCCCGGCGGTGGCGGTGGTTATGGCCCGGCCATGGCGCGCGATCCCCGACGGGTCGCCCATGATGTCGCGGAAGGGTATGTCTCTGAAGCGCGCGCCAGGGATGTTTATGGTGTCGTGCTTGATGGCGATGGTGTGGTGAATGAGGACGCCACGCACGCAAAGCGCTCAGAACCCCTGACTTGAGATAGACCGCTAAACGTGCTGCCGAACATAGAGCGTACGGGACAGGATCAGTCGACGTTGGCAAGCAGGGCTGCGTTGCCACCGGCTGCAGTGGTGTCGATGCAAACATGGCGCTCAAGGTGCAGACGTGGCTCCAGATCGCAGTCACAGATGAGTGGCACAATGGCGCCGGGACGTTGAGCCAAAGCCTGTCGAAGCGCGCGCAGATGTTGTTCGCTGGACCAGGAGACAACAGCGTCGATGTTTGCCAGATCAGCAAGGTGCTCGGGCGTCAGAATGCCGGGGATGTCAGCTCCCTCGGGGCCAATGGTCACGGGCCAGCAACCGGCGGCTCTGACAGACCTGGCCTGGGCGTCCAGGTGTTGTGCGGATGGACCAAGGCAAAGGACCGTGCCGCGGCCAAAACGAGTCAATTGATTGGACTCGCCTGTAGGCCCGGGCAGTGCCAGCGTGTTGAGTTTGGCAGGGCTGCGCCGCGCCGCAACGTCGAGAGCCTTCTGGACTTCGGTGAAGTCTGCGGCGGTGCCGTTGGGCGCGGTGGACTCACAGAATTCGGCCTTGAGGAACCGCGGAACATAGGCTGGCCCTCCCGCCTTGGGTCCGGTGCCAGAAAGGCCCTCACCACCAAAGGGCTGGGAGCCGACAATGGCGCCGATCTGATTGCGGTTGACGTAGATGTTGCCGACATGGAGCTGAGACGTGACCTGCTGCACACGTGAATCAATGCGCGAGTGAAGGCCGAAGGTAAGGCCGAAGCCGGGTGGCGTTGATCGCGGCGATGACAGCATCGAGATCTTCGGAATCGAAACGGACGACATGTAGAACCGGCCCGAAAATCTCTTCCTGGAGATCGCCGATGCCATCGACTGCAAGAACCGTGGGTGCAACGAAGGTGCCGATGGCCGGGGCCTTGAGTTCTTTGAGAACACGGCCCTGGCTGCGCATGCCTTCAATATGCTTGACGATGCGGCGTTTGGCAGGGGCGTCGATGACCGGGCCGATGTCGGTTGAGAACTCCCAGGGGTTGCCGATGACCAGTTCGTCCATGGCGCCATAGAGCATCTCGAGAAATGGCTCGGCGATGTCATCCTGGAGGTAGAGAACGCGCAGGGCAGAACAACGCTGGCCAGCGGACTGGAACGACGACGCCAGGATGTCGCCGATTGCCTGTTCGGGCAGAGCGGTGCTATCGACGATCATGGCGTTGAGGCCGCCGGTCTCAGCGATGAGCGGGGCTGACGGCGCGAGTTTTTCGGCCATGGTGCGATGGATGGTCTGTGCAGTTGCGGTAGAGCCGGTGAAACACAGGCCTGCAATACGTGCGTCTGATGAGAGGATTGCACCCACGACTGAACCTCTGCCGGGAAGAAGCTGCAGCACATTGCGGGGTACGCCGGCCTCATGCATGAGTTCGATGGCGCGGTGTGCTGTCAGGGATGTCGTCTCGGCAGGTTTGGCAAGAACGCCGTTGCCGGCAGCAAGGGCTGCTGTGATTTGGCCCGAAAAAATGGCGAGCGGGAAGTTCCATGGGGAGATGCAGGCAAAGAGGCCACGCGATGGCTTGTCACCCAGGTTTTCGGCTTCGTCTGCGTAGTAACGCATGAAATCAACGGCTTCACGCATCTCGCCGATGGCATCCATCGCAGTTTTGCCGGCTTCGCGTGCCAACAGGGCAAAGAGTTCACCGAAGTTGGCCTCATAAAGGTCAGACGCCTTGCGCAGAATGGCCGCGCGTTCTGAGGCCGGCGTTGCCATCCAGTTCGTGGCGGCCTGAAGTGCGGTTTCGACATCGCCGGCGCCTGCCATGACAAGGTCGCCGACATGGTCCTTGTGATTGGCCGGACTGAGGATGGTGACGCTTTCCTGGCTCGAGGCTTCCCCTGCGATCAATGGCCCGCCCTGCCAGTTGTGCCGATGGAAGGCCATACGGGCTTCTTCGATTTCGGCAAGGTCGGTTTCGTTGTGAATATCCCAACCCCTGGAATTGCGCCGATGTTCCCCAAAGATCGACTGGGGCGGGACAACGGCTGACGGCAGGTCAGGGGGGAGCTGGTCCAGGACATCGAAGGGATCGTCAGCAACCTCCTCGGCTGGGACGTCTTCATCCACGATCTGGTTGACGAAGGAACTGTTGGCGCCGTTCTCCAGCAAACGCCGGACCAGATAGGCCAGGAGGTCACGATGTGCGCCGACGGGTGCATAGATGCGGCAGCGCGTGCCTTCGCCTGCAAGAACGAGGTCATGGAGCGTTTCGCCCATGCCGTGGAGGCGCTGGAATTCGAAGGTGGATTTGTCTCTGGCCAGTTCCAGAATTGCGCTGACCGTGTGGGCGTTGTGGGTTGCAAACTGAGGGTAGATGCGGTCCGTCATGGCAAGCAGGCGCGCGGCACAGCAGATGTAGGAGACGTCCGTGGCGACCTTGCGCGTGAAGACCGGGAAGTCGGCAATGCCTTCGACCTGGGCGCGTTTGATCTCGGTATCCCAGTAGGCTCCCTTGACCAGGCGCACCATGATCCTGCGGTCGAGTTGTCCAGCCAGTGCGTGGAGCCACTCGAGCACCGGGCCGGCCCGTTTGCCATAAGCCTGGACCACGACACCGAAACCATCCCATCCGGCAAGCGCGTCGTCGGAAAGCACGGCTTCGATGACGTCGAGCGAAAGGTCCAGACGGTCGGCTTCCTCGGCATCGATGTTGAACCCCATGCCGGCCTGCGCTGCCAACTTCGAGAGCGTCAGGACACGCTCGGTCAGTTCACCCAAAACGCGAGACTTCTGACCGACCTCGTAGCGGGGGTGCAGCGCCGAGAGCTTGATCGAGATGCCAGGGTTCTCCCGGATGTCTGATGACGTACACGCTGTTGCCAGTGTTGTGATGGATCGGGCGTAGGCATCAAAGAACTTGGCGGCATCGCGCGCGGTCAGTGCTGCCTCGCCCAGCATGTCATAGGAGAACGTGTAACCTTGTTCCTGATGATCTTCTCCGCGTTTGAGCGCTTCATCGATCGTGCGGCCCAGCACAAACTGGTGGCCCATTTCGCGGATGGCGTGTTCGACTGCCACACGGATGACCGGTTCGCCCAGGCGGCGGATGGCGTCGCGCATGACGGCAGCCATGCCCCTGGACTCGCCGTCACCCAACACCTTGCCGGTCAGCATCAGGGCCCAGGTCGAGGCATTGACCAGAGAGGAGCTGGAATGGCCCAGATGCTCGCCCCAGGCGCTTGGGGCAATCTTGTCTTCAATCAGGGCATCGATGGTGTCGGCATCGGGCACACGCAATAGTGCTTCTGCCAGGCACATCAGCGCGACACCTTCGTCGGTTGAAAGTCCGTACTCAGCCAGGAACACCTCCATCAGGGCAGGCGAACTGTCATCGCGGATGTCGTTGACCAGACGGACGGCGCGCACGCGTGCGGCGGCTCGGGTCTCTTCATTGATCCCGGCGTTGTCGCGCAGGCAATCGAGAAGGGTGGCTTCCTTGGCCAGTTCGCAGTTGCGCACGTTTTGACGAAGTTCCGTGAGTATGGACATGACCATGTTCCCCGATGCTGGAGGTATCTTATGCCCGGTTTGGCTTTCCTTCTGACCGATCTTGCTCGAAAGTCAGGCAATCTGGATCGAAGTTTGCATCACAATCAGGCGAAACGGCGGAAAAATGAGAAAACAGCGGCAACCCGACCGTTTCGATGCGGCGATAATTCATGAACTGAGTCGGGACGGCCGGCTTCCGGTGACGGAACTGGCCTCACGGGTGGGTTTGTCGAAGAGCCCTTGCCAGGCGCGTTTGAGACGGTTGATCGTAGAAGGTTTCATCACCGGATTCAGGGCTGTTCTCGATCCAGAAAAGATGGAACTGGAGCACGTGGCGTTTGCTGAAATCAAACTTTCCAGTACGACCGAAGAAGCTCTACAGGCTTTCAATGAGGCGGTGCGCAAGGTGCCCGAAGTGGAGTCCTGTCACATGATTGCCGGGGCGTTTGACTATCTTCTGAAGGTCCGCACGCGAGACATTCGCGACTATCGCCGTGCTCTGGGGGAGGTCATTTCCACGCTGCCCCATGTTGCGAGCACGTCAACCCATGTGTCGATGCAGGCGGTCAAGGACGAGGTCATTTGACGCGGGAGCAATGGGCCGGTCCAATCTCATGACATCAAGCAGGAGGCCCGATTGGCCCTGAATGATCAGAACAACGTTGCGGCGGCAACACGCTCCGCCCCGCTAATGGGTGCCGGCCATGAGTCTGCCTCTGATCCTTGGCACGACGTCGAGATGACAGCCACTGGTATCCCAGCGTGCGGTCTGTTCCGTCAGCCAATCTGAGCCGGGCGACTGGGAGATCGGTCATCGAGGCCGTGGAAGCCGCGCTGGCCGACGAAGCTCCCGGCCTAGAACGTCCGTGCAAAGGCCTCGCCCATGGCGTCGCGCCAGAGATCCTGCATGATGGGCGACGGGATGCTCGCTGTGTCCGGCCTGCGGGCTGGGCTGGCATCGACCATCAGGACGCCGCGGTCATAGCCGTCGTTACCGAGCCCGATCTGAACGTTGGCCACGAGATCGATGTCTTCCTGCAGGGTTGTTGCACGATGATCTTCGATGATGCGATCACGTTCGGCTGTCTCGACCCAGGGTCCGAAGTACCAGTCGACATGGGCGATGGTGCGATCCACGCCGTTTGGAAGAAACTGGAAAACGACGAAGTTTGTGCCGGGATTGACCTGCAGCGCCAGATTTGGCCAGAGGATCCAGCTTGAGAGTTCCTGCGCATGGGGGCTGATGGCGTTGTCGATCTGATAGAGCGAGATGCCACCGGCAGCGGGTCCCGAGTGATGTCGCATGTGTCGATCGTGGAGATGGACATCGTAAACATCTGGGTTGAGCAGGTTGGTTGTCAGGCTGGGATGGGCGTGACGGCAGTGGTAACACTCCGAATAGTTCTCGATGGCGACCTTCCAGTTGCAATCGAGCTCTGCAGTACAGCGATGATGGAATGCGGTCTCGCCCAGGCGCGGGGCGAATGCAGCAAGCTCATCGCGAACGTTCGGGAACGCAGTGTCGAAGTCGAGGGCGTCGACATCAAGATTGACCATAACGAGGTTGCCGACTTCTTCGACGATCACAGGCACAAGGGAAACCCTGTCGGCATCGAAACCAGGAACGTTCTCTGCGTTGGGCGCGCCGCGGAGGCGGCCGTCCAAACCGTAAGCCCAGGCGTGATAGGGGCAGGTGATGGTGACCTTGAGGTTGCCCTTGCCCGTCATCAGGCGATGCCCCCTGTGCTGGCAGACATTATAGAATGCGCGCAGCGTGCCATCGCGTCCGCGCACTACGGCAATGTCCTGGCCGACAATGTTGCAGGTCAGAAACGTGCCGGGTTCTGCCACGTCTGGAGCATTGCCGGCAATCTGCCAGGATTTGCGAAAGATGCGCTGCAGTTCGGCGTTGAAGATGTCTGGGTCGGTATAGCAGCGAGACGGCAGTGTGAACTGTGGACGGGGTGCAGCAGCGCCGGTGTCATTGGCGGGTTGTGCCATTGCCATGATACGCGATCTCCCTTGTGTCAGGTGTCACGATGCTTCTATGGAGCCTGCGCCTGATCAGGCGGTGCCGTAAAGCAATTTCAGGCGGATATGACGTGCCTTGACGATATGGTCCCGCGCGGCTGTCTCGGCGAGGATGCCATCGCGTGCGGCAATAGCATCAACAAGGGTGCGGTGCTCCTGCAAGCCCTCCGCTGTGCGTCCGGGCTGGGAGTATGTGGTGCCCTTGAGGAGAGCGAGTGCGTTGCCAAGCGCGTTGAGCGTTGAGAGCAGGTAGCGATTGCGCGCGGCGGCATAGATCGCGTCATGGAGACTTCGGTTGATGCTCGCCGCCAGAACAGCGTTGCCGCCAGCATGTTCCTGGCGCGACAGGAGGTCGAACAGCCGGTTGATCTCGCTCTGGTCGGCATGCTGCGCTGCAAACCGGGCCGCCGTGCCCTCAAGCACCTCACGCATGGCATACAGCTCCAGGACCTGCGCTTGATCAAGTTCGGCAACGACTACACCGCGCCAGGGAAGCTGGATCAGCAGGCCTTCGGATTCGAGTCTGCGCATGGCTTCACGAACCGGTGTGCGGCTGACTCCAAGTCTGGCGGCGACCTCTTGCTCGGTGACACGGCCGCCAGGATCATAGACACCATCGCGAATGTTTTCGCGCAGCGTCTCACTGACCCATTGGCCACGCGATGCGCCGGTCTCTCTTTCCATGGACCAGGTTAGCCCTGCGGCCCGGCGTGCTCGCCGGCCGACTTGCCGGCAAGGCGCCCGAAGACGGAACCTGACATGAGGCCCGTGCCGCCGGGATAGTTGAAGTAGAAGATGCCGCCTACCAACTCGCCTGCCGCATAGAGGCCTTCGAGGGGTTCAAGGTCCTGGTCGAGTACGCGGCCCGAGGTGTCGATGCGCAGGCCGCCGAAGGTGAAGGTGATGCCGCAGGTGACGGCATAGGCCTCGAAGGGTGGCGTATCGAGCGTGTTGGCCCAGTTTGATTTGCGGACTGCCAGGCCCTTGGTGCAACGACCGTCCTTCACATTGGGATCGTAGGGGATGTCGGTCTGGACAGACTGATTGTACGCCCCGATGGTTTCCATGGCGCGCTCGCCGTCGACATCATCGAGTTTGGCGCACAGGTCTTCGAGCGTGTCGGCTTTTACCTTGGTGACTTCCTTGATGCGGTATTCCGGGCGCAGGAGGTCGGAGACCTTGGCATCAAAGACCTGCCAGGCGAACTGCCCCGGCTGCTCGAGGATGACCCGACCGTATTTGGCATAGGTGTAGTTGCGGAAGTCTGCGCCTTCATCAACGAAACGCTCGCCCCTGGCGTTGAGCATGATGCCCCAGGGATAGCTGTGCTTCTGGAAGTGATCGCCGACCGCCAGATCGCCGAATTCCGGAGCGTTGCGCTCCCAGCCCACGGCATGACAGCCCGACCAGTTGCCATAAGGAGCGGCGCCAATGTCGAGGGCCATGCGGATGCCTTCACCGGTATTGAAGCGACTGCCGCGAACTTTGGCCAAGTCCCAGCCAGGGCCAAGATAACGCGTGCGCCATTCGGGGTTCGCCTCGAAACCGCCGCTGGCGATCACGACACTGGTGGCCATGACGGGCTGGTCGGTGCCGTTATGGCGCACCATGGCACCCGTGACCTTGCCGTCCTTAACGATCAGGCGTTCGGCGCGCGCCTGGTAGATGATGTCGATGCCGTCACGGACACAGGCCTGCTGCCATGCTTCCAGCAAGCCCGGCCCGCCGCCATAGGCTTCGACCGTGAGGCCGCCCCAGAACTTGAAGCGGCCATCAATCTTGAAGGCCTGTCGGCCATAGATCGGAGCAAAGCGGATGCCTCTCGAGCGCATCCACAACATGGTTTCACGGCTTCTCGTGACCAGAAGTTCACAGAGGTCCGGATCGGTGCGGTACTCGGTGACGCGGTACATGTCGTCGAAGAACTGTTCTTCGCTGTAGGTGCCGAAATCCGTGGTTGCCAGCTCTTCTTCAGTGAGGTCGGGCATGAGGGCAACGAGGTCATCGACACCGCGATAGGCAAAACGCATGGCACCGGCCGTGAATCGTGTATTGCCGCCGGCTTCGTCCTCGGGCGCACGTTCGAGGACCGTAACCCTGCAGCCGTGCTCGCGTGCCGCATGGGCGGCAGCGAAGGCAGCGTTGCCCGCGCCGATGACAAGGACGTCGGTAGATTGGGGAAGCATGGGCGGAGCGCCTTTGGTGGGATGCAATTGTATACAATAATGGCGCGGTGACCTGCAATCCCTCCTGACGTGCTCTTGCCCGGCTTTCCTTGCTGCAGCGGTTATCGCCTTGATGGCTTAAGTTGCAATGCAGGCATGCGGGGATTCAGCGGTGGATGAAAAAATCGACGGAACTCACACGCCAGCAGCGTGGCTGGCAGGACGGGGCAGGAACTTCTGAAGACGCTGGTTTCCCATGAAGGCAGCGTCCAGGTCTTTCAGACCCGAGGCTGACTGAACAACCAGAACAGACCGCTTGGTGCCATTGCGAACGCAGCGGGATCGTCCCAAGATCAAGTCGGACGCAGTGCCATGCAGAAAAGTCACGAAGATGGGTTTCGACAGAATCTCCGAGATTGTGGATCTTGAGCGCTATCCGCTGGATCAGCTCGCGTCATCGCGTCATCGCGTGTTGCTGCCCTGCTCGCGGATGGCCAAGCGGCCCTGGCGCGCGATGCCTTGTTTTCCTTGCCTGGTTTTGTACGTCCTGATGCGGCCGCGGTGATGGCTGACGAACTGGAAGCCAGGGTTCCCATGGCCAGTCGGTACGAGGATGAACGTATTGCCTACATCGACTACAAACCTGACCTGCCCAAGGAGCACCCTCACAGAGTTACCCATCCCTGCCGTTATCACCAGGTTCTGAACCATCAGATCTCGAATGATTCCCCGCTGCGCACGCTCTACAGCTGGGAACCATTGCGCGAGTTTCTGCGCCGGATGATGGGGTATGACACGTTCTACCGCAGTGAATGTCCCCATCTGGCGCTGACAGCAAAGGTTGCCGGAAAGGGCGACACCGACGGCTGGCACTTTGACGGCAACGATGTTGTGTTTTCGCTGCTTCTTCGCGCGTCCGAAGGCGGTGGCCGGTTCGAGTATGTACCCAACCTGCGGACGCCTGAGTGCGAAAACTATGACGCGGTGGCTGAGGTGTTCAGCGGCGCCAGCAACCGGGTGCGTTGCGCTGACCTGAAGATCGGCGACCTCAACGTGTTTCAGGGTGATCAGACCCTGCACCGCGTCAGTCCGGTGGAAGGCGATCATCAACGTATTGTCGGGTTGTTTTCCTATGACCGCGAGCCCGGGACCAATTTCGGCGTACCTTACATCGCTGACCTGCGCCGGCGCCTGCCCGCCTAAAGCAGGATCCTTTCAGATGGAATCAATCTGAAACACAAATCAGACTCTGTTTCGAAAAGTTAGAGATTGAATCGCGGTTCATGCCGGATCGACAAGAGCCGATCAGGCTTTAGACCTCCGCCGCCAGCTCGATTGTTTCACGTTTCCAGGGCACGTCATCGCCGATGGGTTCACCCAGTTCACGGGCATAGCGGTGGCCGCCAAAGACGGCTGCAGCGATGGGGCCGGGACCATAACAATCACCGATGCGCGAGATGCGGCGGATGCCGGCGGCCTGGTTGGCAGCTTCGTCGGCCATGAGTTCATGGAAGAGACTGTCAACAGGGTCCTGCGCCGTGACCATGACAAGGGAGCCGGCATTCAGCCATTCGGTGCTGCCGCTGTAGACATCGGTGATTTCGACCTCGTCGCTGTCGATGGCGGAGAGCACGTGGTTGAGATGCAGTTCGATGCCCAGGTCGCGCATGCGTGCCTGAATGCGCCCGAGCTCCAGAGTGAAGGCCGTCCAGGAAGAAACCGTGGCATCGGAGGTCACAAGTGAGACCTTGTGGCCGTCGGCAATCAGTTTTTCGGCGATCACGCCGCCCATGTAGTAGTGATCGTCGTCAAAGACCACGACCGGGCCTTCCAGCTCTGCGCCGGCCATAATGTCATCGGGCGTAACAATCTTGGCGGCGTGGGTTGATGCACTCTCCATGGGATAGTCATGGTAACGGCCGGAACCGTCGCGCCTCCATCGGGCTCCGGTCGCGATGGCGACCAGATTTGCGCCGGTTTCTCGCGCGGATTCTGCCGTCATCTGTGAATCCATGAAGATCTCAACATTGGGCATCTTGTGGAGCTGGCCGATACGCCAGTCACGCACACGGCCCCAGGCAGAAAGCCCGGGAAGCCGGCTTTCGCGAGCGACACGACCACCCAGTTCCTGTCCTGCCTCGGCAAGCATGACGTTGTAACCGCGCTGGCCCAGGGCCCGCGCGGCTTCAAGTCCGGCAGGGCCTGCACCAACGATGAGGATGCGATCATCGGTGTCTTTCTTGGTGATGATTTCGGGATGCCAGCCGCGCCGCCATTCTTCGCTCATGGTCGGGTTCTGGGTGCAGCGCATATAGGTGTTCTGGTTGGCGGTGCCGACACACATGTTGCAGCCAATGCATTCACGGATGTCTTCGGGCCTGCCTTCCTCGATCTTCTTTGGCAGGAAGGGGTCGGCGATGGAGGGCCGGGCGGCGCCGATCATATCGAGCACGCCGCCGTTGATGAGCGAGACCATCTTGTCGGGGCTGGTGTAACGGCCCACGCCAACGACCGGCTTGCTGGTCATGGATTTGACGAAACGGATGCTGTCTTCCTGAAAGCCTTCTTCGGAAAAGCGGGAGGTCTGGCTGTCGTTCTCCCAATCGGCAACGTTGACGTCCCAAAGGTCGGGCAATTCGCCGATCATCTCCATGACGGCGCGCCCCTCGATCTCAGGCGTGATGCCTTTGGGGCCCATCATTTCGTTCATGGCGATGCGCACCACCACGGCGCAGGTATCGCCGACGGCTTCCTTGGTCTCCTCGATCACCTCGCGCAGCAGGCGAACGCGGTTTTCCATGGAGCCGCCGTATTCATCCGTGCGGTGGTTGTGGCGCGGTGAAAGGAAATGCATGGGCAGCGAGAGGCTGTGTCCGGCATAAACGCAGACAATGTCGAACCCGGCCTTCTTTGCGCGGATTGCCGCGTTTCGATGCCAGCGCCGGTAATCGGCAATGTCGGTCTTGTCCATGGTGCGGGCGTGGAACGGCATGTTGCCATAGGCCGGTTTGCCTGATGGCGCCATGGCCACTTCGCGGCCCATGTAGTTGCCGGCGTGATAACCCATATGGGTGAGCTCGATACCGGCCAGGCTGTCGTGTTTGTGGACCTCTTCGGTCATGCGCGCCAGGTAGGGGATATCGCGGTCATCCCACAGGCGGATTTCACGTTCGGTGTCCGAGGTAACGTGGATGTCGCATTGTTCGGTGCAGAGCACGGCCCAACCGCCTTCTGCCTTCACGCCCCGCATCACCGCCATGGCTGTGGGATGTTTGCGCCCCATGCCATTGCAATGGGGCACCTGATAGAAGCGGTTTTTGGCCGTGACCGGGCCGATGTTTACCGGTTCAAACAGGACGTCGTAGCGGGGGTCGCGGGCCATGGTCTACTTCCTCAAGAGATTGCAGCAGCTTTACCCCGGTCGGCGCACATGGCTAGCCAAAAGGCATACTGAAAGTTCGTGAAATTTAGTCTCCCTTGTTTCATAGTTGTCTGCAACAGCCCAATAACAGGAGAGTTACATGGCATCTGTCGTCCCGATGAATAAACACAGTGCGATGTCTGATGCTGAACACGCACTTCGCGTCGATCTGGCGGCGGCCTTCCGCCTGGCCGATCGATTCGGTTGGTCGCAACTGGTCTGGAACCACATCACGGCGCGCTGCCCCGACAATCCCAACCATTTCCTGATCAATCCCATGGGGATCCGCTGGGACGAGATGACGGCTTCGCTGCTGGTGAAGGTTGATGTCGAAGGCAATACAGTCGAAGTGCTCGACGGCGATGGGCTGGTGCCCAAGGCGGGGTTCGTGATCCACAGTGGTGTGTTTGAAGCACGCCCTAATGTGAATGCCATCGTCCATACTCATACCAATGACGGCGTTGCGGTTTCGGCACTGAAGGATGGGTTGCAGCCGCTCTGCATGGAGGCCCTCTTTTTCTACAACAACATGGGCTACCACCCCTTTGAGGGGACCAGCATGGACAACGACGAGCGAACCCGTCTGGCCAAAAGTCTTGGCAGCCACAAGGCTATGATCATGCAGAATCATGCTCCGCTCACTGTCGGTGGTTCGGTCGGCGAAGCCTTTGTGTTGATGTACTGGCTGCAGCGAGCCTGTGAAATTCAGATGAAGGTGCTGGCGAGCAACATGCCCTGGACGATCGTGCCGGCTGATGTTGCCGAGCATTATTCAAAGCAGGAAACCGAGCCACGCGATATTACCGAAGACTTCCGCCCCGGCGTGCATGAATGGCCAGCACTGAAGCGCCTGCTCGACCGCGACGACCCTTCCTACATGGTCTGATTGGCCATAGGGTTCGGTTCACAATTGTCAGGAGCCGTCATGCCTCAGAATGTTCTTTTTATCTGTTCCGATCAGCACTGGCGTGATGCTGCAGGTTGTTACGGGCATCCGCTGGTCAAGACACCGAATCTGGACCGTCTGGCGGCACGGGGCACGACGTTTGATGCGGCCTATTGTGCTGGACCGATCTGCGTTTCGACGCGGGCCGCCATGCAGACCGGGCGCTGGGTGCATCAGTTGGGCACGTGGACGAGTGCAGAGCCCTATACCGGCGCGATCAAGGGCTGGGGTCACCGGTTGCAGGACGAGGGGCGGGAGTGTCTTTCCATCGGCAAGCTGCATTTCCGTTCCAGCGACGATGACAACGGTTTCGCAAAGGAGGTCATCGCGGTCCATATCCTGAACGGCGTGGGTTTCACGTCATCGATGGTGCGGGATCGCGCGGTCGGGTACTCCAGCAACGTGGATTTCGCCAACGATATTGGGCGGGGTGAATCACGCTACACAAAATATGATCGCAAGGTCTGTGATCTCTCCTGTGCATGGTTGAAGGATGAGGCGCCAAACCTGGACCAGCCCTGGACCCTGATGGCGTCCTTTGTGGCGCCACACCACCCGATCGTGGCGCCCGATGAATTTTATGATCTCTATGATCGTGATGCGATCGACATGCCCCGCCTGCGTGGCGCGGACGAACGCCCGGACCATCCGGTTCTCGATGTTGCCCAGAAGGTCTGGGACTACGACACACACTTCCGTGATGACGAACACATCCGCGAGGCGCGGCTTTCCTACTATGGCTACGTTTCGTTCCTGGACCACAACGTCGGTAAGGTGCTGGACGCGCTGGAAGCTTCTGGTCAGGCCGACAACACGCTGATCATCTACACCAGCGACCATGGCGAGATGCTGGGTAACCACGGCATGTGGGCCAAGATGAACATGTATGAAGAAGCCTCAGCCATTCCGTTGATCCTGGCGGGGCCGGGCATTCCTGAAGGTGAGCGCTGTGCTGCGCCGGCCTCCCATGTCGATCTGCATCAGACAATCCTGAAAGCACATGACCTGCAGCTGACCCAAAACGATGCCGGGCTTTCGGGTGTTGCCCTGCAGGACCTGATGCAGGGTAATCATGAGGAACGCGGCGTGCTGAGTGAATATCACGAGATCGGCGCGATCACGGGCATGTTCATGCTGCGCTGGCGCAACTGGAAATACATCGCCTATCCCGGCTATGCGCCGCAGCTCTTTGACCTGGATGCCGATCCGATCGAGGCACACGATCTGGCGAGCGACCCAACGCATGCCGAAACGCTGAAAGCGTGTGACGCCAAGCTACGCGAAATCTGTGATCCCGACGCGGTCAACGCCAAGTGTTTCGCCGAACAGGCTGCCAAGATTGCTGCCCTGGGTGGCCGCGAAGCCGCGCTGAACGACGGTGATCATGCCTATACGCCGATGCCCGATGTAGCCTGAGGCTCTGGGGTAGCCCGTAAAGGCCTGTCAGGAATGACAATTTCTTTGGTTATCAGGCGTCGAAGCCGGGATGTTTGCGCTGTGCAAGGCGAAGAGCAGCCTGCCAATAGTGATCATGGGCGTTGGCGTCGGCGTTCACGGCATAGGCCGCGAGGTCGTCGATCGCATCCTGGCTTGGCGTCACATAGGGTTGCCCCGATGCCAGCACGTCGACCTGAATCTTGCAGGCTGTTTCCAGACGCATCAGGAGCCAGAAGGCTTCCGACATCGTGCGTCCGCCTGACAGCAGACCATGGTTGCGCATGATCATCAGTTTGGCGTCCTGGCCCAGGTCACGGGCGAGGGCATCACACTCGTCCTGCGGGCTCGACGTGACGTTGATATAGTCGTGATAGGCGACCAGCTTGATGATCTCATTGCCCTGCTGGCAGAGCGGCAGCAGCCCGCATTGCATGGCCGAAACGGCGGTGCCGGCGCGCGAATGGGTATGCAGGGAGACGTTAAGATCGGGCCGTGCCTTCAGAATGGCGGTGTGGATCAGATGGCCAGCCTCGTTAGTGGGGTAATCACCTTCCAGAACGTTGCCTTCGAAATCGACCTTGAGCAGGTTTGAGGCCGTGATCTCGTCGAACATCAGGCCATAGGGGTTGATGAAATACTGATCATCGACGCCGGGCACACGTGCAGACAGGTGCGTGTCGATAACATCGGTCCAGCCATAGAAATGTGAGATGCGATACATCGCGGCAAGTTCGACACGGACGCGATGTTCGTTGAGCTCGTTGCTGACTTTCTGGGACGATGTGGCCATGGTTTCTCTCTGACGTTTCGATTTGACTGCTTTTCTAACATCTGACGCGCGCCTGCCAATGGAAATCTGGCGGTATTTACGCTTAGGCGGCAAGAGCAGTCTTGTAGTCGTCCCAAATCATGGCGTTAAAATGCTGAGCGGCGGCCTCGCGGCTGGGCACATAGCGGTTGTAAGGCTGGCCCGCGCTCCTGAGGTTTTCGTACTGGATGCCCGTGGCGACGTTGTCCTCGGAATAGGTGTCGTGCCAGATCTTGATCCAGCCTTCGACGCGGGCAGGGTCGGCACCTTCTTCAGCAAAATACCAGGTGCTATGGCGTGTCTTGCCGGGCCCAAGCGGGGTCATGGCGGTCATGTGCAGGATGTCATCGTGCATGACGACAACGAGGCCTGGAAAGACCTGGAACGAAATGTAGTTTTCTGCCGTCAGGCCATTTGCCTTGGGGTTGGCATTGCCCTTGAACGTGTAGGAACTGAACTGCTCGTCAAGTCGGATGGTGGTATCTTCGGGCGCAACGTTGAAGGCATCACCGAACGACGACCCATGGATGTTGGGGCAGTGGTAACACTCGGTGCCGTTGTCGTACCAGAGCTTCCAGTTGGTATCGATTTCGTACTCGATTTCCCTGGCCTGTGTGTAACGCGCGGGATCGGGAGCGAAGCCAACGGCATCGGCGGCCTGCATGAGAACCGGATAGGTCTCGCGAAACGAATGCGCATTGGAGTCGGGATGCACCATGACCATGGGTCCCCACTCCTCGACCGAGACGGGAACCAGGCCCAGCTTGTTCTTGTCGAAGCCAGCCTCGCCATCGGCATCCGGCGCGTTGGCGAGCGAACCGTCGAGGTTGTAGGACCAGGTATGATACCGGCAGACCAGTCGCAGGCATTTCGACTGGTCGCGTTCGGCCACCGTGTAACCGCGATGCCTGCAGATGTTGAGGAAACCGTGAAGTTTCCCGGCCCTGTCGCGGGTCACGACGATGGGGTACTTGCCAACCTGGCGCATGGCCACATCACCGGGTTCGCTGAGCTTGTGAATGGGCGCAAAGAACTGCCAGCTTTTGGCAAAGATCGCCTCCTGCTCGAAGGCGAAGATCTCGGGATCCCAGTAAAACCGCGTCGGCAGGCTGTAGTTGTCAGCCAGTCGCTGGTCAATTTCGGCGACATCGATGTCGAGGGCGTTGCGCGCAGACATGGGGTTTCCTGACCTGATTGGTCTCAATCCTAACAAAACGTGTGAAATTATAGAATACAAATTTCATAACTGCTGTATGTTTGCACTTGGAAGCTGAATTCATGGCACGGCTTCCGACTGAAGAATGTTCTGGATATTTACTACCGCGACAGTAGGAACGGAATGACGGAAGGTACGAGAGAGCTGTTGGGTGAGGCGGCGCTTGCGGGGTTGCGAGCCGATGTTTCTCAAGGCCACGGTCTTCCCAACATGGCTTACACCAGTGACGCCTGGCTGGAACATGAACGTCGCCATCTGATGTGGCCGATGTGGATGCTGGCGGGCTTCGAGAGTCAGATTCCAGATCCCGGTGATGCCGTTCCCGTCTCCGTGGCGGGCTGCCCGCTTGTTCTGGTGCGCAGTCACGGTGGCAAGATTGCTGCCTTTCACAATGTTTGCAGACATCGTGGTGCGGTGATTGTAACCGAACCCTGTAAGGGACTGGCGACGCTGACCTGCCCTTATCACGCCTGGGCCTATGGTCTGGACGGCAGGCTGCGCACGCGGCCGCATTTTCATGGCGGCGGCCATCATGACTTTCCGGGAGACGGTGATGATCGCGGCAACCTGCGCGGTGTCCGCTGTGAAAGCTGGCGGGGTATGCTGTTCATCAACATCGACGGCAATGCTGCGCCGTTAGCCGAACACATGGCACCTGCTGAAGAACATTTGGAAGGCTGGGAGCCGCAGACTCTGGCCTATGGTGGTTCGCTGACCTTTGAGGTTGCGGCCAACTGGAAACACATCCACGAGAACTTCATTGACGTGTACCACAAGTTCGCAATTCATCCGGCGCTCTGCGAGTTTGCGCCGCTGGAAACCAGCAATCCGATGGTGCCCATTGCCGATCACCTGTTGAAGACCTGGCATGTGATTGCTGCGCCACAGGAAGGTCGCGGCAAGGGCCTTCCGCCACTGCCGGGTCTGCCCGATGCACTGCATCACGAAGGCCGTTTCTTCACCATGATCCCGACTTGCAATATCAACATTTGGTACGACCAGATTGCGGTCCTTGTCGCAGAGCCGACAGGAACCGGTACAACGCGCGAGACGATTCATCTGCTGTTTGCACCTGAGGCGATGGCTGGCCAGTTCGATAGCGCACGCCAGACTGCGATCGACACCTGGGACAGCCTGAATCGGGAAGACATCCTGCCGCTGGAATCGATGCAGCGGGGACGAGAATCTCCGGGTTTTGACGGCGGCACCTTGTCGCCGTTCTGGGATCCCGGAACCCATTTCTTCGCGCGCCAGGTCGCCGAGCTGATGCTGACGCATGAAGGCAAGGCTTCGTGAGTTTTCAATCCATCATCACGCCCGAGATCAGGGCACGCCTGTCACGTCCTGCGGGTGAGGGTGGTACGTGCCTGCCCAATGCCTGTTACATCGACCCCGAATGGCTGGAGCTGGAGAACGAACGCCTGTTTGCACGCACCTGGATGTATGCCGGGTGTCTGGATCAGGTGCCGGAACCAGGCGATGTCTTCCCCACGACCATTGCCGGAAAGCCAATTGTGTTGGTCCACGGCAGGGACGGGGAAGTCCGTGCGTTTCACAATGTCTGTCGTCATCGCGGTGCCGTGCTGGTGGAAAAACCCTGCAACAACCTTTCGCAGCTGACCTGCCCCTACCATGCCTGGGCCTACGGGCTGGACGGTAAGCTGCGCACGCGACCGCACTTTCATGGTGCCGACAAGTATGATCTCTCGAAGGAGGGCCCCGGCCTGGCAGCGGTCCGAATTAGCCTGTGGTTCCGTTCGATCTTCATCAATCTCGATGGCATCGCTGAGCCGCTCGAGGACTACATCGCGCCGCTCGCAAAGCGGATTCCGCATCATGACCTGGGCGCACTGCGTCTCTACAAGACCGTCACATGGGAGTTCCGGGCGAACTGGAAGCTGGTGTTCGAGAACTACTTCGACAATCACCACATCGCGACCATTCATCCCAGGTTGAACGCCTTCTATCCCATGCGAGAACGCAGTGCGTTCGTGCCTGATGGCAACTTCCTGCGGACGGAATACATGGTGGGTGAACCCCAGGAGGGCCGGGGTTTAGGGCTTCCCTATCATCCTGGTCTGACGCCAGAACAAGCGCGATTCTCTGGTGGTTACCACCTGTTTCCAAGCTGCTGTTATCAGCTCTGGCCTGATCAGCTGACGATCTTTCAGGTCTTCCCTGTGGCGCCTGATCACACGGTCGAACAGCTCCACATCTTCATGGTCGGAGATGCAGCAACCGATCCAGCCTACGCGCAACCCGCCCAAAGTGTTGCTGACATGTGGGACGAGTTGAACCGTGAAGACATCGGCGCGGTCGAGTGGATGCAAACCGGTCGCAGGTCGCCTGCTTTTGACGGTGGTGTGCTCTCAGGCTTCTGGGATCGGCCGCATCAACATTTTGCCAATCTGGTCGTGGAGGCCATGTCTTGAGCCATTCACAATTTCCCCATCTCTTTTCACCTATCGAAATTCGCGGTCACGAAATCAAGAACCGCGTCTTTGTGCCGGGACATAACACCTCGCTGTCGGAGGGGGGGGCGGATCGGCGATGCTATGATCGCTTATCACGAAGCGCGCATGAAGGGCGGCGTGGGTATGATCATGACCGAGGTGCACTGTGTGCACCCCACATACATGCCTCTGGGTCGTGCCTGGGCCTCAAACGACGACTGCCTGCCGGGTCTAAAACGTCTGGGCCAGAAGGGGCGCGACTATGGTGTGAAGGTCATCGGCCAGGTCTTTCATCCAGGACGGGTTGCGGCTGCTTCGATCGACGGCACCAAGATGGTGGCCTACGCGCCGTCCGAAGTGCCCGATGAGATTTACAAGACCGTGCCCACACCCCTGACGACCGATCTGATTAAGGAAATCGTGACGTCCCATGGCGATGGCGCCGCGCGCATGGCCGAGGCCGGGCTGGATGGTGTCGAGATCATTTCCAGCATGGGTTATCTCGCCAGCCAGTTTATCAATCCGCGTCTCAATCGTCGCACCGATGAATACGGCGGCAGCTTCGAGAACCGGATGCGGTTCGTGCGTGAGGTCGCCGCCGATATCCGGGCCAAGGTTGGCAATGATAAGATCCTGGGGCTGCGGATTTCGGCCGACGAGATGGATGAGGAAGGCCTCACCATGGAAGAATCGAGCGCGGCTTGTGCGGCGCTCGATGAAGACGGTGTGCTCGATTATCTCAACATCGTGCTGGGCTCGACCGCGACCTATACGGGGTGGCAGCACATCATACCGCACATGCAGTATGACGCCGGCTATACCGGCAAGAAGTCCGGAGAGCTGAAGTCGGCGGTCAAACGTCTGCCGGTGATGATTGCCGGACGTATCAACCAGCCCCAGATCGCTGAAGAGATTGTTGCGAGCGGGCAGGCCGACCTGGTCGGCATTGTGCGCGGCCACATTGCCGACCCCGAGTTCGTCAACAAGGCACGCGAGAGCCGGACAGACGATATCCGTGCCTGCATTGCCTGCGATCAGGCCTGCATAGGTCATCGTCTGAAGGGGTTTGCAATCTCCTGCATCCAGCATCCAGAGACCGGAAGAGAGCTGGATTTCTACGACAAACCGAAGGTGGAAACACCACGCAAGGTGCTGGTGGTCGGTGGCGGGCCTGGCGGCATGAAAGCGGCTGCGGTCGCTGCTGAGCGTGGTCACGATGTGACACTGATGGAGAAAGCTCCGCACCTGGGTGGGCAGGCGTTGATTGCGCAGCTGTTGCCGGGACGCACGGAGTTCGGCGGAATCGTCACAAACCTGACGCGCGAATGCGAAATCCATGGCGTCACGATCCGCAAAAACACCGAAGTGACCAAAGAGATCATTGCGGCTGAGGCGCCCGATGTCGTCATCATGGCGACCGGTGCGGTGGAGCAACGCCCTGACCTGGAGGGCATGGACCAGACCCA
Source organism: uncultured Alphaproteobacteria bacterium (assembly GCA_943787175.1). Classification (GTDB taxonomy): domain Bacteria; phylum Pseudomonadota; class Alphaproteobacteria; order SP197; family SP197; genus SP197. The sequence goes on from CALSLK010000003.1 coordinate 47,374, forward strand.
TGTCGTCGATGCCTGGGCCGTTGCCAAGGGTACTGCCAATGTTGGCGGCAAGGTGGTTGTCTATGACTGGCATGCCAACTGGATCGGGCTTGGTGTCGCCGAAAAGCTGGCGCGCGACGGCTGTTCCGTGCGCCTGTGCGTCAACGGACCGATGCCGGGCGAACATCTGCCCATGATGGTGCGCGACGGCTGGATGGGTCAGCTCCACAAGTTCGGTGTGGAGGTCATTCCCTATGCACGGTTGTATGGCGCCGATGACACCAGCGTTTTCATGCAGCACGTGACCAGCGGTGAGCCGATCATCTGCGATGATGTCGAGACCCTTGTTCTGGCCGCCCCGCACAAACGTGAAGCCGGCCTGTGGGAAGAGCTTTATGGCACCGGCGTGGAGCTACACTTGATTGGCGACGCCTTGGCGCCGCGTACGGCAGAGGAAGCCGTTCTGGAAGGACTGCGTGCGGGGTTTGAGGTGTAATGATGAGATATCTATGTGTCATCCCGGTCGACCGGGATGACACTTCCTATTCATCGTTGAGGTTCGGCCCGTGACTCACTTCCCACACCTTTTTCAGCCCATCGAGTTGGGCGGTCTGGAAATCAGGAACCGGGTGATCTTCGGGCCGCATGGCACCAGTCAGGGTCGGGCACCCGGCACGATGCCCGATCTGGTGGCCTATCACGCGGCGCGGGCCCAAGGCGGCGTCGGGCTCATCATCACTGAGGCCCATACGGTTCACGAGAGTTACGAGGTGCGCAACAGCCTGCTTGCGGTCAGCGATGATGACGCCATCCCCGAATTGCGGGAGATGGCCGATGTCGCGCACAAACATGGTGCGGCGATGTTTGGCCAGTTGTTCCATCCCGGCCGGGCGGCGGCACATCGGGTGAATGGTGCATTGTTGCCTGCCTACGCGCCTTCGGAGGTGCCGGATGAACGCCATCACGTGATGCCTGCACCCATGTCACAGGCCATGATCCGCGACATCATCCGTTCCTATGGCGAGGGTGCGCGTCGCATGGCCGAGGCTGGACTGGACGGCATCGAATACATGATCTCGATGGGGTATCTGCCGGCTCAGTTCGTCAATCCGCGCGCCAATGTGCGGACCGACGAATACGGCGGTAGTTTTGAGAACCGCTTGCGGTTCGTGCGGGAATCCCTGTCCGCGGTGCGAGCCGGTGTCGACAGCACGACCGTGGTGGGTGTCCGGATTTCGGTCGATGAGCTCGACCACGGTGGGCTTTCGCCTGACGAAAGTATCGCAATCTCCAAGGCATTGGCCGACGAGGGCCTGATCGATTACGTCAACGTCATCGGCGGGTCCGGCGCGTCGGTGGGAGGCGCGGTCCACATCGTGCCGCCCATGTTTGTGAAGCAGGGGTATCTGGCGGATGATGCGGCGCGCCTGAAGCAGGCGGTGGGCGTGCCGACCATGCTGGGCGGACGGATCAACCAGCCCCAGACTGCCGAGCAGATCGTGGCGTCGGGTCAGGCTGACATGGTGTGCCTGGTGCGCGCGCTGATCGCTGACCCGTTCTTTACGACCAAGGCACGTGATGGAAAGGCCGATGACATCCGTGCCTGCATTGCCTGCAATCAGGCCTGCATCGGGCATCGGCACATGGGGGCTATTGTCTCCTGTATCCAGCACCCCGAGACCGGGCGGGAACGGACCTTTCCTCACATCAAGGACAAGGCGCAGGAGCGGCGTAAGGTCATGGTCGTCGGCGGTGGGCCCGGTGGTATGAAAGCTGCTGCTGTCGCGGCCGAGCGAGGACATGCCGTCACGCTGTATGAGAGGGACGCCCAGTTGGGTGGTCAGACCCGGCTGGCGCAGATGCTGCCGGATCGGGCTGAGTTTGGTGGCATCATCACCAATCTGAGCCGTGAGATGGCGCAATCAGGCGTCACGGTTATGAAGGGCGCGGCAGTGGACGCCGCCTTGGTGGCTGCTAAAGCACCGGATGTTGTAATCGTGGCGACCGGAGCTGTGCCCTACCTGCCGGCATTAGAAGGGCTGGATGAGGCCCACGCGGTGGATGCATGGTCTGTCATCAAGGGTGAAGCCAATGTTGGCGGGCGCGTGGTCATTGCCGACTGGCGTTGTGACTGGGTCGGTATGGGCGTGGCAGAGATGCTGGCCCGCAACGGCTGCCATGTCCGGCTTTATTGCCAGGGTGTCCAGCCCGGCCAGAACCTGCAGGCCTATCTGCGGGATCACTGGATCGGTGTGCTTGATGGTCTCGGTGTGGAGACACGCCCCTACACACGCCTGTTCGGGGCCGACAGCGACAGTGTCTATTTCCAGCACATGACCAACGGCGAGGCTGTTGTGGCCGAAGAGGTCGATACACTGGTGCTGGCGCAGGGACATCGGCGCGAAGCAACACTGCATGACCAGCTTGCTGAGGAATGGGCTGGTGAACTGCATCTGATCGGCGATGCCCTGGCGCCACGCACGGCCGAGGAGGCGGTCATGGAAGGTCTTCAGTTGGCGATGGCGGTCTAGCCTTTCAGGGTTGCGCTGACGGCTGCGATCATCGCGGGAGTCGTGCCGCAACAGCCGCCGATGATGGAAGCGCCCAAACCGGCCCAGCGCTTGGCGCGGTCGGCATAGGCTTGCGGGGTGACTTGCTCGGTAAAGACCCATTCGCGGCCATCCCAGAAGCCTGTGCGGTTGGGATAGGCACCAAGCGGCCCATCCCATTCAGCACGGATGGCAGGCAGGATGGTGTCGATTTTATCGATTTCCGAATGCATGGCGCAGATCGCGGTGAGCCCGCTTCCCGCAATACGGCGCACGGTTTCACGAACGGTGTCGATGCCTGCATCCACCGTGCTGCCCGATGACACATCGGTCAGGATGGCCGTGCCGTTGTCGTCCACGGTGGCGCTCAGTGAAACAACGACCGGCAGGCCAGGTTCCAAGGCTCGGGGGATCACAGCTTCGATGTCTTCGGCCGTTGCTCCCAGGAATTCGAGTTGAAGAAAGTCGACTCCAGCCTCGGCCAGAATCGAAAGCTGCTCGTGAAAGTTGGCACTGAGTTGGCCGAGATCGCCTTCACCCCAGATGTACTTGCCATCCACGCTGGCGTAACGCATGGCGCCGTTGCCATAGGCAGAGGCGGATCCAGCGATCAGAACCTCACGATCCGGTGCTGCCTGCGCGACTGCTTTTCGGGCAAGTGCAACCGACGCAGTGTTCCAGGGCACGATCATCTCGTCACGTCCCATCTGGCGCAGGACGTGCGGACCGGTGGAATAGGTGTTGGTGGTGATGATGTCAGCGCCGGCGCGAATGTAATCCTCATGGACCGCACAGACGATTTCGGGATGCGTCACACTGCAATCAGCCCACGACGCATCCGATGTTTTTGGCGCGTTACGAGCCTCAAGCTCGGTTCCGTTGGCGCCGTCCAGAACCAGGAAATCACCTTTGGTGAGGCGTTCGATGAGGGTCATGTTCGGCTCTCCTTGGTCCGGTATGATTGTGACATGCCAGCTAGGGCTGGTGAATGCGCCGGTGATTGAAGGTGCCAATTGGAAATTTCAGCAATTTCTATGCGGCCATAAGGGCTTATGGCAAGCTTGCATCAGGTAACCCATGCGACTTTGCGGGAGCAACTGATGAGCGACCATCTGAATCTGGCGAAGCTCTACAACGCAAGCAATCTCGAGGAGTTGCGCGAGGCCTATGACGCTTGGGCCAAGACTTATGATCAGCAGATCATGGTCGATTACGGTTGGTTGGGGCCGGGCCTGATTGTCGAACAGGTGAGGCCGTTGCTGAAGGATGAGGCCGCGATCCTGGATGCCGGTGCCGGGACCGGCGCGGTGGGCCTGGCCGCGCGTGACGCCGGTTTCCCGACACTGGATGCGATGGACCTTTCCCTGGACATGCTCGAGATTGCGCGGGAACACGGAATCTACCGTGACGTCCGGGTCGGAGTATTGGGCGAGCCGCTGGACTATGCGACCGACAGCTATGATGCGGTGCTGAGCGCAGGCGTCTTCACACCTGGACATGCCCCGCCTGAAGGTTTCGACGAGTTGATCCGGATCGTGAAGCCGGGTGGAGCGATCTGCTTCACGTTACGTCATGACGTAACACCGCCTGGCTTTCTTGAAACGTTTGAGCGGATGAAGGAAGAGGGCCTTTGGAAACAGGTTTCTGTGAGTGAGCCGTTCCAGGGCATGCCGGGCGGTGAGCCGGACGTGCGCCATCGGGTCTGGCTGTTTCTAGTTGTCTGAGGAAACCTGATGTCGACCGTGTGCAGCAGGCGCGACCTGCAGTTTCTGCTTTATGAAATGCTTGATGCTGGTGGGCTGGCTCAGCGTGACCGGTACGCCATGCATGATCGTGTTTCGTTTGATGCCGTGATCGATCTGGCGTTCCGGCTGGCTGATGAACAGCTGCAGCCTCATGCCGCCAAGTCCGATGTTGAGGAGCCCCACGTCGTCGACGGTAAGGTGGTGCAGATTCCCGAAACCGGGGCTGCGTTGGTGCAATTGCGTGATGCCGGTTTCTTTGCTTCCACCGTGAGCGAAGACCTGGGCGGGATGCAGCTGCCGTTTACGATCGGTCAGGCCTGCGCCGCGCTCTTCAAAGGCGCGAATGTCTCGACGACGGGATATCTTCTGTTGACACGTGCGGCCGCCAATCTTTTAGAGGCGCACGGCACCGAAGATCAAAAACGCCGCTACATGATGCCCATGAACGAGGGGCGGTTCTTTGGCACCATGTGCCTGAGCGAACCCGATGTTGGCTCGTCTTTGGCCGATATCCGCACGCGTGCCACGCCGCGGGGTGACGGCACGTATGCGATCAAGGGCAACAAGATGTGGATCTCGGGTGGCGCGCAGGAGATTTCAGAGAACATCGTGCAGCTTGTACTGGCCAAACTTCCCGATGCACCGCCAGGCGTGAAGGGAATCTCGCTGTTTGTTGTGCCCAAGTATCGGCTGGATGACGATGGTAATCCCGGCGCATGGAACAACATCGAACTTGCGGGCCTGAACCACAAGATGGGTTATCGCGGCATTACCAACTGCCTGCTCAATTTCGGCGAGAACGGCGAGACCATCGGTGAGCTGGTGGGTGAACCGCACCGAGGCCTGATCGCCATGTTCCACATGATGAACGAGGCACGGATCGGGGTTGGCCTGGGCGCCACGATGTTGGGCTATTCGGGCTACCTCCACGCGTTGAGCTATGCGCGGGAGCGCAAGCAGGGCAGGCCGCTGGATGGCCGTGACCCGACGACGCCTCCGATCCCCATCATCGAACATCCTGATGTCCGGCGGATGCTGCTGCAGCAAAAGGCCTATCTCGAAGGTGGTCTGGCGTTGGGGTTGTGGTGCGGCATGATCGTCGACAATGAAAAGACTGCGGAGAACCAAGAAGCTCGGCGGCATGCCAAGCGTCTTTTGGACATCATCACGCCAGTGGCGAAAGCCTGGCCCAGTGAGTTCTGTCTGGAAGCCAACAAGCTCGCGATACAGGTTCATGGTGGTTATGGCTACACCCGCGACTTTCCCGTTGAGCGGCTCTATCGCGACAACCGGCTGAATCCCATCCATGAAGGTACCCAGGGTATCCAGGGCCTCGATCTTCTGGGGCGCAAGGCGGTGATGGACGATGGTGCCTGTTTTGACGCGCTGTCCCGCGAAATCGAGGTCATGGCATCCGAGTCAGAAGACGCTGGATTTGCTGATGAGGCCTTGGCGGTCCGGGACGCATGGCGGGAGGTCGGCTCTGCGCTCGAGGCCACAAAGGTGCGATTGGGGGAAGGTCGGATTGCAGCCGCGCTTGCCAGTGCAACGCCTTTTCTGAACGGGTTCGGGCACATCGTTGTGACCGCCCTGTGGTTGCGACAGGCGGCGATCGCCGGTCGCGCGCTGGGGAACGAAGTTTCAACCGATGACGCGGCATTCTACCGCGGCAAGATCCAGGCAATGCGTTACATGGTGGCGTACGAACTGGAGCCAGCGCGTGCCTGGCTCAAGACCACGGCAGACGGCGACGCCACGGTGCTGGAGACTGAACCGGACTGGATGTGAAGTTCCTTTGTTTCAGGCCGGTGCGAGGCTACGATGGCCGGACCAGTTCGATAGTTGGAAGCAAAACTCGTGGTTCACGCTGTTACCCATGAAGAGTCAGAGGATTCCTGGTCGCTGGGCGCGGAAATTCGGGCGCTTCGCAAGGTCAAGGGTCTGACCCTGATTGCGTTTTCAGAACGAACCGGCAAATCGATCGGATATCTGAGCCAGGTCGAACGCGATATTACCAAACCATCACACGTGATGCTCCAGACCATCAGTAACGCGCTGGGCGTGCAGATTGGCTGGTTCTACCCCGCTGATGAAAACGCTGACCCGCGCGAGCAGCGTTATATCGTGCGCAAGAATAGCCGCCGGCGCCTAGCCTATAGCGACCTTGGTTATACCGATTATTTGGGCATGAAGGACTACCTGCTTTCGCCCAATCTGGAAGGCAGTCAGGCCATGGGCCTGACGACCCTGGAGCCAGAAGGCTCGACAGGTGACGACGCCTATAGCCACGAAGGCGAAGAATCAGGTTACATCCTGGAAGGCAGTATCGAACTTACCATTGAAGGTGAAACCTTTGTTCTGGAAGCCGGCGACAGCTATGCCTTCTCGAGCGAACTGTCACACCGCCTCTTCAACGGGGGCAGCAAACGTGCGGCATTTATCTGGTGCAACACCCCTGTGAACCTGCGCCCCAGCTTCAAAACGGGCTGACGAACAAACGCAGACACCAAAAGAACGCTTGCCTTCAGGAATCAGATGCTAGAAGGGCCGGACATCGAAAATGGAGTCCGGCCCTTCAAACTTGGTCTTGTGTCAGGCTGATGTGGCTTACTGCACCCGTTTCAGGGTGAGCTGGGCAACACCTGCGGCAATGTTGAGGCCCTCGCCGCCCTGAACAGACAGCGGCTGCAAAGCAATCGATTCTTCACCGAAGACAAGGGCATTCGCGCCAATGCCATAGCCGGCAGCAATCTCGGCACTCACACCAGCATACTTGCCGGCCAGACCATCTTCAGGAAGGTCTTCACCAGCCGTGACAACACCCCAGATCATAACGGCGCTTTCGAGATAGCCGATATCGATGCCGTAACGTTCGATCTCGCCGGTGTAGTGCTGAATTTCGCCACCTGCGGGCTCGAACTTGCAGCTGACATCACGCGTCGACCCGAAGATGAAGCTGACGGACCCTTCGACGTCGCAACGCAGGTAACCTGCGCTGGCCGTATCGGTTTCGTGGTCGTCAGCGAAGGCCGCCGGTGCAGCTGCCGCAAGAAAGGCGGCCGCTGCGGCCGCAGAAACTAATGACTTCTTCATGGTGCACTCCTGATGATGAAACCTGCGCTCAGTTATGAAGTGGTTCGTCACATCCTGAGATCAACAGGTTGCAGCAGCAATGAGTTCCTTGGGTACGGTGATCACACCTGAAATCAGTCTCGTGCGACCCCGAACATCTTGCTTTCGGGCGCCTTCACGAAAAGGTTGAGTAGCGCATCCTCGACATTCTCGGGCGTGAACTGAGGTTCCATATCTTCGAACTTACAGGACGCCATGACCTGTTCGATGACGAATTTCGGCTGGAAGTAGGCGAGCTGTGCCTCGTTTTCCTCGATGATGCGCATGACCTGGTTGAAGACCTCGTCGGTCAGCGTCATGCCCTTGCTGGCAGCCATGCCCTCGAACACCTTGCGGAAGAGATCGACTGGTGGTTCCACCGTTTCCAGCTTGTAGGCAATCCGGCGCTGGAACGCGGGGTCCATCAGGTCGTTGGGGTGCAGGTTGGTTGAGAAGATGACGAGTTCATCAAAGGGCAGCTCGATCGCCTTGCTGGTGTGGAACGACAGGAAATCGATACGGCTGTTGAGCGGCACGATCCAGCGGTTGAGAATTTCTGACGGGGAGGCCCTCTGGCGTCCGAAATCATCGATCAGGAACGTGCCGTTAAGCGCCTTGATGTGGAGCGGTGCTTCATAGAATTTCGCGAGTGAATTGAACTTCAGGTCCAGCATTTCGATGGAGAGTTCACCACCGGTGATGATCAGCGGTCTGCTGCAGGCTACCCAGCGCTTATCAAACCGCTCGCGCCGCAAACCGCGCACCACGCCGGTGTCACCCAGACTGGGGACAGGCTCGTGCACGGTCTGATCGTAGACCTTCACGATCTGACCTTCGGCGACAAAACAATGGGGGATGTAGATGACGGCCTTGAAGATCTTGCCGATGATCTCGGCAATGGTCGTCTTGCCATTGCCCGCAGGCCCATACAACAGGAGCGCGGTGCCCGAGTTGATGGCCGGGCCCAGGCGGGTCAGCAGACGGTCGGGGATGACGACGTGTTTGAACGCTTCTTCCATCATCGCCCGGTTGACGGTTTCACCGCCGACCTTCTGCTTGAGAACCTAGTTGCAGAAGGTTTCGATTGGCACCGGCGCGGGGCCAAAATACTGGCTCTGGTTCATCGCCTCGACGGCGAACTCGCGGCCGGCCTTGGTAAGGCCATAACGCATCTCTTGAAGTGCACTGCCGGCGGCTGCTTCGGCTGCGCCTGAGCTTTCGATGAATTTTCGTTCGGTCGCTTCGGCAACAAGCTGGCTGATGACGTTGGCTGGAAGACACAGGGCTTCGCCGAACTGGGAGGGAAGCTCAAGGTTCTCTGCAAACATGCCCTTGATGAAGAGTTGGAGCAGGAACACGGGATCAAGTCCGGTATCGGCAATGTTGTTGGGGGCAGGGGGAATCGCAGCAATGGCTGCTGTGGCCTGCTCCTGGCTCAGTATGTTGACGGCAACCAGGGCATCGCCCAGACGGCCGCCATTCTCACGCTGATACTCACCGGCTTTCGAAAGTTCTTCGGTCGTCACCAACTCCTGTGCGACCAGAATGTCTCCCAACTCCATCGTCCAAGCCCCCTGAAACGTTCTGCTGATTCGTACAGGAGTTTATGGCGGTGTTTGGGTTCGCGCCAGAAGCCTGTTTCCAACTCCCGCCCGAATGGCCCAAATCATCTCTATTCCATTGCAACGGCATCCATGAATCGGTATATGCTGATGATACGAGCAGGAAACTTCGTTTCATCAGAGGAAACAAATCATGTGCGGTATCGCAGGAATCCTGTTGAAGCGCGACGGTGTCACGGTCGACACAGGTCGCGCCTTGATCGACATGCTGGATGGTTGCCAGCATCGCGGTCCTGATTCCACTGGCTTCGCCCTTTATGGCGACCAGCACAAGGGCCAGCTGAAGCTGCGTTTCTATATCGGAACCGACAACGAAGCCGGTAACGCCATTGAGCGCCTGAAAGCGGTGTTTGCCGAACATGGCGCGGAAGTTGTCGAGGACGAGCGGATCGGCGGTGCTTACCGTGTGGTCGTGCGTTTCGATGGCGATCTTCAGAAATTCTCCTATGCGGTCGAACATGCTGCCAAGACCATGTCGATTGGCGAGAGTCTCGAGATCGTCAAGGATATTGGCAGCGCGCACGATGTGGATGACGTTTACGACGTCCATGTCTTCAAGGGCACTCATGGTCTGGGCCATGTGCGCCTGGCGACCGAGTCTGATGTGGAGCCTGAAGCATCGCATCCGTTCTGGGCGACCGGTTTCTCCGACGTCGCTATCGTGCATAACGGCCAGATCACGAATTACTGGAAGATGCGTCGCCGTCTTGAGCGCCGCGGTTTCGAATTCGCGACTGACAACGACAGCGAATTGCTGGCTGTTTATCTGGCCGACAAGATGAGCCAGGGTATCGAGCTGAAAGAGGCGCTCAAGACCTCGATCGACGACATGGACGGGACCTTTTCCTTCCTGGTTTCGACCAAGGACGAGATCGGTTACGCCAAGGATCGTCTGGCCGCCAAGCCGATGATCATGTTCGAGAACGATGATCTCATCGCCATTGCATCCGAAGAGGTGTCGCTGAACCGGTTGTTCCCCGGGCAGGCACTTGACACCCGTGAACCACCGCCGGGAAGTTACAACACATGGTCACGATCGATCTGAATGACCTGGAGATCCGCGAGGCCAACGAGCGGATCCGGGAAGCTGCAGCGCAAGGTGAGAGCATCGAGGTTCTTAATCCCGATGCGCGCCATCATATCGGTGTGGGCGTCATCCACCCCGTGGACATTCACGTACGCGGTTCGGCGGGATATTTCCTGGCCGGGCTGACCGACACACCGCGCTTCCATGTGGAAAGTAACGTGGGGTGGGGTGTCGCCGACAACATGTACCAGGGGTCCGTTGTGGTCGGTGGTAATGCCGGTGCGATTGCAGGTGTTGCGATCCGCGGCGCCGATCTTGTCATCAAGGGCAACATGGGCAGCCGTGCCGGTCAGGTGATGAAAAAAGGCACGCTGCTTTGCTGTGGTAATGCCAATTTCATGGCCGGCTACATGATGTATGGCGGGCGCATGATCATCCTGGGTGAATCCGGCGAACGGTTGGGCGAGGATATGTCCGGCGGCGAGATCTTCCTGGGCGGCAACCTGACGTCCCTGGGTTCGGACGCCGAAGTGACCGATATCGACAGTGCTGAAGTCGACGAAATTCGCGAATTCCTGGATCGCTATGAGATTCCGTTCAAGGGATCGTTTCAGAAAGTCGTCAACGCGGGCAAGAAGCTGCGTTACAGCACGTCCGAGCGCCAAATGCGTTCGATCCCGTACTTCAACTTCTCGGGCGACAGCGACTACTGGAACCGCAAGATCCAGGAAGATGTCTATATCAAGTCGCAGATTGGCCGTTATCGCGTGCGTGGTTACGGCGGAGCACGTGAACTGCCGCACCTCTCCGATATCGCGTTCAGAAAAGACATCTCTATGGCTGCGATCGGTGATGATCCCGTTGGCGATGTCGAGATGAGGACCAAGATCGGCGGCAAGAACGGCGCCAACCCCCTTGATCTCACGATGCCGGTACTGATTGCTCCGATGAGCTACGGCGCGTTGTCGCGCTCGGCCAAGCAGGCCATCGCCATTGCTTCAGGCATGGCTGGCATTGCCGAAAATACAGGTGAAGGCGGCATGAGTGACGCCCAGCGCGATGCGGCGGGTCAGTTGATCTTCCAGATGCTGGGTGGACGTCTTGGCTGGAATATTCACGACATGAACCGTGCCGATGGCCTGGAAATTTACATTTCCCAGGGCGCGAAGCCGGGTTTTGGCGGTCAGTTGATGGCTAAGAAGGTGACCAAGGAGTTGGCGGATATCCGCGGCATTCCCGCCGGTATCGACCTGCGTTCTCCTTCGCGCCATCCCGATATTCTGGGTGCCGATGATCTGGTCATCAAGATCGAGGAACTGCGTGAGGCAACAGGCTATCGCCTGCCCGTCAGTGTCAAGCTGGGCGCGGGCCGTATCCATGATGACATCAAGATCGCGGTCAAGGACGGCTTCGATTTCGTGGAACTTGACGGCATGCAGGGTTCGACCGGTGCCGGTGGTGCCGAGGTCATGGAGTATGTCGGTATCCCCACGCTTGCCGCGATCTGTGAGGCTGAAACAGCGCTGGCCAGTATCGGGCGGCGCGATGACCTAGAGATCGTCCTGATGGGTGGTATCCGCGACGGCATCGAAGCGGTGAAGGGGTTGTGCCTGGGTGCCGATGCGATTGCGCTGGGCACGGCAGCGATCATTGCAGGTGGCTGTATTGCCTGCATGCAGTGCCATGTCGGCCAGTGTGTGACCGGCATCGCGACGCAGGACCCTGAGCACGAGAAACGCTACAAATCAAAGGTCGAGGCCCAGCACATCTACACGTTCCTCGAGAGCGTGCGCTGGCAGATCGCCGCAATCACCAAGGCCCTGGGCCACAGCAACGTGACCGGCCTGTCACGCGACGATCTTGTCGCTCTGACGCCCGAAGCGGCTGAAATCACCGGATTGCCCTATGAACCCGAACGCCGGAATGCCGACGTATTCCAGGAAGCGGGCTGAGAGAGACCATCATGAGCGACAACAGCGCCAACCTGATGCCGACCGAACAGATCGGTGCAACAGGCGACAAACACTATGTTCCCGCGCCCTGCCAGATTGCTTGCCCCGTGGGCACGGATGCGCCGTCCTATATCGGCTACATCTGGAACGGTCAGTTTGACGAAGCGTTCGAAGCGATCACGGCAACCAATCCGTTCAGTTCGATCTGTGGGCGTGTCTGCGATGCACCCTGTGAGCCGGCCTGCCGTCGTGAGGCCAGTGATGGTGCGCTGCAGATCAGGAACCTGAAGCGGTTCGTGATGGAAAAACTGGGTGCGACCTGGAAGCCCGAAGCGGCACCGGTCACGCGCCAGCAGAGCATTGGTATCGTGGGCGCCGGACCTGCCGGTCTGGTCGCTGCGCATGATCTGGCTGTGGCCGGGTTTAAGGTTGATGTCTATGAGATGACCGACCGCCCCGGCGGTATGATGATCTGGGGAATCCCTGCCTTCCGCCTGCCTGTCGGCACGATTGAAGAAGATATGAACCGCCTGATGGCGCGCTGCCCGGGCCTGACGATCCATACCAATACCGGCCTTGGCCGGGATGTCTCGCTGGAAGAGCTGAAGGAGCGTCACGATGCCGTGGTGCTGACCATCGGTTCCTGGTGGGGCAAGAAGATGGGCATTCCCGGCGAGGCCGATAGCCGCGTTGTTGATGGCGTGGAGTTCCTGCGTCGCATCAACAGCGGTGAACGCCCCCAGATGCCCAAGGAAGTTGTTGTGATCGGCGGCGGCGACGTTGCCATGGATGCCTGCCGCGCAGCACTGCGGCTGCCAGGTTGTGAACACGTCAAGGTGGTCTATCGCCGTGGTCCCGATGAAATCCCTGCACGCAAGATCGAGCTGCAGGGCGCCGTCGAGGAAGGCATCGAGTTTGTCTACAACACCCAGCAGGTCGAAGTGATTGCCGATGGTGATGACAATCTGAAGCTGCGTTGTGTGCAGACCGGTATGGGTGAGCCCGATGCCGATGGCCGCCGCCGGCCCGAGCCGATTGCCGGGTCCGAGCATGACATCGACTGTGGCATGGTGATTGCTGCTGTTGGCCAGTTTGGCGATTGTGACGATGCATCGACCAAGGCGTTGATGGGGTCCGACCGGGTCAACACCGAATGGGACAACATGCGCACGGGCGACCCCAAGGTGTTTGCCGCCGGTGATGGTGCCTTTGGTGGCTCGACCATCGTGATGGCGATGAGCCATGGCCAGCGTGTTGCTTATTACGTCCGTTCGTTCCTCGATGGTGACGAGGCACCGGTGACCTACCGCACCCCCTGGCGTACGCGCCGCGTACCGGTAGCCCAGGACCTCAACTGGGAGATCAATGCTCTGCATCATCCCGAGTTCCACGGTGTCGGCGAAAACCCGGTCGAGTTTCCCGAGATTGAATCGACCTATACCTGGGAAGAAGCACGTGACGAGGCCGCGCGGTGTTATCGCTGCGATGCCGAAACCGGATCTGCCGATTACTCCGTGCAGAACCGTGAGGACATCTTCCTGATGGCCCGCATGGACAAGACCGATGTGGCGCGCCAGGCCAAGATGCTCGCCAAGCGGATGCGCCACAGGGAAAACCCATTCCCCGAAGACCGCCCGGCGACCGTCGATGACCTGGTCTTTTTGCCCGCCAACCTGTCACGCCTTGTGATCGACCCCTATCGTGAAGCCTGCCGGGTTTCGACCGACCTTGGGTTCGGGCGCATGGAGATTGAACAACCGTTCTTTGCGACCGGCTTCGACAACGCTCCCGCGTCTGTGAAGGATGGTGTTGCGATCGGCCTTAAAGGCTCGTCTGGCGGCTATATCGGGGTTCAGCCCCTGAATGACGACACGCCATGGCTGCAGCTTGTGTTGCCGGGTCAGATTGCTCCCAGTGCTGAGGCAGCAGGCCAGATCCATGTTGTCGGACCGCGCTTTGAAGCACCGCAGAACGTAACGCGCCTGCACGAGAATCAACTCCTGGGAATTTCGGTCTCGCACCATGAAGCCCTGGAAGATGCCATCGTGTTCGGGCTGGAAAACAAGTTCGATGTGCTTCTGGTCAATGGCAGCTCTGCCGTGGGCCGTGACTGGCCTGAGTTGGCTGGCCCGCCCGACCTCAGCATGATGCGTGAGACGATCACGATCCTGCGGCGCCTGAACATGGAAGAGGAAATCGACATCCTCTGGTTCGGCGGTATGCGCTCGGGCACGGACGCGGCAAAGATCATCGGCATGGGTGCAAAGTCCGTTGTGATGGGCATGACCCTGGCGCTGGCCGCTGGTGGTGAGATCGTGGGCGATCACGAACTGGCCTTTGCGCCGGACTATTCCGAGGAAGAGCGTGGCCATGCGGTTCACAACATCCTGAAAGCCGCATCGGGCGAAGCCTCGATGATGGCGCGTTGTACGGGCAAGACCAACCTGCACAACCTGGAACCCGAAGATATGCGCGCCCTTACCCTGGCAACCAACGAGGCCACAGGCCTCGTTCTTGCGGGCAAACACTGAAGTTTGTTTCAGCCGGACTCCGGCGCCTGAAACAATTGAAACATTAGGTGTCTTGGGACTGAAACATAGGTTTGCAACTCTTGTGCTGTACGGTCGGTCCGACCGTACAGCACAAGAGGATTTACCCAGCGTGACAAATACGGAACCTGCTGCCGCTCCACATCGACCGCCCGCACAGGCGCTCGTCGACTTTGCAATCTCTCAATCGCGGGCGGTTTTCTATATCTCCGCGCTGGAGAAGTATGAAGGTGAGCACGGTCCTGACGCCCCCAGGCATTTTGTCAGCAACAACATGAAGGACATCATCGGCTACGAACAGGACCTGTTCTATGACGACCGGGAATTTGGTTACAGTCTGATGCATCCCGATGACCTGGACAGCTACATGAAGATGCTGGCCAAACTGAAGGAAACCGGCAAGGCCTATGAAACCTACCGTATGCGTTCTGCATCGGGAGACTGGCTCTGGTTTCGCGATGAAGTACGTCTGTTGCCGCGCGATGGGAACCGGCCCCATGAGTGTGTCGGGTGTATGGTTGAGGTTACTGCAGAAAAAGAGACCGAGCTGGCGCTGCGCCGAACGCAGGCTTTCAATTACGCCATTGTCGAAGCCTCGCAGCAGGGCATCGTTTCCGTGAATGTCAGAGGTATGATCGTTGGATTCAACCCCTCTGCCGAAGCACTGTTCGGGCACAGTCTTGACGCTGTTTTGGGCAAACCCGTGGCCGATCTCATTGTTCCTGAGCATCTACGTGGCCGGCATCATGATGGATTTACCCGGTGTGTCGAGACCGGTGAAAGCAGCCTGATCGGCCAGAAAATTGAAACAGAAGCGCTGCATGCCGATGGTCACCTGATACCCGTCGAGCTGGCCTTCTCGCGGATCGAGATTGATGGTGATACGCAGTTCGTTGCGGAGATACGCGACATTTCAGAACGGGTTGAGGCAGACCAACGAAGCCAAAGGGCCGTTCAGTTGTTGCAGGACGCCGTTGATAGCCTGCCGCACGGGTTTTCCGTGCTGGACAAGGAAGGCGACTATGCGGTCTGTAACCGGGCCTTTGCTCAGATTTATGGGCTTGAGCCAGAACAGCTTGTTGGCCTGAACCGCGCAGATATGATTCATCTGCTTACAGAAAAGGTCGAGAGCGTTGCGGGAGAGGCGATTGATGGCCCGGAATCTCTGACCGAGGCATTGACGCAGACCCTGGGCGCTCCGGTTGAAGTCAAGCTGAGGTCTGGTGACTGGTGGCAGGTTACGCGCCAGAAAACTTCAGACGGTGGTATCGCGGCGTTGTGCAGCGACATCACAACGCTCAAGGCTGCCGAAGAAGCTGCAAGTAACAGTAACGCCTTTATCCTGAGCCTGATGAATGCCTGCCCCCTGCCATTTGGCATGACCCGGTTGGACGATGGTTTTGTCATCTATGAGAGCCCGGCTTCCAAACAACTTTTCCAGCGCGGACTGGATGGCAAGCCCGCGCATGCAATCAGTAATTTCAAGTCACCTAGACAGCGCGAGGTGTATGTCGAGATTCTCAAGAGGGACGGGTTTGTTGACGACTTTCAGATTGAAGCCCTGCGTGCCGATGGGTCGGAGTTTCCAGCTTCACTGACGGCGCGTCTGGTGGAGTTTGAGGGTGAAGAAGTCATTGTCTTTGCCACTGATGACCTGACCCGACAGCACGAGATTGAAGCAGAGATGGCGCGTCAGCAGGAGGCGCTCTATCAGAGCGAAAAACTGAGTGCCCTGGGTGAGCTTCTGGCGGGCATTGCGCATGAGTTGAACAATCCGCTTTCTGTTCTGGTCGGTCAGGCATTGATGCTCAGTGAGACTGCGGTAGACGCAAAGACCCGGGAGAGAGCCGAGAAGATTGGCAGTGCAGCAGACCGCTGTGCACGAATCGTTAAGGCGTTCCTTGCCATGGCACGTCAACAGCCCACGCGAAGTGCCGAAACCGAGATCAATGAGCTGGTTGAAGGCGCCCTTGAGATGACCGCTTATGCTCTGCGGTCCAGTGATGTCACCGTGCAATTGCAGCTGAGTGATGAACTGCCGGTGATCCACGGAGATCCCGACCAGCTGCGTCAGGTTCTGATCAATCTTCTAGTCAATGCGCAGCATGCACTGGAAGAGGTCGAAGGCGAACGAAAGTTGAAGATCTCAACGCGCTATCTGAAGCGAAGCCGCGAGGTCGTCTTGAAGGTCAAAGACAACGGTCCGGGTGTCTCTGTCGACATGCAGAGGCGAATTTTCGAGCCGTTGTTCACGACCAAGGAAGTTGGAATAGGCACTGGAATCGGGCTGGCGTTGTAGATGTTCCTGCCTCGAGGTCTCGGAAGTACTCGTCATGCAGTGAAGCGGCGTCATACTCGATGTGATTGAACAGGCAGGTAGCCCGATTCAACGGATCATCCACGATGTAGGCTCCGCTCCGGTCCGATCTGGCCAGAATCTTGAGGCCGGGCTGACGTTGAAGGTCAACATTCCGGATGGTTGAGCGACGAGAGACGGGCACAGAGAATGTCTTTGGCAGGCCTCGTGTCAGGGCATGTGTCTGGTTGGCTATCTCCTGCTGGTCGATGCCGAAGGCCTTTTGCTCCAGATCCGCCTTGTCTATGTTGTAGTGGTGTTTCAGCAAGGCCTGCCCCGACCAGCAAACAAAGAGCGAGTTGTGGGTATGGGACCTGCTCCATGAGGCAAGCGCCTCGAACCAGGGCCAGTAGTCCACTTGGTCATAGTCAAGATGTTCGACTGGTGCGCCGGTCACGATCATGCCGTCGAAGTGCTGATGGGCAACTTCGCGCCAGGGCGTGTAGAAACGTTTGAGATGCTCCTGGGCCGTCGTGCGCGAGTGATGCCCGGGTGCATGGGTCAGCGTGAGATCGACGACATGGTCACCTGCTCCCAGGAGCCGTGAAAACTGAACCTCGGCTGTTTCCTTTTCAGGCATCAGATTGACCAGGAGCACGCGCAGGTCCTTCAGGCCTGAACGTAGAGCCGGTAGAACCGTGATGTTTTCCTGGTGCAAGGCCTTGATGGCTGGCAGTTCGCCTGGCAAGCGTATTGGCATGATGCTGTTCCCCTTAAGTGACACCGGGAGTGCAAGAGCACTCCCGGTGTTTCGATGTTCAGGCGGCCTGAGCGATGGTGGTGGTGCTATCCAACGACTGGTCGATGTCAGCGATGATGTCCCCGACATGTTCGATGCCGACCGAAAGGCGCACGTAACCTGGCGTAACACCCGCGGCGAGTTGTTCCTGCGTGTTGAGCTGTGAATGGGTCGTTGATGCCGGGTGAATGGCCAGTGTCTTGGCATCTCCAATGTTGGCGACGTGATGAACAAGCTGCAGGCCATTGATAAAGGCGCGTCCGGCATCTGATCCGCCGCGAAGCTCAACGCCCAAGAGCCCACCAAAACCCCCACTGAGGTAACGTTCCGCACGCGCACGTCCCAGGCCCTCCATCTGGCCTGGATAGATGACACGTTCGACATCGGGGTGACCCGACAGATGTTCTGCCAGTGCGGCTGCGTTTGCACAGTGCTCGCGCATGCGCAGGGGAAGTGTTTCCAAACCCTGAATGAACGCGAAGGCGTTGAACGGGCTCATGGCGTACCCGACGTCGCGCAGAAGCGTGCAACGTGCCTTCATGATGTAGGCCACGGGCCCCATGGGTCGGGTTGCCTCGGTCCAGACGGCGCCGTGATAGCTGGGGTCGGTCTGTGTCAGCATGGGGAAGCGGTCGGCATGTTTGTCCCAATCAAACGTCCCGCCATCGATAACAAGACCGCCGATCGAGGTGCCATGGCCACCGATGTATTTGGTTGCCGAATAGACAACGACATGCGCGCCATGGTCGAAGGGACGGCAGATCAGGGGCGCGGCCGTGTTGTCGACAATCAGCGGAATACCGAGCTCTTCACCGATTTCTGCCACCTCGGCGATGGGGAACACCTCAAGGCTGGGGTTAGGGAGCGTTTCAGCAAAGAACGCGCGTGTCCGGTCATCGGCAGCCTGCCGAAACCCTTCCGGATCGCCTGGGTCCACAAAGCGAACCTCGATTCCCATGGTCGGAAAGGTATTGGCAAACAGATTCCAGGTGCCGCCATAAAGGTTTGACGAACAAACGATGTTGTCGCCGGCATGGGTGATGTTCTGGAGCGCAAGGTTGACGGCTGCCTGACCGGAAGCAACGGCGAGCGCTGCAACGCCGCCTTCGAGAGCTGCCATGCGTCGTTCGAGAACGTCGCAGGTCGGGTTCATGATACGTGAATAGATGTTGCCGAGCTCTTCAAGCCCAAAGAGACGCGAAGCACGTTCTGTGCTTTCAAGATCGTAGCTGGTGGTCTGATAAATCGGCACCGCGACAGAGCCGGTAGCAGGGTCGGCGCGAAAGGCCTCGTGGAGTGCCATGGTCTGGGGATGGTGTTTGGTGGTCATGATGGATTCCTCTGTATTCAGGGTTTGATGTTCGTGTGGTTGGGTTCAGGCGGCCTGTGACCGTTCTGATGCTTGTTGCCGGGATGCCGACAAGGTCGTGAGGTGGCGCCGCAGCAAGGCGACGGTTTCGTGCGGATGCGTGATGGGGAGCATGTGGCCGGCGCCGGTAACCATGTGTAGCCATGCTTGCGGCAGTGCTTCTGCGAACGTGCTGCACAAATGGCGGGCAGGTCGTGGTGACAGGACACCGGAGATCACGGTCGTAGATACCTGGATCGAGCAATAGTCGCTTCGCGTGTATGGCGCTTCGAATGCTGCCGTGAATTCCAGAACAATGCGGTCGAGGTGTTTGGTGAAGCGTTCCTGGCGATCGTGAGACAACGATGCCCAGGTGCCGGTGCCGTTCCAGTAGTCAATGAAACAACCCATCGCTCTGTTTCGATCACCCGAGCAAAGTCCCTCGAACACCGTGTCGCGCAGTTGTGTGACAGCGTCGTGGTTCTCGTCGCCAGCATTGCCCAGGAGATGAAAGGAAACCGGCTCGATGACTGTCAGGCTGGCAACGGTGTGGGTGTGCTCGAGTGTTGCAGCAAGGGCGACGGCACCGCCAAAGGAGTGGCCGACGAGGTGCACCGGCCGGTCAAGATCACGTGCGATGCGCGCAACAATCTCGGCGTCCGCGGCAAGAGTGCGGCGGCCTTGCCCGGCCCATGGTGTGCTGGCGCCGTAACCTGGAAGGTCAACGGCCTGGCAGTGGAAGGCATGGTCCATGCGGTCGATGACGTTGCGCCATTGTCCGGCATTGCTGGCCGAACTGTGGAGGAATACGACCGGTTCGCCACGGCCGGAGTTGTGCACGGCGATCGTGCTGCCGGGAGTTGGTATGTAGGTCGTGTTGGTCATGATTGCCTCGTTGATCTGAATGCGAATGGTGTTTCGCGACAGGAGTGAACTTAGAGGCGTCACGTTTCTGTCAGGTTTCTCTGAAACGGGAACTTTGTTTCGATCTTGTTTCGGTAGGCTGTTTTTCTTGGAAGGTTGTCTGGTGTGACGGCAGGGCTGTGGTGGACGCTCCGCGGTATGCGACAGGCAAAGAAAAAGCCCGGCAGATGCGTCCTGCCGGGCTTTATGTGTCAACCAGACTTGCCTGGTTCATGCGGCGCGGCGCAACTTTGCGCCTCTGGGCCGTGCCGCCAGCTCCAAAGCAATGGAGGGGATGCTGGACGGTTCGACGCCGATGTCTTGCAGCGTGCGGGGGTCCATGCGGCCAAGAGCGGCCATGCGGCGATTTGCACGGTTGTAATGGTGAATCTGGCCGATTGTGCGAGCCATTGAATTGAAGGTACGTGAAAACATGATCCTGCTCCTGTTCGTTGTTGCGTCTGAGGAGGAGATTGCCCTTGTCATGTTTCTGTTGAAGGCTGTTTCAGCGCGTTTGACGTTTCAAATGTTTCAGTAGAGTCCGGTTGTCTCATCATCGGTGAGCGCGTCATCCAGTTTTTGCACGTCCATCTTCAGTTTTGCATGCTGGACGATGGCAGCCGCCAGGCTGGGAACGCCGGTGAGATCGGGCCACTGGTCCGGGTTCCACAGGTTCGAGCGGACAACACATTTGGCACAGTGGAAAAACGCGCGTTCGACATGCACGACAATGGCAAAGTCCGGGACCTTGCCCTGGACTGCCATGGAATCACGCAGGGTCTGATCGCGGACAATCTGGGCACGCCCGCCGACACGCAGCGTGTCCTTGCGGCCGGGAACCAGGAAGATCATACCAATCTTGGGATCCCGCAGGATGTTGCGGAAGGTGTCTAGCCGGTTGTTGCCGGGGCGGTCGGGGATGGCCAGCGTATGGGCGTCCAGCACTTTCACGAAACCAGCAGGGTCGCCCTTGGGTGAGAGATCGACATCGCCCGTGCCACCGCCCGAGGCAATCACGGAGAAGGGTGAGCGTTCGATGAACATCTGGCAGATGTCATCGAGATGGTCGATGACCTTGGTATCGGCGCCGGGATAAACGTCTCCCAGGACGGCCCGAATCTCTTCTTCTGAGCTTATGACATCCTGAAAGCGATTTGGATCCGACGGCATGGCGTTCTCCCGCGTTGATGCCGGTTTTGTTTAGTCAAAGTGAGAACGATTCGCAATCATTGCGGTGCTGATGTAGACCCGAACATGTCCCATATAAGCGCGGCAACCTCGCCTTCGAGTGGGAAGGAGAGCATGCCAAGAACCGAATATCCCAGGACCCAGGGCACGATGTAGAAGCGGATGATGAAGAAGAACCAAGCGACATAGAGCGGGATCAGAGGCGCGACCAGAAAACCCGGCGTGATCGGCTTGAACGCCATAAGGAACGGATCGGTCATCTTCACGAAGGCTTTCATGAAGAAGAAATCTGATTGGATGGGCAGAAAGAGGTTCATGGCGGCCCGCCCGATCAGGGTCCACATGATGATGCCAAGGAGGTAGTCGAGGGCGACAATCCACCAGGGTAGAACGCTGGCAAGGCTTTCCATGAAACCGGGCTTTCTTTGATCTTTCGTGGGTAAAAAAAAAAACGGGGCAGGGCGTTTCCACCCTGCCCCGAATGTCAGTTTCCGGCCAACTAGTGGTTTTCGGCCAGGATCGTATCGCCTGTCGGGATACGGGTCTCGTCAACCATGGCCTGGATCTCTGCATCAGGCTCTGGCGTCATGAGCGACACCGCGACCATCGCGACCAGGGCTAACCGGCGCATGCCGATCATGCCGAACCGCAGGTGGTCGATGCCCATCCATGAGCGGATCGCCACCGGTGTAGACGTAGTAGAGGTACGCCGAACCGGCGACCAAAGCCGAGCTGCCATGCCGGCTACCGCGCCCGCGTCGGTTCGCCCGTCTTCCACCAGATCGCCGAGGACCAGCGGGAAGAACAGCCCCGAACATGGCGAAGCAGAACGCCCAGGCCACCGCGCCCAGGATCCCGGTCAGCTTGCAGGGACTGGCAACCGCGCGCACGCCGCCGCCCCGATCACCAGCAGCAGGATACGGGCCACCATCAAGGCGCTGCTTCGTTTCCGCCTTGCGGGTCGATGATCTTGTAGTAGAGATCGTGGCTCAGCGCGTTCGCGATCGCCAGCAGCAGGCCGTCGGCAGTCGACATGGCTGCTGCCATGCCACCGGCGGCGACAAGGCCGGAAATCACATACGGCAGACCGGCGATCTCTGGGGTCGCCAGCACGACAATGTCGGGCCGCATGAAGAACTCGTTGAGCTGAACCGTTCCGTTGCCGTTGGAGTCGACAATGCCGACCATCCCGACTTCCATCCAGTTCTGGATCCACTCCAGGCTCAGGACATGTTCGACCGATTGGCCGATGACCGCCGTTGCAAGGGTGGGATCAAGAAGCTGCAACTTCGTGAGCGTGGCAAGGGCCGGCGCCGTGAAGTACAGCAGGAAGATGAAGAACAGCGAAAAGGCCACCGACTTGCGTGCTGAACGCACAGACGGTGTCGTGAAGTAGCGCATGAGAATATGCGGCAGCGATGCCGTTCCAGCCATCATGCACAGGGCAAGTGTAACGAACTTCCACGAATCAAACCCGCCCTGGGGGTCGAAATGCGGTGTTGTGAGAACCTTCAGGCTGCCCATAGCCTCCTGTGCGGCTGCAGCTGCTGGCTCTAGGCCGTATTCAGCTTGCAGTTCGGCGATGCGTTGTGCCGCCTCGCCATAAGTAAAATGCGGGACGATACCAAAGCCCTGAGCATTGGACATCCAGATGACCGGCACCAGATAGGCGATGATCAGCACGATGTACTGGGCGACCTGGGTCCATGTCACGCCGCGCATACCACCCAGCATGGAGCAGAGCAGGATGCCCAGTAGTCCGAACCACACACCAATCTCGAATGGAATGGCCAGAGCACGTGAGGCAATGGTGCCCGTGGCATTGATCTGCGCCGTCACATAGGTGAACGACGCAACCACCAGCACGATTACGGCGCAAAGGCGCGCCATGTTGCCGCCATACCGGGTGCCGATGAAGTCCGGCACCGTGTAGCAGCCGAACTTGCGCAGGTACGGGGCCATCAACGCGTTCACCAGCACGTAACCGCCGGTCCAGCCGACGACGAAGCCCAGATATGCCGTGACCACCGAAATAGATGCCGCCGGCCAGCGCCACAAACGAGGCGCACCGGACATCCAGTCCGCCGCCGTCGCCATGCCGTTGATACAGCGGGCGGTACTTCCCGGCCCGCGACGTAGTAGGCGCCCACCTCCATCGTCCGCGACAGCCAGCCGATGCCCGCGTAGATGACCAGGGTGAACAGCAGGAAGAGGATACCAATCAGACGCGCGCCGGCGCCAAAGGATTCCAGAACTGCCATGAGGGCGAAAAACGCGAGGAAACCTAGGGTGTACAGCGCATACACCTTACCCAGATTATCGATGAAACTTGAACTTTTGTTACTCATGACGAGCCCTCCAACGATTCGCCGGCGTCGTATTCATCATCGATTTTGTCCTGGATCATGTTTGAACAATGATCAGCAGAACAAAAACGATGAGCGAGCCTTGGACGATCATGTAATAGCCCAGTTCGAATCCAAGGAACGAAAAGGCGTCAAGTTCCTTGGCGAACCAAGGTACGATGAATCCAAAAGTGAACCAGATAGCAAGGACGATGTACGTCAAGCGTGACGTCTTCTTCCAATGGACTTTCCGCCTTGCGGCGTTGTCTTCCGACATGTCCGTCTCCTCCCCTCATTGATGACGCTGCCACATACTCCCTTTGCCAATTCTGCTAGGCGCCAGACCCCAGCCGACAGAATTAGATTGTGACAGTTGCAGGAACTATACTCGAAAAATGAAGTGTTTTGAAGCCATCGGAGCCGCGGGATGATTGCCAGACTGCTCTCACGTCTGCCCGGACCACTTAGCTCTCTTGCTGTGCGGTTCCAGATGCAGCGCATTGACTCCACGGAAGCTCTTGCCGAGTTTGTGGGAACCCGTTCAGCGTATGTCACGCAAACGGCACTCTACGGCTATCTCAAAACCCGGATGGGCACACAGTTCACGCGCTACTTCGAGGACGGCGTGTTCTCCGAAGCAATTCGTGGTGCAGCCGAGAAGCAGTTTCGGTCCGGTCTTTGTGACCTCGCCGTTTTTGCTGCGGCAACGGCAAACACGGGTCGTAATCTCTCCGATGATCAGGTTTCGGCGCTGGCCATGCATTGTTTCATTGAGGGACATCAGCGTGCTTGCCTGAAGGTGGCTCAACGGTGATCCCTGAAGATGTTCTGGGCGGATTCCAGACTCGTCTGGCGCATGCCGATTGGATCTGGGAAGCAGAAGGGCGTCACGCTTTTGCCCGTAGCGAGGCTGACTTGATCCGTAATGCCCCGGTGATCGATCAGTACAAGAAGGAAGATGAAGAGATCGTGACCAACTCCATCCGCTTCCGCTGGCGGGACATCAGGGAACAGCTGCGCACCAGGATCGAAAGGGATGCGTTGTGTGAAGACTGGCGGTCTCTCGGCAACAAGACGGGCTGATGGAACGGAGTGTCTGATGTCTCAGAGACAGCAACTCAGACGATCCAATGCTCTTAAGGGCGTCCTGATCTGCATGGCGCTTGCTGCCCTGGCTTCCGGTATTCTGCTGATCCTGATCGTGGTCTCGTCCACTGCCGGAAATCGGAGTCATGTAACCGTGATCGCGGGGGGGCTGCATGATCGTTCTGATCGGTGCCTTCTGGTTTGCCATCCATCTTGTGAGAGGCTGGCAGCAAGACCTGCAACGTCTCAGGGGAGCATTGTTACTGGCGCACGACCAGCCGGACTCCTTCAACGAACATGTGGTGCGCCTGGTTGAGAGTCAGGACCTGACGATGCTGGCAGAGACACTCGATCACATTCGGGCCCGCCGGCATGCCCGTCAGGTGGTGGCCGAAGAGCGCCTTGCTGCTGTGTTGGAGGCCATGCCAACCGCCATCGTTGTCATCACCGGTCGCGGACTGGTCAGTCTGGTTGATGCCGCTGCAAAGCAGGTGTTGCCGTCCCAAGCCATTGCATCCGGCACGAGCATTTATGCCGCCTTGCGGCGCGAAAGCCTTGAGGCTGTGCTGCGGGACGCCGGCATGGGTCCTGGGCCGATCAAGGCCACGCTGACGACGACCGATGACCGCAAGCTCTCCGCGACGATTTCACGGTTGGGTGCAAGCGGTGGTTTTGTCCTGATCTTTGATGGCAACACCCAAGATGGATCTCCGGCAGCGCTCGAATATGACCTCGCGCTGCATGATGGTGTGCCCGAGGCAGGGCCCGCACATGCAGATACCACCCTCGAAGAGCTCCCGCTTCTTGCCTTGGATTGCGAAACCACCGGGCTTGATCCTGCTGTGGATCGTGTGGTCTCGATTGGCGCTGTGCTGGCGCACGGCAGGCGTGTCTTTGTTCATGATAATCGCGACACCCTGGTGAAACCTGATGTTTCCATCCCGCCCAGTTCAACGGCGATCCACGGGATTGATGATGCCATGGTTGCTGGCGCCGGCGATGTTGCCGAAGAACTCCGGCAACTGGCGCAGATGGCTGCCGGACGGGTCGTTCTTGGACATAACATCGGCTTCGATCTGGCTGTTATGAGCGCAGAGGCCGCGCGCAACGGTGTTGTCTGGGAAACCCCGCTTGCCCTCGATACCAGCCAGCTTGTTGCAGCGTTGGAACCTGCCATGCAGCAGCTTGATCTTGACCGGGTGGCAGAACGCTTCGGCGTTGTGATTGCGGGCCGTCACACCGCACTTGGTGATGCTCTTGTGGCTGCGGACCTGTTTTCGCGCCTGATACCGCTTCTGCATGACCGGGGTGTCAACACGCTGGGTGAAGCCTGGGCGTTTTCAGGCAAGGCCAAGGGGTTGCGCATGCGCCAGAAGCAGGCCGGATGGCACAGCGTTGGGGGAAGGGATGACGGCTGACCTTCTGGCGCGGATCGATCCCTATCCCTATCGTCACAGGGTTCGTGAGGTGATGCGCAGCGAGCCGGTGTTCGTAGAAGCCGATATGTCCGTGGGTGAGGCCATTACGGTGATGATGTCGCGCAACATCTCGTCGGTTCTTGTCGCGTCGGGGCAGGGCACAGACGGCATAGGAATTGTGACCGAGCACGATGCCTTGCGGGCCATCGCTGGAGATGGCGAAAGCGGCCTTGCACGGCCATGTCGAGAGGTCATGTCGCACCCGCTTTTTCGTGTTTCTGCTGATGACTATCTCCACGTTGCCATCGGACGCATGGCAAGGCTTGGCCTTCGCCATCTCGTTGTCTGCGATGAAAAGGATGCGGTCTGCGGCATTGTGACCTCCCGCGCGCTGGTCAAACACCGATCGGTCCATGCGCTGATGATCGGTGATGAGTTACGTGCAGCAGGTTCCGTTGATGCACTAAAGGCTGCGCATGATCGGCTGGTGGGCATGGCTCAGGGCTTGCTTGGCGATCAGGTAACCGCATCGACCATTGCTGCCGTCATTGCCGGGTTTTATCGCGATCTCACCAGGCGAGCCATGGAGTTGGCCGAACAGGAGTGTGGCGTTAGCCTGCCGCCTGAATGTTGATATCTTCTTTGATCTGGTGCGGGTGCACGGAGACCGCGAGTTGGTCGATACCTTGCGTCAGCATGCTCTGGACGAGGCTGCCAAACCCTTGTTGCCGCGAATGATGGCTGCTGAGGTCATGGATTATCGTCCGCCGTTGAGCCTCTTTGGACGGTTTCAACTTCAGAAGGGGCGTCTTGATCTCAAGATCGAGGGTCTCTTTCCGCTTGTGGCCGGCGCGCGTGCCATGGCGCTTGCGCATCGTGTGGAAGCTACGGGAACACGCGCAAGGCTGGCTGCCGTCGCTGAGCTTAGCTTGATGGGCTCAGGCGATCTTGAGCGGTTCGGAAAAGCACACGAACTGTTTCTGGAGTTGATCCTGCGCCAGCAGATCGAAGATATGGCCGCTGGGAAAACGCCGGGCTCACTGGTTGATGTCAGCGGACTACCGCGTGCAGCCCGACGACACCTGAAAGTGGCCTTGCGTGATATCGCACACCTGCCGCAGCTGGTGCTTGATGTCGCGGCCCGTGGCTGACCAGCGTCCTCTGTGGTAGGAGCCGCTGATGAAATCTGGAGATCAGTAGATGTTTATCGATGGTGCCTGGCAGGAGATGGAACGCCGGTTTGATATCACCAATCCGGCCGATGGGTCCGTGCTGGAAAGTATTGGTGACGGCGGAGCAGAAGAGGCGACGCAGGCAGTTGAAGCCGCGCATGCGGCATTTGCCGGCTGGGCCGGAACAACGGCCTATGAGCGGGCTGCTATTCTTTCGCGTGCCCACAAGATCATGCTGGAGCGCCGCGACGAACTTGCCCGCACCATGACGCTCGAGCAGGGCAAGCCCCTGCGCGCGGCAACCCTTGAAGTGGGCTACGGGGCAGATTTTCTGTCGTGGTTTGCCGAAGAAGCCAAACGCATCGAAGGACGCACCATTCCCTCGGCCCGGCGCGACCAGCGTTTTCTGGCGATCCGTCAGCCGGTCGGTGTGGTCGCTGCCATCACGCCGTGGAATTATCCGGTCTCGATGATCACGCGCAAGGTGGCTCCGGCATTGGCGGCAGGCTGTACGGTTGTCCTGAAACCCGCTGAAGCCACGCCGCTGACGGCCGTGGCGATGATGCGTGTGTTCGAGGATGCGGGGGTGCCCAAGGGTGTTGTGAACCTGGTGACCTGCAGCGATCCCCGCCCGGTGGGTGATGTCTTTGTGAATCATCCCAAGGTGCGCAAGCTGACGTTCACGGGCTCGACGGCGGTCGGCAAGATGCTGGCCGGCAAGGCTGCGGCCAACATGAAGCGGGTGTCCTGCGAGCTGGGAGGCCATGCGCCGTTCCTGGTGTTCGAGGATGCCGATCCCGTGCATGCCGCCAAGGGCGCGCAACTGGTGAAATTCCTCAACACGGGGCAGGCCTGCATCAGCCCAAACCGGATCTTCGTACATCGTGCCAATCTTGAGCCATTTGTGGCGACGCTGACCGAACGTGTCGCCAAACTGAAGGTTGGTAGTGGACTGGATGAAGGTGTTGCCATTGGCCCGCTGGTCAACGAAGCAGCGGTCGAAAAGATGTCCAGGCAGGTCGAAGACGCACGTGATCGCGGTGCCGGTGTCGCCTGTGGCGGCAGCCGACTCACTGATGGAGGCCTGGATCGCGGGCACTTTTATGCGCCGACAGTTCTGACCGACGTCACGCCTGACATGCTCATCTATCGTGAAGAAACCTTTGGCCCTATCGCGCCAATCATTCCCTTCGAGGATGAATCCGAAGTGATCGCCATGGCCAACGACACCGAATACGGTCTGGCGGCCTATATCTACACCCGTGATATCGCGCGGGCGTTCCGCACATTCGAGGCACTCGACTTCGGGATCATCGGGATCAACGACATCAATCCGACCTCTGCGGCGGCACCCTTTGGCGGCATGAAAGATAGTGGGCTAGGGCGCGAAGGCTCCCATGAGGGGCTGGACGAGTATCTCGAAACCAAACTGGGCGGCTTTGCAATCTGATGTCTGATCAAACCGTGTTTGTCCTCGACCCCAGATTGGAAGGTGATTCCGTTCCTGTTTGCGACCTTGGCCTCTGTACGGTGCGACTGATGAACGATGCACGGTTTCCCTGGGTCATCCTGGTTCCACGCATCGCAGGCCTGGTCGAACTGATCGACCTTTCGGAAGCGGATCGCCGAACGGTGACCGATGAAATCGACCGTGTGACACGTGCGTTATCATCGCACACCAGCGCCGAGAAGATGAATGTGGCTGCGTTGGGCAACATGGTCCGTCAGCTTCATGTGCACGTGATTGCGCGATTTGCTGGTGATGCGGCATGGCCGGGGCCGATCTGGGGTGTGGGAACGGCGCAGGCCTATGTCGAAGGTGACAGAATGGAACGGGTGGATGCTTTGAAAGCAGCGCTAATCGGCGCGTGATGCCCAGGTTGAATCCGGTTTAGGGTGGCTTCATGAAATCGGAAAACGAATACGACTACATTATTGTCGGTGCGGGGTCGGCGGGTTGCGTGCTTGCCAATCGATTGTCTGAGGATCCCGATTGTCGCGTCCTGGTTCTTGAGGCCGGGGCAAAAGACTGGAGCCCGATGATCCGTATGCCAATCGGTGAAATCTTCACCGTGGGCAGCCGCTATGACTGGAAATTCGTGTCAGAGCCGGAACCCATGCTTGATGGTACCCGTGTGGGCCTGCCCCGTGGGCGTGTGCTGGGTGGGTCTTCGTCCATCAATGGTCAGCTCTACGTGCGTGGCCATGAACGTGATTATGACGAGTGGGCGCAGCTTGGCTGCAGGGGCTGGTCGTTTGATGATGTCTTGCCCTGCTTCAAGAAGTCAGAGCGCTGGAAGGGGCCTCAGAGCGAGCGGCGCGGCACCGATGGCCCCTTGCGAACGGCGTTGGGGCGCTATGACAATCCGCTCTACAGCGCCTTTCTGAAAGCCGGTCAGGAGATCGGCTATTCCCTGACGGAAGATTTCAACGGCGATGTGCAGGAAGGTTTTGGTCTTTCCCAATATACTCATGCGCACTGGTTCCCGCTGCGTCACTCCTCGGCCAACGCCTATCTACGTCCGGCCAAGCGGCGCCGCAATGTCACGGTCCTGACGGATGCGCGGGCACTGAAGCTGATTCTGGAGGGTGACACCTGCA
Source organism: uncultured Alphaproteobacteria bacterium (assembly GCA_943787175.1). Taxonomy (GTDB): domain Bacteria; phylum Pseudomonadota; class Alphaproteobacteria; order SP197; family SP197; genus SP197. The sequence goes on from CALSLK010000003.1 coordinate 77,064, forward strand.
AGGGCGTGTTGTGCGATGTGCGCGGGGAGATCAAGACGCTGCGTGCGACGCGCGAGGTCGTTCTGGCAGCAGGTGCCTATCAGTCACCCCAGCTCCTGATGTTATCGGGGATCGGTGACCCCGATCATCTGCGCGAGCTTGGCATTGACGTGACCTGCCCGCTGTCTGGTGTCGGTGCCAACCTTCAGGATCACTTTGGTTCGATGGTGCAGCATCGGTGTACCCAGCCGATTACCTATCATCGCCTGCGCAATCCCCTGAAATTGGCTGCAGCGGTGCTGCAACTGGGTTTGACACGCAGCGGTCCGCTTGCCGTATTCCCGATGAATGCACAGGCCTATGTGAAATCCGACCCTGCGCTGGAACGTCCAGATCTGCAGTTCTTCATGTTCCCGGTCGCAGTCCAGCCTGACAGTGATGATCTGCACTACTCTGGCTACAGCGGGTACAACATCCATTGGGCGATTCTGCGCCCACGGTCCATCGGCTCGGTCAGACTGCGTTCAGCGTCGCCCTATGATGCGCCGGTCATCCGGCACAATTATCTGGCTGATCCCGAGGATCGCAGGCTCAACCGTGAGGCCTTCCACATTGCGCGCCGAATTCATGCCGCCAGTGCATTCGATGCATATCGGGGTGAAGAGGTTGATCCGGGGCCCGAATGCATCAGCGATGCTGACATTGACCGTCATGTCGCCCGGTTCCATTCGACCCATTACCACCCGGCAGGAACCTGCAAGATGGGGATCGACGACCATGCCGTGGTTGATCCAAAGCTCAAGGTGCGGGGAATCGAAGGACTGCGCGTTGTCGATGCCTCGATCATGCCGCGTCTGGTTGGTGGTAATACGAATGCACCAACCATGATGATCGGCGAGCGTGCTGCCGAACTGATTGCACAGGGCTGATACGACCGTTGAACTGGGGTGTGGTTTTGATGCAAAAAGGCTTCTGGCAGGCAGGTGCGATTCCCAGATGAGTTTGAAAGATCTCAGTTACGTCCGGCATGAATATCCCGCTTTGCAGCGTGTGATGTTCCGCATGCTGGAGCTGATAAGCGGTCAGGCGCGTTTCCTGCGCACCTATGGTGATCACTTTGATCCCTGGTTGGACGCGATGCGCAGGCGCGAGCCCTGGGCGTGGAATGACGGCCTCGACCGTCTGGGCATCGAACGCCGCATTCATGGTGAGGCCTGGCCTGTCGATGTTCCCAAGGGTCAGCCGATCGTGATGGTGGCCAATCATCCCTTCGGCGTGCTCGACGGAACCACGATGCTGGCCCTGGCAGAACATCTGGAGCGCCCCATCAAGGTTATGATCGACAAGGCTTTGCTGCGCTTTGAGCCGCTGCGCGAATACGCCCTGCCGGTTGATTTCACGGAAACACAGGAAGCCAGGCAGACGAATGTGGAGAGCCGGCGCGAAGCCCGCGCTTGCCTCAGTCGTGGCGAGACCATCATTGTCTTTCCTGCTGCCGGCGTTGCAATAGCGCGCAACCCCTTTGGTCCGTCTGTCGATCAGCCCTGGGGTCCGCTGACGGCCAGCCTGATTCTCGATACCCAGGCAACCACGGTGCCGGTGTTCTTTCCCGGGCGGTGCAGCACAATGTTTCACCTGTTTGGCCGCATCAAACTCGACCTGCGTCGAACGCTGATGGCCAGTGAATTTTTCCGGCGCTGTGGCACGCCCATCGACCTTCATGTCGGCAAGCCGATCCCGGCAGGCGAGCTTGAGGCGATGGACGATCGAACTGCGATCATGCAGCACCTCCGTGCGGTCGTGCATCAGCTCGGTGGTTTGCGATAATTCCATCTGCTGGCGCTGCATTAATACAGCGCCTGATGCAGAAATTCATCGATCGTTGACGTTCTGAAGCACACACAAATCTGGCGTGTTTTCCTAAGTTGTTGAAACACAAGAGAAATGTGAGTGGTTCCCAAGGGCGCGGACTCTTGGCATGCTGCTTGCTGTCTAATTGTACAACAAGCGCTAGCCGGCAATGTATCGGAGCGCAGGGAATGAGGGGCTGAGGGCATGGCAGCGAAGAAGTCTGCGCGCAAAACGGCGGAAAAAGGTGCGGTCGCACGGCTGCGCAAGCAGGGCGTGAAAACCGTCCACGTTGCGATCCCTGATATGGATGGAAGTCTGCGTGAACGGCGCCTGGCGCTGGACGACGTGGAAACGGCATTCGGGCCCGGCGGAACCTTCGTCAACGTGATCCACAAGTGGGATACCGGTGAAAGTGTGATTGGCGAACCACCGTTCATCGGCGAGGCCACGTCGCTCGACTGGAACAGCGTGCGCGACTATCCCTTTGAAGACGATTCAGCCTTTGTCTTTGCAGACTTTGCCGGTCCGTCGGCAGCGCTCAGCCCCCGCGAACTTCTCAAAACCCAGATTGCGCGTGCTGCAAAGATGGGTTTTGCAGTCAAGGCTGCCATGGAATTCGAGTTTCATGTGTTGGATGAAACAGCCGAAGCCTGTCGCGCCAAGGGCTTCGAGAATGTTGACATGTTTGCCCCCGACAACCGGTGTTGGTCGACACAGTCTGCGGCAATCTATGCCGATTATGTGGCCGATCTTGATGCTGTCCTGAAACATGCAGGTGTTGGCCTGTTCGGACTGGGCCTGGAGCTTGGGCCCGGCTGTTTCGAAGCGACCCTGCGCGCGACCGATCCGCTGCGTGCCGCCGACGATGCGGTGCTGTTCAAGACTTTCACCAAAGCGTTTTCGCGCAGGCTGGGTCTGACAGCGACCTTCATGGCCCAGCTCAGTGCCAACCATGCCGGTCTTTCCGGCCACGTTCATTTGTCACTGGCTGATGCCAGATCCGGCAAACCGGTTTTCCACGATGCAAAGGATGCCGATGGCATGAGTGCGACCATGCGTCATGCAGTTGGTGGCATTGTTGAACTGGCACCTGAAGCCCTGGCCATGGCTGCTCATACCGCAAATGCTTATCGTCGGCTGACGCCGGGAAACTGGGCGCCCAAGACCGCGACCTGGGCCGTGCAGAACTATGCGGCTGCGGTGCGCGCCGTTCCGGCCCCTGCCAAGCTGGCGCGCTTGGAATTCCGATTGCCGGCTTCCGATACCAACCCCTATCTGGCATTGGCCCTGACGCTGGGGTCTGCGCTGCATGGTATTGAGACCAAGGCCAAACTGCCTGCACCCATCACACGTGGTGGTCCCGATGAAACGCCGGAAGGCGTTCCGGGCCTTCCTCATGACTTGTTGGAAGCTGCGGACCGCCTGGAGGCCTGTAAGCCCGCACGCGCCATGTTCGGCGACGTGTTCATCGATCATTTTGTCGCCACACGCCGCCACGAAGAAGCGGTCATTCGCAAACATGTCAGCGCCTTTGAAAGGGCGCGTTACATCGAGGCCGTCTGACGGTTTCTCGGGGGAGATTGAACTTGACCAAAGATGTTGATGCCTATGCCGAGGCACCCGGCCGCGCGGATCTGATCAAGCAGGTTCGCGCCAAGATCGATGAGCTGGGAATTGATTTCGTTTACTATCAGTACATCTCGATCACCGGACGCATCATGGGCAAGGCGGTGCCTGCGCCCCATTGGGAAACGATTGCCATGAAGGGCATTCAGACCTGGGTCGGTGGCCTCACCAACGTCTTGCCGAACCGTGCAGGAACCCTGCTCGGGTTTGATTCCAACGCCCATGAACTGGTCGCGCTGCCGGATCCGGAAACGTTCTGTCAGCTTCCCTGGAACAAGCGGACCGCGCGGGTTTATTGCACCGTCTTCAACGGTCGCGAGGAACCTGAAAACCCCGGCGCGTTCATGGATGAAGATTGCCGAGGCAATTTGCGGCGCGTGAACCAGAAGTTCATGGACGATCATGACGGTCTGCACATGCGCCACGGTTGCGAGCCCGAGATGGCTTGGCTGTACAAGCCTGAGGACGGGAAGTTGCAGGGTGGGCCGACCAAGCCGTTGGCCTATCACATCGATCAGTTCGAAGAGCTTTCCAGCGTCTACATGAAGGTCATCGACTACGGTCAGGCCATGGGGCTCGACATGATCCAGGGCGATCACGAAGATGCGCCTGGCCAGCTGGAGCTCAACTTCACCTATGACGAAGCCCTGCGCACGGCAGATCGCCTGACGACCTATCGTCAGATCTGCGCCCAGGTCGCACGTGAAGAAGGCCTGATCGCCTGCTTCATGTCCAAGCCGTTCCTTGGTGTCACGGCCAATGGTTGCCATCACAACATCTCGTTGTGGCGCGGTGGTGAGGGTGAAGTCGTTTCGCATGTTGATGAGCCACGTCCGGGGATGGATGGCGTATTCGAACATCGTGTGGGCGGCGATAACCTGTTCTACAGCGGCCCCGACGACTGGATGCCAGGGCCAACCGGGCTCCAGGCCATCGGTGGCATCATGGAGCATCTCCCGGCTCTGACCGCGATTGGGTCATCGACCGTGAATTCCTATCGCCGCATGCTGGATCTTGGCATGTGGGCGCCGGTCTATGCCGATTGGGGTTTCCAGAACCGCACCACTGCGCTGCGTGTTTCCGCGCCGGGCCGCCTTGAGTACCGCGCGGTTGATTCCATGGTGAACCCGTACCTGATGGCCGCAACGCTGATCGGTGCCATGGACGATGGGATCAAACGCAACATTGATCCCGGTGAACCGGAACAGCGCAACATCTATGACGCCATGGAAGCGGGCAAGGAAGTCAAACGCCTGCCCAAGTACTTTGGTGACGCGCTTGATGCGCTGGCTGCCGACGAGGTCGTGAAATCTGCGATGCCAGGCGGGCTCTACGATATCTATGACGAGTACAAGCGTGACGAATGGGATCGTTTCAATGCCGAGGTAAGCAGTTGGGATGTCGAAAAATATCTCGACTGCCTGCCATAAGAGGAGGACCGAATGTTCGAACTGACCAAGGATCAGGTCACCAGTTTTCGGGACGACGGTTACGTCTTCGCCCAGAACATGGTCGATGAGTCGACCATTGAGACAGCGCACGAGAGCTTTGAGCGCATGTTCCGAGGTGAATTTTCGACCGGGGTTTTACCCGATGAGGTGAACTGGCAGGAGGGCAAGAGCGACCCTTCGCTGACACGCCAGATCTGCTGCGGTTGGAGAGGCGATTATGACATTGCGCGCACAGTGCTTCGCGCTGATATCGGTCGTGCCTGTGCAACGCTTGCAGGCTGGCCGGGCGCCCGTGTCTTTGTCGATAATGTGCTTTGGAAACCGGCGGGAACGCGCTCACTGGGTCTCCATCAGGATGCAGCCTATCTGCCCTGGATGAATCCTCAGGAAATGGTGTCCTGTTGGATCGCATTGGATGATACGACCGCCAATGGCGGGACCATGGAAGTCGTGAAGGGCTCGCACAAGTGGGCTGTTTCCAAGCCCGAAGGCGAGTTTCATGGCCCCGAGGACTATCAAAAACAGATGCGTCTTGCTGCTGCCAACGAGGGTGTCGAAGATCCTGAGGTCGTTCCCATTGTGGTGAAGAAGGGTTCGGGATCCTTCCATCATGGTCGTACCTGGCATGGATCGGGCCCCAACGAGTCTGGAAATCCGCGTCGCTCACTGGTGGTGCACTGCATTTCATCGGAGACTCAGTTCGTTCCCGAACACATCGGTATTGGGGTTGGGCCGGTGTACGGTCGGTACATGCGCCGGGATGGCAACCCGGTGATGGACGAGGCCTATTTTCCGATCCTGTGGACCCAGGACGGTTATCGTACGCCTTGGGTCGATGACTATATGGCTGCTGCCTGATGACGAATGCAGGCATCACCGCTGACACCGTGACTCACGCGGGGCATGATGCCCTCGACAAAGCGTCACGTGCCGAGCTTGATGTTCTGCGCGGCATTCTCGAAACCTCGCGCGATGCCTGCTGGTGTATCGAATACGATGAGCCGGTCGATATGACCGCACCAGAGCCTGAGATTTTGCGGCAGTTTTTCGAGAACGTATCGTTCTGGCGTCTCTGCAACGACGCGATGGCAAAGCTCTACAAGTTGCCGGCGGGCCTCGATTTCAATGAGCAGTCCGTGCGGTTCTACTTTCCGCGTAACGGCGACAACGAGAACTTTGTGCGCCAACTGATACGCGCAAAATTCAACATGGATGACGTGCCCTCGGTTGATAAACGCCACGACGGCAGCGTGATGCATGCTCAAAACGATGTTCGTGCCGACATTCGTGATGGAGACCTGCACAGGCTGTGGGGCACGGTGCGTGATATCAGCGCCTTCAAACATGCCGAACAGGAGCTGACACGCCAGCTTGGTGCCATGCAGGATGTTCTGACTGCCTTGCCAGATCCGGTGCTGGTGATTGATGGTGAAGGTGTTGTCGAAGCAGCCAATCCGGCGCTTGAGGCATGCCTTGGGTTCGATCTCGATACGCTCCTTGGGCGTCACCTTGATGACTTGATTGATTCGAATGGAGGCTTTGCAGGCCTGGCATCGCGGCTGCGTCGGCTGGGAAGCCCGCTGCGCTGCGATGTTTCCATGGTCACGACTGCGGGTCATCGACGGGATGCCGAAATGAACCTGGCACGGTCCAGCGATGGGGATGGTGCGGTGCGGTTTGTCGCAAGCCTGCGTTTGCGCGATGACCATCCATCGGTGGCGGCAATGTCATGAGATTTCGCGGGTTCGACGTCAGCCATCACGATGACTCCGTTCCGGCCGCTGATGTCCTGGCTTCCATGGGAAGCGCCGGTCTTGGCGCTATCGCGGAGGCCCTGCCTGACGGCCTGGTTGCGTTCGATGCTTCCGGCGTTGTGGTGCTCTACAACCAGGCCGCAGAATCGATCCATGATGTCGCACGCGACAGGGCCCTGGATGCACGCCTGGAAGAACTGGTCGAGGACAGTTCACTCGATTGTGCCGAACTTTCCGAAGCTGTGTTGGCGAAACGGCGTAGCGACCTTTTTGCGCGAACCAGTGATGGTCGATCCATTCTGGTTTCGGTGCGGCCCGTGCGCGATCGCCGTCGCGAAGCAATGCTGACGCTGGTGGTTTTGCGCGATCTGGACGTAATCGACCATCAACGTGATGCAGGTAACCGCCATGGCGCAGCTGAGACCTTCCGGTTTCGTGCCAGCAGCTCTCTGGGAACAAGCGTTGATCGCGACCTCCTTCTGGAAGGCGACCTTGAACGTGCTGTTGGATTTGGCATCCGTGCCATGGAAAGACGTGCGCGGGTTTTGATCACGGGCGAAACCGGTGTTGGCAAGACTGCGATTGCGCGCCACTTGCACGATGCTGTGTGTGGTTCGGCCCGGCCGTTCGTCCAGGTCAATTGCGGCAGCATTCCTGAGACCCTGTTTGAATCCGAGATGTTCGGCTATGAGCGTGGCGCATTCACCGGTGCATTGCAGGGCGGCAAGAAGGGCCTGATCGAATCTGCGGCAGGTGGCACCCTGTTCCTGGATGAAGTGGGCGAGATACCGCTGCAATGTCAGGCCAAACTCCTGAAGTTTCTTGAGGATGGATCGGTTCAACGTGTGGGTGGTGCGACGTCGCGTCGTGTCGATGTGCGCATTCTTGCAGCGACCAACCGTGATCTCGAGACCATGATCGGCGCAGGCTCCTTCCGGCGTGACCTGTTCCATCGCCTGAAGGTGTTGACCATCGATGTTCCTCCGCTGCGTGAGCAGCCTGAACTCATAGAGCCATTGATTGCCAGGTTGCTCGACCGCGTGAACGCCGGCCGAAAACCGGTACTGCGACTCGATGATGCCTGCCGCGCCAGGCTGGGGACCTATTCCTATCCCGGAAACATTCGCGAGCTGGCAAACATCCTGGAGCGCCTGTCTGTCATCTGTGATTCGATTGCGACCGTTGCGGATCTTGAAGAAGGCGCTGTGCCTGTCACCACCGGTTCGTCGATCGATGACACGATGCCGTTGAAAGATCGGGTGCGGGCTTACGAACATGGTCTGATTGACGAAGCCGTGAGGCGTCATGGCAGCAAACGCAAGGCCGCAAGAGCGTTGGGAGTCGACATTGGTACGGTGGTTCGCAAGACGCAAGGGGGAAGGCGGATATGACACGCTTCACTTGCATGTCTGACATGAACAACACCCATGAATTTGTGAATTCGGGTGGCGGCGCCCCGATGGGTCTGATGGCCCGACTAACTGCGCCGTATCCTATCCCCCCGAACGGCGTTAGAAAGGTTCTCTTGCGCCGCCGGGGTACTTCACCCCACCAAAGAGCGGTGGTAACAATGGGCAATGGAGGAGGCTTTAAGCCATGAAGACGATTGGTACCAAACTGGGAACGGCAGTTGCTGCCGCGGCCCTCGCTGTCACAGGCTTTGCCGGTGCAGCACATGCCGAAGGTGAGCTCAATCTGCTTACCTGGGAAGGTTACACCGACGAGAGCTTCGTTTCGGTGTTTGAGGCGAATACCGGCTGCAAGGTCACGCCGACCTATGTTGGCTCGAACGACGAGTTTCCGGCCAAGCTGGCCGGCGGCGGCGGCGTCTATGATCTAGTCTCGCCTTCGGTCGATACCACGACCATTCTGATGAAGGCTGGCCTGGTCGAGGAGATCGATGTCAGCCGACTGGAGAACTGGGATCAGGTGTTCCCTCAGTTCAGCAGTCATAGCGGTGTGAACCATGATGGTGGCGTCTATGGCGTACCCTATACGTGGGGTGCCATTCCGTTCATGTACCGTGCCGACTCGTTCGACGAAGCCCCGACATCGATCATGCAGCTCTGGGAAGATGAATCCCTCAGCGGCAAGGTCAGCCTGTGGGATGACAAGACCAACATCTATGTTGTTGCGCGCATGATCTATGGCAACGATGTCAACGTCTATGATCTCTCTGATGATCAGTTGGCAGCAGTCCGCGACAAGCTCATCGAACTCAAGCCTGCGATCCGCAAGTACTGGTCGACGGCCGGTGAACTTGTGAACCTCTATGCCAATGGCGAGGTCACGATCTCCAACACCTGGGGCGGCTATCAGTCTGCTCTGTTGGCCGATGAAGGCATCGAGATGATCGAATTCATCCCAGCCGAGAACGCCGATGGCTGGGCTGATGCCTGGCAGATCGTTGCTGGTTCGCCCAATGAGGATTGTGCCTATCAGTGGCTCAACTTCTCGATCAGCCCTGAAGGTCAGTGTGGCGTTGTTGGAATCACCGGTTATTCCGGCTCCAACCCGACCGCGCTTGGCACCTGCAAGAGCGATGAAGAAATGATGATGCTGCACATGGACGACTTCGGCTATCTCGATAGCCTTGTCCTGTGGCAGGAGCCTGCTCGTGTTGATGCCTACATCAACACCTGGAATGCCGTGAAGGCCGCGCAGTAAGCGACCTTCTACCAACGTTCGGGCCGGTTCGGCTGATCTGAACCGGCCCGTAACGTTCTCTTTCTCTTGGACGAACTGCGGTGTGACGTGATGGCCAACATTCTTGAACTCAGTAACCTGACCAAGACGTTTCGCGGTGGCGTGGTCGCTGTCGACAACATCTCGCTCGATATCAGCGAGGGTGAGTTTCTGACCATGCTGGGCCCGTCTGGCTGTGGCAAAACAACCACACTGCGCATGATCGGCGGCTTCGAGTATCCAGACAGTGGCTCGATCCTGCTCGATGGCCAGGACGTGACCGACAATCCGCCCTATCGGCGCCCGGTCAACATGATGTTTCAGGATTTCGCGCTGTTCCCTCATATGAATTCTGCCGAGAACATTGGTTATGGACTAAAGATTGCAGGCGTTTCCCGTGGCGAGATTGACGAGCGCGTCAAACGCATGCTCGACATGATCGAATTGCCTCTGATGGGTGATCGGCTGCCTTCTCAGCTCTCTATCGGCCAGCGCCAGCGGATCGCTTTGGCGCGCGCGCTGATCAACAATCCTCGTGTTCTCCTTCTGGATGAGCCGATGTCGGCGCTTGACGCCAAGCTGAAAGAGACGATGCAGATCGAGTTGCGGCACATTCACGACCGCATTGGCATTACCTTCATCATGGTGACCCATGATCAGACAGAATCCATGATCATGTCGGATCGCATCATTGTCATGCATGCCGGTAGGATCGAGCAGATCGGTTCGGCTACGGAACTCTATGATCACCCCCACAGCGCCTATGTCGCCGAATTCCTGGGTACCTCCAACATGATTCCCGCGACGGTCACCAAGGATGGCTCCAGCCTGATGGCACGGGCTGGCGACCTCTCCATTGCGGTTGATGACGATGGCTCGGGAATTGTGGATGGCTCCGTGCGTTCGCTTTTCATCAGGCCCGAAAAGATCCGACTACTTGGTGATGGCGGTGTCGCCTATGACGGCGCCAGCGTGTTCACCGGGAAGGTGAAAGAACTGTTTTTCAGCGGTAACGCAGTGCGGATCGACCTTGACGTTGGTGCTGACCGTCCCGTCATGGTGCACCATCAGCTCGACACCGGCCTGGAACAGGCCGGCCTGCCCACGATTGGTGAAACGGCAACCTGTTCGGTGCGTCCTGAAACTGTGCGTCTGTTTGATATTGCAGAGGTCGCAGCGGTGGAAGCTGAAGGGGTTGGCGCATGAAGCATAAAACCCGGCGGACCCTGAACTTCTGGGCGCTGTTCTCTGCCCCTGCGTTGTGGTGGGGAACAGTCCTGTTGGTGCCGTATCTGATCATGATGTCGATCAGTTTCTACTCGCGCCAGTTCCCGTTTCATGTGCCGGACTTCCAGTTTGGCAACTACGCCATCCTGCTGGAAGACTCACAGTATTATGACGTTCTGGTGCGCAGTCTGTGGATTTCGCTGTCTGTCTCGTTGAGCGCATTTGTTCTGAGTTACCCGTTGGCCTACTTCCTGGCATTCAAGGTCCGTTCGGAACGCATGCGCCTGTTCCTGTATACGGCAACGATTGTTCCGTTGTGGGTGAGTTATCTGCTGCGCGCTTATACGTGGAAGACCATTTTAGGCAGCGAGGGCATTCTCAATTCATTCCTGATGTGGACCGGGATCATCTCGGAACCTTCGACGATCTTTCTATACAACCAGGGCGCCATGATTGTGACGATGGCTTACATCTTCACGCCCTTCATGGTGATGCCGATCTATGCATCGTTGGAAAAGATTCCGGTCAGCTTGATCGAAGCGTCCAAGGACCTGGGCGCCCCAAGGTTCAAGACCTTCCTGAAGATCACCTTGCCGCTTTCCATGCCGGGTGTTCTGGCAGGCTTCACCTTCACGTTCGGCCTGTCGATTGGTGACTTCATTTCGCCGATCCTGGTCGGTGGCCCATACTCGAACATGATTGCCAATGTCGTGGCGACGCAGTTTGGTATGGCGATGAATTGGCCGCTGGGTTCTGCGCTGGGCGTCGTCCTGCTCTTTATCGTTCTGGGCGTTATCACTGCTTCCGACAAGCTTGAGCGCGTCGGCCGATTGAACATGGGTTAGGGGAGAGCATCATGGCTGTTACTAGTATGAACGGTGTGGGCTTGCGCAAACGACCCATGGATATGGGAACGACCGGCCTTGGCGTTGCGGCGACGTGTGTGCTGGCGTTCCTTTACCTGCCCATCATCACGCTGATCATCTTCAGCTTCAATTCCAGTTCGATCACACGACTGCCGCTCGAGAGTTTCACCCTCGATTGGTATGTGAAGGCGCTTTCCAACAACGATCTGATGACCGCTGTCTGGAACTCCGTGCTGGTGGGGTCGGCTGCGGTCGTGATCTGTCTGGCGATCGGTATTCCCACAGCGCTTGCGCTCGACCGATACGACTTTCCGGGCAAAACGGTGTTCCGCCGTCTGGTCATTCTTCCGATCACGCTGCCAGGTCTGATTACGGGCGTTTCCATGCTGACCTTCTTCCGGTCAGTCGATATCCAGCTCACGATCTGGACGGTTATCATTGGTCACGGCACAGCGTTGACTGCCATCGTGGTCACAAATGTCTTTGCGCGCCTGCAACGGTTTGACCGGCGTATCGAGGAGGCCTCGGCTGATCTCGGAGCGACACCGCTGAAAACCTTCTGGTTCGTGACGCTGCCCAACATCCGTGCGGCCATCATCGGCTCGGCCATGATTTCGTTCACGCTGTCGTTCGATGAACTTCCCGTGACGTTTTTCCTGACCGGGCGCGACAATACGTTGCCGATGTATATCTGGTCGGTCATCCGTCGTGGCATCACCCCGGAGATCAACGCCATTGGCACGATCATCGTGGTCGTCTCGATCCTGTTGATTCTGATTTCGGTGCTGTTGATGCACAGCGATAACCAGAAGGCCGGGCCGGTTAAACCCTGACGATCAGGGTTTCTGCGCAGCGATCAGGAATTCGCGGTTGCCGCCGGCACCGGTGACGGGGCTGTCGGTGAGTCCCAGGACGGTCCAGCCCATCTCCCTGGAGAGCCACAGGCTGATCTCTTCGCAAACGGCGTTGTGAACTGCTGAGTCGCGCACGATTCCGCCCTTACCGACCTGTTCCTTGCCGGCCTCGAACTGCGGCTTCACGAGCGCGATGAGGTGCGCGCCTGATGCCGCCAGCTTCAGAGCCGGAGGAAGCGCTACTTTCAACGAGATGAAAGAGAGATCTGCGACGAGCACAGTTGGATTGTCTGGCAATGCGTCGGACTCGAGCGCGCGCACATTGGTCTTTTCCATCACGGTCACACGTTCGTCCTGGCGCAGACGCCAGGCGAGCTGGCCTTGGCCAACATCAATGGCACAAACATGGCCAGCGCCCCGCGACAGAAGAACATCGGTAAAGCCGCCGGTCGATGCGCCAAGATCAAGCGCAGTCTGGCCAGTGACGTCGATGCCGAAGTGTTCCAGTGCCTGGTCAAGTTTGAGGCCACCGCGTGAGACCCAGGGGTGATCACGACCGCGTACGGTCAGCTCCGTGTCGGATGGCACTTGATGGCCCGGCTTGTCGATACGGGCTTCGCCCACATAAACCACGCCGGCCATGATCAGTGCCTGGGCTCTTGTTCGACTCTCTGCTTGCCCGTTCGCTACAAGCAACTGATCGATACGAAGGCGCTTGGGATTTGCCACGATGCTATCGGTAAAAGATATGTGCGCCGATCTGCACAGTCTGTTCATACGATGAGGCCCAATAGGGATCGACGTAATCGGCGTGGTACCAGAGCGCATTGCTGGTGGGGTCGTCGTCGCGGCCTAGCATGACGTTGCGTGCAATGCTGTGTGCTGCCCGCCACATACGCATGTCATAGGGCCAATCGTCCTGGCCATCGCACCACCAGCTGAACTGACAGGCTCCTCCAGCAGCGTTTTGGCCACCCTGTGCGACGACGTCACAGATCGAGTCAGGAAACAGGCTGCTTTTCACCCGGTTTATGGTGACATGGGCAACGGCGCGCAGGCCGGTCTCGCCCGTGCCACGTGCTTCCCAGTACATGTTGAGTGTCAGGCAATCGACCTCGGAGAGATTGAAGATGCCGTCTTCGGCGTGGAGTTTTGCCTGTGTGGCAGAAACAGTCAGCAAGCCGACGATCAGAGCGCCGGCAAGGGAGAACATCCGCATGGCAATCTCCCGCTCAGGCGCGCGCCGGCGTTTCCGAAGCGTCGCGTCCCAGGGCAGAAAGCGCCGTGGCGACAATATGCGGCGCGTTCAGCTCCGCCTCGTCATACATTTCCTCAGGCTTGGCCTGATTGATGAATGTGTCAGGAAGCGTCATAGGCCGGATCTTGATGCCGTTGTCGAGCGCACCGCTGCGTGCCAGGTGGTCCAGAACATGGGCCGAAAACCCGCCGATGGAACCTTCCTCGATCGTAATCAGCACTTCGTGTTCGCGTGCCAAACGGTCAACCAGGTCGGTGTCCAGCGGCGTGCAGAAACGTGCGTCTGCAACCGTGGTGGAAAGCCCGCGTGTCGCCAGTTCATCGGCGGCCTTCATGCATTCCTGCAAACGCGCACCAAATGACAACAATGCAATCGTGGTTCCTTCGCGCATAATACGTCCCCTTCCAATCTCGATGGGGGTTCCACGCTCGGGAAGCTCCAACCCTACGCCTTCACCGCGAGGGTAACGCACGGCAGAAGGTCGATCGTCGATCTGGGCCGCGGTTGCTACCATGTTCATGAGGTCAAGCTCGTCGGCGGCTGCCATGGTGACGAAGCCGGGCAGGGAGGCAAGGTAGGCGACATCAAATGCACCCGCATGGGTCGGACCATCTGCACCAACAAGGCCGGCGCGATCAATGCCGAAACGGACCGGCAGGCGCTGGATTGCGACATCGTGCACGATCTGGTCATAGGCGCGCTGCAGGAAGGTCGAATAGATCGCGGCAAAGGGTCGATAGCCTTCTGATGCAAGGCCTGCTGCAAAGGTGACGCCATGTTGCTCTGCCAGGCCGACATCGAAGGCGCGATCGGGGTACTTGTCGGCGAATTTGTCGACACCTGTGCCTGACGGCATGGCTGCCGTGATCGTGCAGATGGTCTCGTCTGCATCAGCCTCGGCAATCAACGCCTTGGCAAAAACCGACGTGTAGCTCGGCGCCTTTGCAGCAGCTTTGGCTTGTGTTCCGGTGATGACATCGAACTTGCTTACGCCGTGATACTTGTCGGCGGACTGCTCGGCAGGTTCGTAGCCTTTGCCCTTTTGCGTGACGCAGTGGATCAGAACCGGACGATCCTGATCAGTCTCGCGAAGGTTTTTCAGGATCGGAATCAGATGCTCAAGATTATGACCATCGATCGGGCCGATGTAATAGAAGCCCAGTTCCTCGAACAACGTGCCGCCGGTCATGATGCCGCGGGCGTATTCCTCGAAACGTTTGGCGGTGGTTTCCAGGGTTTTTGGGAACCTTGAAGCAATGTCTTTGGCAACATGGCGTGCCGAGCGATAGGTGTCTGATGACAGCACCCGAGCGAGGTAAGCGCTCATGGCACCAACGGGCGGTGCAATCGACATGTCATTGTCGTTCAGAATGACGATCAGTCGGGTGTCGCGTGCGCCGGCATTGTTCATGGCCTCATAAGCCATGCCGGCCGACATGGCGCCGTCACCGATAACGCAGATCACCTCGCGTCGTTCTTTCTTCAAATCGCGCGCTACGGCCATGCCCAGGCCGGCTGAGATCGATGTGGAACTGTGCGCAGCACCAAAGGGATCGTATTCACTTTCTGCACGTTTTGTGAAACCGCTCAGGCCGTCTTTCTGGCGCAGGGTGCGGATACGGTCACGGCGTCCGGTCAGGATCTTGTGAGGATAGCACTGGTGGCCGACGTCCCAGATCAGGCGGTCATGGGGGGTGTCGAAGACATGATGGATGGCAACGGTCAGTTCGACGACACCCAGTCCGGCGCCCAGGTGACCGCCGGTCTGGGAGACCGCGTCGATCATTTCATGGCGGACCTCATCGGCCAGCTGCCGCAACTCCGGGATCGAGAGGTCACGTGTGTCCTCTGGAACGTCGATGCGATCGAGAAGTGGGGTGGCGTTGGAAATGGTCACGATAACGTCGCTCCTTGGATCACGTTCGGCGTGTGACGACAAAACGCGCCACGTCACGGAGCGCACCGGCGGAATCACCGAACGCTTCCAGAGATTCAACGGCACGTTCGGCCAAACGATCCGCTTTCTGGCGTGCTGCATCCTTGCCCAGCACACCGACCAGAGTTGCCTTGCCGGCTGCGGCATCTTTGCCGACAGCTTTCCCCATGGCAGCCTCATCGCCTTCCTCGTCGAGCAGGTCATCGACAATCTGGAAGGCAAATCCGACATCACGACCATACGCCAGAATGCTCTCGCGCGCATCCGGGTCTGCCTCACCCAGAATGGCGCCTGCTTCGGCAGAGTAGGTAATCAATGCGCCGGTTTTGAGTGCCTGCAGGCGTTCGACCGTCGCCACATCGACCTGACGGTGTTCCACGGCAAGATCGATCATCTGGCCCGCGACCATGCCATGGGCCCCTGCGGCCTCTGTCAGACCACGCACCAGCTCGATCCGGACGGCCGCGTCGTCATGGGTCGCGGGGTCGGCCAGGATGTCGAAGGCAAGCGTAAGCAAGGCATCGCCAGCCAGAATCGCGGTAGCCTCGTCAAAGGCGATATGGCAAGTCGGGCGGCCACGGCGCAGTTCGTCATCGTCCATTGCGGGCAGGTCGTCATGGACCAGCGAATAGCAATGAAGCATTTCCACTGCGGCAGCGGCGCGGAAGGCCTGCTCCTCTGAAACCCCAAACAGGCGTGCGGTTGCAACCGTCAGATAGGGGCGCAGGCGCTTGCCGCCGTTCAGGCAGGCATAACGCATGGCATCCAGCAAAGGCTTCTCGGGTCCGCCGCCATCGGGCAGGAGGCGGTCGAGCATGGCTTCGACGCGCGAGGCATTTTCGCCCAGAACCTGTGTGATATCGGTCGTCTGGTGGGTCGAAGCGTGATTCATTCGATTTCCGCGGGCTCTGCACTGACGCTGCCGTCAGCGCCCAGGCGGATCTTTTCGACCTTGTCCTGAGCCTCGCGCAACTTGGTCTCGCAATGCTGTTTCAGGGCGGCGCCGCGTTCATAAGCACCGATGGCGTCATCCAGTTTGGCTTGCCCGCCTTCGAGACGTTCCACGATAGTCTCAAGCTCGGCCAGAGCCTCTTCGAAGCTCATCTTCTTGATGTCATCGTGACCTGCTGCCTTGGTCATGTCTTGTCTCCGTTGCCTGCCGCCATCAAACGTTCGATATGTACTGCAGCGCTGGAGCCCAGCGCCATGAGGTCATAACCGCCTTCGAGCACGGAAACAACGCGCCCGCCGGCGTGATCCCGGGCAATTTCCGCAAGCCTGTCGGTTGCCCATGCGTAATCTTCCTCATGAAGATTGATCTGGGCGAGTGGATCACGCTCATGAGCGTCAAAACCCGCCGAAATGAAGACGATTTCAGGGCGAAAGTCATGAAGAGCGGGCAAAACAATTTCGTCAAAGGCCTTTCGGAAGGTTTCGCTGCCGGTGCCTGGAGCAAGGGGCGCATTGGCGATGTTGCCATGGCGTCCGGTTTCGTCGGGCCGGCCTGTTCCGGGGTAGTGCGGAAACTGATGTGTGGAGCCATAAAACAGGCCTTCATCGTCCCAGAACATCGCTTGTGTGCCATTACCATGGTGAACATCAAAATCAACCACGGCAGCCCGCGCTAACCCATGCGCCTGTCGGGCATGTTCAGCCCCTATGGCAACCGAATTGAACAGGCAAAAGCCCATGGCCCGTGTTGGTTCAGCATGGTGACCTGGCGGCCGCACGGCACAAAAGGCATTGTCGGCTTTGCCGGTGACCACAGCGTCCACAGCGTCGACCAAGGCACCTGCGGCACGCAGAGCAGCTTCAGCAGAGCCAGGGGAAACAACGGTGTCAGGATCCAGATGCCTCTGTCCCTCCTGTGGAACCGCAGCAAGCACCTCCTCAACATGATCTGCCGGGTGCATGAGTTCCAGTCGGTCTCGTGTCGCCCTGGGGGCTTCATGATGCTCCAGACCGTCGAAAGAACCTGTCTCCACGGCCCTGTTAACCGCGCGCAAACGATCAATGCGTTCAGGGTGCCCGGCACCGGTATCGTGGTCCAGACAGGCATTGTGGGTGTAGAAGCGGGTGGTCATGGATGCTGAGAGCCTGATTTTTTTGCGAACCCGGCGTAGGGTTCGTCAGATTGGAACGTTTAACGTAGTGGCCCGTCAGGTTTGATGGGCCACTTTTCTTGCATCAGAGTGTACACCGACACCTCCATGAATCTACGACATCTCGGCTTTCTCGTGGCCTTTCTGGCCCTGTTTGCACCAGCAAATGCATTGGCGCAGGACGATGCCATTGCAGTTGGTGTCGATGCCGTGTCTGCCGAACCAATCAGCGAAACCGCGGCAGTGATCGGGCGCTTTGTCTCCCGTCAGGCCGGCGAAGTTGCTGCCCAGACTGAAGGAGCGGTGGCTGATGTTCTGGTGGAAGTGGGTGACCGGGTCTCGACCGGGCAGGTTATGGTCCAACTGGTGACGGACCGCCTGGAACTTGCCGGAGATCTGAAGCGCGCGGAAGTGCGCAGCGCTGAAGCTCTTTTGGGCGTCGCCAGGGCCCAGCAGACGCTCGCAGAGCAGGAACTGACGCGAATGAGCAGTTTGAGCGAATCTGCGGCCTTCTCCCAGGCTCGATTCGAAGACAGTCAACAAATGGTCGCCATTGCTGAAGCGGGTGTGGCCGCAGCGAGGGCCAGATTGTTGAGCGCCGAGGCAGAACTTGCCCTGGTAGACGATGAATTGGCTGATGCGGCGATCCTGGCGCCCTATGACGGCGTTGTCGTGCTTCGCCACACTGAAGTCGGCTCCTACCTCAATGTCGGCGAGCCGGTAATCAACCTGTTGAACGACGCGTGGGTCGAGGTCGAGGCTGATGTTCCATCCAATCGAATCGCTGGCCTCACAGAAGGCACAGCTATTCAGGTCACGCTGGATAATGGTCTGTCCCGCGAGGTTTTCGTGCGCGCGGTTGGCGTTTCGGAAGACCCCCAGGCCCGAACCCGCCCCGTGCGTTTCACGCCTGCCTGGGAAGTGGTTGCCGGTGAACTGGCCCAGGGACAGTCGGTAACATTGAGAATTCCTTCGGGGCCACAAACAGACGTGATCACGGTGCACAAGGATGCCGTGATACGCTCCGGGCTCGAGACGACGGTATTTGTCGTGGCGGAGGCGGATGTGACAGCTGGTGTTGGAATGGCCGAGGAACGCGCGGTGACTCTTGGTGGTGCCATCGGCAACCGGTTAGTGGTCCTGAATGGTCTTGGAGTCGGCGAACTGACCGTCGTTCGCGGCAACGAAGGCCTTAGTGAGGGCAGCAGCTTGAGCTATACGCCATGAAGGGTTTGATCAGCCTGGCGATCAATCGTCCGGTTGCGGTGATTGCAGCCGTGCTGATGATTTTGCTGTTTGGCCTGATTGCACTCAACACCATTCCGATTCAGCTTACGCCCAACGTCAATCGTCCGATCATCACGATCAAGACCGGTGGCCGGGTGCTTCACCATCGGAAGTTGAACGCGAAATCATTCTGCCCCAGGAGGAGGTTCTGGCGGGCATTGAGGGCATGACCCAGATGCTTGCTCGCGCCAAATCCGGAGCGGGCGCGGTTACGCTGGAGTTCCAGGTCGGAACCGACATGGACAAGGCCTTCCTGCTGGTTTCCAACCGCCTCGACAGGGTTTCGGGATACCCTGAAGAAGTCGATGAGCCAGAGCTGGATACAGCCACCAGTGAAGATACGCCAATTGCGTGGTTCAACATCATCGCCACGCCCGACAACACGCGTCCGATGTATGAATATGCCGACTTCATCGATGATGTGGTCGCAGACCGCTTGAAACGTGTGCCCGGTGTGGCCGACGCCGTGCGATGGGGCGGAGCCGAGCGTGAAGTGCGGGTGGAAGTGGATCCCGAAACCCTGGCGCGCTTCGGCCTGACTATACCTGATGTGATCGATGCGCTCCGTGCTGCCGACAGCACCGCAACAGCCGGTTACGTGGATGAAGGTAAACGCCGCTATACCGTGCGGGCTGAGGGTCAGTTTGCGTCATTAGACGACATTCGTGACGTTGTGGTGGTCAGTACTGAGGACGCCCTCAGCGGACGTTTGGCGCGTGTCACGGTCGGCGATATTGCCACGATTGAATACGCCTATAAGGATTTGCAGATCCTGTTCCGTTTCAATGGTGCTGAAGCAATCAGCATGCGCGCGATGCGGGAGCCCGGCGCTAATGTCATCACGACGATGGATGGTATCCGGGAAGCGGTAGACGAATTGAATGCCTTCGACTTGCCCAATGCCGGCCTGGAACTGGTGCAGGTCTATGATGAAACAACCTACATCAACGCCTCCATCGACCTTGTCACCAACAACATCTGGGTAGGTGGTGTTCTGGCTGCGCTGGTTTTGCTCGCCTTCCTGCGTTCGCCGCGCGCAACGCTGATCATCTCGATTGCCATTCCTGTCTCGGTGATCGGCAGCTTTGTCGCCATGGCTGCGCTGGGCCGTTCGATCAACGTGATCTCTCTGGCAGGTCTGGCTTTCGCTGTTGGCATGGTGGTCGATGCCGCGATTGTCGTGCTGGAGAACATCTATCGGCTCCGCGAACAGGGGATGCCTGCCCGGAAGGCGGCCTATGAGGGCGCGCGCCAGGTCTGGGGTGCGATCATGGTCTCGGCCCTGACGACCGTCATGGTTTTCATCCCCATCCTGGTCATGGAGATGGAAGCTGGTCAGGTCTTCGCGATATCGCGGTCGCCATTTCTGTTTCGGTCGTGCTGTCGCTGCTGGTCGCCATCACGCTGATTCCGGCCATGTGTGCGCGCCTGTTTGCCAAGATCGACGATACGAGCCGCTACCGGCTAGCAGCGCTGGACAATCTGGCTTCAACGACTTCTTCATGGATCCAGAATTTTACGCGTTATGTCGCACGCAGCAGCACGGGTTCTCTGGTAACGGTGGCGGGTATTACAGGAACGGCTTTGCTGGTTGCCGCCATGTTCCTGCCCCAGCTTGAGTATTTGCCAGACGGCAACCGCAACTTCCTGTCGGGTTATGTAACACCGCCGTCCGGCTACAATCTTGGCACGATGGATGAAATTGCGACCCGTGTTGAAGATGCTACCCGTCCCTACTGGAAATCGGAGAACGAGGAAGGCCTGCCCGTTCACGAAGACGGTACACCGATCTTTGACCGGTTCTACTTCGGCTCTGGTGCTGGGTGGACCTGGATTGGAGCGGCCCGCTGTGGACGGCGATGATATCCAGGGTTTGAAGGCTGTTATGAGTGCTCCTGTTCTTCTGGAACCTGGGGCGTCGGTCTACTTTTCTCAGCCGAGCATCTTTGGTCGGGGACTTGGTGGCAATCGCGCTGTGGACTTCAACATATCCGGTCCGCAGCTTGAAACGCTGATGGCCGTTGCGATCGACGCGCAACGGCGTGTCTATGCGTTGCTGCCTTCCGATGAAACTCAGGTGCGTGCGCAGCCGTCCATTACCGGCAGCGTGCCTGAGGTCAGAGTCATTCCAGACCGGATGCGTCTGGCCGATAACGGGTTGTCGGCGCAGGAATTGGCCATTGGGATTGATGCCTTCAATTCGGGCCTGCGTGTGAAGGAAATTTCCCTCGATGGCCAGGAAATCGACCTCACATTGACAGGCCCCTACAAACATATCGTTGAAACCCAGGGCATTGGTGAGCTTCCGGTTGTGACACGTGATGGTCTGATCGTGCCGGTCTCCTCGTTGGCAGATATTATTGTGACCAACGGGCCGATCGAGATTCGCCGGCTGGAGCAGAACCGCACGATCACGCTGGTCGTGAATCTTCCTTCAGACGTACCGCTCGAAACCGGCATTGACCTGATTCAGACCGAGGTCATCGACATCATGCGCGATGCCGGGTTGCCGCCCGGTGTGCAACTCCGCCTTTCTGGTACAGCTGACAAGTTGACCGAGACCTGGGATGCCATGGTCATCAACCTCCTGGTGTCGCTCGTCATTGTCTATCTGGTGATGGCCGTGTTGTTTGAGAGTTTCCTGCACCCGTTGATCGTGATGATCTCCGTGCCGGTTGCTGCTGCAGGCGGTGTTCTGGGCTTGCTGGCACTTAACGTCTTCCAGCATCAGCCACTCGATATGCTGACCATGTTGGGCTTCGTCATTCTGATCGGCATTGTCGTCAACAACGCGATTCTTCTGGTCCATCAGACCCTGCATCACATCCGTGAGGATGGCATGAGCTCTGAGGCTGCGATTGAGGAAGCGGTGCGCAATCGAATTCGTCCGATCTTCATGTCGACGCTGACCAGTGTGTTTGGCATGCTGCCGCTGGTCGTTTTCCCAGGGGCCGGTTCCGAACTCTATCGTGGTCTGGGTTCGGTGGTGGTTGGCGGTCTGTCGCTCTCGGCAGTTCTGACGCTTACCCTGGTGCCGCCTTTGCTTGGCCTGGTCCTGAAACTTCAGGATGCCTTGCCCAAGGTTGGAGAGACGATTGCTACGGATCGTCCGGCACAGGAGCCGGCAGAGTAATAGGGGTTACGGCCTCGCAAGACACAGGGGCAGGAAATGCAGGAATTTGACGTCATTATCGTGGGTGCCGGCGCAGTCGGTGCATCACTGGCTTATCGTCTGGCGCCACACAAAAAGGTGCTGATGGTCGAGCGGGAAGAACAGCCCGGCTATCACAGCACCGGCCGCTCTGCCGCCCACTACACAGATGTCATCGGCGGCACGGTGGTGCAGGTCCTGTCAGAAGAAACGCGGCGTTTCATCGATGCACCGCCTGACGGTTTTGCCGACGCGCCTCTGCTCAAACACAGACCTGTCCTGCTTCTGATGGGCAAGGATGCCGATCACGTGCGTCACTATGAGGCGGAGCTGGACCACGTCATGGGACGTATTCTTCACCGCATTGATGTCGATGCCTGTCTTCAGCACTGCCCGGTTGTGCGGCCCGACAAGATCAGTCACGGGCTCTGGGAGCCGACTGCTGGGGATATCGATGTCCATGCCATCCACGGTGGTTACCTCCGCGGCGCGCGCCTGGATGGCGCCGAACTTGTCTGTGATGCAGAGGTCCGTTCTCTTGAGCGCCGCGATGGTGTCTGGAAAGTGCAAACGAAAGCCGGAATCTTTCAAGCCCCCCTGGTGGTCAACTGTGCCGGCGCATGGGGCGACGAATTGGGTAGAATTGCAGGTGCCAGACCGGTCGGTCTGCAGCCCATGCGGCGAACGGCTTTTACGTTCAAAGGACCCGAAGGTGTCGATTGTTCGGCCTGGCCGCTGACGGCTGATGATACTGGGACTTTCTATTTCAAGCCGGAATCTGGCCTGATCATGGGCTCTCTCTCTGATGAAGCGCCCAGTGACCCCTGTGATGCGCAACCCGAAGAACTCGATCTGGCACAGGCCGCCCACAACATCATGGAATGGACCACGCTGGAGATTACGCGCCTGGAAAGTCGCTGGGCGGGGCTGCGAAGCTTCGTACCGGACCATCTTCCTGTCACCGGGTTCGATCCGGTCACGGATGGTTTTTTCTGGAACATTGGTCAGGGTGGTGCTGGTATCCAGACCTCGGCTGGCCTTTCGGCCTATGCGGCAGCGGTGATTCTGGAAACCGAGATTCCTGAAGCGCTGGCCGCCACAGGCATGACGAAAGAAACGCTTTCGCCGGCCAGGCTCTGAGGATCAGTTTCGGCTCGGTTGCATGCGATCTGCATACCAGCGATGAAAGTGCCAGATGGCGCGCTCCTTGTCGGAGTAACGTCCCGGTATCCATGCGCCGCTTTCCATGCCGGCCTGCACGCCGCGGCAGGCCATTTCGTCTTCAGACTGGATGATGTCGATTCGTTCGGCGACATGATCACGCCATGATGCGAAGTTCGGGGCGTCGATGCGCTCAGCTGGCACCATGACGCGCCAGACAAAGCGGTGGCGGCCCGGCCCCACGGGCTCGACGATGTAGGAGGTAACCTTCTCCGGGTTCACGTAGAATCCGAAACACGGCCAGACGTGGAAGAAAACCATCTCGCTGGACGCGAAGTCGGGAAGGTCTTTCAGCGGTTCAGGCCAGTCGGGTGAGGCGGGTGTTTGCATCGTCTCCGCGAAAGGGTGATGCAGGTCCGACCATGCCCCGCCGTCGCGGTCCAGGCTGACCCAGGAGAGCGAGGTCGGAATGGAATCCCCTGCACTGGTGCGGTGGAGCGCCGAGGTATGGTATCCCTCGATGGCGTTTTCCCACATGACTTTCCAGTCCCAGGTGATCGGATAGGCCTTTTCATGGACCGTGACCATGTTGGACATGCGCCATGGGGCGACAATCGATTTGAGTGCCTCCAGGTTTTTGCCGAATGGCTCTGCATCCTGGTCCAGATTGATGGCGATGAAACCTTCCCAGTCCTCGCAGCGAACCGGGGGCAGTTTGATTTCGGATAAATCGAAGCCGGCCGTACGCTCCATCTCGGGCGCCGCGATTAACCGGCCTTTCAGGTCATAGGTCCACAGGTGATAGGGGCAGGCGAAACTCGCCTGGCGACCGCAGCCTTGCGCCACCCACATGCCGCGATGACGGCAGACGTTGTGGAAGGCGCGGACGACACCATCCTGGCCGCGGACCAGGAGCAATCGGGCTCCGGCAATCTCGATCGTTCGGTAGTCGCCCGTTTGCCGGAACTGATCACTGCGCGCGACCACCAGCCATGAACGCTGGAAGATGCGATCGTTTTCGGCCGGCCAGATGGCGGGATCGGTATAGGCGTGTGCCGGCAACCAGGACGCCTCTTCGAGAGGACGTCGTACTCCGGCCAGGTCGGCTTCGGTGAGCAAGTCTCTATCTGTCATGCTCCAGTCCATCACACGTGGTGGTTGAAATGCAAACCGCCGGACCCTTGCGAGCCCGGCGGTTCCGGTAACCTCTGCGTGACGCCTTACTCGGCGGCGGCCAGCATGTTTTCCTTCTGGACGTAATCCCAGGTGTCGTCGAGCGCCAGCTTGAAGCGGTCGAAGAGTGCGTGGATTTCGTCTTCGGTGATGATCAGCGGCGGGCAGGCGGCAACCGAGGTGCCGGCTGCTGCGCGCAGGATGAGGCCGTGATCGAGGCAGCGGTCTCCGCAATAGGCTGCGACCGAGGCATCAAAGTTCTCACGGGTTTCCTTGTCCTTGACCAGTTCCAGGGCACCGATCAGGCCTTCGCCACGGGCTTCACCCACGATGGGGTGATCGGCCAGGGCATGCAGACGCTCCTGCATGACCGGTGCGATCTTGTTGACGTGGCCGGCAATATCCAGCTCGTCATAGATCTTCAGGGTTTCGACCGCGACGGCGGCAGGAACCGGATGGCCCGAATAGGTAAAGCCAGTGGCCAGAACGCCGTTCTCGTCGGAGAAATCGCGGATCGGGCCATAGACCTTCTCGTTGATGATGACGGCACTGATCGGCAGGTAGGCCGATGAGAGCTGCTTGGCACAACCATAATGTCAGGCTGAATTCCGTACTTGGTGCAGCCGAAGACTTCACCGGTACGGTGGAAACCACAGATGACTTCATCGGCGATCATCAGCACGTCGTATTTCTTGAGAACCGCCTGGACCTTCTCGAAATAGCCCTTGGGAGGCAGGATCACGCCGCCGGCACCCATGATGGGCTCAGCAACGAAACCGGCGACCGTGTCGGGGCCTTCGTCCAGGATGAGCTGCTCGAGCTCGTTGGCGCGGCGGGTTGCGAACTGCTCCTCGGTCTCACCGTCTTCACCGAAGTGATAGAAGTGCGGCGAGCCTGTGTGGAGGATGTTCTTGATGGGCAGATCAAAGCCTGCATGCATCAGGGGCATACCGGTCAGGCTGCCTGACGAAACGGCGATGCCGTGATAGCCGCCCATACGCGCGATCAGTTTCTTCTTTTCGGGCTTGCCGCGGGCGTTGTTGTAGTACCAGACGAACTTGATCATGTGATCGTTCGCTTCGGAACCTGAATTGGCGAACCAGACCTTTGACATCGGCGAAGGCGACATCTCGATCAGGCGCTCGGCCAGATCGATCGACGGCATCGAGGAGCGATGGAAGAAGGCGTGGTAGTAGGGAAGCTTGCGCATCTGATTGGCAGCAGCTTCGACCAGGCGCTCGTTGTTGAAGCCCAGGGAGGTGCACCAGAGACCCGCAAGGCCTTCGATGTACTTGTTGCCCTCCAGATCCTCGACATAGATGCCGTCACCCTTTTCGATGATCAGCGGCCCGCGCTCTTCATGCTTTTTCAGGTTGGAGTAGGGATGCAGATAGTTTTTGATATCCCGCGCATGGGGGGAGTTTGGAAGCACGGTCATGGGCTTTTTCCTCATTGAGTCGCTTGGATCAAAGAAAGGCCGCTCAAGGCGGCATGGCAGGTACTGCGGGCACTGCTGTCACGGCCATTAAAGGCCTGAATGGGCTTGATGGCAAGCCATCGCAGCCCACAATTGCGAAACCCGCCACCGATGGTTCGGTGACGGTTTTTGCTGGTCGTGGGTATGGCCGGGACGCGGCCTTGGACGAAGAAAGAGGAGGTTTAAGGTTTCTTCGCCCCGTTTACCCGAAAGCATGAAAGCCGTTGGAAGTGCCAGTGTGGCGGCCTCTCAGGCCCGCTTTCCGATCCAGATGACCCGGCCGACCAAATCAAGATTGGCCAGACTGATCGGCTCAAGGTCGAGATAAGCCGGATTATCGCTGGCAATGGCGACGCGCTGGCGCATCGGATCGACCGACAGACGTTTGATCAGGATGCCGCCGTTGTGGCGCATAACATAGATGCCATCGGAGCCTGGCGACCATTGGGTCAGGTCGATCAGCAGGCTGTCACCTGCATTGATCGTGGGCGTCATGGCATCACCGTCCATGGTGATCATGGCGAGCTGGTTGACGGGGGTTGTCGTGATCCGAGCCAGCCAAGTCGCCTGGAACGCCATTTCCGAAGCCGTGCCACCAGGGCTCGTCATCGACGCGGTGCCCTTGTCGGTTTCGGGATCGAAACGCGAGATGATCAGAAAGGCGTCTGCATCGTCACCTGTACGTGCAGAAGGGCCGCTGCGTTCGTCAATCAGGTCGACGACGGTGCATTCAAGCGCGTTTGCCAGTTTCTGCAAGGTGTCATGACGAGGGTGTTGAGAACGACCGGTGACGATGTCGCGCACGGCCGTCTCGTTGAGCCCAGCCATCAGAGCCAGCCGTTTCTGGGATAGGCGTGCCAGCGTCATGCGACGCTGCAATTCACGAACCAGATGGGTGTCGTTCATGGCGCTATCGTGCATGAGCACAGCATGGAACCCAAGCAGGAATTGCCGAATTCATGTCGTGCTTTGCACCGAACACTCAAGGCATGCCGATTGCGGTTTTGTAGGATTCGAGCAGGGCTTCAAGTTCCTGGCGATCATCGGCTTCCATCTTCCGCAGCTTGATCAGCTGGCGAATGATCTTGGTGTCGAATCCGGTGCCTTTGGCTTCGCGATACACTTCGCGGATATCCTCGCCTATATTGGTGCGGTCTTCTTCCAGATTTTCGATGCGCTGAATCAGCGAGAGAAGTTTCTCGCCTGCAATACCTTCAACATTAATCATGGTTGGTCCCTAACTGCCGTCGTTTTCTTTTCCATAGCCGAACATTCTTGTGATGTTCGGGCACATCTTCAGAACGGTCTCTGCTTCGTCCTCTGTCAGCACCTTACGCCATCCACCGATGCGTTCATCGGTTACGGCCTTGCCCCAGAGGTCAGAGACATAATTGCCCCCAAGTTTGTTTGCCTCGACCCGGCCATCGTCCCAGCCAGGCCAGGCACCTTCCGGGTCGTAGCCAGAGAGGTCCAGCCCGGTAAAACCGGCCACTTGCTGGGCGACTCCGACGGGATCGCGCACCAGCCGTTCGTATTGAATCCAGGCCAGCCGGCCGTTCCATATCTGGCGTTTGGCCCGGAACAGGATGGCATAGGACTGCTCGATCCGTTTGCCGAGCAATTCCATGTCGCGGGGATAGGCGTTGCCCATGCCGGCCTTGTCGAGTTTCCTGCCGATCGCCAGCAATGACACTGCGATATCACGGGGGTCGCGGGCCAAAACGACAAAGCGGGCATCGTTCAGCAGCCGTGCCAGGGTCGGGAAATGAAAGGTAAGTTCCGGTTGCTTGATGATGACGTGGTGGCTGCCGGGCCAGCGTTCAAGCAAATGGTCCAGGTACTGGCGGATCTGGTTTTCGCTGAACCGGGCAAGATCTTCGGTGTCATGGAACTGATGACGCCCATGACGATCCCACCAGCGCAGCGAATCTTCATAGGCCATGGCCAGAAACCGCAGATAGCGGTCTTCAGGAATAGCGGGATGGCTGCCCGGTGCGCCGCACAGAATGCTGCGCATCAGCGTTGTGCCGCTTCGATGGGTGCCGCCAATGAAGACAATGCTCATGGAAGCGACCTAGACCGCAGCGAGCGCCTGTTCCAGTTCACGGATCAGATCATCGCAGTCTTCGACGCCAACGGAGAGGCGCACAAGGGCATCGGAAATGCCAATTTCCTCGCGAATTTCCTTGGGAATCGAGGCATGAGTCATGATCGCGGGGTGTTCGATCAGGCTTTCGACGCCGCCCAGGCTTTCGGCCAGGGCAAAGAGTTCGCAACGTTCGAGAAAGCGGCGCGCGCCTTCGATGTCGCTGTCGAGCACCGCCGTGACCATGCCGCCGCCACCTTTCATTTGCCGTTGGGCGAGTGCGTGCTGTGGGTGGCTGGAGATTCCCGGGTAGTAGACCCGGGCAACCTTGTCGTGTGCTTCAAGGAAGTCGGCGATTGCCAGGGCGTTCTCGTTGTGGCGTTCCATACGCAGATGCAGGGTCTTGAGCCCGCGCATGGCAAGAAAGCTGTCGAAGGGACCGGCAACGGCGCCAACGGCGTTCTGGAGATAACCCATCTTATCTGCGATCTCGGTGTTATCACCCACGACCACCATGCCGCCGACCATGTCGGAATGGCCGTTTAGATACTTGGTGACCGAATGCACAACCAGATCAAAACCATGTTCCAGCGGGCGCTGGGTCCAGGGTGTCGCAAAGGTGTTGTCACAAACGGTGATTGCGCCGACTTCACGGGCCAGACGTGTGACCAGCGAAAGGTCAACGATGGTCAGCAGCGGGTTGGTCGGTGTCTCGATCCAGACCATATCTGTGCCTGGCGTGATTGCCGCGCGCATGGCGTCCTCGTCAGACATATCGGTAAAGGCAAAGGAATGGCCGGCGCTCTTCTCGCGGACATCAGCAAACAGGCGATAGGTGCCGCCATAAAGGTCATTGCCGGCAACAATACGGCTACCCGAATCCAGCATGTCCAGAATGGTGGCCGAGGCTGCCAAGCCTGAGGCAAAGGCATAGCCGCGATTGCCGCCTTCCAGATCAGCAACGCAGGCTTCAAACGCCATGCGCGTGGGGTTCTGCGAACGGGAATACTCATAACCCTTGTGGACGCCGGGGCTTTCCTGGACATAGGTCGAGGTCGCATAGATCGGTGTCATGATAGCGCCGGTCGTGGGGTCCGGCTGCTGCCCGGCATGGATGGCGCGCGTGGCAAAGCCAGGGCGGTTAGGTCGTGATGTGTCGGTCATGCTTCGTTTCCCGTTGGATGCCCTTCCATGGGCCGCAACGCAGGTGTTCGTCAAGCCAAGAGCCGTTGATATCGGGTTGTTTCGTCAAGTTTGCTGTGCAGACTGCCCACTCCCGGAGGTGACCATGTCTGACGACGATCTCAATTATCTATCTGCCCGTGAAGCCGCACGGCGGTTTCGTGACCGCTCTCTTTCACCGGTTGAACTGCTGGATGCAATGATCGCCCGCGCAGAAGCGATCAAAGAGAGCGTGAACCCGTTTGGGGATTGTTACTTCGACGAGGCGCGGGACCGGGCCAGGGAGTCAGAAAAGGTCTTTGCCGGGAAGGGGGGCGATGCCGGTCCTTTGGAAGGGCTGCCGCTTGTCGTGAAGGATACCAGTGCTATCGCTGGAAAGCGCACGGCCAAGGGCTCGATGATCTATCGCGATCACGTCGATACCGAGACCGATCCTGACATCGACCGTCTGTGCAGTGCCGGCGCAAACCTCTTCGCGCGCACCACCACACCGGAGTTCGGCTGGCTCTATACGACGCAGTCACGAATCTGGGGTGTGACTCACAATCCCTGGCGTCACGGCATTTCACCAGGTGGCTCGTCGGGCGGTTCGGCTTCGGCGCTGGCAGCCGGAGCCACTGTCCTGGCAACCGGCGGCGACAGCACGGGTTCGATCCGGCAGCCGGCCAGCCAATGCGGCGTGGTGGGTTATCAGGCACCGTTCGGTCGTATACCCATGCCTGGCTCCAGCAGCTTTGGCTACTACCTCCACCATGGTCCAATGACGCGCACGGTGGCTGATGCAGCGTTGATGGCCAACGTCATGTCAGGCCCTGATATCAGGGATCATAACTGTCTCCAGGAGCGCGTTCTGATCCCTGACGAACTGGATGGCATCAAGGGCATGCGTATCGCAGTTTCCATTGATCTGGGATTCTACGAGATGCTCGATGATGTCGTGCGCGAAACCATGGTGTCGCTGGATGCCCTGCGAGACGCCGGCGCGATTGTCGATCTGATCGAGGTCGACTGGGCCGAGGAACTTGTGCGTCTGGGGCATGGCGGACAGGAATTCCTGTATGCCGATGGCATCAATGCTGCCCTGGAAGAACACGGCGACATTGTCAGTGATTATTTTCCGCAACTAGCCGAAACCGCGAACAGTTACACGGCAAATGATTATCGCCGCGCCCTCACCATGGCCGGAGAGGTCTGGAAGGATCATCTGGGTCCGATGTTCGGCAAGTACGATGCCTTCATCACTCCAACCGTGTCATCCCCGGAAATTCCGGCGACCGGCTGGCAAAAGGACACGATCACGGTGAACGGCAAGGAGGTCACCGATACCCAGACTGCCATGACTGTGCTTTGGAATATGTACGGGTATTGCCCCGTTCTCTCCGTACCTTCGGGGATGACCGATGCCCGATTACCGACTGGCCTACAGGTCATCGGCCGACCCTGTGACGACATTACGGTGTTCCAGATTGCCGCGGCCCTGGAACAACGTCGCCCCTGGCTGGATACGCCTGAGCGTAGGCCCGTGCTTAGCTGAGGCGGACCGCCTGCGCGATCAGAGGCCTCGGCGTAGGTGATTGAGAAGGTCGATGCGTGTGATGACACCAAGGAAGGTGTCGCCGTCGACCACGATGGCTGTGAGGTCGCGCCGGAAGATCGGCATCAGATCTTCGATGCTGGCTGAACGCTCGACCGTTTCCAGATCAGACGTCATGGCAGACGAAACCGAATCCTGAAAACTTTCCCGCTTCTGATGGATCGCCAGCAGAACATCCGACTCATCGATGATTCCTACTGCCCTGTTCTGGTCGAGCACAGGCAGCTGGCTGACGTCATAGAGTTTCATGCGTGAAAGCGCGGTGGCCAGCGTGTCGTCCGATTTGACCGTGACAGATGCCTTGTTGTCATGCGGGCGCGCAATCAGGTCGCGCAGATCGCCATGCTGTTCACGTTCGATAAAGCCCTGATCGAGCATCCAGTAATCATTGTACATCTTGGAGAGGTACTTGTTGCCGCTGTCACACACGAAGGTGACGACATTCTTGGGCTCGGTCTGGTCGCGACAATAGGCCAGTGCAGCAGCGATCAGGGTGCCCGATGACGATCCCGCCAGGATCCCTTCGTCTTCCAGAAGCTTGCGTGCGGTGAGGAACGCCTCCTTGTCGGGAACGGTATAGGCGCTCGAGACCAGCGAAAGGTCACTCACGTCGGGAATAAAATCCTCGCCGATGCCCTCAACCAGCCAGGAGCCGAGATCGCCGATCTCCCCTTTGTTGACGTAATCGGCCAGAATCGACCCTTCAGGGTCTGCCAGAACCATCTCGAGATCAGGTGCAACTTTTTTGAAGAAGCGCCCCAGGCCGGTGATCGTACCGCCGGAGCCCACACCACAGACCATGGCATCCATGCGATGGGACATCTGGGCCCAGATCTCGGGACCGGTGCTGGTTTCATGGGCCAACGGGTTGGCCAGATTGCCGAACTGGTTGATGAAGACGCTGTTCTCGATCTCTCCGTTCAGGCGCAATGCCATGTCCTGGTAATACTCGGGGTGCCCTTTGCCCACGTCCGAGCGGGTCAGCAGAACTTCCGCGCCCATGGCCTGAAGATTGAAGATCTTCTCCTGGCTCATCTTGTCGGGGATCACCAGGATCAGGCGATATCCTTTCTGGCGCGCGACCAGGGCCAGACCCAGGCCGGTGTTTCCCGCGGTTGCCTCGATCAGTGTGCCGCCGGGCTTGATGGCGCCGGATTTCTCGGCTGCCTCGATCATGCTGAGCGCCGGGCGATCCTTGATGGACCCGCCTGGGTTCTGGTTTTCCAGCTTCAGGAACAAACGGCACTTGCCGGTGTCGAACTTGGTAACCTCGACCATCGGCGTATTGCCGATCATGTCGAGAACGTTGGTGTGGTAGGTCATGGCGGCTCCGGCGACAGAGTTTACGTTGGATTTCGGCTACCATAAGCCAAGTCGCCTGACACAACACCCGATGGAACCGGCATCAACATGGCCCATCCCCAGAATTATCGTGCCTATGGTGTGCTGCTTCGCGCTGGAAAGGTGCTGATCTCTGCCGAATGGATCGGCCCTGTCTTTGCCTGGAAGTTTCCCGGCGGTGGTGTCTGGCCCGAAGAAAGTGCGGAAGACGCTGTGCGCAGGGAGTTGATTGAGGAAGCAAGCCTTGAGGTAACCATCATAAGCGAACTCCATGATCCCGGCACGCGGGTAAGCCCCTGGACCCGGGCTCCCTACACGCCGATCTACTTTCTGATTGCAGCAAACGGCGAGCCGTTGGTGCCAGATGGCGAGACAGTGGAACTTTCCTTCATGGACCCCCAGCAGGTGCTGGCAAGCGAGCTTGTGGCTGACCCTGAGAAGGTCGCACTACATAAAGCGCTCGGTATCTAGGCGTTCACCGGCATGTCTCGCGGCGCATGGCTGATGACCTCGCAGGCTCCATCGGTCACGATTGCCTGCTCGCCCAGGGTCATCATCAGGCCTTTGTTGCGATTGACCATCAGCATGTGCATGAAAAAGACCATGCCCGGCTCCAACACCAGGGGATCGGCTTCGCGGATCAGTGGATCTTCCATCCAGGTCGGCGGATAGACTGCACCCATGGTGTAGCCGCAGACGTTGAGGAAGCTGTCGCCAAAGCCGCCATCGACAAAGGCCTTTTTGTGGGCGTCAAACACCTCTCCAACCGTATTGCCTGGGCGCAGGGTCGCCTCGCATGCCTCCAGCCCGTCGCGGCAGGCGTCAAACATGGGCTGATGCAAGGGGTCAGGCTTGCCGGTGACCACGGTCAGCGTCATGGCTGCGTGATAGTGCCGGTAGGAAGCAGCAAACTCGTGGAACATCTGATCGTTTTCGCCGATGTGACCGCCTCCGGCCTTGTAGCGGACCAGCAGGGCAGAAGGCCCGCTTCCCATGGGCCAGACATGAGACGGTGTGTCGCCATCACGTGACCAGTTGATCGACTGCATGGCGCCGCGAATATCGCCTTCAAAGGCTCCTGGTACGGAAAGCCGGATGCCTTCGTCGCGCATGGCATCACAAATTTCGCCTGATTTGCGCATGTAGTCGAGTTCCGCCGGGCTTTTGACGATGCGCTGCAAGCGCACGATGTCGGATGCGTCTTCGAGTTTGCAGAACGTGTCCAACTCAGCTTCCAGCATTTTGCCGCGCGCTGCCGAGAGACCATAAGCGTCGTACTCCACGCCGATGCGTTTGCCTGCCACGCCATGGCTCTCGAGCATTTCGCGGACATCGCGAGCCGGGTTCTGGTTGCCGGAATCAACCCAGATGCGGATGTCTTCAATGGTGGAAGTATAGGCCGCTTGCACCCGATCGGCCGACCTTGTGACGAGTGTGAGCTCACCGTTCGTGCCAAAGAACAGGCTTTGGAACAGGACGAAGCCGTCGGTGTCGTAGCCGGTCAGGTAATACATGCTCTCCTGACGGAAGAGCAGAATACCGTCGAGCCCCTTGTCAGCAAGCGTTTGACGCAACCTGGCCTGACGGGCTTCGAACTCGGCGATTGAGAAATGCAGATTCATGGCTGGCTCCGGTGTTTGTTTTCAGACCTTGACCGCGTCACTGCTGGAAATCTCGGTTTCGCCGGTGATGAAGCGATTGGTTGGTGATGAAAAGGATGCGACGACCTTTGCAATGTTTTCGGGTTCTGCGGCCCGCTGTGCGCGTCACCGGCATGTAGGTTACTTGCAATGGCAAATCCAATGCCTTGCGCAGCTCAGGTCGCCACGGCGACCTGTCGGTCAAGTTTTGGTCCAATCATACCTAGCTCACTTGTATGTCAGCGAAACCTTGCAGTGTTGCGCAACCAGCGGCAAGTCGCTGGTTCAGACGCCCAGATATTCCGCCAGTGCAGGGACGTCGGGGTTGTCGAGCAGTGATGCTGTGGGGCCGAAATCTGCAATGCCGCCATCATGCAGGAAGGCCGTGCAATCTGCGACACGTCGCGCGTCTGCCGGGTCATGACTCACCATGACGACGGTCATGCCGGTGTCGCGGCGCAGGGCGTTGACCAGATCCAGCATGTCGCGGCGCAGGGCGGGGCCAAGTGCGGCAAATGGTTCATCAAGCAGCAGAAGAGGGCGCTGACGCACCAGACTGCGCGCGATGGCGACCCGTTGGCGCTCGCCGCCAGAGAGTTCGCGCGGCAGACGTGCCTCCATGCCGGCTAGCCCGACACGTTCCAACGCGGCTGAAATGTCGGACTTCTGCGTGCTCGTGAGCCGCAGGCTGGGGTCGATGCCAAGGCCGATGTTCTGCAAAGCGGTCAGGTGCGGGAAGAGATTGTGCTCCTGAAACAGCGTCGTTACCGGTCGTTCCGCAGGAGCAAGGTTGGTCACATCCTTGCCCTGCACTCCGATTGCACCTGCAGTCGGACGCTCGAAACCAGCGACCAGGGAGAGCAGGGTACTCTTGCCCGCTCCGCTGGCCCCCAACAATGCGGCAAACGAACCTGAAGGAACGGCGAGGTCGTATGTGACCTGCCAATCACCATAGCCAAACCGTACGCCGCTGAGTTCAAGTCCGGTTACGTCCACCGATCCCTCCTTCAATCACAACAAAAACGACAAGACATAGCCCGACAAGAAGAAGCGCCAGCACGGCGGCTTCGTCCATCCGGTAACTTCCCAGGGCGCGGTAAAGCATGAGGGAAAGCGTGGCGTCACGCTGGGTTCCAAACAGCGCGATTGCCGTCAGGTCACCAGTTGCCAATGCGGAGGCCAGGGCCCAGGCCGTTGCGATACCGCGCCGCGACGCCGGCCATTCCAGGTGACGGATGCGGGCCCAGCCACGCAGACCCAGGCTGGCACACAGACGGTCATGGTGCTCTGCCGTGCGTCTCAAGGTGGGTGCCAGAATGCGCAGGACATAGGGTACGGCAACAATGCCGTTGACCAGGGCGGCAAGGGGCAGGGCCCAGTCGAAGACCGGCACGAGCGGTAGCAGGAGCACAAACAGGCCGGCGCCAAGTACGATGGGTGAGATCACCAGAGTCAGGCTTCCTGCAAGCTCCATTCGGTCTGCCAGCCTTGTGCGTCCTGCGCGTACGGCAAGGTCACGCGTGGTTGCGAGCAGGGCGATGCCCAGAACAAGAGCTAAAAGCCCTGCACCAACGCCTACCGACACGCTGCGCAGAGCCGCGGCCCAAACCTCCCGGCGCGAAAGAACATCGATAACGGGACCTGAAAGGCCTGCGATCACGATCGCGATAAGAGGCCCAAGGACCCAGAGACTGCCTGTCACAAGCGCCAGTGTGTCGATGACACGTCCAGGCAAATGGTCCGTGTCGGGCCGCGCAATCAGGCGCTCCTCGGTGGCCTGACTTTCGGGTGTTTTTGCAAATCGGAAGAAGATCACAGCCATGACGGCGCAGGCAGCAACCTGCACCAGGGCCAGCCCGACGGCCCTGGCAATGTCAAAATCCAGACGCAGCGCCTGATAGATCGCGACTTCCAGCGTGGTGTTTCTTGGGCCGCCGCCCAAGGCCAGAACGACGGCAAAGCTGGTGAAACACAGCAGAAAAACAAGCATGGCAACGCCGGGAATCACGGCGATCAGGCGTGGTAGCTCGATGAGCCGGAAAATTGCCCAGGGGCCCATGCCGAGCTGGCCGGCCAGACGCCAGCTTTCCCCGGGAATGGTTTGCCACGCGCCAAGCAGCAAGCGCACGGCAAGCGGCATGTTGAAGAAGACATGGGCAATCAGAATGCCCGAGAGGCCATATAGAGGTGACAGACCTGGCAGGCCGCTTGCCTCCATTGCGTTGCTGATGGCGCCGTTCTGGCCCCAGATGGCGGCAATGCCGAAGACTGCGACAATCACGGGCAGGACCAGCGGCAGGCCCATCACACGCAGCAGAAACGTGCGGCCGGGAAAGCTGGTCCTGCGTGCAAATGCACGTGCAACCGGCAGTGCAAACGCCAACGACAGGGCCGTTGACAACAACGCCTGGATGACCGTGAAGCGCAGGACACGCAGGGTGTAGCTGTCCCAAACCGCAGCCATCGATAACTCCGGCGCAGCATGGAGCAGTGCTCCAAGAGCGACTGCTGCCAGACCCAGTGTGCTCAGGAGAGCAAGACCGCCGGGCCAGAGAAGTGGCCGGTAGCCCGTCATCATGTCACTGGCTCATGGCGTCCAGCCATTCCTTGGTCCACTGATGCCGCTCGCGGCTGACTTCCATGGGCCCCAGCAGGAGGGAAATTTCAGGTTCGGGGAGGTCGAGGAATTCCTGGGGCAGGGCATCACCGATGTTGATGACAGGGAACATCCAGTTACCGGTGGGAACAATCTCCTGGAATGCCGGTGTGATCATGAAGGACAGGAATTCCCGCGCCAGATCGGCGTGCTGAGATCCGGCAACGAGTGCTGCGACCTCAATTTGAAGGTAATGGCCTTCGGGGAAGATGATCGCCTTATAGCGGTCGCTGCCCTCAACGATCTGGTGATAGGCCGGAGAGGTCGTGTAGCTCAACACCATGGGTGCTTCGCCTTCCAGGAACAGGCCATAGGCTTCGCTCCAGCCTTTGGTCACGGTCAGGACACGCTCCGACAGGCGCTCCCAGTTTTCTCCAGCGTCGGGGCCATACACTGCCTTCATCCAGAGCAGCAGGCCCAGACCTGGCGTACTGGTGCGTGGATCCTGGATGATGATCTGGGGTTCGGGCGCACCGCTCACCAGATCATGGAGTGAGGCTGGAGGAATGGGCCAGGCCTCGCTGTCATAAATGACAGCGAAATAGCCATAGTCGAAGGGAACAAAGACCGGATCATTCCATTCCAACGGCAGATCGAGGCCTTCCAGGCTGATCCCGTGTGCCTGCACCAGACCTTCGATTTGCGCCTCGGCCATCAGGTTGTTGTCGAGGCCCAGCACAATGTCGGCACGGGTTTGATCACCCTCAAGGCGAAGCCGTGACAGCAGCGTGGCGGCATCTTCAACAGCGGTCCATTCGATGGCGCAATCGCATTGTGCTTCAAACGCCTCTTGGATGGCGGGACCAGGTCCCCATTCGCTGATGAAGGAGTCATAGGTGTAGATGGTCAGCACTTCCGCGCGTGCGGCAGTGGCCATCAGAAGGGCAGAGATCGCCAGGGTAGACAGACGCAACATCAAACATTCCTCTGTTCGCCGGGCGAAGAGGAAGGGGATGCGGTTCTGCAGGAAAAACCGTCGCCTCAATCCCTACGCCGGCATGATCCGGATCAGGTTCGACGGGTCGGTGCGCTGGCACCTCTCAGCCCGAACTGGGCTCCCCGTGAGTGACAGGACAACAGATAGGTGTTCCGTGCTGCGTTGGCAAGGGTGCGTCAGGCGCGACGCAGCTCGAAGGTGTAGACGCCCTCGTCTTCCGTGCTGGAAAGCAGGGCATGCCCGGTGAGTTCGCTGAAGGCTGCAAAATCCTTCACGGCACTGGGGTCGGTGGCGTGAACGGTCAGCACATCGCCTGCTGCCATGGCCTTCAGGCGCTT
This sequence comes from uncultured Alphaproteobacteria bacterium, assembly GCA_943787175.1. Classification (GTDB taxonomy): domain Bacteria; phylum Pseudomonadota; class Alphaproteobacteria; order SP197; family SP197; genus SP197. The sequence continues at coordinate 114,676 of CALSLK010000003.1, forward strand.
CTTGGCCTTGAGTACGGGCAGCGGGCAGGCCAGTCCCTTGACGTCGAGTTCTTCGTTCATGACGCCTTCATAACCCAATCAGGCGTCACAGAACACGCTTGCCATAGGCGAAAAGCGCGGGCGTGCCGCCGGTATGGATGAACACCAGATTTGCCTCGGGTCCTTGTTCTTTGGCCCGGTTCAGGAAACTTGCCATCGCCTTGCCAGAATAGACGGGATCCAGGATCAGTCCTTCCTGGCTTGCACCAGCATGTATGGCAGCACGGGTGGGTTCGTTAAGCAGGCCGTAGCCCGGCGCCAGCGCGTCATCCACCAGAAGGACGTCTTCCGCACAGACCGGTGAGGACATCTCGAGAAGTGCAGCAATTTGATCACAGCGATCGGCAATGCGACCGGTCTGCTCTGGTGCGCTCCGTCGGACGCAGGCCCCCACTACAGGCGTTGTCACACCAAGTGCGCGGAGTCCGAAAAGGAGACCTGCATGGGTGTTGCCGCTGCCCGAGGGAACAATGATTTCGTCAGGCGTTACGTTCATCTCCTGGAATTGCGCTACCAACTCCATGGCAGCAACAATGTACCCCAAAGCGCCAAGGGGTTTGTGCGCAGGTGAAAGCGGGATGATGTAAGGCGACCTGCCTTCACCACGCAGTGAACTGGCAATCAGATCCAGATTGGCGTCCGCGCCTGCTTCGTCCTCGCCGCGAGGGTAGGTATGAATGACCGCGCCCAGCAGTTGATCAAGCAACACATTGCCGGATGTCCGATAGAGATCATCAACATCGGCAACCCGTTCCTCAAGCTGGATATGGCAGGCCAGACCCAGCTTTGCTGCTGCAGCGGCCGCAAGGCGCACAAAGTTCGACTGCACCGCGCCGGTGATCAGGATGGTGTCGCAGTGTTGTGCCAGAGCCTCGCCCAGATAGAACTCCAGCTGGCGCACCTTGCTGCCACCCATGGCAAGGCCTGTGCAGTCATCACGCTTGATGAGGAGCCGTCCGACGCCCGTGAGAATCGCAAGGCGCGGCATGTCCTCCAACGGCGTGTGTGGGGTACAGAGCCTCGTGCGCGGGAATGCTTCCAGGCGCTGATGCAGTTGGCTGGTGGTGGCTGACATGCGTCTTCATCCAGAACAGGTCTGAAGACAGACTTAGCACGTCTAGGTCACACTTCGTCTGCTCGTGCGGCCGACGAAAAAAGCAGGGAAATGGTGCCGCCGCTCAGGATCGAACTGAGGACCTCATCCTTACCAAGGATGCGCTCTACCACTGAGCTACGGTGGCTTTGAAACCGGGCCGGAACCTGCCCACAGTGGAAGGGGTGAAGCAAGTATGTCCGAGGGCAAAGGTGGTGAGCGATAGCAAGGCCGATAAGTCGGCTGATTCAGGGGGCTGACAATCCGACTGACCTGAAGGCTCAGCGGCTGGCAGAAGCCCTGCGTGCAAACCTGAAACGGCGCAAATCCCAGGCGCGGTGATCGCACGCAACCAGATGACGGCGATCAACAGGGCCAAGACTAGATTTCTGGCCTGGTTTTTGCTTGTCTAAAGCTGATGTCCAAGCGGTTTTCGCCAGTTTGTTACGATGAGTGTGTTACTTTGGGTCGCGGCTGTTTCACAACAGGCCGCAGCCGAGGTGCTGGATTTTTACGTTCTGCGTGAAACGCTGATCGAGGAAACCCAGTTCGGCAAAGACAGCCAGGAATACATCAACGGAATGGCGGTCATCGGCACCTGGGCGCGATGGCGTGGTGTGGTTGATCGTGTCATCGAGTCACAGGACGGTCTGTGGCTGATCCTTGTCGAGATGGATGAGCCGGAGTTTCCAGGGCCCAGTCACGATCTTGAAGTCTGGACCGATGACCCTGCCGCCGCCCTTCTAGAACAGGGTCATGCGATCACGATCAAGGGCAACATTGTCGACTTTCGGCGTCTTCCCGGCGCCGTCGTGCGGATCGTGATTGACGCGCGCATCTGATTTGTCCACGCCTCAAACGCGCCGCAGCACCGCCTTAGTTTTGCACCCGCACTGCTCCAGTGTATGAGGGGGGCGCGCCTGAAACCCGGGAGCTGAAAGCGTGGACAGGATTGGTGTGGTTGGCGGTGTGGCGCTGCAAGGCGAGATCGCCATTGCAGGCGCAAAGAATGCAGCTTTGAAATTGATGGTGGCGTCGCTGTTGAGCGATGCGCCTCTGGTGCTTGAGAACATGCCTAGCGTGGCTGATGTCGGTGCCTTGACCAGCGTGCTTGAGGAACTGGGCGTTCGTGTTACCAGGGATGCCGACGTGCCTGGCCGCATGTGTTTGCATGCCGAATCCATTACATCGACCACTGCCCCCTATGATCTGGTCCGCAAAATGCGCGCCTCGGTCCTGGTCTTTGGTCCGCTGCTGGCGCGCTGTGGCAAGGCAAAAGTATCGCTGCCCGGCGGCTGTGCAATCGGAACACGCCCGGTTGACCTGCATATTCTGGGACTTGAGGCGCTGGGTGCCAGAATTCATCTCGAAGAGGGTTACCTGCTGGGCGAGGCACCAGGAGGGCTGAAAGGCGCCAGGATCGACTTTCCCATGGTTTCGGTCGGTGCGACTGAACACGTGATGATGGCCGCAACGCTGGCACAGGGCACAACGGAACTTCACAACGTGGCGCAGGAGCCGGAGATTCTTGATCTCGCGGAATGCCTCAATGCCATGGGTGCCCGGATTACTGGCGCGGGCGGTCCGGTCATTCGTATCGACGGCATCGAGGGTCTTGGTGCGGCAACGCATCGTGTTGTTCCAGATCGTATCGAAACCGGCACCTACATCATGGCCGCGGCGGCGACGGATGGTGAGATCGAACTGCTCGAAACCAACCTGGATCATCTGGGTGCTGAGGTCTGCGCGCTCACCAAGGCCGGCGTCGAGATTGCAGAAACCAATCGCGGCATCCTGGCCAAACGCGCCAATGGCCGGCTTTCTGCCGTCGATCTGGAAACCCAACCGTTCCCAGGCTTTGCCACTGACCTTCAGGCTCAGTTCATGGCACTGATGGCCATGGCGCAAGGTGAGTCGCATATTGATGAGACGATCTTCGAGAATCGCTTTATGCACGTGCCCGAACTGATGCGCATGGGTGCTGACATCCAGGTCCATGGCGGCTCGGCGATTGTGAAGGGTGTTGAGCGTTTGCATGGCGCACCGGTCATGGCGACGGATCTGCGTGCTTCGGTTTGTCTGGTTTTGGCCGCCCTGGCCGCAGAAGGTGAGACGATCGTCAATCGCGTGTACCATCTGGACCGCGGCTACGAGCGGCTGGTAGACAAGCTTGCCGCGTGTGGCGCAAGAATCGAACGTTTGGCGGATTAAATGCAGGACAGTGGACTGAAACTCAAAGCAACGGATGATGACGATCTGGAAGTCTTTTCGACTGTTCTCCAGGACGCATCCATGCCCTTGTCCGAAGTGACCTTCTTGAAGGAAGAGAAGCAGTTCGCTGCGCTGTTCCGCCGCTTTTGCTATGAGCAGATGCAGGACATGGTTACGGGCCATGGCTTGATGCAGGTCGAATGTGCACTTGTGTTCGATGAAGTCAGCGACGCCAGTGCATGGGATCTTGGTGGGCTTGGAGGCGGTGGCATGGCCGAACTCATGACCATCGTCAGTGATAAAGCATCCGACGACGGCGTGGCCATCACGTTGGTGTTTCACGGGGGCGGGCATATCAAGGTTGATGCCGCACGGGTCACCGGTCGTCTTGCCGACATCGGCGAAGCGCAGCCAGCGGATCGCAGGCCCCGCCACGCTCCAACGTTCGATAGCTGATACGCGGTTCCGGCCCGCAATTTCTGGATGGAAATGGTGATGGCCGACAACGATCAGGACCCCAACGCCAGAATTGTCGACATCCAACTCGACGATAAACTTGTGGTGCGCCGCAGTGCCGAGGTTGAGCACGAGATGGGTGTCGCCATCTTTGATCTTCTTGAAGCCAACCTTTTTGCACCTGTCGATGCACCAGCAGGGCCCTATAGGGTCCGGCTGGCCATTCGCGATGGACGCAGTCTGATATTCGAGATCAGCGACAACGATGGCAAGGAACTGACCAACGAGGTCGTGCCTCTCAATCTGTTCCGCCGCATCGTAAAGGACTACTTCACAGTCTGCGAAAGCTACTTCGATGCCATCAAGAATGCGCCCGCCTCACGCATCGAGGCACTCGATATGGGTCGCCGTGGCTTGCACAATGAAGGGGCGGTACTGCTGCGCGAAAACCTGGAAGGCCGCATCACGATTGATGATGAAACCGCACGGCGTCTGTTCACGCTGATCTGCGTGCTCCACATTCGGGGCTGAGGTTCATGGCCGATCTTCCTGGCGCGGTTCTGTTCGTGTGCAACTTCAATGCCGTGCGTTCTCCCATGGCGGAAGGCCTCATGAAGAGCCTCTATGGGCAGCAGGTCTTCATCGATTCAGTCGGCGTGCGTCCCTATGAGGAACCTGATTCTTTCATGATCGCTGTCATGGAGGAGATTGGGGTAGATATGTCTCGCCACAAACCTAAGACCTTTGATGACCTGGAAGACGAGGCCGAAAGTTATGACCTCGTCATTACCTTGTCACCGGAAGCGCATCATCGCGCGATCGAGCTGACCCATTACGCGTCGCTGGATATCGAGTACTGGATTACCTTCGACCCGACTTCGACTGAAGGCAGCCGGGAGGTGCGACTGGATGCCTACCGGCAGGTGCGCGATCATCTTCGCCAACGCATCGAGGAGCGCTTTCCCAAGGGCTCGGTTTCGGCGATCTGAGGTTCCTGGAAATTGTGCTAAGAAACGATCCTGTGACGATGGGTCACGGATCCAGGATGGATGAGCAGATTTCATGGCCACGAAAACCCCGCAAAATGAGCAGGCTTTGGAGCAACAACGCCAGCAGGCGCGTGCGGCGGCGGCCAACGGTGATCATCAAACTGCATTGAAGTTGTTTCGTGCCGCTGTAGAAGCGGCATCTGGGGACTGGACCTGCCATGTTGATCTGGCGCGTGAATTGCGTTTGCTGGGATACCTGCAAGACACGATCAACAGTTTGAGGCAGGCGATTGCTCTGGCGCCCCGGCCAGATCGAGTTACGCTGTGAGCTCATCGATGTTCTGGGCAAACTCGGCCGTGAACGTGTGATTGCAGCCGAATGCGAAGAACTCCTCAAGCTGGTTCACAACCATCCCGGCGTTCTGCTCCAGGTTGCCCTGGCGTTCGAGGAGTCGGACCAGATCGACGCCAGCCTGATGGCCCTGCGGCGCCTGATCGCGTTGCAGCCCGACCATTTCGATGCCCTGCAACATTTGCGGCGGCTGCAGACCAAACGCATTCCGCCGTGGCATTTCGCCATGATGAATGATGAACCGCGCAACCGCGCCTATGAAGCAGCCCTGCGGCGGGCCGTTACTCCCGACACCCACGTATTCGAAATCGGTACCGGTTCGAGCATTCTTTCCATGATGGCGGCAAGGGCCGGCGCAGCGCGCGTTACGACCTGTGAGGCCAATACCCAGATCGCCGCGGTCGCGCAGCAGATCGTCAAGGACAACGGCTATGACGACATCATTACCGTCATTCCACGCCCCAGTTGGAAAATCGACGTTGAGAAAGACCTTGGCGGCAAGGCCGATCTTTTTGTTGCCGAGATCCTGAGCGATACCCTGCTTGACGAAGGTATCCTGCGCATCACCGACCAGGCACGCTGTGACTTGCTGAAGCCTGGCGCGCAGCTCATTCCCCACGGCGTGTCGGCAATGGCATGTCTGGTCGGGGGAGAAGCGCTAGCCTCCACCACGAAGGTTACGGAAGCGGCCGGTTTCAATCTGTCTGCGTTCAACCGCTATATTCCGGCCTCGCTGTCCATCAACTCCGATAGCCGTGAGCTCCTGACCCTGAGCGACGATATCGAAGTGTTCCGGTTCGACCTGGACCAGGAACTGCCCAAGCCCGAGCAGCGGGATATCACATGTCAGGCACGCGAGGACGGGCTATGCATCGGCGTCCTGCAATGGGTTCGCCTCTATATGGATGAAGAAACCATCTTCGAGAACCGACCGGCTGATCGGTTTGCGCCTTCGGCATGGCGTCAGCGCCTGTTTCCGTTTGCCGAGCCGATCACCGTCAAAAAGGGTGAACAGGTCGATTTTCGCGCTTCGCACAACATCGCCAGCCTTGCTTTTGATCGGAGAGTGGTTTGAGCGATGTCCGGCCACTGATTCTGGCTTCCCAATCGCCGCGTCGCCTCGACTTGCTGGCCCAGATTGGCATCACACCGGATTCTGTTGTGCCTGCCGAGCTGGATGAATCACCGCTGAAAAACGAGGCGCCCGGTCAGCTTGCTCGACGCCTGGCACAGGCCAAGGCGCAAGCCGTCGCGGTAAGTCGCACCGATGCCGCGGTCATCGGCGCCGACACCGTGGTGGCCTGTGGCAGACGGATTCTCGCCAAACCCGCCGACGCTGCAGAGGCCAGACGGTTTCTGACATTGCTGTCGGGAAGGCGTCATGTCGTGCACGGCGGATTGTGTGTGATTGTGGATGGTCGTGCTCACGTGCGTCATGTCGCGACGCGCGTGGGCGTGAAGCGTCTGTCGGATCAGGAAATCGACTGGTACCTCGACAGCGGTGAATGGCATGGCAAGGCAGGCGGTTACGCCATCCAGGGCCGCGCCGCTGCCTTCGTGGACCTCGTCAACGGCTCCTACAGCAATGTCGTGGGCCTGCCGCTTCACGAGACCGCGCAACTGCTTGGCGGGCTGGGTCTGCTGCGATGAGCGTCGATGCCATTCTTGCCGAGACGACCCCGCGTGCCATGCGCATTGCCCTGATGGAAGGCGATCGGCTTGTATCACTGCATGTTGATCGGCCAGGTAAGGGCCACAGACGAGATGACGTCTTTGCCGGCAGGGTTACACGGGTCGTGCCAGGCCTGAATGCGGCCTTTGTCGATCTTGGTGAAGGTGTGACGGGATTTCTGCGTGCCCGGGAAGCCGATGTTGATGGCTCCGGTCTGGGAATCGCCAAACTGGTGCAGGAAGGCGGCAAGGTCACCGTTGCGATCAAGACCGATGCCCATGATGAAAAAGGCCCCGTCCTGACCCGCAAGTTCAAGGATTCTGACGGCGTGATTTCGGCTGCAGGTGTGCGGGCACAGCCGCCGCGCCTTATCAGCCGGTCCGAACAGATGCTGGTGCATCTGGCTGGGCTCTGGCCACAGGCCCGTGTCGTGGCAGACAGCCCCGCTGACCTGGTGGCGCTACGGCGCATCGAACGGGCTGGGGCGGTAACCCTGCATCAGGGCATGCAATCGTTGTTTGAAGGCGCTGGCGTCGAAGATCAGCTTGAAGAAGCGCTTGCGCCGGAGGTTCGGTTGCATTCGGGTTCCGTTTTGCGGTTTTGAACCGACCCGCACCCTGGCTGCCATTGATGTCGACAGCGCCGGGGCCAGTGAATCTGCCGGCGATGCTGTTGCCATCAATCTGGAAGCCGTGCCGGTGCTGGCCCGCCAGATCCGCTTGCGCAATCTGGGCGGTCTGATTGTCATCGACTTTCTCAAGATGCAGGACGCTTCAGCAGGCAAACGCCTGATGGGGAATCTGAGCGAGCACCTCGTGTCTGATCCCGCTGAAACGGCGCTGGATGGCCCTTCGCGTTTCGGCCTTGTGGAGATTGCCCGCCAGCGAGCCGGACCGACTCTGGCCCAGTCAACGGGAACGCCTGTTGTGGCGGCAACCGAGCGACTGATCCGTCGCTTGCGTCAGGAGTCACGTGCGCAGGGCGGGGCAGCGCTCGAGATCAGGGCGTCACCAGACGTTGCTGCTGCATTTCAGGGCGATGACGGCGGCGCATCCATTGCGCGCTGGTTGGGAAGGCGCCTGGATCTGATTGCTGAACCGGGTCCGTTCGTATGACGGGTTTGACATCATGGCCGCTCTGTAGTTTTCAGTTACATGGATGATCGCTGAGAAGAGACCGGAACGTGGCAACAAAATCCTCCAGGCAGGGCAAACCCTGCCCGATCTGTGGAGAGGCGGTTTCTCCCCGCTACAAGCCTTTTTGCTCGGATCGCTGCAGAATGCGCGATCTTGCCCACTGGATCGGTGGCGATGAGCCCTATGTCATTGCCGGGCCGTCCATTGGCACCCGAGGGCATGGAGATGAGCGAGGAAGACCTTGCGATCCTGACCGAGGAACTGGGAGAAAGCGTGCTGCCTGGCGGCAACGTCATCCGCCCCGACTTTGGCCAACGCAAACGCCGCAGTGATGAAGACAGCGATCCTTGAGACCGTTGTTCGGGGTGCTGGACAAGCACCCGCGAATTCCTAAACAAGCCGCGCTGTTATGGCATGTGCCCGGGTAGCTCAGTTGGTAGAGCAGCGGATTGAAAACCCGATTTAGGGCAATTTCGTACATATACATAGCTGACCATTTCTACCGCTAATCGGTTGATATAGCGTAATGATTCTGGACATGGCGATACTCTCCAGCACATGCAATTGATGTGACTATGAGGAGACTAAGATGCCACCGCTCGCGCTCACCGACCTATCGGTGAAGGGCCTGTCCGCACCCGAGGCGGGACAGAAAACCTATTGGGATTCGACGCTCAAGGGCTTTGGTGCTCGTGTCTCTCAAGGGGGCACCAAAAGCTTCGTCGTTATGCACGGGCGCAACCGCGAACTCACGACTTTGGGGCGATATCCCACAATCCGGTTGAAGGATGCACGAAGCGCGGCGAAAACCGTTCTGGCGGAAAGAGCGTTAGGGAAACATCGGTCCACAGCAGTCAAATTTTCTGACGCTCTGGATCGTTTTCTAAAGGAGAAAGAACGCACCGTTCGCTCAAAGACGTACCGCGACTACAAGCGACTTCTCGAACTCCATTGGAAGCCAAGGTTCGGTCTGCTCGATCTTGAAGTACACCCTAATTCCCTAGACCGTGATCTGGCCGAAGTCGTGTTCGCGGCGAGTGTCGTTGTGCGTAAGATGAACCGGGCACATTGCAGTGAGGTGGAATACCTCGCGTTTCCGTTCCGCGCAGGGTGTGGATCAAGCTGACAGGTGAGATGCGCTGCGCGTCTGCAACAAGCCATAAATGAGCAGAACCTTTCAAAGCCGGAGAGACTGGGGAATTCCGCCCCTCTCTGTTCCGGCCAGGGGGTTTGCTGTGGAGAGAGATGCGAACCGGTGTTCGGCGCCTCAGTAAAACAATCTTCGACAATGTGAGAGTGCCGCTCTGAGCCTAGGTCAACCCCACTATCACCACCTACATTAATGCCCGATACGCCGACCCAAAACCATGTTCGCAAGGCTAGATCAAGGTAACCATTGTCTGCCGTCAGCGCCTTTGGGACAGATTGAGTGGTTTTCATAAGGGAGTTTTCTGGCTCATCGTAGTGACCGTAGGGAACGAAGATGAGGCAGAAAACCATGAGCAAGAGCGACCCGGCAGAACAGGCCATCCGCGACATTCGGCGCAAGACGCGCAAGCGTTATTCGGCTGAGGAGAAGATCCGGATTGTGTTATCGGGCCTGCGCGGCGAGGAGAGCATCGCGGCTTTATGTCGCCATGAAGGCATCGCCGAGGGTCTTTATTACAGTTGGTCCAAGGAGTTCCTGGAGGCTGGCAAGAAGCGCCTTGCCGGCGACACGGCGCGTCAGGCCAGCAGTCCCGAGGTTAAGACACTGCGTGTCGAAGCCCGCGATCTCAAGGAGGCGCTGGCCGAACAGATACTGGAGAACCGGTTACTCAAAAAAAGCATGATCGGGGATGGGGGAGACGAGGAATGAGATATCCCGCATCTGAGAAACTGGAAATCATCAGGCTGGTCGAAGGCTCTCATCTACCGGTCCGGCGGACGTTGGATAAGCTGGGCATCCCGAGCACGACGTTTTACCGGTGGTACGACCGGTATCGAGGTGGAGGCGGCCTTGATGACCGCACCAGTGGCCCCGGTCGGGTGTGGAACCGCATCCCCGACGATGTGCGCCAGCAGATCGTGGAGATGGCCCTGGATGAGCCGGAACTATCGTCCAGGGAACTGGCCGTGAGGTTCACTGACACGAGACGCTATTTTGTCTCAGAAGCGTCTGTCTACCGGCTGCTCAAGGCCCACGACCTGATCACCAGCCCGGCCTTCATCGTCATCAAGGCAGCGAATGAGTTCAAGGACAAGACCTCAGCTCCGAACCAGCTCTGGCAGACCGACTTCACCTACTTCAAGGTCATCGGATGGGGATGGTTCTATCTGTCGACCATTCTCGACGACTACTCGCGCTACATCATCGCCTGGAAGCTGTGCACCACCATGAAGGCGGGCGATGTGACCCAGACACTGGAACTCGCGTTGGAAGCATCAGGCTGCGACCAGGCCGAGGTCATCCATAAACCCCGGCTGCTCAGCGATAATGGTTCGTCCTATATATCCGGCGATCTGGCCGAATGGCTTGAAGGCCAGGGTATGGAGCACGTTCGCGGTGCACCCTATCACCCGCAGACCCAGGGTAAGATCGAGCGTTGGCATCAGACGCTCAAGAACCGGATCTTGCTGGAAAACTACTATCTGCAGGGCGATCTCGAAAACCAGATCGGCACCTTCGTGGATTATTACAACAACCATCGCTACCACGAGAGCATTGGCAACGTCACACCATCGGATGCTTACTTCGGGCGCCACACAGCCATCATCGAAAAGAGGGAAAAGATCAAAAAACTCACCATCCAAACCCGCCGCTTGAACCATCAACAACAAGCGGCTTAACATCAAATCAAGATGAGCCAGATACTCAATTAGAAAACGAGCTCACGCGTCCCAAATGTTCTGACGACGGACAGGGCGACCATCGGATAGTCGGACGGCAATTCCCATTTGTCGCAGTACTCCTTTGGCGTCAGATTGTGCTCGGAATACAGATGCCGTTTGAGTGTCTTGAACTGCTTGCCGTCCTCCAGGCACACCAGATAGTCCGGCCTCACGGACTTCTTGATGGAGACAGCGGGCACCTGATCCTTGGCAGTTGTTGTATTGTCATCTGCCGAGATCTGGTCGAGTGACTGGAAATTGGCCTGCATGAACTCGGGAAGTGTCTCTGCAGACATCTGATTGTTGGCGCCGAAGGCAGCGACGATCTTTGTCATGCATAGGAGTAGCTCTTGGCGCGTTCGGCTCCGCTGAGCCAGCATCTTAGCCTCTTTTCAAATGTGACTAAGGCGATTTCTGGAATCCGGTGTCTGCTCTGATGGGATGGGATTCCATCTGGATTGGGAACATGAGCCAGATCGTCCAAATTGCTTGCAAACTTGGGCTCGATCCTCTTTTCGTTTCAGTAACGATGTGTTAGCAAACCGCTCCCGTCGAGGGAGTTAGCCACATGCCGAGTCAAATCATGTGACTATGAAGTGACTAAGAAATTGTTGATATCTTCTAAGTGGTTGATTTTAAACAGTTTGCCCGGGTAGCTCAGTTGGTAGAGCAGCGGATTGAAAATCCGCGTGTCGGTGGTTCAAATCCGCCCCCGGGCACCACTTCCCCCCAGTTCGCATTGATGGCGTCCGAAACGTATTGGTATCGCGTGATAACCGTCCTTACGAGTCATCGGCCCGCTTGCGCTGTGTGGACTATAAGACCGTTGCAGAAATGCTGATCTTCACCCCGGCCCTATCGGTCGTCCGATTCCGCTGCCATGGTGGTGAGCGCTTTATCCTCAACCAGCCGCACATGGAGGCGGCAGATCATGAAACATGTTCCCGGACTGTCGCTTGCCGCAATCCTGATCCTTGCTGCTACGTCCTGGGTGCAGGCCCAAGAGCTGATGGCTGAGTTCCATGATCGTGACGTTGAGGTCCATAATTACTCGGATTACAGCATGGACACGCTCACGGCCACGCCGAGTTCAGGCCAGACCGAGTCTGTCAACCTGTTGCACTTTGCACTACCAGGCAACCAAGGCGTCGAAGTCTTCATCAGCAATACCGAGCCCGAAACTTGCGAATTTGACCTTCGTGCATCCTTCTCTGACGGCAGCCACCAATGCAGGAAAGCTGTCGATCTGTGCTGGACTGAAAGGGTCACGTTCTTTGATCTGAACACGGATGAATTGGAAGCTGAATTTGCCTGCGACTAGCGTTGGGTGTCTGTTGCATAGTGTCGAGATCAAATCAACGATTAACGCACTCAAACCACTAGGCTGACGTCGGCACCAACGCTCCCCCTGCGGGCTCTGCGTCACGCTGATTGACTTACCCGCATGGTGAACGACAAGATTGGCACTATGACGAACAGCATGGTGGGCCAGGACGCGATGACTTCCCTGATATCGACCGACGATTCCTACAGGATCAGCCCGCCCAGCAGCGCTGATGGTGTGATGCCGCCGGCTTATGATGTCGAGGGCGGAAGATCGGTGTCGGAAGCTGCGGTCGAACAGTTCGAGAGCGATGGCGTGATCTGTCTGCGCAACGTGATCGATGAAAGAACAATCGACCTGCTGCGCGCAGAAGCTGACGATGCCGTTGCCAATCCCAGCGAAGACGCCAGGTTTGTGCGCACGCCAGGTAATGACGCGATCTTCTATTACGAGTTTAACTTGTGGCGTCGCCATGCCGAGCTCAGGAGAGTCCTCCACGAGAGTCCGATTGCTGATCTGGGTGCTGCCCTGATGCGCTCAAACGGCGTGGCGTTGCATTATACCAACACGTTCGTGAAAGATGCCGGTGCATCCGACAAGCCCACGCCCTGGCATGAGGATGCCTCCTATCATCGCATGATGGGCAGCAACGCCCTGGCGATGTTCCTGGCCTATGACCACATGCCGGCCGAGACGACGCTTAAATACAAGCAGGCGTCGCACCTGAAGGACGATCCGATCTATATGGCATCAACCTTCCTGAAAGGAGAGGAGTATGGGGAATGGATGGAAGACCATGTTCCCATGCCGCCCCAGGCCGAACTGGATGCACGGTTCCGCACGATCTATTGGGAAGTCGACCCTGGCGACGTGCTCGTGTTCACGCAACGCACCTTGCACGCAGGGCCGCCCAACACACTACCAACACGCCGCCATGCCACGTCGTTCAACATGATCGGTGATGGCATCCGCTATGACGGCAGGCCCGGGCCCGTGGATGCGCCGGGCGGGCTTGATCCAAAGCTCGAGCATGGTGCCATTCCGGTTTCGGATGCCTATCCGATTCTGCGAGGCAAGCTCAGCTAACCGGGCTCACCAGGCAAGTGGCGCGCGGTCCCGGAAAAACCCTCCGGTGGGACCGCCGTCGGGCAGGGTTGCCAGATAGATCGCCGTATCGGCCCCTTCTTCGGGTGTTCGGTCGGGTACGCTGCCGCTGGGATCCCAGGGCGCGCTGTCCTCACCCATGCGCGTCTGCACCCAGCCTGGGCAAAGCGCATTGATCAGGATCTCGGGGCCGGCTTCGCGTGCCAGATGCACGGTCATTGCGTTCAGTGCGGCCTTGGTGATGGCATAGGACGGCGTGCCTTCAAGACCCTCGGCGAAGGAGCCCCAGGCCGAAGAGACGTTGACCACCCGACCCCAGCCGCGCTCCATCATGTCGGGCACGAAGGCTCGGGCCGTATTGAGCGGCCCCAGAAAGTTGATGGCAATTGACTGGCCCATGGGGTCAGGATCCCTGAGCAGAGAGCCTGGCACAAAGACCCCGGCATTGTTCACCAGCACATCCACCGCGATGCCCCGGGCCTTGAGTTCCTTGGCGCAATGCAGGGCAGATTGCGGGTCGGCGACATCCAGAACGACTGAGGTGGCATCAAATCCTTCGCCTTTGAGGACATCTGCCGCTTTGAGGCCGAGAGCTTCGTCGCGGGCAGCCAGAATGATGCGATGACCGGAAAGTGCCAGGCCCCTGCAGATGGCAAAACCAATGCCACGGTTGCCGCCGGTAACCAGAGCCGTGCGCATCATGCCTCTCCCTTCAGGTTCACAATCGGGACCAGTGTGCCCAATTGCCGGGTCGTCTGCCAGCCCGGCAGATTGTCAGTCCATCACCATGGCCACCAACGTCTTTGGCGTTATGATTGTTGTCCGGTTATCACCAGTATCATCACCAAGAGAGAGCCAATGACCCTGACGGTTTACGAAGTTTCATCGACCCGCTCGGACCGGGTGCTCTGGGCCTTGCAGGAACTGGGTGTGGATTATGAAAGCCGCAACGATCGCAGCCTGTTCGGCTCCGATGAACTCAAAGCCGTGCATCCGCAAGGCAAGCTGCCCGCGATCACGGATGATGGCAGGCCTCTGTTTGAATCGGCTGCGATCTGCACCTGGCTTGCCGACAAACATGCCGACAAGGGACTGAGTTTTGCCTCAGGAACCTGGGAGAGGGCCCTGCATGACCAGTGGACCGCCTTTGTCCTGTCGGAGCTTGAAGCGCATTTATGGATCCATGCCCGCAATGCCATCATCTATGAGAAAGAAGATCGCCTGGAAGCAGTTTTCGTGCAGGCAGACAAGGAAGCCGTGGCAAGTCTTGCGGTGCTTGATACGCATCTCTCGGCCAACGACTACATGGTCGCTGGCCATTTTTCCGTCACGGACATTATCACGGGGTTTGCCACGAATTGGGCCCAAAGCACCGGACTCACCAGCAATGCTCCCCATGTCGAAGCCTACAATGCGCGCCTGCGCGAGCGCTCGCATTGCCCTCTTGATAACGCCTGACGCGAGCCTGACGGCAATATGAGCGATCAAACCCTTTCCCAGGAAGATCTGGAGACATTCAGGCGTGACGGCGCGGTTTGTCTGCGCGGTGTGATCGACCAACCCTGGCGCGACCTGCTTGCGCACGGCATCGCGCGGTCCATGGAAACACCCACCATCCATGCGCAAACCTATGCGCGCGATGATCAAGGTGCCCGCTACTTCATGGATACAGTCCATTGGGGCCATATCCCCGAATTCATGACCTATGCAAACGATGGCCCGGCATCTGCGTTGGCAGCACAGGCGTTGGGTGCGTCGACCATGGTTTTTCTGGAACAGGACTGGTTCTACCAGGATGCGGGGTCAAGCGGGCGCACACCATGGCATCACGATCTGCCCTACTACGACCTCGAAGGCACCTTTGCGACGGTTTGGGTGCCCCTTGATCCGGCGCCTGATCAGGTACGCCTTGAACTGATCGCAGGTTCGCATCTCTGGCCGGACCTCTATGTTCCCAACAGTTTCGACGGCAAGGGCGCAAAGGCCGATGTCGGGGTTGTTCGGGGCAAGCACTTTAAGTCGATGCCTGCCTTCGACGACGAACGCGACCGCTATCATATTCTGGGCTGGGACATGGAGCCGGGTGATTGCGTTCTGTTTCATTGCCGGACCATCCACAGCGGCGCGCCGTCCCAAACGCAGGGGCAATTTCGCCGTGCTGCGACACGGTTCGCTGTTGCGGATGATTGCCGCATTGCCCGAAAGGGCGTGTCCTGGTCGGATTTTTACGAAAATCTGCCGCTGAACCTTGACGACGGAGCGCTGGTTTCCAGCAACCCTGACTATTTCCCCCAAGTCTGGCCCAGAACGCCATGACCAATCAGGATGCCCCCTCATGAAATTTGCCATCGTTTCGATTACGGCCTTGATGCTGTTGTTTGCAAGCAGCAAGACCCAGGCGCAAACCATCGACCTGGAGCCGTTCTCCGGCGAAGCTTTCTGCTACGGCACTGAGCCGTTCTGGTCGCTTGACTATGCAGACGGGCAGGGGCGCTGGTCGAACTATGGCAGCGATGGCTGGTTGGAGTTTTCGCTTTCCGGCACGTTCCGTGTTGCCGGGGCTGCCTATGGCCCAATTGCGGTGTGGCGCGGAAACACGGGTGAACCCGATGCTGGCGACTATGTCATCGTTGCAGAACCTGCAGAAATCGAGGTTTCCGAACAGGATGACTTCCTGCCGACCCATGCAGCGGTGGTTGTGACGCCCAAAGGCGAATTGTTGCGCGGCACCTGTTCGTTGCCCGCCCGTGCTATTGGCTGGTAGGTCCCTGCAACTGGCGGCTTCCTTTCGACGGCGACATGCCTGTATGATGTCGCCAACAGGTTCTAAGGAACCGTTTCAGGAATGACGTGGAGATTGCCGATGTTCGCTTTGACCCGACATGTATTGCGGACACTTGCCGCGTTTTCCAGCCACGAAGAGGGCCTGGTCAAGGCCGAGCGCTCGCTTCTGACGGGTTGCTTCGTCATGCTGGTGATCACGATCCTGGTGCTTCTGGGCACGGACATTGCCGGATGGTTCGGCATTGAGCCTCCGGTCGAAGAAGACGCATAAGCCTCTGGCTGTCGGTTTGCGTTGACGGCTCAGCGCGAGCTCTCCTGAACACCTTCCAAAATCTCGACCCGAATTGGTGTCGGTTCCCCGTCATTGCAGGGATTGTTCATTTGTGGACAGTTCGAGATGACCGCGAGTGTGCGCATCTCGGCACGCAGTTCCACGTGATCTCCGGCATGTGAACCGCCGCCGGGAATAGGAACAAAGGAACGTTCGGCAAGCTGGCCGTCGTTCACGACGGGAACATTGCAGAAAAAATTGACGTTGGGGACGATGTCGCGCCGCCCCAGGTTGTGATCCGACAGCGCGGTCAGGAAGTTCTCGCGGCAGCCCGGGCAATCCTTAACGCCATAAAGCATCTCGTTGCTGTGGGCGCTGCAACAACCCCCAATGGTGTCATGGAAGCCGCCCACGCTATCGGCGACCATGGTCATGATGGGCCTTGCTTCATCGGAATAAAGCGTGTGGCCGGTTGTCAGACGCAGAGTGCCCGAAGCTTTCAGGGTGTTGGGCGCGTGATAACGCTCAAGCGGGTTGTCGGCGTTGTAACAGAGAAAATCAACGCCCTGCCGGCCTTCAAGGTCAGTGATACGAAGGTGCTGACCAGCGTCGAGAATTCCCGACCACGGTTGTCCGGCGCCTACAACGTCGTTGCGCACGGTAGGCATCAGTGCACCTCGATCTCAAGCTCGGTGACCGTATCGTTGGCGTTGATCTCCCAGCCCTGGCGACGCATGTCGAAGGGGCAGGACGAAACAACACAGATCAGATCCATCAGCGCAGTCATGGTGACGTGGGAACCGGGTGGAACCGTGTTCTTGGGGCCGGACAGGCCGCCGCGTTCATCAACCGGAATGTTGGTGAAGAAGTTGATGGGCTGGGGAATTACGGAGATCTCGTAACCCATGCGCCGCATCGCGATCTGCAGATTGTCCGAGCAGCTTGCGTGGTTGCCTTCGTAGCCGAAAAACTCGTAGCGAAACTGATCGCAGGCGGCCAGCAACATGTCATGCACGCCATTTGCAGTATCGTCGGTCATCTTGAGCATGGGACGACGAAACCTGGAGATCAGCTCATCACCGGGGCGGGGACGCAGCGAGAACGTCGTGACCCACGTGTGGGGTGGCGAAAGCCATTCCCCGACATTTTCGGCGTTGTAGGCAAAGAAATCAGCGGCCTGTCCGCCCTTGGGCGTGCGCACGCTGATTGACTGGCCTTTGGCAACACGCACAGCGCGGCCCTCTGCTGCTGGAACGATTGTTGTCGTCATGATTTCCCCCTTCTTGATGGTTTGTGTCTGGCGTTAACGTTTGTGGTCGGCGAGGCCGCGCAGGATGAGCTCACGGGCTTCGTCTGCATCGCCCCAACGCTGAATCTTCACCCATTTGTCGGGTTCCAAATCCTTGTAGTGCTGGAAGAAGTGCGCGATCTGATCCAGCAGGATCTTGGGCAGATCCAGGTAGCCCGACACCTTAGAATAATAGGGGTGAAGCGCTTCGACTGGCACGGCCAGCAGTTTTTCATCCATGCCTGCTTCGTCTTCCATCAGCAGTACCCCGACCGGCCTTGCGCGCACAACAGCACCAGGGACGACAGGTGTTCGTGCGGCAACCAGGACATCCACGGGGTCGCCATCATCGGCAAGCGTGTGAGGAATGAAGCCATAATTGCAGGGATAACACATGGAGGTATGCAAAAAGCGGTCGACAAACATGGCGCCCGAATCCTTGTCGAACTCGTACTTCACGGGCTCCCCGCCCAGCGGGACCTCAATGATGACGTTGATTTCTTCGGGAGGGTTGCGACCTGCCGGTACCTTGGAGAGATCCATGTGCCCGACCTACTCTGCTGCCTGACGCGCCAAGTTCTGTACCTCTGACACGACTTGATCGCTTGAGACAATGCGGCAATAGCCCTTGTACATGCCAAGCGATTGGTCATGGCGCTCCTGGCTCATGGTTGCACAGGCATCTTCGGGCACGGTGACGAGGTAGCCCAGATCACAGGCATCGCGCACCGCTGATTCCACGCACTGATCGGTCAGCAGGCCACAGATGATGATCTGTTCGACCTCCAGAGCACGCAGGACGTAATCGATGTTGGTCGACATGAAGACATTGGACGAAGTCTTGCCAATGATGATCTCGTCCTCAAGTCGCGCGACCGATGGCGGCAATTCAGCAAGGTCGGAACCCTTGGGCACGCCAATGCCCGAAATCTTGTAATCCAGACCAAGGTCACGCATGTCCCGGGTGAGGGCCTCGACCACGGTGTACATGACCTCTACCCCTGAAGCACGACAGGCATCCTGCAGACGCTTGATCGCCGGCAGGGTCGTGTTCTCCAGACGATCGAAGTGGTAACGCAGATCGTTGGGAATATTCTCGGGGTCGATATGGCTGAATTCGCCAATCCCTGGAACCGATGTGTAGTTCTGCACGTCGACCACAAGCAGCGCGGTGTGGTGGATTGTCTGGATGGCAACGTGGCGGGTCAGGCCACCTTTGCCGTCATTTGCAATTTGAGCGCGTGACATCGGTTATCTCCTGTCGGACCGGACGGAGAATAGGCTCAATCGCCAATACAGGATACCGATATTGCCGGGATTGTCTGCAGGACGCTGACCAGACCAACTCGACGTGTTGCCCGAGTCAAAGCCGTCGTCAAAATCAAAATTCGGAGATTCAACCGTTTCCAGATGGGTGATTCTGGTTGCTGCAGCCTGTGGATCGCTTTCCATTGCCCTGATAAGGCGCGTTATGAAAATGCCAGCTTGAGATGCCCCGTCAGGGTCTGTGGAATTTGCGATGGCCAACGGAGTGTTGAAGTCCGCACGCCAGCCAACAGGGTCGTCGTCCGCCTGCCCATCAAACGACACGAGGAAGTTCTCGCCGTCGCCCTCGCTCGGCAACTGGCGTTCTGAGAAGGTAAACGTCACCTCGGTATCGTCTGAGTTCCAGTCGACATCAAATTCACCCTGATCCCAGATACTCGAATTGTTTGGCGTCGCGTGTCTGCCGTCAGCGCCTTTGGGACAGATTGGGTGTTTTTCATAAGGGAGTTTTCTGGCTCATCGCAGTGACCGTAGGGAACGAAGATGAGGCAGAAAACCATGAGCAAGAGCGACCCGGCAGAACAGGCCATCCGCGACATTCGGCGCAAGACGCGCAAGCGTTATTCGGCTGAGGAGAAGATCCGGATTGTGTTATCGGGCCTGCGCGGCGAGGAGAGCATCGCGGCTTTATGTCGCCATGAAGGCATCGCCGAGGGTCTTTATTACAGTTGGTCCAAGGAGTTCCTGGAGGCTGGCAAGAAGCGCCTTGCCGGCGACACGGCGCGTCAGGCCAGCAGTCCCGAGGTTAAGACACTGCGTGTCGAAGCCCGCGATCTCAAGGAGGCGCTGGCCGAACAGATACTGGAGAACCGGTTACTCAAAAAAAGCATGATCGGGGATGGGGGAGACGAGGAATGAGATATCCCGCATCTGAGAAACTGGAAATCATCAGGCTGGTCGAAGGCTCTCATCTACCGGTCCGGCGGACGTTGGATAAGCTGGGCATCCCGAGCACGACGTTTTACCGGTGGTACGACCGGTATCGAGGTGGAGGCGGCCTTGATGACCGCACCAGTGGCCCCGGTCGGGTGTGGAACCGTGAGGTGGTCCCAGAAAATCGGACAGTTGATTAAGGTGTATTCCGCCATTTAATGGAGGAATACGAAATGACGCCCCGACGACGGTTTACAGCAGATTTCAAGGCTCGAGTTGCGCTTGATGCGCTGCGTGGCGATAAGACGATCCAGGAGATAGCGACCAGGCACAAGGTGCACCCGAACCAGGTGAGCACATGGAAGCGCCAGGCGATGGACGGTTTGGGTGCGGTGTTTTCGAATGGCGCCGACAAAGGTCGGCTGGAGCACGATGATGAGGTCCACGATCTCCATGCCAAGATCGGTCAGTTGACGGTGGAGCGGGATTTTTTGGCCAAAGGGCTCAAACGATGAGCCGGGGGAATCGCAAGGCGATGATCAGACGCGATCACCCCGACCTGAGTTTGAGCCAACAGTGCCAAGTTCTGGCGATCAGCCGTTCGTCGTTCTATTACAGGTCGAAGGGCGAAAGCGTGGAGAACCTGGCGTTGATGCGTCGCATCGACGAGCTGTTTCTGAAGTATCCGTTTTACGGTTCCCGTCAGATGGTGCGCCAGTTGCGGCGCGAGGGCATTTGCGTGGGGCGTCACCGGGTCCGTCGTCTGATGCACCTCATGGGGCTGGAGGCGATCTATCAAGCGCCAAAGACCAGTACACCCCATCCGGCGCACCGGATTTATCCCTATCTTCTCAAGGGAATGGTCATCGACCGGCCCAATCAAGTCTGGTGTGCCGACATCACGTATATCCCCGTTCAGCGCGGCTTTTTGTACCTGGTTGCGATCATGGACTGGGCCACGCGTCATGTACTCGCCTGGCGATTGTCGAACACCATGGATGTCTGGTTCTGCCTTGAGGCGTTAAACGAGGCGCTAGCCCGATATGGAAAACCGGAGATCTTCAACACCGACCAGGGCAGCCAGTTCACCAGCTTTGACTTCACCGGTTTGCTCAAGGCGGCGGAGGTTACGATCTCCATGGATGGCCGGGGCCGCTGCATGGACAACATCTTCATCGAGCGGCTGTGGCGCTCTCTCAAATACGAGGCGGTCTATCTGCACGAGCTGACGGATGGGTTCAAGGCCGAACAGGTCATCGGCGATTGGGTCAATTTTTACAATACTGAGAGGCCACATTCGGTCCACGACGGCCAAACGCCCGCCGAGGCCTTCGGAAACGGGCGGCCCATGGATATGATGGACAAGGCTATCGCCTTGACCACATCTCCACAGGCTCAACAACAGCAGCAGCAAGATGTGATAAACAGGTTCTTGGCGGCATGATCAGGAAACGGAATACACCTTAACTTCGCTGCCAAACTGTCCAACAATGTGGGACCACCTCACCGCATCCCCGACGATGTGCGCCAGCAGATCGTGGAGATGGCCCTGGATGAGCCGGAACTATCGTCCAGGGAACTGGCCGTGAGGTTCACTGACACGAGACGCTATTTTGTCTCAGAAGCGTCTGTCTACCGGCTGCTCAAGGCCCACGACCTGATCACCAGCCCGGCCTTCATCGTCATCAAGGCAGCGAATGAGTTCAAGGACAAGACCTCAGCTCCGAACCAGCTCTGGCAGACCGACTTCACCTACTTCAAGGTCATCGGATGGGGATGGTTCTATCTGTCGACCATTCTCGACGACTACTCGCGCTACATCATCGCCTGGAAGCTGTGCACCACCATGAAGGCGGGCGATGTGACCCAGACACTGGAACTCGCGTTGGAAGCATCAGGCTGCGACCAGGCCGAGGTCATCCATAAACCCCGGCTGCTCAGCGATAATGGTTCGTCCTATATATCCGGCGATCTGGCCGAATGGCTTGAAGGCCAGGGTATGGAGCACGTTCGCGGTGCACCCTATCACCCGCAGACCCAGGGTAAGATCGAGCGTTGGCATCAGACGCTCAAGAACCGGATCTTGCTGGAAAACTACTATCTGCAGGGCGATCTCGAAAACCAGATCGGCACCTTCGTGGATTATTACAACAACCATCGCTACCACGAGAGCATTGGCAACGTCACACCATCGGATGCTTACTTCGGGCGCCACACAGCCATCATCGAAAAGAGGGAAAAGATCAAAAAACTCACCATCCAAACCCGCCGCTTGAACCATCAACAACAAGCGGCTTAACATCAAATCAAGATGAGCCAGATACTCAATTAGAAAACGAGCTCACGCGTCCCAAATGTTCTGACGACGGACACGATCAGAAACAGCTCGACGCCTCACGTGACCTTGGCGCGTCAACTTTGCGAACCCATTTTCGGGTCGTAATACCCCATGCCAAGCCGGGCATCGCAGTGGGTTCGATCATGACCTTCATGCTTTCTGCCGGATCGATTGCCGTGCCGGGCTTGGTTGGCCCGGGCCTGCATCCAGACTGGTTCAGTCAGGTGATCTACCGGAACTTCTTTGAGGCCGGAAACTGGAACATCGGTTCGGCCTATTCGATCGCGCTGCTGATTGCCTGTGTCGGTTTCATTCTGGTCAACATGCTTGTCTTCCGTGTCGGTATCCGGGAGATCGCCAAATGAGCGCGGCAAGAAAAGGTGGCGTTGATTGGTCAGGTACCGTGCTCAAGCTCTACATGACGGTCTTCTTTCTCTATTTGTTTGTTCCGCTGATCATCATGGTGCTGGCGGCCTTCAACGGTAACGACACACCGTCTGCGACCAACTGGCAGGGCGTTACGCTCGACTGGTTCCTGGGCGGTTACAACGAAGAAGGCGAACTGGTCCGCCGCGGACTGCCGCAGGATACGCGGTTCCTCAATGGCCTCTGGCATTCGCTTATCATCGCAACCGGCGTGATCTGTATTTCCATTCCGCTGGGATTGTCAGGTGCCCTGCTTTTGACGCGACTGCAGTCACGCGCAACGACTCTGCTTTACACCATCCTGGTCTCGCCGGTGCTGATCCCCGGCATCGTGCTGGGTGTCTCGACCATGATTTTCTGGCGCGACATGTTTGGTGTTGAAGCCGGCCTGTTCACAGCCATGGTCGCGCAATCGGTCTTTATCGCTTCCTACTGCATGCTGATGTTCATGGCCCGCCTGCAACGCCAGGATCGTGGATTGGAGGAGGCTGGATTTGATCTGGGCGCGTCACCTTTTCTGGTCTTCCGGCGCATCACCCTGCCGTTCCTGATGCCGACCATCGCAACGGCCGCTGTCATCGCATTCCTGCAGTCGATCGAAAACTACAACACGACCTTCTTTGCCATCGGCGGCTCCTGGACCCTGGTCACTGAGATCGGCGCACGCATGCGCTTTGGCCTGTCACCGGTCGTGAATGCCATCGGCGTCATCTTTGTAACGTTCACCGTGATTGCTGCGGTGGCATACGTCTTGCTCAAGCGCCGCGCGCTCGCCAGAGCGGAGGCCGTGGCAGGCTGAAGCCGGGCGGCGGCAGGTTTCAGCTTGCCACCGCCCGCTAACTCAAACTCAGCCTTTGAACATCTCTTCTTCCTTGTAGGGGAACCACCAGAAATCAGCCGGGTGATTCTCGTGATCGATCATCGAGAACTTGGTGTGACGGAACTGATCGAGGCCTTCGGCGCCCAGCTGGCGTCCGGTACCCGACATCTTGCGACCGCCGAACGGGCCGGCGTCGTTGTCTAGCAGGGCGCTGGAGTTGATCCAGGTCATGCCTGCTTCCAGTTCGTTGATCGCGCGCATGCTCTCGGCCAGATCGTTCGTGAAGATGAAAGAACCCAAAGCGTATTTCGAGTTGTTGGCGTGCTGGAGTGCTTCATCAAAGCTGCTCACACGACAGACCGGCATGACCGGACCGAAGCTTTCGGTATTGAGAATCTCCATGTCTGGCGTGCAGTCGGTCAGGATCGTGGCATCGCAGAAATAGCCGCGATTGAAACCGTCCGGGCGTCCCCCGCCCACCGCAACCGTTGCACCTTCATCCATCGCGCGGGCAAGCAGGCCCTCGTACCGGTCGCGTTCGCGCTGTGCGGCCATGGGACCCATATCGACTTTCTCGAGTCCGCCGCCGATGCGCAGCTTCTTGGTTAGCTTCACGGTCTCTTCGACAAAGGCGTCATGGACGTCTTCGTGAATGTAAAACCGCTCAGCCGCGGCGCAGACCTGACCGCAGTTAAGATAGGCACTGAATACGGCGCCCTGTGCTGCCATGTTGAGATCAGCCGAGGGCATGACGATGAAGGGATCGTTACCGCTGGCTTCCACCAGGCAGCGCTTGAACGTCGGTGCACAGGTCTGGGCAACCGCCTGTCCGGCACCGATTGAGCCGGTAAAGGCGATGCCGTCTATACCTTCGTGGCCGACGATGTGTTTGCCGACCTCCATGGCGCCAGTCACGCACTGCACCAGACCTTTTGGAAGGTGGCTGAAACACTCCATCATCATCAGGGATGAAAAGCTGGTGAGTTCCGATGGCTTCAGGATGACGGCATTGCCTGCACCCAGCGCCGCGCCCGCTTCCCAGCCGAACAGCACATAGGGGAAATTGAACGGCAGGATGATGCCGACCGTTCCCAAGGGATGTTTGGTCACAAGGTGGGTCTGGCCATCGACCACGGGCCCGACCAGGCGTCCGCCCTCGTGGCGTGAAATCTCCGCATAATAGTTGAACGCGGTGGCTGTCCACTCGACCTCGTCGAACGATTCCTTGTAGGGCTTACCCATCTCGCGGGTCAGCGCTTCGGCAAGTTGGGGCGCCATGGCGCGCAGCTTGTGCGCGACCTCATGGAGTTCCTCGGACCGTTTCAGGCCGTTCATGCGCTCCCAGATTTTCTGGGCGCGGTGCGCATTGGCAACGGCTTCATCAACCTCTTCGATTTTGGCATAGGCCAGTTCACCGGTGACCTCTTCGGTCGCCGGGTCGATGCCATTAAAGCCGTCTGTCGCTGCGCTCTTGCGAATGGCGCCGTCGAGATAGATCGAGCCTGATAGGTTTTTGAAGGTTTCCAGAACGGACATGGTTGTTCCCCGTGGTTTCGTTTTGATTGGCGGGGATTGTGGTCGATCCGGTGGGCTTTAGTCCAGCCCGATACCCAGTGGCAGGTCCATTATCCTGCTCAGGTTTGCCGTGGGGTCATGCAGAGCTACGTCGAGATCAAGCGTCAGTGCGTTGAAATGCCCCATGGCCTGAAGAAGATCGGTGGACTGGATGAAGACATCATAATAGGCCTGCTGGAGCGACTGACGCGCCGTAACGACATCGCCATGAGCTTCAATCAGGTCTTTTACCGTAAGCAGGCCCTGATCGAACTGTTTTTCCTGGCCCGCCAGTGCATCGGCAGCAGCTGCCCACTGGGCAAAACCGATCTCGATGCGCCGTTCTGCAGCGCCAAGGCGTTGCCATGCGCCGGTGACCGTATCAACCGCAGTCCGTTTGGCGGCAAGCAGCTTGTTGCGTGACTGCGCCAGAGTCCGTTTGGCCTCGCGTGCAATCGAGTAGTTGAAACCGCCGGTGTAAAACGGGATCGAAATTTCGAGCAGGATGCTGCCCGTGCCCACGCGGTCATGCTCGGAAATGTTTGAGCTATGGGTGAAGGTCGTGTTTTCGAACTCCAGCGTGTAGTCGCCTACGATGCTGATGGTGGGAAGCAGGACACCTTCGTCCTCAAGCACGGCTGCTTCGTTGGCCAGAACTTCAGCTTGTGCTGCGATGATTGACGGACTGTCGCGCAGGGCTGTTTCAATAGCTTCTTCCAGACTGTCGGGTAGGGCCGGCAACGATGGCCATTCCTGAAGCTCGGTTGGATAGCTTCCCACAGACGCGTTGAACGTACTGCGCGCTGCCTGTAGTTCACCCAGCGTATCAGCGCGTGAACTTTGCGCCTCGATGACCGAAAGCGTGACCTGTGCCAGATCCACAGTGGTTGCCTGGCGCGCAATCAGCAGGTCATTCACCGTCTTTTCGACGCCCAGCATGTTGGTCTCATGCTCATGGGCAAGATTGAGGCTTACCGCTTGCAAGACGACGTTGGCATAGGCCTGCGCTGCTGTTTTCAGCGTGCTTTGGACGGAGTTGTCAAACAGCGCGCGCTGGGCATTGATCGTTGCAATGGCATTATTAATAGCTGCGGAAGTCTGTCCGCCGCGCCACAGGTAGAGTGTCGCGGTAACTTCGGCCTGCTGGATGTTTGTTTCCTGGTTAAAGTCATCAATCGAAACTGCGCCGCTGTCGGTCGTGCTGTCGGTGCTGGTGTCAATCCATTCCTTTCCGTATTCGAGCGTGCCCGCGAGTTCTGGGCGCCACCAATACTGGTAGGCTTGGGCAAGCTGCTCGTCGGTTGCGCGTAACTGGTTGAGCGCTGCCGTAATGTTGGGGTTGGTTTCATAGGTTGCGGCAAGCGCCTCATTAAGCGTCTGGGCCTGGGCGTGCGCAGGCATGACTGCAAGAAGCCCTGCAGCCAGAATTAGCGTTCTCCATGATGGCGCAAGTAAGCCCATGCGTCGTATCGTTAACCTCTCTTATGTCCCGCCTTAACCATGCCAGTTCTTATGTCCCGCCTTAACCATGCCAGTGCGACTGTCAGCCCACAAGCGTGGTGGATCAAGATTTGCGTCCGCCGTGATTTTAGTGTCGATTCCGAGTCGTGCAGCAGGAGATGCCAGATGCCCGATAGTCCAGCCCAGGCCGCAAAGGCCTTGTTTGATCAAAACGTGATCTGGGATGCTCATGCCGGCTTTGGGCCCGATCCCAGTGTCGACCTCTCCAAACTGCAGGTCTGGAAGGATGCCGGGGTCAACTATCTCAGCGTTGATGTCGGATACGACGTCATGGATTGGCGTGACACCATCAAGTCGCTGGCGGCCTTCCGCCGTTGGATCCTCGCGAACGAGGGTTACCGTCTGGTGACCAGCGTTGCAGAGATTCACGAAGCCAAGAAAGCCGGCGATCTCGCCGTCACCTTCGACCTCGAAGGCATGAATGCGCTCGATGGTTCGCTCGATATGGTCGAGATGTACCATCATCTCGGCGTGCGCCAGATGCTCTTTGCCTATAACCGAAACAATGCAGCCGGCGGGGGTTGTCACGACGAGGACATGGGGCTGACGGACTTCGGGCGTGACGTGATTGCCGAAATGAACCGGGTGGGCATGCTCGTTGATTGTTCGCACACTGCCTACACCACGACCATGGAAGCAATGGAGGCGTCCACCAAGCCCTGTATCTTCTCACATTCTAATGCCCGGGCCTTTTGGGATCACGAGCGCAACATCTGGGATGATCAGGCCAAGGCCTGCGCGGCCACCGGCGGTGTTGTTGGCATTGTTGGTATCGGCATCTTCATGGGTGAAAACGACACACGCACGACCACCCTGGCCGATAACATTGATCACTACGTCAATCTGCTGGGCCCTGAACATGTCGGGATTGGCCTTGATTACGCGCTGCAGGATGAGTTCGCGGCCGAAGGCGATGACAGCGAAGACCTTGGCGGTCTGAGCGGCATGAATCCGGAGTACTGGCCCCCCAGACAATACAGCTACCCCCAGATCGATTGCGCCAGGCCCGCACAGATCCCACAACTAGCCGAAGAGCTGTTCCGCCGGCAATACAGCGATAAGGACATTGCAGCGATCATGGGCGGCAACTTCATGCGTGTCGCGGAGGCAGTATGGAAATAGGCACACGCCCACTCAACGGTTATTCCGACCGAATCTCCGTGCGGCCAGGTGAAACTATCCGTTTTCATGTCAGTTGCGACGGGCCAGATGCCTATGAGGCACGTCTGGTCCGCTTGATCTGCGCTGACGACAATTCCAAGGGCGCGCCATTCCGCAGCGATCCTGTTGACGCGCCTTTGAAACGGTCGTCATGCGGGGGCTGGCGCAGGTTATCCACGCTGGTTCCCACGGCATCGTGCCATCGAGCCTGGAGTTTGCGTTTGCCGGAGGTTTTACGCTCCAGGCCCTGGTGATGCCCACGACCCCGCAGAACGGGCGGCAGGGCATTTTGGGGACGTGGTCTGAAAGTAAGCATACGGGCGCCAGTCTGATTGTTGGCGATGACGGTTCTGCCGGTCTTGCCATGGGTGACGGCAAGGCCAGTGTTTTTGTGACGACGGGCGCACCGATGGTGCAACGCGCCTGGTACCGGCTGATTGCCAGCTTTGATGCCCAAAGCGGTTTGGCCCATGTGATCCAGGAACCCCTTGCCGGTGGCCACACAACTGAGATCCGCTCGAGGTTGCCACTCGATCATACTGGTCGCGAAGGCGCTCTGCTGATGGCAGCCTGGCATCGTGCCCATGAAGACGGACGCGGTTACCACGCAGGCTGCTTCAATGGCCGTATCGAGGCGCCGCGCCTGGCCTCTCGTGCTTTCTCGCAAGAAGAGGCGGCCCTGGCCCAGGCCAACCCCGAAGCGCCGGGTGTCCGTGATGCGATCATCGCAGCGTGGGATTTCTCACAGGATATCTCCGGGGAACGCCTGGAAGATGTCACCGGCAATGGCCACCATGGTGAAACCGTGCATCTGCCTCAGCGTGGCGTGCGCGGGTCCAACTGGTCGGGCACCGAAATGGACTGGCGTCACGCCCCGGGTGAGTACGGTGCGGTCCATTTCCATGATGACGACATTTACGACGCTGGCTGGCAGGAAAGCCATTCCTGGACGGTCCCGGACGCGCAACGCAGTGCGCTTTATGCGTTACACGTGACATCCGGCGATGATGAGGAGTTCATGCCCTTTGGGGTGGTGCCGCCCAAAGGCACGCGTCAATCCGACAT
This sequence comes from uncultured Alphaproteobacteria bacterium, assembly GCA_943787175.1. GTDB lineage: Bacteria > Pseudomonadota > Alphaproteobacteria > SP197 > SP197 > SP197. The sequence continues at coordinate 143,350 of CALSLK010000003.1, forward strand.
CTGTTTCCTTCTGCCCAGCGCCACCTACATGGCCTATGCCAATTCGGGCCGTCATTTCCGCAATGACACGGTTGAAATGAAGCAGTTTCGCGCCACCGTGATGACCCAGTCGGATTGTTTCCTGCAGACTCATAGCGAATATGGCCTTTCGACCTATGACACGCATTCAGACGGCAGCGGTGTCAGTGTCTCCTCGCGCCTTCGGCCGGTGCTCAACATGCGGCCCAAGGTTCGGGTCTGGGGTCTGGCCGCCGACACCCACATCACGTCGTGGATGGAGGATTCCGGTTACGCGTTTGACGTCGTCAGCGACGAAGAACTGCATGGTGAAGGCGTCACGGTGCTCGACGGCTACAGGGTTCTGGTGACCGGCACGCACCCGGAATACCACACGACCGAGATGCTTGATGCCATCGACGCCTGGCTGCAACGCGGCGGTCGCATGATCTACACCGGCGCCAACGGTTTCTACTGGCGCATCGCCTATCATCCCGACAAACCGGGCGTGATTGAATGCCGCAAGACCGAGGGCGGCACGCGGTCCTGGGTCTCCGAAGTGGGCGAATCCTTCATGAGTTTCACGGGCGAATACGGAGGGCTGTGGCGCCGCAGCGGGCGCACGCCCCAGGAACTGACCGGCGTTGGTTTCACCGCGCAGGGGTTCGACCGTTCTAGTCACTATCGCCTGACTCCCGAAAGCACCGATGTTCGCGTTGCCTTCATGTTCGAAGGCATTGATGAAGAAATCATTGGCGATTTCGGCCTGATCGGCGGTGGTGCGGCGGGTCTGGAACTGGACCGTGCTGATTTCGCGCTGGGCACACCGCTTCACACGCTTGTCGTTGCGCAATCGGAAGACCATAGCGATGGCATGCTGGTGGTGCTGGAAGAATTGACATCGAACCAGCCGGTCATGGCCGACGGTCACCCCAAGGTCCATGCCGACATTACATTTTTCGAGATTGAAGGCGGTGGTGCGGTGTTTTCGACCGGCTCCATCGCATTTGCCGGGTCTCTTCCGGTCAATCATTACGACAACAACATTGCACGCCTGATGGGAAACGTGATGGATCGGTTCCTGGAACCCACACCGTTTGAGGGTTTTGACGCATCCAGGCCGCCGTCTCGACCAATTGCATGATCCCGGCGATATGGCGTTTGTGCCAAATACAGGTTAGTTTTTTGGCAGGGGCACTAATCGTTGTCGATTGGCGCGAACGTCTCCGAGAGGATCTGTCTTGGAATTGAACTGTTGCAGAGGGTGGCGCAGATGATCCGCTGGCTCATCACCATAGTCGTGCTTGCCGTCGGCGCTGCCGGCTCCTGGTATGTTTATGAGTCCCAACTCGCACCTGCAGCTTCCCCGGCTGTGGCTGGCGCCGAACAGATGCCACCTGTTGTTGTGCAGACCACGGCAGCCACGACAACCACCGTGACGGAAACGCTGATCACCTTTGGTGCGATCGAGGCTGCGCGCAAGCTGACGATCGTTGCGCAAAGCAATGGTGTCGTCACCGAGCTCGGCTTTGCTGCTGGTGACACCGTGACCAAGGGCGATGTGCTGTTCGAACTGGATGACACGGTTGCGCGTGCACAATTGCGGACTTCCGAACAAAAGCTTGCGCTGGAAAAGGCCAATTACGATGCCATCGCTGCACTTGCTGATGAGCGCCTGGTGACGGCAGATCAACTTGATCAGGCTGAAGAATCTTATCTCACCGCGCAGGTTTCGGTCATCACGGACCGCTCAACGCTAGACCAGTTCAAGGTCGTGGCACCATTTGATGGTGCCCTGGGTATTCCCAAGGTAGACGTTGGCACGTTCATCAGCACCGGTACCGAACTGGTGGATCTGGAAAACCGAAGCGAACTCCTGATCGACTTTGCCATCTCCGAACGGTTGCTCTCCAGCCTTGCGCAGGGCCAGACGTTTGATGCGACGTTTGATGCTGTGCCCGGAAAGACTTTTACCGGTACGGTTCTGGCCATTCTGCCCAGTGCGGCAAGTGGCAATGCCAGCATTCAGTTGCGTGGGGGCATCGACAATGCCGACCTGGTGTTGTTGCCAGGGCTTTTTGCGCGCATTGAGCTTGCGGTTGCTACCCGGTCTGATGCTGTAATGATTCCCAACGCAGCGGTCGTCAAAAGCCTGGGTGGAACTTATGTGTTCACGGTGGTCGACGGTAAGGCAAAGCGCATCGTCGTCGAGACGGGTGTCATTCAGGGCGATCTCATCGAGATCACCAAAGGCGTTGCCGCAACCGATACTGTGGTGACAATGGGCATGGACAAATTGGCCGACGGCAGTCCGGTCAAGGACTCCAGCGGGTCCTGACGTACCGTGTGGGTCACCGATCTATTCATCCGCCGCCCGGTCTTTGCCATTGTTGTGAACCTGCTGCTTGTCGGGTTCGGCATCTACGGCCTGATGAAGTTGCCCATTCAACATCTCCCCGATATCTCGCCTCCCACGCTTTCGATCTCCACAACGCTGGTGGGTGCCTCAGCCAAAGAGATTGAAAGCCAGATCACGACGGTCCTGGAGGGCGCTGTTTCGGCTGTTGGCAGTATCGATGTCATCAGCTCAACCAGCAGCGAGGGCGTGAGCTCGATCGAAGTGCAGTTTGATGATGGCGTCGATCTGACCGAAATTGCCAATGAGGTCAGGGCGCGCGTGAACGATGTCGTCAGCCAGTTGCCCGATGATACCGATACACCGACCGTGCTTCTTTCGAGCACATCAGCTACGCCAATTCTCTATCTCGCACTTTCCAGTGATAGCCTGAACGAGCTTGAACTGACCGATCTCGCTCTGCGTCAGATCGAACCGGCGCTACAGGTCGTTACCGGTGTTTCGAGCATTGATGTCTTGGGGGAACGTGACTACGCCCTGCGCATCTGGCTGGATTCGTTCCGCATGGCCACCCTTGGCATTACTGCTGATGATGTCACCGTGGCGGTCGCGGGAGCAAATGTGATCCTGCCTGCTGGCGCGCTCTATTCGACAACTCAAAGTACGGAGGTGGCCGACGAAGCCTCGCTGTCTGATGTCACAGGCTTCGGCAATGTCATGGTGCGCCATGACGACAACTATCTGGTTCGCGTGCGTGATATTGCGCGTGTGGAGATTGGTGCCGAAGTTGAGGAAACTTCGGTCCTGGCTGATGACAAACCGGCTATCGCTTTGGGCGTTGTTGCCCGCTCGGATGCCAACCCGCTGACTGTAGCTTCGTCTATCAAGGCGGTTTTACCTGCGATTCTGGAAAGTTTGCCGACATCCGTGAAGCTCGAGATTGTCTTTGATGAGACGATCTACATCGAAGCTTCCATGAGTGAGGTGTTTGAGACCGTCGTTGAAGCTGTGTTGCTCGTTATCGTGGTGATCATGCTGTTCCTGGGCTCTCTGCGGGCATCGCTTATCACGTTGGTCACCATTCCGGTCTCGCTCATCGCCACGGTCGGCGTTCTCTACATGCTCGGATTCAGCCTCAACACCTTCACACTACTGGCACTGGTTCTGGCTGTCGGGCTGGTCGTGGACGATGCGATTGTCGATGTCGAGAACGTGCAGCGGCATATCGATCAGGGGCACACGGCCGTCGATGCCGCGTTTATCGGCAGCCGTGAAATCGGGTTTGCGGTTATTGCCACCACGTTGACCCTGGTTGCGGTCTATGCGCCGGTGGGTTTGTTGCCGGGGACCATGGGCCGCCTGTTTGTCCAGTTTGCCGTTACGCTCTCGATTGCGGTCCTGTTTTCCGGCCTGGTCTCGCGCACACTTTCGCCCATGATGTGCTCGCGTATCCTCATAGCCGGTGACCCATCATTGATGAAGAAGCTGGTCGAGGGCACGTTCGAGAAGATTGCGCGTCAATACGCGAAATTCCTGAAGCATGTGATCAAGGCTCGCTGGATCACAGTTCTGGTGACAATCATTCTGGGAGTCGTCGCCGTATTGTTCGTTCGCGATATTGAAACGACGCTGGCACCGGCTGAGGACGAAGGCTACCTCATTACAATCTTCCAGGGACCCCAGGGCTCAACGCTCGACTACATGGAGGCTCAGGCCGAAGCAGTCTCAAGCATCCTGTCATCAGCGCCCGAAGCAGAACATTCGATTGTTCTGGTCGGTGAAGGGTCGGCGAACTCCGGCGTGGGATTTGTGCTGCTGAAACCCTGGGATGAACGAACCCGGACGGCACAGGAAATTGCCTTATCACTCTGGCCTCCATTTGCAGCGCTGCCTGGCGTGCGCGGAGCGGTCGTTAATCCCGACCCCCTGGGAATAGGTGGTGGGTATCCCATCGAGCTGGTCGTCAAGTCGACGGGAACTTATGAGAACCTTGCCGATATAGCCGACCAGATCGTGGCAAAGGCACGGGAATCAGGTGTCGTTTCGGCAATCTCCTCGCCGCTCAGTTTCGGAACGCCAGAGATTGAGGTCAAGATCGACCGTGATATCGCCCGTGAACTGGGCATTGATGCCAGCACAATGGCGCGCACACTCTCGATCATGTTGGGTGGAGACAAGGTCACTAAATTCTCCTGGCAGGACCAACTCTATGAGGTGATGGTTGAGTTGGAGCTGTCGGACCGCAGCCAGGAAGCCGACCTCAGCCGCATCTATCTGCGCGACCTTCAGAACACGATGGTTCCGCTTTCGGCCATTGCGAGTGTCCACGATACGCTCACGGCCGAGAGTCTGACCCGTTTCGCCCAGGAACGTTCCACCACGTTGAGCGCAGCGCCGGGAGGAGGGCGCTCTGTTGCTGCGACCCTTACGGCACTTGAAGCGATCGCAAACGACATCATGCCCAATGGCTTTTCGCTCGATTACTCCGGGCCGACGCGTCAACAGGAACAGAGCAGCGGTTCTACCGGTCTTGTGGTCGCTGCGGGGTTCATCACTATTCTTCTGGTCCTGGCTGCCCAGTTCGAGAGCTTCCGCGATCCCATCATCATTCTTGCGGTGGCACCCATGACGCTGATTGCCGGTGCCTTTGGCCTGAAACTCCTGGGTGGCTCGATCAACGCATACAGCGGCGTTGGCCTGATCACCTTGATCGGCCTGATCGCCAAACACGGCATTCTGATCACCGAATTCGCCAACCAGCGCCGTGACGATGGTGAAGACATGATCACAGCCGTCATTGCAGCCTGCGAGGTGCGTCTGCGTCCGATCCTGATGACTGTTTTTGCTGCTGCGGCAGGTGCCTTGCCGTTGCTCTATGCCACCGGTGCCGGTGCCAACAGTCGCCAGCAGATCGGCGCCGTCATTGTCGTGGGTCTGTTGCTTGGCACCTTTGTCTCACTGTTCGTTGTGCCGGCTGTTTACACCATGCTTACGCCAAAGACGCGCAAGCCCCTGGTCACGCCGCCGCCTGAGCAATCACCTTCTGGACATGCCTGACATCCGTTCCGTCAGGTTAGCGCTGTGATATCGGGTAACTCATGGTGGCCGGCAATGCGCAGCAGGGCGTAACCGATGCCGGAAATGCCCTTCATCAGGCCCGGGTTCATTTCCTGGGAACCCAGGTTCATGCGGTAACTTCCGGTTTCGTGGGCATGGTTCATCAGGTGCTTGGCCCAGTGGCGTGCGGTGCTTGTTAGTTCCGGCTTGTGCAGTCTGGCACCGGCTGAATCCAGCACCATCAGGCGGCCAAACGAACCACAGCAGAGATCGTCCACATGGCCCGGCATGTTCCGAATGGTTGTGTCCAGCGCAATGTCACGCTCCAGGGCAACGCCGGGAAACTGCTGGCCAAGACCCAGTGTCACCCGCGAAAGACCGATGCCCGCGCTGCCGTGGGCACCATTGTGAAGCAAACGAAAGCGGGTTGATCTCTTCTCCAGGCATGGCGCGGAGGTCGGGCCAGTTCGCATGATCCTTGTTGAACTGGCTGCGTTCGTAATCCAGGCACTTCTGGGCCATCTCGGCGAAGTCCCTTGCGCTCCGTCAACGTGCCAAGCTGGCCAAATGCGTAGGCGTAACCTGCTGCCCCCATGCGAAAAACCGGTCAGCGGTGCGCCGCCCATGAAGGACCAGAGTCCTTTTTCATCCTGCTTGGACATCAGTGCTTCGCCGCACGCGATGGCGCGTTCAAGCAAGCGCGGATCGCCAGAGATGCGTTGCAGGCGCAACAACACACAGATAGCTCCGGCCAGGCCACCCAGTACATCGTGGCCCGTGTCCTTTTCGATGGTGCTGTCAGGCAACTGGGCTGCAATCGCAACGGCCAGTGCGCGATAGGCATGTTCATCGAGCAGTTCACCGGCAACATCAAAGCCGTAGGCAATCGAGGTCAGCCCGGTGTAGCCGCCAATACCGATCTGGTCATAAAACGGCTCCATGCCGATCAGGCGGTATCGATTTGCCAGACGCCGCATGGCGGCAAGCGCCAATTCTCGAGACTCATCATCACCGCAGACCTTGGCAACAGCAGCCAGAAAAACCGCAATGCCTGCTGCGCCGCTGTAGAAATCATAGCGAATGTCACCAACATCGATGGCGTCTCCAGAATCCTTCAGGACAATGCCGGTCCATGCAGCCTGGTGGTCTCCGGTTATGGCCAGTTCACCAAGCAGCCGGGCCAGACGTAGTGCTTCATCGCGGGCTTCTTCGGGTGCCAGGGTCAATTGTTCTGTGGCCGGGGGCAACTTGTCATGGGGTAGTTTTCCGAACGCCAGTGCGGCGCGGATTACGCTGCCTTCCACGGCAGTCCAGCGTTTTGCATCGCCCCCTTGCAACGAAAACTCCAGGGGGGTCACCGGGGGAACGCTGACTTCTGTCAGCGGTGTATTGTCAGCGGCAAAGGCCTTGTCCGTGCCTGCTGCAACGCGGAACAGAGGAATGTCCTGGTTCAGCATGGCGCGGCGCTCTTCGCGGACCAATGCGGCATGGGTACGTGCCTTCGCCCATGCGTCGTCCACCGATCGATTCTGCACCGGCGCTCCACATGGCGCCATCGGTCAGCAGATCTGGATGTCGCAGCCCGTTGACCAGGTTCATGTAGGTCGCGGTCGCGTCCACCAGCCAGCGCACCAGAACGCCTTCGAACAGGCGCGGGATGGAACTTTCGCCGGGCTGCATTTCGGGCAGGGTCAGCAGAAAGGCCAGCGATTCTTCATAACCACTACCGACTTCCTCTGCATAATCGGAAGCTTCGATCTGCTCGCCGTCAAGAACTGGAAGGTTGAAGTTATCCCGTGCGTCCATGAGCTTTGAACGACGGGTCATTTCGCCGGTGTTGGCGTTTTCGAACTGCCAGAACCGGATATCGACTTCCTTGGCCAGATCCAGACCGCCCATGGCGATGGCGCCCTTGGGACCCGCGCGAATGGTAAGGTAATGCGTCACCATCACGCTCTGGTCGATTTTGTGTTCGACCTGGGCCAGCAGAGGGTTTGCCTGACGTTTCAGGGGGCCTGGATGACACAGGGTCTCGACATCGATCGCGATGGGATGGGCACCAGAAGCAATGACATTTTCTGCGTGATAATCACGCCCGCGCACCAGGTGGACCAGCGCAAGCATCGCGCCACTGCGCCGGAAGAACTGGCGAACCTCGGCTTCATCCTTGCACGGCAGATGCTCGATAAAGCCGACCCAGCCATAATGGTCGCGCTCCAGCAGCGCCGGTGACTTCAGGTCGACTGGCGCCTGTCTGTCGGCCATCAGGGCAATGCACTCGGACCACTTTGCATCAATGTCGAGCGGTCGGGGTTGTAGACGGCTTTCTCACCATTCTCAAAGCCATAGATCATCACCCTGCGGCCGCCGTTGTGGGGATCAGAAAGCCCGGTCTGTACCGATGTGACGGCACCGGGGTCGCGGCCTGAGAAGTAGGCTTCAATGACTGCATCGCGATCGCCATGGAAGCGGTCGCGGGCCTCGCGCATCTCAACCGTTGCGCGTTGGGTTTCCTGGGCGATCAGGCGTACCAGAACGGGCCGCTCCAGGAACAGGCGCTTGAAGCCTCCCTCGCGCAGAGCGGCTATATAGGCCTTGAAGATGTCAGAGCCGTCGTGCTCGACCGCCCCGGTCTCTACCAGTTTGCGCAGGGTCGCAAAGTTGGTGAAGAGGCTGGGTATGGCAATCTCGGTAACACGAATGACGATGGCTGATGCCAGGTCATCGCGTGCATCGTCGCTGAAGAGCGTATCGTCGTCGTATCCGGCGTCCGTAAT
>CALSLK010000004.1 GCA_943787175.1 uncultured Alphaproteobacteria bacterium
CTCGAGGCGCTGGAGGAGGCCCGGCCGGATATTGTGCTTTTCTCTGGCGGCACCGATGGCGGCCAACAAAAGCAGATTCTCGAAAGCGCCGAAGCCCTCGCCAAAGCCCGGTTCCGGGCTCATGTCATTGTCGCCTGCAACAATACGATTGCCGATCAAGTGGCAGACAAGCTGATCACCAGCGGTCACCAGGCCCGTGTGGTCGCCAATGTTCTCCCCGAGATCGACAGGCTGGATATCGAACCGGCACGTGCCGCAATCCGCGATCTCTTCATCGAACATGTCATCATGGGCAAGGGTCTGTCGGACACCGACGAATTCGGCGCGGCTGTCATCATGCCCACGCCCGAAGCCGTTCTGATTGCCACCCAGCTTCTCTCGACCGGGCCCCACAACAACGGCCAGGGCAATGTCATGGTGGCTGATATCGGCGGCGCAACAACCGATGTGCATTCCGCCATCAAGCTCGACCGGCTGGGACCGGGCATCACAGCAAAAGGCCTCCCGCCCCTGCCCCTCGCCCGCTCGGTTCAGGGTGACCTTGGCATGCGCTGGAGCGCACCCACCGTGATGGAGGCAGACCACGACTGGCTGTTGGCGGAATCGGGATATGACGAAAATCAAATGGGCGAAGCCTGCAACGCCCGACGCGCGAACCCGGCCTTTCTTGCACGCCAGGGGGATGAACCACGCCTCGACCGCCTGCTCGCGACCGCCTGTCTCACCCACGCAATCCATCGCCACTGCGGCAGCATTTCAACCGTCTACATTCCCGGTCAGGGCTCCAGGTTCGTACAGGAGGGCCTGGATCTGCGCGAGATGCCGCTGATCGTTGGAACTGGCGGCATGCTTGCGCGCGATGGTGAGGGCGAAAACACCCTGGCTCAATCCCTGCAACGTCGTGAAAAAGGCACCCTGACACCCCAACATGCGCAAGTCGTGCTCGACAGCAGCTATGTGCTTGCGGCAGCCGGCCTGCTGGCCAGCATTGACCAGGAAGCGGCTTATCACCTGATGATTTCAGAACTGGGTCTGTGACAAACCCAAGATTTCAGGCCTGCGGAAAACGGCCTTTTGGCGGGCCGCACAATCAAACGATCTGAATCGTGATTCTTGCTTTGATTGGGTAAGATGCTGTTAGATTCGCACTCTGCACTGATCAGAAGTGCACCAAACCGGGGGAAGCCAGCCATGAAACACAACAAATCCATCGCGTTCGTGGCAACGCTTTTCTGGGCGGGCATCGCTGCTGCATGTCCCAACTGGGAGGCACAGCCTTCGTTTGGTGCCATCGAGTTGATTGAGGGTTTTCCCAACGACCCCTACCAGCGCCGCATTATGGCTGGCGGGCGATACAATGTGGGCAACTGCCTGCGTGACCGGAATCTGGTCGGAACCGTGGCCAGTGCGCCGGACTTCGACCTTTACTACACAACATCGGGCAACACACCGCTCACCATCTATGTGCGCTCCTCCTATGACACTGTCCTGCTGATCTCCGACCCCTATGGAAACTGGTGGTTCGACGATGACAGCGGTGGTGGCCATGATCCCCTGTTGTATTTCCCCAATGCCGCCGATGGCCTCTACAACATCTGGATCGGTTCGTTCGAAAGCAGGAGCGGTCTGCCCGGAACCCTGATCTTCACCGAGCGGTAACCCGGTCAGGAGTACAACCTCCAGGCGCACGCGCACTCGCATCGCACGCGATGAACGTGTAGCCTTGCCGACGCAATGTCAGGCTCCAGACCAGATTCGGAACCGGATTTCAAAGCGCTCTTCGAAGCGTTGATCGCCAGTCATGCCGATCTGGTCAGCCGCTATGATCACGACGGCCGGCTGATCTTTGTGTCGGATGCCTATGCAACATTCTTTGGCATGGCCGCCAGCGACCTTGTCGGCACCTCGATCTATTCGCTGATCACGTCCGAAGAACGGAAAGGCACGCGGCAACGTCTGGAACGCGTCTCGCCGGCTACGCCATCGGTATCGGGACGCAACAAGGTTTCGGTTCAGGGTGGCATGGTTCGCCATGTTGAATGGGTCACGACAGGCATATTTGACCCGCACGGCAACCTGCTCGAGTTCATGTCGGTCGGCCGTGACGTCACATCGTTCCGTGACGTTCGTGAACGCCTCACCGAATCCGAAACCCGCTATGCCCAGGCGGTCAAGATTGCCCAGATCGGCTACTGGATGTGGGACGAACATAACGACCGACTCGACCATTGCTCCGCCGAAGCTGCCGCAATCTATGGCGTCACCGTGGAACAGGCCATGCAGCGATCGGCCTCGCTGGACGGCAACATGGCATCGGTCCACGACCAGGACCGGCAGCGATACCGGGAAGTCATCGACAATGCCTTTGACGACAGGAAAGGTTACGATGTTACATTCCGGTGTTATCGGCCCAATGGCGAATTGCGCTATCTGCGCGAGGTGGCTGAACCCCTGTTCGAAGAGGACGGCTCCTTCAACCAGACCATCGGCACGATCCAGGACGTCACCGAACAGAAGCTCGTGGAACAGGAACTGCATGCCAAGCAGGCACTTCTCCACGAGCAGGTTCAGGCCTTGCAGGAGAACGAGAAACGCCTGCAGGCACAATCGCAGGTCTCTCACAGGAACTCGCCGAGAGCCTGGACCGGACCCGCCGCGACCTCGAGATCGCGAACCAGCAGAAGAACCGCCTCTTCTCGATCATCGCCCATGACCTGAAGAGCCCGTTCACACCCTTGCTCGGCTTTTCCGAGCTGCTTGGCCAGGGCTACCGATGATGACCTGCCCCGCGAGACCATGCGCGACTATGCCCAATCCATTCACCAGACAGCGCAGCAGGCAAACACCCTGCTCAGCGACCTGCTCGACTGGTCACGCCTGCAGCTCGAGCGCATGGTCGTGGAGCCCACGCACGCTCGAGCTGCGGGCCCTCGCGCTTCAGCAGGTTCCGCCCAGTTCGAGGCACTGGGCCAAGAGCAATGCGCAATCAACCTGACGGTCGGCGCGCGCCGATCGGCCCGCTTCAGGCCTTCGCCGACGGTCGCATCGTCGAAACCGTCCTGCGCAATCTTGTTTCAAATGCCATCAAGTTCACGCCGGAAGGCGGCAGTGTCTCCATCGGCTTTGAAAACCATGGCACCCTGGTTGAGCTTCATGTCCATGATTCCGGAGCAGGAATTCCCGATGACGTTCTCAACGATCTGTTCACGCCCGGCCCGATCACGTCACACAAGGGCACACACGGCGAGAAGGGAACTGGTCTAGGCTTGATGTTATGCAAGGATCTTGTCGAACGACACGGTAGCGAACTTTGCGTCACGCAAAATGCAGGAGGCGGCAGCCGTGTGGCGTTTTCCCTGCCTGCGATCAGGCAGGGCTGAGGCCTCCACGGTCTGCAATCAGACGCCGCATGCTGATCGATCAGCAAAGGTCAATAACCGTGCGAAACCCGATCGTGCCGCAGCGATCCAGGCCAGGCCACAACAGCAGATAACGGGAAGAAAACGCCGGTGATTGGTGCCCACCGTCGGGATACCAGATTGTGCCTTCAGGCTCGTATTCACAGCCCCCTTTCAGAATACAGAAGCGCGTGCGACCGTCGCTGGCCTCACTTTCGGTCAGGTTCCAAACGCGTGTTTCCTCCTCGAACAGGCCGAGCTCTCCTGCCCTCTGCCATTCGGCCTCCTGCGGCAGACGGCGGCCAGACCAGGTGGCATAGGCGCGGGCATCCTCCAGATCGATCCAGGTCACGGGTGCATTCTCAGCCCCTGGAACCGGTTGCCCTCCGCGCCAGTGCTCAAGAAAGGCCTCTCCGTGGCGTGGCACATAGCCGCTGGCCTGCAGAAAGGCCTGATAGTCTCGATTGGAAACACAGCGACCATCAATCGCGAACGCCGTGAGTTGCTCTTCCACCACGGCGGAAGCCATTTCATGCAGCCCGGGCAAGGTGTGGCTTTCACAGGCTGGCGCAGACTCACGTTCGTACAATCCGCACTCGCGCCGCCGATAGCGCACATCGCGGCTGTAACGCTGGGCCGGGACCAGAGACATCCCTTTGGGCACCGATGCCGCAGGGTTTGTGATCACAGCCGGGCGAACGATCACCGGCCGTTCCGTTGACTGGCCCGAACACGATTCGAGGCCTGCCCAAAGTGCCGCCTGCGCAGAGAGGAATTCAGCATCCGGTTTTCTGGGGTCCCGCTCAGACACTTCCAGGATAGCTGCTAGTCCATGTGGTGGGATCAAAACGACCATCTCGTTTCCCTCACCTGAGCAAGGGACACCAGAGATCAGGTCAAGGCAGACACGATCAGACGAAGGCTTAAAGACCACGTCAGACTGCCAGGTGTCGTTGCGGTTGATCAGAGTCCACAACCGCATTCCGTCCTGTTCCCAACAGGACGCATAAACGCCGTCAGCCGGATTGCTGGCAAGCGGTGTCCAAACGCCGTCGCAGAACACCCTGTGATAGCGGTGCTGCACCGCGCTCATCAGCCGCAGCCAAACGGCATCACGGTCACACCAGCCATTCCAGGAGCCAAAGATATTCTCCCACACGACCATGCCGGCACCGTTCATCCAGGCCAGCTGTAACTCACCCCGGTGATCCGCGATCCAGCGGTGCACCACATGCATGCGGTGCCAGCGCTCGAACCAGGCATTGCGCAAAACCCCGGGCACTTCGGTATCCTGGTAGACCTCGGCCCAACTCATGTGGTGATCGGAAACGCGCTCGAGCGGCGTGAAGGCCTGAGATTCAAACACGACCCCCGGCTTGACCACATCCAGAACTGCCCGAAGCTCCGCAGCGGCCTCTGCCATCGTATCGAGGTAGAGCCCGTCCGCATCAAGCGCGCCAACAAGATCGGCCAGCACCAGGTGGTCAGGTTGGTCCTCGCGCCGTGTCGCCCTGTCCCAGGGATTGAAATCCAGCAGCACACGGATGCCACGAGCATGGAACCGGTCGACAGCGCTGCGCAGCGCCTTAAGGCCGCCGGGCATGCGCCGGTAGAAATCGAACTGATTGCGCTGATCAAACCCCAGGTTGGGATAGGCATGCCACAGGATCACGCCATCGAGTTTGCCAAAGCGCTGCTCGAATGCATCGACATAGTCATCGACGCGGAAAGCATGCGCCTGTCGGTCATAAAACCGCTCATCCCAAAGCAGGATCTTGTGGGTGATGATGCAATCGTTGACCCAGGCAAAGGCCGAATGCCGAAAGCGCGCCTCATCGTGGCGAAGCTCCGCCTGCGCCGCATTGCGCCACGCATGCAGTTCCTCGCGCCATGCCGGCCAGGCTGCGGGATCGACGGGTGCCGGTATCAGGTTTTCCAAAGTAATCTCAATGAAACACGGTCACGAAGCGCCCTCGCCAATGACGAACAGGGGCTCACCAAAGGTCTCCTGCAATGCCCGCACTCCCAGGCCGGGTGTGCGTGGCGCAGCCATGCGGCCATCAACAACTTCGGGAAAACCCTCAGCATTGGCGACGCTCATCCAGTTATGAAAATCGACGGTGTGGGTGCGCATGACCTGGGGCGTGGAAAGGCACATATGCGCGATTGCCGCAGATATGATCTGAGCGCCTCCGATACATTCCACAGTCACCTTGAGCCCGGCATCAACCGCCAGATCACGCGCCAGACGTGACCGTGTGATCCCGCCAAAGCGCGACATCTTGATCGTGACGCCATCGGCCGCACCGTCGTTACGGATGCGGATCAGTGCGTCCAGACTGTCGCAGGATTCATCAAGCACCATGGGTTTGGAGCACGCCCGCCTCACGATCAGGTTCTCCTGGTAACGCGCGCAGGGTTGTTCCAGCACATAGTCGATCGACCGCGTGGCATCGAGAAACCGCAAGGCGTCGTGGCTGGACCATGCGCCGTTGGCATCGCAGTAAAGCACCACATCAGGACCAGCCAGAGAGGCGACACGTTCCAGCCGTTCGGCATCCAATAGTGGATCTTCACCCACCTTGACCTGCAGCCGGCGGTAACCAGCATCAAGATGCCGCTTTGCCGTCGCCAACATGACGTCAGGCGTGTCCTGGGAAACCGAACGGTAAAGCGCCACATCGTCGCCATCGCGCCCGCCCAGGCATTCGGCCAAGGGCAGACCGCAGGCCTGACCGAACAGATCCCACAACGCGATGTCGATGGGTGTCTTGGCATCCATCTGTCCGAACATGGCCGCATCCATGGACGCGGTTCAGCTTTTCGATCTCTCGCGGGTCAGCGCCCAGCAAACTCCGGCGCCAACACGGCAATCCCCGCGCGCACGCCACCGGCAAAGGCCTCGGAATAGAATGCCCCCAGCGGTGCGATCTCTCCCCCATCCCGTCAAACCGGCATCTGTCGAGATAGCGACCATCGTGCTGGTCTGGCCGTTTTTCCGTGTGGTTGCGGCAGCGATAGGGCCCCTTCCCTGAACAGAAGCTCCAGGCCATAGGCCGCAATGCGCGTGATCTTCATGGCGTGTCCTTTGGCGTCATTCCTGAACCCTGCCGGATGGGAAGGCTATATGGCAACCATGCACAAGGCTTGACCAGCCTTGTCCCCACGCGCCCAAAAAGGGGCTCCAGCAAGCAGGAGGTCAGCATGGCAGACAGTAAGGGTGTGGCCCTGATTACGGGCGCAGGAAGCGGAATCGGCAAGGCGGTCGCGCTGGGCCTCCTTGATGACGGCTTTGATGTCGTCCTGACCGGCCGGCGCCTGGAAAAGCTGGAAGCCGTCATGGCCGAGCGCCCCGATGACGCCCGGCGCATGCATGCCTTCAGTTGCGATGTCGGCGACCCCGATTCGGTCGATTCCCTGTTTGCTGCCGTCACAGACCAGTGCGGTCGTCTGGACCTGTTATTCAACAACGCCGGCATCGGCGCGCCCGACATCCCCATGGAAGACCTGACCTTTGTGCAATGGCAAAAGGTGATTGATACCAACCTGACCGGCCCGTTTCTGTGCACCCAGCACGCCATGCGCATGATGAAGGCCCAGTCACCCAAAGGCGGACGCATCATCAACAACGGTTTCGATATCGGCCCACGTTTCCGCGCCCCGAATTCAGCGCCTTACACTGCAACCAAACACGCCATTACCGGGCTGACGCGTTCAACTTCGCTGGACGGGGCGCAGCCACAACATCTGTTGTGGTCAGATCGATATCGGCAATGCACTGACCGACATGACCGGTGAAAATGGGTGCCGGCATGCCCCAGGCCGATGGGCGAGTCGTTCCCGAATCGACTATGGGCGTCGATAATGTCGTGAAATCGATCGTCATGATGGCGGATCTGCCGTTGGATGCCAACGTTCCCTTCCTGACCGTCATGTCGAACACGATGCCCTTTATCGGGCGCGGCTAATCCTTGTCAGGTGACAGTTGCGCCAAGCGGCCAGCCAACCCTATAATCCACCCACGCCAAAGGGGCGGCGTTTTACAACAGATGAATGGCGAAAAAAGCATGGAACTGATTGGTATCGGGCTGGCCGATCTGGATTTTTTCTCGGGTTTGTCCTGGCATCCGTCATTGCCATGCTGTGCCGGGGATTGGGCAAAGCCACCGAGATGAACCCGGAATTCCCTCGCAACCATGGGCTTCTTCTGGTCTATACTGCCAGCTGCGATGTTCGGGGCAACTGCTTACTTCCCGTGGTTCGACATCAGCGTCCTGGCACCCTTCGGCTTCCTTGGTGGACTCATTCCGCTTGTGATGGTCATGACCATTCGCGGCAAGAAGGAAGGCGAAAACGCCCTTTTCGGTCGCGACAGCCAGAATCGTCTCTCGCTTTTCGGCTGCAGCCCGTTCGAAGTGGTGGACCACGCTGCTCTACGGTCTCCTCTGCTTCGAGATTGCTACAATCTTCCTGTGGGATGAATTTTTACCGCGCTTGATCGCGGCAAAGTCCCGCTAAAACCATAAAAGTTCGCACATCGGCGGAAATTCCGCCACAAATGGCTGCGGAGTCGTGTTGACAAGGCTTCGCTGATGCCTATAGTCCGGCGGTCCGCGCGGGAAGCGCTTATCGCTCCCCCTGCCAGGCGGGCCAGAACACAAGGTTGCATTACGATGTTCGCAGTCATTCATACCGGCGGCAAAACAATACCGCGTCCGCCCAGAACGATGTCCTTTCGGTGGAAACGCCTGACAGGTGAACCCGGTGATTCGATCGATTTCGATCGTGTCCTGATGGTTGCCGATGGTGAAGACATTTCCATTGGCGTTGATGGTGCTGTGGTCAAGGCCGAGATCCTTGAGCACAACCGCAACGACAAGGTGCTGATCTTCAAGAAAAAGCGCCGCAAACATTATCGTCGCCGCGGCGGTCACCGCCCAGCAGCAGACGGTGGTGAAGATCACCGAGATCATGGCCGCTGGTGCCAAGCCAGCAGCAAAGAAGCCTGCCAAAAAAGGCAGCATCGACCGAAGCTGAGGGCCGCTCCGGCCCAAAGCCGAAGCCTGAGGAGATCTGATCAATGGCTCATAAAAAAGCAGGCGGCAGTTCACGTAACGGGCGCGACTCACCGGGTCAGCGACTGGGCGTGAAGAAATTCGGCGGCGAGGAAGTCATTTCCGGCAACATCATTGTGCGTCAGCGCGGTACCAAATGGCATCCCGGCCACAATGTCGGCATCGGCAAGGATCACACCTTGTTTGCGACCGGCGATGGCCGCGTCCCAGTTCCGTCGTGCAAACGAAAAGCGGACCTATATCGACGTGGTTCCGGCGGAGGCTGCTGAATAGGCGCCGACCCCCAAATACATTCGAAGAAGGGGAATGGCGCGCCATTCCCCTTTTTTCTTTGCCTGATTTCAGGAGACTTCGTTGACCGATCGCAACCTCGATTTTGCCCCTCTGGTGCCCGAACTGCTCTGCATGAACGTGGCAGACAGCCTGGACTTCTATTGCGGCATCCTGGGGTTCACCAGACTCTATGGGCCGCGACAATCCGCCGTTTGCCTATCTGGATCGTGAAGGTGCCCAGCTCATGCTCGAGCAGTTCGAATCTGATGGCTTGGCTGGACCGGAGAGATGCAACGTCCTTTCGGGCCGCGGTATCAACTTCCAGATTGAGGTGAGTGATCTGGCTCCCCTGCTCCAGGCGCTCGAAAATGCCGGAACAGCCCTGTTCCGTGAACCTGAAGAAGCCTGGTATGGCGGCGAAGACCCGGCTTTACGGCCAACAACAGTTCCTCGTGCAGGACCCCGATGGTTACCTGCTCAGATTCTGTCAGGGACCTGGGAGAGCGCATGCAGGGCAATCTTCCGGAAACAGGAAGGATTCGGGCATGAAGTTCCTCGATCAGGCGAGAATCTATCTCAAGAGCGGTGATGGTGGTGCGGGTTGCATCAGCTTCCGCAGGGTGAAGTATGTCGAATTTTGGTGGTCCCGATGGCGGCGACGGAGGGACGTGGCGGCGATATCATTCTTGAATGCGTGAACAATCTCAACACGCTAATCGACTACCGGTTCCAGCAGCACATCAAGGCTAAGAACGGACGGCCCGGAGAAGGGCTCCCAACGCACAGGCGCAGGTGCCGATGACGTGATCGTGCCGATTCCGCCGGGCACACAGGTCCTTTGCCGAAGACCAGATGACCATGCTTGCCGACCTCACCGTGCCTGGCCAGCGGATGACCCTGCTGAAAGGCGGCGACGGCGGGCGCGGCAACATGCGCTTCCAAAACTTCTACGAACCGGGCGCCCCGCAGGGCCGATTCGGGCTGGCCGGGAGAAGAACGCTGGGTCTGGCTGCGGCTCAAGCTCATTGCCGATGTCGGCCTTGTCGGCCTGCCCAATGCCGGCAAATCCACCCTGCTTTCGAGCGTTTCCCACGCAAAACCAAAGATTGCCGATTATCCCTTCACCACACTGCACCCCAATCTGGGCGTGGTGGGTGTCGATGACGATGAGTTTGTCCATGGCCGACCTTCCCGGCATGATCGAAGGCGCGCATGAAAGGTGTTTGGCCTGGGCGACCGCTTCCTGGGCCATGCCGAACGTTGTGCGGCCCTGCTGCATCTTGTGGACGGTACCAGTGAGAACATCGCCGAGGACTATCAGACCATCTTCCGGGAGCTCGAAGCCTATGGCGGCGGCCTGACGGAAAAGCCGGTGGTTCTTGTCCTCAACAAGATCGATGCGCTAGACGATGAACTAAGGGCCGAAGCGCTGGAAACCCTGACCCAGGCTTCCGGCCTGCCGGTCATGCTCATGTCAGGCGCCTCCCATGAAGGAATCGAGCAGGTCAGCCGCAAGCTGATGGGATATGTCCGTGCCGTACGCGAGCAGCGGGCCGAGGCCGAGCGGGAAAAATGACGTCCCGACTTGATCAGGCCCGGCGCATTGTCGTGAAGATTGGCTCTGCCCTCCTGGTTGAAGGTCAGCAGGGCCACCTGCGCCGCGCCTGGTTGAATGCACTGGCCGATGACCTTGCAGCGCTGCGACACGACGGTCATGAAGTCCTCATTGTCACCTCCGGAGCGATTGCCATTGGCAGGCGTCACCTGGGCCTTGCATCGGGGCCCCTGCGTCTTGAGGAAAGTCAGGCAGCCGCAGCATGCGGACAGATCCGCCTTGCCCATGCCTATCAGGAAGCGCTTGGCCGTCACGAAATCGGTGTTGCCCAGGTCCTGCTCACGCTCGACGACACAGAGGGGCGCCGTCGTTACCTCAATGCACTCTCCACGCTCAACACCCTGTTGCGGCTGGGTGCTGTTCCCGTCGTCAACGAGAACGACACCGTGGCAACCGGTGAAATCCGCTTTGGCGACAACGACCGCCTTGCCGCGCGCGTGGCCATGATGGCCAGTGCCGATGCTCTGGTGCTGCTTTCAGACATCGATGGGCTCTATGACCAGGATCCGCGCAAGGCACCCGACGCAAAGCTGATCCCCGAAGTCACCGCCATCACACCTGAAATCATTGCCATGGGCGGCAAGGCACCGGCAGGAGATTCCTCTGGCGGCATGGAAACCAAACTGATCGCGGCACAGATTGCGACGCGCGCAGGCTGCGACATGGTGATCGCCGATGGTCGAATCGAGCACCCCCTCCAGGCCATTCGCAATGGCAGTGCCTGTACCTGGTTCACCGCAGACGAAAACCCGGCAGGTGCGCGCAAACGCTGGATCGCCGGTTCCCTCAAAGCTGCTGGAACCCTGACCGTCGATGATGGCGCCCTGGCAGCACTCGAGCGTGGTCGCAGCCTGCTGCCAGCAGGCGTAACGGCAGTCGACGGCCGATTCGAACGTGGCGATGCGGTTCTGGTCAAGGGACCTGACGGTCAGGAGATCGGCCGCGGGCTGGTTGCCTATTCTTGTGATGACGCGCGGACCATTGCCGGGCACAAAAGCGGTGAAATCGAGGGTTTGCTGGGCTACCGTGGACGTGAAGAGTTGATCCACCGCGATGATCTGGTGATGTCATGAACGCCGCCCTGGCACAGGAAACAACGCAGACTGACGATGTCGTGACCGTGATGGATTCGCTTGGACGCCGCGCGCGACAAGCTGCAAGCGAACTCGTCCACGCCACAACAGACACCAAAAACGCCGCGTTGCTTGCCGCCGCCCAGGCACTGCGCGCCGGAACGGGCGACCTGATGGAAGCCAACGCGCGCGATCTGGAACGCGCGCGTGAAAAGGGCCTCTCCGGACCGATGCTCGACCGCCTGGCTCTCGACGACAAGCGAATCGAATCGATGGCATCCGGGCTTGAGGCCATTGCCCAGCTTGCCGACCCGGTGGGCGCCGAACAGGCGCGCTGGACAGTACCAAGCGGCCTCGATATCGCGCGCATCTGCGTTCCCCCTGGGCGTCATCGGCATCATCTATGAATCACGGCCCAACGTGACGGCAGATGCCGGTGCGTTGTGTCTGAAATCAGGCAATGCCGTCATCCTGCGTGGCGGATCAGAAAGCTTCCATTCTTCCCGCGCCGTCGTCGCCTGCATGCACAACGGGCTGGCACAGGCAGGCCTGCCGCTCGATGCCATTCAGTTGGTGCCCACAACAGACCGGGCGGCGGTAGGCGAAATGCTGACCATGACACGCTGGATCGACATCCTTGTTCCCCGCGGTGGGGCATCGCTGGTTGAACGTGTTCAGAGAGAAAGCCGCGTGCCGGTCATCGCGCACCTGATGGGTCTTTGTCATGTCTTTGTTGACCATCAGGCTGACCCCATGATGGCCCGCGATCTCGTCGTGAACGCCAAGCTGCGCAGGACCAGCATCTGCGGCGCGGCAGAAACCCTGCTGCTGGACCGCCGCCTGCCCGATGATACGACATCGATGATCGTGACCGCCCTGATCGATGCGGGCTGCGAGGTGCGTGGCGACAAGGCCGTTCAGGCCCTTGTTGACCGTGTCATCCCAGCTGCCGACAACGATTGGGACACCGAACACCTCGATGCCGTCATCTCAGCACGCCTGGTCGATGACGTGGACGATGCCCTGGCCCATATCTGCCGCCATGGTTCCGACCACACCGACTGCATTGTCACCGGCAATACGCCGGGACGGCCGAGCATTTCCTGGCCCGCACCCCCAGCGCCATTGCGATGTGGAATGCCTCCACCCAGTTCGCCGATGGCGGAGAGTTCGGCATGGGCGCGGAAATCGGCATTTCCACCAACCGTCTGCACGCGCGCGGGCCCGTGGGCGTCGAACAGCTCACGACCATGAAATACGTCGTGCGCGGCACCGGACAAACCAGGCCCTGACCGCCCATCTGCCGTTGCTGAACCACGCCGCCGGGCGCCGTATTGGCCTGCTGGGCGGTTCGTTCAATCCGGCCCATGACGGCCACCGGTTCATCAGCCGGCTTGCTCTCGAGCACCTGGGCCTCGACGAAGTCTGGTGGATGGTCGCGCCGCAGAACCCGCTCAAGCCCGTCGCCGGCATGGCCCCGTTCAGGGAGCGCCTCGACTGCGGCCCGCCGTTTTGCGAACGTCTTCGGCCATCGTCGTGACCGGTATCGAGCAGGAGCTCGGCACGCGCTACACCGCCGACACCATCAAACGCCTGCAGACCCGTGCGCCCGTCTGCCCGGTTTGTCTGGCTGATGGGGGCCGACAATCTCTCCACTGTGCACCGACTGGCGTCACTGGCAGTCGATCTTCGAGCGGGTTCCGGTTGCGGTGTTTGACCGTTCTCCGTATTCTTTCTCCTGTCTGGCAAGCCGGGCTGCGGTCCGGTATCGCCGTCATCGACTACCCGCATGGCGGGCCAAGTCCCTGGCGGTTCAGGCGCCACCGGTCTGGACCTTTGTTCTGGGTCCCAGACACCCTGCTTCGGCTACGGCCATACGGCAGGGAGATCGGCGTTTCGGCTTCGCTGGACAAGACGACGGCACAACATCCTGATCAAGGAGGGGATCCATTCCTCGTAAAACAGCCTCCAGGCAACATGCTCTGGACCTCGTCGCGCTCGTAACGAGTGCTTTGGAAGACGGCAAGGCAGACAACGTGGTCGATATCGACCTTGTCGGAAAAACCTCATTTGCGGACCGGATGGTCATTTGCAGCGGGCAGTCACACCGCCAGGTGCTGGCGCTTGCTGACCGCATGATCGACGTCCTGAAGGAAGCCGGGCAGAAGGCCATGGGCGTCGAAGGCCGTGACTCTGCCGAATGGGTGCTGGTCGATCTGGGTGACGTTATCGTCCACATCTTCCATGCCGAGACCCGCGATCTCTACAATCTCGAAAAGATGTGGTCGATGCCCATGCCCCAATCCCAACCCATGGAAGCGCGGGCCTGATTTCCAGGATGCATCCATGCGCCTGACGATCGCCGCAGTGGGCCGTGCACGCGAAGGCCCCATGCGTGCCCTTTATGACGACTACATCGCCCGGATTCCCTGGCAGGTCACCCTGCGCGAGATTGCCGAAGTTGACGGCCCGCAACGCAGTGAGCGTGAAGCTGAGAAACTGCTTGCCGCGATTCCTGATGGCGCCGCTGTCGTTGCGCTCGATGAAACCGGCAAGACCATGGACAGCCGAAAAATCGCAGCCTGGATCGGACGCCAGCGCGACGAAGGCAGCAGAGACCTGGCGATCGTGATCGGTGGCGCAGACGGGCTCACAGGCACAATCCGCAAACGCGCCGATCTCATCCTTTCGTTCGGTGCCATGACGTGGCCCCACATGATGGTGCGCGCCATGCTTGCCGAACAGCTCTACCGTGCCCACACCATCCTGACCGGGCATCCCTACCACAGGGGCTGAGCGATCTGTTGCCTTGCCCGGAACCAGCCGTTAGAGCGGATCAAGCGTGATATGCTCTTTACCGAACCAGACCACACAACGAGTTTTCCATGACCTCTGCAACAAAACCCGGCCCCCTCGTGCTCTGCATTCTGGACGGCTGGGGTTTGGCGGCTGCAGGGCCCGACAATGCGATTCTGTCGGCCAAAACACCGGTTTGGCGCCAGATGCTCGAAACCTGTGCTGTCACCTCACTCGACACATCAGGTGAAGCCGTCGGCCTGCCCTGTGGCCAGATGGGCAATTCCGAAGTCGGGCATCTCACCATGGGTGCCGGACGCATCATGGTGCAGGACCTGCCGCGCATCGATCAGGCCATAGGCGATGGCACCATCGCTGATAAAGCCGCCCTGACCGATCTCATCACGGCCCTGAAAGCCAGTGGCGGGCGTTGCCACATGATGGGTCTGCTTTCGCCCGGCGGTGTGCACAGCCATCAACGCCACATGGCCGCACTTGCCAACATCCTGGCAAAGCAGGGCATCACCGTTCTGGTCCATGCTTTCCTGGACGGGCGCGACACGCCACCCTCAAGCGCGCGCGACTACCTGCAGACGTTCCTGAACGAAGCACCCGATGCGACCATCGCAACAGTAAGTGGCCGTTACTATGCGATGGATCGCGACAACCGCTGGGAACGCGTGGAAAAGGCAGTCAGCGCCATGGTTGGGGCAAACGGCGCCGCCAGCGAGACTGCCGATGACGCCATTGCCCGGGCCTATGCCGACAACATCACCGACGAATTCGTCGAACCCGCACCCATCGGTGACTATGACGGCATGCAGCCTGGCGACGGTCTGCTCATGGCAAACTTCCGTGCCGACCGTGCACGTCAGCTCCTGACCGCCCTGCTCGACCCGGCCTTCGACAGCTATGTCATGGACCAGAAGCCGGAATTTGCCGGAGTTGCTGGCATGGTCTCCTATTCCAACGCTCTGGACCCGTTCCTGCCTGCGTTGTTCCAACCCCAGAACATGACCAAGAGCTTGGGCAGCCTGGTTTCACAGGCCGGCCTGACGCAGCTGCGTATCGCTGAGACCGAGAAATACGCCCATGTGACCTATTTCTTTAACGGCGGCGAAGAAAAGGTCTTCGAGGGCGAAGATCGTATTCTTGTGCCTTCTCCCAAGGTCGCGACTTATGACCTGAAACCGGAAATGTCCGCCCAGGAAGTAACCGACAAGCTGGTCGCAGCAATTCGAAGCCGCAGCTTCGACGTCGTCATCTGCAACTTCGCCAATCCAGACATGGTCGGTCACACCGGAATCTTTGAAGCAGCGTTAAAGGCAGTCGAGACCGTCGATGCTTGCCTGGGCCAAATTGCCGACGCCGTCACAGATGCAGGCGGCCACATGGTCGTTACGGCTGATCACGGCAACATCGAATCCATGCGAGACCCCAAAACCGGCGGTGTGCATACCGCACATACTACCAACCCGGTGCCGCTCGTCATCGTCAATGCCGCACAGGGCCTGCACCTTGAACATGGTGGACTTGCCGACCTCGCTCCAACCCTGCTCGACCTGCTGAAACTGCCGCAGCCTGCAGAAATGACTGGCCACTCCCTGATCCGGCATTCCCGCTGACATGGTCCTGCGTGGCACATTCCTTGGCTTGACGCTGGCGGCTCTGCTGGCCGCTACAACCGCCGTATCGGGCGATGACGAGAATTCCGAGCGGCTGGATGCTCTCGAAACAGAGTTGCGGGAGACCGCTGACGCCCGCAACTCACTTGGCGCGGAAGCTGCCGCCATTGCTGACGAACTGGACCTGTTGCGCGCACGTATGCTGGCAAGTGAGCAGGAAATTCGTGACCTTGAAGACGGTCTTGAGGAAAGCTCCGAAACACTGATCGTCCTCCGGGAAGAACTTGCCGCGCAGGAGCTGGCGTTTGCCCAACAGCGCGAGCAATTGGGCGACGTTCTGGCCTCTCTGCAACGCATTGCGCGCCAGCCTGCCGAAATGCTGATCGCCATGCCGACTTCACCGACCGATACCCACCGCACCGCCATGCTGCTGGCCGCAATCACGCCGGAGCTCGACCGGCGCGCCGCCGAGCTGGAGCACACCATGCGCTCTCTCGCCGAACTGCATGACGGCATGGCCTATCAGGAGGCTCAGCGCCTGGCTGGCCTCTCAGCCATTCAAGAGGAACAGGCGTCGGCTGCCGAGACGGCTCTGCGCAAAAGTGAGCTTCTGGCCTCCATCCGGCGCGATGATGAAACACTTGCGCAACGTCAGGACAAACTGATGCGCGAGGCTGAATCCCTCAAGGAGCTGCTGGCAGGCCTGCAGAATGACGCCGATCACGCCTCAGAGGTCCGCGACACGGCCATGTCAGCGGCCATCGAAGCGCTCGCTGCGACCAGCTTCAGCGCCCAGAAAGGGTCGCTTCCGCTGCCCACTCAAGGCGAAATTGTGGTGAGTTTTCGGCAAGATACAGGCAATGGCGTGCTAAGCGACGGAATTGCGCTCAATACCCCGTCAGGTAGCCGACTTGTGACTCCTTATGATGGCCAAGTGGTCTATGCTGGCCCCTTCAGTGATTACGGGCACTTGTTGATCATTGATCACGGTGAAGGCTACCATACTGTGTTAGCTGGATTTGCGCGCGCCGACGTGGTGCTTGGCCAGTGGCTGCTGGCCGGCGAGCCTGTCGGCGTTATGGCGACCGAGGAATCGGGTGAACAACTTCTTTACGTCGAACTTCGGCGTAATGGTGATCCAATCAATCCCATGCCGTGGATCGCGGCCAGGGACAACGAGGTGAGCGGCGGATGAAAAAAGCGTTCCTATTGACGGTTCTGGTTCTGGCTTTGATGTCGCCTGGCACAGGCCAGGTCGATGCAGCCAGCAGTGAAACCTATCGCCAGCTCAACCTGTTCGGTGATGTCTTCGAGCGCGTCCGCGCGGAGTATGTCGAGGATGTCACGGACGAGGAGCTGATCGAGGCCGCCATCCGCGGCATGCTGACCTCACTCGACCCTCATTCGAGCTATCTGAGCCCTGAAAATTTCGACGAGATGCAGGTGCAGACCCGCGGTGAGTTCGGCGGTCTGGGTATCGAAGTCACCATGGAAGAAGGCTTCGTCAAAGTCGTCTCCCCGATCGATGACACGCCCGCAGACCGCGCAGGCATCATGGCCGGCGACTACATCACCCATCTCGATGGCGAAGGCGTACTGGGCCTGACCCTTGGCGACGCGGTCGAGAAGATGCGCGGCCCGGTGAATACCGACATCGTGCTGACCGTGGTGCGTGAAGGCGCCGATGAGCCGTTGGAAATCACCGTCACCCGCGACATCATCACCATCAAGTCGGTGCGCTGGAGTATTGAAGACAAGGTCGGTTACGTCCGCCTCTCTTCCTTCACCGAGAATTCCGAAGACGGCCTGATCGAAGCTCTTGAGGCCATGGATGCCGAACTGGGTGACGAGTTGCAGGGTATCGTTCTTGACCTGCGCAACAACCCAGGCGGCCTGCTGGACCAGGCAATTGCCGTGTCGGATGTCTTCCTGGACAAGGGCGAGATCGTCTCGACCCGCGGCCGTCGCGAAGACAGCACACAACGCTTCAATGCGCGTCCCGGCGATCTGGCCCACGGCCTGCCCGTCGTGGTGCTGATCAACAGTGGATCGGCTTCGGCCTCCGAGATTGTTGCAGGCGCCCTGCAGGATCATCAGCGCGCGATCATCATGGGCACGCAGTCCTTCGGCAAGGGTTCGGTCCAGACCATCATTCCCCTGCCTGGCCATGGCGCCATGCGCCTGACCACGGCGCGTTACTACACGCCGTCAGGCGTCTCGATCCAGGCGACCGGTATTTCGCCTGACATCATTGTTGAAGCTGCGCTGATCGAGGCTGAAGACGAAGATGCCATGACAAGCGAAGCCGACCTGCGCAACAGCCTGGGCGGCGACGAGCACGAGGAATCAGAAGCGACCCGCAGCGAAGAAGCCCTGGCTGATTACCAGCTGGGTCGCGCTCTGGATCTGCTGCAGGGCCTTGCCCTGATCAGCGCCATGGCACCTTCCGACGGCTGATCTGACCAAAGCCAGCCACCAGACCGGATCCATGCCGACGCAGCTTCCCTATCGGGACTGCGTCGGCATTGTTCTTTTGAACACCGATGGTCTGATCCTCGCCGGTGAGCGCCTTGGTTTACCCGGTTCCTGGCAGATGCCGCAGGGCGGAATCGACAAGGGCGAGACACCACGCGATGCCGCCCTGCGCGAACTGGAAGAAGAGACCGGCACTGCCAAAGCTCGGATCATCAAGCAGACCACGGAATGGCTTACCTATGACTTGCCGCCAGAGTTGCTCGGCAAGGCCTGGAAAGGCCGCTACCGGGGCCAGCGCCAGTTGTGGTTTGCCATGGCCTTTGATGGATCAGACGACGAAATCGATATTCACGGTGTCGACCATCCTGAATTTGCGTCCTGGAAATGGATGTCAGCCGCCGACATCCTGAAGGCCATTGTTCCGTTCAAACGGGACGTCTACTCAGAGGTGTTCGAAGCGTTTGCGGACCTTACGGCCTAGAACGCGGGAGCCTGCTTGACCATGCGGCCGCGGCGCCAGTCGAACAGACGCCAGACAACGCGCCCGAACCAACCACCCATGCGGCTTTGAGGTTTGAGACCCACAGCCTTCATGGTCATGTTGGTCGCAAGCTTGATGTGACCGGGCTGATAGCGGGTCAGCGCCTTGCTGCCATGCGCTGCCGAGCAGGCCTTGCGGTCATAGGGACCGGGAATCTCGTTGGCCGCATAATAGGCAAAGGCAAGCTCGTCATCTTCACCTTCGGCCATACGTCCTAGAGCGACCTTGATGCGTGCAACCATGTTGAGACTTTCATCAGCCTCATAACGCTTCATGTGTTCATAGAAGAGTTTGTAGTGACGGAACTCGTCTGCCGCGATCAGTTTGCAGATCTGCTTCAGGGTAGGCTCATCGATCGAATCAGCCAGTGCGGAATAATAGGATGAGGTTCCCACCTCAACGATGCAGCGCGCGATCAGTTCGGCACAGCGCGAGCCGCGCACGGATGCCGAGGCCGCCATGTCGACCTGCTGGTAGCCATCGTTGAACCGCTGGCGCGAGGCCTCGAAATCCCAGGCGGGATCAGCCATGTTTGCCCAGCGCGCCAGGGCAACGCCGTGCTGGACCTCTTCGGTTGCCCATTGATGCGCAGCGGCAACAAAGACCTCATCACCGTCGAAGACGTTGGCAAGGTATTGCCCGTAAATATCGCCATTGTGCTCCACCAGGGAAGCAGCTTTGATGAGACGCAACGTATCCTGATCAACCTTTGACGAATCGAAGGCGTCCCAGCTCACGTCGTCCAGCGTCCAATGTCCCATGAAACTCACCCTTTGAACCAATCAACGCTTACGGCCTTCGCCCCCTATGTAGTGTAGCCAGGCGATCTCGGCAAGATCAGCGCCTGGGGACGCATTAGGCCAGATAGAATACAATACCTGACGGAAAGCCCCAAATATGGCGAGGAATCATGCTTGAACTGGTCGATTGGCACACTCACTGCTTTCTTCATGAACATCGCACGGATGAAGATCGTGCGCTTTGGTCCCAGCGTGGCGTTCTGGGCTCCGGTGAGGCCCTGCCAGAGCAGCACGATGCCATGATCGACGAGGCCGGGGTTTCCCGGTTTGTCGTGGTCGCGATCCCCAAACATTCCGGCAACCACACGCCGCCGGAGTTCATCGCCGACTATGTCGGCCGCTTCCCCGGCCGGGCCGTGGGCTTCTGCTCGGTCCACCCCGATGATGAGGACGCACCTCAAGAGTTCGAGCACGGGCGCTCGGCCTGGGCCTCAAGGGCATCAAGCTGTCGCCGACCTACCAGCATGTCGACCCGCGCGGCAAGGCAAGCTGGCCGCTCTACGAAATCGCCAGCCACCACAAGGTGCCGGTGATGTTCCACTGCGGCGGCGCCTATACCGGCAACCTGGAGTTCTCCGATCCGGTCCTGCTCGACACCGTCGCCATGGCCTTCCCCGACCTCAAGATCATCGTGGCCCATTACGGTCAGCCCTATATGGAACAGACCGCCATTCTGATGCGCAAGAACGAGAACGTCTTTGCTGATCTCTCCGCGCGCTTTCACCGCCCCTGGCAACTCTATAACGGCCTGATGATTGCCGAAGAGTACCGGGTGACCGAGCGCCTACTGTTCGGGTCGGACTTTCCGGTGCGCACGACCGCGGCCGCGATTGCGGAGTTCCGCGGGCTCAACGACTGGGGTGCGGGTCTGGCCATGCCGCGCATCCCCGAAGAGACGATCGAAGCCATTCTGTTCGAACGTCCGCTCTCCCTGCTGGGTATCGACCCCGCGTGATGCTGCCCGTCACCGTCATCACCGGCTTTCTGGGCAGCGGGAAGACGACCCTGATCAACCATCTGGTGCGCGATCCCGCCATGGCCAACACGGCCGTGCTGGTCAACGAGTTCGGCGAAATCGGCCTCGATCACCTGCTCGTCGAACATGTTGATGCCGCCACAATTCTGGTCGGTGCCGGTTGCCTGTGCTGCGAGGTTCGCGGCGAACTCGTGGTGGGGATCAAGGCACTGCAGCAGCGCGTCCTTGCGGGCGAACTTCCCGCCTTCAACCACCTCCTGATCGAAACGACGGGCCTCGCCGACCCTGCCCCGGTTCTCCATACCCTGCTTTCCGACGACAGCCTGAAGCAGTCCTGTCGTGTGGCGGGGGTCGTGACCGTGGTGGATGCCTTGCACGGTCAGGAGCATCTGTCGCGTCACAGCGAAGCCCTGCACCAGATCACGGCGGCTGACCGCCTGGTGCTGACCAAAACGGACCTCGCCAGCGCGCAGGACCTCCAGACGCTTCAGAAACGTCTGGCCGACCTCAACCCCGGTGCCAGGCTCCTGGCAGGCACCATCGATGGCGCCGACCTGCTTATGGCATGCGGAGAGCGCTTGATCCCGGCTCGCTGGCTGCACAGCGCGCCTCGACAGGTCACCGCCACGATCCTTCAAACATCGGCTCCGTCAGTCTGGAGACGCCAGCACCCCTGGAGACCCACCGGGTGGTCGCCTGGATCGAACAGTGTCATGGCCCAATGCGGGGATCGGACTGCTGCGCTTCAAGGGCGTCCTGGACCTCGCAGGGAGCTGACGCGCCCGTGGCTCGTGCACGGCGTGCAGCATGTCTTTCACCCTCTGGAGCGCCTCGCAGCGCTGGGGCGACGCACAACCGCACCACACGGTCTGGTCCTGATCGGGCACGACCTTGCCGGAATCCACCCTGCAGCGAGAGCTTCGCGGCCTTGGTGCGCACGCTGCCGTCATTGACAGGGCAGCGCCGAAGAGGCCTCAATCGCTCCTGACATGAACACGATCTGGATGGGAGCCCAATGATGGACGAGATGAACAACGAGGTGGTCATCACCTGCGCCGTCACCGGCGGCGGCGATACCGCCGGCAAGAGCCCGCATGTGCCCGTCACGCCCAAGCAGATCGCCGCAGCCGCCATCCAGGCCGCCAAGGAGGGCGCTGCCATCGTCCATTGCCACGTCCGCGACCCCGAAACCGGCCAGAATGCCTTCAAGACCGAGCTGTTCGCCGAGGTCGTCGCGCGCATCCGCGAAAGCGAGACCGATGTCGTGATCAACCTGACCGGCGGCAACGGCGGCGCCATCTTCATCGACGACGACAAGCCCGGCGAATGGCTGCCCGAAGGCAGCGACCTCACCACGCCGGAGGGTCGCGTGGCCCACGCCCTGGAGCTGCTGCCCGAAATCTGCACCCTCGATCTGGGCCTGATCAACTTCGGCGCAAGACGTTGCCTATCTGGGCAACGACTCGGCGGTCCGCGAGGATGGCCAAACGCTTATGCAGGCCGCCGGCGTGAAGCCAGAGCTGGAGGTGTTCGACGTCGGCCCGATCATGCAGGCGCGAACACTGCTGATCGAAGAGGGCGTGCTCGATGCTCCGCCCATGTTCCAGCTCTGCCTGGGCATCGGCCACGAACGCGCCAACCGACACCAGGGTCATGCTGGCCATGCGCGATATCCTGCCCGAAGGCGCATTCTGGTCGTCTTTCGGTATCTCGCGCCATCAGATGCCCATGGTTGCGAAATCGGTCGCGCTGGGCGGCAACGTCCGTGTTGGCCTGGAGGACAATCTTTATCTCTCGCGCGGCGTGCTCGCATCCAATGGCCAACTGGTCGAGAAGGCCCGTACCATCATCGAGGCCATGGGTGCGCGCATCCTGACGCCTGAGGAAGCACGCAAGAAGCTGAACCTGCGCAAACATGTCTGATTCTTGAGTAAACCAACGCCTATCTCGCACCTGCCGCTGGGTGCGTTGCGTGGTTTCGAGGCGGCGGCGCGGTTGAAGAGTTTCACCGCCGCCGCCGAGGAACTGCACCTGACCCAATCGGCGGTGAGCCACCAGATCCGCACGCTGGAAGAGGCCCTGGGCCAACCGTTGTTCCATCGCGAACACCGCAAAGTTGCGCTGACCGACGCCGGGTTCGAGTTCTGGCGTGTCGTGCGCGAAACGCTCAAACGGTTGGACCATGGTATCCTGCGTGTGCGGGCTTACGGCAAGCCTGCTTCGTTGATCGTGGCGGTGGAACCGGCCTTTGCCAGCCGCTGGCTGGTGCCGCGCCTGCACGACTTCCGCACGTTGCATCCCGAGATCGACCTGTGGCTCTACAGTACGGATCGCGACATCGATTGGGACACCGACGAAGTTGATATCGTGATCGCACGCGGCACACCCGATACCGAGCCTGATGCCCGGTGGCTGGTGCCGGGCGATCATGTCACACCCCACGCCCATCCCGATCTGATCAAGGACCTGGGCGAGCCGGCCATGCTCGCTGAATGCACCCTTCTGCATGACGAAATGGATGAGGACTGGCCCGCCTGGTTCGCCGCTGCTGACCTGGGGGAACTCGACCCCACGCCGGGGCCCAGCTTCTCTGACAGCCACCACAGTCTTGTCACGGCCGAAGGTGGCCACGGCGTCGTTCTGGCAAGCTGGTTTCTGGCCTCTGATGCGCGCAGACAAGGAACGCTTGTCGCGCCCTTCCCCGAACTTGTTGTCGAGGCGCCGGGATATGCAATGACCGTGGTTGAGGAGCCAACGACATCGGTCATGGTCAAGGCGTTTGCGGCATGGATCGAAGAGCAGTTACAGGACATTCAAAAGCCAGGTTCCTGAACCATCCATGGCATTTCGCACCCGCACGGACGGGTGAGAGGGGGTGGATGTTCATTTTTCTGGTTCAACCCCATGCAAAGTAGCTTCTTGTTGATTGCTGGTCGGTTCTGATGCGTGTTTGAATTGAGCGGTGAGCAACGCAGTGGTTTGAGCCAGTTTGGCCGCAAGTGTCCAAATGCACCAGGATATATTCTTGTTTTGTTCCTATTTTGAATATTGGGCTTTAGCAAGCTGAGACCAGAGCATCACCGCATGCTGGATCGATTGGAGAGCTGTGAAAGCGGCCTCAGAGGCCACGCGCCGCCTAGTTGGCGCGGGAGGCCTCGAGCATGGCACCGAGCCTTGCGACATTGCCTTCGGCGCGGCGGCGATCGTGATCGCTTTCGGCGTCACGCAGGGTCAGTTCGGCTTCTGCCAGGTCTGCTTCAACCTGGGCACGGTCGATATCGGTGACCATCACGGCGTCTTCAGCCAGGACGGTGCAGCGATCAGGCAGAACTTCGACAAATCCACCACCAACGAAGATGCGGTGGGCGATGCTGGCGCCGTCATGCACGTCGATGATGCCGGGGCGGATGGTCGAGATCAGCGGTGCGTGATCCGGCAGCACGCCGAATTCGCCGTCACCGCCTGGAATCACGACCATATCGAAGGCATCCGAGACCAAAAGGCGCTCGGGACTGACCAGTTCGAAGTTGACCTTGTCCGCCATGTCTAGTGTTCCCTAACCTGACTTACGCAGCCTCAGCAGCGAGACGCTTGGCCTTCTCGACGGCGGCTTCGATGGTCGAGACCATGTAGAACGCCTGCTCGGGAAGGTCATCGTATTCGCCGGCAACAATGCCTTGAAGCCCTTGATGGTGTCTTCGAGGTCGACGAACACGCCCGGCGTACCGGTGAAGACCTCGGCAACGTGGAAGGGCTGGCTGAGGAAACGCTGGATCTTGCGGGCGCGCGACACGGCCAGCTTGTCCTCTTCCGAAAGCTCGTCCATGCCCAGAATGGCGATGATGTCCTGCAGCGACTTGTAGCGCTGCAGCACTTCCTGCACCGACGGGCGACCTGATAGTGCTCGTCACCCAGATACGCGCGGATCGAGCATGCGCGAGGTCGAGTCCAGCGGATCCACGGCCGGGTAGATGCCAAGCTCTGCAATCTGGCGCGACAGACACGGTCGTGGCGTCAAGATGCGCGAACGAGGTGGCAGGCGCCGGATCGGTGAGATCATCCGCAGGCACGTAAATCGCCTGCACCGAGGTGATCGAACCCTTGTTGGTCGAGGTAATGCGCTCCTGCAGGTTGCCCATTTCCGTGGCCAGGGTGGGCTGATAGCCCACCGCCGAAGGAATACGGCCGAGCAGTGCGGACACTTCCGAACCGGCCTGGGTGAAGCGGAAGATGTTGTCGACGAAGAACAGCACGTCCTGGCCTTCCGATCGCGGAAGTATTCCGCCATGGTCAGACCGGTCAGCGCGACACGGGCACGGGCACCCGGGGGCTCGTTCATCTGGCCGATAGACCAGCGCAGCCTTGGATTGCCGCCTTCCAGATCGATAACGCCCGATTCCATCATCTCGTGATAGAGGTCGTTACCTTCACGGGTGCGCTCACCCACGCCGGCGAACACGGAGTAACCACCGTGCGCCTTGGCGATGTTGTTGATGAGCTCCATGATGATGACGGTCTTGCCCACGCCGGCACCGCCGAACAGGCCGATCTTGCCGCCCTTCACATAAGGCGCGAGCAGATCGATGACCTTGATGCCGGTGACCAGCACTTCGGCTTCGGTCGACTGATCGGCCAGCAGGGGCTTCGCGATGGATGCCCCAGTGTTCGCGTCGGCTTCGACCGGACCGCGTTCGTCGATCGGCTCACCAATGACGTTAATGATGCGGCCCAGCGTGCCTTCACCAACCGGAACCGAGATCGCATCACCGGTATCCTTGACTTCCTGACCACGCACCAGACCTTCGGTGGCGTCC
Organism: uncultured Alphaproteobacteria bacterium; assembly: GCA_943787175.1. GTDB lineage: Bacteria > Pseudomonadota > Alphaproteobacteria > SP197 > SP197 > SP197. Next base: position 25,462 of record CALSLK010000004.1, read on the forward strand.
ATGGCAATGGTGCGCACGGTGTTTTCACCCAGATGCTGCGCAACTTCCAGAACCAGACGCTTGCCCTGATTTTCGGCCTCGAGCGCGTTCAGGATGTTGGGCAGATCGCCGTCGAACTGCACGTCCACAACGGCGCCAAGGACCTGGCTGATCCTGCCAACGGAGTTGATGCTCATCCTGTTTCTCCTGCTTGTCTTTCCCGTCTTTAGAGCGCTTCTGCGCCCGAGACGATTTCAGTGATTTCGGTGGTGATCGCTGCCTGACGCGTACGGTTGTAGAGCGTATTCAGACGATCGATCATGTCGCCAGCGTTGCGCGATGCATTGTCCATCGCGGTCATACGGGCAGCGTGTTCTGAAGCCTGGCTTTCCAGCAGGCTGCGATAGACCTGAACACCCATATTCTGGGGCAGCAGGTTATCGAGAATTTCAAACTCATCGGGCTCAAAGATATAGACCGCGCCGCCCAGATCGGGTGCTTCGGCGCCATCATCATCGGCCATGGCCGGGATCAGGCTCTGCCAGCTCACGACCTGGGTCATGACCGACTGGAAGCGGTTGTAGACGACCGAGCAGACATCAAACTCACCGGCTTCAAACAACTCGGAAACCTTGACGCCGACATCAGCAGCCATCTGGTAGCTCAGACGCTTGTCGAGCCCCAGAACCGTGTCGATGATCATGCTGCCAAAGTCGCGGCGCATCATGTCGCGCCCCTTGCGGCCCAGGCAGAGAAGTTTGACCTCTTTACCCTGATCGCGAAGTTCGGCGATGCGCACACGTGCGGCACGCACAACACCCACGTTGAAGCTGCCGCAAAGACCGCGATCCGACGTGACGACAACCAGAAGATGGACCTGATCCTTGCCGTTGCCGGCCAGAAGCTGTGGTGCATCCTCGCGGCCTGCAAAGGCAGAAGCGAGTGATCCCATCATGCGGGCCATCCGCTCGGCATAAGGCCGCGCGGCTTCCGCCGATTCCTGAGCACGACGGAGCTTGGCCGCCGCGACCATCTTCATCGCACTGGTGATCTTGCGCGTCGAACGGACGCTGTTGATCCGTATGCGAAGGGCCTTGAGATTTGCCATGGGCTATTCCGTACCGGTTCCGACGATCATCAAGCCGCGAAGGTCTTGGTGAAGTCTTCGAGGAACGTCTTCAGCTTTGCCTCGTTCTCCGCAGAGAGCACACCAGTCGTTTCGATGTCGCTCAGGATATCAGCACCCTTATCACGGATCGCATCGAGCAGTTCCTGCTCGTAACGCGTGACCGCAGCAGGCGGGATACCATCGAGGAAACCGTTCACGCCGGCATAAAGCGAAGCCACCTGCTCGGAAACCGGCATGGGCTGGAACTGGCCCTGCTTGAGCAGTTCGGTCAGACGCTCGCCACGGGCCAGAAGGCGCTGGGTCGAAGCATCAAGGTCCGATGCAAACTGCGCGAAAGGCCGCCATTTCACGATACTGCGCAAGCTCCAGCTTGATCGAGCCCGCGACCTTCTTCATGGCTTTGGTCTGTGCCGCCGAACCCACGCGCGACACCGAGATGCCGACGTTAATGGCGGGACGAATGCCCTGATAGAAGAGTTCGCTTTCCAGGAAGATCTGGCCGTCGGTGATCGAAATCACGTTGGTCGGAATATAGGCCGACACGTCCGAAGCCTGGGTCTCGACGACCGGCAGAGCCGTCAGTGAACCGCCACCAATGGAGTCGTTCATCTTGGCCGCACGCTCGAGCAGGCGTGAATGGAGATAGAACACGTCACCTGGATAGGCTTCACGGCCCGGAGGACGACGCAGAAGCAGGGAGACCTGACGATAGCTGACCGCCTGCTTGGAGAGATCATCGTAAATCACCAGGGCGTGCATGCCGTTATCGCGGAAGTACTCGCCAATGGCGCAACCAGCATACGGGCCCAGGAACTGCATGGGAGCAGGATCGGACGCGGTGGCTGCAACCACGGTCGTGTATTCCATGGCGCCGTTGTCTTCGAGCGTCTTGACGATCTGTGCGACCGTGGAGCGCTTCTGACCAACAGCAACATAGATGCAATAGAGACGCTTGCTCTCGTCACCGGCAGCAAAGTTCTTTTTCTGATTGATGATGGCGTCGATCGCGACAGCCGTCTTGCCGGTCTGGCGATCGCCAATGATCAGCTCGCGCTGGCCACGACCAACCGGAACCAGGGCGTCGAGCGCCTTCAGGCCGGTCTGCATGGGCTCACTCACCGACTGGCGCGGAATAATGCCCGGCGCCTTGACTTCAATGCGCTGACGCTCATCCGAAGCAATGTCGCCCTTGCCGTCGATGGGGTTGCCCAGTGCGTCAACGACGCGACCCAGCAGGCCCTTGCCGACAGGCACGTCCACGATGGTACCGGTACGCTTGACCGTGTCGCCTTCGACGATGTTACGGTCGTTGCCGAAGATCACGATACCGACATTGTCGGTTTCGAGGTTCAGCGCCATACCCTGAATACCACCAGGGAATTCGACCATCTCACCGGCCTGGACGTTATCCAAGACCATGGACGCGGGCAATGCCGTCACCCACGGAGAGAACACGGCCAACCTCGGCGACTTCGGCTTCAGTGCCGAAATTCGCAATCTGGTCTTTAATGATCGAAGAGATTTCGGCGGCGCGGATATCCATCAGCCAGCCCCTTTCATCGCAAGCTCAAGGCGTTCAAGTTTGGTGCGGATCGAGCTGTCGAGCATGCGCGATCCAATACGGACGACAAGGCCGCCCAGAAGGCCGGGATCGACCTTTGTTTCGACCGCAACGTCGCGGCCGACAATTTCCTTCAAGGTGCCGCGCAACTTCTCGAGCTCATCGCTCTTGAGTTCACGTGCCGAAGTCACCTCCGCCGTGGTTTCGCCTCTGTGGGCGGCCAGCAGGCGCAGATAATCTGAAATGACATCATCAAGGACGAACAGGCGGCGCTGCTGTGCGATCAGGCCAATGGCCCGCTGCGTCAATTCGCTGGCCTTCATGGCGTCAAGAATGGCCGCCATGGCCTTGCCCTGCTCTTCGCGAGACAGCACGGGGCTGTTCACGAGCCGGCGCATATCGTCCGATTCGGTGAGTGCGGTCAACAAGCCGCGCAAATCCTCAGCAACTGCATCCAGCTGCTTCGAATCGTCGGCGAGCTCGTAAAGCGCGCGCGCATAGCGGCCTGATAGGCCCGTGACTACGCTGTTGTCGGTGGCCAAGAGAGAAGCCCTCGCGTGTGCCCGTTAAACATTTGTCAACGTTGGGTTTTTTGACTTGCCGAAGCGCCCTGAAACAGTGCACTCAACCCTTCATCGTCAAGCCGCGGCGTAGGTAACATAGGGATATGGCCTATGCAACAAGAGTCCGCCCATTGAAGCGCAGTTTCCGGGGCTGCTTCTAGAGAAAACTCAAAGGATCAACATCGATCTGGAGGCGCAAGCTGCCTTTCAGCTGCACTGGAGCAAGCCATGTGCGCAATGCGGCCTGGATATTGACGTCACGGCCGGCCTTGACCAGCAGGCGCCAGCGAAAGCGGCCGCGCAGCAGGGATAAGGGTGCTGGTGCGGGGCCAAAGGTGTCGATTCCCGGTCCGCGCGGAGCTCTGCGCGCCAGATCCTGTGCCAGAGCGCGTACCTCACTCTCTTTGGTACCCGAGATCACGATGCCTGCCAGACGGCCATAAGGCGGCATGCCTGCCTCCTCCCTGCCCTCTTTCTCACGCTCGAGAAACCGCTCACGGTCGCCGCTGACCAGCGCGTGCATGACGGGATGGGCGGGCTCAAAGGTCTGCAGAAAAACCTGACCGGGCCGTTCCTCGCGCCCTGCCCGGCCGGAAACCTGGTGAAGAAGCTGCCAGGTGCGCTCCATGGCACGGGGATCGCCGCCATCCAGGCCCAGATCGGCATCAACCACGCCGACAACGGTGAGCATGGGGAAATGGTGGCCCTTGGCCGCAACCTGGGTACCAATCAGGATGTCGACCTCACCCTTTTCCATGCGCTCGACCAAGGCGGCGACATCGGCGGGGCCCATCAGGGTGTCGGAAGCCATGATTTCCATCGCCGCATCGGGGAATCGCTCAGCAACTTCTTCGGCGAGTCGCTCGACGCCCGGTCCGCAAGCCACCAGCGAATCGGGGGTCTGGCATTCCGGACAGGCTTCGGGGCGGGGCGACCAGATACCGCAATGATGGCATTGCAGGCGACCGCGATGGCGATGCTCCACCAGCCAGGCCGAACAATTGGGACAGGCCAGGCGGTGACCGCAGGTCCGGCAAAGAGTGAGCGGGGCATAACCCCGGCGATTGAGATAGAGCAGGCTTTGCTCGCCTGCCTCCAGAGCGGCGGTGAGCGCATCGGCCAGACGGGGCGAAAGCCACTTTCCCCGTTCAGCACCTTCCTTGGTCATATCGACGGCGCGGACTTCCGGCATGGCGGCACCGGCATGGCGCACGGGAAGGTCAAGCCTGCGATAACGCCCGCGATCGACATTGACGAGTGTTTCGAGCGACGGCGTAGCCGAACACAGAACAATAGGGACCGATTCGAGACTGGCACGCAGCACCGCCATGTCGCGGGCGTTGTAACAGACGCCGTCATCCTGCTTGAACGAGCCGTCATGCTCCTCATCGACAACGATCAGGCCCAGTTCACGGAAAGGCAGAAAGAGGGCCGAGCGGGCGCCGACGACCACCCGCACCTCGCCGGTTGCCACACCGCGCCAGACATCACGACGCTGACGCCGTGCCACACCGGAATGCCAGACCGCGGGCGGCGCGTTGAAGCGCGCTTCGAATCGGGCCAGGAACTGGGCGCTGAGCGCAATCTCGGGCAGCAGGACCAGAACCTGCTGCCCGCTGCGCAGGGCTCTGGCAATGGCATCAAAATAGACTTCCGTCTTGCCCGAGCCGGTGACGCCCTCGAGCAGGATGGCTTCGTAAACCTGCTTGTCGACGGCATCGCCCAGCGAGGCAGCAGCAGTTTCCTGATCGCCGGACAGATTCGGCCCCTCAACCTGGGCATCGGGCGGCGGAACGGCGCGGCGTGCGGGCAGAATGACTTCTTCAAGCGCACCGGCGTTCTGCAGCCCCTTGGGCACAGAGATGCCGACACCGGCCAGATGCGCGATCTCCTTGGGCGTGCGTGCCAAACCGTCAGCCATGATCTCGAGCACACGACGGCGGGCCGGAGTCAGGCGCTCCGGCGGCTCGCCCGCCAGACGCAGGGCGCGGATGGGTGCGGGGGGTTCAAGCGCTTCGGGCATGCGCAGGATCATGCGCAGCACAGAGCTTTCGGCACTGACCGTGTAGCGCGCAACCCAGGAGACAAAGGTGCGCATGGTTTCAGTCAGCGGCGGCACGTTCTTGATCTCGCTGATAGGGCGCAGCTTGGCGACATCGACGTCGCCGGAGCCTTCTCCCCACACGACGCCGGTGACTTCACGCACGCCCAACGGCACGCGCACGATCGCACCCAGCGGCACCTCGAGGTCTTCGGGCACGGCATAGTCATAGGGACCCGGCACCGGCAGGGGCAGGAGAACCTGTACCGTGCGGGGCGGCGCGAAGAGGCCCGGTGATGTGGTATCGCTGTCTGGCATCCGCTACACTTTGCCATGGCTTGGCGTCGCCGCAATGCGCGCGGGATAAAATGGCCAAAACGAATGACCTGTAACGAAACGATGATCAGCAACTCTGGAACGCGGGACCACCCATGAAGTTTTTTGTCGATACAGCCGATACGGACGAAATCCGCGACCTCGCGGCAACCGGCATGGTGGATGGCGTCACCACCAATCCCTCGCTGGTCGCCAAGAGCGGGCGCGACTTCATGGAAGTCCTGAAGGAAATCTGCGAGATCGTGGACGGCCCCGTCAGTGCCGAAGTCACTGCGACCGATCACGAAACCATGCTGGCCGAGGGCCGCAAGCTCGCCAAGGTCGCCTCCAATGTAACGGTGAAGGTGCCGCTGACCTGGGATGGCCTGAAAACCTGCCGCGCGTTGAGCGATGCCGGCACGCAGGTCAATGTGACGCTCTGTTTCTCTGCCAATCAGGCGCTGCTGGCCGCCAAGGCCGGCGCCACGTTCATCTCGCCCTTTGTCGGACGCCTAGACGATCTGGGCCTGGACGGCATGGAACTGATCAGCGAAATCCGCACGATCTATGACAACTATCCGGCCCTTTCGACCGAAATTCTGGTTGCCTCGATCCGCACGCCGATTCACCTCAAGCAATCGGCCCTGATCGGCGCGGATGTTGCGACCCTGCCACCTGACGTGCTGCGCAAGCTTGCCAACCACGTGCTGACTGATAAGGGTCTGGAAGCCTTTCTGGCGGACTGGCAGAAAACCGGCCAGGCGATCCTCTAGGCCCAGGACAAGGCATGGCAACCAAACCCGAATCAGCCGCTGCTCCCCAATCGGACATGCCGTCGGCCGAACGGGTTGAAGCCTTTCTGCGCGACAACCCTGAGTTCCTGGCCCAACGACCCGAACTGATGGATGTTCTGGCACCGCCGCAGCATGACCACGGCGACAACGTTGCCGACTGGCAGGCGTTCCTGATCGAGAGATTGCGCAACGATGCCTGTGATGCGCGCGATCAGGAGAACCATTTGGTCGAGCAGACAAGGCGGGATCGCTCGCTGCAGGATCGCATCCATGCCGGTGCGCTGGTCATGATCGGCGCTGTGGATCTTGATCACCTGGTCGAAATCGTAACCTCTGATCTTGCCATTCTTCTGGGTGTGGATGTCGTTATGCTGGCGGTCGAGACGACCTGCCCCGGCGGTCAGGCACAGGTCATCTGTGGCGTGCGATGTGTTGTTGAAGGCACGGTCGAGCGCCTGATGGAAGCTGACCACGATGTCATTGCGCGGTCACCGGCTGTGGCCGATGAGGGGCTTTTCATGGGTGCCTCCACGCTGGTGCAGTCAGAGCTTCTGGCACGCTTTGGCGGTGACGACGGATTGCCGTTTGGTGTCCTGGCGCTGGGCTCGCGCCATGATGATCATTTCCAGCAGGGAGCGCCGGTGGATCTTTACCGGTTCCTTGCAGCCGTGCTGGAGCGCTGCCTGCGCAAGAAACTTGGGTTGGCGCTCTGACCGCCGTGACCACGACACTCGAATCGGCTGTTGCAGCCTGGCGCGAACAACTCATCAGTGAACGGCGGGCATCCCAACATACGGTGCATGCCTATCAGCGCGATCTCGACGGATTCCTGGTCTTCCTGACTGGACATCTGGGTGCGGAACCATCGATCGATACCCTGCGCGACCTCAACACCGCCGACTTCCGGTCCTGGCTGGCCAGCCGCACACAGAAGGGCCTGGCCAAGAGTTCGACCGCGCGGGCGCTGTCGGCGGTCAAAAGCCTGTTTCGCTATCTCGACCGCGAAAACCTGGTATCGAATCCAGCAGCCACCTCCATGCGTGCTCCCAAGCTGCCCAGGCAGGTGCCGCGCCCGCTGACGACCGACGATACAACCGATGTCCTGGCACTGGCCGATGATTCCGATCAGGCGCCCTGGGTCACGGCACGCGACCTGGCGTTGCTGCTGCTGCTTTATGGCGGCGGTCTGCGCATCGGTGAGGCACTGAGCCTGGATGTCGGCACCATCCGGCAGGCTGGTGATGCCATGCGTATTCTGGGCAAAGGCAACAAGGAACGCGTCGTGCCGCTGCTCCCGCGTGTGCGCGATGCGATCGAGACTTATCTGGCGCAACGCCCGGACGGCAGCCCCGCAGCGTCACCCCTGTTCATCGGTGTGCAGGGCAAACGGCTGAACCCGGGCGTCGTACAACGCAGGTTCCGTGACTTACGTACCATGTTGGGCCTGCCGGAATCAGCGACACCGCATGCCCTGCGCCACAGCTATGCGACCCACCTGCTGGGGCGCGGCGCGGATTTGCGCACCATTCAGGAACTGCTGGGCCATGCCAGCCTGTCGACGACACAGCGTTACACCGACGTCGATGCCGAGGGCCTGCTGGAGGTCTATCGCAACGCGCACCCACGCGCCTGACGTCCAAGCCACACGAGACAGGCAAGACCAAAGAGGCCGAAGATACCCATCAGAGTGAACGAGAGCCCCCAGGCAAGAACGGAACTTTGCCCGCCTGAGACGTCGAGCATGACGCCCACGATGGGCGGGCCGATGAGGGCACCACTGAATCCAATGACCGAATGAACCGCAAGGGTGGCGCCACGATGGCCTTTTGGCGCCATGGCGACAGCACCAGCCGTGATGGCTGCTGAATCGGCCTGGATCGTCAACGCGTAGAGCAGGCACAGCGTGACCACGATCCAGATTGGCAGGGCAACGGCAAAGCCGGTAATCAGGGCGACAACAAACGATAACACCATGGCTGCACCGATAAGCCGGACCCGCCCAAACCGGACGGCCAGTTCTGCGCCGGCCAGGCTGGAAAACACGGCAACAAACGAGACCGTTGTGGCAACGACCGCAGCATCCACTTCGTTGGCGACACCGTGAAAGGCAAAGCTGGAAACCACAAAAGGCACCAGCCAGGAGCGCATGGCGAAGAGTTCAGCCGTGTGACCGGCATAGGCCAGGACGTAAGCCATGGTCCCCGGCGACTTCAGGACCGGACGAACATCAAGGGCGTGGCGTTGCCTGCCTTCCGGCCTTTCGGGTTGGCGCGGCAGAACCAGCAGAATCACCAGGGCAGCCGATACAACCGGGCCCAGCGCAATGACCGCAAAGACGCTCTGCCAGGACAGATACTGGAACAGGAAACCCGAGACCAGATAGGATATCCCTGCCCCCACGCTGAAAGAGGCAGTGTAGAACGCAACCGCCCTGGCATGACGTGATGTGTCCAGGCGATCCGTCAGCACCTTGAGACCGGGCATGTAGCTTCCGGCCAGACCGGCGCCCGCCAGCGTCCGCCAGAACAGCGCCGGCCAGAAACCATCACCGGCCAGCGCCATGCCTGCCAGGCCCAGAAACGCCAGAACAAAGCCGATGAGCATGATGCCGCGGGCATCGCGGTGATCCGTCACGGTCACCAGGAAAGGCACGGCAAGAACGTATCCGCCAAACAGCATGCCCGAGAGCCATCCGGCCTGTTCGTTGGTCATGTCCCAGGCAGGCTGCAGGATCGGGAGGAGCGACCAATAGGTAGAAAAGCCCATCATAGTCGCGACCTGGATCAGGCACAGCAGCACCAGCAGAACGATGGGTCGCGCCTCGATCGAACGGGCGAGTTCCTTAAACACAAGAGGTGCCGTGTGATCGGTTTACTGGAGCAGGTCGGATTTTTCTGGCTGGTTGGCATCGGTGCAACCGGTGTCGCCGGAACCGAGATCACCCAGGGACAGGAGCATGGCAGGCGGAAAGAGCGTCGCCCCCAGAAGCCCGCCCAGATGGAGGGCAAGCGCGCCTTCATCAGGCGTAAAGGTGGGGTGCAACAAGGTTCCCCGCACGTGGATCGGCACAGCAAGGTTCAGCGTAACACCCTTGGAATGGGGCACGACCTTGAGGTCGACGGTTTCCTTGCCAAGATAGATTTCCCCAGAACCGGTCACCGTGGAGTACTTGGTGTCGATCAGCATGACTGTCTGGCTGGCAACACCGGCCTTGATGTCCCAACCCAGTGCCAGGCAATAGAGATCACCACTATCGACACCCTTGGAGAACAGGCTGCCAATGATGGTGGCAACGCCGCCAACCAGAAGATCGAGTTCATGGGCATCAAGTTTGCCGTTCTCCATGATGACGGATGCCTTGCCATCAAGCCTTCCGGCAATCGCGGCCAAGGACGCACCGGTACCGGAAACATCAAGAATCACATCGGCTTTGCCGCTGAGACGATCTGGCGCCTGCAGGGTCTTGAGCAGGTCACCCATCTCGAGGTCGTCAAACTTGAGCGATAGCGCGGCAGCCTGCGTGGCAGCATCAGCGCTTGCCTTGCCCGACACACTTGCGCCCGAGACGTTAAAACTCAGACCATCGAGCGTGAGGCTGCCGGACTGCAAAGCAACATCGGAACTAAGATCCGTGAAGGTGAGTTCCTGAGCCTTGAACTCGCCGATCTTCAGCGTGAGTTTGAGGTCAATCAGCTTCAGCGAATCAAACGGTAGGGATGTTTCCGGGAAAACACGGTTGGCCGCTTCCACCGCATCATCGGCCGACTTCGTGATCGCATCCAGATCCAGTTTGTCGAGACTGAGAGAGCCCGAGACAAGCGTTAACCCGCTGGTCAGATCGAGCCTGACATCTCCCTTGAGTGTGCTGGCATCAGCGGTCGCGACGAGATCCTTGAAGTGCAACGCGCCGGCGCCGCCATCAAATTTGGTGGTGAGTTTGGCGGAATCGAGATGATTGCCCAGGTCGATACCAAAGGGGGCGAGGCCATCGCTGCTCTTGAGGTCAACATCGAGAATCACCGCGAAGAACCCCTCTGAACCAGGCTCCCCCAAACCACCATTGATCTCTACCTTGAGACCATCGGATTCAAGGGTGAGATCAGACTCGGTTGTCTTGCCTTCAATCAAAGACGCAAGGGTTTTGAGCGTACCATTCAGCGTGAACGTGGTTCCGTTGAGATCAAGGCTTCCAGAGACCTCCAGAGGATCGGAGGGGTGCTCGGCCTTGAGCTCAAGGTCGGTCACGGTGAGTGATTCTTCTCTGTCGGCTGCTTGCGAATGAAACGTGATCTGCGTGTTCTTGATCGACACCGCCTTGAAGGCAAGTTGATGTGCCTGGCTGGATGAGGCCGCATGTGACGTTGTAGATTCGAACTTCCAGTTCGCCTGACCGTCGCCTCCGGTCTCCAGCAGGATTTTGCCACCATCGAGCACCAGACGATTGACGACGATACTGCCTGTCAGCAACGGCAGCAGCTCAACCTCGACTTCCAGACTCTTGATGCTGGCCATGTCAGCCGTCTTGCTCCAGGCCGCATTGGCAATCGATACATCCTGAATCACCAATGTGGGAGTCAGGGACTTTTCGAGTGTTAGTGCGCCACCAAGTGTGACGGTGCGTCCCGTTGCGTCCTGCAGAGCAATGGCGATGTCATCGCGGTAATCATTGGGGTCAAGCTGCGAGAGGAAGCCGATGACGGCGCCCACAGCGATGACAACCACAACAGCAGCGAGCTTTACAAAGGTTCTCAGGCGCATGACGTGGTTCCGCGATCAGAAGTGAATGGCACGTTTTGTAACTGCAAGAGCTGCTTCCTTGACCGCTTCGGAAAAGGTCGGATGAGCATGACAGGTCCGCGCGATATCTTCCGATGATGCACCAAACTCCATGGCGACGGCGGCCTCGGCGATCAGTTCGCCCGCACCGCTTCCCAGGATGTGCACGCCCAGAACGCGATCCGTTTTAGCATCGGCAAGGATCTTCACCATGCCGCCGGTCTGGTCATAGGTTCGCGCGCGACTGTTGGCGAGCATGGGGAAGCTGCCGGAAAGGTAATCAACGCCCTCGGCCTTGAGCTCGTCTTCGGTCTTGCCGACCGAGGCTGCCTCAGGATCCGTGTAGACCACCCCTGGAATCACGCCGTAGTTCACATGCCCGGACTGGCCAGCCAGAATTTCGGCTACGGCCATGCCTTCATCCTCGGCCTTGTGCGCCAGCATGGGCCCGCGAACGCAGTCACCCAGGGCATAGATGCCAGAGACATTGGTGGCAAAATGATCATCGATGGCAACCCTACCGCGGTCGTCCAGCGCGACGCCTGCATCTTCCAGACCCAGCGCATCCATGTATGGGCGACGGCCAACCGAAACCAGCACGACATCACAGGCGATGGTTTCGGCATCGCCACCGGCTGCGGGCTCGAGCGTGACCTTCAGTTCTTTCTTCATCGGCTTTACGCCGGTCACCTTGGTACCAAGCTTGAAACCAAGCCCCTGGCGTTTGAGCAGCTTCTGGAATTCCCTGGCGATCTCGCCATCCATACCCGGCGCGATACGATCAAGATATTCCACGACCGTGACTTCGGCGCCCAGACGCTTCCAGACCGAACCCATCTCAAGGCCGATGAAACCTGCACCGATCACCAACATGCGTTTGGGTACCTCTGGCAGAGCAAGCGCGCCGGTGGACGAAACAACCCGTTCCTCATCAATGTCGATGCCTTTCAGGTCAGCAACATCCGACCCGGTCGCAATGACGATGTTTTTGGTCGAAACCTTCTTGCCTGCGACCTCAACGGTGTTGGCATCAACAATGCGGCCTTCGCCAGGAAGATGCGTGATCTTGTTCTTCTTGAAGAGGCCCGCAATGCCCTTGGTCAGCGTATCGACGACTTTGTCCTTGCGTTTCATCATGGTCGGAAGGTCGAGCTCTACGCCCGAGACCTTCACGCCATGTTTCCCCAGGTGGCCGTTGGCCTGTTCGTAAAGTTCAGAAGACTGCAGCAGAGCCTTGGACGGGATGCAGCCGACATTGAGGCAGGTACCACCCAGGGTTTCACGCTTTTCAACGCAAGCTGTCTTCAACCCAAGCTGCGCGCAGCGGATGGCGCAGACATATCCGCCGGGCCCCGCCCCGATAACGACAACGTCAAAATCCTGATCGGCCATGCTTCATCTCCTCTGCATTAGAGCTTAACGACACAACGCGGCGGGAACGCTCCACGATTCCGCCTCGTCGCGATCTGCTCTTGTCTTTCAGTCATAGAGCATATCACGGTTGCGTCGAATCCTGCGCTGCCGCCGCACTGCGACGCAGCCAGAAAGGTGCCTCTGCGAAACGCCCTTCAAGGGCGTAGATCCGCTGCCGTGCGTCCAGGAACGCCTGCACACCGTCAGCGACACGAGCGGCATAATCAGCCAGTGGCCCATCATCCCCATCGAGCGATGCAAGGGCAGCTGTGGCACCCCGGGCGCCGGTCCACAATGCGGTCGTCATGCCATGCGAAGAAAGCGGGTCAAACGCCGCGGCAGCGTCGCCTACCGCCAGCCATGCCTTCCCCGCTGCCGGAGCGATCCAGGTTGTTGCCGCACTTGCCAGAGCCGGTGGCGCATCGATGAGAAAGCCGGCTTCAGCAATCCACCGGCCGACATGGCGCGTGCTCCCCAGCATGGACGTCAGAACAGAGGCATCACGCGTGGCATGCCGGGGCAACAGATTGGGATCGCTGAAATGGTTGAGGACGAGCCTGCCATCGGCAAGCAGAGCCGCATACCACCAGCCTTCAGCAACCGTTTCCACGAGGCTTGCCGGTGTGGGCGCAACATCAGACTGCGGGTCCTGATCGAGAAACGTGTAAAGCGCCGCCAATTGGTCGGCGCGAAACCGTGAAGAATGAAGCGAAGCGACCGTCGCGGCCCGCCCGCTGGCATCGATCAGGAAGCGGGCGGAAAAGCTCTGACCCCCAGCCTGGAGTTGCCAGAGACCATCACGCCATTGTGCCCGTTCGAGAGGTGCCGCTATCCGGCGGGCTCCCGCAGCCAGCGCGGCAAGATCGGCATCGAACACGCTGCGGTCAAGCACAGTCCCAGCCCCTTCCAGGTGCACAACGGCGTCACGCGTGGCCAGCCGGGATTGCCCCCAGGCCGACAGCATGGTCTGGGCAGGGCGATGGCAGGAACGATCGAGCAGATGGCGCGCGCCCAGATCGTCGAGCAGCGGTCCGGCAGCCGGCGCCAGATGTTCACCAGGTCGCCCGGCAGGTGTGTCCTCCGGTGCGATCCAGAGAACGTCCGACCCGGATCGGGCCAAACTAAGACAAGCCGCAGAACCTGCAATGCCGCCACCGATGACCGCAATCGCGGCAACATCAAAGCTCATTTGGGCAGGAGACCGTGTTCATCCGACCAATCGAACCGCATTTCCATGGTGTCAGCACGGCCAACCTCGACGAACAGTTCGTCGGGGATGCCGTCTGGTCGACCGGCATCGTCGGGACCGGGGCGACGCACCACGAAGCCCATGCGTTCCCACAGGGCAATCATGTTGGTGATACCGTCCCAGTAGCTTCCGCTGGCGTGATAGCCGATGCCCGAAACCCCGCGCGACCAGGCAACCCTGCCGCCAAGGAAACGCTGGCGTTCATGAGCAGGAAGGTCGGAACGCATGACCTGCTTATAATATGCCTCTGGCAACACATCGACGGGCAGGTGTGCAGGCCACCAAACGGCGGTAGGGAAATCCTCCTGCATGAGAACCTGCTGACAACTGAAGACATCGCATTGCCAGGGCAGGCCCATCCAGCGGGTGAGATCACCGGCCATCTGCGGCCCGACAGGGGGTGGGACATCGCCATCGCCTTCAAAGGCCTTTGCCGGCGTGAGCAGACGCCCGACATTCTGAAGCAGTCCGGGCCTTGTGCCGTGAGCGATCCGGAACGGTTCGCTGCTGCTGTCACCGTTGCGCGCATAAAGTTCTGCCAGGCGCAGGTAATAGGAAAGTTCGACACCGGGGTGGAAGGCCCCGCCCGAGCAGGGCTCCAGCGCAGCCTCGGTGAGTGCCATGGGCTGGCGTTCCACCGGCAGATCCTCAAGCCGGACAACAGCATTGGCTGTGTCATCCTCAAGATCGTTGACGAAATCTCCAGCGGCCCAGGCACGCAGGTGTTCGTATTGCCGCGTGGGGAAGCGGAACCACTGCAACGGACTGCCGCTGTAGTTGACGCCGTCTCCCATCATGTAGGGAAGCTTGGCTGCCCCTGTGACATAGGCATCGGGCGCGTCGTCATAGGGATCGCGGAACATCGCAAAGACCTTCTCGCGGAAGGCGCGGTTTTCCTCCGACGGATCAGCAAGTCGCGCGATATGGGCAGGATCGGAAAAGTCTCCGGCATCAAGCCAGCCCACACGCAATTGCGCGGCTTCGGTGAGCTAGGTCATGAGACCAAGTCGATGGAACGTTGGATAGATATGACTGCGGAACGACAGTGGCCCTTCAGGATCGGTCTCCCAACCTTCTTTTTGGTTGAGGTCTGCGATGAGGTCAAAAAGAGTGGTGATCGAAGGAATGCCAGGCGCAAAATTGGGGCCCACGCAGGCAACCCAGGAGGGCTCGGCTTCCAGTTCCCTACCATCGGCCAGCGTGACCATGGCGTTGACCGGGCCATCGCACCAGTCATCGAACCAGGCGTCGTTGTCGGCAAAACTCGTGATCCCCGCACCGGTCGGCGAGGACGAAATGCCATCGGCCGGCATGACCAGCAGACGGCCGGCGTCATCAGTGCGCAACTCGCCCAGCGCCACATCCACCGTGTCCCAGAAACGGCCGGTGAACCCGAGCGAGGCATCACCGCCACCAGCGTTGACCGACGTTCCTGAAATCTCGCGCTCGCCACCTTCGATCAGCAACATGCGCTCGCGCACGTCATCATCAACAAAGAACTGATTGCGTAACTGTCCCGGCAGACCCGGCGCAAGTTCGCCGTTATCGAGTGGATTGTTGAAGCCGTACCAGGCTGCTTTGGTGTTGGCCAAACGGACGCGCCAGCTGATCTCGGCCCCGGCATCCTGGACCTCACCGATAACCCGGTCCTGATCATCGAAGGCACAGACCCGGAACCGCTGGGCCTGTTTCTTGATCTTCAGGTTGCCGTCCTTGAAGTCGCCATCCTCCGGCTGGGGCGCCAGGCCCGGCACTTCAGGGGCATGGAACCACTTGGCTGAGCCGCCGACCCTGCTGATACCGATGGCCGGATAGATGCGTACCCGGGCAACGGCCGCACCGACAGGGGCAGGCTCTGCGCTGGCTGAAGCAACCGCAGGGCGGGGCATGAGCGGAAACCCGGAAAGCAGGGAACCTGCTGCGGCACCGGCCAGAAAATCGCGCCGGGTCGGCTTCGGATTGGCCATGATCAGATTTCCAGCAGCAACCGCTGGGGATCCTCAATGGCGTCTTTCAGTCGGACCAGGAACGTCACGGCCTCGCGACCATCGATGATGCGGTGATCGTAGCTGAGTGCCAGATACATCATGGGGCGGATGACAACCTCGCCATCGACGGCGATCGGTCGTTCCTGGATCTTGTGCATGCCCAGAATGCCCGATTGCGGCGGATTCAGAATGGGCGTGGACATGAGTGAACCAAAGATGCCGCCATTCGAGATCGTGAAGGTGCCACCGGTCAGGTCGTTGGGCGAGAGTTTGCCGTCACGTGCCTTGACGCCAAGGGCTCCGATGTTCTTCTCGATCTCGGCAAAGGACAGTTTGTCGGCATCACGCAGCACCGGAACCACAAGGCCCGAGGGCGAACTGACAGCCACACCGATATGGTAATAGTGCTTGTAGATGATCTCATCACCGGCAATCTCGCCGTTGACCGCCGGGATGTCCTGGAGCGCCTGAATGGCGGCGCGCACAAAGAACGACATGAAGCCCAGACGCACGCCATGTTTCTTCTCGAAACGCTCCTGGTACTGTTTGCGCGCGGCCATGACCGCGGTCATGTCGACCTCGTTGAAGGTCGTGAGCATCGCTGCGGTGTCTTGTGCTGCCTTGAGGCGTTCGGCAACACGCTTGCGCAGACGCGTCATCTTCACACGTTCCTCGCGGCCCTCCGGGTCTGGCGCGGTGGGCGCAACGGCAACCCGTTCGCGCGGCGCAGGCGCTTCGGCCGCAGCTGCAGCAGGTCTCGGCGCTTCTTCCTTGGCACCACCTTCCAAGTGGGCCTGAACGTCGGCCTTGGTCAGGCGGCCATCCTTGCCCGTACCTGCAATGGCAGAGGCATCGAGGTTGTTTTCATCGACCATCTTGCGCACGGCAGGTGAAAGCGGCAGATCGCTCTTTGCCTCGGCAGCCGGCGCAGGCGCGGGTGTTTCTTCCTTGGGCGCCGGTGCAGATTCTTCCTCCTGTGCGGGAGCGGCCGTTGCTGCTGGGGCGTCGCCTTCTTCGACCTTGCCCAGGATCGTGCCGACCTCGACATCGCTGCCTTCGTCGAACATGACATCGGAAAGCACACCCGATGCCGGGGCGTAGACTTCCATCGTCACCTTGTCGGTTTCGAGCTCGACGAGCGGTTCATCACGCGTGACAGCATCGCCCTTTTTCTTGAACCAGGTCGCAACCGTGGCCTCCGAAACGGACTCGCCAAGCTGGGGCACCTTGATTTCGATTGCCATCGTGTTGTTCCGTCCTGTGGTTGTCGTGCGCTTCAGCCTGCCAGGGCTTCGTTGACGAGCGCTTCCTGCTCGCGTTCGTGCACACGGATAAAGCCGGTTGCGGGAGATGCCGCCTCGTCGCGCCCGACATAGCGCGGCAACACCATCTTGAGTTCGCCCTTTTCCATGGCCTGCTCGATCTTGTCGCGCACGAAGTTCCAGGCGCCCATGTTGCGGGGTTCTTCCTGACACCAGATGAATTGGGAATTGGGGTAGTAGTCGACGGCCTCCTGCAGGGCATCGAGCGGGAACGGTGCGAGCTGTTCCAGGCGGATGAATGTGACGCTCTTGAGGCCAAGTTTCTCGCGCGTTTCGAGCAGGTCGTAATAGACCTTGCCGGTGCAGAGCACGACCCGTTCCATATCCTTGCCATGGCTGGCGTCATCGAGCTCCCAGAGCGTGCGGTGGAATTGCGTCTCACCGGTGAAGTCTCCGGTCTTGGAGACGCAACGTTTGTGCCGCAACAGGGATTTGGGTGTCATGACGATGAGCGGCTTGCGGAACTTGCGCTTCATCTGACGCCGAAGCAGGTGGAAATAAGAAGACGGGGTCGAGCAGTTGGCGACCTGGAGGTTGTCTTCTGCTGCCAGTTGGAGGTAACGCTCCGGCCGGCCCGAGCTGTGCTCAGGCCCCTGCCCTTCATAGCCATGGGGCAACAGCATGACGAGGCCCGACATGCGGAACCATTTGCTTTCACCGGCGGTGAGAAACTGATCGACGATGACCTGGGCGCCATTGGCGAAGTCGCCGAACTGAGCCTCCCAAAGGACCAGCGTGTTGGGGTCAGCAAGGCTGTAACCGTACTCGAAACCAAGAATGCCTGCTTCCGAGAGCATGCTGTCGATGACCTCGTAGCGGCCCTGGTCGTCGCTGATGTGGTTAAGCGGGGTGTAACGTTCTTCGGTGATCTGATCGACCAGCACGGAATGGCGCTGGCTGAACGTGCCACGCCCACAATCCTGCCCAGACAAGCGCACATTGGCACGCTCGTAGCACAACGTGCCAAAGGCCAGGGCTTCGGCCATGGCCCAGTCGATACCTTCGCCATCATCAATCATGGTACGGCGCTGATCGAGAATACGCTTGAGCTTGCGGTGGACGTTCACGTCATCGGGGTAACTGGCAATGGCATGGCCCACAGTCTTGAGCTCTTCAGCGGGAACCGCGGTCATGCCGCGACGCGCGCCATCACGTTCAGAGACTTCAAGACCGGACCAGACCCCTTCAAGCCAGTCGACCTTATTGGGTTTGTAGCCCTGCGAGGCTTCCAGATCCTTTTCCAACTGACCGTTGAAGTCCTGGATCATGCGATCGGCCTGCTTGGGCGTGATGACACCTTCCGACACCAGCCGCTCCGTATAAAGCTGGCGGGTCGTGGGGTGCTTGGCGATGTTGCGATACATGATGGGCTGCGTGAACGCCGGCTCATCACCTTCGTTGTGGCCGTGGCGGCGATAACAGAAAATATCGATCACCACATCGCGCCCGAATTCCTGGCGGAACTTGGCTGCGACCTTGGCGACATGCACCACGGCTTCAGGGTCATCGCCATTCACATGGAAAATCGGTGCCGAGACCATCTTGGCGACGTCGCTTGGATAGGGCGAGGAACGCGAGAAGCTGGGATTGGTCGTGAAACCGATCTGGTTGTTGACGATGATGTGGATCGTGCCGCCGGTCTTGTGACCGCGCAGTTCCGACATGCCCAGAGTTTCAGCAACCAGGCCCTGACCGGCAAAGGCCGCATCGCCATGGAGCAGGATGGCCAGAACCTTCTTGCGATCCTCGTCCCCCAACATCTCCTGCTTTGCTCGGACCTTGCCCTCGACCACGGGATTAACGGCTTCGAGATGCGATGGGTTCGCGGTGAGCGAGAGGTGAATCTTGCGTCCATCGGCCACCTGGCGATCCTCGGAGGTACCCAGATGGTACTTCACGTCACCCGAACCATGGACTGCATCGGGGTGGCTGGACTCACCCTGGAATTCCGAAAAGACCTGAGCATAGGACTTGCCCATGACGTTGGTCAGGATGTTGAGGCGCCCGCGATGGGGCATACCCAGAACAATCTCCTCGACGCCACCGCGCGCGGCCGTACGGATGATGGTCTCCATGGCAGCGATGGTGCTTTCACCGCCTTCCAGCGAGAACCGCTTGGAGCCTGGATACTTGATGGAGAGAAACTTCTCGAAGCCTTCCGATCGAAAAATTTCCGAAAGCACACGTTTCTTCTCTTCCGGCCCCAGTTCTGCATCCGAACGGGTGCCTTCGAACTTGCGCTGGATCCAGGACTTTTCATCCGGACTCTGAATGTGCATGAACTCGACGCCGATCGTGCCGCAATAGGTCTTGCGCACGGCATCGAGAATCTGCTGCAGCGTGGCGCGCTGGAAACCCAGCACACCATCAACAAAAAACTCGCGGCCATAATCGGCATCGGTAAAGCCGTAGCTCTTGGGGTCAAGCTCGGGATGGTGGCGGCTGCCTTCGATGCCCAGGGGGTCGAGGTTGGCCGCCAGGTGGCCGCGCACACGATAGGCGCGGATCATCATCAGGATCCGGATACTGTCGCGCGCAACAGCGTATTCGGCGACAGAATCGCGATGGCCCGGTACCGGTGCCCAATCAGGCGCGCCGCGGTTTGTGCCGTTGCCATCGTAACCGTGCAAAGGGCGGCCGTTGCCATTGCTGCTGCGGGGTGGAGAGCCAAAGCCTTCGGGTTCGTCCTCGAAATCCTGCACGCGGCGCGCCGCGCGGGCCGGTTCCAGCTCCGCCAGGATGGAGGCGGCATCATCGTTCAGGTCGTCGAAGACCTCACGCCATTCCTTGCTGACATCATCTGTATCGGCACGATAACGCGCATAGAGTTCTGCGATGTAATTGGCGTTGGTGCCGTTGAGAAAAGAGAGTTCGTCGATCCGCTGTCCCATGGACGCATTCTGCCGCGCGTTGCGGCCTCCAGATTGGAAAAGTCTCTAGCCCTTCATCGCCGCCAGCATGGCTTTGCCCAGGCTTGCGGGTGAATCAGCAATGGTAAAGCCCGCACTCTGCATGGCTTCGATTTTGTCTTCCGCCTTGCCCTTGCCGCCAGAAATGATGGCACCGGCATGGCCCATGCGTCGGCCCGGAGGCGCGGTGACACCGGCAATGAACCCGGCGATGGGCTTCTTGCGTTTGTCCTGCTTGATGAATTCAGCGGCATCTTCTTCGGCCGATCCGCCGATTTCACCGATCATGATGATGCCTTCGGTTTCGTCATCGCCCAAGAACAGTTCCAGGCAGTCGATGAAGTTGGTGCCGTTGACGGGGTCACCACCAATGCCGATGCAGGTCGTCTGGCCAAGGCCAACACCCGTGGTCTGGTGCACCGCTTCATAGGTCAGCGTGCCCGAGCGCGAAACGACGCCGATCTTGCCGCGCTTGTGGATGTGACCCGGCATGATGCCGATCTTGCATTCATCAGGCGTGATAATGCCCGGGC
Source organism: uncultured Alphaproteobacteria bacterium (assembly GCA_943787175.1). Lineage (GTDB taxonomy): Bacteria > Pseudomonadota > Alphaproteobacteria > SP197 > SP197 > SP197. The sequence goes on from CALSLK010000004.1 coordinate 46,034, forward strand.
AATTGGGGCCGATCAGACGCGAGCCAGAACCCTGCAGCGCGCGTTTGACGCGCACCATGTCGAGGACCGGAATACCTTCGGTGATGGCAACGATCAGTTCCACGCCAGCATCAACGGCTTCAAGAATGGCGTCACCGGCAAAGGGCGGCGGCACATAGATGACCGAAGCATTAGCGCCGGTATGGGTAACGCACTGCTCGACCGTGTCATAGACGGGCCGGTCGAGATGGCTTTCCCCGCCACGTCCGGGCGTGACGCCGCCAACGACCTGCGTGCCATAGGCAATTGCCTGTTCGGAATGGAAGGTGCCGGTCTTGCCGGTGAAACCCTGAACCAGAACCTTGGTGTCGCGATTGACGAGAACGGCCATCAGGCATCTCCCTTGATGGCGGCCACGGCCTTTGCCGCAGCGTCACTGAGATCATCGGCAGGCGTGAGCGCAAGGCCGGAATCGGCCAGGATCGCCTTGCCCTGATCCACGTTGGTGCCTTCCAGGCGCACGATCACGGGAATCTGGAGATCCAGTTCCTTGGCCGCTGCGACAATGCCTTCGGCGATGACATCACAGCGCATGATGCCGCCAAAGATGTTGACCAGAATGACCTGCACGTTCGGGTCCGACACGATGATGCGGAACGCTGACGCTACCTGCTCCTTGGTCGCACCGCCGCCGACATCAAGGAAATTGGCCGGTTCGCCGCCTGCAAGCTTGCAGATATCCATGGTTGCCATGGCAAGGCCTGCACCGTTCACCATGCAGCCGATCGTGCCATCGAGCTTGATGTAGTTGAGCCCGACGTCATGGGCTTCGAGCTCTGCCGGGTCTTCCTGGCTATCGTCGCGCATCTCCGCCAGGTCCTTGTGACGGAACATGGCGTTGTCATCGATGTTGAACTTGCAGTCGAGCACCACCAGATCGCCCGCTTTGGTCACCACCAGCGGATTGATTTCCAGCATGCTGGCGTCGCTTGACAGGAAGGTGGCGTACATCGCACCCAGCAGTTTGCCTGCCTGCTTGACCTGATCGCCCTCAAGCTCGAGTGCCGCAGCAAGGCGGCGACCGTGGAACGGCATCAGGCCGCTTGCAGGATCGATGCTGAGCGAGATGATCTTCTCGGGCGTGGTGGCAGCAACCTCCTCGATATCCATGCCGCCTTCGGTCGAGGCGATCACGGCGATACGGCTGCTGTCACGATCCACCAGAAGCGCCAGATAAAGCTCACGCGCAATATCGGAGCCTTCCTCGACATAGACCTTGTGGATCGGCTTTACCGGCAGGGCCGGTCTGATGGTTGATCAGGAGTTCCCCGATCATGCCGTCGGTGGCCTGGCGCACTTCATCATGGGTCTTGCAGACCTTGATGCCGCCTGCCTTGCCGCGCGCGCCGGCGTGGACCTGCGCCTTGACGACCCAAATGGCGCCGCCGAGTTTTTTGGCTCCGGCGACCGCTTCGTCACCGTTGCCGGCCACTTCGCCCCGCGGCACGGCAACACCGTGAGACGCGAGGACCTGTTTGGCCTGATATTCGTGCAAATTCATGGATTTGCCCTGAGGACGACGCTCCGAAACATGGGAAAAAGAACCAGTTCGATCACCATACCATCGGCTCAGACGATAACAACCGGACGAATCCTCAGAATCCAAGCGTTTTCAGGCAACTGGACTCATTGAGTCAGATAGACACCACAACCAAAGACGTAACCATCGTAGCGCACCACCCAACTGGCCTTGGGCGTGATGTCTCCGGTTATGGGATCTTCACGCAGATACTCGACCCAGACACCGTCCGGGGTGGCGTGATCCACAATCATGGCCCCATAGGCGGTATCGGCAGCATCCCGCAGGGAGCGTGCATCCATCCCGACCCGTCCGGGATCAGCGACCTGAGCCACAACGGCGCCATCAGCGGCGACAACAAAGACATAGAGGTCACGGTCACGAAATCTCGATTCGCCGGAGTTCATCTCGGCAAACGCTGCTTCGACGCCAACTTCACGGGTAAAGGCAATGGCATCGGCAACCATGGCCTGGGCTTCTTCAGGCGTACCCCGCTCCTGGGCTATCGCAGACACCGGAAGGAAAAGAGCCAGTGCCAACAGAGTCATCAGCGCGGTTTTCGGCAGGGTCATAGGTCAGTCCTCTGGATGTGCATCGGTCAATCAGGATCAGGGTTTGTAGATGCCGACCCCAAAAACATGGTCCTTGTGGCGCACGACCCAACTGGATTTCTGTTCGATTTCTTCGCTGACCGGATCGACCCACTTGTAGTCGACCCATACGCCCTCGGCGGTGGCCTGATCGGAGATCTCCTGCCCGAAGGCCTTGCCATCGACATCCGTGAACCCGGCGACAGGCAAGCCTACAAGAGACTGATTGACCGCGTGAGCCGAGATCATGTCTGCAGGGTCATAAGCAAAGACATAGAGGTCGCCGTCCAGGAAGTCCGGTGCAGGATCTTGGTTGATCGCGTCCATTGTGGCCTGCGCCCCGACCTCATCGAACAGAGCGATGGCACGAGCGACCATGGCCTGGGCTTCCTCTGCGGTTCCGTGATCCTGGGCAGCAGCGATGGTCGTCGTAAAAACCAACGCCACACACATCACGCCGAGTCTACCTAACCGCTTGAAACTGATTGTCATGGTTCTTTCTCTCTAAACGCCAAGTTCCCCGGCATAGATGCCGCAGGCAAACAGGAAGCCATCGTGGAGCACGACCCAGGATGACTTCGGGACGGGAAAGCCCAGGATGGGGTCGTTGAACACGTAATCGACCCAGACGCCGGTTTCAGACGCCCGCTCAAGCATCTCGCGCACATAAAACTTGCCCTCTGGGTCACGCGCATTGATGGCACTTTGTCCCACTGCCTCGGGAAACAGCGCGTGGGCTGCCATGGTTCCGGCACGGTCGATGACAAAGACATAGAAGTCGCGGTCCCGAAAATCGGGCGCGGATGCCCGGGAATACTCGCGGAAGGCAAGCAGCCCTTCGGTCTCGTAGAGAGCCACGGCGCGTTCGACCATGGCCTGTGCTTCACGTGCTGATCCCCGCTCGTCATCGGCAAGGACCCCGGCAGGAAGCAGGAGAACACAAAGCGCAATCAGGACACGGCGCATCATTGTGGACCTATGGTTTGTAAATGCCGACACCGAAGACATAACCATCGTGCAGGACCACCCAGCTTGATTTGGGTTCGATCTCACCGGTCATGGGGTCTTCCCACTTATAGTCGACCCAGGTGCCATCCATGCTGGCATCGCTCAGCATTTCCTGGACGAACTTCTTACCATCGACATCCGCAAGCTGCGTTGCGTCAACGCCGATGAGCGACTCATCGACCCCGTGCGACACGATGGTGCCGTCCCCATCAAAGACAAAGACATAGAGATCGCCATCACGGAACATCGAGGCCTGGTCGTCGCTGAACGTTGCGAAAGCCCTTTCAGCACCGACCTCGTCAAAGTGGGCAACGGCTTCGCCCACCATGGCCTGTGCTTCTTCGGCAGTACCGTGATGGTCATCGGCCTGTGCCGCCGGAAGCCAGAAAACAAGCGCCAGCAGTGTTGCCGAGAACAGCCGTATTCCATTACCTGCGAACGTCATCGCGATCCCTCCCAAGGATTGAGCATTGCCCTTAGCGGACGATACTCCATCCCCGGAGGATGTCACGCATGTGCGTCGGGCAGATCAGCTTCCGGCGTTGGCCAGCACGTTTTCGAGGGCTTCGATAAGGCCCTTCACGGCATTCACGGAATGGTCGAACCCGGCCTGCTCTTCTTCGTTCAGGCTGATTTCTACAATACGTTCAACACCGCCTGCCCCGATCACGACGGGGACACCGACATAAAGCCCATCGACACCGTACTGACCGTCAAGTCTGGCGGCACAGGGCATGACGCGTTTCTTGTCCTTGAGATAAGCTTCCGCCATCGAGATGGCTGCAGATGCCGGCGCATAAAAGGCCGAACCGGTCTTGAGCAGACCAACGATTTCGGCGCCGCCGTCGCGCGTGCGCTGCACGATGGCATCAAGCCGTTCCTGGGTCATCCAACCCATTTCAACCAGATCAGGGAGTGGGATGCCGCCAACCGAGGAATAACGGATCAGCGGCACCATGGTGTCGCCGTGACCGCCCATGACCATAGCCGTGACATCCTCGACGGAAACATTCATCTCCTGGGCCAGGAACGTACAGAAACGCGCGGAGTCCAGAACGCCGGCCATGCCGACAACGCGGTTGGCAGGCAGGCCTGAAGCGCGCTGCAGATGATAGACCATGACATCAAGCGGGTTGGTGATGCAGATGACAAAGGCATCAGGCGCATGTTCGGCAATACCGGCACCAACCTGGCTGATGACCTTGGCATTGATGCCGATGAGGTCATCGCGGCTCATGCCGGGCTTGCGGGCAACACCCGCGGTCACGATGATGACATCAGAACCCGCAATGGCGCTGTAATCGTTCGCGCCCGACAGATCGGAATTGAATCCTTCGACCGAGCTGGACTGGACAAGGTCAAGCGCCTTGCCCTGGGGAATGCCTTCGGCAATGTCGAACAGGACGACATCACCCAGTTCCTTGAGCCCGGCCAGGTGGGCCAGGGTTCCGCCGATCTGACCGGCTCCGATAAGGGCAATCTTGTTACGCGCCATGGTGATACTCCTCGCCTGGATTCAGTCCTGGATTACTTCTGTACCGGCATCACGAATTCCGCACCTTCGCGGATTCCCGACGGCCAGCGCTGGGTGACAGTCTTCAGGCGCGTATAGAAACGCACGCCTTCGGGACCATGCATGTGGTGATCGCCAAAGAGCGAACGCTTCCAGCCGCCAAAGCTGTGATAGGCGACGGGAACCGGGATCGGCACATTGACGCCGACCATGCCGATCTTCGCACGGGTGGTGAAATCACGTGCTGCATCACCGTCACGGGTGAAGATCGCCGTGCCGTTGCCGAACTCGTGATCGTTCACCAGCGTGAGCGCATCTTCGTAGCTTTTGGCGCGAACAATCGCGAGCACGGGGCCAAAGATCTCTTCCTTGTAGATCTTCATGTCCGAGGTGACGTTGTCGAAGATACAACCGCCCATGAAGTTGCCGTTTTCATAGCCCTGCAACTTGAAGTCACGGCCATCGACAACAAGCTTGGCGCCTTCTTCAACACCGCTGTCGATGTAGCCCTTCACCTTGTCGTAATGCGCGCGCGTAACCAGCGGGCCCATATCGGCATCGGGATCGTTGTAGGGGCCGATCTTCAGGCTCTCGACCTTGGGCGAGAGGCGTTCGACCAGAGCATCAGCCACGGTATCGCCCACGGCAACGGCAACCGAAATTGCCATGCAGCGTTCGCCTGCCGAACCAAACGCAGCACCCATAAGAGCGTCTGTGGCCTGGCCCAGATCGGCATCGGGCATCACGATCATGTGGTTCTTTGCGCCGCCCAGAGCCTGAACGCGCTTACCGTTAGACGTGCCTGTCTGATAGACGTATTCGGCAATCGGCGTGGAGCCGACAAAGCTGATCGCCTGAATGGTGGGGTCGGTCAGGAGCGTGTCGACCGCTTCCTTGTCGCCATTGACGACATTCAGAACACCGGGATGGGCACCGGCTTCGAGCAGAAGCTCGGCCATGCGCAGGGCGCATGACGGCACTTTCTCGGAAGGTTTCAGGATAAAGGTGTTGCCGCAGGCAATCGCCATGGGGAACATCCAGAGCGGCACCATGGCCGGGAAGTTGAACGGCGTGATGCCGGCCACGACACCCAGGGGGTGACGCGAGGCGTAACTATCCACGCCGGTACCGACATTCTCGGAGAACTCACCCTTGAGGACCTGGGCAATGCCGCAGGCGTATTCCACGATCTCAAGACCGCGCTGAACCGAACCCTTGGCATCTTCAAGCGTCTTGCCGTGTTCCATGGAGGCCAGCGTGGCCAACTCTTCCATGTGATCTTCGATAAGCGCCTTGAAGCGGAACATGACACGCGCACGGTTCTGGGGCGTGACAGCGGCCCAACCGGGCTGAGCATCTGCTGCGTTCTGGATGGCCGCGCGCATTTCATCAGCGCTGGCCAGGGGAACCTGGCGGGCAATCTCGCCGGTTGCAGGGTTGGTCACGTCGCCGGAACGGCCACCGGCGCCTGCGACCTTCTCGCCGCCAATGAAATGATGAAGCATGTCAGCCATCGTAAAATCCTCCCAGCGGCATGCACGGCCACCGGTCATCTGTCTGGTGTGGAATGGGCCGCTAAACAACCAGCCTGCCTTCCGAATCGCAAGGGGATTCTGGCAAAAACTCGGAGTCTGGAGCGACCGGAGGGCTTCAGGCGTATCTGGAACGCTCAATCCATCGCCTGTCTTTGCATGAGCAGAACAAACTACGCATTGGCGTGGCTCCTCATGCGCCCCATATTGGGCCGATGACCGTTATGTCCGAACCCCTTCGCAATCCCAGCCTCGACGGCGCGCTGATCGATGTCGTGGCCGACTGGTTGATGGAACAGGCGCTTGCCAATACCGGTATGGAAGAACTGGTTGATGGTTGCTGCCGTCGTTTGCGTGCTGCGGGGGTGCCGATCACACGTGCGCTGGTCAGCTACCGCACGCTGCATCCGCTGTTTGAGGCGATCTGGCTGACCTGGAGCCATGGCCAGGGTGTGGGCACGTTCGAAATGCCGCACGGCGCCACCGGCCACAAGATGTTTCGCGACAGCCCGTTTTTCCACATGGTCGAAAACGACATCCCGTTCATCAGGCGTAAACTGGCCGGCGAAGATGCGCTGATCGACTTTCCGGTTCTCGAGGAATTCCGCGACGCGGGAACGACGGACTATCTGGCTGCCCATATCCCCTTCGGCATGGCTTCGCCCAAACAGGAATTCGGCGACGGCATGTTTCTTTCATGGGCAACAGACCGGGAGGGCGGCTTCAGCGAAGCCGACATCCGCACGTTGCGGCGCATCAAAAACAGGCTGGCGGTGGCCTGCAAGGTTCGGATCAAGGGCGAGATTTCGCGCAACCTGCTGAGCGCCTATGTCGGCGCCGATGCCGGCGCCAAGGTGCTGGGCGGCAACATCAAGCGCGGCGACACCGAAACCATGCATGCGGTGATCTGGTATTCCGACATGCGCAACTCGACGCGTCTGGCTGAAAAACTGGAGCCCGATGCCTATCTGAACGTCCTCAATGACATGTTCGAGGCAACGGCCAGGCCGGTCATTGCCAATGGCGGCGAAGTTCTGTTGCTGATCGGCGATGCCGTTCTGGCCATCTTCCCGTGCCTGACCATGGGCGCCCAGGCCGCAGCAGAGGCTGCAAACAAGGCGACCATCGAGGCCATGAGCGCCCTGGAGGTGCTTAACGTTGCGCGCAGAGAACGCGATGAAGACGCCATCAGCTGCGGCATAGCGCTCCATGTCGGCGACCTGACCTATGGCAATATCGGTGTGCCCCAGCGACTGCAGTTCACAGCCATCGGACCGGCAGCAAACCAGGTCGCGCGCATTGAAGCGCTGACCAAAGTCTTGCAACGGCCCGTGCTGGCCAGCGCCGCCTTTGCCGGGCTTCTTGAGGAACCATGGTTGTCGCTTGGCAGCCAGGCCCTGAAAGGCGTGAGCGCGCCGATCGAGGTATTTGCCCCGCCCAAACCCAAATCAAGGCAGCTTTCATGAGTGATGCACTCGAACAATCGGTTACCGCCCATTACCAGCGTTCCGGTCTGACTGGGGATATTCTTGCCGGCCTGGAACAACAGGGCATCGATCTCGACGCGATCAAGCCCCAGGATCTTGCTGCCGTGGACGAGTTTCACATCGGTGGGCGGGAAGCCACGCTGATTGCGCTGGAGTTGTTCGAGGCAGACAAGGACAGCCACGTCCTTGATATCGGATGCGGCATCGGCGGGGCGGCACGTTGCCTGGCCACGGAACGCGAATGCCGGGTGACGGGTATCGACCTCACACCGGCCTATATCGAGGTCGCAGACCTTCTGACCCAACGCATGGGACTGGCGGATCGATGCCACTTTGAAGTTGCCAGCGCCCTGTCCCTGCCCTTTGAGGACGACACGTTCGATGCTGCGTTCAGTTTTCATGTCGCCATGAACATCGATGATCGCATCGGGTTCCTGCGTGAGGCTGCCCGTGTGTTGCGCCCCGATGCGCCCCTGTGTCTGTTTGACGTGATGAAGGGGCCGACATCTGGCATGCGCTATCCCGTTCCCTGGGCCGAGACCGCCGATACCAGCGTTCTGAAAACGCGCGATGAAAGCATCACCCTGCTGGACGATGCCGGTTTCATCGTGTCCGAAGAAGAGAACCTGCGCGACTTTGCGCTGGATTTCTTCGAGAAGCTCTTTGCCAGGGCAGAACAGTCAGACGGCCCTCCGCCTCTGGGTCTGCATCTCCTCACCGGTGGCAATGCGCGCGAGAAGTTCTCAAACATCCGACAGGCCCTGATTGATCATCAGGTCGAGCCGGTCATTCTGGTTGCGCATCCCAGGCTATAGAGCGTCCTGACCGACCACTTCGCGAAGCCAGGCCAGCATGATTTCGACGGGCCGTCGTGCCGTCGGTGCGGGGATCACCCAATACGTTCCAAAACGCATGGCCGATGTGCCGGGCATGGCAACAAGTGTTCCTGTCTCACATTCGCGACGGACAAAAATTTCCGGTGCCAGCACCACGCCCATGCCGGCCTGCGCCGCTGCGATTGCCGCATCATCAATATCGAAGCGGTGGCGAAGGTTGAGTTGGGCAAAGTCGAGTTTGTTGGCCAAAGCCCAAAGCTGCCAGTCCCAGTCATCCTGCGTTGCAGCGATCAACGGAGCCGTCACGAGATCACCGATGCCCCTGGCGGCAGCGGCAATCTCGGGCGCGCCATAAAGCCCGCACCAATCGGCAAACAGCGGCTGGGCAAGCCGATGGGGTGAAGGTCCGCGTGTGTAGACAATGGCAAGATCGATATCGTCCTGCAGATGGGGCGCCGGGTCGTTGGTGGTTTCCAGGCGCACGCGGATAGCCGGGTTCTGTTCGCGAAATCCATCCAGGCGCGGGATCAGCCAGCGCATGGCAAGGGTGGCCGAGACATGCATGTCGAGACCGTTGGCATCACGGGTCAGGCGGTGCGCGGCCTGTGCAATGGTCTCAAGCGCCGGCCCAATGGCTGCCGCGAATGCCCGTCCCTCCTGGGTCAACGTGACGGCATTGTTGCTGCGATGCACGAGCAGGACACCCAGCGCCTGCTCGAGTTGCTTCAACTGATGGCTGACCGCGCCTGATGTGACGAACAGGGCCTCTGCGGCAAGCTTGATGCTTTCGCTGCGTGCAACGGCATCAAAGGCACGCACGGCATTGAGGGACACGCCTGCAGGCAATCGTTGCATCAGATTTTCTCAATCAACTTAGGTCCAAGTGCATATCTAGCAATCCATTGGTTAGAGAGTCGATGTGAATATCTGATGCAGGTGATGTTTCGCTACATTCGAGCTTGATTCATTTCGATTAATCTAGTTATATCGAAATAACAGATTGAATGGAGTCGAGCCATGATCGCATTGGAAGAAGCCGCACAGGGGTTTGCAGCAGCAGGATCAGAACCACGCCTGACCGTGCTTCTGGCCCTGGTGAAGGCCGGGGGTGGCGGATTGAGCGTCGGAGAGATCCAGGAACGGGTCGGCATTCCCGCTTCAACCCTGGCCCATCACCTGAAGTTTCTGGCGGCCGCAGGTCTGGTCGAACAGGAAAAGCAGGGCCGCACGATCCTGAACCGCGCGGCCTATGACCGCATTCAGGCTCTGGGCTCTTTCCTGACCCACGAATGCTGTTCGCAACCAGGCCAGGCCGACACCCTGCGCACCCTTCCTCTTTCGGCGTAAGGAACTTCCCATGACAGATCTCAGCCTTGCCCCGACCGGCGCAACCCTGAAGCGCACCCTGGGATTCCTCACCAGCGTGTGGTTGCTCATCGCGCTGATCCCCGTCGGCATCCTGGTTTTCGATTCCACCAAGTTCCGCCCGATCCTTGATATCGCCATCCGGTCCCTGATCAGCACCCTGCCCTATATCGCCGTTGCGGTTGCGCTGATTGCCTATCTCAAGGCCAGCGGCGCCGAAGCGGTCGTGGCGCGGGCCTTCACCGGCCGACCGTCACGCATGATCGTGATGGCCGCGCTGTTTGGTGGCCTGGCACCGTTCTGTTCCTGTGAAGTCATTCCCTTCATTGCCGGCATGCTGGCCATGGGTGTGCCCCTGCCCGCCGTCATGGCGTTCTGGCTTGCCTCGCCTCTGATCGACCCGCCGACACTCTTCATCACGGCTGGCGCTCTGGGTTGGGAGTTTGCCGTGGGCAAGGCCGTTGCGGCGGTTTCCATCGGTCTGATGGGCGGCTTTGCCCTGCAGGCCTTCATGCGCACCGGCGTCTTTGCCGACCCCCTGCGCCCGCGCACCGGCGGTGGTTGCAGCAGTTGCGGCACCTCCCCCTTTGACGGGCGCCCGGTCTGGCGTTTCTGGAAAGAAACCGAACGGCGCGAGACGTTCCGTCGTGAAGGCACGGCCAATGCCGTCTTCCTGGTCAAGTGGCTGGCCTTTGCCTATCTGCTGGAAGGCATGTTGATCACCTATATCCCGGCAGAAGCCATCGGCCCGGTCGTGGGCGGTGACGGCTTGCTCTCGATCGTGATCGCAGCCTTTGTCGGCGCGCCGGCTTATCTCAACAGCTATGCCGCGCCGCCGCTTGTCGCGGGCCTGATCGATCAGGGCATGAGTAACGGTGCAGGCATGGCCTTCATGGTCGGCGGGGCCGTGAGTTCGATCCCCGCCATGGCGGCCGTCTGGTCTCTGGTGAAAGCCCCGGTCTTTGCCGCTTACATGATCCTTGGCATTGGCGGCGCCATCATCGTCGGCGTGGTGTTCGGGGCCGTGGTGGGGAGCTGACAAAGGCCTTGATCGCCGTACGGCATTCGACGCCACTATCGCGCGACCAGAGTCCCACGAAGACAAGGTAGTCCAAGGCACATGATTCGAAACGCGGCCGCCATGCTCATCGTCGGAATTTTCACCTTTCCGTCCCATGCCGTTGCCCAGGAAACACCGGGCCCGAGCTATGCCTGCTCCAAGGCCCAGACCGCTACGGAAAAGGCGATTTGCGCAGACCCGCTGCTGTCGATCCTCGATCTGGCCATGGCACGCGCCTATCAGGCTCTGACTGCCGCCAAACCGGCGCACGAAACGCAAATACGCAACGCCCAGCGTGACGTCATCACGGCACGTGATGCCTGCGGTGCTCAAGGCAGCTGCATTGCTCAGATCATTGAAAAGCGCATCTCGGCAATGCTGTCCATGACAGGCACCTCAGGCGATATCGGCCAGCCCGGAGCCTACAACCCGATCCCCGCGAACGCTGATGCTTCGCTTCAGGTGACCTGGGTTGATGAGAGCACCATGACCATTGATGCGGCCGTCGTGGACAGCACCAGCGCGCACCTTTGCTCCATGAGCGGGCCGGTTCTGGGCAATCCCGACAGTGGCGGCTTTGTCTTTGTCGACAACAACGACCAGCCCATTGCCGGTGCCCCCGTCATCACCGCACTGGGCGACCTTCTGGTGTTGCGCGGCGGCGGCAGCTTCTGTGGCGTCAACGTCACCTGGCCCATGATATGGAGCCAGTAGCGCGGCGCGATTGTGTTCGCGCCTTAGTGCGGAGCTGAACCACGAACCTCAACAGGTGTCATCCCTGGCGTTCGAGCAGCATCTTTTTGGTTTCTGCGATCGCCTTGGCAGGGTTGAGGTGCTTGGGGCAGGACTTGGCGCAGTTCATGATGGTGTGACAGCGATAAAGCTTGAACGGATCTTCCAGCTCGTCGAGCCGTTCGTTGGTCGCTTCGTCACGGCTGTCGGCAATCCAGCGATAGGCCTGGAGCAGCACGGCCGGGCCGAGGTAACGATCCGAGTTCCACCAGTAGCTGGGGCAGCTGGTCTGGCAGCAGAAGCACAGGATGCACTCGTAGAGACCATCAAGTTTTTCCCGATCTTCGGGGCTCTGCAGGCGTTCCTTGTCGGGCGATACCGGCGTGTCGTTACGCATCCAGGGTTTCACGGAAGCAAGCTGCTCGTAAGCCTTGTTGAGATCGGGCACCAGATCCTTCACCACGCCCATATGGGGCAACGGATAGATCTTCACATCGCCTTTGACCTCGTCGATCGGCTTGGTGCAGGCCAGCGTGTTGGTGCCATCGATGTTCATGGCACAGGAACCGCAGATGCCTTCACGGCAGGAGCGGCGGAACGTGAGCGATGGGTCAACCTCGTTCTTGATCTTGATCAGCGCGTCCAGAACCATCGGACCGCATTTGTCGCGATCAATCTCGAAGGTATCGAGCTGCGGGTTTTCACCGCTGTCGGGGTCATAACGGTAAACCTTGAAACGCGCACGGCGCTTGGCGCCTTCCTTGACGGGATGCGCCTTGCCGTTACGAATGCGTGAATTCTTGGGCAGTCGAAATTCAGCCATGAGACAGGTTTCCTGTTCCTGGAGCAGGGTCGTTTCAGGTTCGCTTAACCTGGAACGTGAATCCTGCTCCCTCTTAACAAATCAGAGGCCGATTCACGGTACATGTCGATCCGACATGCACCGATCGGACTCTAGAGTTCATTGCCCAGCTGTGCGCAATTGGTCGATTGCTGCACGGCATAGGCACACATCAGCAAGACATTCTGACGCTGCAAAACAAAGACCAGGTGGCCTTCGCTGTTGTGATAGTTGCTGACCACGGTGTAGCCGGCCACCAGAGCCTGGACGAGGTTGTAACTGCTTTCCTTCCACTGCGTGCTGGCAAGCGCGGCATTGCCGGAGGCCATCAGCACAAGAGCGGCAAGCAGACCGATCAACAAACGTCGCATCACAAATCCTCCGATCAATAGACCCGCGCCTTGGGCGGGACTGTTTCAACGTCATCGGTCAGCGTTTCCATATGCACGGGCCGATAATCGATATTGTGTTTTCCGTCATCGGTGAGCCAGCAGACCGAGTGTTTCATCCAGTTCTCGTCATCACGGTCGGCAAAATCCTCGCGGGCATGGGCGCCACGGCTTTCCTTGCGGTTTTCCGCGCAGTTGATCGTGACCACAGCCTGACGCAACAGGTTGTCGAGCTCCCAGGTTTCCACCAGGTCGGTGTTCCAGATCATGGAGCGATCAGACACGCCGACATCGGAGAAGCTGTCGAAGACATCAGCCATCTTGTTACAGCCCTCCGCCAGGGTTTCCTGGGTACGGAAGACCGCTGCGTCGTTCTGCATCGTGCTCTGCATCTTGGCGCGGATGGCAGCCGTGGGGGTGTCACCCTTGGCATGACGCAGACGGTCGAGACGGTCGAGCGTTGCTTCGCCGGCATCCTTGGGCATTTCGCGCAGACGCGCACCGGGCTTGACCACCTCGGCAGCGCGTATCGCAGCCGCACGGCCAAAGACGACGAGGTCGAGCAGCGAGTTGGAACCCAAACGATTGGCGCCGTGGACCGAGACACAGGCCGCCTCGCCCGCAGCCATCAGGCCGGGAACGACCGTGTTTGGATCGCCATCCTTCGGGATGACGACTTCGCCCTGGTAGTTCGTTGGAACACCGCCCATGTTGTAATGCACGGTGGGCAGGACGGGGATCGGCTCCTTGGTCACATCAACACCCGAAAAGATCTGCGCACTTTCGGAAATGCCCGGCAGGCGCTGATGGATGATCGCTGGATCAAGGTGGTCGAGTTTCAGGAAGAGATGGTCCTTGTCGCCGCCCACGCCACGGCCGTCGCGGATTTCCATGGTCATGGCACGCGAGACAACATCACGGCTGGCAAGATCCTTGGCCGATGGCGCATAACGCTCCATGAAACGCTCGCCTTCGGAATTGACGAGATACCCGCCCTCGCCGCGCACACCTTCGGTGATCAGCACACCGGCACCGTAAACACCCGTGGGATGGAACTGCACGAACTCCATGTCCTGGAGCGGCAGGCCTGCGCGCAACGCCATGCCGCCACCATCACCGGTGCAGGTATGCGCCGAGGTGCAGGAGAAGTAGCAACGCCCGTAACCGCCCGTGGCGATGATCGTGGTATGGGCGTTGAAGCGGTGGATTGTGCCGTCATCGAGACACCAGGCCATGACGCCCTGACAACCGCCTTCGTCGTCCATGATGAGATCAAGGGCGAAGTACTCCAGGAAGAACTGCGCCTGGTTCTTGAGCGACTGCTGGTAAAGCGTGTGCAGGATGGCGTGCCCGGTGCGGTCGGCAGCCGCGCAGGTGCGCTGGGCCGTGCCCTCACCATAATCGGTCGTCATGCCGCCAAAGGCGCGCTGATAGATCTTGCCCTCTTCGGTGCGCGAGAACGGAACACCATAGTGTTCCAGCTCGATCACGGCAGCAGGAGCTTCCTTGCACATGTATTCGATGGCGTCCTGGTCACCCAGCCAGTCCGACCCCTTGATGGTGTCGTACATGTGGAAGCGCCAGTCATCGTGGCCCATGTTGCCCAGCGAGGCTGAGATGCCGCCCTGAGCAGCCACGGTATGGCTTCTGGTTGGGAAAACCTTGGTGATACAGGCCGTATGTAGCCCCGCTTCAGCAAGGCCCAGCGTGGCGCGCAGACCCGCACCGCCGGCGCCGACGACGATAACGTCATAGGAATGGTCGATAATCTTGTAGGCAGGCGAAGCTGTCATAGCGTGAAAATCCTTCGCCTTCAGGCCGCGAGCATGATGATGGAAACGATGCCGGCGGCGGCAAGAAAGAACGTGAAAAGCGTAAGCGAAACAACAAGTGCCATCTTGACGCATGCGTTGTGGACATAGTCCTCGATGACGACCTGCAGACCCAGTTTCATGTGATAGAGGCCCGCAGCCACAAGCAGGATCAACACCACAGGCGTGATCGGAATCTGCATGAGTGCGGTGAATTCACGATGGGTCGCACCGGCCATGTTGGGCAACAACCCGACCAGAAACAGGATCAGCGGGATGAGCGCGATGGCCGTGAGCCGCTGATGCCACCAGTGGGATGTGCCGGTTTTGGCGGGGCCGAGCTTGTCTTTACTCATGGATCAGATTCTCCCCATAACGGTAAGGCCAAGCACCCAGGCAATGACGGTCAAAAGTACCGTTCCCACCAGAACCGCCCAGCCTGTGCGCGTGACGGTCTCCAGCTCAAAGCCGTGGCCCGCATCCCAGAAGAGATGCCGGATGCCGTTGAGCAGGTGGTAGAACAGGCAGAGCGAAAAGCCGAACAGGAAGAGGTATCCCAACCACGACCCGGCGCAGGCCTGGGCCGCCTCGTAGTATTGCGGCCCGGCTGCAGCAGCCATCAGCCACGCAACCAGGAGAACCACGCCCAGCGACAGCACAATCCCTGTGGCTCGGTGCGTGATCGAAAGAACCGTTGTGATCTGCGGCTTGTAGATCTGCAGATGCGGCGAAAGTGGCCTGTTTGGCGTCTCAGCCATCAAGTAATCTCCTCAACATGCGCTTGTACGCAACGACCTGGAAGCAGGTTCAATGCTGCACTGCAACGACGCAAGCATACACTAGATCGGATCATCTGGGCATCAAAGCCCAGTAATCGAGATCCAGCACCTTGTCGGGGTGATCCTTGCCGTCCTCACCCTTGTCGGGCAGGTCTTCGCAGGGGTGGTTCTTGGCCGCAATTGTGCGGATACGCACCGCGCCGACATCACTTCGGCCGGCAAGTTCGGCCTTTTCGAGGATTTCCGACCAGGCATAGATCGTGTCACCCGCAAAGGTCGGTGACGTGTGACGCCCGCCGTTCAGTGCAACGATGCGGCAGGCATTAGCCAGACCGTTGAACGAGAGCGCCCGGGCCAGGCTGATGATGTGGCCGCCATAGATGATGCGCCGGCCAAAGCGGGTTTCGGCAGCGCGATGCAGATCAAAATGGACCTTGGCCGTATTCTGATAGAGCCGCGTGGCCATCTGGTGTTCGGCTTCCTCGATCGCCATGCCGTCGACATGGTCGATGCGGTCACCCACCTGATAGTCGCCAAAGCCGCGCGGATCGCCCGCAGCCATGCGGTCATAGCCGGCAAGATCAAGATCAGCGGGAACATGGAGCGAGGCGGCATCAACAGCCTCTGGCAGTTCAGGAACCTGCGGTTCCGCAGTCGGACTTTCTGGATCGGCCTTGTTCACCATCACCCAGCGCACGTAGTCGAGCACAGTTTCGTCGCGCTGGTTGGTGCCGTTCGAGCGCACCCAGACGACGCCTGCCTTGCCGTTAGAAAGCTCGCGCTTGCCCAGAACGGTTGAAACGGTTTTCAGCGTATCACCGGGATAGACCGGCACACCAAAACGTCCATCGGCATAACCAAGGTTGGCAATGGCGTTGAGCGAGACATCGGGCACCGTCTTGCCAAAGACGATGTGGAAGACGAGCACGTCATCAATCGGACTTCCCGAAAGCCCGCAAGCCTGAGCGAAGGTATCGGCGGAATGAAGCGCGAAACGCGAGCCCGTCAGTGCGGTGTACAGCGCCGTGTCACCAGTCGTGATCGTGCGCGGCGTGGCGTGGTTGAGAACACCACCGACTTCGAAATCCTCGAAGAAGTTGCCGGGCTGCGCACTCATGCCGCTTCACCGCCAAAGCGTTCGATTGCCTCAGCCAGCTGCAGAACGCGACGCGCTTCCTGAACGTGCAGGTTCTCAATGAGTTGACCATCAACCACCACGACACCCTTGCCATGGGCGGATGCTTCGCTGTGCGCTCCGATGATCCGTTTGGACCAGGAGACTTCCTCTTCTGTGGGACCAAAGATCGTGTTGGCCGCTTCAATCTGTTTGGGATGGATCAGGGTCTTGCCGTCAAAACCCATGTCATGACCTTGGTGGCAGATCGCCTCATAGGCATCCATGTCCTGGAGGTCGAGATGGACCCCATCGAGGATCGAGATATCGAAGGCGCGGGCCGCCAGCATGCAAATGCCCAGGCTGGTGATCATGGGCAGGCGATCGCGCGTGTGCTGGGCTGCCAGGTCCTTGGTAAGATCCGACGTGCCCATGACCAGCGCACCGATGCGCGGCGTGGCCGAGGCAATCCGTTCTGCATGGAGCATGGCAAGCGGTGTTTCCATCATGCACCAAACCGCCATGGATTCGGGCGCACCGGCAACATCCATAATCGAGAGAACCTCGCGGATGTACCCGGCACCCTGAACCTTGGGCAGAAGCAGCGCGTGGGCGCCAGTCTGGCAGGCCTCGACTATATCCTCGCGGCCCCAGGGCGTGGACAGACCATTGACGCGAACCACCAGTTCACGCTGGCCGTAACCACCACCATGAATAGCCTCGCATACCTGTTTGCGGGCTGAATCCTTTGCATCGGGAGCCACGGCGTCTTCGAGATCAAAGATCAACCCATCGGCTGCAACCGATTTGGACTTTTCCAGTGCCCGGGCGTTGGAGCCGGGCATGTACATCACGCTGCGGCGCGGACGGATGGTACGCGGCATAAATGAGTTCTCCTCTTAATTCTGATTTAGCGCGTACTATAGTCAGGGCTGCACCTTGGACAACCGCCCAAAGGCCGAGACGGCATGGATATCCTCACAATTCAATCACACGTCGCCCGGGGCCATGTCGGCCTGAACGCCGCCGTGTTGCCGCTCCAGCTGCTGGGTTTCGAAGTCGATGCCGTGCCGACCGTGGTGTTCTCCAACCATCTGGGGTGGCCCGAATTCAAAGGCAAAGGGCTCGACCCAGACTGGATCAGCGATGTCATTGATGGTGTGGCCTATCGCGGACTTGGCCGTTGCCAATGTCTGCTGACCGGATTCATCGGCGGGCCGGAACTGGGCGAAGTCGTTCTCCATGCCCTTGACCTGGTACGAGCAGAAAACCCTGACGCGCTTTATGCCTGCGACCCCGTCATGGGCAACGAAGACGGCTTTTTCGTCAAACCGGGCGTGCCAGAATACCTGCGCGACCACATTGTGCCCCACGCCGACATTCTGTTTCCCAACCACATGGAACTGGAGTTTCTCGTGGGACGCAAGGTACGTGGCGTAACACAAGCTCTGGAGGCTGCCCGCGAGGTCCAGGCCATGGGCCCCAAAACCGTCGTGGTGACATCGCTGGAAGCCCGAGACGACCACCCCGACGACATTCCGGTGATCGCAATCGACCAAAGCGGCGCCTGGCAGGCCAATGTTTCCAGGCTGGAAGTTCCCGTCGACGGCGCAGGTGACCTGATCGCCGCCATCTACACCGCCATGACCCTGAAGGGTTCATCAACACCCGATGCCCTGGCCCATGCCCTGGCCGCCACCCATGGCGTGATGCGCGCCACCGCGTCCCTGGGCATGGAAGAAATGGCGCTGGTCGCAGCACAGAGCGAGATTGTCACACCCAGTGAACCAGTCGCCATCTTGCCGATTACCTGATCAGGAGGTTCCGATGATTCGTCATTTTGACCATGTCACCATCGCTGTACGCGACCTCGCCCGTGCAAAGGCCTTTTTCGCACTTCTGGGTTTCGAGGAAGACAAGGAAGTGGTGATCAAGGGGCCGATATTTTCAGACTACATGGGAGTCGCTGGGATCAGCGCCGATCATGTGACACTTGTCCTGCCCGGCAGCACGCCGCGCCTGGAAGTCCAGATTCTGCATTATCTGGAACCAGAAGCAGCCGACGACCCCGGAATTTCCAACCTGGGCCGCATCGGCTTCAATCATATCTGTTTTGCCTGCGACGATCTGGACGGCCTTCTAGCCCGTGTCGAAGCTGGCGGCTTTCGGCGGCGTAACGAAGTACTCGACTTTCACAGCCGGCGGCTGGTGTTCCTGGAAGGCCCCGAGGGCGTCACCGTCGAACTGGCAGAATGGCACTGATCAGCACAGCCCGGCAGGCGGCGCCCATGGGCACCATCTGCCGAGTAGTCTGATCTCAGCTCATCGGCTGCCCTGCCTTCTTGAGGAAACGCTGATCCAGTTCCTCGGCGATCTGAACGGCGTTGAGGGCGGCACCCTTGCGCAGGTTGTCTGAGACAACCCACATCGAAAGCCCGTGCTCGACTGTGGGATCCTTGCGGATACGGCTGACGAAAACGGCATCTTCACCCACGCAATCCTTCTGGGTTACGTAACCACCGGGCTCGCGTTCATCGAGCACCACAACACCATCGGACTCGCGCAACTGGTCACGGGCGTCGTTTTCGTCGAGTGCGGATTCAAACTCCACCGTCACAGCCTCGGCATGACCGACAAAGACCGGCACGCGCACGCAGGTCGCCTGGACCTTGATCGAGGGGTCCAGAATCTTCTGCGTCTCGACCACCATCTTCCATTCTTCCTTGGTCGAACCATCGTCCATGAAGACATCGATCTGGGGAATGCAGTTAAAGGCGATTTCTTTCTGGAAGACGTCCGGAGCCATTTTTTCGTTCACATACGTCTTCTTGGTCTGGTTGAAGAGCTCGTCCATGCCCGCCTGTCCAGCACCACCTGCCGCCTGGTAGGTCGACACGACAATGCGTTTGATTTTGGCCAGGTCATGCAGCGGCTTGAGTGCGACGACCATCTGGATCGTTGAACAATTCGGGTTCGAGATGATGTAGCGGTTCTCGAACATCTCGAGATCCTGCGGATTGACCTCGGGCACCATGAGCGGAATGTCCTCGTCATAGCGAAAGCGCGAGGTGTTATCGATCACGATGCAATCGGCTGCCGCAGCACGCGGGGCATGGATGTCTGACACCTTGGCACCCGGCGAAAAGAGCGCAATTTCGGTGCCCTTGAAATCAAAGGATTCGAGGTCCTGGACCTTAAGAACCTTGTCTTCACCAAAGGACACCTCGCGACCGATCGAACGGGGCGAGGCAAGTGCCACAATCTCATCCACCGGAAAGCGACGCTCGGCAAGCGTGGCCAGAATCTCGTATCCCACGGCGCCCGTGGCACCAACAACTGCAACCTTGTAACCCATCTTCTTCTCCATCTGGGCTGCGCCCGGGGACACAGCCAGTTCTTGCAAAGGCACAACAAAAAAGGAGCCTTGCGGCCCCTTCCAATTTCAACAAACAGGTGCTGACCGGGGCCTGGTCAGCCTGCGGTTATCCTGGTGGTGGTCGTTTTCATGGCGCACACGTGTCTGGAGCCAGCAGCCGTGGCCCCTGCTCTGATCAGTCCCTTGCGTGCGTCATGATTCATCATGGGTGGGCATATAGGCTCAAGCGCTGAGCTTGTCCAGTTCGCCGATGATGGCATCAGAGAGAACGCTGGTGGAAACCTTGGCTTTGCCCGGCTGCATGATATCTGCAGTGCGCATACCACCGGCCAGAATGTTGGTGACGGCCTGATCGACCAGATCGGCTTCGGCCTGCAGATCAAAACTGTAACGCAGCATCATCGAGAAACTGGAAAGCGTGGCCAGCGGATTAGCCATGTCCTTGCCTGCAATATCGGGCGCAGAACCATGGACCGGCTCATAAAGCGCAGGAATACGGCCATCCTTTTCCGCACCCAGCGAAGCCGAAGGCAGCATACCCAGCGAACCTGTCAGCATGGCGGCGCAATCTGACAGAATATCGCCGAACATGTTGGTCGTGACCATGACGTCAAACTGCTTGGGGTCGCGCACCAGCTGCATGGCGGCATTGTCGACATAGAGGTGAGAGAGTTCGACATCGGGATACTCTTCGGCACCCAGCTTGATCATCTCCTCGCGCCACAGCACGGTCGATTCCATGACATTGGCCTTGTCGACACTGCACAGGCGTCTATCACGCTTCTGCGCCAGTTCAAAGGCAACGCGACCGACCCGACGGATTTCCGAGGTCGTATAAACCAGCGTGTTGAATCCGCGGCGCTCACCGTTGCCCAAATCCTCGATACCGCGGGGTTCGCCGAAATAGATGCCGCCGGTGAGTTCGCGCACGATCATGATGTCGAGGCCCGAGACGATTTCGGTCTTGAGCGTGGACGCTTCAGCCAGCGCGGGGAACACCACGGCCGGACGCAGGTTCGCAAAAAGGCCCATCTCCTTGCGGATCTTGAGCAGGCCACGTTCAGGCTTGAGCGAGAATTCAAGGTCGTCCCATTTGGGACCGCCCACGGCGCCCAGCAGAACAGCATCGGCCGCCATGGCCTGTTCCAGCGTGCCATCCGACAGGGGCGTGCCGTGCGCATCATAAGACGCACCACCGATAAGACCTTCTTCGACATCAAAGGAGATCTGACGACGTTTGCCGAACCACTCGATGACGCGGGCAACCACGGCCATGACTTCAGGGCCGATTCCGTCACCGGGCAGCATCAGGAGTTTCTTGTTGGCAGTCATCGTGGCCTCACGTCGTGGTTGGGGTGCCCCTGAGAGCACCCGGCATGAATGGAAACAGGTCGTTCAGCGGCGGTTAGAGCCAGGGACGCTCTTCGTTGACGCGTGCCTCAAAGCCAGAGATGGCGTCATCCTTCTGCAGGCTGAGACCAATGGGATCAAGGCCGTTCAGCAAGCGATGCTTGCGCTCGGGCTCGATCTCGAAGGTCAGCGTCGAGCCATCGGGGCGCGTGATGGTCTGGCTTTCCAAATCCACCGTGAAACGCGCGTTGTGGCCGCCATCGGCGTCCTTCAGGAGGGCGTGGACTTCGGCATGGGGCAGCTTGATCGCCAGAATGCCGTTGTTGACGCAGTTGTTGAAAAAAATGTCGGCAAAGCTGGGCGCGATGACACAGCGAATACCGAAATCGAGCAGCGCCCAGGGGGCATGCTCGCGACTGGACCCGCACCCGAAATTCTCGTCGGATATCAGAACTGTCGCGTCACGGTAGGGTTCGCGGTTGAGAACGAAATCGGGCTTTTCACTGCCATCATCGTTGAAGCGCATTTCATCGAACAGGTGACTGCCCAGACCCGTGCGTTTGATGGTCTTGAGGTACTGCTTGGGAATGATCATGTCGGTGTCGACATTGATCATGGGCAGCGGCGCAGCAACGCCGGTGAGAGAGACGAACTTGTCCATCAACGCAATCCATTCAAGTTATCCGGTGCGGCCCTTCGACCGCACCGGCAAGGTTTGGTGGCAGCCTACTTCTTGACGACGAGAGTGCTGGCAATCATGTCATGCAGGCCCTGCTTCATGGGTGTGAAGGCAACAACCACACAAGCAACGAATGCCGCGATACCAACGATAAGAGAAATGATCATGCCGGTCCCCACAAGCGCATCAAGAGCACCCGCGATACCGGTCGCATAGTACGGCCAGACCCGGAAGATTGCCTGGCCAAGGCTAAGCCGTGCACCATCTACCGAGGTTACCTTCAGGCCCAATGCCATCTTGCCCAGGGTCGCCTGCTTGGCGCTGCTCTCGAGCAATCCGACATATGCCATGATGATGGCTGCACCAATCAGGGAGCCGGCAAGACTGGGACCAGCAGGCATGCCCGAAGCATCAACTGTGCCGGGTAAGACGATCGAAATAACAACAATCGGCACCGCAAGAACAACAATATCAATGATGTAGGCAACGACCCGGATCCAGAAACCCGCGTAGCTTGTACCGCCTGAGCTCGTATCGGTCATAACAACTTCCCCTGTTTCAAAGATGCGGAAGATTAACCCGAAATCTCGCGCACGTCTGCAAGCCTGCCCTTGATCGCAGCAGCAGCAGCCATGCCGGGGCTGACCAGGTGGGTGCGACCACCACGGCCCTGACGGCCTTCGAAGTTGCGGTTTGAGGTCGAAGCGCAGCGCTCGCCGGGCTCAAGCTTGTCGGCGTTCATGGCAAGGCACATGGAACAGCCGGGCTCACGCCAGTCAAATCCGGCTTCGATCAGGATGCGATCAATGCCTTCTTCTTCGGCCTTCTTCTTCACCAGGCCAGAACCAGGCACGACCATGGCGTGGATGCCATCGGCGACCTTTTGGCCTTCGACAAGAGCAGCGACCGCGCGCAGGTCTTCGATACGCCCGTTGGTGCAAGAGCCAATGAACACACGATCAATCGCAACATCCTGTAACTTCGTGCCGGGCTTGAGGTCCATGTAGGCAAGTGAGCGTTCCATCGCAGCACGGTGGTCCTTGTCGCGTGCATTGGCGGGGTCAGGAACACTTCCCGTGATCGGCAGCACGTCTTCAGGGCTGGTGCCCCATGTCACCTGAGGCTCGATGTCTGCGGCAAGCAGTTCGATCTCTTTTTCGTAATGGGAGCCAGGATCGGACGGCAGGCTGCGCCACCAGTCAACGGCACGATCCCAATGCTCGCCGCTGGGCGCCATGGGGCGATCGTTGAGATAGGCATAGGTAATCTCGTCAGGCGCAATCAGTCCGGCACGCGCGCCAGCCTCGATCGACATGTTGCACACGGTCATGCGGCCTTCCATGGAAAGCTTGCGCACGGCCGAACCGGCATATTCGATGACATGACCAGTGCCGCCGGCGGTGCCGATGACGCCGATGATGGCAAGCACCATGTCCTTGGATGTCACGCCGACCGGGAGGTCGCCTTCAACCGTGACACGCATGTTTTTGGCATGGCGCTGAGCCAGCGTCTGGGTCGCCAGAACATGCTCGACTTCCGACGTGCCGATGCCAAAGGCCAGGGCGCCAAAGGCGCCGTGGGTGGCGGTGTGGCTGTCGCCACAGACGATGGTCATGCCTGGCTGGGTGAAGCCCTGTTCCGGCCCCACGATATGCACGATGCCCTGACGGGGGTCGTCCATCTCGAACAGGTTGATGCCGAATTCCTCGCAATTGGCCGTCAGCGTCTCGACCTGTATGCGGCTTTCCTCGTCTGCAATGCCCGCGCTACGATCGGTCGTGGGGACATTGTGATCCGCCACGGCAAGCGTCAGTTCGGGGCGGCGCACAGTGCGACCGGCCTGGCGCAGACCTTCAAAGGCTTGCGGGCTGGTGACTTCGTGCACGAGGTGACGATCAATATAGAGAAGTGCCGTTCCGTCACCGTTATCGGCGACGACATGGGCATCCCAGATCTTGTCGAAAAGTGTCCGTGGCGTGGTCATGGCATTACATCCCGTGCGGATCGCTGGCCGCGCACGGGAGAAAGGCGCAAGGCACCCTGCCCGGTGCGCGGGCCGAGAATCAGGTTCCTACTTGGCGGCCTTGCGGGGACGCTCGTCACGCTTCTCGGCGATACGAGCTGCCTTGCCGGTGCGGCCACGCAGGTAATAAAGCTTGGCACGGCGAACAATGCCACGACGCACCACGGTAATCTCCGAGATGCGCTGGGAGTAGAGCGGGAAGACCTGCTCGACACCTTCGCCATAGGATAGCTTGCGCACAGTGAACGAAGAGTTGAGGCCGCGATTCTTGCGGGCAATCACGACACCTTCGTAGTTCTGGATACGCTCACGCGTTCCTTCGACCACGCGCAGAGCAACACGGACAGTATCGCCGGGGGCGAACTCCGGAATCTGCTTGTCGCCCATCAGCTTGTCGATCTGCTGCTGCTCGATCTTCTGAACAATATTCATGCGCTTTCCTCCGCCGGCCTAGAGCCGTTCTTAAATCTAATCGTTCTTCTTTCCGTCGCGGTGACGACGCCACAAATCGGGGCGCCGTTCGCGGGTGACCTCTTCTGCCTGCTGCTGGCGCCACTGTCGCACCTTTCCGTGGTGACCCGACAACAGCACGTCCGGCACTTCGTGGCCTTCCCAGGGGTTGGGCCGCGTGTAGTGCGGATATTCCAGCAATCCAGACTCGAAACTCTCCTCAAGCAATCCTTCGGGCGCGCCCATCACACCAGGCAGAAGCCTGACACAGGCATCGATCAGCACGACCGCCGCTGGTTCGCCGCCCGAAAGGACGTAATCACCGACCGAGATTTCCTGTAACCCGCGGTCCTGGATCACACGCTCGTCCACGCCTTCAAAACGGCCACAGACAAGCACCAGGCGCCGGAGCGCGGAAAACTCCCGCACGCGCGCCTGATCAAGAGGAGCGCCGCGTGGCGAGAGGTAGATCAGCGTTTCGTCCTCACCTCCGGTGGCCGTGGCGTCCAGTGCCGCGGCCAGAACATCGGGCCGCATCACCATGCCTGGCCCGCCGCCGAAGGGGGCGTCGTCAACGTTGCGGTGCTTATTACGCGCAAAATCGCGAATGTCCACAGTTTCCAACGCCCATAGGCCGGATTCTCGCGCCTTTCCGGGAATCGAGCCGCCCAAAGGCCCCGGAAACATCTCGGGAAACAGGGTCAGCACGGTCGCGGTCCAGGGTTGGGCGGGTGATTCAGGCATCATCCAGCAGTCCAGCAGGCGGATCGACGACGATTCGCCCGGCCGCGAGATCGACCGTGGGAACAACTTCCAGCGTGAACGGTACAAAGAAGGAATCGCGGCCATCGGGGTCAAGAACTTCAACGACGTGGCCGGCACCGTTGTCGATTAGCGCCCGCACGGTACCCAGTTCGCGTCCATCGGTGTGCACGACGCCAAGGCCGATCAGGTCATGATGGTAGAATTCATCTTCTTCCGGCGCGGGCATTACTTCGCGAGGCACGAACAGGCGCGTCCCGTTGAGTGCCGCGGCGGCATCACGGTCTTCAATGCCTGAAATCTTGACCACAATCTGACCGGGCTTGGCCGATTCGATCACACGAACGGACAGCGCCTTGCCGCCGGGTCCCGCATGAAGGGGACCGTATGTGGCAATCTCTTTGGGGTTTTCGTTGTAGCAGGTCACACGAACGGCACCGCGCACGCCTTTGGGCGCGCCGATAACAGCCAGACAGATCCAGTCTTTCGGGTCGTTCAGACCAGCCTCAGGAGGTCTGCTCCTCGGCATCTCCACCTTCCTCAGGCGCTTCCGCCGGGGCTTCTTCAGCAGCAGCCTCTTCAGCGGGAGCTTCAGCAGCAGCAGCTTCTTCGGAAGCCTTGGCTTCAGCAGCGGCAGCTTCTTCGGAAGCCTTGGCTTCGGCAGCAGCGGCTGCGTCTTCCTCGGCCTTGGCAGCAGCAGCGGCCTCAAGGACCTTCTGCTTGCCGGAACCCTTGGTGCGCTCGCGCATCGGGATGATTTCGGCCTGGCCCAGGAACACCGCGACACGATCGGTCGGCGTGGCACCCTGGCTCAGCCAGTACTTGATGCGCTCTTCGTTCATCGTCAGCCGCTCGGGATGATCGGCCGGCAGCATGGGCTGATAGAGCCCGATGCGCTCGATGAAGCGGCCATCGCGTGCAGAACGCGAGTCGGCAACAACGATACGGTACATGGGGCGCTTCTTGGCGCCACCGCGGGACAGACGAATCTTCAACGACATCTAGCGTGGTCCTTACGTTTCATATCGCCGCTTCGGCATGGGCCCTGTCACAGAGAAGGCCCAAAACGCCGCCAGCGGCAGCAGGTCAGATAAACCTCGGGAATTGGGCGCGCTTCATAGTCCTGACCGGGCTCCTTGGCAAGTCATGCTTTGACTCTGTCTGCCGTGGCAGCGCCAACCACAGCCATACATGTGACATTCCTGCAACCATTGTCAGGCAAGATGGGCTGGTCTACCACGATTGAAATCAACACGAACCCATCAGGAGCAGGAAAACATGTCGGGACCCGGCGATTTCAAACCTTACGATTCGGGCACAACGCCCCGCTTTCAGGAGATTGCGACGTTCATGCGCTCGCAACGCCACCCGATCAGCTCCGAAGTCGATATCGCGCTTGCCGGTGTGCCCTTTGATCTGGGCGCCACCTATCGGCTTGGCGCACGCCACGGTCCTGCCGTGACACGTGAGGCCAGCCGCCTGATCCGTGCCGTCAATCCGGCCACCAAGGTTGCGCCTTTCCGGCTTTGCAACATTGCAGATGTGGGCGACGCCCCGACCCACCCCATGAAGATCGAAGAAAGCATCGACTTGATTCAGGGTTTCTATGAGGAAATTCACGCAGCCGGCGCATGGCCGCTTTCGGTCGGTGGCGATCACACCGTGCCGTTGCCCATCCTGCGCGCCATCGCCAAGGACCGCCCCCTGGGCCTGTTCCATGTCGATGCCCATGCCGACACGTTCGACGACTTCATGGGCACCAAAATCAACCACGCCACCTTTGTGCGCCGTGCGGTTGAGGAAAACCTGATTGATCCCAAACGCACCATCCAGGTCGGCCTGCGCGGCACCCGCTACGGCGACGACGACATCGGTTACGGCAACGAGGTCGGCATCACCATGGTGCCCATGGACGAATACGAAGCCATGGGCCGCGAAGCCTTCATCAAGCTGGCCCTGGAAGTGCTGGGCGAAGAGCCCTGCTACCTCACCGTCGACATCGACGGCCTGGACCCGCGCGACTGCCCCGGCACCGGTGTGCCCGAGCCCGGCGGCATTTCCATGCGCGACATGCAGGTGATCTTCCGCTCCATGATGGGCGTCAACGCGGTGGGCGGCGACATCTGCGAGGTCTCGCCACCCCATGACCCCATTGGCATCACCTTCGTGAATGTGGCCAACATGATGTTCGAAATGGCATGCTTGATGGCGACAAACCGGAGCAAGTAGCCATGGATCAGGTCTGGAACGTAGATGGTCGGGTCGTCGTCAACTGGATGACCTGTGACTGGGAGCCCTACCCCGCCATCGACGGCGGTGAAACGGACCTGATGTGGCACCCGGTCCGCGCCGAGCCTGGACCCGGCGATGGTACCTATCTGCTCAAGGTCGCGCCGGGGGGCGGTGCGAAGTTGCATCACCACAGCGGCCAGGAGGAGTTTGTCGTGCTCGACGGTGAACTCATCGACGGTGACAACACGGTTCTGAAAACCGGTGATGTCGTGAGCTACAATCCCGGCACGCGTCACAGCACCAGTTCGCCCAAAGGCTGCACGCTGATGGTCTGGATCCAG
This sequence comes from uncultured Alphaproteobacteria bacterium, assembly GCA_943787175.1. GTDB lineage: Bacteria > Pseudomonadota > Alphaproteobacteria > SP197 > SP197 > SP197. Next base: position 73,862 of record CALSLK010000004.1, read on the forward strand.
AAGCCCATCGATACAGTTGAAGGTGACCCCCAGATCGCGGCGATGCAGGAAGGCCGAACGATCGTGAACTGGAAAACGGCTGATTTCGAGCGTTATCCCAGCCTGCCCGAAACCGCCGATCCCATTGACTGGCACAACATCCGCGCCAATCCCCAGACCGGCGAAGGACTCTCGCTGATCAACTTCCTGCCGGGTTCAAGTTCGTCACTGCATGAACACACAGGCTGGGAAGAGTTCATCATGTTGAGCGGCGAACTGACCGACCCCGACGGCATGACCTACCGGACCGGCGACGTGGTGAGCCTGCCGCCCGGCAGCATCCACGGCTCCTATTCACCCAATGGCTGCACCACGGCCGTGGTGATCGAAAAGCCGCTGCGCACGCTGCTCTAGGCGCGCAGTTCCGCGCCCATGCGGCGCGCAAGATGATGGATCAGCGCAATGACGATCAGGCCGGTGAGCCAGACCGGCATAATGGCTGGGATGTACGCATTCAGAATCGTGAACGTGGCACCGCCCGTACCATCTAGAACCTGCTCGAGTACAGCAGCGATCGCCATCGACATTCCCACGATGGGCGGCGCAAGAAACCAGGTCATCCAGAGCCAGAGGAAATAGCGAACGGATCGGAGCGTGCGATGCGTACTGACTGATCTCCCGCTCATCGCGAGCGCCAGTGCAAGACAGTAAGAAGGCCATTCCAGAGAAGATTTGCAGCGACAAGGCAAAGCGCCGCGCCGATAGACAGGATGCCAGCCACGGCCAAATTGATTATGTACATAACCTCCCCCGGGACACCGCACCAACTGCCGCAGGTAACCATCGTCCAGACAAATGCGCCGGGCACAGGCAGGAGGCACAGCCACAGGCCAATTGAAAGTGCTCTCCCTCCTTGCCATCGGCGCGCTTCACGTGACGTCGATTCCAAAATGGCCTCTCCCATTCCTTCCGATAATGGTCGTGCTCTTGCTCCAGTTCGCAACGGCCGCTTGGGAGAAGGGGAAGGTGCTTCAAGGAATGATTTCATCATTCGAGTAATCCTCCGGTTTCATGTTGAAACATCGATGTCCGAAAAGAGGGCGCAGCGCGGCTGCATCCAACATGCCCTGCTCTTTCGTGACGGGGACCGCCGATGGAACAGCCCCAAAACCAGGAACGCCGCAGCGCCGAAGGTGGTCTCAAGGACGTCGGGCATGAGGAGATAGGTCAGAAGGGTGAACAAGATTCCCACCTAAATGGAAGTGAATAGCCACGCCATACACACCCCTTGAAAGAACTTGCCTATGTGACGGGTCATTAGCGTGAGGCCAGCCAGATCAGTCCGAACAAGACAGCGAGGCCCACAGTCCAAATTCCAAAGAAAAATGGTCCGGCGACGCCAAACATGAGGATCAGGCCTATGCCCCCTCCTTCCCCGAAGCTACCGGGGTCCAGATATGTTGCGACAACCGTTACCAGACCAAGAACTGCGGGTAAGCCAATCCAGATTGCCAAGAACCAACCGCCCAATGAAGAGCCCTTCTGGGGCTCAGCTAACAAAGCGTTGTCAGTGTTGGTTTCGTGGCAGATGACTGTGCCGTGTGTTTCCAGACGTTCGGTCGGTTGGTTTACGTTACGAGCAGTCATCGCGCCGCTCCACCAGCGGCTTCGACTGAGAAGCGTGTTCTGGTGAAAGGTTCCTTTACGCAAAAGTTGGGAAGAGACATCAGGTTTCCTTTCAAGCACCATAATAAAACATTGTTTAATATATGGATGTGAAAGACCCACCTTCAACCGTCATCTCGGAATTTGTTAGGAAGCTAGAACAACACCCAGCGTCGTTTCTCGAACAGCCTTAACTCGTCCAGCAGACTCACATCTTGAAGCCCGGCGGGAGTTTCAGGCCCTGGGCCATCTTTTCGAGTTCGGCCTGGCTGGGGGTTCCGCCGCCTCCGCCAGCGCCGGGCATGCCGCCCATGGCCGGCCATGTCCATGCCGGGGGGAAGCTGGCCTTTCTTGCCCATCTTGCGGACCTTTTTCATCATGCCGTTCATCTCCTGAAACTGCTTCATGAGACGGTTGATGTCCTGGACCTGGACGCCGGCACCCGCCGCGATGCGGCGTTTGCGGCTGGCATGGATCATGCGCGGGTCGGCGCGTTCCTTCTTGGTCATGGACGACAGGATGGCTTCCTGACGTTTCAGCGCGCTGTCGTCCATCTTGGCTGACGCCATCTGCTTCTTGGCCTTGGCGACGCCGGGCAGCATGCCCATCAGGCCGTCCATGCCGCCCATCTTGCGGAGCTGGCGCAGCTGAGCCCACATGTCGTCGAGATCAAACTGCTGGCCCTTCTGGAACTTCTTGGCGAAGCGTTCGGCGTCATCGGCCTCGATCGTCTGGGCGGCCTTTTCGACCAGGCTGACGACATCGCCCATGCCCAGGATACGTCCGGCGATCCGGTCTGGGTGGAAAGCTTCAAGTTCGTCGATCTTTTCGCCGACACCCATCAGCTTGATCGGGCAGCCCGTCACCGCACGCATGGAAAGTGCAGCACCACCGCGTGCGTCGCCATCGACGCGCGTGAGCACGATGCCGGTGACCCCGACCTTCTCCTTGAACGCCGAAGCGACGTTGACCGCGTCCTGACCGGTCATGGCATCCGCCACCAGCAGGATTTCCTGGGGGTTGGCAGCCGCACGCACGGCGGCGGCTTCGTCCATCAGTTCGTCATCAAGATGGAGACGGCCCGCGGTATCGAGCATCACGACATCAAAGCCACCCTTGCGGCCACGATCCATGGCGCGTTTGGCGATTTGCACGGGCTGTTCACCCATGATGATGTCGAGCGTCTCGACATTGGTCTGTTCGCCCAGCACGGCAAGCTGCTGTTGAGCAGCAGGGCGGCGCACATCCAGCGAAGCCATCAGGGCGCGTTTGCCCTGTCCCTGAAGCCAGCGCGCGATCTTTGCCGTCGATGTGGTTTTACCTGAGCCCTGCAGACCAACCATCATGATGGCGATGGGCGGGTTGCCGACAAGATTGAGATCGGAGGTTTCCGAACCCAGGGTTTCGACCAGATGGTCGTGCACGATCTTGACGACCTGCTGACCGGGATTGACACCGCGCACGACTTCCTGACCGACGGCGCGCTCGCGCACCGCTTCAATGAAGTCCTTGACCACGGGCAGGGCAACATCGGCTTCCAGCAACGCGATGCGAACCTCGCGCAAGGCCGCATTGACGTCATCGTCTTTCAGCGCGCCCTTGCGGCGCAAGCCATCAAAAATGCCATTCAGGCGATCAGAAAGAGAGTCGAACATGGTGCAGTTCCGTCAGCAATCGTGGTTGGTCAGTGCACCATATGGTGCGCTCGCACGGGTAAACCCAGTCGCTGGATCAGGAGCCCGCCATCGTCTCGCGTGCCGCCCAAAGAGCATCAAATTCCGTTGCACCCATCCCGCTCTGGGGGACATCGGGGCCATAGATCATGCGCGCAGGCGCGCCGGTCTGGTCGCGCATCTGGGCACCGCCCAGGTCTTCGGCAAAGAAGATGTAGTCGCCAAGCCAGATGGTGCCGGATTCGCAGGAGAGTGCGAACGTGCCGCGCTGACCCTCGGTGGCGACAAAACCACCACTGCATGAATCACCACCTTCCAAGGCGGCAATGGCCTGACGGCTGGTGCCGGTCGATTCGGCTATCGCCAATTCGCCCATTTCCAGCTCACCACTGTCACGCATGATGGCAAGCGTCATGACAAGGCCAACACCTGCCTCAAGCGTCGGCGGTTCGTCGGCACCTTCCGCATCGGGGTTCTCGGCAGCTTCTGCCGCGGCCTCCTGTGCCGCCAGCATGGCAGCAGTTTCCTCATCCCATTCCAGGAAGCTGTCGCCGCTGTTGCAGGCGGCAAGCAGGAACGCTGCAGACACCAGTGAAAGGAACCGTGCCGTCATGTGTCGTCTCCAGACATGGAATAGTGAAAGTCACAGTGGCTCGCGCCCTGCATGATGGTTTGCGTGCGCTTGAACCGGATGCGGGGATCATACCCTTCAACGAAGGTGCCGTCGCGGTTGCAGGAAAGTTGAAAGCCAATCTCGCCCACGCCCATGTCCTTGTACATCTCGGCATAGCGGCAACGCGTGACCTTGTAGACATATTCGTTGTCTGCTTCCTTGATCACCTCGGTCTCGAGCGCGCCGTCGGCGTCCCACAGGTGCTGGAACGAGAGAAACCCTTCAATCCCGCCGTTTTCGCCGTGTTCCCGAGCGAACTCCCGACCTTCATCAATTGCCGCGGCAATGATGGCAGCGCCGATCACCCGCTTTGCCGTTTCCTCCCCGGATTCGGCCTTCAGGGCCTCATAGATCGGCTTGACGACCTCGGCCTGAATGCGACGGCGCTCCAGAATGGGAAGGACGTTGAGCGTGGTCATGAAGGAGCCTTTCTGCTGTATCAGGCACCGGCAGGGCGCCAGAATCGGTTGCCTGACCAAAACATGCCCCGGGCAAACCGGCAACCACCCATTGGACGCCTGAAAGAGAGCCCCATATAAGGCGCGACATGGATACGATCGGCTTCCTCAAGATGCACGGACTGGGCAACGATTTTGTTATCGTTGACGCCCGCGAGCGTGCGCTCGATCTCTCGCCGGACACGATCCGCGCGATTGCGGATCGCCACACCGGCGTGGGCTGTGACCAGTTCATCCGTATGGAGCCGTCGGCGCGCGGCGATGTGTTCATGCGCATCTGGAACCCGGACGGCAGCCAGTCCCAGGCCTGCGGCAACGCAACCCGGTGCGTTGCGCGCCTTGCCATGGATGAAACCGGCAGCACACAGGTTGTCGTTGAGACTGTTGCAGGTCTGCTGACCAGCGAAGCGACCGCCGATGGGGTCTGTGTCGATATGGGGAAGCAAGAGCTCGCCTGGAACGAAATTCCGCTGCCCATGATGTCGATACCGCCGAGGTCGATCTGGGTTCTGCAGCCCTCGCCGCCGCCGTGTGCGTCAACATGGGCAATCCCCATGCGGTTCTGTTCGTGGACGATTGCGACGCGGTGGACCTGGCACAGACCGGTCCGGCACTGGAACACCACCCGATCTTTCCCGAGCGCGCCAACATCAGCTTCTGCACGGTCGAGAGTCCCCGACGCATCCGCATGCGCGTGTGGGAACGCGGCGTGGGGCCGACGCTGGCCTGTGGTTCGGCGGCCTGCGCCGTTGTTGTTGCCGGGGTGCGCCGCGGCCTGACCGAACGCAACATCACGGTTGGTCTGCCCGGCGGTGATCTCGACATGACCTGGCGCGAAGACGGTCACGTGTTGATGGCCGGGCCAACCGCCCTCTCCTATCACGGCACCCTGGCTGCCGGGCTGGTGGGCTGAGATGTCAGATGTCCTGACCTTCGGCTGTCGCCTGAATGCTTATGAATCAGAAGTGATTCGCGGCCATCTGGGATCAGGCGATAACGGCGACACCATCGTTATCAATACCTGCGCCGTCACCGCCGAAGCCGAACGCCAGGCACGCCAGGCGATCCGGCGGGCGCGGCGTGAACATCCAGATGCCAACATCGTGGCGACCGGATGTGCCGTGCAGATCGATCCCGATACCTGGGCCAAGATGCCCGAGCTAGACCGTGTCGTTGGCAACGTGGAAAAACTCGAAGCCGCGACCTGGGACGCGCCTGCGACCGAGCGGGTCAGCGTCAACGACATCGCCGAGGTGCGCGAGACCGCGTCGCACATGCTGGCGGGATTCGAGGATCGCGTCCGCGCCTTCGTGCAGGTCCAGAACGGCTGTGACCACCGCTGCACGTTCTGCATCATTCCCTATGGCCGCGGCCCCAGCCGCAGCGTGCCGGCCGGTGAAGTCGTGCGCGAGATCGCCGGCCTGGTCGAATGCCGGCTATCGCGAGGTCGTCCTGACCGGGGTCGACATCACCTCCTGGGGTGACGACCTTCCCGGCAAGCCGACGCTGGGCGATCTTGCCCGCCGCATCCTGAAGCTGGTGCCGGACCTGCCGCGCCTGCGGATCACGAGCCTCGACATCGCCGAGGCCGACGAAAGCCTCTACCGCGCCTTTGCCGAGGAAGAGCGGCTGATGCCGCATCTGCATCTTTCCCTGCAGGCGGGCGATGCCATGGTGCTCAAGCGCATGAAACGCCGCCACACACCCGAGCAGGCGATCGCGTTTTGTGACCTGATGCGCCGCCTGCGCCCCGACACCGTGTTCGGCGCCGACCTGATTGCCGGCTTCCCGACCGAAACCGACGTCATGTTCGAGAACACCCTGCAGCATGTGGCTGATTGCGGGCTGACCTGGCTCCACGTCTTTCCCTATTCCGAGCGTCCGGGAACTCCGGCTGCGCGCATGCCTGCCGTGGAGAAGCCCCTGCGCAAGGAACGCGCCCAGCGGTTGCGTCAGGCCGGTGACGAGGCCGTTGCACGGTTCCTGGCTGATCGCGTCGGAACCACGGCACAGGTCCTGGTGGAGGCCGAGGGACGGGGCCGCAGCGAACACTTCGCGCCCGTAACAACACCCGACACGCTGCCGGCAGGAAGCCTGGCCGATCTGGCGATCACGTCGAGCGACGGCACGACCCTGCTGGCCGAGGCAGCCTGATGTCAGAAGGTGGCTGGTTCTCCCGGATGCGTTCGGGCCTGTCTCGGTCGTCGGGACGTCTGACCGAATCCATCGGTTCGATCTTCACCAAGCGCAAGCTCAACGACGAAGCACTCGAGGAACTCGAGGAAGCGCTGATCGCCGGTGATCTGGGCGTCACAACCGCTGCCAGACTGACCGCTGACCTCTCACGCAAGCGTTTCGACAAGGAAGTCACCGACGAAGAGGTGCGTGCGGATCTGGCTGAAAGCGTGGCGGAGATTCTGGAGCCGCTTGCAAAGCCCCTGGAGATCGACCGGTCCCGCCGCCCCCATGTCGTGCTCATGATGGGCGTGAACGGCACCGGCAAGACCACCACGATCGGCAAGCTGGCCAAACTCCACAGTGATGCCGGGCTCAAGGTCGTGCTGGCGGCAGGCGACACGTTCCGCGCCGCTGCCATCGAACAACTCCAGATCTGGGGTCAGCGCACTGGCTGCACGGTCGTGGCCGGCAAGCAGGGTGCCGATGCCGCGGGCCTGGCTTACGGCGCGCTGGAAACCGCGCGGGCCGAGGGCGCAGACCTACTGCTGATCGATACCGCCGGGCGTCTGCACAACAAGGACAACCTGATGGCCGAGCTCCAGAAGGTCCTGCGCGTTCTTGCCAAGCTGGATCCTGATGCACCCCATGACCGCATCCTGGTGCTGGACGCCACGACCGGTCAGAACGCCCACGCACAGGTCGAGGCCTTTCAGGCCATGTGCGACGTGACCGGACTGGTCGTGACCAAGCTCGACGGTTCGGCACGTGGCGGCGTCATCGTGGGCCTTGCCGACAAGTTCGGCCTGCCGATCCATGCCATCGGCGTGGGCGAAAGTGCAGAAGACCTGCGCCCCTTCAAGGCTGATGAGTTTGCGCGTTCCCTGATGGGGCTCTCCTAGACTCAAACGCAACCGCGTTCCATCATCGCGCCATGAACAACGACCATCATCGCGGATACCACGACCTGGCTGGCCTTGAGGCCGGACCAGTTGACCAGACCGAACACAACCCGGCCCATTGGGAAAAGCAGGTGGATGCCATGCTGACCCTGTCTCTCGGACGAGAGACGCGGCCTGATGCGGGTCGACGAACTGCGCCGCGGCATCGAGACCCTGGGCCCCGACGCCTATGAGAAGCTGGGCTATTACGAGCGCTGGATCGAATCGATCCGCATGATCGTGGTCGAAAGGGGCGTGGTGAGCGAGGACGAGATCGCCGCACGCATTGCCGACTTGCGGGACAGGCCGCCCCATGAGCGATGTGAAGTTCCAGCCCCGGCGACGCCGTGTGATCGTCGCCGAACGGTTTCCCCGCCATCACCACCGCGTGCCGACCTATGTGAAGGGGCGCCGCGGCGTGGTCGAGCGGCTGTGCGGCGTCTTCGGCAACCCCGAGACCCTGGCCCATCACGGCGACGGCAAGCCCGCGCACAGCCGCTCTATCGTGTGCGCTTCACCATGGACCACCTGTGGGCGGGACGGGCCGAAGAATCGCCTGACGACACGATCGAGGTCGAGACTCTACGAACACTGGCTGGAGGCGGCGCAATGAGCGCTGACAACAAACACGGCCACCATCACGACCATAGTCACCCCCACCCGTTCCAGCCCGACGACGATGCAGGCCCACCCAGCGAGCACATGCTGCTGGTGCGGGCCCTGCGCGAGCTGCTGATCGAGAAGGGCGTCTACACCGCTGACGAGGAGCGGCGCACCATCGAGCGCATGGATGCGCGCTCGCCCGCCGGGGGCGCTAAGATGGTGGCGCGCGCCTGGGTCGATCCGGCCTATCGCGAAGCGCCTGCTGGCCGACGGCACGCGCCGCAGCCGAGGAACTGGGTGTCGAGGTCGGGCCGACCAGACTGATCGTGGTCGAGAACACGCCGTCCCTGCACAACGTCATCGTCTGCACCCTGTGTTCCTGCTATCCGCGCTGGGTGCCTGGGCCTGCCGCCCGGCCTGGTACAAGGCCCGGGCCTATCGTGCGCGCGTCGTGGTCGAGCCCCGCGCCGTTCTGGCCGAGTTCGGCACCGAGCTGCCCCAAACCACGGAGATCCGCGTCCATGATTCCACCGCCGACATGCGCTACATGGTCTCTGCCCAGGCAGCCCGGAAGGCACGCAGGGCTGGAGCGAGGAAGCCCTCGCAGCCCAGGTCAGCCGCGACGCCATGATCGGCGTTTCCCTGCCCGATACGCCCGGAGCACAGCGCCCTGACGCTTGCAAATGGGCCGACCGGCTCTTATGTCAGTGGCCCCGACGTTTCAGACCCAATCACGGACACCATCATGATCGATTTCGATGCGCGTTATGTCGCCGACGATGACGACGACAAGGACGAAAAGGACGACGCGAAGTCCAAAAAGGACGAAAAAAACCGCGCTGTCATGAAAATCCTGTTCGATTCGCGCACGATCCTGCTGTTTGGCGAGATCAACGAGAAGGTCGCGCGCGAAACCTGCGCCCAGCTGATCGCCATGAGCGAAGAGAGCCACGATCCCATCCGCCTGGTGATCAGTTCGCCCGGCGGCCACGTGGAATCCGGCGATGCCATCCACGACATGATCCGCTTTGTTGCCGCTCCGGTGCTGGTTGATCGGCACCGGCTGGGTCGCCAGCGCCGGCGCCCACATCTATCTCTCCGCGGCCAAGGAAAACCGGTACTGCACGCCCAACACGCGCTTCCTGCTGCACCAGCCCATGGGCGGCGTCGGCGGCAAGGCGACCGAGATCGAGATCGAGGCCAGGGAAATCCTCAAGATGCGTGACCGGCTCAACCAGATCATCGCCGACGAAACCGGCCAGCCGGTCGAGCGCGTCGCCAAGGACACCGACCGCAACTACTGGATGGGCCCTGAAGAGGCCAAGGAATACGGCATCGTCGCCCACATCGTCGACAGCATCGACAAGGTCGGCTGAACGCCGTACGCCGTCGCGCTCCGGTAACTGGCGAGCAATCCGCAGCCCGCGTCTGGCGTTCCGCTCTACAGGTGCGCGGTAGTCGCCCGTTTCACCCGTTGGGTTGGAGCGCGCGGCCTGGTTGCCGGTCTGCAGGGCCTCGCGCCAATGCTCGAGCGCCCAGCGTACCGATGGAAACGCCAGATCGTCCCAGGGGATGGCGCCCCAGTTGAACAACCCGACCTCCAGCGTTTCATCGCCTGCATACACGTCAGGTGACAGCAACCGTCCGGCATAGATCACCTGAACCTGGCTGATACGCGGGATGTTGTAGACCGCCAGGACATGATCAAGCGCGATATCGGCGCCGGTTTCCTCACGTGCCTCGCGCAGCGCGCCCTGTTCGGTGGTTTCGCCGTTCTCCATGAAGCCTGCCGGCAGGGTCCAATACCCGGCGCGTGGTTCAATCTCGCGCCGGCACAGCAGGACACGTTCCTCCCAATGCACCACGGAGCCCACCATGACCTTCGGGTTGGAATAGAGGACAAAGCCGCAATCGTTGCAGACCAGACGCTCGCGGTTGTCGCCCTCTGGGATGCGCGGATGGACCGGTCCCTGTGCCGTTTCGCTGCTCATGGTTCCTCATAGGCAATGCGCCAGATGACGTCGGCCCCGTCATCGGCAATGAGCAGGGCACCGTCTGCTGCGATGGTCATGCCGACGGGGCGGCCATAAAGTTCGGCCTCCTTGTCCCCGGCAAACCAGAACCCCGTGGCGAAGTTCTCGTAGCCCCCAACCGGCCTGCCGGCCTCGAACCGGACGCGCACGATCTTGTACCCGGCCGGCACCGAGCGGTTCCACGAACCGTGCAGGCTGACCAGGGCGTCGCCCTGATAGTCCGCCGGGAACATCGTGCACCGTCGTAGAAGACCAGCCCCAAGCGGCGCGGAATGGGACTGGAACATGACATCGGGTTCCAGGGATTGCGCGACCAGCTCGGGCGCACGGTCGCCGTAATCAGGCGAGGGGTTGGTTCCTGAATAGGCGTAAGGCCAGCCGTAGAACGCGCCATCGCGCACGCGCGTGAAGTAGTCAGGCACAAGGTCGTCGCCATAGCCGTCGCGTTCGTTAACGACCGTGTAGAGCTCTCCGGTGGCGGGATGGAAGGCCATGCCCACGGCGTTGCGCAGACCCGATGCGAAGGTCCGTGGTGTGCTGGCGCCATCCTCGAAAACCTGGATTGTCGCGCGCGGTTCGCTCTCGATGGATTCGTTGTCGCGCGATCCCACGGCGACGTAGAAGTCATCGCCTTCGGGCGCAAAGGCGAGCGTGCGTGTCCAATGCCCCCGTGATCCGCCCAGGGCGTCCGTGACCGTCAATCTGAGCGGTGCCCGGTCTGCTTCGAGATCACCTTCCTCATAATCGAAACGCCAGACTGCCTCGGTATCGGCGACATAGAATCCGTCGTCTCGAAACACCATGCCGGTGGGAAGATTCATGCGTGACCAGTAGACCGATTGCGTCTCGGCAACCCCATCCCCATCGGCGTCGCGCAGCACCAGGATGTGCCCTTCGCGGGACTCGGCCAGGAAGATGTCGCCGTTGGGCGCGGTGGCAAGCCAGCGCGCGTGATCAAAGCCTGTGGCAAACAGGTTGACCGTAAACCCTCTGGGCAGGTTCAGAACCGGCGGATCGGGGATGCGATGGAGGTCGCCGCTGTTGCTGACACTCTCGGTGGCATAGGGCGCGGGCAGATCGTCCTGGGTGATCAGGTAGTGCTGACCGACCGGCTCGTTGGGCGCATTGGGACTGGTCTGCGCCAGGGCCGATGTCGCTGCAAGAGCCGCAATCACCAGGGTGTGGAGAAGCGTTGTCATGACGCCATTGTGCTTCTTTGTGGATGCAAGGCAATCGCAGGCTTGTCACGAAGCGATACGAAAGGGATGCTCACGTCATCATGGAACATGTACCTGCCGCCTGGATCGACCTGGCCTGCCGCGCCGCCGACGCAGCAGAGACCGTGCTGATGCGTCATTGGCAAAGCGGCATATCCATGGACCTCAAGCCCGATGAAAGTCCGGTAACCCAGGCAGACCGCGAGGCCGAGACCGCAATCCGCGCCCTGATCGCCGCCGAATGTCCCGATCACGGCATCCATGGCGAGGAGTTCGGCCTGGATGGTGGCGAGAAGGAGTGGCTTTGGCTGATCGACCCGCTGGACGGTACCAAGTCCTTCCTGCACGGGCGGACCACTTGGAGCACCCTGATCGGGCTTGCCCATCACGGGCGTTATGTCATGGGCGTCATGAACTTCCCCGTAGTCGGGGATCGCTGGATCGGTGCCGACGGGCATGGCACGCGTCACAACGGAAAGGCTGTCACCACACGATCCTGCGCCAGGCTCTCTGATGCCGTCGCCGCCATGGTGGGCCCGGATTCCTCGATGGTGGATGACGACCCCCTGCTCGCCCCGACCCGGCAGGCCATGCGCTGGCAGATGTTCGGGCTGGAAGCCATGGCCTATGGCCTGGTCGCCGGCGGCGGCCTGGATCGTGCGTGTCGATGGCCTGACCTCGACCCCACGGACATCGCCGCGCTGGAGCCGGTGGTGCGCAACGCCGGCGGCATCCTGACCGACCTCGCCGGCAACAGCGATTGGATGCCCGGTATGCCGGACGCGTCGCTGCCAGCGGCGACCCGGCGCTGCACGAGCCGATTGCTGTGGCCTGCTGCAGGGTGCCAGGCGTCATGAATGCACGCCTCTTGCGCCGGAGTTCGTTGCACCCTGGCCCAGGCCATGGCCGACATCGGCCCGCACCATGCTGATGGAGCACTTCCGCGGCGATTTCGCTTCGGCCATCAAGGATGACGCCAGCCCGGTGAGCGAACTGGACCCCGCCGTCGAACGCCGCTCTGCGCGACATGATCGCGGCACAGGCGCCCGCAGGACGGCTGCATCGGCGAGGAGTTTCCCGACCACCAGGCCGATGCCGAGTTCGTCTGGGCGATCGATCCCATCGACGGCACCAAGGCCTTTGTCACCGGCACGCCGGTCTTCGGCACCCTGATCGGCCTGCGCCATGGTCCCACGGTACGTCCTGGGCCTGGTCGATCACAGCGCCGCCGGGGATCGCTGGCTCGGCGTCGTGGGCGATGGCGCAACCCGCAACGGCGTTCCCATCCACACACGGGCCTGCGCCTCGCTCAGCCACCGCAACCTGCACGGCGTCCGGCCCCGGCGTGGTGGCCCGCGAACACTGGCTGAGAATGCGCCCGCTGCAGCGCGCCTGCCGCTGGACCATGTTCGGCGCCGATATCTCCGACTACGGCAGCATCAGTTCCGGCTTTCAGGATCTCATCGTCGATGCCCAACTGGGTGAGGACGACTGGGCTGCCGGCGCCGCCCTGATCGAAGCAGCGGGCGGCCGCGTGACCGACTGGCAGGGCAACACCCTGACGCCTCACAGCGACGGCACGATCCTGGCCGTCGGGTGATCCCGCCCTGCTGGAACCGGCTCTGGCCGCTCTCGATTCTTCAAGTTGACGTGAACGTGGCCAATGTTGCCTTCTTTTGACCCGATTGCTGGCGCAAATCGCGTCAGGCGCTACCATGCGCCGTCTGTATTCGTGTTCGTCGTCCAAGGAAGTTGCCATGCGTGTTCTGATTGCCCTGTGGGCCTGCCTGTTTCTCGTCGCACCGGCCGTTGCCCAGGAAGAGGACGTCTATGTCGGGCACGGCATCTCCATGTATGGCGACCTGAAGTACCCCGCCGACTTCCCCCATTTCGACTACGTCAATCCCGACGCCCCCAAGGGCGGCGACGTCAAGCTGTGGTCGTTCGGCGGCTTCGACTCGCTCAACCCCTTCGTCACTGAAGGGCTCCGCCGCGGCTGGCATCTCCGCGCATCTATGACACGCTGCTGGCCAGTTCCTCGGACGAGGCCTTTTCGGAATACGGGCAACTAGCAGAACTGGTGAAGATGCCGGAAGACCGTTCCTGGGTCGCCTTCAAGATCAGGGACAACGCGCGTTGGCATGACGGCGAGCCGGTGACTGCAGGCGATGTCGCCTGGACCTTCAACATCCTCACGACCGAAGGCCATCCCGCTTACGCCGCCTATTACGCCAATGTCGTTTCTGCGACCGATGAGGGCGACGGCTGGGTACGCTTTGAATTCGACAGTGCTGGGAACCGCGAGCTGCCGCTGATCATGGGCCAGATGATGATCCTTCCCGAGCACTGGTACGCCGACAAGGATTTTGCCGAGACAACAACGGAGATTCCTCTGGGAAGCGGCGCCTATCGCATCTCCGATGTCGATACCGGACGTTCCATTACTTATGAACGGGTCGAGGATTACTGGGGCGCTGATCTGCCGGTGAATGTCGGGTTCAACAACTTCGACACCATCCGATACGACGAGTATCTCGATTTCGATATCGCGCTCGAGGCCTTCAAGGCGCACGAGTACGACTATCGCACGGAGAACAATTCCAAGCTCTGGGCCACGGCCTATACCGGGCAGAATTTCGACAACGGCCTGATCATCACCGAAGAAATCGCCCACGAGCGACCGACCGGTATGCAGGCCTTCATTTTCAATCTGCGCAAGCCGATGTTCCAGGACCCCCGTGTGCGTGAGGCTCTGGGTTATGCCTTCGACTTCGAATGGGCCAACACCAATCTGTTCTATGGCCAGTACGATCGCACCACGAGCTACTTCTCCAATTCCGATCTGGTGGCAACCGGAACGCCCAGCGAGGCCGAACTGACCCTGCTCGAACCCTTCCGCGATCAGCTTCCTGAAGAAGTCTTCGGTGAGGTCTACATGCCCCCGGTCACCGATGGCTCGGGCAACATCAGGACGGGCCTGCGCGAAGCCAAGGCACTTCTGGAGGACGCAGGCTGGACCATCCAGAACGGCGTTCTGACCGGGCCCGATGGCAACACCATGACCTTCGAGATCCTGCTGGTCCAGCCCGCCTTCGAGCGTATCGTGCAACCGTTCGCGCGCAATCTCGAAAGGCTGGGCGTCGTGGTCAACATCCGGATTGTCGATGCATCGCAGTACGAACGGCGCATGGAAACCTTCGACTTCGACATGACCGTCGGCACCTGGGGCCAGTCACGTTCGCCCGGCAACGAACAGCGTGATTTCTGGACCTCGGCAGCAGCCGACATCGAGGGCAGTCGCAACACGCTGGGTCTGAAGAATCCCGTGGTCGATGCGCTCGTCGAGGAGCTCATCTTTGCCGATGACCGCGAGGAACTGGTGACGGCCGCCAAGGCGCTCGATCGTGTTCTGCGCTGGGGTCATTACGTCATCCCCAACTGGCATATCCGCTATGACCGGGTTGCCTATTGGGACAAGTTCGGCCAGCCGGACGTGATCCCGGCCGATGGCGTGATCTTCGATGCCTGGTGGGTTGACGAAGAGGAAGCCAAGGAGCTCGAGATGCTGGAAGAATCCCTGGACGGCCAAGAGTAAGCCGGCGGTCAGGGAGAGTCCGGGGTCATGCTCGCATATATTGTCCGGCGCCTGCTGTTCATCATCCCCACGCTCTTTGCGATCATGGTGATCAACTTCCTGATCATCCAGTTCGTGCCGGGCGGGCCGGTGGAACGCATCATTGCCCAGGTCCAGGGCAACGACATCGGCGCAACGGCGCGCGTGTATCGGGTTCCGGCAGCGATCTTCTCCGGCCGCCAGCAATGCCGGTAGTCCGACGGCGACGGCCTCTATCGCGGTGCCCAGGGCCTGCCGCCCGGCTTCGTCGATAAGCTGGAGAAGATGTACGGCCTCGACAAGCCGCCTGCTGGAGCGGTTCACCGCTGATGATGGGGAACTACCTTTCCTTTGATTTCGGGGAAAGCGCGTTCCGGAATCAATCGGTCGTCGACCTCATCATCGAGAAGATGCCGGTTTCGATCTCGCTGGGCCTTTGGACCACGCTGATTGTCTATCTGATCTCGATCCCGCTGGGCATTGCCAAGGCGCGCCGGGACGGCAGCCGGTTTGATGTCTGGTCGAGCGGCGCGATCATTCTGGGCTATGCCATTCCCGGTTTCCTGTTCGCCATTCTTCTCATCGTGCTGTTTGCCGGCGGCTCCTACTGGAAGTGGTTCCCTCTGCGTGGGCTGACCTCGCCCGGCTTTGATGACATGACCACCCTGCAGCAGATCGGCGACTATTTCTGGCATCTCACCCTGCCGCTGACCGCTCTGGTCATCGGCAGCTTTGCCACGCTGACGATGCTTACCAAGAACTCGTTCCTGGATCAGATCAGAAGCCAGTACGTCACCACGGCACGCGCCAAGGGGCTGACGGAACACCAGGTGCTTTACGGCCATGTCTTCCGCAACGGCATGCTCATCATCATTGCGGGCTTTCCCCGGCGCCATCGTCGGCATCCTCTTTACCGGCGCCCTGCTGATCGAGATCATCTTCTCGCTCGATGGTCTGGGGCTGCTGGGCTACGAGGCTGCGATCAACCGCGATTATCCCGTCATGTTTGCCACACTCTATATCTTCACCGTTGCTGGGCCTGGTCATGAACCTGATCGGCGACCTGATGTATGTCGCGGTCGACCCGCGCATCGACTTTGAAAGCCGGGATGTCGGATGATGGGCATGTTCCGCAACATGGATCCGATCACCCGGCGCAGGCTGACCAATTTCAAGGCGAACCGGCGCGGCTACTGGTCGTTCTGGGCGTTCCTGGCACTGTTCGCGCTGACCTTGCCGGCCGAACTCATCGCCAACGACAAGCCGCTGTTTGTGTGGTTTGAGGGCGAACCCTATGTGCCGTTCCTGGTGTCCTACCCCGAGACCACGTTCGACGGGGATTTCGAGACCGAGGCCGACTATCGCGATCCCTTCGTCAAGGATCTGATCACCGACAAGGGTGGCTGGATCATCTGGCCCCTGATCCCCTACAGCTACCAGACCATCAACTATGATCTGCCAACCCCTGCCCCTTCAGCCCCAGACGCGGCCAACTGGCTTGGCACCGATGATCAGGGTCGCGACGTCACGGCACGCCTGATCTATGGCTTCCGGATTTCGGTCCTGTTCGGTCTGGCGCTCACGATTGTTGCCTCGGTCGTGGGCATCGCGGCTGGCGCGGTGCAGGGCTATTACGGCGGCTGGGTCGATCTCCTGGCCCAGCGCGCCCTGGAGGTCTGGGGCGGTGTTCCCGTGCTCTACATCCTGATCATCCTGGCCAGTGTGATCATTCCCAGTTTCTGGACCCTGCTTGGCCTGATGGTGCTGTTCTCCTGGACTTCCCTGGTGGGACTGGTGCGTGCAGAATTCCTGCGAACGCGTAACTTCGATTACGTCCGCGCGGCCAGGGCCCTGGGCGTTACCGACCGGGTCATCATGGTGCGCCATGTCCTGCCCAACGCCATGGTCTCGACCCTGACCTTCCTGCCCTTCATCCTGAACGGCTCGGTGACAACGCTGACCGCTCTGGACTTCCTGGGCTTTGGTTTGCCGCCGGGATCACCATCCCTGGGCGAGCTGCTCAATCAGGGACGCAACAATCTGCAGGCGCCCTGGCTTGGCTTCTCGGGCTTCGTCGTTGTTGCCCTGATGCTCTCGCTGCTGACCTTCGTTGGCGAAGCCGTACGCGACGCCTTTGATCCACGGAAGATGCCGTCATGACCCTGCTTGAAGTCAAAGACCTCTCCGTCCGCTTCACGGTCGAAAAGCGCGAAGTCGACGCCGTGCGCGGTGTCGGCTTCACCATTGATCGCGGCGAAACCCTGGCCCTTGTCGGTGAATCGGGATCAGGCAAATCGGTAACGGCGCTTTCAGTACTCCAGCTTCTGCCCAAACCGATGGCCAGCCACCCAACGGGTTCAATCACCTTTGACGGCCAGGAGATGATCCGGGCCAGCGACAAGGAATTGCGGGCGGTGCGTGGCAACCGGGTGTCGATGATCTTTCAGGAACCGATGACCTCGCTCAATCCGCTCCATACGATCGACAAGCAGATTTCCGAGGCGCTCACGCTCCACAAGGGCATGAACAAAGCAGAGGCGCGTGAACGCACCCTGGAGCTGCTGGATCTGGTCGGCCTGACAAACCTGAAGGCGCGCATGCGCGACTATCCCCACACCCTTTCAGGCGGCCAACGCCAGCGCGTCATGATCGCCATGGCGCTCGCCAACGAGCCCGACCTGCTGATCGCCGACGAGCCCACCACCGCGCTGGATGTCACCGTCCAGGCCCAGGTTCTCAAGCTCCTGAAGGAGCTCCAGGCCAAGCTGGGCATGGCGATCCTCTTCATCACCCATGACCTCAACATCGTGCGCCGCTTTGCCGACAAGGTCTGCGTCATGAACGACGGCCTGATCGTGGAAGCCGGCCCTGTCGAGGGCGTCTTTGAAAACCCCCAGCACGACTACACACGCCATCTTCTCAACTCGGAACCACGCGGCATTCCAGAACCGGTACCGGAAGGCTCCGAAGTCCTGGTGGAAGCCGATGACCTGAAAGTCTGGTTCCCGATCAAGCGTGGCGTCTTCAGCCGGGTGGTTGATCATGTGAAGGCCGTCGATGGCATCAGCGTTGCCGTGCGCCCACGCGAAACCATCGGTGTCGTGGGCGAATCAGGTTCCGGCAAGACAACGCTTGGTATGGCGGTGCTGCGCCTGATCGGGTCCAAGGGTGCGATCCGCTACAACGGCCAGGAGCTCCAGGGGCTCGATTTCAAGGAGCTGCGGCCCTTGCGGCGCGAGATTCAGGTGGTCTTCCAGGACCCCTATGGCTCGCTCTCACCGCGCATGTCGATCAAGGACATCGTGGGCGAAGGTCTGAAAGTCCATGACATGGGCGGTGATGAAACCGGGCGCCGCGACCTGGTCGCCGGCGCGCTGGAAGAAGTCGGCCTGGAAGCCGGAATGATGGATCGCTACCCCCACGAGTTCTCAGGCGGCCAGCGCCAGCGCATCGCCATTGCGCGCGCCATGGTCCTGCGCCCCCGGTTTGTCGTGCTGGATGAACCCACCAGCGCGCTCGACATGTCGGTCCAGGCGCAGATCGTGGAACTGCTGCGCAAGCTCCAGACCGATCATGATCTGGCCTATCTCTTCATCAGCCATGATCTTCGTGTCGTGCGCGCCATGAGCCATCACGTCCTGGTCATGAAAGACGGTCACGTGGTCGAAAGCGGCAGCGCCGAAGCCATCTTTGACGCGCCCCAGACCGCCTATACCCGCGCGCTGATGGCTGCGGCCTTCAATCTCGAAGCGATCGAGGATGGTTCCGTCAGCAGCTAGCAGACTGGATCAGTAGCCGCCGAAGAGAACATAGAGACTGCCGACAAGACCACCGATCAAAGCCGAGACCAGTGCAATCACGGCGTCGCTGCGATGGGCCCGACGCCCCTCCAGAAATTCCAGCATGCGGGTGTATTCGTCGAAGGGAAAATCGGGAAAGCGGCCAAACCGCTCGACGATGTATTCCGAAAGCACGCCGACATCGCTGGTGCGCGCCTTTTCCACCTGCTCGAGCAGATCGTGGCGTTCGGCCAGGATCGCGGCCTTGGTTTCGATCAGGCCAAGCATAAGGTCCCGGATTTCAACCGACGCATTGCCCCGGAACATTGAGCGGCGTCCGCGCTGGCGCGTGATGAAACCGTTGAACTTCTCCATGATGGAATCCCAGCGCAGTGAGGTGGTCCCACATTGTTGGACAGTTTGGCAGCGAAGTTAAGGTGTATTCCGTTTCCTGATCATGCCGCCAAGAACCTGTTTATCACATCTTGCTGCTGCTGTTGTTGAGCCTGTGGAGATGTGGTCAAGGCGATAGCCTTGTCCATCATATCCATGGGCCGCCCGTTTCCGAAGGCCTCGGCGGGCGTTTGGCCGTCGTGGACCGAATGTGGCCTCTCAGTATTGTAAAAATTGACCCAATCGCCGATGACCTGTTCGGCCTTGAACCCATCCGTCAGCTCGTGCAGATAGACCGCCTCGTATTTGAGAGAGCGCCACAGCCGCTCGATGAAGATGTTGTCCATGCAGCGGCCCCGGCCATCCATGGAGATCGTAACCTCCGCCGCCTTGAGCAAACCGGTGAAGTCAAAGCTGGTGAACTGGCTGCCCTGGTCGGTGTTGAAGATCTCCGGTTTTCCATATCGGGCTAGCGCCTCGTTTAACGCCTCAAGGCAGAACCAGACATCCATGGTGTTCGACAATCGCCAGGCGAGTACATGACGCGTGGCCCAGTCCATGATCGCAACCAGGTACAAAAAGCCGCGCTGAACGGGGATATACGTGATGTCGGCACACCAGACTTGATTGGGCCGGTCGATGACCATTCCCTTGAGAAGATAGGGATAAATCCGGTGCGCCGGATGGGGTGTACTGGTCTTTGGCGCTTGATAGATCGCCTCCAGCCCCATGAGGTGCATCAGACGACGGACCCGGTGACGCCCCACGCAAATGCCCTCGCGCCGCAACTGGCGCACCATCTGACGGGAACCGTAAAACGGATACTTCAGAAACAGCTCGTCGATGCGACGCATCAACGCCAGGTTCTCCACGCTTTCGCCCTTCGACCTGTAATAGAACGACGAACGGCTGATCGCCAGAACTTGGCACTGTTGGCTCAAACTCAGGTCGGGGTGATCGCGTCTGATCATCGCCTTGCGATTCCCCCGGCTCATCGTTTGAGCCCTTTGGCCAAAAAATCCCGCTCCACCGTCAACTGACCGATCTTGGCATGGAGATCGTGGACCTCATCATCGTGCTCCAGCCGACCTTTGTCGGCGCCATTCGAAAACACCGCACCCAAACCGTCCATCGCCTGGCGCTTCCATGTGCTCACCTGGTTCGGGTGCACCTTGTGCCTGGTCGCTATCTCCTGGATCGTCTTATCGCCACGCAGCGCATCAAGCGCAACTCGAGCCTTGAAATCTGCTGTAAACCGTCGTCGGGGCGTCATTTCGTATTCCTCCATTAAATGGCGGAATACACCTTAATCAACTGTCCGATTTTCTGGGACCACCTCACAGTTCTGCGCGGTCAACGGCAAGTTCAACGCTGTAGTAGTCATCAGCCTCAAGGGCGACCTGATAAAGGACATGATCAAAGATGTCGTCAAAGGCACCGTGGGCATCAACCTCCATGTCGACGAGGTCGAAGCCGGGCCGGGCCTCCACATTGACCGAGACCAGCTGATCAGCATCGGTCCCCTCCGCACGCTCAAACACGCGAAAATCCGCGGGGAAAGGCGTCGGTTCGAGAACATCAAGGACAACGCCGGTTTCTTCGAGCTGCAGGGCCAGGTGCCGGCGCGCAATATCGAGCACGGTCGTGCCAGTCGCCTCACCGTGATCTTCCCGGGTCCAGGCCAGCACCACAGGCGTGTCGCGGATATAGGTGATGCGCACATCGATCACGCTGGGGAACCGGGCATAGCCGCGATAGAGCGGGCCCAGCGTGTCGAGCAGGGTGCGATCCACGGTCAGGCGAAACTGGATGCCCAGTTCGTTGCTGCCGGAATCAGCAGAGCGTTCATTGCTGAACCAGGGGACCAGGTCCGCAAGTGCCGGATCAGCTCCGTCGTCGGTCGCATTGAACCAGGTCTCGACGCCCGAAACGCCTGCCAGACCACCCAGAACACCTGAGAGCTCGGCAAGCCAGGTGCTGACTGTGGCTTCGTGGCCGGTCGAATCCCTGGGAACAAGATGCAGGCACCCCACGCCGAACTGTGCTGCGGCATGCGCCTGCCTTGCTGCGCTGTGGTTCATACTGTCCCCTGTCACGGCCTGCCTGCCCCCACTATAGTCACATCACGTCAACAAGACCGAGTACCGATCATGGCCCTGCTCTGCATCAGCCCGCAAACCAATGGCGAGGAATGGCGCGACCTGTTCTGCGCAGAGATTCCCGATCTCGACTTTCGTATCGCGCCCGAGATCGGCAATCCCGAAGACATCGAGGCCGCTCTGGTATGGGGCCGTTCACTGGACTCGCTGAAGGACTTTCCCAATCTGAAAATGATTGCATCCCTGGGGGCCGGCGTGGACCACGTCATGGCCGAGCGCCATCTGATCCCAAAAGGTGTGCCTCTGACACGTCTGATCGACCCCGCCATGACCGCACAGATGACCGAGTGGTGCGTGATGGCAACGCTCAACCACCTGCGCCGCTGGGACGACTATCGTGCATTGCACCGGCAACGCCGCTGGGATGAACTGGCGGTTCCCATTCCCTGGGACACCACCATCGGTGTGTTGGG
Source organism: uncultured Alphaproteobacteria bacterium (assembly GCA_943787175.1). GTDB lineage: Bacteria > Pseudomonadota > Alphaproteobacteria > SP197 > SP197 > SP197. Next base: position 95,636 of record CALSLK010000004.1, read on the forward strand.
TATGGGCGAACTGGGCGGTGACGCCAGCAGGGTTCTGGCCGCCATGGGTTATCAGGTCAGGGGCTGGAGCCGCAGCCCCAGGGAGCGTGACGACATCACCTGCTTCCATGGTCATGAAACGCTGCAGGAATTTCTGGCACCTTGCGATGTCGTGATCTGCCTGCTTCCGCTGACTCCTGAAACCGAAGACCTTCTGAACGCAGAAACGTTTGGCTGGATGAAGCGAGGCGCCCATGTCGTCAACGCAGCGCGCGGACGCCAGATTGTTGATGCTGATCTGATCGCTGCAATCGACAGCGGTCATCTCTCGGGCGCGACACTGGATGTTCAGCGTGCCGAGCCCATGCCGGATGATCACCCGTTCTGGTATCATCCCAGGATCATGACCTTTGCCCATGTTGCCGCACTGACCGTACCGCGCACGTGCGTGCCCCAGATTGCGGCGAACTACCGGCGCATGAAAGCCGGTCAGCCCCTGGAAAACGTGGTCGATCTGGACCGCGGTTACTGATGATCAGGTGAGTTCGGCCCCCTCATCGGGCAACGGCACGTGGGAGAGGTCGAGACCAGCTTCCTCGTAATACCTTCGGGCGCCTGGATGCAGCGGAATAACCGCACCATCCAATGCAGTTTCCAGCTTGATTTGCTGTGCGGCCGGGTGTCCGGAGTCCAGAAGGGCGCGGCTGTTTTCGTTCCAGAGTGCCTGGGTGATCCCGAAAATCAGATCCTCATCGGCATCCGCAGACACGATCCATTGGGCACCAATCGCCAGCGTCGTGATCAACGGCAGATCTGAATAGGTTCCCTCAGGCACGACCGACAAGGAGAAGAAGGGATGATCAGCGATAAGACTGATCGCCTCTCCATCAGCCATGGGTATGAGGGTTGCCAGACCTTCCTGCACCAGATCAGAAACCGAATTGGTCGGATAACCCGCAATCAGAAAAAAGGCATCGAGTTCGCCGGCCCGCAACATGGAAACGGCTGTTCCATGGGGCACATGTTCGGCTTCAAGTTCGCTCTCTTCGATGCCGTATGCATCAAGAACGATACGTGCATCCACAAGGGTTCCAGAACCCTCGACATCCAGAGAGACGCGCTTGCCGCGCATGTCAGCAATCGTGCTGATCCCTGAATCAGGGCGTGCAACGACCTGAAGCACTTCTGGATAGAGATTACTGATCAGGCGCAGATCGCGGCGCGGTTCGGCACCCTGGAAGATCCCTGAGCCGTTATAGGCCCAGAAGACAATGTCGGACTGGCAGAAGCCTGACTCCACCAGCCCTTCCGAGACCGCTTTTACATTGGCCACCGAACCGTCCGAGGATTGTGCGACCGCGACCAGCCCCGGAACGCCACAGCTTCCGCCCTTGTCACAGGCGCGCGAACCAGGCGGGTTGGAGATGAGGTTCGCGATCAGCGCCCCGACGGGATAATAGGTTCCGGCCGAGCCACCCGTCGCAATGCGGAAAAACGTCATCTCCTGAGCGAAGAGTTCGGACGGAGACAGGGCAAGTGCCAGACCTCCCGAACCCAGGGCAAGCGCAGTTCTGCGCGTCAATCCTGAATCCTGTCCTGCCATTACGGCCACTCCTGCATCCACCCCACCGGTGCCAGCCACCGGCTCTTCGTCACATCCTATCTGTCAATGATGTCAAAACGTTGCCCTGCCGCATAGGGACCAGCGTCACATTTCTGCTGGTCCAGCCGCTTTTCTCAGCCATCCGACACAACAAGCTTGTAATCAGGCGTCGTATTGAGCGGGCAGGAATAGACATACTCGCCCTCTTCCAGCTCGATCACATAGTCCTTGCTGACACCTTCATAGAGGCCACCGCCCGAAACGCTGGGCAGGAATGGCCGGTCCAGCACGCTTTCCGAGCGCAGATAGAACCCAAGCATGTAGGGCACATCCTCGTTGGTGACACGGAAGACATAGCTGCCCGGCTTCAGGTGCAGCGTGTTCTCGTCACCCAACCGGTCACCTTGGGTTTCGGCATTGATGGTCTCGCAATCGGCCTTCTGGGTCGGTGCATAGCCACGATCGATCCCGTCCTCGGACTCGATGAACTGGCAGCCCGTCTGGGTGAGTTCGATAACGGTGACATCGTCCTGAGCAAACGCGCCCTGTCCTGAAGCACCAAGCACAAGGCCCGCAGCAAGAGCGAAGGCCGAGGCAGAATTGCGGGTAATGGTCATGATCGCTGAAATCCCGATGAAGTTGAAAGCAGGCGATCCGGCATTCCGGACCGTGCGGTAAAGAAGGCGATGAACCAGCCTGACATCAAGGCTGGAGCGCTTCACTCTGCTTCACGAGAGTTTGATGGCCAACCCGGCGACAACAGACTTCACGACATGGGTGCGTTCACACCGGTCAGGTGATGGTGAATGCCGCCGCGCAATCCTCCAGGCTCGATACTGCCGAACAATTCCTGGAAACAAGGCGCCAGACGCCGGCTGTTGGGCATGGCAAGCCAGATCCGATAGAGATTCCGGACACGCCCCATGGCGGGGTCATCCTGAAAATCGCCCCTGGCATGGTAGACGATATGATTGTTGAGAAACTGCATGTCACCAGGTTCAAGCTCCATCTCGAAACAGAGCTCGTCACCAAGTTCAGCCAGCAAATCGAGCGCTTCCCATTGTGTGGGGCTCATGGGTGGCGTGGTTTCCAGCTTCTGTGCCGCTTCGACATAGGTGCGTGAATAATGGCTGGCAAAACACCCGTCAGTCACCGTGAAGACCGGCAGCCCATAGATTGAATCTGCGCCGTCAGCTTCCTCTCCCAACCGGCTGCGGTGGATATCGCCATAAAGAAGAGCGGCAAGATCGGGGCGGCGCGCAATCATGGCGTCATGAATGGCCACCGCAGAAGAAAGCCGGCTATCGCCGCCCTTTGCCGCCTGCCCAACCGCCAGCAGACCCACAACATCGGTACGGTCAGTGTGCCAGCGCAGGGGAGCCGCAGATTGCGCACGGGCACGCGACGAAAGGAAACTGGTTCCGTCGGCGTTTTGCATCTGACCGCGGATCTGGCCGACATTGGCGCCTTCGTCGCGAATCTCGCCAAGCAACTCCCCCTTTGCCGACTGATAGACCGGCCGACCCAGGTGACTGGAAACGCCAAAGAAGATCGTCTTCAGCGCATCGGCATCGTAGTGCCTGACCGGCAGCCCCTTGAACTGGACCACGCCCCGCCCGTTTTCGAGCTCATCGGCCGCATGCGCGATTTCCCTGGCCAGTACATCAAGCGGAAAGGTTTCGGCCGTCACCTGTTCCCAGGTCAGACCCAGACTCTGAGCATGGCGCAGTGCCGCATCAATTTCGGCCAGAGCTTGCTGCGAGAACGGCAGACGCCAGCCTTCCTGGTCCCTGCGCAAATCCGCGCCGGTCCAGGCTGCACGTCCACCCAGGGCCTTGAGCTGTTCCATGGAAGCGTTCCAGATCACGATCAACGGGAGCAAAGCCTACGCCTTACCGCTTAACAGGCAAGTGTAACTGGCCAGCCAGACCGTCGCTCGTTATCGTGCCGATCACGCAATTATTGGGGAACCAGACATGGACAAGCCACTCACGAAAGCACCGGGATCCATTCCCTCGACCTTCCTCAATTACCCCCTGGAACTCGACCTCGACAATCTCGAAGCTGACATTGCCGTGCTGGGCATCCCCTATGGCATGCCCTACCGCACAGCAGAGATGGCCAACGACCAGAGCCGCGCACCCGATGTGCTGCGCCAGGTGAGCCAGGAATCGGAACTCACCGTGAACCATTTCGACTGGGACCTTGGCGGTCCGCTAATGGACGGCAAGCCGATCCGGCTGGTCGACTGTGGCAACGTCACGGCGGATCGCTATGACCATGGCGCGCATTATCAACGGGCCGAAGAAGCCGCCCGCAAGATTCTGGCATCCGGCGCGACACTGATCACGATTGGTGGTGACCACGGCATTCCCATCCCGGTCATGCGTGCCCTGGAACGTGAAGAGAAAATCACCCTGGTCCATATCGATGCCCATCTGGACTGGCGCGATGACGTCAACGGTGAGCGTGAGGGATATTCAAGCCCGATCCGGCGCGCGTCGGAAATGGACTGGTTTGGTCACATCACCCAAATCGGGATTCGTGGCATCGGCAGCGCGCGCACAGGCGAAGTCGAAGCAGCACGTGCCTATGGCGCCGACATCATCACCGCCTATGACATGCACGACATGGGCATGGAGGCCGTGCTCGACCGCATTCCTGATGGTGGCCCCTATTACCTCACCATCGATGCCGACGGCATTGACCCCACCATCATGCCCGCGGTGATGGCACAGACACCTGGCGGTCTGGACTGGATGCAGACCAGGAAGCTGATCCATGGACTGGTCAAGAAAGGCCGCGTGCTGGGTATGGACCTTGTGGAAATTGCTCCGATGCACGATGTCGGCAACATCACGATGGTTCATGCCGAACGCCTGATCTGCAACTTCATCGGCGCGACGGTGCGTGCCGGCTATTACGATTGAGATGTTACCAATGACCACGTCGAACCGCCTGCTGGGCGCCCTTGCCGGCTTGTTGTTCCTGTCCGCCTGCCAGATGGCTCCGGCACCCGAACAGGCGCCCCGACAGGACATGGCCGCTCTCTTCAAGGCGCTCAAGGATTCCCCCCCGGAGCTTGATGCGTTTCTGCGCGCCATGCCCAAGGGCGGTGATCTCCACAACCATGCCGTGGGATCAATCTATGCCGAGAACTTCATTGCCTGGGCGGCAGAAGACGGTCTTTGCGTTAACACCACCCGGCTGGTCCTGCTCGACTGTAATGGCAACGGCGAACCGCTTGCAGACCTCTGCGAGGTCGATGCAGGGCCCACCGACCAATGCAATCGGCCACAGGATGTCGTCCTGGTTTCTGAAACCCTCGACAACAGCCTCTTCTACAACCGCCTGATCGACGGGTTGTCGGTGCGCAACTACGAACTTTATGCGCGCAGCGGTCACGATCAGTTTTTTGCCACGTTTGATGGGTTCGAAGCCGCCAGCCTCGCGCGCGAAGGCGACATGCTGGCTGAAATCATGCGTCGCGCCGGTCAGCAAAACATCCTCTATCTGGAGCTCATGACCTCACCTGGCATGCCCGAGGCCATGGGGCTGGGCGCTGCACTTGCCTGGGACGAAAACCTGCAGGCCATGCGCGACGGGATCAGCGGTGGGGACCTTGCAGCGCTTGTCGCTGACACCAGCCAAGCGCTGGACGCGCGCGAACGCGATGCCCGCGCCCTTCTGGCCTGCGGCACGGCCCATGCCGATCCCGGTTGTGATGTGACTGTGCGTTACCTCGCCCAGGTGATCCGCGTGGTTCCGGCACCCATGGTCTTTTCACAGATCGTGTTCGGCTTTGCACTTGCCCAGGCTGACGCGCGTGTCGTTGGCATCAACCTGGTTGCACCCGAGGACGACCCTGTCACGCTGCGCGACTACACCAAACAGATGCAGGCGGTCGGCTTTGCCGGTGCGCAAGCGCCAGACGTTGGCATCGCGCTCCACGCCGGTGAACTGACCATGGGCCTGGTACCGCCGGAAGATCTGCGTTTTCACATCTGGCAAGCTGTCGAAATTGCAGGCGCTGATCGCATCGGCCACGGCGTTGATGTGATGTACGAAGACAATCCCTATGCCCTGCTGGCCACCCTGGCCGAACGCGACATCCTGATCGAGATCAACCTGACGTCCAACGATGTCATTCTGGGTGTCGAGGGAAGAAACCATCCTCTTCCCGTCTACATGGCAGCCGGGGTCCCCGTCGCGTTATCAACCGATGACGAGGGTGTATCGCGCATCGACCTCACCCATGAATATCTGCGCGCCGTGCAGACCTTTGGGTTTGGTTACGCCGAGATCAAGCAGTTGAGCTACAACAGCCTGACCTATGCGTTTGCTGACGAACGTGAGGATCTTCTGGCAGAACTGGATGCACGGTTCGCAGCGTTCGAGGCCACGTGGTCTCAAAGCAATCCATAAGTAGCCTTCCGTAGCCTCAATTCACGTAGTCCGGCTCCTGTACGTCGAGCAGGTCGCGCATGCCGCGGAAGAACTTGTCCGCGCGTGAGTGGTTGCGCGCAAGGTCGGCCATGCCACCGGCCATTTCATCGGGAATCTGGTTGAGCGCGTGACCATCGCCGGTAGCCAGCACCTGATACATGCAGGCGCGTTCGAGCTGATAGAGCGCGATATAGGCATCAGCCACGGTCTTGCCCGCCACCATGGCACCGTGATTGCGCATCATCAGGGCACGCTTGTCACCCATGGTATCGGCCATGCGTTTGCCTTCGTCCTCTGAATCGAGAAGACCGTCATAGACCTCGAAATAGGCGACATCATCATGGAACTGTGCGGCCTGCTGCGAGGAACAGGTATCGAGCCGCACGTCCTTCCTCATGGAAAGCGCTGTGATGTAGGGCGAGTGAACATGCATAAGGCATTTGGCTTCGGGGATCACGGCATGAGCGGGGTAGTGAATGATGAAACCGGCCACGGTCGGTTCAGAACCGCCCTCCTGAATGGGCATGCCGTCAGGCCCAATCGCAGAGACGTTGCTGGCATTGACCAGGCCCCAATGGGTATAGCCCGGCGTGATGAGCATGACTTCAGGGTCGTCGGGCGACACGACCGAGAGATGGTTCCACACACCTTCGTTCAGACCGTCCCGCACCGCTAGGCGGTGTGCCGCGGCAAGATCACACCGCGCCTGCTGTTCACCGGTATTCTGCATCACACACTCCCTCATCCATGAGGCACAAGATCAGCTTGTGCGTAAATCCAGCTTGCGCCCATGAAATGCGCGAGATCAACGTTCTTTTCTTGCGATCAGAGGCAAATCACATTCATCTGTTCCCATGAGCAGCCCGAACCGCATGCCGTCGCCCATCGCGTTGCGCGCCTTTGAAGCTGCCGCACGTCACGAAAGCTTCAAGCGCGCCGCCGAAGAGCTTTGCGTGACGCCTGCTGCGGTCAGCCACCAGATCAAGTTGCTCGAGCAGGATCTGGGTCGGGGCCTGTTCGTGCGCACCTCGCGCGAAGTCCATCTGACCGATACCGGACGGGTTCTGTTTGATGCCTGTCACAGCGCGTTCGGCACGATTCTGGATGCCGTTGCGCGATGCCGTGTGGGAGACAGCCGCGCGACCGTGACCATCGGACTTGGCCCACTGGTTGGCGCTCGCTGGCTTTCGCCAAGGCTTCCCGCTTTCTGGTCGCGCTTCCCCGAGATCGACCTGCGCCTGCATCACACCTCGCTTGCCGTCGACTTCCGCACATCCGACATGGACCTTGGCATTGCCTGGGGTCTGGGCGACTGGCCCAATGTCGAAGCCCACCATCTCCTCGCCATCAGCTCCACGCCGGTCATGAGTCCGGGTTACCAGGAGGCGCACGGCCCCTTCAACGATCCAGGCGATCTGTTGGGCAACCGGTTGCTCCATCAGCGCGATCACCAATCCTGGGTCGACTGGTTCCAGGCCGCAGACGTGACCGATGCCGATATCCGCCACGGCACGGTGATTGAGGATTCCAACGTCCTGCTGCAATCGGCCATCGCCGGTCAGGGTGTGGCACTTGGCAATCTTCCCTTTGTTGAAGACGACCTCGCTGCAGGGCGTCTTGTCCAACCGTTCGATCTGGCTGTAGCGTCACAGCGTGCCTATCACCTGATCTACCTGCGCGGCGCATTGCGCGACCCCAGCCTGAAGGCTGTCCACGACTGGTTGCTGGAGAAAGCACATCCATGATTTCCAAGTTGCGGGCACGCCGTCGCGCCAATCTGCGCCGCCTCATGAACCCAAAGCACATCGCCTTTGTCGGCGGCAGTCATCTTGAGCGCGTTGTCGGGCTGTGCCGTGACAACGGTTATGCCGGACGCATGTCTGTGATCAATCCACGCCATGAGACCCTTGCCGGGATCACCTGCGTCGCCAGTGCGGAAGACCTCGACGAAGCGCCCGATGCCGCCTTTGTCGCCATGTCGAACCAGCTCACCCTGGAAGCCGTGCAGGCTCTGTCCAACCGTGGCGCGGGTGGCGTGATCTGCCATGCCACGGGATATGGTGAGATGGGTGGCGAAGGTATCGAAGCCCAGAATGCCCTGACGCAAGCGGCCGGCGACATGGCGCTGATCGGGCCCAACTGCATGGGCCTTATCAACGCCTTCGACAACTGCGCCATGTGGGGCGAATACACACCATCGCAGCCGATAGACGACAACGGGGTCGCCCTGATATCGCAGAGCGGCGCGTTCCTCTATGGCCTTTTGAGCGCCGAACGCGCATTTCCTCTGGGTTATGCCGTCAGTGTCGGCAATCAGGCGGTGATCGACAGCGCCGACATCCTTGATGCCGTGCTCGACGACCCCCGGGTGCGCGCGGTAGGCATCTACGCCGAGGGTCTGCCCGACGGGCCGGCCCTGTCGGCCGCCCTGGCCAAGGCAATGGAGCAGGAAATCCCCGTCGTCCTGCTGCGCGGTGGCGGCACGGCCGCATCAGCCGAGCGGTCCTTGAGCCATACCGGAAATCTGGCGGTGCCCAACGACTTCTGGGATGCCTTGATCCGACGTTTTGCCCTGATCCAGGTTGAGTCACCCAAACAGCTGATCGAGGCGACCAAACTGCTCGCAGTCACCGGTGTTCCCCGGGGCAATCGCATCTTCGTGGCGACCTATTCAGGCGCTGCCGGAACCCTGCTGGCCGAGCAGGCACCACAGCGCGGCCTGGCACTCCAGCAGATGTCTGATGCAACGGTCGAGCAGCTCCGCCCCACCTTGCCTTTTTATGTCGCGATCTCAAATCCGTTCGACGTCAACCTGCCATGGCGCACCGACACCAAGGTCTCCCTTGATGATCCCGAAAGCATCGCCGAGTGCCTGGAAATCGCGTGCAAGGGCATCACCGACACCTTCGTTTTCATGCTCGATATTCCGCGCCAGGGAACCGGTGGCGACCTGCCCTGGCTGCCAACCATCGACGCCGTGATCCTGCTGCGGGAACGCCTCGACATCCCGGTCGTTGTCTCCCCGCTGATCCCAGAAGGCCTGGAGCCCTATCTCCGCGAGAACCTCCTGGCCGCCGGCATTGCACCGCTGACCGGTTTTTCCGAAACACTCGATGCCCTGGGTGCTGCTGCAGCTTATGGCGCCGAGCGGGCGGCGGTGACCACAACTGGCGCGCCCATCATGGCGACGAAGCCGCCAGCTTCGTTCCACGCGCTCGATGAGGCAGAGGGCAAGGCGCTGATGGCTGGTTACGGTCTGCCCGTTCCCCAAGGGTGGTCCGGCCCCGCATCCCAGGCAGCAGAGGCTGCCAGCCAGGTCGGCTTTCCCGTGGTGATGAAGGTCTTGAGCTCAAAACTCCTGCACAAGAGCAAGCTGGGCGGTGTCCGACTGGGGCTGAGTAGTCCTGCCATGGTCGAAGAGGCCGTTGCAGACATGCGGCAGGACCTGGAACGCCACGCGCCCGGCCACGGTCTGGAACAGGTCCTGATCGAACCCATGACTGGGGATGCCGTGGCCGAAATCATCATCGGCCTCAAACGCCATCCCGAGCTTGGCCTTGCCCTGGTGATCGGGGCCGGTGGCGTCGATGTCGAGGAAGCGCGCAACTATGGCCTGGTGCTTCTGCCGGCAAGCGACCGCGAGATTGCAACGCTCGTGGACCGCCTCGACCTTGGCCTGACACCTGCAGCCGTGCAGAACCTGATTGCCGCGACACGGGCCGTCGAACGGTTCGCGCTGGACCAGGCAGACAGCATTCAAGAGCTTGATATCAACCCGGTTCTGGTGCGCAGCAACGACAGCGTGATCGCCGTCGATGCCCTGGTCGTGCTGGGCCAAGCAGAGGAACATCAGCCATGATCGATCCTGACCTGATCGGACAATTTGGGCCCGACTTCACCTTTCCGGTGGAACGCGGGGCCAACAGGAAGTTCGCCGTCGCCGCACATGGCCCCTGGTCCGGCTACATGGAGGACGAGGCCGCGCCCATGCACCCTGCGTTCCTGAGCACGGCGAATGTCCTGTGGGGATACAGTCTGGAGCGGCCCAGGGGATCGGTTTTCGAAGGCATCGATCATGATCTCTCGGTCCCCCTGCATGCTGAAGAGGCCTACCAGTTCCCGGGCAGGTTGCCCCATGTCGGCGAAACCCTCACCGCACGCGCCTGCCTGGAATCAGTGACCGAAAAACATGGGTCGCGTGGCGGCGACCTCACCTTTCTGGTCATGCTGACGGAATTTCATGACACAGCCGGCACGCTCGTCGCACAAGCCAGGGCGACCACGGTAACGACCCGCAACGCTCCCGACGGTGACGGCAACCTGGGCTCGGCTCCGCCGCCCTACAAGCCCCGTTACGACAGTCTGGAGCCACCGGATCCGTTCAACGCCATTGCGCGCCAGGAATGGGGTGCGTTGGCGGTGGACAAAGGTCCAGCATCAGTTTCAACCGGGGATCTCACCCTCCATGACATGGTCCGCTTTCAGGCCGCATGCGGCGAGGACAACCCTCTCCACTATGACCTTGCTCACGCGCAGCAGGCTGGCTTTCCAGGTATGTTCGGTCTGGGCATGCATCAGGCCAGCGCGCTTGCAAGTTATGCCGTGCGCTGGCTTGGCGAGGAGAACGCCCGGAGCTTCCATGCCCGCTTCCGCAATGTCTTCTGGGTCGGCGACCCGCTGACCTACAGCGGCCGGGTTGTTGCCCTTCGCGAAGAGAACGGCCGCAAGCTTGCAGATCTGGAACTTGTCTGCACCCGCGACAGCGACCAGGCCGTCATCGTCCAGCTCTGGATGTCCTTCGACCTGACGAACTGAACTCGCTTACCCGGCACGCAGGCAGGTCACGCCATCGCGCTTGTGGGTTGCGACGGCATCAGGCCCTACAATCCGATGATCGCCCGGAGTTCACAGCTTTGAGAACTCTGCTTGCTTCTGTGTGATCAAACACCACTTTCAGGGTGTTCCATGTTGGAGGAACCCATGCGTAAGAATTTCCTGATCCTCGGCGGCATTCTTCTGGTCGTCGCCCTCTATCTGGTGGCCATGCATAACGGCCAGTCGATCGGCGCTGTCTGGGCATCAATCGATCCCAACAGCATTGTCGGGTTCGGCTCCCTGATCGAAAACAAGGTCAGCCCCGATCTGTGGCTGGATGTTTTCCTGCCGGCACTGCAGTGGCAGGCTTGGGTCATTCCCGCTGTTCTGGGCGGCTTGCTGGTCCTGTCGGCACGCCCATCGAAGCGCTCAGGCGACAACACCCATGGCAATGACACGCCTGACGAAAGCGACGATTCCTAGAGCATATCCTGTTTTGATCGAATCGCTTTGCGATGCGATCAGAGCAGGTGAAGATGCTCTAACTCTATGATGTAGAACGGATTCACATGTTTAGCGCCCTGTGCGCTCATGCCACTTGGGCTGCTCGCAGATTGCGCCGAGGAATTCGACCATGGTGTGGGCGCCCAGATAGGACGTGATGCCGGTGCCCACATCAAGCTGCGGGTTGACCTCGACAAAATCGAAACCCACGACCTCCATGTGCTCGGCAATGGCCCGCAGAATGTCGCGCAGTTCCTGATAGGTCATGCCACCGGGCTCGGCAGAAACGCAGCCTGGAATAAGCGGCATGTCGAAGACATCGACATCGATCGAGACATAAACCTTCTCGTCCTTGGGCAGGGTGTCGAACACGAAGCCTGAGGGGCCATGGCGGTAGATCTCGTCCATGGTGACGATACGGCTGCCCTCAGCCCGTGCATCGATAAACTCCTGCATGGTGCTGCGCAGGCTGCGAATGCCGATCTGTGTCAGCGAAAGCACGTGCTCCATGGGTTTGATGTGCCGGAAGGCGTGCCCGTTGGTAAAACGCAGGTCATGTACAAAGGGCTGATAGTCCATATGCGCATCGAAATGGAGCACATGCATCGGCTCCTTGAAGGCGCGCACGATGGGATAGGTGATGGCATGGTCGCCACCAATGATGACGGGCATGGCGCCGCGATCCAGGATGGCTTCAACATCGGCCGTGATGTTGTCGAAGGTCTGCACGATGCCGGTCCCCATGACATCGGTATCCCCGACATCGATGATGCGCCGCTTTTCGGTCTCCCATTGCAGATAGCTCTTGTCGGTCAAGACGTTGTAATAGCCCGACGAACCGAAGCGCAGCGAATGCTCACGGATGGAGCGCGGCGCAAAGCGTGACCCCGCCATGAAGGGTGAACCCTCATCGGTCGGCACACCCAGGATCGCGATATCGGCATCAAGCGTACCGATGTCGTCACAGTAATCCTGACGCAGGAAGGTTGGCACACCCGAATAAGGCGCGTTGTAGCGGCCAGGTGCGCCACGCATGTTGACTTGCATCGGGGTTATCCTCTTTCAGGTACGGCGATAAACGAAAAACCAGCCCGCAGGCTCCAACGGTTCGAAGAATTTGTCGAGTTCCTTCTCGACCAGTTCCAGTTTTCTCTCGGCGACCAGCACATCCAGTGCTGCCTTGAAGCCCTGGGCTTCCCAGATATCGACATGGACGGAAAACGAGATCAGGCCGCCGGGCCGAAGCAATCTGACAAGCTCATCAAACGGTTCTGGACCAACATGGCCGCAGGTGAACGTGCCCGACGACACCATGGCGTCATAACAGGCATCAGGCAGGTCGATGGGTTTGGTGAGATCAGCACGGATCAGATTGCGGTAGATGCCGCGCGCGCGTGCCTTGGCCAGCATCGCGTCGGTCAGATCGACACCATCGACCTTGTTGAAACCCTGCTCATGGAGGTGATCGCTGGTCAGCCCGGTGCCACATCCCACATCGAGGATTTCAGCGCTGGTGTCTCGCAGGTGCCTTGTCAGCCGTTCGGCCACCAGGCGCGGCGAGCAGTAGCCCAGTTCACCGACCATGTGCCCTTCGTAGTCATCAGCCCAGAGTTTGTAGAAGGACTGGGCGTCATCGCTGTCTTTCAGGCCATAGGCCCCGCTGACAAAGGCATCCTTGGCAAGATCGATGGGTTGGTCTGACATGCTGTCCCTATTCTTCTGGCGCGTCTGAACACGAGCAGCGATGGTGGCGCGCCAGGCGGCACCATGCAAGAACGGACCTGATGAAGCGAGGAACCATGACCACGACAGTGATCCGCTACGAGGACCATGAAGAGGTGCCCTGGAACAACGGGCTGGGAGTCACGCGTGAGGTTGCCAACGCCTTTCGCCCTGACGGCACCCTGATATGGCGTGTCAGCATGGCGACCATCGACAAGGACGGCGCATTTTCCGACTTCAGCGGCGCCAAACGCATCCAGATCCTGCTCACCGGCGCCGGATTTGTTCTCGATTTCGGGGGCCACGGCAGCGCCGCGATGAAAGAACCGTTCAATCCCGCAACCTTCGAGGGCGGCTGGCCTACATCGGCGCGAAACGTGATCGGAAAGAACCAGGTCCTCAATGTCGTGACGGCAAGTGCACATGCAGACGGCAGAGTCGCAGTTCAGCAGGTAGACAGCGACGGCCTGCAACTTGCCCGTGGTGGCAGCTTGCGCCTGTTTTACGTCCTCACCGGCGCTTTGAACGCAGAGATCCAAGGCCAAACCATGATGGTAAAACAGGGCGAGGCCTTGCGCATGGATAACGACGCAAGCACAGGCCTTGTCATGCCTGCCGATGAGCCCACGCTGGTCTATCGGATTGACATCGACCTTGCGTAGAAACCAGCGGCGCGCTGAACTGTGCAAGACTGAAGACCAGCGGCAAAGGAGATGATCATGACGGGACCACAGTTTGAGCGAGACGCAGACGCTGCAGACGTCGCTGCAAGCCTTGAAGAGCATGGCTATGCCATTGTGCGTAATCTGGCCGAGCCTGAGGTGCTTGCGCGCCTGAATGCCGAGTTCAACCCCTATGTCGATGCCGTACCCCTGGGTAAGACCGAGTTTGCAGGGGACAAGACCAAGCGCATCAACAACCTGATCGCCAAATCGACAGCCTGCCGCGAACTGGCACTCAACCCCCTGGTCATGGGCGTTTGCGATTCCGTCCTGCTGCCATACTGCGCGCGCTACCATCTTCATGTGACGACCCTGATCGAGCTGCAGCCAGGACAGGGCCAGCAGGTGCTCCATCGTGACGGCGGCATCTACCCGGTGCGCTTCCCAGCCATTCCCACGACGCTGGCAACAATCTGGGCATGCAACGACTTCACGGCGGAGAATGGCGGAACCCTGATTGCGCCGGGCAGTCACCGCTGGGCGCATGAGCGCGAACCCAAACCTGATGAGATCATCTCTGCAGAAATGCCTGCGGGATCAGTCCTGATCTACACCAGCAATTTTTATCATGGCGGTGGCAACAACCAATCAAACGGCACACGCCGCGGCATGGCGTTGCATTACAATCTGGGTTGGCTGCGCCAGGAGGAAAACCAGTTCCTCTCGATTCCGCCCGAAAAGGCCGCAGGTATCGCACCGGAAGTCCTGCAGTTGATCGGCTACGACTTCGGCGCGCCCTATCTGGGTTTTGTCGAGGAAGGCCACCCGTTGACCCTGGCTGATCCCGACCTGCCCCGTGACATGGATCGCACCGGGGGAGAGGAACTCGTCAGACGCCACGAAGCGATCAAACCCATTCCCATGGGCGAAAATCCCCCGGGGAGCTGGGACTGATCATGGCCGCCACGGTCATCCGTTACGACGACCACACGCTGGTACCCTGGAAGAACGGCCAGGGTGTAACCCGCGAAATTGCTGTTGCGCGCGACGGCTCCAGCTTTCTGTGGCGCCTCAGCATTGCCTCGGTGGATCGCACAGGACCGTTCTCCGATTTCAGCGGCTACGACCGGGTCATCATGTTGCTGGAAGGCGACGGTATGATTCTCGATTTCGGAGGCCAGGGCCGTGCCGTCATGGCGCAACCCTTCGTGCCACAACGTTTTGACGGCAGCTGGTCAACCCATGCCACGCTTCTGGGTGGGCCGCTGACCGATTTCAACGTCATGACCGCACAGGGCAGAGCCAACGCCGATGTCGCGGTGATGAAGGCCAGTGCGCAGGGTGTTGCCATGACACACGCTTCAACCGTTACCTTCTTTCATGTCCTAGCGGGATCATGGGATATGACGGGTTACAGCCTGGACACCACCCTGGATGAAGGCGATTGCCTGCATGTGGATGAGGAGCCCTGGGAGGGCCGCGCCATCGCACGCTCGCCCGATGCCCTGCTCTATTCCGTCGCCATCACGGTCAGTCCGCAACCAGGACAATGACGGCATAAACTGCCGCTCCCAGGGCAAAGGGCAGGAACCTGCTCTCACGATCCTCGGGCAACTCTTCCTTGATCACGTTCATGATCACGCTGCCGGCCAGGAAACCAAAGATGATGCTGATGGTGGGATCATGCAGTTCGATCAACGCGCCCGTCGCCCATCCAGCCAACAGCGCCACCGCCACGATCCAGCGCACACGGCTCTGATAGAGTTTCTTGTGGTGGTCAAAGAGGCCGTAGTCACCGGTCAGAAAATGCAGACCCATGGCCACAGCATAAAGCGCCAGCGCCTGCAGACTGTGGTCCTCCCGGTTGAGTAAGAGATAACCGATCAGGAAGTTGTAGACCGCAAAGGCACCAATATGGACCCAGAAGACCGTGTTGTGGGCCTCGTCCACGCCGGTCGCGGCAAGCTGCGTCCGTCGTGACGCCGTGACCGTGCGGTCCAGGCCATAGAACGTGATGAGCCCCATCAGAGCCAGCAGATAGACGATGTGGTCGGCCAACCATTCCAGTGACGGGTTGTCATGGGCCAGGATTTCGTTGTGTTCGGTCAGGCTGGGGAGAACGTGGAGAAAGACATACGTCACCGCCACGCCGCCGCTGAATGACAACCACCCACTCCGCTGTTGGCCGTGCAGACCCCGGAGGTGACCGATAAAAACATGAATGCCGGCAAAGAGCAGCGCGCAGGCAAAGGTGAGAGATAGGATCATTTGAAGCCAGAACCTTTCCACCAGTGTCTGGCGGCAGTTTGCTTGTGATCTATACTAACAGCAATTCGCGACATCCAAGGAGAGAGCCATGCTGCATTCACGCCCGGAACTTGTAGGCACCTTCGGGATGGTGACCTCCACCCATTGGCAGGCCAGTGCGGCGGGCATGGCCATGCTGGAAAAGGGCGGGAATGCTTTTGATGCAGCCGTTGCTGCTGGCTGTGTCCTGAACGTGGTGGAGCCCGACCAGAATGGTCCCGGCGGGGATGTCCCGATCATCCTGTGGAGCGAGAAAAATCAGAAGGTCGAGGTGATCTGCGGTCAGGGTGTCGCACCCTCAGCCATTCGCTCCGAAGCACTGCGTGACATGGGGCTGGATGTGATGCCGGGCATCGGTCATCTGCCGGTCGTCGTGCCCGGTACGTTCGGTGCATGGATGCGCGTGCTGCATGATTACGGCAGCCTTACCGTGCGCGATGTACTGGAACCTGCCGTCTCGATTGCGCGCGACGGCTTCCTGCTGACACCGACCGTTGCCAACGTGCTCAGCCGTGGGCGTGATTTCATGGTCGAGCACTGGCCTACCTCGGCCCAGGCATACGGCATCGAAAACGGTGCACCTGAAGCCGGAACGCTTTATCGCCTGCCCCAGATGGCCGACACCTATGAGCGCGTGATCCACGAGGCCGAGGCCGCGGGCAGTGACCGCGAAGAGCAGGTCGAGGCGGCACGCAGGGCCTGGTACGAAGGGTTTGTTGCCGAGGCCGTCGATACCTTCATGCGCGAGCCGGTGATGGATACCTCTGGCGAGGCGCATGCCGGATTTCTGACCGGCGATGACATGACCAACTGGCGTGCGGCGGTCGAAGAACCGGTGACGCTCGACTATGGCGATTACACCGTGTGCAAGGCAGGGCCCTGGTCCCAGGCTCCGGTTCTGCTGCAGCAACTTGCCCTTCTGAAGGGGTTCGATGTCGGGGCCATGGGTCCCAATAGCGCCGATTTCGTCCACACCGTGCAGGAATGTGCCAAGCTGGCCATGGCCGACCGCGAAGCGTTTTATGGCGACCCTGCCTTTGTCGATGTACCGCTCGATGTCCTGCTTTCCGACGCCTACAACGAAGATCGGCGCAAGCTGATCAGCGGACAGGCGCGCATGGACCTGCCTCCTGGTTCTATTGAAGGGTATGGCGGCGAAATCAGGCTGCGCGCACTGGGCTCGACCAATGTGGCCAATGCACAGATGACTGTGGATGGCGAAAGCGACGCACCGGCATGGCAGTCGATGACCCAGTTCCAGGCCGAAAGCCATGGCGACACCTGCCATTTCGATATTATCGACCGGTGGGGCAACATGATCTCGGCCACACCCAGTGGCGGCTGGTTGTCAGGCTCTCCTGCCGTGCCAGGTCTTGGCTTTCCAGTCAGCGTGCGCGGCCAGATGTTCTGGCTCGATGACGACCATCCCAACGGTCTGCAGCCGGGCAAACGCCCACGCACGACCCTGACACCGACCCTGGCATTGCATCAGGACAATCCCTATCTGGTGTTCGGAACGCCGGGCGGCGACCAGCAGGACCAATGGGCGCTCCATGCCTTCCTGCGCCATGTGCATCACGGCATGAACCTGCAGGAAGCCCTCGATGCGCCAAGCTTCTACACCGATCATCTGCCCAGTTCGTTCTATCCGCGTGAATGGGATGCCGGTTCCCTGGCCATCGAAGAGCATTTCCCAAAGGCCACACTCGAAGAGCTCGACCGGCGTGGTCACAAGCTGCAGATCTATCCGCAATGGACCCACTACAATTCCATGACCATGGCGTCGAAGGTGGGACCGATGTTGAAAGCAGCAGCAAGCCCCCGTCGCCAGTGTTACGCGGTCGGCCGATGAGCGAGCACACCGAACTTCCCGTCGCGCAGGACTGGTTCGCCATCGAAGCAGCGGACGAAAACGGCGTGCGCCGGGTGCGCGAAACCCATGTCCATGAATACGGTGGCGGCAGCATGTGGCTGGTCGAGGGTGCGGAACGCGCTCTGCTGGTGGAAACCGGCATTGGCGTCGCACCCTTGCGCGCCTTCGTGGAAACGATCACCGACAAGCCGGTGATCGCCTTTGCTTCCATGGGTTACTACGACCATGCCGGAGGCTTGCACCAGTTCGATGAACGCTGGATTCACGCAAACGATGCACACCGTGTCGAACAGCCCGACCGTATCAACACTGCGGCCCAATGGTATCTGGATGGCGCCTTCGCAGCCCTGCCGCATGCTGACTTCGACCCCGCCAGCCACGTCATGCCGGCCTCGCAACCGACCCGGCTTCTTCATGATGGCGACGTCATCGACCTCGGCGATCGCCAGTTCCGCGTTTGCCACCTGCCCGGCGTCACATCGGGCGCCAGTGCACTCTTTGAAGACGGGACAGGCGTCCTTTTCACCGGCGAAACCCTCGTCTGGGATGGCGACTTCGTCTACGACGGCGAACCCGTCGAGCGCACCAACGATGCCGACCGTGAGGCGTTTCGCACCTCCATGGAACGCCTCCTGGCGCTTCCGGCCACCGCCGTCTATCCCGGCCACTTCGGCCGCGGTGACCTGGCCGCCATGCGTCATGCGATCCAGGGATATCTGACGGGTGTCAACGCCAGCAAAGGCGAAAACACCTACGCCACCTGAATCCCGTTTGGGAGCGAACCGCCGGAGAAGGAAAACCAGCCATGACCACAAATTACAGTCACTACGATCCCCAAAGGGTGGAATGGCGCCATGTCACGGATCCCAGTTGCACGGCGTTTCACGTGGAGTTCGAGTTCAGCCTGCTCGGCTACGATCTGGAAAGTCGACGCCTGGACATGATGCTGCGCTACATCAACAACGGCCATTGCCGGCGACACCGCCACCGCGCCTCGACCATGACCCTGGTGCTCGAAGGCGAGCAGCATCTCGACGAGTTGCAGCCCGACGGCACGACCAAACGCATCGTCCGAAAGAAGGGTGACTACGCGCTCTCTCCGGTTGACGCCCTGCCCCATGACGAATGGGGCGGAGAGAACGGAGGGGTCGTCCTCTATTCCCTGCATGCGCCGGACGGAATCATTTTCGAATACTTCAACGAAGACATGACCGAATCATGGACAACCTCCATCGAGGAATTCGTCGACAGCTGGGAAAACGGCTCGGTCTACGGCTGGCGTCCGGAAGCAGAGTAACCAGAACCCGGGTCAGGTCGACGGGTCTGCTGGCGATGACAACAGAACCTATCCGTGCCGGCTCACTTCAGGATTCAGCTTCTTCGGCATGCTGACCACGATGTTTCGCAGCTTCTGCATCAGGCAGCCGGCCTCTGACCGCGAAGTAAAGGCAGACTGCGCTCAACGCAATGCCAACCAGGATATCCCAGCCGAACGGAATGATTCCCAGACCACCGCCAAAGCTGCCCAGCCAGGAATACAGCATCAATCCGCCAAAATAGGGGACCAGCCAGAGGGCAGAACGGTAATCCAGATGGTGACCACCACGCATGATATGCATGCCAAAGAACAGGACGGCGCCAACGGCCATCGCCAAACCCAGACGCCACATTGTGTCCCAGCCGGACCAATAGACGATCAGGGTCGATGCGGTGAAGGTGATGAAACAGACCAGCCCTGCCGCAGGCAACCGGAAGGTGCCCCGCCCGTGCGGGTCCTGGCGGCGGATCGCCAGCAATGTGACCGGCCCCACTGCCAGCGAGAACACCAGAGCGGCACCATTGAGTGCCAGGAGTTCGCTGAATGGCATGAACAGGACCATCAGAACGCCAATCACAAGGTTGAGGATCAGGGCATTAAGGGGAACCAGTTTTCCAGACAATTTGGTGAAGATCACCGGGAAGAAGCCGTTGTTGGCCAGAGCCAGGCCGATCCGCGCATTCGAGCCCGTTGAGATCAACGCACCACCGAAAGGCGCGATAACAGCACCTGCCAGAATAAAGACCGAAAGCCAGACCATACCCAGCCCCAGAGCCAGTGCGCCCAGGGGCCCAAGTGAATGGCCGATATCGAGGCTGGCCCAACCCTTGGCAAGGTCGGCCGACGGCAGAGCACCAATGAACGCGATCTGCAGTCCGGTGTAGATCACAAGGCAGACCACGATGGATAGGGCCAGCCCGATCGGTATGGTGAATTGCGGGCGCCTGACTTCGCCGGCCATATCGATGGCATGGCGAAAGCCGACAAAGGCAAACACGACGCCGCCGGTCGCAATCGCCGAGAGCACACCATGCCAACCCATCGGCATAAATGAAGGCGTGGACGTGAAGTTGGCCATGGTTACGCGGTCGGCAATCAGCAGGCCCGCGACCAGTAGTGGAATGAAGATCTTGACCGAGGTCAGGCCACTGTTGATGCGCGTGAAAAGCGCCACGCCAAAGGCATTGAGAACCGTCATCAGGGCGAGCAATGCCACCGCAACCGCAACGCCGACCGCACTCAAACTATGGCTGGTCTCGCTCGACTGAAGCCAGGGGAAAGGCTCGGAGAGATAGCGCAGCATCACGACGGTTTCGATGGGCGCGGTGGTCAGGTAGCCGACCCACGCTGTCCAACCCATCGCGGCAGCGACCAGGCGTCCGTGGGTAAAAAACGGCAGGCGTGCAAGGCCACCTGGAACCGGAAGCCGCCCGCAGACTTCCGCGTAAGTCAGCGCCAGCAGCAGGAACACCACGCCGCAGATCGCCCACGCAAGAATCGCGGCAGGCCCGGCAAGTTTTGCCGCACTCATCGGGGCAAACAGCCAGCCCGAGCCGATGACGCCACCAACCCCGATGAACGTCAGCCCGATAATCCCGATTTCGCGTTTCATTGCCATGGTTCAGCCCCTGAATCCTAACCCCTTACTCAACGGTACTGTGCGAACCACAGGAGAGATAGCCTTGCTGGCAGAAGTTATTACTGGAAGGGCGTCTGGAATCGCAGGTCCGTCAGGAAGGTTTCATCGGTGAGGCTCTCCAGGAACGCCTTGAGATCGGCGTGCTCCTGGTCGGTGAGTTCAAAGCCGGTGACGAATTCCGAAGCCAGGGGCGAGCGATCACCAAGACGTGCCGCCTGGCCACCCGCCGCATAATGATCGATCACGGCATCAAGGTCAGGCAGCGAACCGTCATGCATGTAGGGCCCGGTGACAGCAACGTTGCGCAGACTGGGCGTGCGAAAGCGGCCCATGTCTCCAAGGTCACCGGAATGCTCGAAGAGACCACGGTTGCCATCGGGCAAGCCGCCCTCGCCATCGATGTTGTAGAGACCGTTGTTGTGGAACGTGGGCAGGGGAATGGCATCGGTGAAGTGAATGCCGCTATGGCAAACGCCGCAGTTCAGACGTTCGCTGTAGAACAGGTCCTCACCGCGCAATGCCGCCTCGGTCATCGCGTTTTCGTTGCCGCCATAGGTGTAGAGGTCATAGGGCGACCGCGCCGAAACCATGGTGCGCACATAGGTCGCAAGCGCTTTGGCGATGAGGTCATAGTCAATGGCGCCATCGGCTTCCGGGAACGCCGCTGCAAACATGCCGGGATAAATCGGATCGTTGATGAAGTTATTGAGCACACTCAGCTCGTTGCC
This sequence comes from uncultured Alphaproteobacteria bacterium, assembly GCA_943787175.1. GTDB lineage: Bacteria > Pseudomonadota > Alphaproteobacteria > SP197 > SP197 > SP197. The sequence goes on from CALSLK010000004.1 coordinate 117,232, forward strand.
TGCGACGTTCATCTCGATGGGATTGATGCCAAAGAGCGGCACACGGACCTGATCTTCCAGATTGTCGAGCGCGGGATCGGCCCAGGTCAGCACCCTGTGATAGGCGACGTTGACAAGGCCCATGCTGTTGCGCGGGTGGATGTCACCCGTAATACCGACTGATGTCTCGCGGCCATCGGTGAAACCCAGTGCCGGCTCATGACAGGTCGCACAGGCCATGTAGCGCGGGCCCGAGAGATCAAGATCAAAGAACAGACGGTGGCCAAGATCGACTTTGGCCTGCGAGATCGGGTTGTCAGCTGGCACCAGCGGTGGGTCGAGCCACTCGGGAAGCCCCCAATCATACTCGGCCTGGGCGGGCGACACGGCTATGAGGGCCAACACCGGCAGAGTCACCAGAAGCAGGCGCGGGAACCACTGAATCAGGGTGCATCCGCGAGTCGTCATGCGACTATGTTCGCTTACACCGCGCAAAACAGCAACAAGACGTGATTTCCAGCAACGCTCGCCTGTATGGTTACCGTCCTCTGGCACAGTGGGATTTGGCGCAATGAAGATTGAGCGGATAGTCGCAGCACCTTTGAGAGATGGCTCACGTCTGGGTCGCGCAACGTCGCCACGCGCCAAATCAGAGCTGCTTGTCGATGGCGGCAACACCCTGGCGCGATATCGCGAATTCACCGGCCGGGGCAGTTATCACGACACCCCGTGGTCCGACACGGTCTGCATGGCCTTTGCCGAAGACGGCACCTGGGGCATGGGCATGACCGGACATGCCGGCCCGGTTGTGCCGATTATCAACGAATTCCTGGCGCCGCTCATCACCGGAGAAAACGTGATGGCGACCGAACGCACCTGGGACATGATGTTCAACCACGCCAGCCTGTTTGGCGTCGGCGGTCTGACCAGCTACGCGATCAGCGCCGTTGATCTCGCCCTCTGGGACCTCAAGGGAAAGCTGCTGGGCGTACCGGTCTATGAACTGATGGGCGGACCCGCACGCGACAAGGTCCACTGTTACGCCACGGGTATGGATTTCGACTGGATGCTGGAATGTGGTTTCGAAGCCATCAAGGTCCCCTGCCCCTATGGTGAAGCACTGGGCAACGTCTCGCTCGACCGTGCCGAGGATCTTGCCGGTCTGGCGCGCGCAGCGATCGGTGACGAACGCGAGCTGATGATGGATTGCTGGTCGGTCGGAAGCGTTGAATTCATGGTGCGTTTTGCCGAGCGCATGCGCCCCTACAACCTGAAATGGCTTGAGGATTTCCTCTACCCTGAAGACTACGAGGGGTTCGAGGAGATGCGCCGCCGGGTTCCCTGGCAGACCCTGGCAACCGGTGAGCGCTGGGTCACGCATCTGCCCTTCATGGAAGCCGCAGCCAAACGCAGCGTCGACATCTTCCAACCCGACATCCGTTGGGTTGGCGGCGTCACAGCCGTACAGAAGATCGGACATATCGCAGAGGGTGCGGGTCTGCAGGTCGCACTCCATGGCGGCATGAATGATTCCTTTGGCCAGCATGCCTGTCACGCCATGTCGTCCAACACCTGGGGCGAATTCCTGGTCGATTCCGCGTCCGGCGTTCCGCTTGAGGAAGGCTGGCGCCCGACACCAGGCATGACCGTGCCGGTCAACGGTTCCCTGGTGCCCAGCGATGCACCGGGCTTTGGTATCGAACTGACGCGTGATGAGCTTGAAGCAATGACCGGTTAGATGCCCAACCAGGAAGACATCAGAAAAGCGTCGGTTCAGGCCTATATCGACGAAACGCCTGTTTGCCGGACGGTACGGAAGTGTCGGGCTCCCCCATGACGCGCATGCAATGGCGCATCTGGGGCCTGGCTGCCGCAGGCAAGTTCTTTGAAGGCATGGTCGTCTTCATGACCGGCGTTGCTCTGCCCCTGATCGGCAGGGATTGGGGACTCGATCCCCTCCAGACCGGCGTTGTCGGTGCAGCCAGCCTGTTTGGCATTCTGGTTGGCGCATCGTCCCTGGGCGGCCTTGCCGATCGCTATGGCAGACGCACGATTTTCATCGTCGAAATGGCGCTGTTCTGTGTTTTCCTTGCTCTTTTGACGCTTTCAACCGGCTACTGGTGGCTGGTGATCTGCCTGTTCGGCACCGGTGTCGCGCTGGGTGGTGACTACCCTACGGCCCATCTCATCATCTCCGAAGCGATCCCCAGCAGAACACGGGGCAAGCTGGTGCTCTCGGCCTTCGGTTTCCAGGCTGTCGGGGCGCTGGTCGGCACCCTGATCGGCTATGTCGTGCTCTCGAACGATCCTGCACTGGACGCCTGGCGCTGGATGTATGCCTCTGCACTGGTCCCTGCCCTGCTGGTCCTGATCGGCCGGTTCACCATTACCGAGAGCGCGCCCTGGCTCCTGTCACGCAACCGCACACAGGAAGCAGAAAAGGCAACCCTGCGGCTGTTGAACAGGGCCCCGCCATATCCCACGCAGGTCGTGCTGGAGAAGGCCGGCCTGCACCATGAAACCCACAGCCCACGCGACGGCTCGCGCTTTCGCGATCTCTTCAACCGCCGTCATCGCCGCGCCACGATCCTGGCAGCCGTGCCCTGGTTCCTGCAGGACCTGGGCACCTATGGCATCGGCATCTTCACGCCTCTGGTGCTGGCCGCGTCCTTTGGCCATGGCAAGGATCACCCCAACACCCTGGCAGACCTTATCGGCAACGAAATCCTCGCCGCCAAGGGTGCTGCATTTCTTGATGTTCTTCTGATCGTGGGCATCCTGGCCGCCGTGCTTCTGGCTGATCGTCTGGGACGTATCCGGCTGCAGGTTCTGGGCTTCATCGGATGCGCGGTGGGCCTGTTCATTGCATCCATGGCCGTGGGCATGAGCGACCCTATGGCCACGATCCTGATCTTTGTCGGCTTCATGCTCTTCAACTTCATGACCAACATGGGCCCCAACGCCCAGACCTATCTGCTGGCAGGCGAGGTTTTCCCCACCGCCGTGCGCGGACGCGGCGCCGGATTTGCAGCATCCTTTGCCAAGATCGGCGCGGTCACCACGGTCTTCCTGTTTCCCATCCTGCTTCATGAGATTGGCGAGCAGGTTCTGTTGTGGATTCTGGTGACGACCTCCCTGATGGGAGCAGCCGTCACCTGGGGCTGCCGTGTGGAAACCACGGGCATCAATCTCGACGAAATCGGGAAGTCCTGACTCCGGCCTCAGAGCGCCGCGTTGACGACTTCCAGCAACAGCCTGGTGCGCTCTTCAAGGTCGTTGGGATTGATCGGCTCGGCCAGGCGCGGGTCCACCTTGGCGGCATGGGCGCAGGCTGTTTCGGTGAAATGTGCTGTACCGTCGGCATCGATGGCCTCAATCCCATCAAGCTTGCCCATGGCCCAGTTGAAGGCTACGGCATCGGCCTCTGAAACGCCCGGAGGCAGGTCAAAAGCAATCTTGCCTGCTTCAATGTGAAGCGGATAACCACCGGGATGTCCAAAGGGCGCGGGCGTGGAATAGCGCGTCGCCGGCCCATCAGGCAGCAAGGCAGAGAGCACCGGCAATGCCGAGACCGCGGTAATGACGTTGTAGATGGAACCGGCAGCAAACGGCCGGCCTTCATAGGCCAGAAGGTCATCCCGCTCACCGTTTTCGCCCAGGAAGACCCGGGTCGATTCATCGGGGTTGCCCGGATAGTTCGCCTGCATGACACCATAGACGTGGCAATGATGACCGATCAGGCGCAGCAGCGGCGCTTCGCTGATGGCATCGTCTGATGCCGCCTGCCGTGTGCGCCAGGCCTGACGGGCGCGCAACAGATGCATGGAGACATTGCCCAGCCCGACCGTGGGAGCCAGGTCCTGGGTTGCCAGAACCGGGTGGGTGACATCGGGTGCGGAAATGTTGGCGACCGGACAGGTCAGCCCCAGATCCCGCACTGCCCGCATGACCGTGGTGAGCACGGGCAGCTGGTTGGGAAGCTGAATGCCGATACCCGAAGCCGAGAGGTGACGGATTACGGGATGATCGCTACCGATCACGGCCCAGGGACCAAACAGGCTTGCGGCCTGAAGGATCAGATCGGGATTGCTGTCACGCAGGACATGTGTGACCGCGCGATGATCGCAACCATCCAGCTCGATCAGTTCGATGGGAATACCATGGGCGCTCGCCAGCATATCAACGTGATCGCGCAGCCGCTCTGTTCGGATGTTGGTGAGAACGAGCCGATCAAGGCGTCCCTGATGGAGCAGACCCTGCACCATCTTCATCGCCACATCGCCCGCACCGATGACAACCAGTGTACCAGCCATTTTTCAGCCCTCCCGAGCCGTAACTACCAAACTCAGGAGCGCATCCGCCCGCCATTGGAATCATAGAGTGGTTCACCAATGATTTCGGCGCGGTAAAGCGTGCCATTGATTTCAACATCGACTTCAGAACCCGCAGCCGCCAGTTCGCTGGGCACGTAACCAAGCGCCATGGATTTGCCGACGTGGTGGGCGTACCCGCCAGAGGAAACATATCCCACGGCTTCGCCGTTCTTCAGGATTGCTTCATCGTTGGAGACATCGATATCGTCGGTCTCCACGATCATGGTGACCATGCGTTTTGTCGGGCCGGCCACTTTCTCGGCCAGGGCCGCTTCCTTGCCGACAAAATACTTGTCCCAGTTGATGAACATATCGAGCCCGCTTTCGGCCGCCGTGAAATCAGGCCGGAAATCGAGCGTCCAGGCGCCCCAGCTCTTTTCCAGGCGCATGCTCATGAGCGCACGTGCGCCATACCAGCGCAGACCCAGATCCTCGCCCGCTTCCTCGATTGCTTCGGAAAGCCGGATCAGGAATTGCGGCGCGGTATAGATCTCATAACCCAGCTCGCCGGAGAACGAGACGCGGTTGAGATGGACCGGAACACCACCAACAAACATCTCGCGGGTGTCACGGAACTTCAGCGCCTCATTCGAAACATCAGTACGGGTCAGGCGCGCCAGAAGGTCACGTGATTTGGGTCCGGAGATCGCGATGCCATGCAACTCGTCGGTGCGGTTGCGATAGGTGACACCGGTCTCGGGCAGGCGTGCATCGAACCAGCGGCGGTGCGCCTGCTGCATGGCGCCCGAGCCAAAGAGCACGAAGTGATCATCCGCCAGGCAGGCGACGGTGAGGTCACCGTAGAGTTTGCCCTTGGGCGTCAGCATGGGGGTCAGGGTCAGGCGGCCCGGCTTGGGAATGCGTCCGGCAAGAACGTGGTCCAGGAAGGCTCGAGCTCCAGGCCCTTTGAACTCATGCTTGGCAAAGTTCGCCACCTCGACGGCCCCGACGGCATTCCGCACGGCCTCGACCTCGCGCGCGACATAGTCGTGGGCGCGCGAGCGCCGGAAGGTCGGGTCTTCATGGGCATCTTCGGGCCCGTCGGCAAACCACAGAACGTTTTCCAGACCAAAGGCCGTGCCCCAGACCGCACCCTTCGCAGTCAGGCGGTCGTAAAGTGCCGTGGTCATCTGGCGTCTGCCCTTGGGCAGAGTCTCGTTGGGGAACGTCATCACGAAACGGCGTTCGTAGTTTTCCGACGACTTCACCGTGCCCCATTCGGGCGTGGCGAAGGGGCCGAAACGGGCCACATCCATGGCCCAGACATCAACGCTGGGTTCCCCATCAATCATCCATTCGGCCATGCACAGGCCGACACCGCCAGCCTGGCAGAAGCCCGCCATGACGCCCACTGCCACCCAGTAGTTCCGCATGCCCGGCACGGGGCCAATCATGGGATTGCCATCGGGCCCGAAGGTAAACGGGCCGTTGATCATGTTCTTGATGCCGGCCTTGGCCAGTGCGGGAATACGTTCGAAACCCAGCTCAAGGCGATCCGCGATGTGATCGATCTGAGGCTGGAGCAGTTCGTGACCGAAATCCATCGGCGTGCCGCCAACCGACCAGGGCGTGGCATGGGGTTCATAGGTTCCCAGCAACATGCCGTCGCGTTCCTGACGGAAGTACATGTTGCCTTCGTAATCGATACCCGCGGGCAGTCGTTCCTCGCGCTCGGCGATCTCGGGAATGTCCTCGGTGATGAGGTAGTGATGTTCCATGGGCTGCACGGGCAGATGAATGCCCGCCATGTGGCCAACCTCGCGCGCCCACAGGCCACCGGCATTGACGACATATTCGGCATGCACGTTGCCCTGTTCGGTCACCACATCCCAGCTGCCATCCGGGCGCTGGTTGGTTTCGAGAACGGGGTTATGGGTCACGTAGGCGGCACCCAGCGCCTTGGCCGCCTTAGCATAGGCATAGGTCACGCCGGAGGGGTCGATATCGCCGTCAAGTGGATCCCACAGGGCGGCAATGTAACGCGAGGGATCGATCAGCGGATGGAGGCGTGCGGCTTCCTCGACACTGATGAATTCCTGATCCAGACCCATGTAACGGGCCTTGGAACGCTCACGTTTGAGATAATCGTGCCAGACCTCGTTGGACGCCAGATAGAACCCACCGGTGTTGTGGAGCCCGACCGACTGGCCCGACAGTTCCTCAAGCTCCTTATAGAGATTGATGGTGTAGCCCTGCAGGCGCGAGATGTTGGGGTCCGACGAGATCGTGTGGATCTGGCCGGCAGCATGCCATGACGAACCAGACGTCAGTTCGCTGCGCTCGATCAGGAGCGAGTCCTTCCAACCATACTTGGCCAGATGGAAAAGAATGGAACAGCCGACGACCCCGCCGCCGATGATAACGACCTTGGCACTGTCCTGCATGGCACCCCTCCGTTCGGTGCGGCCGCTTGTGCGATCGCCCCGTTGATCCAAATTTGACCGCGGAGTTAGAGCAGATCGTGAACCCTGAGGCCAGCGTGGATCATCGGCTTGCTATGTCCACGAATTCGGAGTGAACTTTAACGCACAGCCGTCGGCAATACGTTGCTGCTGGAATCCGAAGGATTCGATGGCGCGGCGTTGTAGAAGCCCAATTTCTACTTTGCATGGGGTTGAACCAGAGTTTTGGCTACTCGCCCCCCTGACCGATTGGGTCGGGCGATGATCGAAAGCAATCAAAGCCGAGTAAACGGAGGCCCCCTTTGAGCTACGGATTGTATGTCGGCAAGAATCACACGGCAGACGGCATTGCCTATCTGGCAGGTTATGGCGACGAACCCTCAAGCCACTGGCTGGAGATCATGCCGCGCCGGACCCACGATGCCGATGCGACCATCACGGTCGGGGTGACACCCCAGGCAGCCATGCCCGGGGATCATGACCCAGATTCCCCAGGCAGCCCAGACCGTCCGGCATATCCGCGTGAGTTACACCTATTACCTGGGCGTTCCCGCACCCCTGACCAATGGCGGGCTGAACGAACATGGTGTGGCCGTGCGCGATATCTGGTCGCCGTCGCGCCAGGAACTGGTCGCCATGACACGCCCCGATCCAGTCCGGCCCCAACTACAGCGACCTCGCCCGGATCGTGATCGAACGCGCAACGACGGCGCGCGAAGGCGTCGAGTTGATCGGCGCCCTGATCGCCGAACACGGCTATTCGACCTATGGCGGCAATTCCCACATCATCGCCGATCCCGATGAGGCCTGGATTGTCATCGAATATGCCGGCAGCCAGGGCCTGTGGTGCGCTGAGCGGGTCGGTGCCGATGACATTCGCGCGTCAAGGCCTGGTTACATCGGCGATGTGCCCGTCGATAGCACCGGACCATCCAGATTTTCTCTACGCACCCAACTACCTGAGCTTTGCCGTCGACCAGGGCTGGTATGACCCTGCTGCCGGAAAACCGTTCAATGCCAGCCGACATCTATGGCGACGGCAAGATGCAATGGGAGGGCGTTGCCTGGATCGAGGACGAATGCGCCAGCGTGCAGCGCGTCCTGAGAAGATCGGCATCACCGACATGATGTGGGCCATCCGCACCGAACGCCTGACCGGTGATACCGCCGGTTACGGTCAGGTCGTGCCGCTGCATCACCCCGATCACACCGCCCTGCGCCACCTCTGGCATACCCAGATCGGATCCATCGCAGCACCGTTCGTGCCGGTGTTCATGGGTGTGCGCGAGGTGCCGGAAGAATTCCGCCAGCACCGTTATCTCACGACCGGCGAGGATGCCCGGTTCATCGACCTGCGCCACACCGAGCAGCATGTCCGACGTTTCTCAAGGCATTGAGTCAACCCGTTCGGCAACAGCAGTCTTCAAACGACTGCTCTACCTGATCTCCCAGCATCACGAGCCTATCTGCCCGAGGTCACCGCGATCTGGCAGGCCGTCGAGCAACGCCTCCTCACTGCCATGCCCGGCGTGCTGGCGACCGCGCAAACGCTGATCGACGCAGGCAAGCCCGATCTCGCCGACGACTATCTGACCTACTACAGCACCACCGAACTACGCGCGGCGCTCGATCTTGCCGAAACGCTGGCCGCAGGTCTGGAAGCCCGAACCCGTGCCCTGCACGGCATCACCACGTCCATGACGCCCAGAGGCCCCAAACAGGTCTGGTGACCTGCGACACGCGACAAGTGCAGGATGACACGGAAGAACGCGGCTACAGTGTCCTGGCGCATTCAGGGCCAAGATAAGGAGCACGCTTCATGTCCGGAGATCAGACCGAAGGCCTGGCGGCCCAGACAGACAAGTTTGAAGTAGCCGCCTACGAACGCATTCCCAGCAACCTGCCCGATCGTGTCCAGGCCGGAGAAATCTTGCGCAATGAGATGGTGGTCATGCGCGATGGCACGAGGCTGGCCACCGATGTCTATCTGCCGGAAGGCGACGGGCCTTTTCCCACGATCCTGACCCGCATGCCCTATGGCAAGACCGAGCCCTATTGCTACATGCCGGTCATCGCCGACCACTGGGTACGTCAGGGCTACGCTGCGGTGGTGCAGGACGTTCGTGGAAAGTGGGGATCCGAAGGCCTGTTCGAACCAAACCTTGCGGCCAACGAAGTTCCCGATGGTTATGACACGATCGACTGGATCGCCGGGCAGCCATGGTCGAATGGTCGGGTCGGCATGTGGGGTGAAAGTTACTTCGGCTTCACCAGTTACGCCGGAGCGGTAAGCGGCCACGAAGCCCTGGTCTGCGTGGCGCCCGGCGATATCAGCCTGGACCGTTACAAGGCAACCATGCGTTACGGCTGCCTGCAGGTGAACACGGTGGGTACCTGGGCGATTTCCATGACCGACCAGACCTATCAGGATCTTTCCAGGCTGGATTACTGGCACCTGCCCATGGCCGAGATGGCCAATGCCGCAGGCGCGCCGTCATCCTACTTCGATGAACTCATGGACAATCCCCTGCCCTCACCGTTCTGGGAGGCACATTCTTTGCTGAAGGGCTATGAGAGCATCAAGATACCGGTGCTACACTGGGGCGGCTGGTACGACAACTATCTGGGCCCGACCATCGCCGACTGGCGCATCATGGCGGCCAACAATGCCGAAACCGGCAACCAGCATCTCCTGATCGGCCCGGGCGATCACGAAAACACGCCGGATCTCAACCACCGTGCCGGCATTCTGCCCGTCGCAGATGGGACCGGTGCGGCGCGCTGGGACGCCTACGTCGCGTTTTTTGATCGCTATCTGATGGGCAGGGACAACGGGTTTGGCGACAACGGCGCGGTTCACTACTACACCCTGGGCAGCGATACCTGGCGCGATGCCGATGCCTGGCCGCCTGCCGGCACGACCATGACGCCAATCTACCTGCACTCTGCCGGGAGCGCCAACACGGCAGCCGGCGAGGGGAAGCTCTCATGGCAGGCACCCGACGGCGAGCAGACACCGGACCGGTTCGACTACGACCCGGCAAATCCCAATACGGAGACTCTGGGCCTGGATTGCTGG
>CALSLK010000005.1 GCA_943787175.1 uncultured Alphaproteobacteria bacterium
AGAGGTAGAGGTGCAGGCCGCCGGCCACGAGGACGATCAGGGCCAGATTGCGGGCGAACATCTCTGCGATCCAGCCCGGCTGCAACTGGACACAGTGCACCAGGGAAGGCTGCAGGAAATACCAGGTGAAGACGGCCAAACCGACATAGGGCAGAACAAACGACCACAGGAACCCAACGGAAACCAACCATCGAAGCGCCGCCAGGGGCCTCGGCGGAAAGACGAAGATCGGCGCGCCTTCGAGCGGCAAGGGCGGATGCCAGGCCCAGGGCTCGGTGCCCGTCCCGGGCTTCCGCTTGCCAACTTCGCCCTCGATTGACGCGTCTGACATAGTCGCCTCGCCTATGGTCTCTGCGTCAACGTGATGGCAAAATTTCGGATCCGACCCCGAATGGCAAGCCATTCGGGGTCCGGCCGAAATCATCAGTTCAGGTTATCAGGAACCAGCCATGGCCTGATCGACCATGGGCTGCCAAACATCCTGATTGTTATCGAGCCATTCGTTGGTCGCCTCCATCAGATCGACACCCTCGTTATCGACCTTGCCCATCAGTTCTTCCTGGGAGGCATTATCGATCGCGAAGTTCATGATGAAGCGCGAAGCTACCGGCCACTTGTCGACCATGCCCGACCAGCCAGCTTTGAAGACGCGCGGGCTTTTGCATGCTGTACTTGTTGAGCAGGTCATCTGGAATCGCGACCCAGCCATAGTCGTGTTCGAAGAGCGACCAGTGCGGGGCCCAGAACATCATGGACCAGCGGCGACTGGCGCGCGACAGAGGATTTGAGCTCGGCAACCAATGCGCCTTCACTGCCGGCGGGAATGACTTCGAAGGGAAGTCCTTCTTCGCGCACCAGATCGCCTCCACGACTTTGCCATTCGGCCGGATAGTCGAGATAACGTCCGTTCGGTGCAGTTTCCGCTGTAGCGAAGATGTCAGCGCAGCCCAGGAACGCATCCCAATCGGGCAGGCCAGGGCACAGTTCTTCTACATGTTTGGGATAGAGCCAGCCTTCGCGCGCGTCGATGCCGACCTCGCCGAGATCAATGACCTCACCGCTTTCCAGAAGCGCTGGCCAATACTCAACCCAGGTTGTTGTCCCAGAGCTCGGGAGCATAGGTGATATCGCCATCGGCAACAGCCGGTGCCATGGCAATGGCCCCGATTGCCACATACTCCACATTGTAACCCATACGCTCGAGAATCTGCCCGGCGAGTGCCGCGTTGATCGTCTCACCCGTCCAGTTGTTCATGGGAATGATGATCGGATCCTTGGACTCCGGCACGTCTGCCAGTGCCCCACCGGACAATGTCAGCGAGACCATGGCGCTTGCCAAAATCCCTAATGCCAATTTTCTGGCGTAACCCATTTAGACCTCCAGTTTGTTAACTGTTTGCATAGGCATCAAACCAGATCGCTCGCTTCGGCATTGACTTGGTTACAATCTGGTATGATACTGGTTCCATGAACAAAGCAAGTAACACAGACGGTTTATCCGCGCAAGTTTTGCGCTATGACGACGTCGCCCGGCGCATCGAGCAAGAGATCAGCGAAGGCAATCTGGGCGTGGGAGATCGCCTGTTGGGCGAACGGGAACTGGCGCAGGTATTAGGCGTCAGCCGGGTCACAGTTCGCAGCGCATTGGCGAAGTTAAGATCACGTGGACTGGTCGAGTCTGACGAAACCCGGGGCTGGTTTGTCAAAAAGGCAATTGTGAACGAGCAAAACGTTCTCCGCAGCTTCACCGAGCTGGCCAACCTTCGCGGCATGACGACAAGTTCGCAGGTCATCTCTCGACAGATGCGCGATGCAACGATCGAAGAAGTCGACCTATTCAAACTCGAGGCAGGCGCGACGATTTTCGAAATTGAACGCACCCGGTTCATGGACACAGAACCGATTGCCATCGAGGTGAGTCGCATTCCACAAACGCGTTGCCCTAACCTTGCCAACGCCGATCTTGAAAGCGTCTCACTGCACGCTGAACTGAAACAGGCCGGTTCCGGGCCGGTTCGGGCGGACTACGCACTGACCGCCAAGGCGGCGACCGTTGAGGAAGCCACGATCCTGGAGATTTCGCCGGGAGCACCGTTGCTTGCCGCGAACGCAATCGCACGAGACACGAAAGGCGACGCAGTCGAAATCAGCTATTCGCTGTTTCGAGCCGACCGCTACAGCTTCAACACCACCCTGTCGGTTCAGTAGCCGGCAACGTCGCCGGCCCTGCGGCTGGTCTGTCAGGCTGGGACCCCGCACCGAATTCACAGGTAAGTTCATTCACCGTTTTGTAAGGGACAATTTGATATGGCCTATAGAAGTTCTCCTCGACCAAATTTCAAGGAACCCACCGCAATCCCCTATGCTGAAGTGACCCGCTATTTGTGGGGTGACGATGAGGCGGGTCGGGTCAACGACTGGATCTATGCGTCGAGCGAAAAGATTCACCAACTTATCTTTGGGGTGCCGGCCGGTGGTGGGTTCCGCCATTCGGAATCGTTTCGCACCATTTTTGGGGCAGACGAGATATTGATCGTCCTGCAGGGACGCATGGTCATCACAAACCCAGAAACCGGTGAGGTTCAGGTGGCCGAGACCGGGGATTCCGTCATGTTCCAGAAGGACACCTGGCACAATGCTTTCGCCCTTCCCGGAACAGAGCTTCGCGTTCTGGAGTATTTTGCACCGCCGCCCTCGACAGGGACTTCCGGCAAATACGCACACACCAAGCCATTCCTGACCGAATCCAAATTTTCGCGCGATCAGTTCTTTGGAAACTGGCCGGGTGGACGCCAGGAGGCCGACGAAACCGGCCATTTCACCATGATCGGAAAATCCGAGCGGTTGTGGTCGATGTGCTCAGGCGATCCCCGGGCATTGACGGGGCTCATCGCCTCGACCGACCAGTTGACTGCCGTGGAGGTCATCCTGGAGCCCGGCGGCCGGACTTCGGCGAAGCACCATGGCGGTGACTCGGTCATCTACTCTGAAAAGGGTCGCGCCAACATCTTGCTTCCAGAAAGGGAAGACGGCGGCCCAGACTGGTTTGAACTGACACCTGGAGACGGCTTCTTTGTGCCCCAGGGCAGCGTGTACCAACTCTACAATATGGGCACCGAAACCGCTGGTCTCTACATAGGCGTAGCGCCGACGTACCTTGGCGAGACTGCATGAGCGACGCAGCTGAACCGGCCTCCCCGATTGCACTGGGAATCGATATCGGAGGCACAAAGATTGCGGCCGGGCTGGTCAACATTTCCACCGGTGAAGTCCTTGTCCGGGACCAAATTCCGACCGGTCCCGAACGCGGCGCGGGCCATATATTCGAAGATACAAAATCCCTGTCCGCGAGGCTGATTGCCATTGCATCGGCCCGCGGACTGGGTGTGTGCGGCATTGGCCTGGGAATATGCGAAATCGTTGATCATCAGGGGCAAATTACCAGTCACGCGCTTGCAGACTGGAGCGCCATCAACTTCCACGACCTTATCGACAACATTCCGGTGAATCTCGTCTCCGATGTGCGGGCGGGCGCATTGGCGGAACTGAGATTCGGTGCCGCGCAGGGCGTATCCCATGCTCTCTATGTGTCGATCGGGTCGGGCATCAGCCCCTGCCTCATCCTTGACGGCAAGCCCTATCCCGGAGCCAACGGTGCGGCGTTGGTCCTTGCCACCGCGCCCACACAATCGACCTGCCAGAACTGCGGCGAGACACATTCAACCAGCCTGGAGGCAATCGCTTCTGGTCACGGCATCGAGCGGACCTATGACCCACAGCGCCGTCACAGCGCCCGCGCCATACTGGCACTGGCACAAGAGGGCGACCTGCGTGCCCGGACCATCGTTGACACGGCGGCCCAGCTTGCCGGGCAAGCGATTGGGGTTCTGTCGAACTGCACCGATCCGGAGTTGATCGTCCTTGGCGGCGGTTTGGGCAGCGCTCGCGGGCTTTACCTGACCACTCTCACGGAGGCAGTCAGCCGCGCCCGCTGGTCCGGGATGACAGATCAGGTGCGCATCGAGCCGGCAGCCATGGGAGCCGAAGCGGGTATTGTCGGCGCGGCCACGGCCTTCCACGAAGCCCTCCACTGACCAATTTCACGGCTGTGTGCCAGCCGAAGAATCCGCCAAAGCCGCAGCACGCGTTGCCAGAACAACCACCGCGCAGACCGACTTACGCCGCCGCGTTCCACTCACTGGTCCGACGGCTGTGCATGACATCAGCGTTTACCTGCCGCGAACACAGACATATTTCGTCAAGTTATCGGCGTCAGGTTGAGTGGTGGGCCCGGCAGGACTCGAACCTGCAACCAGACCGTTATGAGCGGCCGGCTCTAACCAGTTGAGCTACAGGCCCACACCAGTTCCGTGTTTAGGCAAATGCGCCCATGGCCGCAAGATCGAAGGCCGGGCTCGGGTTATCGAAACAGATGGTTTGGCCCCGCCGAAACGGCCGGTTTCGCCTGAATACACGCAAGTCCCGTGAAATCTCGCCCGTGCCCGGAACTGCGGGAATAGAAGCATCGGGAAAGTGTGGGTAACGTCAGCATCGTTGTTTCAACACCGCGCCATCGGAGAACACACCATGCCGAACCACATCAACGATCCCGTGATCGAGACAGGTGATGCGCCGTTCAGTCCGATCGTGTGTGATGATCGCTATGCTTTTCTGTCTGGGATCGTCGCCACGGACATGCGGGGTGGAGGCGATACCGTGGGAGATATCGGCGCAGAGACACGCCTTGTCATGAACACCATCCGGCACCTGTTGGCCACGATCGATCTCACCATGGAGCAAATCGTGCGTGTCGAGGTTCACCTGACCGATCTTGACGACATGGATGCAATGAATGCGGTCTATCGCGAGTTCTTCGCCCAAGGCCGGTCCCCGGCACGTACCACCACCCAGTCAACCAGGCTGGCTGGAGGTTCGAACGTCGAGATCACCTGCATGGCGCAGCTTCACCAGGACTGACAAAAGCAAAGGCGTCAGGCCGCTGGCCGCACGAGCTCGATGCCGTCGGCCTGGCCTGCCGTGATGCAGATGCTGGCGAGCGAACGCTCTTCCTTGTAGGGCCAGGGCCGGCCGCGATGCATGGTGGCGCGTTCGTCCCAGATGAGCACGTCGCCAACGGCATAGTCGTGGGAATAGACATAGTGTGGTTGGGTGCAGAACGCGGTGAGTTCATCGATCAACGCCTGGCCCTCATCGTCGGGCATGCCTTCGACGCCATAGGCGTGCGAGGCAATGTAGAGCGCTTCTGCGCCGTGCGACGGATTGGGCCAGATGGCGTTCCACACCGTGGGCGGCCACATCGCAATGAAATCCTCTGAGGCTGCTGTCTCTGAAACCCGTTTGCGCGAATGGCCGTAGCTGTGCTTGAGCACGCGCCCGCGGATACGGCTGCGCAGATCTTCGGGCATGTCGGCCCAGGCAGCGCGGGTCGAGACGAATTCGGTCTGACCGCCGGTAGAGCTTAGAACACGGGCAGCGATGATGTTGGCAAGGGCCGGCCAGGGCAGAAACGTGCTGTCGGTATGCCAGAGTTGGTTGGCCTTCATCTGCATGACACGCCGGCTTTCTTCCTGGGTCGCAAGCGTGTCGTCATCCAGCCGGTTGGAAACGAGCGACATCACCGCCTCATGTTTCTCCGGCTCCTTTTCGCGGATCTCCACGGGACCGAACAAACGCCCGAACGCCAGATGTGAAGCGTCGTTAAGCGACTGATTGCGGAAGAACAACAGGGAGTGATTCTCGAAGGCTTCCCGGATTTCCGTGTAGCCGTTTGTCGCGGTCACCTCACGCAGGTCGACATCGTGAATCTCGACACCAAAACGATCATGGAGCGGTGTGGTGCGCATGGCAGCCCTCCCAGGTTCCGACGATGGTATCGTTGAGCCCTCTACGCGGTGGCGTCAACGCAAAGATGCAGACCTCAGCGGCCTTTCCAGACCGGTGCACGTTTTTCCATGTAGGCCCTGGGGCCTTCCAGGGCGTCCTGGCTGCCGTGAACCTTTTTCTGGCCGGTCAGGCGGCCGGCATCGCGTGCGGCATAGGCCATTTCCGGAGAGACAGAACCCGCGATCATGGCCATCTGCTTGAGGGCCGAGACCGACAGCGGGGCCGACGCGGCAATCCGGTCGGCAAGCTCGCGCGCGCTGGTCATCAGATCCGCGGCGGGAACGCTCCTAAGGACAAGTCCCATCGCAACAGCTTCGGCGGCATCCA
The DNA here is from genome assembly GCA_943787175.1 of uncultured Alphaproteobacteria bacterium. Taxonomy (GTDB): domain Bacteria; phylum Pseudomonadota; class Alphaproteobacteria; order SP197; family SP197; genus SP197. The sequence goes on from CALSLK010000005.1 coordinate 6,232, forward strand.
GCTTACGCCCGGTATAGAGCATCTCGAGTGCGACCTGTTGGGAAACGCGACCCATCAGACGCGGGATGGTGCCGATGTCGACCGTGAGGCCAAGGGTCGCTTCCGTAAGGAAAAAGCTGGCGTGATCTGCGGTAATCATGAAATCGCAGGCCAGTGCCAGTTCAAACCCGCCAGCGACGCAGGCACCGTTGATCGCGGCGATGACGGGTTTGTGGAGATCGTGGCGCTCGCAAAGGCCACACCAGCCGCCGGCACCCCAATCGTTGTCGCCATCACCGGAGGAAGAGAGATCCCAGCCAGCCGAGAAGATGCGCTCGCCCGCGCCGGTCAGGATGGCGACGCGCAAGGCATCGTCGTTCTGCAATTCATCGAAGGCAGCCGATAGGGCGCGGCTTGTCGCCGCATCAACGGCATTGACCTTTGGGCGGTCCAGCGTGATCTCCAGTACCGCGCCATTCCGTTCTGTCTTGACTGCGTCGCTCATAAGTCCCTGTCCTTTGGTCGATCAACTACTGAAACATACCCTGCAACATGCCCGGCGGCAGTTCCAGACGCTGTGCCAGACCATCCCGGTCGACCGCATCGGGATCGACGATGACCTGTGACATCGGGCGATCATCCAGCCTGACATCAGCCAGAAGCTCGCGTTGGGTGACCGTGCCGTCACCGTTGCTGTCGAAGCCCGCGATCAGCCGATCCGCGCCGCGCCCATCGAACATGAGCATGCCCAGGCCAACCATCGTGCGGGCACGCGCCGGGATCAACGTCTGGGAGGCTTCAAACCAGACACCCAGGATACGTCGTGCTTCGGTGAGATGCGCAGCGGTCAGACCGTCAGAGGGCGACAAGCCGACAAACGACCAGCCCAGATCGACGCAGGCCTGCGCAGGCTGACGGGTGCAGGCATCCAGCGCACCGCCGACGAGGCTGTTGACGGCAATAACCTCCTGCTCGGCAGGTGCTGCATGGCTCCACAGGAGAACCGCAAAAACCAGCGCCGCCTTGGCCCGGTAACGCGTCTGCCGCATAGTGCGCTTCATGATCAACGTTCCACTCTCCGTTCTCGACTTATCACCCATCTGCGAAGGCTCTGGCGCTGGTCAGGCATTACGCAACACCATCGACCTGGCGCGCCATGCCGAGGCCTGGGGATTCAACCGGTACTGGCTGGCAGAGCATCACAACATGCCGGGCATTGCCAGTGCCGCCACCGCAGTGGTCATCGGACAGGTCGCAGCGGCAACCAGCACGCTGCGCGTTGGATCAGGCGGCGTCATGCTGCCCAACCACGCTCCGCTTGTGATCACAGAACAATATGGCACCCTTGCGGCGCTGTTCCCCGGCCGCATTGAACTGGGTCTGGGCCGCGCACCGGGAACCGACCAGCACACGGCCCACGCCCTGCGTCGCACACTGACGGGCAGTTCGGATGATTTCCCGCGCGATGTGCTGGAACTCCAGCATTACTTCAGGGAACCAGAGCCCGGCCAGCAGATTCAAGCCGTGCCCGGAGCGGGCCTTAACGTACCATTGTGGATTTTGGGCTCCAGCCTGTTCGGCGCACAGCTCGCCGCTGCCCTGGGTCTGCCCTATGCCTTTGCTTCGCATTTTGCGCCCGGCGCCATGATGCAGGCCATTGCGGTCTATCGCGAGCGGTTCGAACCCTCTGAACAATTGGACAAACCCCATGTCATGCTGGGCATGAACGTGGTCGCGGCTGACACCGATGAAGAGGCCGCGTTCCTGCGAACCTCGGTCATGCAGTCCTTTGTCAATCTGCGCCGGGGCACGCCGGGCAAGCTGCCGCCGCCGATTGAGAACTACGAAGAGCGGTTGATGCCTGCCGAACGCATGATGCTCGATGAATCGCTTTCCTGTTCGGCCGTGGGTTCACCCGACGTCGCCATGGCCGAGATCGCCGCGTTCATCGAGCGTACCGGTGCCGACGAAATCATGATGACCTGCCATATCCACGACCATGCCAAACGGCTGAAGAGTTTCGAGCTGGTGGTTGAGCGCATGAACGTCCAGGCCGAAGCGCAAGCCTCGGCTTAACCGCCACGCAGCGCCTTCTGCACAGAACGTTCCACGGCGTCGAGAAAACGAAGGCGGTCCTTTTTCGAGAACGCGGCGTTGTAGCCGGCGCTTTCTCCGGTTTCGCGCAGGTGTGCATTGAGGTCGCGCATGGCCAGCGCCGAACCGATACCGGCCTGCGTGAATTCGCGCCCCTGGGACCCCAGCACAATCGCGCCGGAATCCAGGCATCGCGCGGCAAGCGGTATGTCGCGCGTGATGACGATATCGCCCTTGGCCGCACGCTCGGCGATCCAGTCATCGGCAACGTCGGGGCCCTGATCGACCACCACCAGCTTGATGCGCGGATCGGGATCCGTGCGCATCCAGCTGTTGGAAACCATGTTGACCTCCAGCCCGTGGCGTTGCGCAACGCGCACAACCTCATCTTTCACGGGGCAGGCATCGGCATCGACATAGATGATGGTCATGGGTGGTTCAGCGATCCGTCAATGCGAGCTTTACGGCCAGGCCGGCGAAGGCACCGGCAAATGCACGGCGCATCCAGGTCATGGCACGCGGTGACGACAAGACACGTCGTCGCATGGTGGCAGCCATCATGCCGTACGCCACAAACACGACAAAGGTGAGCGCCATGAAGACCGCGCTGAGGCCCAACATCTGGGGCACCACGTTGGGCGCGCCCGGCGAAACAAACTGAGGCAGAAACGCCAGAAAGAAGATGGAAAGCTTGGGATTGAGGACGTTGATCAGGATTCCCGTCACCACGACATCGCGCATGGACCGTGGCGCAGCGGCATCATCGGTCTCGAACGTGCCGCCGGCGCGCAGCGCCGACCAGGCAAGATAAAGCAGATAAGCGATACCGGCCCAGCGCACAGCCTCAAAGGCAAGTGCACTGGTATGCAGCAACGCGGCCAGCCCGAAGATGGCGGCCGCAATGTGGGGGATGATCCCCAGCGTGCAGCCAAAGGCCGCAACAACACCGGCTTTCCCGCCCCGGGTCAGCGCAGCGGCCAGCGTATAGAGCACGCCGGTACCGGGCATGATCACCACGATCAGGGCCGTAATCAGGAATTCAACGCTCATAAAGGAGATGCTCCCGAAAGGAGCCTCACCGATATCGCCAGTTGCCTCAGTTGTCGAGGAAGCTGCGGAGTTTGCGGCGCGGCTGGGGTGCTTGAGCTTGCGCAGCGCCTTGGCCTCGATCTGGCGGATACGTTCGCGGGTAACCGAGAACTGCTGGCCGACCTCTTCCAGCGTGTGATCGGTGTTCATGCCGATGCCAAAGCGCATGCGCAGCACGCGTTCTTCACGTGGGGTCAGGCGTGGCCAGCACCGGGTCGTGGTTTCACGCAGGTTCGCCTGGATTGCGGCATCGACCGGCAGCACGGCGTTCTTGTCCTCGATGAAGTCGCCCAGGTGGCTGTCTTCCTCGTCGCCGATCGGCGTTTCCAGGCTGATCGGCTCCTTGGCGATCTTGAGGACCTTGCGCACCTTTTCGAGCGGCATGCAGAGCGTCTCGGCCATTCTTCAGGGGTCGGCTCGCGACCGATCTCGTGCAGCATCTGGCGGACGTGCGGACCAGCTTGTTGATCGTCTCGATCATGTGGACCGGGATACGGATGGTGCGCGCCTGATCGGCGATCGAGCGGGTGATCGCCTGGCGGATCCACCAGGTCGCATAGGTCGAGAACTTGTAGCCGCGGCGATACTCGAACTTGTCGACCGCCTTCATCAGGCCGATGTTGCCTTCCTGGATCAGGTCCAGGAACTGCAGGCCGCGGTTGGTGTATTTCTTGGCGATCGAGATCACCAGGCGCAGGTTGGCCTCGACCATTTCCTTCTTGGCCTGGCCGGCTTCGCGCTCGCCCTTCTGGACGACCTGGACGATGCGCTTGAACTCCGGCGGCATATCGAGGCCGGTAATTGCGCGCACACTGCGGCGATGCTCGCCAGCGTGCTATCATTGATCGTTGCCGTCGGCATCACGCTCGGCAAACTGCTTCCAGCCTTCGCCCGGACAGACCCGCCAGACGCGCGTGCCAGCCAGTCGCGGCTCAAGCTCATGGACCCAGATGCTGTTCATCGAGGAACTCCTCCCGCTTGACGCCGCACGGCGCGCTGGCCTGCCGCAGCAGTTCACCACTTTCCAGCCCCATCACCCGCCGGTTCAGGCCGTAAAGCTCGTCCACCATCGCTACTCGAGGCGCCCGTTGTTGTGGCGCACTTCGCTCACCGTGCTCGACCAGCTCATAGATCTCGCGATGCAGCTTCTCGTGGCGGCTTTGGCGGCGCAGCAGGCGGCAGGTTCTTCACCACGCAGCGTGGGGCCGAGTTCAATCTTCGCTGTGCCTCCTGCAGGCGCCGGTATTGCTTGAACGTCGAGGCAATGGACTTGTCGAAGCATCGCCATCGCATCCTCGCGCAGCAGGGCCTCTTCCATCGCCGCCAGCGAGACGTTGCCCTCGCCATCGTCCTCGTCTTCGTCGGTCGTGGCTGGCGGTGCTCTCGTCACCCGCAGCCTTTTCTGCGTCCGAGCCCTCGGCCTTGTCGGCCTGCTCACCAGCGGGCTTGGCAGCTCCATTGACCGGCGCTGCTCCGGTGCGCAGCCGCTGCGCCATTGGCGGGAGCGCCAGAGCCGTTCGCATTGTTATCGGTACCACTTCGCCGGTCGGCCCGGTGGGCGCGGCATCAGTGATGCCATTGGCCGCGTTATAGGTGCCGTCGAGGTCGATGATGTCGCGCAGCAGCGCACTGCTCTTCCTTGCAGCATGCCTGCAGACCATTCGCACGATGGCACGCAGCGTCAGCGGGCTTTCGGCAGATGCCGCCGATCATGGCGATCGCCGCCCGGCCTCGATCCGCTTGGCAATGGCGATTTCGCCTTCGCGCGACAGCAGCTCCACCCGGCCCATCTCGCGCAGATACATGCGCACCGGGTCGTCGGTATAGCCGCATCTCGGACGTCGGCGTCGGTGTCGTTGTTGCAGGCGTGCCCGGCCTTTCCGGAGCAGCTTCCCCGCTGGCCGCTGGCTCGTCAGAAGTGGCTTCCTCGGCTTCCTCGTTCTCGATCACATTGATGCCCATCTCGGAGAGCATGGTCATCGTGTCTTCGATCTGCTCGGAGCTCACCTCATCCTGGGGCAGAGCATCGCTGATCTCGTCAACCGTGACGTATCCGCGCTCCTTGCCGCGCGCGACCATCTTCTTGATCGCGGCATTAACCGTATCGAGCAAGGGGTCGTCGGCGCCGCTTTCCGCGTCGTCGTTGGTCTCTACCTCAGCAGGTTTCGTCGCCATGCTCGCGCCTTTCCTTGCATTACCCCAGATACCGGCCCCTGGGACCGGTACATGTTCAGCCCGTGCCGCCCGGCCGGACCATTTCGTCATCTGCGCTGATCAGGCGCGTATCGGACGCCTCACGCAGTTCCTGCTTTGCCTGAAGCCGCTGCCAGGCCTCTAAACTCTGATCTTCTGCCCATGCTACGGCATCGGCTTCAATCTCTTCACGCAGCGCATGGCGCTGGTACAATTCAAAGGTGTGATGCCACTGACGCTCGGCTTCTTCCAACGTCAAAACACGCACAGACGGATCGCCCGAACCGCCAAGTGCTTTAAGGCCCCCCGGCAACTCAGACAATCCGATGGATGTCAGGTGGCGTTGCAGGGCCCCACTGTCAAGGAGATCGTGATGATTCAGGGCATCAAGAAGCCCATCGCGGAGGCGATCGAAGTCTGGTGTGACAAAATTGACCTCTGACAAACGCTCTCCGACCCGGTCCAGAAGCCCGTCAACCTGCAGCGGAAGCCCCAGGAGAAGATGCTCGGCCAGATCACGCTCGCCGGCAGCACCGCTTCCGGGCGCGCGGCTGGGTTTGCGTTCCATGTCTGGATAATTGGCCTTCCAACCGCCCTGACGGCGTCCACCAGGCCATGGTTTGGCGGATCTGCGGTCCTGAGGCGGCCTTCTGACAGGGCCAAAAGCCCGTTTGAGTCGTTCGCGTACGGCACTTTGATAGTGAAACTGGACCGTGCGATCGCCAATACGTTGCACTTCGTCCTGTAGCGCCTTTTCCAGACCGGCACGCCGTTCGGGCGTTTCGAACTGACCGCCTTCGGTTTTCTGGCGCCAGAGCATATCGAGCAGGGGAAGTGCGTGATCCAGCACATCCTTCATTGCCCCCTGGCCCTGGGCCTTGATCAGGTCATCGGGATCAACGCCGGTGGGCATCATGGCAAAACGCAGCGATTTGCCCGGCGCAAGACCCGGCAGCGCCCGGTCAACAGACCGGAAGGCCGCAGCCTTGCCGGCCTTGTCGCCATCGAAACACAGGATCGGCTCATCGGCGATGCGCCACAGGAGGGCAAGCTGGGTTTCCGTGAGTGCCGTGCCAAGGGGCGCGACCGCATGGGTGAAGCCGGCCTGGGCCAGGGCAATGACATCCATGTAACCTTCCGAGACAATCACGGTACCGGCTTCGTGGGCTGCCTTGCGCGCCTGGGCATAGCCATAAAGCAGCTGGCCCTTGTGAAAGACCGGGGTCTCGGGCGAATTCAGATACTTGGCAGGATGGTCACCCATGGTGCGCCCGCCAAAGGCAATGACACGTCCGCTGCGGTCCCCGATGGGAAAGATCAGACGGTGCCGGAACTTGTCGACGGGATCACGGCCATCATCACCACCCGATGACAGACCCGCCGTGGCGATGAGTTCGGCACTGGCGCCACGGTCCAGCAAATGCCGGATGAGCCGGTTGCGCCCGTCAGGCGCATAACCCAACCGGAACCGCTCGACCGTTTCAGGTTTTACGCCGCGCCGTTTGAGATAATCGCGGGTCTCGCCACCTTCCGGGCCGGTGAGCTGCTGCTCGAACCAGCGCGCGGATTCCTCCAACACGTCATAGAGCGTTGCGGCACGTTGTTCATGCTCGCGCTCCTGGGGAGACTGGCGCGGCATTTCCATGCCCGCCATACCGGCCAGACGCTCGACCGCTTCGGGGAACGGCAGATTTTCCGTGCGCATGACAAAGCCGATGACATCGCCATGGGCGCCACAGCCGAAGCAATGGAAGAAACCCTTGTCCTCGACCACAGAGAAGGACGGCGACTTTTCACGATGAAACGGACAAAGGCCCGTGAACTCGCGCCCGCGACGCTGCAAGCGCACCTGCTTGCCCACGACGTCCGACAGGGGAACCCTGGTGCGAATCTCATCGAGGAATTGCGGGGGGAAAGCCATGGTTCACTTTAGGCGTGACCTGCCAGACGCTCAAACGTTGAATCCGGCGCAGACAGATCAGATTGAAGGGCACAACAAACCCGGACCGGCAGATCAGGCCAGGCGCTGCTTCACCAGGGCACTTGCCATGCCGCCATCGATCTGGCCGGGGTAACCGGCCTTGAGCGCAGCCATGACGCGGCCCATGTCTTTCAGGCCCGTGGCTTCGATCTCGGCGATGACATAATCCACGGCAGCTTCCACGTCATCGTGACTGAGCTGCTGGGGCATGAAGCGACGGATGACGACGATCTCGGCCTCTTCCTTGTCGGCAAGCTCGGAACGATCACCGGCGCGGAACTGCTCGGCAGCCTCTTCACGCTGCTTCACCATCTTGGCCAGCAGTTCGAGAATCTGCTCGTCGGGGATGGGATTGCCGGCACCGTTGGTGCGCGCTGCGATATCGCGGTCCTTCATGGCAGCACACACCAGACGCAGGGTTCCCGTTGTGCAACGGTCCTGTGCCTTCTGGGCTTCCTTCAAGGCTTCTGTAATCTGCTGGCGGATCGACATACCTGTCCCTGTCACAATTGCGGGGTGCCCACTATACCAGTCCGCCGACAAACACGAGTCCTAAGATGAAAATGTCTCCGTGCACAATGAATCGTGGATAGAATTTAACTTGTTGATAAATAAGGGTTTTTCACACCGCAAGGAACTTGACCGCGCACGGGGAATTGCTTACAACCCGACAAATCCACCCCGCACAAGGGTTTCCATGACCACCACCGTATCCGCGCCGGCGCCCTGGGCCACGGCAAGTCTTGTTCTCGCGGACGGATCGGTATTTTGGGGTTATGGATTGGGCGCAACGGGCCGCGCCATCGGGGAAATCTGCTTCAACACCGCAATGACCGGGTATCAGGAAATCCTGACGGACCCATCCTATGCCGGGCAGATCATCACCTTCACGTTCCCCCATATCGGCAATGTCGGGGCCAACGCCGAAGATATCGAATCGGATGTTCCCGCAGCGCGCGGCCTGATCCTGCGCGCCGATGTCTCCGATCCCTCCAGCTTTCGGGCAATCAGCCATCTTGACCCCTGGCTGAAATCGAACAACCTGATCGGCATTGCCGGCGTTGATACGCGCCGCCTGACACGCCTGATAAGAGATCACGGGTTCCAGACCGCAGGCATCGACCACGGCCCCGCCGACATCGAAGGCATGAAGGCAGAGATTGCCGCCTGGCCCGGCCTGGAAGGCATGGATCTGGCCAAAGACGTCACCTGCACCCAGACCTATAGCTGGGACCAGACCGACTGGGTTCTGGGCGAAGGGTATGGAACGCAGAGCAAATCCAGACACCATGTCGTCGCTGTCGATTATGGTGTGAAGAAGAACATCCTGCGCTGCCTGGCCACCCTTGGCTGCCGCGTCACGGTGGTGCCTGCCAGCACCTCAACAGAAGAGATCATGCGCCATGAGCCCGACGGGATTTTCCTGTCGAATGGCCCGGGCGATCCCGACGCCACCGGCGCGTATGCCGTGCCGGTGATTCGCGACCTGGTCGCAAGCGGCAAGCCGGTGTTTGGTATTTGCCTGGGGCACCAGATGCTCTCGCTCGCCCTGGGTGCCAAGACGATCAAGATGGCCAACGGTCACCGCGGCGCCAACCACCCGATCAAGAATCTGGAAACCGGCAAGGTCGAGATCACCAGCCAGAACCACGGCTTTGTGGTTGATGCGATGAGCCTGCCTGCAGGCGTCACTTCCACCCATGTCAGCCTGTTCGACGGCACCCTTGCGGGCCTGAAGGTCGACGGCAAGCCGGTCTTTTCCGTGCAGTATCACCCTGAAGCCAGCCCCGGCCCCCAGGACAGCCGCTACCTCTTCGAGAACTTCGTCGCGGCGATGGAGGCGGCAGATGCCTAAACGCACCGACATCAAATCCATCATGATCATCGGTGCGGGCCCCATCGTTATCGGGCAGGCCTGCGAGTTTGACTATTCCGGCACGCAGGCCGTCAAGGCGCTGAAGGAAGAGGGTTACCGGGTCATCCTGGTGAACTCCAACCCGGCGACGATCATGACCGACCCGGAGTTGGCCGACGCCACCTATATCGAGCCGATCACGCCCGAGATGGTGGCCAAGATCGTCGAGAAGGAGCGCCCCGATGCGCTGTTGCCAACGATGGGCGGGCAGACCGGCCTGAACACCGCGTTGGCGCTTGCCGAGATGGGTGTGCTGGAACGTTGGGCACCGAGCTGATCGGGGCGAGCCGCGAAGCCATCGACAAGGCCGAGGACCGCGAGCTGTTCCGCGACGCCATGGGTAAGATTGGGCTGGACTGCGCCAGATCGAGCTGGCCCACACCATGACCGACGCCTGGGCGGCGTTGGAGATCATCGGCCTGCCAGCCATCATCCGCCCCAGCTTCACCATGGGCGGAACTGGCGGTGGCATCGCCTATAACAAGGAACAATACGAAGAGATCATCCGGCGCGGGCTGGAAGCCAGCCCGACCAGCGAGGTTCTGGTCGAGGAATCGGTGGTGGGCTGGAAAGAATACGAGATGGAGGTCGTGCGCGATCACGCCGACAACTGCATCATCGTTTGCTCGATCGAGAACATCGATCCCATGGGCGTGCATACCGGCGATTCGGTGACCGTGGCCCCTGCCCTGACGCTGACCGACAAGGAATACCAGATCATGCGCAACGCCTCTTTGGCGGTGCTGCGCGAGATCGGCGTCGAGACCGGGGGTTCGAACGTGCAGTTCGCGATCAACCCGGAAGACGGGCGCATGATCGTGATCGAGATGAACCCGCGGGTGTCGCGCTCCTCGGCGCTGGCATCCAAGGCAACGGGTTTCCCGATTGCCAAGGTCGCTGCCAAGCTGGCGGTGGGCTACACGCTTGATGAAATTCAGAACGACATCACCAAGGTGACCCCGGCGAGTTTTGAGCCGTCGATTGATTATGTCGTGACCAAGATGCCGCGCTTCACGTTCGAGAAGTTCCCCGGCACCGAGCCGTATCTGACGACCTCCATGAAGTCGGTCGGCGAGGCCATGTCCATCGGCCGCACGTTTGCCGAATCGCTGCAGAAGGCGCTGCGCTCCATGGAGACAGGCCTGAACGGTCTCAATCCCGTGGTGATCGAGGACACGTCCGAAGACGGCATGGTGGCGCGCCTGGCCAAACCGGCACCGGACCGCATTCTGGTGATTGCCCAGGCCATGCGGCACGGCCTGAGCGACGAAGACATCTTTGACATCACGAAATACGACCCCTGGTTCCTGGAGCAGATCCGCACCATCGTCGAAGCCGAAAACGGGGTGCGCGATAACGGTCTGCCTGACGACCAGATGTCGGTGCTGCGCCTGAAGAAGCTGGGTTTCTCTGACGAACGACTGGCCCAGCTTGCCGGATGTCTGAAGAATCCGTGCGGGCAAGGCGTGACGTTCTGGGTGTACGCCCGGTCTACAAACGCATCGACACCTGTGCGGCCGAATTCTCTTCAAGCACGTCCTATATGTATGGCGCCTATGAAGGCGACGGGGTCAACGAGCCTGAAAACGAAGCTGAGGTCAGCGACCGGCGCAAGGTCATGATCCTGGGCGGCGGACCCAACCGGATCGGCCAGGGCATCGAGTTCGATTACTGCTGTGTTCACGCCTGTTTCGGCCTGCAGGAAGCCGGGATCGAAACGATCATGGTGAACTGCAATCCTGAAACCGTATCAACAGACTATGACACTTCGGACCGGCTCTATTTCGAACCATTGACGGCCGAAGACGTCATTGCCATCGCGACCGAGGAAATGAAGCGCGGAGAGCTACTGGGCGTGATCGTCCAGTTTGGTGGCCAGACGCCCCTGAAGCTGGCCCACGCGCTGAGAAAGCGGGCGTACCGATTATCGGTACGAGTCCGGATGCCATCGACCGGGCCGAGGACCGCAAGCGGTTCCAGGAGATGTTGCACGAGCTGGGCCTGCGCCAGCCCGAGAACGGCACTTGTCACAGTCTGGAAGAAGCCAAGGAAATCGCCGCACGGGTCGGTTACCCCGTCGTGGTGCGCCCAAGTTACGTCCTGGGCGGGCGGGCCATGGAGATCGTCCATAGTGACGAAGGCATGGCGGCCTATATCGACAAATCGGTCGAAGCATCGGGCGGCAACCCGATCCTGATCGACCGCTTCCTGCAGGACGCCATCGAAGCCGATGTCGATGCCCTGGCCGACGGCACGGACGTGTTTGTCGCCGGCATCATGGAGCACATCGAGGAAGCCGGTATTCATTCCGGCGATTCGGCCTGTTCGTTGCCGCCCTACTCTCTCTCGGAAGCGACCATCACCGAACTGCGCCGCCAGACCGAAGCCATGGCTCTGGCGCTGGGTGTGGTGGGCCTGATGAACGTGCAGTTCGCCGTGAAGGGCGATGACATCTATGTCCTGGAGGTCAATCCGCGCGCCAGCCGCACGGTGCCCTTTGTCGCCAAGACCATCGGCCTTCCCGTCGCCAAGATCGCCGCGCGCATCATGGCAGGTGAAAGCCTGGCCAGCTTCAATCTCTCCACGCCCAGGTTCGAGCACATCGCGGTCAAGGAAGCGGTCTTCCCGTTCGCCCGCTTCCCCAATGTGGATGTGATCCTGGGCCCGGAGATGAAATCGACCGGCGAAGTGATGGGTCTGGACCGCGATTTCGGCCACGCCTATGCCAAGGCACAGCTGGCATCGGGCGAAACCCTGCCGCAATCGGGTACCGTCTTCATCTCGGTGCGCGAACACGACAAACCCCACGCCATTGGCCTGGGCAAACGCCTGATCGAACTGGGCTTTGATCTGGTCGCGACACGCGGCACCGCCCGGGACCTGCGTGAGGCCGGCCTGGAGGTCACCACGATCAACAAGGTGCTGGAAGGCCAGCCCCACATCGTGGACGCCATGAAGGACGATCGCATCGCCCTGATGATCAACACGACCGAGGGTGCCAAATCCATCGCCGACAGCTTCAGCCTGCGCCGCACTGCGCTGCTGAAGAAGGTGCCCTATGCCACCACCATCGCCGGTGCCCGCGCGACCATCGAAGCCATCGCAGCCATGCGTAACGGCGGCCTGGATGTCTGGCCACTGCAGTCCTACGCGATCCATTCGGCTTGACGATGTGGTGCTGGCAGCGCACCACGGGTAGATGACCGGGACGCAACATCAGGCCAGACCGACAACATGGGTTGTCACCGATGGTGCGACTGGAATCGTCAACCAGTGTGTTGGCCTTGCTCAACGCCTGGATCTTGATCCCGTCATCAAGACCATCACCATCCGCCAGCCCTGGCGTAACCTGCCCCCTGCGTTCTGGCCCTTTCCTCTGAGGGCGCTTGATGCTTCCGGTGATCAGCTCACGGAGCCGTGGCCAGCCCTGTTGATTGCCAGTGGCCGCAAGTCCGTTGCGCCCTGTGCGGCGATCAGACGGGCATCGGGTGGCCGCACGCTTGCTGTGCAGATCCAGAAACCCGGCATCAACCCCGCCAACTTCGATCTTGTGGTGACGCCCAGACATGATCACCTTTCCGGTCCGAACGTTATAGACACAAAGGGTTCGATCCATGGTCTGACCCGCGCCCTGCTGGACGAAGAAGCCGGGGTCTGGGCCAAAGACGTGGCGCACCTGCCGCGCCCCCTGACGTTTGCGGCGATTGGCGGACCCAACCGGGTCTATCGGTTCGGCGAAGACGATGCTCGCCGCCTGGGGCAGGATCTCGCAAACCTTCCCGGCGGCCTGCTCGTCACCCTTTCACGCCGGACAACACCGCAGGTCGCCGAAGTGCTGAAGGCGCAACTGGATGAATCCCGCACCGTTTTCTGGGACGGCGAAGGGCCCAACCCCTATCGCGGCTGGCTGGGGCTGGCTGATGCGGTGGTTGTCACCTCTGACTCCGTCAATATGACAAGCGAGGCCTGCATCACGGGAAGGCCCGTGCTGGTCGCCCATCTCCGGGGCGGTTCAGGAAAGTTCGCCGCGTTCCATGCGCTCCTGGAGGCCGATGGTCACACCCGACGGTTCGACGGCTCACTCGATATGGGCTGGCAATCAGCGGTTCTGGACGACACGACGATCGTCGCCGAACGGGTGCGTGGCCTGCTGGACGCCCAAAGATAAGGCATTCAAATCGGCGACGTTGGAATCGCTATGCAAGCCGCCGCGTCAGGCCGCTGTAAGCGTGGGGAGAGGCAGCATTAACTGGCCTGCCACCAGCTCGATGGCCTTTTCGTCCTCGCCTTCAGACGCGAGTTTCATGGCGGCAATGATCAGGTCTTCATGTTCGATCATGTAGTTGACCACCGGCTTCAAGACATCGGGCACCGTTTCGACGATCTCGCGATAGCGATCCTGGAATTCTACGCTGGCCACCACCATGTAGGCCGTCGCTTGGGTCCAACTCATGTGCTCTACACGCCGAATGAAGTCCCGAGCCTCGTCCCGGCTTGCGTCGCTTTCGACAAGATCGCCGCCGTACTCGTAGACGATCTGACGCAGTCGTGCCTTGTTCTCGGTCTCGAGTTGAAGGAGTGAGCCGATCAGGTGTTGTTGAAGCGGGGTGTGGAAGAGATGCAGCAGGGCGCAATAGAACGCCTCGCCATACACCTCGCCCTGGTACATTTCGGACACTTCCCGAATTTGCTGCTCAGTCAACATCAGGCACCTACCGCACGGACATGTCCGGTGAGAATGCCGGATTCGCACCGCGGTTCAACCCTCGCACCGCCATCCAGCGGAGACTCCAGGAGGAGCCCGTGAACGGTGGAGCCGAAGCTCTTGGAGGGATCGTCACGTGGTTGCTGGTGCGGGACCAACCAGACGCTCTGCATCCGTCTTAGTTGGCGTGACCGCTGCGCAGGATGTAGCGGCCATTTTCCAGGCCCGTGAAAAGCGACGAGACTTCGGGATGCCCAACCGGTGTTCCCGTGTCGTCAAGCACCAGGTTCTGCTCGGAAACATAGGCGACATAGGTCGACTGATCGTTTTCAGCGAGCAGGTGGTAATAAGGCTGGTCCTTGGTGGGACGCACCTCTTCGGGAATCGACTGCCACCATTCCTCGGTATTGGCGAAGATGGGATCGACATCATAGATCACGCCCCGGAACGGGTAGTGCCGGTGGTGCACGATATCCCCGATCTGGAACTTCGCAGTCCGGAAGATGGTGGGTTCAGTCGGTGTCTGGGATTCCATCATGGAAAAGATGTAGCAGAGGCCAGCGCCGAGACCAAGCGGTTGCCGATGCCCTGTCCACCCCTTTCTGAAGCCATGCTCTTTTACTGGCGACTGTGAAACCCTACATTTCGGGTCCAGAGTCTTTCGCGACAATCTTGCGCCGTTTTCCAGCTTCGGAGCCACCGGGCCATGCCACAAACCCATCATGCCAACGTTCTCATCCTGGGCTCGGGTCCGGCCGGACTGACGGCTGCGGTCTATGCCGCGCGCGCCAGCCTGTCGCCCATGCTGGTGCACGGTATCCAGCCTGGCGGCCAGATGACGATCACCACCGATGTCGAGAATTATCCCGGCTTTTCCGATGTCATCCAGGGCCCCTGGCTGATGGAACAGATGACCGAGCAGGCCGAAAAGGTCGGCACCAAAATGGTGCACGACCTGATCGCAGAGGTCGACTTTGATGTTCGGCCGTTCCGTGCGGTGGGTGATTCAGGCGATATTTATACCGCTGACTGCATTATCATCTCGACTGGCGCGCAGGCCAAATGGCTGGGGCTGGAAAGCGAGAAGAAGTTCCAGGGATTTGGTGTTTCGGCCTGTGCGACCTGCGACGGCTTTTTCTTCCGCGAAAAGGAGGTCTGCGTGATCGGCGGTGGCAATACGGCAGTCGAGGAAGCACTTTACCTGACCAACCATGCAAGCAAGGTCACGCTGATCCATCGCCGGGACGAACTGCGTTCCGAGAAGATTTTGCAGGATCGGCTGTTCAAAAACCCCAAGGTCGAGGTTCTCTGGGACACGGTCCTTGACGAGGTTCTTGGTTCCAGCGAGCCGCCGACGGTGACAGGGGTCAAGGTGCGCAACATCAAGACCGGCGATGAAAGCCAGATTGACCTCGATGGTGTGTTTGTCGCCATTGGCCACACGCCCAACACGGAAGTGTTCAAGGGCGTGCTGGACATGGATGGCGAAGGCTACCTGATCACCGCGCCCGACAGCACCGCCACGAACATTCCCGGCGTCTTTGCTGCCGGTGACGTGCAGGACAAGATTTATCGCCAGGCGGTGACTGCCGCCGGTACGGGGTGCATGGCCGCCCTGGAAGCCGAAAAATACCTGGCCGCCCTCGAGAGTGGAGAACGCGTCGCGGCTGAGTAAGCCACGTGCGAAACCATGAGCCATGGACTGGGACAGACTTCGTGTCTTTTACCACGTTGCCGAAGCGGGCAGCTTCACCAAGGCCGGTGAACAACTCAATCTGAGCCAGTCGGCGGTGAGCCGGCAGATCAGCGCGCTTGAAGAGTCGCTGAAGGTCTCACTGTTTCACCGTCATGCGCGTGGCCTGCTGGTCACGGAACAGGGTGACCTGCTCTATCGGACGGCACGCGAGGTCTATGGCAAGATCGCCATGGCCGAAGCCAAGCTGACCGACAGCAAGCAGCGCCCCGACGGACATCTGACCGTGACCGCCACAACCGGTTTTTCGATCATCTGGCTGATGCCACGGATCGTGGATTTCATGGATCGATATCCTGAAATCTCGATCAGCATGCGCATTGAGGATGGCGAACTGGACCTCTCCATGCGCGAGGCCGATGTTGGCATCCGCCTGTCGCGCCCGACCCAGCCGGACCTGATCCAACGGCATCTGATGACGATCCATTTCCACTTCTTTGCTTCTCCGCATTATCTCAAGGCGTGGGGGACGCCCAAGACGCTGCAGGATCTGGAGAAGCACCGGATGATCATGTACGACAACGGCCCCCTCAAGAGTGTGGTGAGTCCCGATTGGCTGCCACGCGCCTTTGGCGAAGATCGCCCGCAACGCCAGCCTGCCCTGACCGTCAATTCCATGTTGGGCATGCGCCGGGCGGTCGAGAGCGGCCTGGGCATCGCGATCCTGCCGGACTATGTGATCGAAGGGTCCGAGCGCAAGGTGAAGTTGGATATCGATGCACCGTTACCAACCGCTGAAGCCTATTTCGTGTACCCCGAGGAGCAACGAAACTCCGCGCGCATCACGGCTTTCCGGGACTTTCTTCTCGAAAAGGTTGCAGCAACACGATTCTGATACAACCCAGACGACGAAAACCGCTCTTTTGTCTTACAAGTTGGGCTCACCCTGTAGTTGAAACTATACAATTATCCGGCAGAAATCCGGCTAATTTCGGGCGGCGTTGCATAAAACCCACGTTTTCATGCAACAGTCACAAGGACATCTTTTGTAATATCTTGTGACGAGTTATGCATTCAACGCATATCTGGGTTGCTAAACCGTACGTGGTAGATGCCTAACGAAAGCACTATCTTTTCTTTCGACACAACGGATCGCCACATATCGCGTTCCTGCTTCGAAGGATTCCCCCCATCGAAACGTGTCGTACCAGGCTAGTCCTGGATGGGACCTTCGGGTTCCTAACGTCTCCCAGACGTGAAGCCTCCCTAAGATGACTTGAGGCCGGATCTAACGATCCGGCCTCTTTTTTTGTGCTGGGATTTTGTTTGTTCCCTCACGCGCCCGGCGCCTGAGGCTCAATGACGAACCTTCGCTACAGATACAGCCGCTCGTCTTCCATGCCTTCATAGAGGCCCGCGACCTGTTCGGCATAGCCGTTGTAAAGTTCGGTGGGGATACGGTCGTTGGTGCCCAGGACACGTTCTGTCGCCTGGCTCCAGCGCGGGTGCGAGACTTCCGGGTTCACGTTGGCCCAGAAACCGTATTCAGACGGGACAAGTTCTTCCCAGAACGTCATGGGCTTCTCATCGGTGAGAGTCACCCGCACGATCGACTTGATCGACTTGAAGCCGTACTTCCAGGGCAGATGCAGACGCAGCGGTGCGCCAAACTGGTTCGCCATGGGCTTGCCATAGGTGCCAGTGACGATGAAGCCCAGGTCGTTCTCGGCCTCTGCCATGGTCACACCCTCGGTATAGGGCCAGGGATACCAGGACTGGCTCTGACCAGGTGCCATGTCAGGATCATCAAACGTCTGAAAGACGACATACTTGGCTGAGCCCAGCGGTCGGGCATAGTCCACCAGCGCCTTCAGGGGGAAACCGGTCCAGGGGATCACCATGGACCAGGCTTCGACACAACGATGACGATAAACTCGCTCTTCCAGCGCCATGGCGCGGATGAGCGTATCGATATCGACCGTCATTTCCTCTTCGACCATACCGTCGAAGGTGACTGCCCAGGGGCGGCGCTGAAGGTCTTCGGCACGCTGCCAGATCTGTTTGTGGCTGCCGAACTCATAGAAGTTGTTGTAGGTCGAGTTTTCCACCTCATCGGTAACCGGACGCCCCGCATCGGCATAGGCCGCATTGACGGGCGCGGGATAGAGATCAAGCGTTGGATCTCCGGCGGCCTGGGCGTTGACCTGCTCGATCACTTCATCATCGGCCTGGGCCGAACCAAACGGCATGGACGCCGCTGCCCCGGCAATGATGGAACCCGCCGCAATGCCTTTGGCCAGTTCACGGCGATTCAGATAGACCGACTCCGGCGTTGCCAGACGTTCGGGCAGCTCCCACGTGCGTGGTGCCTTGATCAACATGACGTACTCCCGTCCAAATTAGGTTCAACTCAGTCCCTACCAAGCAAGATGGCCAATAGGTGCGAGATCACAAGTCAAACGGACGTGAAGATCACGTCAGGTCAAGGCGCCGCAAGCCCTCTGGATACGTGTGCAGGCTTCTTCCAGCGCTGAAGTCGCGGTGGCGTAGGAGACCCGGAAGAACGGCGACATGCCAAAGGCGGCACCCTGGACAACGGCCACGCCTTCTGTTTCCAGCAGGTAAGTGATGAAGTCCTCGTCAGACTCCAGCTTCTTGCCGTCCGGTGTGGTCTTACCCAGCGTGCCTTCGCATGAGGGATAGACATAAAACGCCCCCTCTGGCGTATGGCAGGAGAGACCGTTGGCCTGGTTCAGCATGCTGACGACGAGATCACGGCGCTCCTGAAAGATCTTGTTGTGCTTGGCGATGAAGTCCTGGGGACCATTCAGCGCAGCCACAGCAGCATACTGGCTGATCGAGCTGGTATGCGTGCTCGACTGCGACTGCACCTTGTTCATGGCCTTGATCAGAACGTCGGGACCTGCCGCATAACCCACGCGCCAGCCCGTCATGCAATAGGTCTTGGAAACACCGTTGGTCGTGAGCGTGCGCTCCCAGAGCGACGGCTCTACCTGGGCCGGGGTGCAGAACCTGAAATCGTCATAGACGATGTGTTCGTACATATCGTCGGGCATGATCCAGACATGGGGATGGCGCATCAGAACATCAGCCAGCGCCCGCATGTCTTCCCAGGAATAGGCCGCTCCTGTCGGGTTGGATGGCGAATTCAGCATCAGCCACTTGGTCCTGGGCGTGATGGCGGCTTCCAGGTCTTCGGGCTTCAGCTTGAAGCCGTTCGCCGCCGAGCAGGGCACCGTGACCGGCGTGCCACCACACAGCAGGACAATATCGGTGTAACTCACCCAGAACGGTGCGGGGATGACGACCTCGTCGCCCTCTTCCAGAGTCGCGACCATGGCGTTGTAGATAACCTGCTTGCCACCGCAGCCCACCGTGATCTGGTCAGGCGTGTAGGTCAGGTCGTTGTCGCGCTTGAGCTTGTCGCAAATCGCCTCACGCAGCTCGGGCACACCGGGAACCGGCGTGTAGCGGGTCTTGCCGTCCTTCATGGCCTTGTAGGCCGCTTCGATGATGTGCTCGGGCGTATCGAAGTCGGGCTCCCCCGCACCAAGTCCAATGACATCACGCCCCTGGGCCTTGAGATCACGGGCCTTCTGGGTGACCGCAATGGTCGGCGAAGGCTTGATACGGTCAAGACGGCTGGCAAGGATCGACATTGTTCACCCTCCCGGGGCTGGCTTGAGAGCAAGGTCGTTTCAGATGTGCCCGATCTGAAACGACCTTGCTCTCGTTCATAGAGTTAGAGACTGATTCACGCTTCATGTCGTATCGACATGAAGCGATCAGGCTCTAGTGGCCCTTCCAGACCGGTTCGCGGCCTTCGGCGAAACTCGCCGGGCCTTCCTGGGCGTCTTGGGAATCAAGACAGGCGCGATACTGGGGAATCTTGCCAGTACGCATATGCGCATAGGCCTCTTCAACCGACATACCATCGGTCTCGTTCACGATGGCCTTGACCGCACGCAGAGAAAGCGGAGCACTCTTGGCCATGGCCTGGGCCACTTCGCGGGCTGTTGCCAGCAATTCGGCCTGGGGCACGACGCGGCTGATGAGGCCCCAACGCACGCCTTCATCGGGCATCATGCGCCGGCCCGTCATCATCATCTCGACGGCGACCGATTTGGGGATACGGCGCTGCAGGCGCACGACACCACCGCCATCGGGGAGAATGCCCAGCTGAGCTTCAGGCAGCCAGAACTGTGCGTTCTCGGCAGCAATGATGATGTCAGCAGCCAGCGCCAGCTCGAACCCGCCGCCGGCGGCGTAGCCGTTCACGGCCGCGATGACAGGTTTGTCGAGGCTCCACAGTTCGGTCAGGCCGGCGAACCCGCCTTCGGCGACTTCAGATGATGCATCCGTGGTTTCCTCGCCCGCAGCTGCGGCCTTGAGATCCCAACCGGCCGAGAAAAACTTCTCGCCACCGCCGGTGATGATGGCGACGGATGCGGCGGGGTCATCGCGGAAAGCGCAAAAGGCATCCGAAAGCGCCTTGCTGGCCTCCATGCTGATTGCGTTGGCCTTTGGCCGGTCAAACAGGATTTCCCAAACCGGGCCGTCCTTGGTGATCGTCACCATATCGCTCATGTCTCTCTCCTGTTTCGGTCATGGGTCCAGCGCGTGCGGCCAGTCGCCATAAGGTGTTCATCCATCATCTGTGGTCGGGCTGTGCCGCGCCAGGCGCGCCTGCCAGAACACGAGAAGCGGTACCACGATCAGTTCCAGGATCAAACCCGCGACATGCGGCCATGAGGGCAATCCGACAATCAAAAGGGAAAGCAGACGGGATAACCCGCCTGCGAACACCATCGCACCCAAAACCCGGAACATGACTGTCTTGTGCTCGATGTCTGGGATCGTTGCGTAGAACGCCAGACCCAGCGCAAGAAAGATGCCCGACATGTATCGGTAATGGCTGTCGAGATCGACTGGCCATGGCGCCATGGCCGTCACGGCAGCAGGACCCAGAACGACCCCCGCACCACCGGCCACGACGGGCACAAGGCCAAGCACAGCAACCGTGACCTGAAGCAGGCGCTTGCCGGGCCGGTTGGCGTCGCTCATCTAATCGCCCGGAACATCCTGATGTGCGGTTAGAGGGCCGTGCTGTTGCCCCCAGGCATGCATGGAGATCAGGACTGGTTTGAGCGATCGGCCCAGCGGCGTGAGGCAGTATTCGACACGTGGCGGGATCTCACCGAAATCGCGACGCTCCAACAGGCCATCGGTTTCCATCTGCTTGAGCTGTTGTGACAGCGTGCGATGCGTGATGCGTCCCAGATCACGCTGAAGCTGGTTGAAACGCCTCGTGCCCTGGAGCAACCAGTAGAGAATCATGAGCTTCCAGCGCCCCGCAATCAGGGTCAGCGTGAACTCGGTCGGACAATGGAATTCCTGCGGTGCTTTCATGGTATCCTAAAGGATCGTACTTGCCAGTTGATCGTACCGCATTACATCTCCCCTCAGAAGCAAACGCAACGCCTGGACGTTCCCGAAGCCGGTGATTTGCAGGCCCGATCAGATGTAAGGAACCATCATGAAGAACATCGCAGAAATCATGCGCCCCCAGGGAAGCCATTGGGTTGGTGACGGATTCCCCGTGCGCTCGCTGTTTGGTTATCAGGGCGATACGGCAGCGATCAGCCCCTTCCTTCTGTTTGATTATGCCGGGCCCCACGACTTTGAGCCCACAAAAGGCCAGCCGCGCGGCGTAGGCCAACATCCCCATCGCGGCTTCGAAACCGTGACGATTGTCTATGACGGCGAAGTCAGCCATCGCGATTCCACCGGCGGCGGCGGGACCATCGGCCCCGGCGACGTGCAGTGGATGACAGCGGCTGGCGGTATCCTTCATGAGGAGTTTCATGCGCCTGGTTACAGCAGGTCAGGCGGCCCGTTCCGCATGGTCCAGCTGTGGGTGAACCTGCCCGCCGCCGACAAGATGGGCCCCGCCGGTTACCAGG
The DNA here is from genome assembly GCA_943787175.1 of uncultured Alphaproteobacteria bacterium. Taxonomy (GTDB): domain Bacteria; phylum Pseudomonadota; class Alphaproteobacteria; order SP197; family SP197; genus SP197. Next base: position 27,865 of record CALSLK010000005.1, read on the forward strand.
CCATCACCAGCGATGCGATTCCCGTCGTGAAGCTGGATGGCGGCTCGGCCCGCATCATCGCCGGGGAATTAGGCGATGCCAGGGGTCCGGCGCGGACCTTCTCGCCGGTTAACCTGTGGGACGTACGTCTCGACGCCGACGCTGATGTCACACTGGACCTGCCCGCCGGGCACAACAGCATGATCGCGGTGCTTGCCGGTCAGGTAACGATTGGTGGTGAAACCGCAGGCGAAGCCGAAATCGTGCGGTTCTCACAGGACGGCGACGGGGTTGCCATCCATGCCGATGGTGATGCCATTTTGCTGGTCATGACCGGCGAGCCGATTGACGAACCTGTCGTGGGGCACGGTCCGTTTGTCATGAACAGTGACGCCGAGATCCGTCAGGCCATCACGGATTTCAACAGCGGCCAGTTCGGTCAAATGGCACCTTGAAGATCGTCGTGCCGCCGCATTCCGGCGGCACGACATCGCCTCAGTTTTCGAAGGGGCGCAGCAAGGAGCGGGAAATGATGTGGCGCTGGATTTCGCTGGTGCCGTCCCAGATGCGTTCGACACGCGCATCGCGCCAGAAGCGCTCCACGGGCAGTTCCTTCATGAGGCCCATGCCACCAAAAATCTGGACAGCATGGTCGGTCACCCGGCCGAGCATCTCCGTGGCGTAGAGCTTTGCCATGGCAAAATCCTGATCCTGCGCAGCATCACGCGTCTCGAGATCAGCCGCGCGCAACACCAGCAACGCGGCGGCCTCAAGTTCCGTTGCCATATCGGCGAGCTTGAAGGACGTACCCTGGAACTTGCCGATGGACTGGCCGAACTGCTGGCGCGTCGCCGCCCATTCCGATGCCAGATCCAGCACCCGGCGCGCACGGCCGATGCAGTGAGCCGCAACCGTAAGTCTGGTTGTGCCGAGCCACTTATTGGCGACATCAAATCCCTTGTGCTCTTCGCCCAGGATCTGGCTTTCGTGCAGGCGGCAATCATCAAACACCAGTTCGCAATGCTGCAGGCCGCGATGAGAAACGCTTTCAGAGCCTCGACGCACCTCGAAGCCGGGCGTACCCTTGTCGACCAGGAAACTGGTGATCAGCTTGCGCGGACCGCGCGGCGTTTCCTGCTCACCCGAAGCAGCAAACAGAATCGCGTAATCGGCAACATCGGCATAGGTAATGAAATGTTTGGTGCCATTGACGATGAAATTCTCGCCATCGCGCACGGCCCTGGTCTTCATGGAACGCAGGTCAGAACCGGCCTGGGGCTCAGTCATGGCCAGGCACTCGACCCGTTCTCCCCGAATGGTCGGCATCAGATAACGTTCAATCTGGTCGCCTTTGCAGGCGCGCAGAATATTGGAGGGGCGCGCAACGGCATATTGTAGGGCAAAGGACGTGCGGCCGAGCTCGATCTCCATGAGCGCCATGGTCAGGGCATCAAGACCGCCGCCGCCAAGATCTTCAGGCATGTTGGCGGCATAGAGACCGTATTCGATCGCTCGACTGTGAATCTGCTCGATCAGTTCAGGTCGGACAGCATCGCTTGCTTCGACCTCATCCTCATAGGGGGCCAGCTCTTCATCGACAAAACGGCGCACCGTTTCGACAATCAGTTTCTGTTCTTCAGAGAGTGCAAAATCCATGGGGAGCGCCGTACATGAGGGGCACGAAATCGAAGGTGAGTGTTAGAGGCCCCCGCCACGATCCGCAAGCGCGCCAGCCTGAACACCGCCGACGTGTCCGTGGTCAGAAGTCCTGGCGCAGGCCAACCGTTACGAAGTTGGAGGCATCCCAAACGCCACTGTCCGTCGTCAGAACATTTGGGACGCGTGAGCTCGTTTTCTAATTGAGTATCTGGCTCATCTTGATTTGATGTTAAGCCGCTTGTTGTTGATGGTTCAAGCGGCGGGTTTGGATGGTGAGTTTTTTGATCTTTTCCCTCTTTTCGATGATGGCTGTGTGGCGCCCGAAGTAAGCATCCGATGGTGTGACGTTGCCAATGCTCTCGTGGTAGCGATGGTTGTTGTAATAATCCACGAAGGTGCCGATCTGGTTTTCGAGATCGCCCTGCAGATAGTAGTTTTCCAGCAAGATCCGGTTCTTGAGCGTCTGATGCCAACGCTCGATCTTACCCTGGGTCTGCGGGTGATAGGGTGCACCGCGAACGTGCTCCATACCCTGGCCTTCAAGCCATTCGGCCAGATCGCCGGATATATAGGACGAACCATTATCGCTGAGCAGCCGGGGTTTATGGATGACCTCGGCCTGGTCGCAGCCTGATGCTTCCAACGCGAGTTCCAGTGTCTGGGTCACATCGCCCGCCTTCATGGTGGTGCACAGCTTCCAGGCGATGATGTAGCGCGAGTAGTCGTCGAGAATGGTCGACAGATAGAACCATCCCCATCCGATGACCTTGAAGTAGGTGAAGTCGGTCTGCCAGAGCTGGTTCGGAGCTGAGGTCTTGTCCTTGAACTCATTCGCTGCCTTGATGACGATGAAGGCCGGGCTGGTGATCAGGTCGTGGGCCTTGAGCAGCCGGTAGACAGACGCTTCTGAGACAAAATAGCGTCTCGTGTCAGTGAACCTCACGGCCAGTTCCCTGGACGATAGTTCCGGCTCATCCAGGGCCATCTCCACGATCTGCTGGCGCACATCGTCGGGGATGCGGTTCCACACCCGACCGGGGCCACTGGTGCGGTCATCAAGGCCGCCTCCACCTCGATACCGGTCGTACCACCGGTAAAACGTCGTGCTCGGGATGCCCAGCTTATCCAACGTCCGCCGGACCGGTAGATGAGAGCCTTCGACCAGCCTGATGATTTCCAGTTTCTCAGATGCGGGATATCTCATTCCTCGTCTCCCCCATCCCCGATCATGCTTTTTTTGAGTAACCGGTTCTCCAGTATCTGTTCGGCCAGCGCCTCCTTGAGATCGCGGGCTTCGACACGCAGTGTCTTAACCTCGGGACTGCTGGCCTGACGCGCCGTGTCGCCGGCAAGGCGCTTCTTGCCAGCCTCCAGGAACTCCTTGGACCAACTGTAATAAAGACCCTCGGCGATGCCTTCATGGCGACATAAAGCCGCGATGCTCTCCTCGCCGCGCAGGCCCGATAACACAATCCGGATCTTCTCCTCAGCCGAATAACGCTTGCGCGTCTTGCGCCGAATGTCGCGGATGGCCTGTTCTGCCGGGGCGCTCTTGCTCATGGTTTTCTGCCTCATCTTCGTTCCCTACGGTCACTGCGATGAGCCAGAAAACTCCCTTATGAAAACCACCCAATCTGTCCCAAAGGCGCTGACGGCAGACAGTTGGAGGCATCCCAAACGCCACCATAAAATCCGAACATACCGGAACGATGTTGCAGACGCAGCATGAGCGAGGTCGTGGGGTGGCTCGGCGGCGCCATAGTCAATTCGAGATTGAACTGATTGAGAATGCGCGAGCGATTGGTGGGATCATCCTGGGTTTCAAGAACCGGGAATTCAGTCGTGTAACTGGGCCCAAGGCCGATTGCGAACGTCGTCAACACATAGTCGTTCCAGGGGAAATCGTGCCAACGGGCGAAGAGCGCCACGCCGAACTCGTGATATTCATCACGCCCGAAGTGATAGCCGTACATCACTTCGCCCTCGATGCTTAACTGATCGCGAAACCAGGCGAGTTCCTGTGTCGCGGCAACCGCAACCAGATGATCCGAAGAGTTTTCGAACCGGTGGAGATTCTCAATTGTGTCGGAGAAGTTGCGCTCGGTGCCCTCGCCGCCAAAAACGGCAATCGCATAAGGCGTGTCAGCCGTCTCACTTGCCCAATCCCAGGACTGGGAGTCGAGTAGCCACCAGCCATCGCTCTCGCCCTCAGCCTGGACGGCAGGTGATAGCAGGGTCAACGAGAACAGACACGCAAACACCAACCGGACAGAGCTAATCGCTCCCAGTTTCGATGGTGTCGAAGATCGGAGCGAGGGAATCGGGCTCTTCATGGGCGAACGATACGCTTGCATGTCGCCAAACTGCAACCGCAGGGTAGGAAATCTCCTTCATGCACCGCCAATCGAGCCGGAGAACTGGCGAACGAACCGCGCACACCTTACATTCAGCCCATCATGACGCTTGCCCACGACCTCCAAAACGACCCGACCGCAGCAATTTCGCCGTCGCCGTTCAATCTCGTCTCCAGCTTCGAGCCGCGCGGCGATCAGCCAGCAGCGATCGAGGAACTGATCAACGGGCTGGTCGCAGGCGAACGCGATCAGGTCCTGCTGGGTGTCACGGGCTCCGGCAAGACCTACACCATGGCCCAGACGATCCAGCGCATGGGTCGGCCCGCCCTGGTACTGGCGCCCAACAAGACGCTGGCTGCCCAGCTATACGGCGAGTTCAAACGGTTCTTCCCCGATAACTCGGTCGAGTATTTCGTCAGTTACTACGATTACTACCAGCCCGAAGCCTATGTGGCGCGGACCGACACCTATATCGAGAAGGAGTCGAGCCGGAACGAGCAGATCGACCGGATGCGCCATTCCGCGACACGCGCGATCCTGGAGCGCGACGACACCATCATTATCGCCAGTGTCTCCTGCATCTACGGCATCGGTGACGCCGAGAGTTACTCTGCCATGACCGCCAGCCTTGAAACCGGCATGGTGGTCGAGCGTGAAGACCTGATGCGCCGTCTGGTCGACATGCAGTACCGGCGCAATGATTCGAACTTCCAGCGCGGCGCCTTCCGCGTGTGCGGCGATTCGGTGGAGATCTTCCCGAGCCATCTGGAAGACGGTGCCTGGCGCATCAACCTGTTCGGCGACGAGATCGAGGAGATCGTCGAGTTCGACCCGCTGACCGGGGAACGGCTGGGTGATTTGCAGAAGATCGCTATCTATCCCAACAGCCATCACATCGTGCCCAAGCCGACGCTCCACCAGGCCGTGAAGGCGATCAAGATCGAGCTCAAGGAACGTCTGCAGCACTATCGTGATATCGGCCGTTACCTGGAAGCCGAGCGGCTGGAACAGCGCTGCACCTTTGACATCGAGATGATGGAAGCAACCGGCATGTGCGCCGGAATCGAGAACTATTCCCGCTTCCTGACCGGCCGGGCGCCGGGCGAGCCGCCGCCAACCCTGATGGAGTATCTGCCGGAAAACTCCATCCTGTTCGTGGACGAAAGCCATGTTTCGGTCTCACAGGTCGGCGGCATGTTCAAAGGCGACTTCAACCGCAAATCGACCCTGGCCGAATTCGGCTTTCGCCTGCCAAGCTGTATCGATAACCGGCCGCTGAAGTTCGAGGAATGGGATGCCATGCGTCCCCAGACCGTCTTTGTTTCTGCAACACCGGCAAAGTGGGAAATGGAGCGGACTGGCGGTGTCTTCACCGAACAGATCATCCGCCCCACCGGCCTGATCGACCCGCCGTGCATCATCCGTCCGGCATCGACCCAGGTGGACGACCTGATGGCCGAATGCCGTGAGGTCGCCGCCAAGGGCCAGCGTATTCTGGTCACGACCCTGACCAAACGCATGGCCGAGGCTCTGACCGAGTACCTGACCGAGTCCGGTTTGCGTGTGCGGTATCTCCATTCCGACATCGATACCCTTGAGCGTATCGAGATCATCCGCGATCTGCGCCTGGGCGTGTTCGACGTACTGATCGGCATCAACCTTCTGCGTGAGGGTCTCGATATTCCAGAATGCGCGCTGGTCGCCATCCTGGATGCCGACAAGGAAGGCTTCCTGCGTTCGGAGACCTCCCTGATCCAGACCATCGGTCGTGCTGCGCGCAACGTCGATGGCCGCGTCCTGCTTTATGCCGACCACATGACGGCCTCGCTGGAAAAGGCGATCGAGGAAACCGACCGTCGCCGGACCAAGCAGACCGCCTGGAACGTGGCAAACGGCGTGACCCCGGAATCGATCCAGCACGGCATCTCCGACACCATGCAGACGGTCTATGACGCCGACTATGTGACAGTCGATCTGGGGGTCTCGGACGAAGGCGGCGACATGACGTTGCAGGAGCGTCTGGCCGATCTGGAGAGCCGCATGCGCACCGCGGCCGCCGATCTGGAATTTGAGGAAGCCGCCCGCCTGCGCGACGAGATCCGCCGCCTGGAAGCCATGGAACTGGGTCTGAAAACCAATCCCCAGGAAGCTGCCATGGAACGCAAGGGCCGTCGCAAGGTGAAGAAACGCAAGGGTCCCTAGCGTCCAGGCACATTGCTCGCGCGGGAAATCCTGCCCAAGCGAGGATCATCGTGGACCACACAACGCCATGCGATTAGAACCCCCCCATGGAAACAGACGATAAGCAGAAGGGCGTTGCCCTGGTGACAGGATCGGGCAAACGTCTGGGGTTGGCCATTGCCAATGCCCTTGCAGACGATGGCTGGGCTGTCGTATTTCACGCCAACAGTTCGCTCGAGGTGGCCCAGAGCGCCGCGCAGGCGGTGATCGATCGCGGAGGCCTGGCAGCCGCCTTTCAGGCTGATCTGTCTGACTCGGATGCGCTAAAGCCACTGGTCGCATCCGCCGGCGCGGCATTCGGCCCCCTGACCCTGCTGGTGAACAATGCTGGGGTCTTCGAGCATGACAGCATCCGCACGGTTACCAAGAACACCATTGCAACCAATCTGAACCTGAATCTGATTGCACCGATGTTGCTGACCCAGGCGTTTGTTGCCCAGTTGCCTGGCGGTGTGCAGGGCAACGTGATCAACATCCTGGACCAACGGGTGGCCAATCCGACGCCAAACTTCATGTCCTACACCGCATCCAAGGTTGCCCTGGCAGTCATGACGCGGACCTGGGCACTGGAACTAGCGCCGGCAATCCGGGTCAACGGCATTGGCCCGGGCATGGCGCTGCCTGATCCCGGTAACGACGAAGCCGGCATGAAGACCTGGACCGATGGCTACCCGTTACGACGGGGAACCTCGCCCGAGGAGATCAGCCATGCCCTGCGGTACATTCTGTCGGCACCGGCCATGACCGGTCAGACCCTGCATCTCGATGGCGGACAGAATCTGGGCTGGTTGCATCCAGAGGGCGGCTATCCGCTGAAGCCGGGTCAGGTATGAGCTGGGGCAAGGTCTTTGTTGAAGGCCTGCAGCTCGAAGCCTCCATCGGGATTCTTGAGCACGAGCGCAGGGCGCTTCAGCCGCTGGTGGTCGACATCGAGCTGGAGGTCGATACCGGAACGCCGATCGAAGGCGACATCAACAGCGTGTTCGACTATCGGGCCCCGGTGGAAAGCGCCAAGGCGCTGGTGGCTGCGGGCCATATCGAACTGGTGGAAACCTTCGCTGAAAACCTTGCTGCGTCCTGTCTGGAGGACGACCGGGTCCGGAGCGTGCGGGTTCGCGTTTCCAAGCCGGATGCCATTGCCGAGGCTCGGGCTTCCGGCGTTGAAATTGTGCGGCCCTGAACAACACGCCAGACCGCGACTCGTGAGAACGTGGACGCACGGATCGGATGGGCCCTGAACCACGAGAAAACGCAGGAAACCGCGCTCCCGGACGGTTGCAAAGGGCCGCTTGTGCACAGCCGATGGCGCCGTCCTGACATCGCGGCCTGTCAACCCGCCCTTTGCGAATTTGTTGCAGTGTTGTCACAGCAACACCGGGCAAAACTGTTTGATTTCATAGAGTTAGGAAAACTGCCCAAAAATTGGGCAAACCGATGACCACTCGCGGTTTCCTGCGGAGAAGCTGTCATTCCTGCGAGTTTGTCGACAGTTCTGTCCACAGAAGCTGTTGATAGAGCCAAAGCGATGGGAAACGGCCAGTTCAGAGCGCGGTTTAGGCCGCAGAGAGCTGCTTGCGGGCAGAGGCCAGATGATCGTCAACAATGGCCACCGCCTGATCTGAATCGCGGGCACGCAGCGCATCATAAAGTGAACGGTGCTGGCGGTTGTAAGCGTCCATCGATTCCGTCGTGAGAACCTTGTCCTTCATGGCGTTCCATTGGCGGTGGCCACGCACATAGTTGATCTGGCGATACAGCGAGATCATGAGCGGATTGCGCGTGGAATCGGCAATGGCCTGATGGAACGTCCGGTCATGGCGTGTAAACGCCTCGGCATTGACCTCGGAGTTCTCCAGGGCCTTCAACGCTTCGCCAATACGATCAAGATCACGCAGCGTGGCGTGGAGCGTAGCCAGACGCACCATGTGTGGTTCAACGGCGATGCGCACCTCGACCAGTTCCAGCGGACTGGTGATTTCGGCAACATCTTCCTCGGCGGCCTCGGGACGGAAGGTCACAAAGGTCCCGGAACCAACCCTGCGGTTGACCAGTTTACCATGCTCAAGGATGCGCAGAGCCTCACGGACCGTGGTACGCGAGCTGCCCAATGCGGTCGCCAACTGACGTTCTGCGGGCAACCGTTCCCCGTCCACATAGACGCCGTCAAGGATCGCCTGGCGCAACTGGGTTGCGATGGCAGCGGCGCTTTTTGCATTGGGCAGCGGCAGGTTGCGCAGCATATCGCCGCGCTCTGTCACACCGGTCCCCTGGTTCGAAGCGCTTTCGCTTGACATCATCTTCCAGCGGGACTTAGCTACCCGCGAATTGGTTCGATTGGGCCAGAATTGGCACAGTACATGGTCGGACCAAACAGCGCCCGCGTCAAGCGCGGTCAAGGTTTTTGGGCGTTTCACCCCGCTAAACCAATTTGGGCCACGCGCGACTCGGCAACGTCCTTTGAGGAGGAACGACGAGGACCATGGCCTTCCCGACCCAAGCAAAACACGTCATCATCGGCGCAGGCATTCACGGCCTGAGCACGGCATACCATCTCGCTCTTGAGCTCAAGGCCCGCGGCAAGGGTTCGGGCGAGGACATCCTGGTCATCGACAAATCAGGCATTGCCGCCGGTGCCAGCGGCATCGCCTGCGGCGTGGTGCGCAACAACTATTTCCAGCCGGCCATGCGCGAGCTGATGGCCCATTCGGTCGAGGTCTGGGAAAGCGATCCCAAGGCCTACAGCTATCACCCCGTCGGCTACATGCAGATCAGTCCGGAATCGATGCACGAGGACATCTCCTCGATCCATAGCCAGCAGAAGGCCATTGGTTATGAGTCCGAACTCATCGAGGGCACCGATGACTGCATGACGTACATGAAAGGCATGTTTTCGGACTGGCGCGCACAGGGCATCACGTCCGTGCTGCACGAGAAAAAGGGCGGTTACGCCAACAACACCGCCTCGATCTATGGCCTGGCTGGCAAGGCCGAAGGTGAAGGCGTGCGCATCCTGACCGGTTGCGAAGTCACTGGCTTCGAGAAGTCCGGCGACGCGGTTTCCAAGGTCAAGACCGACAAGGGCGATATCGAAACCGACCATGTTGTGGTGGCTGTCGGCCCCTGGGCCAGCAAGGTCTGGAAGATGCTGGATCTGCCGAACTCAGTCTCGATCAAGGGGCGCGACGGCGAAGTCCATGACGGCATCGACACCTGGCGTTACTGGTGCCTGGAAGAAGGCACCCTGGGCATCGACCCCGACATCCAGAAGACCAATGACGGCAAGATGCCGCCGGTCATCCATGTCGACACCGATGCACCGCTTTATTCCGATGTCGATGGATCGCTCATCACCGACAAGCTGTGGGGCATCTATTACAAGCCCGACTTCAACTTTGCCGGCATCCAGGGCGGGGCCATGCCCTATGTCGTGGAAACGCCGGTCGACGAAGTCGCGCTGGACCCCTATGGGCCGGATTCACCCGACTTCATCGTCGATGACGAATTCGCCCATATGTGGTGTTCGGCCCTGGCGTTCTGTCAGGAACGCTTCTCCGGGCAGATCGGCAAGTGGAAGAAAGAAGCATCGGGTGGCCTGGGCTGCTTCACGCCTGACAGCTTCCCGGTGATCGATACGTTCTGCGAGAACGTGCATTTCATTGCCGACTCCAATCACGGCTACAAGATGATTGGCGTGGGCAAGCTGGTCGCAAGCGAGGTCGCTGGCGAAAAAAGCGCCCTGCTCGAGCCGTTCCGTTTCTCGCGTTACGCGGAAGGAAATCTCCATCCCGTGTCGCACAGCCCATTCCCGTGGAGCTGAACCACGGGGGCATGCGTTGACTCAGGTCAGGGACGCACGTCACTCTCAGCACTAAGGCTAAGGCGATGTGGATGAGCCACATCGTTGATGCCGAAACATCTAGGGAAGCTCCAAAGGGGGATATGATCCATGCCGATGGATATTGAAGGCTACGTCGAACAAAAAGGCCGTGCTCAGCAGATCAAGGAAGTACGCAAGAAGATCAAAGAGCTGAAGATTGATTACATCTATTATCAGTTCATCTCGGTCACCGGCCGCATCATCGGCAAGGGCGTTCCTGCTGATCACTGGGAAACCATCGCCGAACGCGGTTTCCAGCTGGTTTATGGCTCAGTCGCCAACCTCTATGTCGACCGTTATGGCGATTACATTGGCTACGGTCCTGAATCTTCCGAACTGATCGGCATTCCCGATCCCGACACCTTTGTGCAGCTGCCCTGGGACAAGCGCGTTGCGCGGGTCTATTGCACCTGCTTCCGCAACCGCGAAGAGCCGGAAAATCCCGGTGGCTTCTTCACCGGCGACTGCCGCGGCAACCTGCGCCGCTCGCATGATGAGTTCCAGAAGAAGCACAAGGGCCTTCACATGCGTCACGGCACCGAGCCGGAGATGATGTGGCTGAAGAAGGGTGAAGACGGACTGCCCAATGGTGGTTTCTCGAAACCCAACTGCTATCACATCGACCAGTTCGAAAGCCTGCGTCCTGTCTTCATGAAGGTCATCGAATACAGCCGCGCCATGGGTCTGGACATGATCCAGGGCGACCATGAGGACGCTCCGGGTCAGCTTGAACTGAACTTCCAATTCGATGATGCCCTGCGAACGGCCGACCGTCTGGCAACCTATCGCCAGATCTGTGCCCAGGTCGCACGCGAAAACAATCTGATCGCCTGCTTCATGGCCAAACCCTTCATGGGCGTTTCGGCCAATGGCTGTCATCACAACGTGTCACTCTGGAAGGGCGGCAAGGACGAGTTCAACCAGCTGGGCCAGGAAAACATCGCCGGCATGCCGGGGAACTTCATGTACAAGAAGGGTGGCAAGAACACCTTCCTGCCCGAAGGCAAGGACCTGCGTAAACCGGGTAAAACCGGGCTGAAGGCAATCGGCGGCGTGATGAACCATCTCGACGCGTTGACCGCCATCGGCTGTCCGACCGTCAACTCCTACCGCCGACTTTGGGATACAGGTTTCTGGGCACCAGTCTTTGCTGACTGGGGTTACCAGAACCGCACCACCGGCATGCGTGTTTCCGCACCAGGCCGCTTCGAATACCGCGCAGTGGATTCGATGGTGAACCCCTATCTGATGGCCAATGCCATCATCAAGTCGTTCGACCACGGCATCACCGACAATCTCGACCCCGGTGAGCCCGAAGAGCGCAACATCTACCAGGCCATGGAAGAGGGCAAACAGGTCAAGAAGCTGCCGATGTCACTCGGCGACGCCCTGATCGCTCTCGATAAGGATGACGTCATCAAGTCCGCCATGCCCGGCGACATGTACCGTGTGTTCAAACACTACAAGACGAATGAGTGGGAGAACTTCATGGCCACGGTCACCGAGTGGGATCTGGAGAACTATTGGGATTGCCTGCCCTGAGCAGGACGTTCACGTAATGGCGGCGGCCCAGTTGCGGCCGCCGCCCTTTTTTTGTTCAAACTCAAGGAGAACCAACGCCATGTGTGGCATCGCTGGTATCATCCATCGCAAGGGAGCCTCAGACATCGGGTCGGAAATGACCTCGATGCTGCAGTCTCTCAAACACCGCGGCCCCGACTCGACCGGCTTTGCCATCTATGGCGTGCCGGGCAAGAAAGAGTACGTGCTGCGTTTCAAGGTCGCCGAACAGGAAGATGCGCTGAAGGGTTATGAAATCCATCAGACCATCAAGGACCGGCGCGCCGAAGTTGACCGCCGCCTGAAATCTCTGGGCGTCAAGGTCACCAAGGCCGAAGCCGCGACCGAGTACGCTTTTCGCTACCAGATCAAGTTCAACGGCGACATGAAGAAGCTGGCCGACTACGTCGAAGACGTCGAGTCGACCGAGATTCTCTCGCTGGGCAGCGGGCTGGAGCTGATCAAGGACCTGGGCGATGCCACGGTCGTCTCAGACCAGTACTCGCTGAAGGGCTTCAAGGGCACGCACGCCATCGGTCATACCCGCATGGCAACGGAATCAGATGTCGATATCCGTTCGGCTCATCCTTATTGGGCATACCCGTATCACGACATTTCCGTCGTCCATAACGGCCAGCTCACAAACTACTGGATCATGCGCCGCGAGCTCGAGCGCAAGGATTTCCGTTTCATGTCGAACTGTGACAGCGAGCTGATCGCCGTCTACATCGCCGACAAGATGCAGAACGGCATCGAACTCGAAGATGCCATGAACCAGTCGGTCGATGAACTCGATGGCGTGTTCACCTATCTGGTGGCAACCGCCGACAGCCTGGGCATGGCCAAGGACTGCATGGCCGCAAAGCCAATGGTTCTCTACGAAAGCGACAAGATGGTCGTGATGGCGTCCGAAGAGGTCGCCATCCGCCAGGTCCTGCCGCAGGAAATCGACACAATTGACCCCTACGATCGGGAGGTTCGGGTATGGCGCAGCTAAAAGAACATCTCTCACATGACATGGGGCTGCACACAGAGCAGCTCACCGGTCGCACACAGCAGCGATTCTTTGACATCACCGAGGGCGGCGAGAACTTCGTCTATCCCGAGGAGCCTGATGTCGACTTCAACAAGCGCAAGGCATTCGACGCCAGCAAGATGGACACCAACGGGATCAACATGAAGATCCGCGAGTTGATGGCCAAGGGTTATGGCTCGATCGTGGTGAAGAACCCGCTGGCAAAACATTCGCTGGGTGTCGGTATCCTCCAGCGCCTGAACCTCACCTTCGAGGGTAGCCTTGGTTACTTCGGCATCGGCCTGATCGACGGTCCCAACGTGCGCATCACTGGCCGTGTCGGCTGGTCCTGTGCCGAGAACATGATGTCGGGCACGGTGGTCATCGAAAAGAATGCCGGTTCGACCTTCGGCGCTGCCATTCGCGGTGGCGACCTGGTCTGCATGGGCGATGTCGGTTCACGCACCGGCATTGACCAGAAGGGCGGCACGATCATCGTTGGCGGCCGCACGGGTGCGTTCTCCGGCTTCATGATGCAGCGCGGCCGCATGGTCGTGCTGGGTAATGCCGGCAAGAACCTGGGCGATTCCATGTATGACGGCACCATCTATGTCGGCGGCACGATCGAGGATCTTGGCGTTGATGCGGTCCCCGCAGAAATGAACGAGCTCGATTGCGCATGGCTTGATCGCAAGTTGAAGCAGTACGGACTGAAAACCCCCAAAGGCGTCAAGAACATGACGAAGATCGTGGCGGGCAAGCAGCTCTGGAACTACGACAATCTTGAGGCCCACGAAAAGAAGATCGTGCTTTAGGCAGCGCTCGAACAGGAGATAAAGCAAATGGCGAAAAAGAAAGAAGACGTCATCGAGCGCGCCAGCGACGGCCGCAACCCGAACGTGCTGGGCGAGAACTTCATGTTCCCGCCGCGCGTGGTTGATGACATCCACATCAAGGCGGAACTGGGCCGTTACCGTATGCGCGGTATGGCCCTGATGAAGAAGATCCCGACCTGGGACGATCTTACCTTCATGCCAGGCACGCTGACCCGCTTCGTGATCGAGGGTTATCGCGAAAAGTGCGAGACCAAGACCGTGATTGGCCCGCGCGCCAAACATCCCTTGGAACTCGACATTCCGATCTATGTCACGGGCATGAGCTTTGGCGCATTGTCCTATGAAGCCAAGACGGCTCTGGCGCGTGGCGCCACAATGGCCGGTACGGCAACATGTTCGGGCGAAGGCGGCATGATCCCCGACGAGCGACGCTATTCGGAGAAATGGTTCTACCAGTGCATCCAGTCGCGTTATGGCTTCAACCCGCACCATCTGCGTCTGGCCGACGCCTGCGAATTCTTTATCGGCCAGGGCTGCAAGGTCGGTCTGGGCGGCCATCTGATGGGCCAGAAAGTGACCGATCAGGTCGCCGAGATGCGCTCCTTGCCCGCCGGTATCGATCAGCGGTCCCCTGCCCGTCACCCTGACTGGCTGGGCCCGGATGATCTGGCACTCAAAATCCAGGAGATCCGTGAAGCCACGGACTACCAGATCCCGATCCAGCTGAAGCTGGGTGCGGCGCGTGTCTATGATGACGTGCGGATGGCTGTGAAATGCGATCCCGACTCGATCTATATCGACGGCATGGAAGGTTCGACCGGCGCCGGTCCCCATCTGGCCACCGAAGAGACTGGTATTCCAGGCATCGCAGCGATCCGTCAGGCACGTCGGGCGATCGACGACCTGGGCAAGCGCGGCGAAATCACGCTGATCTATGCCGGCGGTATCCGTAACGGCGGCGATCTTGCCAAGGCAATTGCCCTGGGCGCAGACGCCGTTGCCATCGGCACCACCGCGATGATGGCGCTGAACTGCAACAAGGACATTCCTGAAGCCGATTACGAAGGCACGATGGGTGTTCACGCCGGGTACTGCTACCACTGCCACACGGGCCGTTGCCCGGTTGGCGTGGCAACGCAGGACCCCGAGTTGCGCAAGCGTCTCAATCCCGACGATGCCGCCGAGCGCGTCTACAACATCCTCCACACGCTCGCGATCGAGTGTCAGATGATGGCGCGTGCCTGTGGCAAGACCAACGTGCACAGCCTGGAGCCGGAAGATCTTGCCGCGCTCACCATGGAAGCATCGGCCATGGCCGGTGTTCCCCTGGCCGGCACCAACCACACGGTCGGCGTTGCCGACTACCACCACCTCTGATCGGGAGCAGCTGACATGGCAAGAGCAGCAGCCAAGAAACCGGCGGCCTAAGAAAAAGGTCGCCGCAAAGAAGACCCCGGCCAAGAAGGCAGCAGCACCCAAAAAGGCCGCAACCCTGAAGGCAGCAGCCAAGAAAAAGGTTGCCCCGAAGAAAGCAGCCCGCAAGGCCAAGGTGAAAACCGGTGATGTCGACTACTTCCTCAAGGCAGACGGTCTCGATACGTCGCGCGAGAAGGAAATCGGCCAGCACATCGGTTACCGCTATGACGTGAACCTGGTGCCTGACTATGACCGGCTCACGCCGTTCCTGGCCAAGTACATGGAAGTCATGGGCTGGGACGACCTCAACTGGCTTGAGGACGTCCACATGGGATACGAGGAAGGCAACGCGGCCGTGTTCGACCGCAACGCCAACGGCTGGATCCGTATTCCCAAGAAGAATGAAGCTGCCGAACAACCAGCAGGATCGCGACATGATTGCGCGTGAATTGCTGATCAAGTTCCAGATGTCGGATCGCCATCCGATGCGGGACCTGAACCGGGCCTATCGCAAGTTCTGATCGGCCAACCAGATACCTTGGAAACAGGGCTCGCATCTCACAGGATGCGGGTCCTTTTTTCTGGGTGACCGACCAAAGGCTGCCTCAGTTTGCAGATGTTACGGACTAGAAGGCTTCGCCTTCATCCCATTGCGGCGCGAAGGCCAGCCTGCGGCTGTCGGGCGGCAGGGCCGGATTGAAGAGCGCGTTGTGCCAGTACAGCGCCTCGGCAAAGGGGTCTGATCGTTCAAGTTCCTGCACCACACAGGGCAAGCGGTAGTTCTGATTGAACTGCCCGAACACCAAAGTGCACGCACCGGCCTTGAGCAGGGCGTTAGCGCCTGGCGAATCCGGCGCGAACATCACAAACACGCGTGGCTCGAAATTCCGTGATTTCTGAAAATAGGCTGACGAAAGGTAGTTCAGCCCCTTGTCGAAGCGCTCCCGCGGGTCGTTGGTGCGCTGCACCGCATGACGGAACATGGCCGTGGTTTCCTCGGGGTCGCGTTCCGCGATAACAGTGCGGATATGTCCCAGTTCCCGACCGTCGGGCATGAGAACCAGCGGTTCCACGCCGTCTGAGGGCCGGCCGCCGTCACGCCGCATGGCATGTTGGCGGATCAGGCATTGCCAGGCCATGAACTGGTCTCGCAGGGAAGCGCCGTCAGTCGTCAAATCTGCTGCCATCGTATCGACCTAGCAAAGTTTACTGGGGGGAAAGTCAAAATCTCGACTGGAAACTCTTGTTTGAAGTACTAGCAAAAGCCCGTATTATTCCTAGTGGCGCCGAAGCAGGGGGATACATCTGCACGGCTGGAGGCAGTAACGAGACAACAAGGGGGATTTGAAGATGTCTGACGGCCTAGACTCCTTAATGGTCATCTTCACTGAATTCTACTACTGGGTCACCGTCGTAATGATGTTCCTGATCCATGTGGGATTCTGTGTCTACGAAGTCGGTGCATCGCGCCGCAAGAACATTCAACACACGCTGATGAAAAACACGATGCTGATCCCATTGGTCACCATCACGTTCTATTTCTTCGGCTGGTGGATTTATTTCGCATTTCCTCAGTTTCCGATGATCGACACGAGCCTGGCGGATGCGCCCTGGGCAGTTCCATGGTCTGAACTGATGGGCACCCATATGGGTGGATCGGTGACCGTGCAGACAGAAAGTCTGACGGCCGACGACACCATCTTCTGGGCCCGTATCAACGGTGTGTTCTGGGCAGCGTTCCTGCTGTTCTCATGGACCACAGCCTCGATCATCTCCGGTGCCGTCATCGAACGCATCAAGACACAGGCCTTCCTGATCATCGTTGTGTTGGTTGGTTCGGTAACATGGATCCTTGATGCAGCATGGGGCTGGAGCTGGAATGGCTGGATGGTGCAATTGTGGGGCTTCCACGATGCCTACGCGTCTTCGGTCGTGCACGGTATCGCCGGTGGCTCGGCACTTGGTGTCCTGCTTGTGCTTGGCCCTCGTCTTGGCAAGTTTGCCGCAGACGGTACCCCGCGCGACATCCCGCAGAACAACCCCTGGTTCGTGACGGTCGGCCTGTTCCTGATCTACACGGGTTTCTGGGGTTTCTATGCGGCCTGCAACATCCCGATCATCGACTTCACGGGCGCTGTTCTTGGGGTCGAGGGTGAGGCTTACTTCACCGCAACCAATATCTATCTGACACCGACATCCCTGTCGGCAATCACGTTCAACTTCCTGATGTCGCTCTCGGGCGGACTTCTGGCGGGTTATGTCGTCTCCAAAGGCGATCCGTTCTGGAGTTATTCGGGCGGTCTGGCTGGCGTCATTACGGCGTCATCGGGCAACGATCTCTATCATCCGATCGAAGCCATGTTGATCGCCATGGTCGGTGTGTGGATTGCCTACAAGATGCACTACTG
This sequence comes from uncultured Alphaproteobacteria bacterium, assembly GCA_943787175.1. Classification (GTDB taxonomy): domain Bacteria; phylum Pseudomonadota; class Alphaproteobacteria; order SP197; family SP197; genus SP197. The sequence continues at coordinate 45,210 of CALSLK010000005.1, forward strand.
GGTCGAACGCAAGTTCAAGCTGGACGATGCGGTTGGCGCAGTGGCGGTCCATGGTTATGCCGGTTTTGTCGGCACGGTCATCGCCGGCTTCATGTTGTGGGGTTACCCCTCCAATGTGATCGGCGGCGATATCGGTTGGTTCGGCAACAATGCAGACGGCGTTGCCATCATCAATCCGATCGGCAACTTCCTTGGTGCCATGCTCTTCTTCTGGGTTCTCGGCTTCCTGCCCTGTTATGTCCTGTCCAAGATTCTGGACGGCATGGGCTGGTTGCGCGTCCCGCGTGAGATCGAGCTGGCGGGTCTTGATACGCATGATTACGGGGATTCCTTCCCGTATCACGCCTATCGCGACACAGTCATGGAAGACATCGATCGCGAACTTGCAAAGGGCCAGGGCTGAAAAGCCCCGAGCAGGAGGTAGAAAACTATGTCTACAAATGTTGAAAGCTGGTCCGATGTAGCAAGCCTGGGAGCGATCTATCCCTTTCCCGGGATTGAATGGCCCCTGGTCCTCGTCGGAGTTCTGGTCTGGCTTGGCTGGCATTGCTGGCAGATCAAGTCGGAAAACAAGGAGTACGATGACGCCTTGCGTCATTACAACGAAGTTGGTCTCGACAAGGCACTGGACCATCGTGGACGCCACGATTCCATGATGGATCACTGACCTAACCAACTTCTGATCAAGACCTGAGGGGTGACGGCAACGTCACCCCTCTTCCTTTTTTGACAAGCGCTTGTGATCACGGATTGGACCAATTTACGACCGATCCCACCAATCAGGACCATGAACGACACGAGGCGTCGATTCCGTGCGTGACATGGTCTCAACGGGGTCTAAAGTCCCGCCAACTTATTCACGTTTCACGACACGCCGCACCACGGGGGAACACCGATGGCCACACCCAAATCCGATATTGAAATTGCCCAGGCGGCCACGCTTCGGCCTGTCATTGAACTTGCCAAGGATCGTCTTGGCATCGACGCCGAACACCTGATTCCCTATGGCCATGACAAGGCCAAGATCCGGCTGGACTACATCAACGGCCTGAAAGACAAGGCTGACGGGAAACTGGTCCTGGTCACCGCGATTTCGCCCACGCCTGCAGGCGAGGGCAAGACAACAACGACCGTTGGGTTGGGCGATGCCCTGAACCGCATCGGCAAGAACACGCTGATCTGCCTGCGCGAACCCTCCCTTGGCCCGTCCTTTGGCGTGAAGGGTGGCGCGGCCGGTGGTGGTTACGCCCAGATCGTGCCCATGGAGGATATCAACCTCCACTTCACCGGCGATTTTCACGCCATTGGCGTCGCCAACAACCTGCTCGCAGCTCTGGTCGACAACCACATCTATTGGGGCAATGCGCTCGACATCGATGAGCGCCGCGTGACCTGGCGTCGCGTGGTCGACATGAACGACCGTGCCCTGCGTTCGATCGTCAACTCCCTGGGCGGTGTCGCAAACGGCTTCCCGCGTCAGGACGGCTTTGACATCACGGTGGCTTCCGAAGTCATGGCGATCTTCTGCCTGGCCACCGACATCGACGATCTCAAGCGCCGTCTGGGCAACATCGTCGTGGGCCACACGCGCGGCCGCGAGCCAGTGCGCGCCCATCAGTTGAACGGCCATGGTGCCATGGCCGCATTGCTGAAAGATGCGGTCCAGCCCAACCTGGTCCAGACACTGGAGAACAATCCGGCCTTCGTGCATGGCGGCCCGTTCGCTAACATCGCCCATGGCTGCAATTCGGTCCTGGCAACCACCACGGCCCTGAAGCTGGCCGATTATGTTGTGACCGAGGCCGGGTTCGGCGCCGATCTGGGTGCCGAAAAGTTCTTCGACATCAAGTGCCGCAAGGCTGGTCTGAAACCCGAAGCCGTCGTCATTGTTGCCACCATCCGTGCATTGAAGATGCATGGCGGTGTCGCCAAGGATGACCTGAAGGACGAGAACGTCGCTGCGGTCGAGGCTGGCTTTGCCAATCTGGAACGTCACGTCCAGAACGTCGCCAAGTTCGGTGTGCCTGCCGTCGTGTCGGTCAACCGCTTCATCGCCGACACCGACGCCGAGATGAAGAAGCTGATCGAGCTGTGCGATAAGATGGGCGTGCCCTGCATCGAGGCCAACCACTGGGCCGACGGTGGCGCGGGTGCCGAGGATGTCGCGCGCAAAGTTGTCGAGATCATTGAGAGCGGCAAAGCAAGCTTCAAGCCGCTTTATCCTGACGACATGAAGCTGGAAGAGAAGATCCGCACGGTGGCGCGCGAGATCTATCGCGCCGATGACATTGACGTGCCTCCGGCCATCTCCAAGCAGCTTGCCGAACTCGATGCCACAGAAGCCGGAAAGTTCCCGATCTGCATGGCCAAGACTCAGTACAGCTTCTCCACCGATCCCACGCTGAAGGCCGCACCCACCGGGTTCAACGTTCCCGTGCGTGAGGTCAAGCTGTCAGCCGGCGCGGAGTTCCTGGTCGTCATCACCGGGGACATCATGACCATGCCGGGTCTGCCCCGCGTACCGTCTGCCGACCGGATTGATGTGGACGGCGATGGCGTGATTTCCGGCCTGTTCTGAGCCGATCATCACTTGAAGTTCATAGGGGCCGGCAGTTTTGCCGGCCCCTTTTTCTTGCGCATTGCCCTGCAAATGCCCACGTTCAATCCACGCGCGACCACTGCGGGCCAGAGCCGCCACCGACCTGTTGTGATTCCGTGCCTTGTTACGCAGCATCAACGCACTAGAAGGAAGCCCACCATGACACTTTCCATTGGCAGCATTGCCCCCGATTTCGAACAGGATTCAACCGAAGGCCGGATCAAATTCCATGAATGGCTTGGCGATTCCTGGGCGCTTCTGTTCTCCCATCCCAAGGATTACACCCCGGTCTGCACGACTGAGTTGGGCACCGTCGCGGGCATGGCCAGTGAGTTTGCCAAGCGCAACACCAAACTGATCGGCCTTTCGGTCGACCCCGTGAGCGACCATGTCGGCTGGTCCAAAGACATCGAGGAAGTCACCGGCAACAAGGTGACCTATCCGCTTCTGGCCGATGGCGACCTTTCCGTTGCCAAGCTCTACAACATGCTCCCGGCTGGCGCTGGCGAAAGCTCTGACGGGCGTACTGCCGTCGACAACCTGACAGTGCGGTCGGTCTATGTCATCGGCCCCGACAAGCAGATCAAGGCCATGCTGACCTACCCCATGTCCACAGGCCGCAACTTCGACGAGATCATGCGCCTGGTCGATTCCTGCCAGCTGACCGCCAAGCACAAGGTGGCAACACCGGCAAACTGGAAGCATGGTGAAGACGTCATCATCGTCCCAGCCGTGAAGGACGAGGAAGCCAAGGAGCGTTTCCCCGATGGCTGGAAAACCGTGAAACCCTATCTTCGCATCGTGCCTCAGCCCAAAGACTGAGGCCGGATCCGTCATTGCTCTACCGCTGCGCGCCGGTTCCCTTGTGATCCGGCGCGCAGTTACGTTCGGCATCTGTATCGACGTCGCAGTCAGACGTGATCGCTTATGCACACGCTGTCGAATGGTCTATAAATTCAGGTATGTCCAAAGCAGACAGAGATGCACGCCCGGCACCGGAAAATGCGGGGCCAGCGACCGAGACGCCCGAGCGTGAATCGGGCGAGCGTGGTGCTGCTGCGATCAAATTTGCGTTGAAAACCATGCCGGCCTCGCCCGGCGTCTACCGCATGCTGTCAGACACCGGCGAAGTGCTTTACGTCGGCAAGGCACGCAGCCTGAAACACCGTGTCACGTCTTACACCCAGCCCGGCCGTCTCGATCCCCGGCTTCACCGCATGGTCGCCAACACGGCATCCATGGAGGTCGTCACCACAGGAACCGAGGCAGAAGCGCTTCTGCTGGAAGCCAATCTGATCAAGAAACTGAAGCCGCGTTACAACGTGGTGCTGCGCGACGACAAATCCTTCCCCTATCTGCTGCTGCGTTTGGACCATGAATGGCCCCAGGTCGTGAAACACCGGGGTGCGCGGCGCAAGAATGGTGAATATTTCGGCCCCTTTGCCAGCGCCGGTTCGGTCAACCAGACCGTGACAGCACTACAGCGCGCCTTTCCGTTGCGAAGCTGCACGGACCACGTTTTTGCCAATCGTGCGCGACCGTGCCTGCAGCACCAGATCAAACGTTGCGTCGCACCCTGCGTGGGACTGGTGGGCGAGGAAGACTATGAACGGCTGGTGGACGACACACGGGCGTTCCTGCGCGGACGCACGCGTGAGGTCCAGGAACGCCTGGCCAACCGCATGCAGGAAGCCGCCGAAACGCTCGATTTCGAGCAGGCCGCCGGTTTTCGTGACCGTATTCGCGCACTCAATCACATTCAGGCTCATCAGGGCATCAATGTTGCAGCCATCGATGAAGCCGATGTCATCGCCTTGAGCCAGGCTGGCGGACAGGCCTGCGTGCAGGTGTTTTTTGTGCGCCAGGGCCGCAATTACGGCAATCGCGCCTATTACCCCGCTCGCACGAAGGATCAGAACGAAAACGAAATCATGACGGCCTTCATGGGTCAGTTCTACGAGGACAAGGAGGTCCCGCGCCTGGTGTTGGTCTCTGCCTTGCCCGACGAAAAGGAACTGATGGCCGAAGCACTGTCGACACGGGCGGGACGCAAGGTAGAAATTTCCGTTCCCCAGCGTGGCGACCGTCGCGTGTTGATGCACCATGCGCTCCACAACGCCAAGGACGCTCTGGCGCGCCGCATGGCCGAAAGTGCATCGCAACGAGCGCTCCTGGAGGGACTCGCCGAGCGGTTGGGCATGGATACCGTGCCGCAACGAATCGAGGTTTACGACAACAGCCATATCCAGGGCAGCCAGCCTGTGGGCGGCATGATTGTGGCCGGGCCCGACGGGTTCATGAAGAACCAGTACCGCAAGTTCACCATCAAGGGTGAAGCCGGCAGCCAGGAAGCCATTGGTGGTGACGATTACGGCATGATGCGCGAAGTCCTGACACGCCGGTTCGCGCGCCTGCTCAAAGAAGACCCGGAACGTGACCAGGGCGCCTGGCCTGATCTGATCATCGTCGACGGTGGCCAGGGTCAGTTGAAGATCGCCCTGGAGGTTTTCGAGGAATTGGGCGTTGCTGATGTTGCTTTGTGTGGCGTGGCAAAGGGGCCGGATCGCGATGCGGGGCGTGAGAAGTTTTTTCTGCCCGGCGCAACACCGTTCCTGCTGCCCGAACGCGATCCCGTGCTCTATTTCGTCCAGCGTATCCGCGACGAAGCCCATCGCTTTGCCATCGGCGCGCATCGCGCCAAACGCGCGAGCCAGATTGGCCGCTCCACACTTGATGATATCCCGGGCATCGGCCCGCGCCGCAAAAAGACGCTGTTGCACCATTTCGGGTCTGCCAAGGCCGTCGGTGATGCGTCCATGACGGACCTGGAAAAAGTCGACGGCATCGACCGCACCGTAGCCCAGAAGATTTGGGATCATTTCCATCCCAACCTGTGACCGGAGCGCCGAGACGGTTATGATGTCGGTCCAATGCCTGAACCGGCTGGAACGCGAAAGACCATGATCAGCGCCAAAACCCTTCTCCTGCCTGCAAACATGCTCAGCCTTTCCCGGCTGTTCATCGGCCCTGCAGTGCTGATCACGTTCAGTATCGGAGATCACCGTTCCATCATTTTCGCTCTGGTCATGGTGATCCTGGCTGAGCTGACCGACGTGCTGGACGGTATTGTTGCCCGGCGCATGGGACACGTGACGGATCTGGGCAAACTGCTCGATCCCATGGCCGACAGCATGTACCGGTTCTGTATATTCCTGGCGTTCTTCGGTCAGGGTGTGATGGACGCATGGATGATCGGCATCATCTTCGGGCGTGACCTGATCGTGGCCTACACGCGGGTCTATGCAGCAACAGCCGGCATCGTCCTGGCCGCCCGATTCAGCGGCAAACTCAAGGCCGTCGTTCAGGGCATCGCCCAGGTCGGCCTGATCGCGATGCTTGCGGTGCCCAGCCTGATCGAACCAGGGATGGCACTCGATATCGGCAAGGTGCTGCTCTACATCGCCGTTCTGGTCACCGCCTTCTCGGCGATCGACTATGTCCTGGGGACCATCAAGGACACAGCCAAGGCCGGTGATGGTGGGTGAACGATCCCCGCGACAGTCACACGCTACGCAGTTGGTCGCACCAGTATCAGGCCCAGGCAGAAACACTCGATCTCGATGATCCCGGCGAACAGTGGCTGAGCGCACTGAACCGCGCTGGTCACGAAGGCCGCCCCCTGATTCCCCGCGGCGCAGGCCTTTCCTGGACGGATATCGCCATGGTCGAAGGCGGCCTGGTCACCAACACCGTCAGCATGAATGCCGTGACTGCCTTCGACATGGTCAACGGACGCATCACGGCACAATCAGGCATACGTCTTGGTGACCTGCTTGAACGCACACTTCTCCACGGTTGGACACTTAACTGCCTGCCCGGCAGCCTTGAGGTCACACTGGGTGGCGCCATTGGTTGCAATGTTCATGGCAAGGACGCGCTTCACCATGGCACCTTCTGCGAGCAGATCGAACGCCTCACGCTTGCTGACGGAAAAGGCCAGATCCATGACCTTCACCGCGACGGGGACGCGGATGCCTTCGATGCCGTAGCCGGAGGTATGGGCCTGACAGGGCTTGTCTGCGACGCAACCCTGAAACTGTCGCCAGTGCCCGCCAGCCATATTGCTCTGGGACAGCGTGTCGTCGAAGGCGTCGAAGGCATGATCGACCTGACCGATGCTGCTGGTGACTGTGACTTCCTCTGGGGCTGGCTTGATCCCAAACGCGCCATGCTTGGCGAGGTCCGGGCGCTGGCAACCACCGGCAGCTGGACCGCGCATTCCAAGAAAGTCAGTTCCAGACAGGGTGTCCCTTTGATGTGCGCCCTGCCGTTACTGGCTCCTTTTGTTACCGCTGGCCGGGCACAACGATGGATGTCCAGAGCCCACAGCTGGGCGCGTAAACGATGTGTGCGTCAACCTGGCCCGAATTCATTGCCCTGGCGCGAAGCCCTGTTTCCCCACGCCCGCCTGACCGGTCTCGATCGCCTTTTTTCCCGCAGCGGATTCGTTGAACTCCAGGCCATGTTGCCCAGGTCCGAACTTGATGGGTTCTTCGCAGGATTGCGTGCCTTGCAGCCGTACGAGCGCCTCACGGCCTTTCTGGTGTCCTTCAAGGTGCATCGGGTCTCTCGGGGTTACTTGACGTATTCCGGCGACGGGCTGAGCCTTTCCTTTGTTTCCACCGTGTTTGATCAGGACGCCGAGCGATTGTCCGTTCAACTTCAGGCTTTGCGTGATCTGATTGCCCGGCATGGCGGGCGCATCAACCTGTATCGTGACGGCGCCATTGCCCCATCGATGGCACGGCAAATGTACCCAGGGTTCAAAGCGTTCCTTGAAGCTAAACAGGACCTTGATCCCAACGGCTGCATTGCCTCAGGTTACTGGTCGCGTTTGATGGCAACGGATTGCCATGATCGATGAGGCACTGATGTCAGATCTGTGCGGGGGGGTCGCCATCATCACGGGGGCAACCGGCACGCTGGGCCGCGAGCTCGCAGCAGAACTGGCACGTCTGCATCTCGACCTTGTTCTGATGGGCCGCGATCATAGGGCACTCGAGCAGCTTGCAAAGAAGCTGAGCGATCTGGGTGCCTCTTCGGCGACCCCGCTTGCCTGGGATCTGGCAGACTGCGCAGGCTTGGTGGACACTGTCCGACAATCTGCGGGCCAACGCCCGATCTCTGTCATGGTGCACTGTGCAGCCGCGGATCATGGAGGGGATGACGAAGCCAGCCTGCAACGCGAGCTCCGCATCAACCTTCACGCGCCCGAACTGCTGGCCGACATGGCATTTGGGGACATGCAAGCAAGAGGTTCAGGCCAGATCGTTCTCTTGAGCTCGAATCTGGCTCTTCTTGGAGAGGAACGCGGCACCGGCTACAGCAGGGGCAAGGCAGGGTTGGAACGCATCGCACGCTCCATGATCGCGAAAAATCGTCAACGCAAGGTTCACATTCTTACCGTTGTTCCCGGCCTGATCGATTCGCCCCTTTTTCGTGCAGGCCTTGCGCGTCGGCCATCCTGGCAACGCCGGTTCTTGAAACCGCGCCTGACTGCAGCGGAGTTGGCGCACCAGATTGTAGAGAAAGGTATGGGCCGATCCGGGCTGTTGGTCATGGACCCGCGCCACCGCGCCTTGCGTTGGTTGGCGGACATCGTCCCCGGTTGGCAACCGCGATGGCCGAGGATTTAGGACAAAAGCAGGTGACACCTCGATTCCGTCCCGCCTGGAAATACTCTACAACCAGATCATGACTACACCGCTTCCCATCGCGAAACTGGCCGAGGTTATCGAACGCGAAAACCTGAAACCGCGATTCGTGCTGACCGATATCGATGACACGCTCACCATAGCGGGCAAGGTCACGGCCTGTGCGCTGGATGCCATGGAGCGACTTACCCAAGCGGGCATTGCCTGCATTGCCGTGACGGGCCGGCCGGCCGGCTGGTGCGATCATATCGCCCGCATGTGGCCGGTCGAAGCTGTCGTGGGCGAGAATGGCGCCTTTTATTTCCGCTACGATGCCAGGGCCCAGAAGGTTGTGCGCCGTTACGCCATTGATGGTGAAATCAGGTCGTCCCATCGCGAACAGCTCCGGGCTCTCGAGGCCGATGTTCTGGCCACCGTTCCCGGCGTTCAGATCGCATCGGATCAGGAGTTCCGCATTGCCGATCTTGCCATCGACTATGCCGAGGATGTCGGACCACTTGGCGAAGACACGATTGAAGCCATTCTGGCACGGTGTGCCGCACATGGTGCCACGGCCAAGGTCAGTTCGATCCATGTGAACACCTGGTATGGCGACTATGACAAATCAGGCATGCTGATGGAGCTGCTGCACCATGAGTTTGGTGTTGGCCCAGAGGAGGCCCGCAGGACGGCGCTCTACATCGGTGACTCACCCAATGATGAGCCGCTGTTCAAGGCCTTCCCACTTTCTGTGGGTGTTGCAAACATCGCCCCCTTCATGGACCGGTTTGATGATCCACCGCGTTTTGTCTGCACCCTCGAAGAAGGCAACGGCTTTGCCGAAATGGCAGAACTCCTGATCAAGAGCTGCGGGACCACGTAACACTATGGCCCAACTGACCGACGATTGTTTTGCCCACGGAGATCGCCTGATGACGGCGGCAGAGGCGTTGGCACTGATCACATCCGTGGCGCGTCCGGTAACGGAGCCCGAGGATGTCATGCTGGCAGACGCGCCTGGCCGGATCCTGGCGCGTGATGTGGTTGCCACCATGGATGTACCACCTCACGACAATGCCGCGGTGGATGGTTATGCTGTGTTTCATGCCGATCTTGACCCCGACCAGGAGACAGTCCTTCCGGTGACGGGACGGGTGCCGGCTGGTCACGCGCTGGGCCGTGAGGCCCAGCACGGCGAAGCAATCCGCATCTTCACCGGAGCGCCGATGCCCGACGGCCTCGAAACCGTCATGATGCAGGAGGATACCAGCGAAGCAGACGGCAAGGTCACGCTGCGTTCGGGCATCAAGAAGGGCGCAAACCGGCGTAATGCCGGCGAGGACATCACGTCTGGCGCGACGATCCTGAAGGCCGGCCGAAGGCTGAAACCCCAGGATATCGGGCTCGCCGCTTCAGTGGGTGTCGCCAGCCTCTCCTGTTACCAGCCCCTGCGTGTTGCCCTGTTTTCAACCGGGGACGAAGTGACCGAACCCGGCAGCGCACTCAAGCCCGGCGCGATTTATGACGCCAACCGATACGCCGTGATGGGTCTGCTGCGCGCACTGGGCTGTGCGGTGACCGATATGGGTATTCTGGCCGATGAAGGCCCCGCGACACGAACGGCCATCGCCGATGCCGCGGCCAGCCACCACGCACTTCTGACATCCGGCGGCGTCTCCGTGGGTGATGAGGATCATGTGCGCCAGACGGTCATGGAACAGGGCACGCTGCATGCCTGGTACATGGCCATCAAACCGGGACGCCCGCTGATGCTGGGTCAGATGGGACAGGCAACGTTTATTGGCCTGCCCGGCAATCCGGCCGCAGCCATGGTCACCTTCCTGCGCTTTGCCCGCCCGCTGCTGCTTGGTCTCTCAGGCGCAGCCCAGAATGACCCCCTGCTCTTTCGTGTCCGCGCTGCTTTTGATCGCAAGAAGAAGGCCGAACGGCGAGAATATGTCCGGGTCTACCTGAGACCCGGTGAGGATGGCGTGCTGGAAGCCCACGCCTTTGAGCGTGAAGGTGCCGGATTGCTTTCCTCGCTCGTTGAGACCGATGGTCTGGCTGAACTGCCTGAAGACATGACGCGGCTTGAAAAAGGCGCGATGATCGACGTCCTGCCGTTCAGTGAGGTGATGGGGTGAAACTTCTCTATTTTGCATGGCTTAAACAGAAAATCGGCACCGACGCCGAAGAGATCACGCTTCCCGACGACGTCAACGATGTCGCCGGTGTTATCGCGTGGCTAAAGACGCGCGGGGACAAGTACGCCACGGCGCTGAAGGATGATGCCGTGGTGCGCGTCGCTGTCAATCAGACCTATGCCAAGCCTGACACACCTGTCAGTGACGGTGACGAAGTCGCGCTCTTTCCACCGGTAACCGGCGGCTGATGTCATGATTCGCGTTCAGCGCGAGGACTTTGATGTTGGTGCCGAAATGCGCGCGCTGACCACCGGCAATACGGGCATCGGCGGACTCGCCAGCTTTGTCGGCCTGGTGCGTGATATGGCAGGCGGTACAGGCGACAGCGCCATGACGCTGGAACACTACCCCGGCATGACAGAACGGCTGCTGACCGAGATCGACGAGGAAGCCCACCGGCGCTGGCCATTGGAAGGCAGCATGGTGATTCACCGCCATGGACGCCTTGAGCCGGGCGAACAGATCGTCATGGTTCTCACGGCTTCAGCACATCGCCAGGCTGCCCTGGATTCCTGTGCCTTTCTGATCGACTGGCTGAAAACCCAGGCGCCCTTCTGGAAACTGGAAGAAACCCCCGACGGCGCAAGCTGGGTCGAAGCCCGCGCGAGCGACGATCAAGCCGCGGCACGCTGGGCCAAACCCGAGACTAGCGGCTAGCGCCTATCAGCCGCCGCGCACTTCCTTGTCATAATCAGCCATCAGCTGCTTGCAAAGCTCGCCGGGCTGATAGTGATGGTCACCGATCTGACCCACAGGGGTCACTTCGGCTGCTGTGCCGGTAATGAAGACTTCAGCCGCCTTGGCCAGGTCTTCGTCGGTCATATGACGTTCGACCACTTCGATGCCGCGTTTGCGGGCAAGGTCCATGACGGTGCGGCGAGTAAGGCCGTCCAGGAAACAATCGGGCGTGGGCGTTTGGAGCTTGCCATCGATCGCAAGGAACAGATTCGCACCGGTTGCCTCAGCCAGGTAACCGCGATGGTCATACATCATGGCGTCGTCAAAGCCTTCCTGCTCGGCCTTGTGCTTGGAAAGCGTGCAGATCATGTAGAGACCCGCCGCCTTGGCGTGAACCGGGGCCGATTCGGGTGAAGGACGCTTCCAGTCGGAAATGGCAAGGCGAATGCCACGCATCCGTGCCTCTGGCGTGAAGTAGCTTGGCCAGTCCCAGGCAGCGATCGCGACGTGAATGGTGTTGTGCTGAGCCGAAACGCCCATCATCTCGCTGCCGCGCCAGGCAACCGGACGCACATAACCATCAACGATACCGTTGGCTTTCAGCACTTCATGACGGGCCTTTGCGAGCTCCTCCATGGTCCAGGGAATGGTGAAACCCAGGATCTCGGCGGAATTGTACAGGCGTTCGTTGTGTTCATGCTCGCGGTAGATTTTGCCGCCATAGCTGCGTTCGCCTTCGAACACGCTGCTGGCATAATGCAGACCATGGGTCAGCACATGCACCTTGGCATCGCGCCAGTCGATCAACTTGCCATCGAACCAGATCTTGCCTTCGCGGTCGTCAAACGGAATGAGGTCAGCCATGGTGATACCCTTGGGTTGAAAGGACCTTGCAATGCGTAACAGCGGCTGTCATATATGTCAACATGGCTGACGTAAATCGCGGATCCAACCCTCTCTTCCTGCGCGATGAAGATCTGCGCGAAGGCATCGAACTGTTGTTCTTTGCCTATCGCGACTTCACGGCACGGCCTGATGCCATTCTTGCCGACTATGGGTTCGGTCGCGCCCATCACCGTGTGATCTATTTTGTTGGCCGCCATCCTGGCATTACGGTCAAGGAACTGCTGGCGATCCTGAAGATCACCAAGCAAAGCCTGGCGCGTGTTTTGCGACAGCTGGTCACCAAAGGTTTCATCGAGCAGCGCCAGGGCGAACAGGACCGCAGGCAGCGGCTTCTCTATCTGACGCCAAAGGGCGAGGAACTGGAAACCAAGCTGACCGAAAATCAGCGCGCACGCATTGCACGGGCCTATCGCGAAGCAGGCGCCGACGCCGTGGCAGGCTATCGCAGTGTGCTGGCCGGGATGGTCGATGACGAGGACCGCGAGCGCCTGAACCGCCCCAGGCCTGCATCATGAATCCGGGCGACCCGCACATTCTGGTCGTCGACGATGACCGCCGTCTGCGCCAATTGCTGCAGAAGTATCTGATGGAAAACGGTTTTCTGGTCAGCACCGCAGAAAACGCCGCCGATGCTGAGGCCAAGCTGCAAAGCCTTGCCTTCGATCTGATGATCGTTGACGTGATGATGCCCGGCGAAGACGGCATAAGTTTCACCGGGCGGGTGCGCAACAAAGCAGGAATCCCGATCATCATGCTGACCGCACGCGATGGCGGCGATGACCGCATCGCCGGCCTGGAAAGCGGTGCCGACGATTACCTGCCCAAGCCGTTCGAGCCCCGGGAACTGGTGCTGCGCATCCGCAGTGTGTTGCGGCGTAATGCCGCACGTCAGCCCACCGTCGCCATTGCCCAGTTCGGCCCGTTTGCCTTTGACGCCGAGCGCATGGAGCTCACGCGCGACAACGAGGCGGTATCGCTGACGTCACGCGAAGCTGCATTGCTGCGGGTTTTCGCGCACAATCCCGGCGTTACGTTGTCGCGCATGCGTCTGTCCCAGCAAAGTGGGTCCGGCGAGCGCACGATAGACGTGCAAGTCGCGCGCCTGCGCCGCAAGATCGAAGACGACCCACGCACACCACGCTACCTCCAGACCGTCTGGGGCGAAGGCTACGTATTGCGCACGGAGAATACGCCATGAGCGAGCCCTGCCAGGTCTGCGGAGACACCGGCGCGACCCCCCCTGGTCGAACAGCCCCCGCATTGTTGGGTTTCCTGCCCTTCATGCCAGTTCGCATGGCTTTCACCGATGCCCAGCATGGAAGAAGCCGAGGCGGTCCAGGACGCAGAGACCGGTCAATCCTACATCGACGGCTATCTGAAGAAACTCGACAGCAAGATGCGCCGGTCGCGCAAACGTATGCGCGCACTTAAACGCCGCATGCCCGGTAACCGCCTTCTCGACATCGGCTCGAACATCGGCTGCCTGGTGGCTGCCGGCGCCGAACAGGGGCTGGATGCAACCGGTGTGGAAATCAATCCGGTCCTGGCCCAGGAAGCCCAACGCCGCTATCCCGCAGGCCGGTTTATCGTCGGCGCGTTTGAAACCGTCACGTTGCCCCACGCCGCGTTCGATGGCGTTTATTGCTCCGAGGTGATCGAACATGTGGTCGACACCAACGCGTTTCTCGAAGGCGTCGCAAGGGTGATGGTACCCGGCGGTGCTTTCTATCTGACCACCCCGGCTCTGCGCGAGTATGCAAAGGGTGGAGACCCCGGCTCCTGGCGCGACTTTGGGGCGCCCGATCACAAGCTCTACTTTTCGCCCGGCAATATTCGCCAGATGTTGGGAAAGCATGGGTTTGGGGATGTTCGCAGCTCCTTCAGTCTGGGCCGCGGGTTGAAGCTTTTCGCGCGCCGCCTCTGAAGTACGGCCATGGTGCGCTTCAAACAGCTTCTGCCACGCTCCATCTTCTGGCGCTCGCTGCTGATCGTGCTGACGCCCATGATCGTCCTGCAGTTGGTGCTGGCCTTCATCTTCTATGAGCGTCATTGGGAAACCGTGACACGGCACCTGACCAACGCTGTCGCGGGCGATGTCTCGACCCTGATCTGGATGATGAACAGCTACGATGCCGAAGATGAAGGCAGCCTGGTCCTGCGCATCGGACGCATTCATCTGGGCATCGAGGCGCGCTTTCATCCAGAAATGCGCCTGCCAGTTCCCCTGCCCCCACCCGACGACACACGGGTTGAGCGCTTGCTCGCAGAGGCGCTTGTCCAGCGCGTCAGGCGCCCGTTCGTGATCGACACGGAAGCGCCTGATGACAACGCGCTGATCAGCGTGGAACTGCAGGACGGCGTGCTCGATGTTTATGTCCCCATGCGCAGCATGGAGAGCCGCACCACCGATATTTTCGTTTTCTGGATGGTCGGCACCTCGGTCGTGCTCGCCCTGATCGCGGCCTATTTCGTACGCCAGCAAATCCGACCGATACGTCGTCTCGCCAAAGCGGCAGACAGCTTCGGCAAGGGCATCGTTGACGTCGAGTTCAAACCATCCGGCGCACGCGAAGTCAGACAGGCTGCCCAGGCCTTTGTTTCCATGCGCGAGCGCATTCAGCGACAGATTGGCCAACGCACCCTGATGCTGGCCGGTGTCAGCCATGATTTGCGGACACCGCTGACACGCATGAAGCTGGAACTGGCGCTGCTGGAACCCAACGAAGAAGCGATCAGCCTGAAAGCCGACATTGAAGAGATGGAGCACATGATCGAGGTCTATCTGGCCTTCGCACGCGGCGAAGGTGAAGAACAGCCCCGTGAGATGGATCTTGTCTATGTCCTCAGAGATATCTGCGAGGCATCGCCCCTTGATATCGTTGCCGACATCCAGGGAGACCTGCACCTGACCGGGCGCCCCAACGCACTGAAGCGTTGCCTGACCAACCTGATCGACAATGCCTGCCGCTACGGCGATACGGTCCCTGTGGCAGCGGAACGTTCCGACCACACCATCACCATCACGATTGATGACGACGGCCCCGGCATCCCCGAGGAACAACGCGAAGAGGCGTTTCAGCCATTTGTGCGTCTGGACAGCTCACGCGATCCCAACCGCGGAGGTGGCGGGCTTGGCCTGACCATCGCACTGGATGTTGCACGCAGTCATGGCGGTGACCTGGTTTTGAGTGAATCGCCAGCTGGAGGGCTTCGTGCCCAGGTTCTGCTGCCGGTCTAGTGCGTATCAGTAGAGACGGCCACCATTGGGAACAGGCTGCCCCGGCTGCACCAGAACGACCTCGCCATCCTCGTCAGGCAGACCCAGGGTCAGCACTTCCGACATCACAGGTCCGATCTGGCGTGGGGGGAAATTCACGACTGCCGCAACCTGCAGGCCGATCACTGAATCGACCGTGTAATGCCTGGTGATCTGGGCAGAGGTCTTGCGCGTGCCAAGATCAGGGCCGAAATCGATCCATAGTTTGATGGCTGGTTTCCGCGCTTCGGGAAACGGCTCGGCACGCACGACCGTTCCGACGCGGATGTCGACTTTGAGAAAATCATCGAAGGAAAGCGATGCCTGCACGTCCTGCTTCACGCGCTCTCTCCTGCGGGGTCTTCTGGTTTCCCGCGCGGCCTGCCAAAGCTGCACAACGTCGCCATAACTTCGTCGGCCTGGCCAAGACGCTTGTCGAGCACGGACATGGTCGCGGCCATGTCCTGGCTGTCATCCTTCATCCAGGTGCGCATGGCATCGAGATAGACAAGTGACAGTCCCTTGGCGCGCAGACGCCCCATCAAGCCGGAGCTGTCGATACCGGCAGCCTCGAGCATCCAGCGCATCGACCCCATCAAACGGCACAAACTGTTCACACCGGTTGAAACATCACAGGCCGATGCTTTCATGACCGAACAGACCGCAGCCTTATGAGGGTCAAGGGTGTCGAAACGGCGCATCAGCACATCAAACAGGCGATCCTTGGCCGATTCGTCATTGAGATCAGCGCTGTCACCAGCCAGCACGGCCTCATCGATCTGGCGCACGAAAGCATCCAGAATCGCATCCTTGGAGCGATAGACATCATGGAGCTGCACCAGCGTCACGCCAGATGCCTCGGAGACATCGCGCAGAGTCAGGTCACGCCAACCCGTTGTCGCAGCCAGAGAAAGTGCCGTGTCGAGAGCAACCCTGGGCACATCAGCCTTCTTTACCATTGCGGCTCTCCTTTCGCGTTCATCTGAACCGTCAGGTTTCTGTCCCGCATTTTTCACCACCGCCATGGCCTGCGCAACGTCTATCGGGCGACAGGGCAGGAACGGCGCGCGGTGCGATGCGGGGCATCGGGCAAGCGGCGTGACGCTCACTGTCGCCCGATAGACGTTGCGCAGGGCGTGGTGCTGGTGAAAAATGCGGGCTAGCCCGCCAGTTCGCGCGACCTCCGGGTCGCGGCTGCAATCGCCTTGTCGAACAATGGCTGAATACCATCATCAGCCATCAGAACATTCAGCGCTTCGAGCGTGGTGCCGCCGGGGCTGGTGACATTCTTGCGAAGCTGTTCGGGCGGCTCGTCTGCCAGGCGCGCCAGTTCGCCGGCACCACTGACCGTGGTGTGAGCAAGCCTGGCTGCCACGTCAGCGGGCAATCCGGCGGCAATGCCGGCTTTGGCCATGGTTTCGATCAGCAGGAAAACATAGGCCGGTCCACCACCCGAAAGCGCCGTCACGGCATCCATCTGCCCCTCATCGTCGAGCCACACGGTCTGCCCGACGGCAGACAGCAGAGATTCGGCAGCCTGTTTCTGCTGCTCGGAGACATGATCGTTGGCGAAAAGTGCCGTGATGCCACGCCCGACTGCAGCAGGCGTGTTCGGCATGGTGCGAACGATGGCACATTCCGATCCGAACAACCCTTCGAAGTAGTGCAAGTTCTTGCCCGCCGCGATGGAGAGCGCCAGAGCGCCGCCCTTGATGAATTCGGCATAGTCCGGAGCAGCGGCATCCATCATCTGGGGTTTGACGGCAAAAATGACCGTTGCAGGAGCAAAACCGTCGGGAACCTCCGAGGCACCGCCTGCAACACGCACACCGTGATTGCGGACGAGTTCTGCAGCAAGCGCTTCTGCCGGCTCAACGACCACCACGTCATCAGCGGCAATACCCTGACTGCGCCAGCCAGCCAGCATGGCGCTGCCCATCTTGCCGCAGCCCACCAGCAGAATTGGCGTTGCACTGCTCATCGCTCAGGCCTCTCCTACGGGATCAATAATCGCTGCCTGCACGGCCTCTTCGGGCGATTTCCCGCCCCAGATGACATACTGGAATGCAGGATAGAACCGCTCGCATTCGGAAATGGTGATGTCGAGCAGATCAGCAAGTTGCTCGTCCTGGGGGTAGTCCTGTGTCCCCAGCAACAGGGCATGCCGGAAGGTCGGCACCGCCTCTTCACTGAAGACATCGAAATGTCCGATCCAAAGGCGCTCGTTGACATAAGCCAGCAGTGAATGCACCGCCGTGATCCGTTTTTCAGGGACACGCATGTCATAGGCACAAGACATCATGATCGAACGCAACTCGCCTTCCCAGCCGAACCAGATGCGATAGGAGCACCAGCGGCCTTCGATCTCGACCGAAAGCTCGTTGTCGTTGACGCGCTCATGGTTCCAGCCATTCAACGCCATCATGCGCTCGATCGGATCCAGCGGATGCTGATCCGGTACGCTTTCGTGTTCCTGCAAATCGATCAAGAGAGCTTTCCAGACAGGAGATCGGGACCGCAGCGACGTTCACGCGGTGCAACCCGCACCCTGCCAAAGGGGGCCGTGCCATGCAAGGACGGGCCAAGAACCGTCACCATGGGCCTGTCGCCCGTTAGCTGGCCTTTTTCTTTGCTGCAGGCTTCTTTGCCGCTGCCTTCTTGGGCGCGGCCTTGGCCTCGGTCGATTTCTTCGCTGCAGCCTTCTTCTTGGCCGCTGCGGGTTTGTCAGCATTGCCCAGCTTTGCCTCAAGCTCAGCCACCTTTGCGGCAAGCCGCTCGTTATCCTGGCGGGCAAGCGCTGCCATATCGCGCACGACTTCGAACTCTTCACGACGGACGAAATCCATACGCGTGAAGAAGGATTCCATGTGCTGGCGCGTTCGCGCTTCCATTTCATCCTTCATGCTGCCTGCGGCACCCATGGCGCTCGACATCATGCGCGCCATGTCATCCATGAACTTGTTGTCGGTCTGCATCGCTCTAACTCCTGTCGAATCGTATGTGATTCGTTAAACAACACGTGACATATGGCGACGTTCCCCAGCCAGCGCAACAGTGGACGGGGAAGGAGGTGCGCCATATGGTCCGGCGAACCGCTACGGGCTTTAAAAATCCATGTTCGCGCTCGTCTTTCCAGCCATCGACCCGACGCTCGTTGAAATCGGGCCCTTTGCCATCCGCTGGTATGCCCTGGCCTATATTGCCGGCATCCTGCTGGGCTGGCGTTACGCGTTGCGCCTTTGCGCCAGTTCGCCAGCCCCGATCGATCGACCCATGCTGGACGACTTCATGCTCTGGGCCACGATGGGCATCGTCCTGGGCGGCAGGCTTGGCTATGTCCTGTTCTACAAGATCGGCTATTTCGCCTATCACCCTGTCGAGATCGTCTATGTGTGGCAGGGTGGCATGTCGTTTCATGGCGGCATGTTGGGCGTCATGATCGCGACCGTTCTTTTCGCGCGCAAACGCAAGATCCCCGTCCTGGCACTGGGCGACATCATCGCCTGCGTTGCTCCGATCGGCCTGTTTTTTGGCCGTATTGCGAACTTCATCAACGGCGAGCTTTTTGGGCGGCCCAGCGATGTTTCCTGGGCCGTGCTCTTCCCGCGCGACCCGGAAACACCGCGGCACCCCAGCCAGCTCTATGAAGCGGCCCTGGAAGGCATCGTGCTGTTCGCAATTCTGTGGTTCGTCTGGAACAAGACACCGCTGAAGAAACGGCCTGGAGCGGTAATCGGCGTCTTTCTGGTTGGCTACGGCATTTCGCGCATCATCGTCGAGTTCTTCCGTGAACCCGACGCGCATCTGGGATTCATCATGGCGGGTATCACCATGGGCCAGATTCTCTCGCTTCCCATGATCCTTGCAGGCCTGTTCCTGCTTTATTGGTCCAAACCGATGCCTGAGCCAGCAGCCAAAAAGAGCGCTCCCAAGCAGAAACAGAAGTCCAAAAAGCCGAAAGCGTGAACGCACTGGCCAAAAAACTGGCCGCACGTATCGACCGTGACGGTCCGCTCAGTATTGAAGACTTCATGGCTGTCTGCCTGCTTGACCCCGAGCACGGCTACTACACCACACGTGATCCCTTTGGAGCGCCGGGAGACTTCATCACGGCGCCTGAGGTCAGCCAGATGTTCGGCGAGCTGATCGGGCTTTGGCTCTGGTCTGTCTGGCAGGGCGCAGGTGCGCCTGAGAATACGCACCTGGTCGAGCTTGGGCCGGGGCGTGGCACTCTGATGGCCGATGCCCTTCGCGCCATCGAAGGGGCAACTCGTCAGAACGCTCCCTTCTGCCTTCACCTTGTCGAAGCAAGTCCTACCCTGCGTCAGCATCAACGCGTGACACTGGGTCAGCGCACCGTCACCTGGCATGACGATCTTGATTCCCTGCCGGTTGATGGCCCCGTGCTGTTTGTTGCCAACGAATTCTTTGATGCCCTGCCCGTTCGCCAATACGTCGCAACACCGCAGGGTTGGCGTGAGCGGCTTGTCACCTGCCGCGACGGCGCCTTTGAAGCGATGCTGTCGCCCGACCCATCCATGATCGGATTACCGCAGGCACCAACCGGACGCGTCGGCGAAGATGCACCTGTGCGGTTATCGGTTATGGCCGCCATGGCGGAACGGATTGCACAACAAGGTGGAGCTGCGCTGATCATCGACTTTACCGACAAGGCGTTACCCATCGTTGATACGTTCCAGGCCGTTCGGGCACATCAGTTTGCCGACCGACTTGCGGACCCCGGCGAAGCCGACCTGGCATCGGCCGTCGACTTTCCAGTCCTGGCAGAGGCCGCGGTCAAGATCGGTGTGGCGGCTCATGGACCGGTGTCCCAGGGGGCTTTGTTGACGGCGCTTGGCATCGAGGCACGCTGCACGGCTTTGAAGCGGAATGCCTCGTTGGAACAGGTCGCTGCTTTGGACGCTGCGTTGAGCCGCCTTGTTTCACCACAGGGCATGGGCGAGGATTTCGTGGCTCTGGCTCTGTTACCGGTTGGCCAGCCGGCACCAGCAGGATTTGAGGTACTTCCAACATGATCACCGCTCCCGAACTTGCCGCAGTCGATGGAATCCAACATGGGTTCTTTGGCCGTAAGGGCGGGGTAAGCGACGGGATCTATGCTTCAGCCAATGTCGGCCTGGGCTCCAAGGACAACCGCGATCATGTTCTTGAGAACCGGCGGCGCACGGCCGAATCCCTGGGTGTTCCAACCGATCATCTGCTGACGCTTTATCAGGTTCACAGCGCAGACGTGGTAGCGGTCACACAGGCTAGCGATGCAGCAGGCAAAAACGCCGATGCCATGGTCACCAATCAGCCAGGATTGGCGCTTTGTGCGCTCAGTGCCGATTGCGCGCCGGTTCTGTTTGCCGATGGCGATGCCAGTGTTGTGGGTTCTGCCCATGCCGGTTGGGGCGGAGCATTCCGGGGCGTGCTGGAAGCCACAATCTCGGCGATGGAAGTGCTGGGAGCGCATCGCACGAACATCATCGCAGTCATCGGTCCCTGCATTGCCCAGGAATCCTATGAGGTAGGCCCTGAGTTTCTTGAGCGCTTCACAGATGCCGATGCCCGGAACGAACGGTTTTTTGTCCCGTCTGATCGCCAGAACCACCACCGGTTCGACTTGCCGGGTTATGGCCTTGCACGCCTGAAGGAAGCCGGCATTCGACAGTGCTCCTGGACCGGTCAGGACACATGCGCAGATTCCGAAGCATTCTTCAGCTATCGGCGCAGTGTCCTTCAGGGCGAACCAGATTACGGTCGGCAAATTTCCGGTATCAGGCTAGCGCAGTCCGGCGACTGAGCGCCCAACGCAGGACCGCATAACCCGCCACGCCGGAAATCACCGAGCCGGTAATAACCCCGACCTTGACCATGGCTATCTTGTCGGGATCGTCGAACGCTAGGCCGCCGATAAACAAACTCATGGTGAATCCGACACCGGTCAGCAGACTGACGCCATAAATCATGAGCATGTCGACATCGCTGCCGAGTTTCACGATTTTCAGCTTCACAGCCAACCACGTGAATCCAAAAACACCAATCTGCTTTCCGACGAACAGGCCAAGCGCGATGCCTAACGGAATGCCTGAGAACATGATCTCCAGACTGAAATCCCCAAGATGCACACCCGCATTGGCAAAGCCAAAAATCGGCAGAATCATGAAGGCAACCCATGGATGCAACTTGTGTTCAAGATCCTCAAGTGGCGAGAATTCAGGTCTCTTGCTGTCTTTGAGCGGGATGAAAAAGGCCAGAACCACACCAGCGAGCGTCGCATGCACACCTGATTTCAGAACACAGGTCCACAGCACCAGGCCGATCAACAGGTAAGGGGCCAGACGGGTCACACCAAGTATGTTCAGAATGGCAAGGGAGCCGATCGCCACAGCAGCAAACGCCAGCGACCAGACAGACAATTCGGCCGTGTAGAAAATCGCGATGACCAGAATCGCGCCGAGATCATCAATGATGGCAAGCGCTGAGAGAAACACCTTGAGTGCAAAAGGCACGCGCTTACCCAAAATTGCGAGAATACCCAGGGCAAAAGCAATGTCGGTCGCAGCAGGCACCGCCCAGGCACGCAGCGCTTCTGGGTCCGGGCTGTTGATCGCAACATAGATAAGCGCAGGGATCGCCATGCCGCCAACAGCAGCGATCAGGGGCATCAGGGCCTGATCGCGCGTTGCAAGCGCGCCGACCTTGAGTTCACGCTTGAGTTCGAGGCCAATCAGAAAGAAAAAAACTGCCATCAGGCCGTCGTTGATCCACAGGATCAGGGGCTTGGCGATTTCGAAGTTGCCAATTGCCAAAACAACCTTGGTGCTGAGCAACAGGTCGTAATATGGCGCCAGAGGCGAGTTATCAGCGATGATTGCCAGCACGGCAGCGGCCATCAGAATGATGCCAGCTGCACTCTCCAGACGCAGAAACTCACGCAACATCTCGGTCTACCCCTTCCAATTTGCTCTTACACACGCCAGTTACATGGGATTGGGGCGTACGAGTACGAGATTATGATGCCGATTGTTCTTATCGTTGCGGGTTTGGCGTTGCTCTTTCTGGGCGGCGAAGCACTTGTGCGCGGCAGTGTTAGCCTTGCGCGGCGCCTGGGTGTGTCCGAAATCGCGGTTGGCGTCGTGCTGGTGGGGTTTGGTACTTCAGCGCCCGAAATGCTGGTCAGCGTCGAGTCTGCGCTGCTGAATCATCCCAATATCGCACTCGGCAACGTTCTGGGCAGCAACATTGCCAACATCCTGCTGATTGTCGGCACCGCAGCACTGGTCATGCCGATTCATCTCAAGGCCGGAACCGGCTGCAGGGAATGCATGGTGGTCCTGATCGCCACCACTACCGTGGTGATTCTTGCCTGGTTCGGCCCTCTGGGGCTTTGGCAGGGCGTGATCATGCTGCTGGCCCTGGCGGCCTATCTGGCGATGGCCTGGTGCAAGGGTGGCCCCGATGCAGACGAGGACGACGAAGAAGACACCAGCCCTCTCCCCAGCACCGGCAAGGCAGTGTGTTTTGCTCTTGGCGGCCTGGCACTGCTGATCGTGGGTGCTGACCTTCTTGTCAAAGGCGCCATCGACATTGCTCGTGATCTGGGCATCACCGAAACCGTGATCGGCCTCACCATCGTTGCGGTCGGCTCTTCGCTGCCGGAACTGGCCGCTTCGGTCATGGCGGCTTTGCGCGGACGCCCTTCTGTGGCGATCGGCAACGTGCTGGGCAGCAACCTCTTCAACCTGCTTGGCGCCCTGGGCATCATCGCCGTCATCATGCCGGTCGATACCAGCGGCCCGGAAGTCCATTTTTCGATGCTGGCCATGCTGGCCCTGACCGGTTGTTTTGTCGCGCTGGTCGCGACCCGCCGCGTGACACGTCTGGTTGGCGCAATCTTCCTGGCCACCTATGCCGGATTCATCTGGATGCAATTCGCCATCGGCTGAGCCCGGAAAACCGAGGGCGATCAGTTTGCTGTGGTGTTGCCTTGCCACGCTTGGCAGGATGACTGCCACATATATGGGAGAGACGGATGGTTCTGCACTTTGCGCCAGCGGAATATGACGCACGGGTCAAACGTGCCCAGGAATCCATGGAGGCCGCCGGCCTTGATGGCCTGCTGATGTTCCGTCAGGAAAGCATGTATTACCTGACCGGGTACGACACGACCGGCTTTGTCATGTTTCAGTGCCTGATTCTGAACGCCGATGGACGGGTTGCCCTGCTGACGCGCTCTCCGGACCTGCGACAGGCCCAGTACACCTCCACGATCAAGGACATACGGATCTGGGTCGACAGCGACACGGTCAATCCCTATCGCGAATTGCGGGACCTGGCAGCCGAGCTTGGGCTGGAAGGCAAACGGGTGGGCATCGAGCTCGAAGCCTATGGTCTGAACGCTGCCCATTGGGAGGGCCTGAAGCCGCAATTGGAAGGTTTCTGCACCTTCTCCAATGCCTCGGATCTGATCAGCCGCCTGCGATTGATCAAGAGCCCGGCGGAACTCGCCTTCATGAAAAACAGCGCCGAACTGGGTGATGCAGCCCACCGTGCCGGACGCGATGCCACAGCAGCCGGCGTCTTTACCGGAGATATCCAGGCCGCCATGCAGGGGGCGATCTTCTCGGGCGATGGCGATTACCCGGCCTCGCACTCGATCTTTGGTTCAGGGCCGTCTGCCCTTCTAGTGCGCTATCACACCGGAAGGCATCATCTGGAACCAAGAGACCAGCTGATGCTGGAATATGCGTCATCCTATCGCCACTACCACACGGCACAGATGCTCACGATCCTGATCGGCGAGCCCGACGATGAACACAAGGCGATGTATGACGCCTGCCGCGAAGCGCTGGCTGCCTGCGAAGAGACCGTGCGGCCGGGCGCAACGATGGGGGATGTCTTCGACGCCCATGCCCGCGTCATGGATGCGCACGGCATGCGCGACCATCGCCTCAACGCGTGCGGATATTCCATGGGCGCGACGTTCCCGCCCAACTGGATGGACTGGCCCATGTTCTTCCATGGCAACGACGTAGAAATCGAGGCCAACATGACGTTCTTCCTGCACATGATTCTGGCCAACAGCGACAACAACCACGGCATGGCACTGGGCCGTTCGGTCGCTGTGACCCAGCAAGGCTGCGAGCCACTGCATCGCGCGCCGCTCGACCTGGTCGTTCGCTAGACCGGCCCATGCCTCACATGATCATCTTCATGATGCTGCTGATGCTGGGATTGCTGGCCAGCTGCTTCATGCTCTAGTGGGTGGACCACACCGTCACATCAACCAGAATCCGGCATTGCAGGCCGACAGGACTTGCGATCACAGATTGCTATCGCGCCCTGTCATCACCTGCTAGAGGGACTGGCTTGGAGTCGTCGCGTTTATGACCGTTGCCACCCTCAACCCCTCAGAGCGTTTTCGCAGTCTGGTTGCCGTCATATCGGCAATGTGCGTGACCGCTGCGCTTTATGCCCTCTCCCTGCCGTTGTTTGCGACGCGCCTGGATGAAATGGGGGAGTCCGAAACCGTCATCGGCATCAATGCTGCAGCCCAGGCAATCGCCCTGCTGGCAGTAGCACCGTTCGCACCTCGCCTGTTGCAGAAGTTCGGACCCGCCGTTGTCATGCTGTGGATGCTGGCCGGGACACTCGTCTTTATCCTGCTCTGTCCGCTCTATGAGAACGCCTGGTACTGGCTCGTGCTGCGCCTTCTGCTGGGAACGACAACCAGCATCATGTGGATTGCAGGGGAAGCATGGGTCAACCAGGCCAGTGACGATGCCGGGAGGGGCCGTGTCCTGGCCATCTATGGCGTCGCAGGTGCAGCGGGAACCATGGCCGGTTTCGGTGTGATCGGCTATTTTGGCCATACCGGTTGGACACCGTTTCTGATTGCCGGGGGAATGATTGTGGTCAGTGCTCTTGCCATCCTTCCCGCGATTCGGATCGCGCCGCCTTTTGCGGGAGTCCAGAGCGCGCCCATGGCCAAGCTCTTTTTTATGGCCCCAACACCGCTCCTGATCAATTTGCTCGCTGCGGTGACGTTTGGATCCCTGGCCTCGTTCCTGACGGTTTATGGCACCGACATCGGCATGCCACGTGACGACACGTTCTGGCTTCTGGTCCTGTTGAGCGCAGGCGGTCTCATGCAGTACCCGATCGGATGGCTGGCAGATCGCATGAATCGCAGGGTGCTGGCCCTGGGCCTGATGGTCGCGATGATGGTGATGTTCGCATTGATGGGGCCGGCCCTGGCTGATCCCTTCCTGCGCTGGCCCTATGCCCTGTTCCTGGGAATGGGCCTGATGGGGCTCTATACCCTTGGTCTGACTCTTCTGGGCGCACGATTCCGCGATGCAGACCTGAGCGCGGCCACAACTCTGTTCCAACTCATGTGGAACACCGGCGTGGTCGTGGGTCCGTTTGCAGTCGGGATTGCCATGGATCAGACCGGGCCGGCAGGGCTCCCCTGGACGATCATCGGCTTCTATGCGCTGGTCGTCGCGGTCGTCGTGGTACGCGGGCGCGCCAAATGAGCGCGCCTCATAGCAGCAGCCGCCTCCGCGGACTCATTGCGGTCATTTCGTCGATGGCCCTGACCGCCCTGGTCTTTGGTTTCACCTATCCTATGTTCGCCACGCGCCTGGCCACGATGGGCGTTCCAGAATTTTGGATCGGCCTGAACGCTGCTGCTCAAAGTGCCGGTGTCTTTGTTGTCGCCTGGTTCGCGCCTCGTCTGGTGACCCGATATGGCCCGGTGCGGGTCATGGTCGCCATGACCGGGTTCAAATTGTTGGCCGTGCTGGCATGCATCCTGTTTCCTGCCTACTGGCCCTGGCTCCTGATGCGCATGGTCATCGGCGGCGCAGGCAGTGTGCTCTGGATCGCAGGCGAGACCTGGATCAATGAAATCGCCGATGAAAAGAGTCGGGGCCGCGAGTTGGCGATCTACAGCATCGCACTCGGCGTTGGCACCGTTGCCGGTGTCAAGATCGTTGAAGTGGTGGGTTACCAAGGGTCTTGGCCGTTTGTTGCCTTGATGATTGCCATCGGCATCTCGGTGATCCCCATTCTGTTCGCCTGGCGGGATGAACCAAAGTTCGATATGGCCGGCCACGACGTGGGCCTGGCCGGATTCGTGAACTCCTTCCGCAAGGCGCCGCTTGCGATCATGCTCAATACGGTCTTTGCGGCCATTTTCGTCAGCGTGCAGTCGTTCATGACGATTTACGGTCTGGAGGTCGGCATGGCGCTTGATCGGTCCCTCGACATTCTGATCGTTTTCAACGTCGGAGGTATTCTCCTGCCCTATGCAGCAGGATGGCTCGCTGATCGCATGGACCGCAACCTGCTGTCCTTCTTCATGGTGTTTCTGGCAACGCTGCTTTTCTGCATCATGGGCTGGGCACTGGCCCAACCAGTGTTCGATCTGGTTTACATCTTTGTTCTGGGTGGGCTTGCCGCGTCCATCTATGCGGTCGCCATGGTCCTGCTTGGCGAAAAATTCCGTGGTGCCGCTCTCGCCTCCGCCGCTGCGACCTTCACCCTGATGTGGAATGTCGGCGGCTCTGTAGGTCCATTCATCGCCGGCGGCGCGATGGAAGCTTTTGGACCCCAGGGGCTGCCGATTTCACTGGCGATTCTCTCCTCGCTCGTCCTTCCCTTCGCCCTGGGCGCATGGCTGCGGCGAAAAAGGGGACAAACCTCGGGTTAACATTGCCAACGCCGTTTACACCTCATGGCCCCTTTGTTATGAGTCCGCCGTTCCCAGAGTCGCGGGGCAAACTGCGGGAAATCACATGAAACTTGTGGCAGGCAACAGCAATCGGCAGCTCGCCGAGGCGATGGCGGCGGTTTTGGGCATTGAACTTGCCAAGGCCAGCATCCGGCGGTTCAGCGATTTAGAGATTTTTGTCGAAGTACAGGAAAACGTGCGCGGCGAGGACGTTTTTGTCCTGCAGTCGACGTCCTATCCGGCAAATGACCATCTTATGGAGCTGTTGATCACGATTGACGCTCTGCGCAGGGCTTCAGCGCGGCGTATCACAGCGGTGATCCCCTATTACGGCTATTCGCGCCAGGACCGTAAGGTCGATTCGCGTACGCCGATCTCGGCCAAGCTGGTCGCAAACCTGATTACTGTGGCCGGCGCAAACAGGGTTCTCACCCTCGACCTGCATGCCGGGCAGATTCAGGGCTTCTTCGATATCCCCGTCGACAACCTCTATGCCGCCCCGCTGATGGTCGAAGATGTCGATAAAAACCTGAATGGCGATGGTTTGACCATTGTTTCGCCCGATGTAGGCGGCGTTTTCCGGGCCCGGCAGATAGCCAAGCGGCTTGACGCGGACCTTGCGATTGTGGATAAGCGCCGCGAACGCGCTGGCGTCTCGGAAGTCATGAACATCATTGGTGACGTCGAGGGCCGGCGCTGCATTTTGGTTGACGATATTGTCGACTCCGGCGGTACCCTGTGCAACGCAGCACAGGCGCTCAAGGACGGTGGCGCGACCAGGGTCGATGCCCACATTGTCCATGGCGTCCTGTCTGGCGGTGCAGTCGGTCGCATCGAGGCTTCCGTGATGGACAGTTTGACCATTACGGACACGATACGCCCGACGGAAGCCGTGCGGATCGCCGACAAGATTCGTGTGTTATCCGTCGCCACGCTGATGGCAGAGGCCGTACGGCGCATCAGCGAGGAGAGCTCGGTTTCGACCCTGTTCGACTGACGGATCAAGGATTGTCATGCCGCCAGATCGAAGGCTATGCCTTCGACTCGGTGGTTAATGCGCGTCCATTGCCCTCTGTCCAGGGTAAGAAGGACCAGCGCCTGAAGGAACAAATGGCGGAGCCTGAATGGGTTCGTCGCATTGAAGGAGAACAACGGTATGTCTGACCAGCCCACTATTTCGGCGGAACTGCGCGACACCTCAGGAACCGGTCCTGCACGCGCGACCCGTCGTTCGGGATACATCCCCGGCGTCGTGTACGGAGCAGACACCGAAAGCCTTTCCATTGCCGTGGAGCGTGATGTCCTCGGCCGTGAGGCGCATCAGGCCAGCTTCTTCTCCCACCTTTACAAATTGAAGGTTGGCGGCAAGACCCTGGATGTCCTGGCTCGTGATCTGCAGCTCCATCCCGTGACGGACGCGATCATGCATGTCGATTTCCTGGCCGTGAAGGCAGACGCCATGATTGCGGTCAACGTCGCGGTCGTCTTCCTGAACGAAGACGAATGCCCCGGCCTGAGCCGCGGTGGTGTGATCAACATCGTTCGCCATGAAGTCGAATTGATGTGCCCGGCCAACGCGATTCCAGAACAGATCGAGCTTGATCTTGCAGGCCTTGATATCGGCGACAGCATTCATATCAGCGCGGTTCCGCTGCCTGACGGTGTAACGCCAACCATCGACGACCGCGATTTCACCATCGCGACCATTGCTGCACCGACCGTGCAGGAAGAGGTTGCTGAAGGTGAAGGCGAAGACGGCATCGAAGGTGAAGCCGGCGAAGGTGCAGAGGGCGAAGGTGATGGCGGCGACGAGGACGGCAAGGACGGAGATTCCTGAGCCGGCTCTCTCGGCACTGAGACCTGATGTTTCTCCTGGCAGGATTAGGCAACCCGGGCCCCGAATATGCCCGGCAGCGCCACAACGTAGGCTTCATGGCGATCGAGCGGATCGCAGAGGACCACGGCTTTGGCGCGTGGCGCAGACGCTTTCAGGGGGTTGCCGCTGAAGGTTTTCTGGGTGGCAGGAAAACCCTGCTGCTCAAGCCTCTCACCTACATGAACCTTTCCGGCCAGTCTGTTGCCGAGGCCGTGCGTTTCTTCAAACTGGATCCAGCCGAGCTCGTCGTCCTCTACGACGAAATCGATCTTGCTCCTGGAAAGGTGCGCACCAAGACAGGTGGTGGACATTCCGGCCACAACGGGATCCGCAGCATCCACAGCCATCTCGGGCCCGATTATCGTCGTGTTCGAATCGGTGTGGGGCATCCCGGCCAGAAAGAACGGGTGATCGGACATGTTCTGGGCAACTTTGCCAGCGACGAGCAGGCTTGGCTCGACGAACTCCTGAACGCAATTTCAGATGCAGCACCCTTTCTGGCCGAAGGTGCCGATGACAAGTTTCAGACGCGGGTCGCATTCCTGACGCGCCCACTTGATGACACCAAACCCGGGGAACCCAGCCATGGGGATTAAATGCGGAATTGTCGGCCTGCCCAATGTCGGCAAGTCGACCTTGTTCAATGCCCTGACCGCAACGGGCGCGGCCCAGGTCGGCAATTTTCCCTTCTGTACGGTCGACCCCAATGTCGGGCGGGTCAATGTGCCCGATCCCCGACTGGAGGCGATCCGCGATATCGCCACATCACAGAAGACCGTGTGGAACCAGATCGAGTTCGTCGACATTGCTGGTCTCGTAAAGGGCGCAAGCCGTGGTGAGGGGCTTGGGAACAAGTTCCTGGGCAACATCCGCGAGGTCGATGCGGTCATGCATCTGGTGCGCTGCTTTGACGGCGGCGATGTCAGTCATGTCGAGGGATCGGTCGATCCGATCCGCGGCATTGAAACCATCGACACGGAATTGATGATTTCTGACCTGGAAAGCCTCGAAAAACGCGCCAGTGCCAGCGCCAAACGCGCCAAGGGCGGCGACCAGGAGGCGATCGCCGATCTACCATTGATGGAACGTGCGCTGGAAGCCCTGCGTGAAGGCCGCCCTGCGCGCAGCATCGATATCAGCGAAGATGATCGCAAACGTTTCGACATGCTTCAGCTTCTGACGTCCAAGCCTGTTCTTTATGTCTGCAATGTCGATGAAGGTGATGCGGCCCAGGGCAATGCCCACACCCAGACCGTCGCGGCCCACGCTGCGTCCGAGAATGCGCCAGGCTGTTGTTGTCTCAGCCAAGATCGAATCCGAGCTGGCCGAGATCGAGGATCCGGAAGAAAAGCTGGTCTTTCTGGAGGACCTGGGCCTTGAACGAACCAGGCCTCAACCGCGTCATTCGCGCCGCCTACTCGCTGCTGGGGCTGATCACCTTCTTCACCGCCGGCCCCAAGGAAGCGCGCGCCTGGACCGTGGTCGACGGCGCAAAGGCACCCCAGGCAGCAGGCGAAATCCACGGCGATTTCGAGCGCGGCTTCATCTGCGCCGAAACCATCGGCTTTGATGACTTCATCGCACTCAAGGGCGAACAGGGCGCCAAACAGGCTGGCCGCATGCGCCAGGAAGGGCGCGACTACGGCGTTAAGGACGGCGACGTCTTCCTGTTCCGCTTCAACGTCTAGGTCTTGCCACTACGCCTGATCTGACTCCCGCCATCGCAGTGGGTCAGGAAGCAGCATCAGTTTTATCATCCTCAGGGGCCGTTCCAGTAAGCTGGTGCCGTGAGTCGTGTAACGATGATGTAGGAGGCGATGGATGCAACGGAAAGCACCGTCACGAAGGTGACCCAGTCGTTCGTTGAAAGCACGCGTCGTGCGACCTCGTTTGCAAGAGCCCAGAAAACTATCAAGCCGACCCATCGCCAGGTAAGCACCTTCCAGCCGCGCTGGGTGAGGAAGACAAAACTTCCCAGTGCTCTCTCCAGAATTGTGGGCTTGAGATAAAGACCGCAAATGAGGATGACGGCAAACAACAGCTTGCCGATGGTCGGCTTGATCTTGATGAACAAGTCATCATCAAGCACGAGCCCGAGGCCACCGAGAACCAGAATCATGATGACGGTAATGATGCCCATCGCAGGCACACGGCGTTCTCTGGCCCAGTTCATGGCAACACAAATCACGGTCGCCACCATAACCGCCGCAGTTGCCGGCATGATTCCCCAGCCCCAATTGACCAGAAAGAAAACAGCAACGGGTGCCATTTCCAGAATCATGTGCCTGTTCAGATAACGTTCCCGAAAACTCATTCTGATCATCCGTTGACCTTTTGGTGAGCCCAACCTAATCAGAACGACCTCCTGTTGGAAGATACAAAAGCCATGATGATCGTGTTCAGCGCACGAATCTAGCGCGCCTTCTTTGCTTCCAGTTGGAGCATCCGGTCATCGCCCGGAACGCGATGGCAAATCCTGTGTGACGCGACTGGTAGAATAATAAGGAACCTCACGATGAACACGCAAAAGATCACCGAGCTTCTGGCCCGGGAGAACGCTCGATTCAGTCAATCGCGCCCCCGTTCGGCCGAACTGCTTGAACGCGCAACCGCGTCGATGCCTTCAGGCGTGCCCATGGCCTGGATGCGTGGCCTGACCCACAACATGCCCATCTATGTCGACGGCGGCAAAGGGGCCGTGTTCGCCGATGTCGACGGCAACCAATACGTCGATTTCAACCAGGGTGATATGTCCAGCACCACCGGTTACGGAACACCCGAGGTCACCCAGGCCATTGCCGACCGCATGGCGCGCGGCGGCCAGTTCGTTCTTCCCGGCGAAGACAGCATCTGGGTGTCAGAAGAACTGGGCCGTCGTTTCGGTCTTTCCCATTGGCAGTACACACTCTCGGCATCGGCAGCCAACACCGAGGCCATCCGGCTTGCGCGGCTGGCGACCGGTCGTGAAGGCGTACTGATGTTCGATGGCAGCTATCATGGCCATATCGGCGAGACCCTGGTCGACTATTCACATGAAACACCGCAGTCCTATGCCCTTGGCTTACCCCGGGATCATGGGCGCAACACCAAAGTGGTGCCGTTCAACAATCTTGAGGCAGCCGAGGCCGAACTTGCCAAGGGCAACTCGGCTTGTGTCATGGCTGAGCCCGCGCTTTCCAATGTTGGGCTGGTTGTCGCACAGGACGGTTTTTTCCAGGGCCTGCGAGAGGCCTGTGACCGCCATGGTGCCCTGCTGATTATCGATGAGACGCACACCCACATGTTTGCCTTTGGTGGTCTCGTGCGCCACTGGGGTCTCAAGCCCCATGTCGTTGTCGTTGGCAAGAACGTGGCCGGCGGCGTTCCCATTGGAGCCTACGGATTTGGTGAGGATCTGGCTGAACTGATGAACGCCAATCTGTTCGATCATGCCGGAGACGAACCGGGGTTTGCATCAGGCGGCACGCTCTATGGCAGCCACCTGTCGATGGCAGCCGCGCGTGCCACACTCGAGCATGTTTTGACAGAGGAAGCCTACGCTCATATTGGTCGCCTGGGTGCGCGCCTTGGCGGCGGCATTCAGGACATCATCGACCGGGCAGGCCTGCCCTGGCGCGCCCAGCATCTTGAAAGCCGGGCCGGCTGGCTCTACGGCACCGAGGTTCCTGTCAGCGGCGTTGATGCCGTGCGCCTGATGAACGTGGATCTTTCGGATTCACGGCGCATCTACATGGCCAACCGGGGAATCTGGGAGGCGATTGTGACAGCAGGACCTGCTGTGTCGTTCCCGATGGTCGATGCAGATATCGATCTTTATCTTGAGGTCGCCGAAGGTTGGATCAAGGAATTGCTTTGATCCTTTGACGGAACCCGTCAGGGTGTCTGGCGGATACGCGTGACAGGAAGGGGGCTTCCATGACGAAACATCTGGAACACGTCTGGAATCGGGCTGCAGGTTCATCCCTGCAACGTGCCTGTCTGTGTCTGGCATTGATTCTGCCTCTCCTGTCCGTGCTTGCTGCACCACCGGTCCACGCTCAGGCCTTGGGTCTGGAGGCAGAGGAGACAGCCAGCGAAACACCTGGTCTGCCCGACCCTCTGACCCAGGAAGCCATACGCGATCTTCTGGCCCAGCTTGACGATCAACAGGTCCGCGAAATCCTGTTGCTGCGCCTCAGCGAAGAGGCCGATCGCAGGGCACAAGAACTCGCGGCAATGGATCAACGTGATCTCGACGATATTGCCGAGGGTTATGCCGTTTCCCTGGGTGTGTTCCTGGTCAAAGTCGTCCATCAATTGCCGCACATTCCATCGGCCATTCAATGGGCATTCGAAAGCTTCGAAGTTTCCCGCGAGGATAGAAGCCTGAGCGGCCTGATCTTCTCACTCATTCTAAGTCTTGCACTGGGTCTTGCAGCTGCTGCAATCATACGCAGATTGACTCGTAGTTGGCGCAATTCAGGCGATCCAGGCGGTGCCGCCCATATCTGGTCGATGCTGCGCAGCGTTGTTTTCAGGCTGGGCTCCCGCATGCTCTCAATTCTGGCGTTCGGTTTCGTTGCTCTGGCCTGCAATCTCATCCTGAACGAGGACCATGTAGCCGATCAGACGACTGTAGAAGAGCTGATCAATGCCACAGCCTGGACATGGGCGGTGATGGCCATCATGTCCTTCATGCTATCGCCGCACCATCCTGATCAGCGTCTGTGTACTGCCGATGATGCCACGGCCCGTTCGCTGGTTCGATCCGGTACGGTGATTGCTGCTGTCTTCAACTTCGGCTTCGGATTCATCCTCTGGATGAACCAGATGGGCATTCACTACAGCACGCACTGGTTCGGCTTCTGGATCAACGTGCTCTTCCATCTTCTGATCGCGGGCACCATCTGGCGCAACCGCGAAGGCATCCGTGGCATCCTGATGGGGCACATCAATGAAGCCCATCGCATTGACCGTTGGTTTGCAACCTGGTGGCCGCAGGTTTCGATCGGGCTGCTGTTTGCACACTGGCTCTTGAGCGTCCTGTCCGCGGCAACCGGGACCGTGGACGCGAACACGCTGACAGCCATGGCCATGACTCTCACGATTCTGATCGGTTTGCCTTTGATCGACCAGGCAGTGCGCGCAATGGCCCGGGGGCTGATCTCTTCACGCCCCGACAAGGATCCGGCACTTCAGGCAGCTGACGAGGAAACCCGCATTGGTCTTGTCCGGATTTGCCGTGTCGTCGTTGTCACGCTGGGTGCAGTCCTGCTTCTGAAGATGTGGGGCGTTGATATCATTGCCCTTGCGGAGCAGGGCGTTGGCGCACGATTTGCCAGATCCGTGATCGACATCTTCATGATCATCGTCCTGACCTATGGCCTGTGGGAACTGATCCGTATCATGACCAACCGTCAGATCGCGATGGAACGTATTGCCCTTGGCCTGGGCAGCGGCGAAGAGCAGGAGTCAGAAGGTGAAGGCGGCGGTGCCGGCGCACGACTGGGAACAATTCTTCCGCTTGCCAGACTGGTTGCCCAGATCACGCTGCTGATCATGTCGGTGCTGGCCGTTCTGGGTGAACTGGGCGTCAACATCCTGCCGCTAGTCGCTGGTGCCGGTGTCGTTGGTCTGGCAATCGGGTTTGGCGCACAGACTCTGGTGAAAGACATCGTATCGGGCGTGTTCTTCCTGATCGATGACGCCTTCCGCAAGGGTGAATACGTCGATATCGGCAGCGTGAAGGGCACCGTGGAGAAAATCTCTATCCGCTCCATGCAACTGCGCCATCATCGCGGCCCGCTCAACACGGTCCCGTTCGGTGAAATTGGTCACGTCACCAACTTCTCGCGCGACTGGGCAATCATGAAACTGCCCCTGCGCCTGACCTATGACACGGACGCCGAGAAGGTCCGCAAGATGATCAAGAAGCTGGGTCAGGAACTTCTGGCAGACCCCGAATTGGGGCCACAGTTCCTGCAACCGCTGAAGTCGCAGGGCGTCGTTCAGATGGAAGATTCGGCCCAGATCATGTCGATCAAGTTCATGACCCGGCCTGGCGACCAATGGATGCTGCGTCGTGTGATTTTCGCCAAGATCCGCGAGTTGTTCGAAAAGAACGGTATCCGTTTCGCCAACCGCGAAGTTACCGTGCGCCTTAACGAAGAAAACGCCGGCTCCCCGCTCACCGATGAACAACGCCAGCAAGTTGCAGGGTCTGCCGCACGCACCGTGATCGAAGCCGAAGAGCCACCAGCTTGAGGTAGCTGATTGCGCTAGGTTTTCTCGAACACCATTGCGATGCCGCAGGCGTCTTCGGCCGCGACCATGACCGACTGGCGGTCGCGAATCATGGGAACGTTTGCGCCCGCGAGATACTCCGCCGTCAGCCCGGGATCATTCACGGCCAACGTAACAACGCCGGGGCAAGGCCCCTCACCCGGCTCTGGCAACAGATCAGGATACTGTGTCGCAAGGTCGCCGTGGCGAGCAAACATCACCGCCATAACACCAACCCGCAGAGTCACGATGTCATCGGTCAACGTGACCGCGCCGGGGCCCAGAAGCCTGGAATAGGCCTCGACATGCGTGGGCGGGTCTTCAACCGGCACGGCAATGCTGACAAGAGCACGCGCACCATTGGGGTGGTCGGTCCAGCCGGGGCGCCGCACAAGATTGGGTGTGCGGTGGCCACACAGAAACATCGGAATTGCAGGCGATACGTCGCCGGGAAGATGCAGGATGTCGAAGCGCGGTTCACTGGTGCCGTCTTCGGCCTCAAGAAGGCGTGACAGGTTTTTCGGGCCATCGCTGTCTACGCCAGCTGCTGTCAGCTCTGCCTTGGCACCTTGCGCATCATCCGTCGCAAGGGCGATGGCCGAGAGCCCGTTGCCTTGTCGGCGGCTGCCACGTCGCGCTGCATTGGCCGCAAACTCTGCCGGGTCGACCACACCGATCAACTCCAGATAGCCCTGCCCCAGCATGGCGCAGTAGTTGCCGGTTCCCCATTGAGGATGACGGCCGCGCGGCGTCATGTTGAATCCCAGGCGCTGCCAGACCAAACGGTCGGCCTCCAGATCATCCGAGTCGATCAACAGATGATCAACGCCGGTGATGTGCTCAGCCATCAGGTGCCTTCGAACTGCATCAGCGCGTGGAAGGGAATCCCCAGTTCAGCCAACTTTGCCGCACCGCCCAGCTCCGGCAAATCGATGACAAAGGAGCAGCCGACAACCTCGGCTCCGGCTTCGCGCAGAAGCGATATGCCGGCAAGCGTGGTGCCACCCGTGGCGATCAGGTCATCCACCAGCAGGACCCGCTCTCCGGGTTTTACGGCATCGCGGTGAATTTCGACCCTGTCGGTGCCGTATTCCAGCTGATAGTCGGCGCCAATGGTCTCCCAGGGGAGTTTGCCCTTCTTGCGCACCGGAATGAACCCGACTGCAAGTTGATGGGCAACCGCACCGCCCATAATGAAGCCCCGCGCCTCGATCCCGGCAACGGCATCAATCTTCTGCCCCGCATAGGGCTGAACAAGCTCGTCAACGGTTTGACGGAAACCACGGGCATCGGCAAAGAGCGTCGTGATATCTCGGAACAGGATTCCCTCATGGGGATAGTCCGGAATGGTGCGGATCAGGCTCTTCAGGTCCATGGCGTTACCCCAGAACCCGACCGGCAACCGCATCGAGACGGGCCAACAGTTCGGGATCACGTTGTTCGGGTTGGGTGATAAGCGCGTAATCGAGTGCTCGGTCACAGCCCTGGCCACAGGGATGATCACGGCGTCCGACATGGCCAGCCAGCGCCTTCACGAGCGCCCGTGCCTTGTCTGCGTTCTTGTGAAGCACGGCAACGATCTGCTCGACCGTCACGGCGCCATGAGCTTCATGCCAACAGTCGTAATCGGTCACCATGGCAACCGTGACGTAACAAATCTCGGCCTCGCGCGCCAAACGGGCTTCGGGCATCGCCGTCATGCCCACGACATCAAGGTTCCAGGAACGATAGAGGTTGGATTCTGCCAGCGTGGAGAATTGCGGCCCCTCGATGCAGAGATAGGTTCCGCCCCGGGTCATGACGATGTCGGCTTCCCTGCCCGCCGCTGCGATGTTGTCGCTGAGGCGATCACAGGCCGGGTGACCAAAGGAGACATGGGCAACACAGCCATTGCTAAAGAAACTGCGCTCACGGCTGTTGGTGCGATCGACATACTGATCGCAAATCACGAAAGAGCCCGGCGGCAGATCGTCACGGAATGAGCCCACGGCAGCCACCGAGACCAGATCCGTGACGCCCATGCGCTTCATGGCATCGATGTTGGCGCGCGCGTTGATTCCAGTGGGCGTGATTGCGTGCCCCCGGCCGTGGCGCGGCAGGAACACGATGCGCTGACCGTCCAGTGTGCCTTCAAGCAACTGGTCCGACGGATCACCCCATGGGGTTTCAACCGTGACCCAGCGCGCATCGGCAAGGCCATCGATGTCATAGACACCGCTGCCGCCCAGAACGCCCAGGACCGTTTCGGTCATCGGGGCACTGCGCTATCGAAAAATCGGGGAACGTCGAGCATCAATGCTAGACGTTCGCCCAGATTTTGCGTTTGGAGACATAAAGCAAGCCGGTGAGGACCAGCAGGAACAGGATCACCTTGAGACCCATACCCTTGCGATCTTCCAGGCGCGGCTCTGCTGTCCAGGTCAGGAAAGCGGCGATGTCATCGGACATCTCGTCGATGGAGGCATCGGAGCCATCAGCATTCACACCAAGGCCTTCATAGAGCGGCGGTGCCATGGCGATCAGCCCGCCAGGGAAGTACGCGTTGTGATAGAGGCCATCGTCGGTCGGGTTGCCCTCGTTGTACTCGGCATCCGACAGCAGCGAAGCGATATAGTTGGAGCCGTCCGGCCGCGCCTTGGCCATCAGCGAAAGATCGGGCGGAACCGCACCGTTGTTGAGCGCGCGTGCCTCTTCCTCGTTGCGATAGGGATCAGGGAACCTATCGAAAAGCTTGGCAGGACGGGTCGTGGGGTCACCCCATTCATCGGGATCACCAGCCACTTCGAACTGTTCAGCCAGAGCTTCTGCCTGATCTTCCGAAAGACCTATCTGGATGAGATCACGGAAGTGGATGAATTTCAGGCCATGGCAGTTGATGCACTGGCCCGTAAAAATCTCCAGGCCTCTCTGCAGCTGCGCACGATCATAGGTGCCGAAGATTCCATTCCAGGACCAGTTGCGTGACTCAGGGTGAGCCTGGTCACCCGCGGCCAGAGCGGAAGCAGGCAGCGCAAAGGAAAGCGCCAGAATGGCAGGCATGAAACGTTTCATCATGTCTCTCTCCTCACGCCTTGTCGTGGGCTGCGCCCACACCTGGGACCGGACCAGCTGCAAGCACCGGCTTGGCAATGCTGTCAGGCAGGGGCCTGGGCCTCTCGAACCAGCCAATCAGCGGCAGCAGGACGAGGAAGTGAATGAAGTAGTAGGCCGTGGCGAGCTGCCCGATCCAGATCCAGTCGCCTTCTGCCGGCTGGGAGCCGACATAGCCGAGGATACCCATATCAATGAGCATCAGCAGATAGAACCACTTGAAGACCGGACGGAAGGTCGCCGAGCGTACCCGTGAGGTATCAAGCCAGGGAAGCAGGAACAGGATGCCGATGGAAAGACCCATGGCAATCACGCCGCCCAGCTTGTCGGGAATGGCACGCAGGATCGCGTAGAACGGCAGGAAGTACCATTCAGGAACGATATGGGCCGGGGTCTTAAGGGGATCAGCCGGAATGTAGTTATCCGGATGGCCCATGTAGTTGGGCGCATAGAACAGGAACGCCGCAAAGACGATCAGGAAGACACCAACACCGAACGCATCCTTGATCGTGTAGTAGGGATGGAACGGAATGAAGTCCTGCGGGCCCTTGTAGTCGATGCCCAGCGGATTGTTCGATTTCTTGTGATGCAGCGCCCAGAGATGCAGCACCACCAGCCCGACGATCACGAAGGGCAGCAGGTAATGCAGGGCATAGAACCGGTTGAGCGTGGGATTGTCGACCGAGAAGCCGCCCCACAGCCATTCAACGATCGGTGTACCGATCAGCGGGATGGCCGAGAAGAGGTTGGTGATCACCGTCGCACCCCAGAAGCTCATCTGGCCCCAGGGAAGCACGTAACCCATGAACGCCGTGCCCATCATGCAAAGCAGAATGACCAGCCCGATCCACCACAAGACCTCGCGCGGCGCCTTGTAGGAGCCGTAATAGAGACCTCGGAAGACATGGAGGTAGACGACGATGAAGAAGAACGACGCCCCGTTTGAATGAATGTAGCGGATCAGCCAGCCATAGTTCACGTCACGCATGATGCGCTCAACCGAATCAAAAGCCATTTCGGTGTGCGGCGTGTAGTGCATGGCAAGGACAATGCCGGTCACGATCTGGATCACCAGCGCAAGGCCGGCCAGCGACCCGAAGTTCCACGCATAGTTCAGATTGCGCGGAGCCGGGTAGTCCATCATGTGATGTTGGGTGTAGCTGAGAAGCGGCAGCCGGTTGTCGAACCAGCGCACGATGCCGATGTTAAGAAGGCTTTCCATGTTTGCTATCCCCCCGCTCAGCCGACAACGATGGTGGTATCGTCGGTGAAAGCGTAGCCTGGAACCGTCAGATTCTCTGGCGCAGGTCCCCTTCTGATACGGCCCGAAGTGTCATAGTGCGAGCCGTGACAAGGGCAGAACCAACCGTTGAAGTCGCCCTGATCGGCCAGCGGCACGCAGCCCAGATGGGTGCAGACACCCACCATGACGAGCCATTCCGGCTTTTCGACACGTTCCGCATCGGTCTGGGGATCTTTCAGATCCTCAAGCGGGACGGCGCGCGCCTCTTCGATGTCTGCTTCCGTACGATGCCGGACAAACAGAGGTTTGCCGCGCCATTTGACGGTGATCTGCTGACCGACCTCAACCGGACCAAGGTCCACCTCGGTCGATGAGATCGCCAGAACATCAGCTGATGGGTTCATCTGGTCGATGAGGGGCCATACGGCGCAGGCTGCACCTACGGCCGCAACCGCGCCAGTCGCCACATAAAGGAAGTCGCGCCGGGTTTCTTCGTGCGCGCCAATCGTGTGCTCCGCCATTGCAGGGAGACCTCTGCGTTGTTGTTGGACCTTGCCCTTGGCATCAACCGTCCGATAGACGACCAAGGCCAGAACATTTCGATGCCCTTCCAGAAGCAAGGGCGGGCCATGAATATACCGCCGCCAAGCATGGTGCAAGGGCGCGGAACGCCTTGAGAAAGACGATGTTGCGGATCGCCCTCTATCAACCCGACATTCCCCAGAACACCGGCACCATCCTGCGCATGGCCGCATGCATGGATGTGGCGGTCGATATCATCGAACCAGCTGGCTTTCAGCTTGGCGATAACAGGTTCCGCCGCGCCCTGATGGACTATGGCGACCACCTGGACATGACACGCCATGCAAGCTGGCACGCCTTTCTGGGAACCATCGGCGCGCGCCGCCTCGTCCTGTTGACAACCTCCGGCCAGAGCAGTCTCTACGACGCTGAACTTCGCCCTGACGACATTCTTCTCATGGGCAGGGAATCGGCAGGCGTTCCAGATGATCTGCATCAACGCGCCGATCTGCGCATTATGGTCCCCATGACCAGCCGCGCACGATCGCTCAACGTTGCCGTGGCCGCCGCGATGGCGCTGGGCGAAGCCTTGCGCCAAACCCAATTCACGGGCGACAAGCCCTAACCTACCTGGACCGAGTTGAAGCCATGCATTTCAAGGAAACCGCACCCGATTGGTTCGAGCAGCTGAGAACCAGCATCTGCGACACCTTCGAGGCGATTGAAGACGAACATACCGGGCCGTTCTGTGAGCGCCCGGCTGGCCGATTCGAGCGCACGGCCTGGGAGCGCCCCGAAGGCGGCGGTGGTGTCATGGCTGTCA
Source organism: uncultured Alphaproteobacteria bacterium (assembly GCA_943787175.1). Classification (GTDB taxonomy): domain Bacteria; phylum Pseudomonadota; class Alphaproteobacteria; order SP197; family SP197; genus SP197. The sequence goes on from CALSLK010000005.1 coordinate 86,104, forward strand.
TGAAGGGACGGGTCTTCGAAAAAGTCGGCGTCAATGTCTCGACCGTCTGGGGCGAATTCTCAGACAAGTTCCGCGGAGAGATTCCAGGAACAACCGACGACGATGGCGGGTTCTGGGCTTGCGGCGTCTCTCTGGTCGCCCACATGCATTCCCCGCTGGTACCAGCCGTGCACATGAACACGCGCCACATCGTCACGGCAAACAAGGCCTGGTTCGGCGGTGGCGCAGATCTCAATCCGCCGCTTCCCGATGACACCGACACATCAGACTTTCACGGCGCCTTCCGCGATTGCTGCGAGCGTCACACCTGCGGCGATTACCCCCGCTTCAAGGAATGGGCCGACGACTATTTCTTCATCAAACATCGCAACGTGGCCCGTGGCGTTGGGGGCATCTTCTATGACTATATCGATGCCGATGACGCGTCCTATGCCTTCACAAGGGATGTCGGAGAGACCTTCAGGACCATCTATCCCGCACTCATCCGCCGGCACATGGCCAGGCAATGGACGCCCGATCAGCGGGAAGAACAGCTGATCTATCGGGGGCGTTATGCCGAGTTCAATCTGGTCTATGACCGTGGAACACGCTTTGGCCTGATGACAGGCGGCAATACTGACGCCATCCTGATGTCCCTGCCACCCGAAGCCAAATGGCCTTAACGAGGATAGCACTATGCAGAAGCTCGAAGTCTTTCAGTCGATCTGGGCCATGGAGCGCCGCCGTCCCGATGGCCAGGAATGGACCCTGGAAGAACAGGTCGCCATGGTCGCCGAAGCCGGCTTTGACGGCATGGATATCTATACCTTTGCGCCTGAGAAGAGCCGGGCAGCAAAGAAACTCCTGAACGCCGCGGGCCTTGCCTGCAGCACCTGCGCCTTTCCCAAATCGGTCGAGGGGTTTCAGGCGGATCTCGACATGGCAGCCGAACTGGAAGCCCGCCACCTCAACATCATCGTTCAGATGTATCCCATGACAGTGGCCGAGGGCGTCGACATTCTGGGCCGCATGCTCGAGATGGGTGAGGCTTCGGGCGTCAACGTCATTGTCGAGACCCATCGCGACTGCATCACCACCGACATGCTCTACACGCTGCAGCTGATGGAAGCGCTGCCGCACATGAAGATGTGCGCCGATCTTTCGCACTTTGTTGTGGCGCGGGAATTCACCTGGCCGGTTCCGACACGCGATGAAACCTGGATTCAGCAGGTCATGGACCGATCGGTCGCGTTCCAGGGACGCGTTGCCAGCCGCGAGCAGGTCCAGATCCAGCTCGACTTTCCCCAACAGCAGGGCTGGGTCACCAAGTTCCGCCAGTGGTGGGAAGATGGCATGCGCAAATGGCGTTACCGCGAGGGCCCTGACGATGTCCTGAACTTCACTGTTGAGCTGGGCCCGCCGCCCTATGGCATCACCGGGCGTGACGGTTATGAGCTTTCCGACCGGTGGGAAGAATCCATCGTGATCAAGGATTGGGTTCACGAAATCTGGGAACGGTTGGAAATCGAGAGCAAGGCCGTTCAGGACTAGGAATGGTGCAACAGCTCGAAGTCTTTCAGTCGATCTGGGCCATGGAACGGAGGGGTCCCGATGGCCATGAATGGTCCCTCGACGAACAGGTCACCATGATTGCCCAGGCCGGTTTCGACGGTATCGATATCTCTGCCCAGCATCCCGATGAAAGTCGGGCGGCACGGCACCTGATGCGCGATGCGGGACTGAGCTGCACCTGTTACGCGTTTCCCGATTCGGTTTCAGGGTTCCAGCGGGATGTCGATCTGGCCCTGGAACTGGAAGCCCAGCATCTCAACCTCATCATTCAGATCTTTCCTGTCTCCGTCAGCGAAGGCGTCGATGTTATCGGGCGTCTGCTGGAAATCGGCCGGCAATCGGGCTTGCCGCTCACCGTAGAGACGCATCGCAACTGCATCACGACAGACCTGCTCTATACGCTGCAACTCATGGAGGGATTGCCCGACATGGCAATCTCTGCCGACATCTCGCATTACGTTGTGGAACGCGAGTTCACCTGGCCTGTACCAGAACGCGATGAAGCCTGGATGCAACAGATTCTGGCACGCGCTGTCGCCTTTCAGGGTCGCGTCGCCAGCCGCGAGCAAATCCAGATTCAGCTCGATTTTCCACAACACCAGGGCTGGGTCTCGAAACATCTGCAGTGGTGGGAAGACGGCATGCGCCATTGGCGCGCGCGCGAACCCGCCGATACCAAACTGAACTTCCTGACCCAGCTCGGCCCGCCGCCCTATGCCATTACCGGGCGCGACGGCTACGAACTCTCTGATCGCTGGCAAGAATCCATTACGATCATGAATTGGGTGCGCGAAATCTGGCAGCGTCTTGAGAAGAACAGCAAGCCAGAACAGCGTTGATACCTGCGCTTACCAGGGGCCCTTGCCGTCATCTTTCGGCGGTGTAAGCCTTTGAGACTGATTGTCCGCGCGTGCGGCTTTGTCTGACCGCCGGATCATCACGACCGCAACAACAACAGCGGCGCAAATCAGCAGAATGATCACTCCAACGATAGACCAGTGAAAAATTGAGAACGCGCTCATGCCAGCTCTTGTCTGATCAAGGTTTCTCGGCAGACTGGGTGAACCTTGCCTCTCGGCGCGCGATGTAAAGTGTTGAGCCTATAATCAACACGGCTCCGGCATAGGTCCAGACATCGGGCGTTTCGGCAAAGAAGATGACACCGGCAGTGCCTGCAAACAGCAGGCGCACATAATCGAACGGCGCGACAAAGCTGGCCTCACCAACCCGGAAGGCCCGAATGATGAGCGCCTGGGAGATCAGGCCCATGACGCCAACGCCGGCCAGAAGCAGCCATTCTTCCATGCTCGGATTCTGCCATTGCGTGATCGCGGGGACCACCGCCATGAGGCCTGAGACGACAAGGAAGAAAAACAGCATGGTGAGCTGGCTTTCCTTGGCCGGAAACCGTTTCAGAAGAACCACTGAAAACGCAATGCAGAGTGCCATCGCCACGGCAAGCACGGTGGCAAGTTCCACCGCGCCTTCAAAGGGCCTGGCCACCACCAGAACACCGGCAAACCCGCACGCCGTTGCCGTCCAGCGCCGCCAGCGCACGACCTCACCCAGGAACAGGACGGCAGCCACAGTGACAAACAGGGGAACGGTGAAACTGATGGCCGTCACCTCGGCCAGAGGCAGCTTCATGAAGGCATAATAACCGGTCAAAACGGCAATTCCGCCCAGCACCGCGCGCGTCAGATGGATTTTCAGATGTTGGGTGCGCCACGGCACGACGCCGGCACGCACGAACAGCGGCGCAAGCAAGGTGAGGCCGATGACCGTGCGAAGGGCGACCATCTGGAACACACCGATTTCCGAATTGCCGAGTTTCTTGACCAGAACCGATACCACCGTGAAACCGACTGCCGCAGCCATGGCATAGGCAGCGCCTACCAGATTGCTGTGCCGTAACCGGGCAGCCTCAAGCGGCGCGGTGTGGGTCGTACTTTCAATCACCTCTGGCCCCTAGATGAATTCGGCGCACGAGAGAATCACGTTGCTAGCCTGCCCATGCACGCAGCTTGGCGATAGCTTCTTCGCGTGTCGCTGTGTGTGTGATGGCATCATAGAAATTTCCGTCCGTATCCATCAGATAGATCGCAGCGGTGTGGTCCATTGTGTAGTCGTCGTCATCCAGATCGATCCTGGCATAATAGACCTTGTAGCCCCGGGCCATTTCCGCGAGTTGCTCGTCGGTACCAACCAGACCCGTAATGCGGGGCGAGAAGTAACCGACATACTCGGCCATACGTTCTGGCGTGTCGCGTTCGGGATCAACAGTGACGAAGTAGGGATCGATGGTTGCGCCATCGTCACCCAGGGCATCGAGCCAGATGGAAACCTCGTTCAAGGTTGCAGGACAGATCTCGGGGCATGTCGTGAAACCAAAGAAGATGAGGCCACGTCGGCCCTCAAGATCTTCCTGGGTCACCGTGCGACCATCATGGGCCGTCATCGTGAACGGGCCGCCCAGATCTATGGGTGCGACATTCACGGCAACAGCCATTTCGCGGCGTTGCCATTCCATCACGCCCATTGCCGTGATCACAACCACGGCGACAGCGACCAGTCCGACAAGGACAAAACGCATCTTCATGAGTCATCTCCGTGAGACATGTCCATCGCACCGTCACGTTTTTGAACGGTGAATTCCACGACAACTTCGCCAGCCGTTTCGAACTCAAGGACGACGGCATGATTGTCACCGTCCTTCAGAGATTCGCGCAGGCCCATGAACATGATGTGGAGGCCACCGGGTTCCAGCAATACGTCACCACCAGCTGGAACGACCAGGGGCCCATCATGGGGACGCATCTGCATGATCCCGTCATCGGTCATGATCATGGAGTGGATTTCCGTACGTTCGGCAAAGTCAGCGGTCACCGAAACCAGTTGATCACCGTCTTCACCGTCATTGGTGATCATCAGATATCCGGCAGCGGTGGGCGCTCCGGGTGGCGGCTCCACGATCCAGGGGTGAGAAAGGTAAATCGCGTTGTGTTCATAATCGTGCGCTGACGCAGCAAAGGGCGCTGCCAGCAGGCACAGGGCGGCATAGAGTAAAACTCGCATCGTGGTCTCCGGACCAATGGATCGCCTGCTTTTGGGCAGGCCGGGCTTGTGTTTTCGTGCAACGACACACGGGTGTGTGCATCAAGCCGTTGGTGGAGACCTCGCCTTGACGGCATTCAGGGCGAAAGCCCAATAGCGCTCCGAGCTATTCTTGCCGTGATCCGATGTTTTCCAGAGCGAGAGATCAACGCTGGCAGATGAACAGGCCAGGGCACAAACGCCGAAACATCCTGAAGGACACGCATGGCATGCGGCGGTGTCGTGATTGAAGCCGCTGTCATTTCCGTCGTCAAAGTCCAGACAGGTCGCAGACAGAGCCGCCAGAACACCGGTGGTTTCCGGCAGCGGGTTGACCGGCATGCCCGCCCAGCGGCGCCATCAGGAGCGACGCCGCAACCAGAATGCCCATCAGGCAACGCAGGGTTCGGGAAGAAGTCATGTGAACCTGTTTATCAGGCTCCCTGCGCAAGTCCATTGTCCGAGATCAAGACGTGGCAATCTCACGAAGCTGTGCCAGGCAGGCGTCCCGATCCGCCTGGAAGTCGCCTGCACGCCACCACCGTTCCACGGCACCGACCAGCTCACCGACCCGCGCACCGGACGGAACACCAAGCGCAAGGACATCGCTGCCACGTACCGGCAGTGCCGGCCTGTCCCAGACCTGTGCGGTCTGCAACATCGCACGCCAGGCATCGGCATGGACTTCCCGGTCCGCCGCCCATGAAAGAAGGACAAGATCGGTAAACCGCTCCGCACCCAGATCATAGAGTTGCTGGCGTTGCTGAGGGATATCCATATCGGGGGCGAATGCGGCACGGGGTGGAGCAAGGGCGCCCAGGCGATCCTGCTCGGCCTTGGAGAGCTTGAGCGCGCTGCCCGCCTTGCCGCCGGCGTTGGGCACAAGCGCCGCCAGACGGCGCAGGGGATCGCGATCATCGATACCCACCAGCGTGACCAGAACGTCCATTGCTCCGGCATCGGGCAGGATGGCGGCCAACACCCCGGTTTCACGCATCAGACCAAGGGTCGGCACGGGATTGGGTGCGCCGAGCAGCTTGAGAAGCTCGCTACGCACACGTTCGACCGAGAGGCGCGCCAATTGACCGGATGCCGCTCGACATGCCGCGACGGCTTGCGCATCAGGCTCCCCTTGTCCGAACCGGGCCAGAAAGCGGAAGTAGCGCAGCACACGCAGATAGTCTTCCTCGACCCGGCTCTGGGCATCGCCGACAAACCGGACCCGTCCTGCAGTGAGGTCATCGCGTCCGCCGAAATAGTCGAAGAACCCACCGTCGGGCCGCAGGCTCATGGCGTTGAAGGTGAAATCCCTGCGCGCGGCATCGGCTTTCCAGTCATCGGTGAACGCAACCTCTGCGTGGCGGCCGTCGGTTTCGACATCAACCCGCAGGGTTGTCACCTCAAAGGGCTCGCCCGTCCGCCACAGCCGTGATCGTGCCGTGTTTGAGGCCCGTCGGCACGGCCTTCAGGCCGGCAGCTCTCAACCAGTTCGATCACCGCCTCCGGCCGGTCGGGCGTCGCGAGGTCGACATCGCCCATCGGCTTCGCCGCTCATCACGTCGCGCACGCACCCGCCGACGAACCGCACCTCGGCGCCCCGCGCCGTCAGGGCAGCGACGACCGACCTTGCGTAGCGTCGTCGCGCAGGGCATTTCGGGCAGCCGCAGCGTTCCTGAGTCGGCTGCTCAGTCATCTTCTTCGATGATATCCCGGCACGACCTCGCCATCTCTCGATACTGCGCAGGGCACATAGGTCCCGTCCGGTATCGTCCGGGCGGAACACCGCCAGGGACACGAAGACCAAGGCTGATGGCAGCCATCGGTCCCCACCACGATCCACGTCCAGGGCGCGTCCTGCCAGGCCGGCAGGTCCCCGGCCTCTTCGTGGGCCAGTCTTGGCCTTGGTCAGGCGGTACCAGACGACATACGAGATCAACGGAATCGCGATCAGCAGGACGGGAAGCAGGTAGCGCATCAACGTTCCTTTCGCAGGACCTCTAGGAGGTTGACCAGCACGGTTGCGGTCGCTCCCCATATATAGTGCGGACCATACTCGAATACGCTGTACCAGCGCTCCGCACCACGCCAGTGCAGGCTTTCGCGGCGATGATTTCCAGGTTCAAGCAGGAAAACCAGGGGAACCTCGAAGACTTCTTCAATCTCTGTTCCGTCCGGCACGAGGTCGATCGGCGGCGTCACAAGCCCGACATGCGGTGCCATGGCATACCCTGACCCCGCGCGATGGGTGTCCAGCCGGCAGATGATTTCGACCCGCGCCGGATCCAGCGAAACCTCTTCATGCGCCTCACGAAGGGCCGCCGAAATCTCGTCTTCTCCGTGTTCGATGCGGCCGCCGGGAAAGCTCACCTCTCCGGCATGGCGGCGCAGGGATTTTGAGCGCTCGCCGAAAATCACCGTCAGACCGTCCGCGCGGTCAACCAGCGGCACCAGGACCGCAGCCCTGCGTTCGGCAGGACCATCCTCCCAATCGGACAAAGGCGCATCCAGCCTGGGTTCGGGCATGGCACGCAGAATCGCCAGAACGTCATCACGATTCATCGGTCAGCGCGCCCAGAACATAGAAACTGCCACATGAGTCGATGCCCAGAACCTCGCCTTCGTCCGAGTCGACGACCCTGCCGGCTTCGACAAGCTGGTAATAGACGGAACGCGCAATCAGGGCCTCCAGCCCTTCGCGAACCATCACATAGGGCGAAGGCTCCCCGGTTTCCGGATCGACCACCACGCGAATCGGATGGTCCGGCCCGGCGGCGACCTCGTCGTCGACATTGGTTCGAAAGATGATGGCCTGCTCACTACCTTCACCGGAAACGGTGGCCTCGACCGCCACGAACGGCGCATCCTCCACCTGGATACGCCGCCGTTCCACAGGCGTGACCAGCACATAGGCGCCGTCATCGTCACGCCGCAAAATTCCGGCAAACAGTTTGACCAGCGGTTTGCGGCGAATGGCGCCGCCTTCGTGATACCAGGTTCCATCGCGGGCAATCCGGATGTCGATATCGGCCGTAAGAATTTCGGCCATGCGTTGCGTATCCGAAGCAGCGCCATGTTCGGATACATTCTGGTCACGGGCATTTGTTTGGGTCATGGCCGGGCGAGGTACCCTATTGTGTCGTGATGGTTAATATACGCACGAACACGGTTCCGAGGAGACACATGTCAGAATTACATAATAGCCCGCTGCAGGATGCCGGCGAACTGACTACCGAAATCGACAAGGTCGGCGCACGGCTGGCCGAGGTCCGCTCGGCGGTTGGCCGCGTCATCTTCGGCCAGGACGCCGTTGTCGAGCAGACCATGATAACGCTGCTGGCCGGCGGCCATGCTCTTCTGATTGGTGTCCCGGGCCTGGGCAAGACCAAGCTGGTGGAAACCATCGGTACCGTGATGGGCCTGGAAGACAAGCGCGTGCAGTTCACGCCCGATCTGATGCCGGCCGATATCCTGGGTTCGGAAGTTCTGGAAGAATCCGATTCAGGCCGGCGCGAGTTCCGTTTCATCAAGGGTCCTGTCTTCGGTCAGCTTCTGATGGCCGACGAAATCAACCGGGCGAGCCCGCGCACACAGTCCGCCCTATTGCAGGCCATGCAGGAACGCGCGGTCTCCGTGGCGGGAACCCGCCACCCCCTGCCCGAACCGTTTCATGTGCTTGCCACCCAGAATCCGCTGGAACTGGAAGGCACCTATCCGCTGCCCGAAGCCCAGCTTGACCGTTTCCTGATGGAAGTCGACGTCGACTATCCGGACCGCGACGCCGAGCGCGAAATGCTGGTTGCCACAACCAGTGCCGAGGAAGAAGCGCCCAGTGAGATCATGTCGGCCGACGAGTTGATTGCTGCACAGCGTCTGGTACGGCGTATTCCGGTGGGTGAAAGCGTTGTCGAAGCGATTCTTTCCCTGGTCCGCTCAGGCCGTCCCAGCGATGAACACAGCACGGCGGAAATCGCCTGGGGTCCGGGACCCCGCGCCAGTCAGGCGCTCATGCTGGCCGTGCGTGCCCGTGCCCTGCTCGATGGCCGGTTCGCACCCTCCATCGACGATGTCATTGCCCTGGCCGGGCCCATCCTGCGCCACCGCATGGCGCTGACCTTTGCCGCACGCGCCGACGGCATCACCATCGATCAGGTCATCCATCGTCTGAAAGCGCCCCTGGGTTGATGGTTCACGACACACCCTGAACGCCGGGCGTTGACCATGGCTGAAACCGCCGTCACGTTCCGCAGGCGTGCCGAGCAGCTGGTCGCGCACCTGCCCCCCCTGCTGGTCGAGGCCGAGCACGTCGCCGCGATTGTCGCGCAGGGCGTGCACGGTCGCCGCCGCGTGGGCCCAGGCGAGACGTTCTGGCAGTTCCGGCGCTACGAGCGCGGCGACGCGGCGACCATGATCGACTGGCGCGCCTCGGCAAAATCCATGCGCCTGTTCGTGCGCGAAAACGAATGGGAGGCTGCCGAGAGCGTCTGGCTCTGGGCCGATGCCTCCGCGTCCATGGCGTTCAACTCGCGCCTGTCGGACTCGACCAAGCTCGACCGTGCGCGCCTGCTTGCTGATGGCGCTTGCCGTCCTTCTGGTGCGCGGCGATGAGAACATTGCCCTGTCTGGGCACCGACAAACGCCCGCGCACCGGCAGTGCCGCACTCACGCGGTTTGCCACGCGCCTGATGCACGAATCCGATGCCGAGCCCGCCAGCCTGCCCCTGCACGAAATTCTCCCCAAACACGCCCAGCTTGTTCTGGTCGGTGATTTTCTCGAACCGATCGAGAAGCTCGACGCCATGATCAAGCATTTCGCCGGCCTGGGCGTCATCGGGCCATCTGGTGCAGGTGCTCGATCCCGCCGAGGAGACCCTGCCCTATGCCGGGCGGGTCCTGTTCGACGGCCTGGAACGGGAGGGCTCGATGCTGGCCAGCCGGGCCGAGGCCCTGCGCACCGACTACGTCAGCCGGATGCAGGCCCATCGCGAAGAGCTCTCGCGCCTGACCCGCGCCGTGCGCTGGAGCTTCACGACCCATCACACCGACAGCCAGCCCCAGGCGGCCCTGCTTGCCCCTCTACGTCAATCTCGCCGGTCAGGTGAGCTGACCGTGGCAACCTTTGGTCCCCTGGCTTTCCTGGTTCCCTGGGCACTGATTGCCCTGGTCCTGCTGCCGCTTGCTGTGGTGGCTGCTGAAGGTCGTGCCGCCGATGCCGCGGAAGGTTTCCTTTCCGGCGATCCGCCTGCTGTTCGGGTTGGATACGGATCGAAGGGCCGCTGAATCGACGCCCTTGTGGCTGATCCTGCTGCGCCTTGGCCTGGCAGGACTGCTGATCCTTGCCGTTGCGCACCCGCTGGTGAACCCATCGCATCGCACGCTTGCTCCCGGCGACATGCTGATTGTTGTCGACGATGGCTGGGCATCCGCGCGCGATTGGCCTGACCGCATGACCGCAGTACGCAACCTGGTTTCCCTTGCAGAACGCCAGGACCGGTCTGTTGTCCTGTTACGCACCGCGTCCCAGGAAAGCGGTGTACCCATGGAGCACAGCGGCCTGATGCGCGCCGAAAACGCGGGCCAATTGCTGAACGCCATGGTTCCCTCGCCCTGGCCCGTCGATCGCGGGGCAGCAGCAGAAACACTGACCGACCTCGACTCCGTCAATCAGGTCTTCTGGATCAACGACGGCGTTTCTTCAGACCAGGATGCGGCCTTCCTGACAGCACTGCAGGAAACCGGTGATGTCACGATCATGCAGAATCGTGATTCCAAGGCGGCCCTGGTTCTGCTCGCTCCTGTCGACGAAAACGGATTCCTCCTGATCAGTGCCCTGCGTGCAGGAACCGGTCCGGAACGCCGTGTCTGGGTCGCAGCTAACGATGAGGCTGGTGAACTGGTAGCACGTCAGGAACTGGTCTTTCCCCAGGGCGAAAGCAGGGCCGAAGCCCTGTTGAGCGTTCCGCTGGAGTTACGCAATCAGATTTCACAGCTTGAAATCGAGAACGAGCCAACGGCAGCAGCCATCGTCATGCTGGATCAGCGCTGGAAACGCCCGCCGGTCGGCCTGGTTGCCGGTGGTGATATCGAAAGCCAGCAGCCACTGCTGTCACCGACCTACTTTGTCGAGCGCGCGCTGGAGGCTGCCGCAGAGGTGCGCTCTGCGCCGCTTGAACTACTTCTGAACCAACCACCCGCGGTCATTGTGCTGGCTGATGTCGGGGTCGTACCCGAAACAGAGCGGCCCGCACTGGATGCCTGGCTGGAAGAAGGCGGCGTTCTCATAAGGTTTGCAGGCCCCCTGTTTTCCCAGGAAAGCGACGATCTGGTGCCGGTCGAGATACGCGGCCGCGAGCGCGCATTGGGCGGTGCCATGAGCTGGTCGAGTGCCCAGCGGATCGCCCTGTTCGACAACAACTCCCCGTTTGCAGGATTGTTGCCACCGCCCGATGTCCTGATCGACCGTCAGGTTCTGGCTGAACCCACTGTCGACCTGACGGCAAAGACATGGGCAAGACTGGAGGACGGCACACCTTTGGTCACGGCAGAGAAACGCGGTGAAGGCTGGCTTGTCCTGGTGCACACAACCGCCAACACACAATGGACCAACCTGCCGATCTCGGGCCTGTTTGCATCCATGATGAAACGCCTGATCGACCTGTCCCAGGGTGCCGGCGCGGAACTGGGTGACCAGCCTCTGCCTGCCATCCAGTCGCTGACCGGTTTTGGTGTTCTGGCCCCCCCTCCGGCCAGCGCCATGGCGATCCCCGCCAATGTTTTTGAAGAAGCTGTTGCCAGCCCTGAAACACCGCCGGGTCTGTATGGGACGCTTGACCTGAGGCGCACGCTCAATCTGGGCGAAACCCTGGCATCTCCAGAAGAGCTCGTGGTTCCAGACAGCATCGCGGCAGCAGGCTTTGAACGACAGGAAGAGCTTGACCTGCGGCCCTTCATCTATGGGTTTGCAGCCCTTCTGGCGCTTATCGAAATCTACGCCAGCATGGCGCTGCGCGGCCTGGTGCCAAGCTTTGGCACAGGCACGCGGCTTGCTGCCATTCCCCTTCTCTTCCTGTTGTTGGCGCCCGACAGCGCCCAGGCGCAGGATGACCTGACTGAAGATGGAATTCCTGCGGCGGCCCTGGAAGTCCGGTTCGCCTACATCATGACCGGCGATGAACAGATCGACCGCGTCAGTTTTGCCGGGTTGCGCGGCCTGGGCATGATCCTGACAGCCCGCACATCGGTCGAGCCCGGCGATCCCATCGGCGTTGAAATCGAAACCGACGATCTGATTCTCTACCCCCTGGTCTATTGGCCCATCACAGAGGATCAGCCGGTTCCTTCCGGTGTGGCCAAGGCAAGACTTGATGCCTATCTGGCCGCCGGCGGTATTCTGATTGTCGATACGCGCGACGCTGATCGCGAGATGGAAGGCGTGACCGGGACCGGCCCCAACGCCGCACGCCTGCCCGAGATGTTGGGCGGCCTCAATATTCCTGCCCTGATGCGTGTGCCTTCAGGCCACGTCCTGACCCAGTCCTATTATCTGCTGTCGGGGTTCCCTGGCCGTTGGGACGGCGGGTCGGTGTGGGTGGAACAACATCCAGGCGGCCTCAATGACGGCGTTTCCGCTCTTGTCATCGGCAGCAACGACTGGGCATCGGCCTGGGCGCTCAACGACCAACTGCAGCCTCTCTATGCTGTTGTCCCCGGTGGCGAACGCCAACGCGAAATGGCGTTCCGCTTCGGCGTCAATCTGGTGATGTACGCCATGACCGGCAACTACAAGGCCGATGCCGTGCATCTACCGGCAATCCTGGATCGGATCGGTCAATGAGCGCCACGACCGTCACCGATATCGTCCTGTCACCACTGCTGCCGCTGTGGATGATCATCCTGTTCTCAGGCGTGGCACTTGCCATGATCCTGTATGGTTTCGTGCGCCGTGCGCCTGGCACAATCTGGCGCATCTTCCCGATGGCAGCGCTCGCTCTTGCGCTCGCCAATCCCTCTCTGGTCGAAGAACGCCGGGAAGCCTTGCCCGACGTGACGCTGGTTCTGGTGGACCGCTCATCCAGCCAGACCGTGGGCGAGCGCACCGAACAGACCGATGCAGCCGTGGCGGCGCTCACCGAACGCCTGGGCAGGCTCCCGAATCTGGAAGTGCGTATCGCCGAAATCGATCCGGCAGAAGCCGCCGGTCAGGACGCACTGCCCGGGTCCGGGACCATGCTGTTTGACGCAATGCGCCGTTCCCTGGCCGATGTGCCACGCACCGCCATCTCGGGCGTCGTTCTTGTCACAGATGGTGCGGTCCATGACGTCCCTGAAACCGTTGCGGCCCTGGGTATTGATGCCCCGGTTCATGTGCTGCTGACCGGAGAACGCCAGGAATACGATCGCCGACTGGAACTGCTGGAAGCGCCGCGTTACGGCATTGTCGATCAAACCGTGATGCTGAGCCTGCGTGTTCACGACACGGCCTCTGAATCCGGCGTTGTTCCGGTCACGCTTACCCCGCCTGGTGGCGAGCCGGTCACGCACAATGTCCCGATCGGCGAACGCTACGAGATGCGCTTCATTCCAGACCGTGCCGGCCTTTCCGTCATTCGCCTGGATGTCGAGGCACACGAGGACGAGCTGACCGCGGTCAACAACACCGCCGTTCTGGCCTTTAATGGCGTGCGTGAAAATCTGAAGGTTCTGCTGATCTCAGGCGAAGTCCATACCGGCGAGAGAGTCTGGCGTAATACGCTCAAAGCCGACCCGTCGGTCGAGCTGGTCCACTTCACCATCCTGCGTCCGCCTGAAAAACAGGACGGCACACCGATCCGCGAACTCTCGCTTATCTCCTTCCCGGTGCGCGAACTGTTCGAGGTGAGGTTGCAGGACTTCGACCTCATCGTCTTCGATCGCTATCGCAAGCGTGGCGTTATTCCCGAGGCCTACCTGCAGAACATCGCTGACTATGTGCTCGAAGGCGGTGCCATGATGGTCTCCGCCGGACCGGATTTTGCGACCCCTCTGGGCCTCCACACCACGGTGCTGGGCGATTTGATGCCTGCTCTGCCCACTGGCGAAGTCATCGAGGAAGCGTTCAACCTGACGCCAACAGAAGACGGCCTTCGTCATCCCGTGACAGCCGGTCTGAACGGTATTCAGCAACCCATTCCGCCGTGGGGCGAATGGTTCCGCCAGATCGATGCGGTTTCCGAGAGCGGGGATGTCCTGCTCAAAGGCATTGCCGACCGGCCCATGCTGGTTCTTCAGCGGGCAGGAGAAGGGCGTGTCGCCGAATTGCTTTCCGATCATCTGTGGCTGTGGTCACGCGGCTATGATGGCGGCGGACCCAGTCAGGAATTGCTGCGCCGTCTGGCCCATTGGCTGATGAAAGAACCGGATCTGGAAGAAGACGCCTTGCGCGCGGTGGCCGTCGGCAACCAGATCCGAATCGTGCGCCAGAGCATGGAAGACCGCGCCCATGAGGTTGTGGTCACAGCACCATCGGGTGAAACCCAAACGATCCTGCTGGAGCCGGGCGATCCCGGTCGGGCAACCGCGGAACTGGGCATCGGCGAGGCCGGTCTGTTTCAGATTTCCGACGGCGAACTCGAAACCATCGTCAGTGTCGGAGAACTGAACCCGCTGGAGTGGCGTGATCCCCGTGCTGGGTCGGATGCCCTGGCATCCATCGTCGACGAAAGCGGTGGCGGCATCAGCTGGATCGCCTATGACACCATACCGACGGTGCGTCGTGTTTCGCCTGACCGCGACCTTTCCGGCAATGGCTGGTTTGGTGTCCTTGACCACGGGCGCTACCTGGTGCGCGGCATTGATTCATTGGCGCTGTTGCCACCGTGGCTCGCTCTGCTGTTGTTTGTCGGCGGCCTGGCCGCAGCATGGCGCGCCGAGGGCCGCTGAATCCACCCCCGGTATCTGGCGTTGCGGGATCGGGAGATTTATGGTCGCGTCCAGTAAAAGGGGCAACCGGTCTTGCAAATCCGTTTTGAGCGCGAACTTTCGCAACATGCTGACGTTCTGGTCGTTGGGGTCACGTCAAAACGTGAACCATTTGCCTCGACCGGGATTCTCCGGACCGTGGTGGCTGACGTCCTTCGAACGCTCGGGTCAGAAAGCAGATTCACCGGCGATGCCCGCCAAATCGTTGAAGTCGCAGCGCCCCATGGTCTGGCAGCCGAACGGCTGTGCCTGATCGGCCTTGGTTCTCCCGACGATCTCGATACCCATGGCTGGGAGCATCTGGGGGGCACGCTCGCCGAAACCTATGATGGCTCCGGCGCCTCGCTCACCCTTGCGATGCAAACGCCCCCTTTGACCTCCGGCCTCGCCCACCTTGTCATGGGCCTTGCCTTGCGCGGCTACCGCCATGAACGCCTGCGCACCAGGGCCTTACCGGATGATGATGGACCCGTCACGCATGTCATCGTGCATGACGCCGAAGGGACGGCCCAGGTTTGCTGGGAAAGCGACCTCTCACACGTCGTTGCAGGCGTCATTCTGGCGCGCGATCTGTTCGCCGAGCCGGCCAACCTTCTCTACCCGCAAACCTATGTCGAAGCACTCGGCCAACTCGAGCCCCTGGGCGTGACGGTCGAAGCATTGGGGCTTGAAGAGCTGCATGCCAACGGCATGGGCGCCATGCTCGCCGTGGCACAGGGCAGCGCGCGCGAACCACGCCTGGCGATCCTTCGCTGGCAGGGCGCTGATGACCCTCAGGAAGCACCCATCGCCTTTGTCGGCAAGGGTATGACCTTTGATTCCGGTGGCATCACCCTGAAGCCTGCCAAGGGCATGGAGGAAATGAAGGGCGACATGGCCGGCGCCGGCGCGGTTACCGGCGCCATGCGTGCGTTGGCCGGACGTGGCGCGAAGGTCAATGCCATCGGTGTTCTGGGACTGGCTGAGAACATGCCGTCTGCACGGGCCTATCGCCCCGGCGATGTCGTCAGGACCATGGCTGGCTGGACCATCGAAGTGGTCGATACCGACGCCGAAGGGCGCATGGTTCTGGCCGATGCGCTCTGGTACACGGCACGAACCTTCAAGCCGCGCCTGATGGTCGACCTGGCAACGCTCACTTATGCCATCATGGCAGGGCTCGGGCTGGTCTATACCGGCATGTACGCCACAGACGATGCTCTGGCCGCCGACCTTGTGAAGTCTTCGCAGGCAACCGGCGAAAAGCTCTGGCGTATGCCACTGGACGAAGCTTACGAAGAAAATCTGGGGTCGGATATCGCCGATCTCCGCCAGACGGCTCACGACATCGAAACGGCTGATTGCGCCCATGCGGCACAGCTCCTGTCACGCTTTGCCGACGGTCTGCCCTGGGCGCATCTCGACATCGCGGGCAAGGAGATGGCCTATGA
Organism: uncultured Alphaproteobacteria bacterium; assembly: GCA_943787175.1. Lineage (GTDB taxonomy): Bacteria > Pseudomonadota > Alphaproteobacteria > SP197 > SP197 > SP197. Next base: position 102,132 of record CALSLK010000005.1, read on the forward strand.
CGACAAACCGCTCTGCCCGAAAGGTCCCACCGGAGTCGGTGTCCGTCTGCTTGATGCGCTGGCCAGGCGACATGAACCTGCCGCAAACTGAATTTGAACCTGACGGAGAAGCGTGATGCTCGCCAACTACGATCTTTCCGGAAAACGCGCGCTTGTGACCGGTGGCGCCAGCGGCATCGGGCTGGGTGCGGTCAAAGCTTTCCTGCGCTGTGGTGCCAGCGTTGCCATCAACGACCTGTCAGACTCGCCTCGCCTTCCTGGGGTCATCGCGGAACTCACTGCCGAGGGACATCACGTCGTGGCCGCACCGGGCAATGTCGGTGACGCCGATGATGCCCCCCGCATGGTCACCGATGCGATCAAGGCGCTGGGCGGCCTCGACTATCTCGTCAACAACGCCGGCACACCCGGTACGAAGGAGCCGATCCCACCAGAGGATTTCGAACGCCAGGACGAAGCGTTCTGGGACCTTCTTCTCAACGTCAACCTGATCGGCCCCTATCGTTGCACCAAGGCTGCAGCGATGGCATTGCGCGATTCAGGTGGAGCGATCGTGAACACCGCATCCATTTCAGCACACGGGAACGGCGGCTCAAGCTCTGTCTACTGTGCCACCAAGGCCGGCCTCGTGAACCTGACCAAGGAATGGGCGCGCGCCCTGGCCCCTGTCGTGCGTGTCAACGCCATTGCTCCAGGTGCGGTCGATTCGGCCTGGATGTGCCGGTTTCCCGGCCAGGATGTGGGCGACAATTCTAATCTCATTCCCATGGGCAGGATCGGCACGCCGGTCGATTATGGCGAAGCCATCCTGTTCCTTTCGGCCGGTGCGAGTTATGTCACGGGTCAGACACTCAACGTGGACGGTGGCCTGACCACCTGATTGCAGGAGAACGCTTGTGAAGCTTGTTCGTTACGGAAAACCGGGCCGGGAACGCCCCGGCATGATCGACGCCGATGGCGTCCTGCGCGATCTCAAAGGTCACGTTCAGGATATTCGTGGTCCTGCCTTTCAGGAGCAAACGATGGATCGCCTGCGTTCCATCCGCCCCGAAACACTTCCAGCCGTGGAAGAAGATGTGCGTCTGGGCATGCCCGTTGGCGGCATTCGCAAGATCGTCTGCATCGGCCTCAATTACACCGATCATGCCCGCGAGACGGGCAATGAGCCTCCCGTAGAACCGATTGCGTTCTTCAAGCCGAACACGTGCCTGACCGGCCCCAACGACCCCATCGTGCTCCTGCGCAACAGCCGGCACACCGATTGGGAGGTCGAACTGGCCGTGGTGATCGGCAAACACACCAAGTATGTCGATGAAGCCGACGCGCTGAGTCACATCGCTGGCTACTGCGTTGCCAATGACGTTTCCGAGCGGAAGTTCCAGGCCAAAGGCACAGGCCAGTGGATTCTAGGCAAGTCCGGCGACACCTATTGTCCGCTTGGCCCCTGGTTCGTGACCGCTGATGAAGTGCCCGACCCGCAAAACCTGCGCCTTTGGCTCGACGTCAACGGCGAGCGCATGCAGGACGGCACGACATCCAACATGATCTTCGGCGTCGCCCACCTGATTCATTTTGTCAGCCAGTTCATGACGCTTGAACCAGGCGACATCGTGCTCACCGGCACTCCAGCGGGTGTCGGCGTCGGTCGCGACCCCAAGGTTTTCCTGAAAGAAGGCGATGTGGTCAGCCTGGGCATCGACGGTCTGGGCGAACAACGCAGCGTGATCGCCCCGCCGGAGTAGTCCGGCCGCTACGCGCTTAACCGGTCAACCACGATGTTCTGGAAGTGATGGACCGCGCTTTCCCAATAGGCTGAAAAGCGGGTCGGCATGCCCAGTTCGTCGCGCTGTGCGTGTTTGGTCTGCACCTCACGCACCATCGGGAAATCCTGCTCGCCTACGGTGACCCAGCCATCGCGCACGGCCTCACGGACAGCGTGATGTTCCTCATCGGTTGCGGCATCACCAATGAAGTGGAAGGCGCGACGGGTCGGCGTGCAATCATGCGACTGTGGCAGGTAGATGGTCGTGACAACGTGATCATCCAGCACCGCGACGATGGCATTGGGCACAATGAAAAACAGAACGAGCTCGTTGCCCAGCCCGTCTTCATGCATCTTCTTGCCGTTGTAATGCGGGAACATGGGCAGGCTGTCATCGCCCGGCTCGTTCCCTTTGCGGCGGCTTGAAATCGAAACATAGGTGTCGGCGCCGCGCTCGCCCGCAAAGGTTCCGCTGCGTTCGCCAATCTGGGGATGCACCCAGGGCAAATGATAATCCTCGCACCCGGTCTCGATCGCGAGTTTCCAGTTACCGTCGAACTGTGCCTTGGTCGTGATGCCCGAGAACTTCACGAGCGAAAGGTCGTGATCGGGAATGCGATCAAAAACCGGCTGGATGAAGCTCTCAAACGGCTCAGCCTGGCCATCAATGTTGACGAAAACAAAGTGCATCCAGGTCGTGCTGCGTACTTCCCGCAGGCCAAGTTTGGCCTTCTCGATGCCGGGCTGTTCGGCGCTTACTTTGCCGCTCTTTTCATCAACACCGCCAATATCGGGAGTGGCGATCAGTCGGCCATTGAGATCATAGGTCCAGCCATGCCAGCCGCATTGCAGAGTCTGTGCCTTGGTGCAGGGTTCGCGCAACACGGTCATGGAGCGATGTCGGCAGATGTTGTGAAAGACCTTCACTTCGTTGTCGCGGTTGCGCGCAACAATGAAGTCCCAGCCCGCAATGGAGACCGGTACGGCATCACCGGCATTGGGCACATCGGACTCGAAACCAATCGCCATCCATCCGCGCGGAAAGAGCTTCTGGCGTTCCAGATTGAAAAACGCTGGGTCTGCATAAGCGCGACCGGGAAGACCCTCGGCCTCAGCGGCTGGCCGACGCAGGCGCTTGATGGCTTCCGAGCTTACGAAGTCTTCAAGGTTCAGGGGTTCCATCATGCTCATCGTCGTGGCTCCTTATCGTCAGAGGTTTTTTAGCGCGGCATCCAACATGGCGCTGCGCCGTTGTTCAGGAAATCTGTCAGGCTCCATGCCACTGCGGACACACAGCCCGTCGCCAAAGGCCAGCAGGTGGTCAGCCAGATCATCGGGATCGCGATCAACTGCGATTTCACCGTTCTCCATGGCAGCCATAACCTGCCCCCGAAACGCCTTGCGTATTGTGGCGTACTGACGGGCCTGAATGCCGTTGTGGACCGGATCAACAGCCGATCGCGCCCAGAAACTCAGAAGCGCCGAAACCCGCGCCGTGCGCAGGTCCAAAGGCACCAGAACCTCCAGCAATTGACGAAGGCATGCCTTGCCCGGGGCGCACGATTCGATTGCCAATGCCATCCGATCAAAGGCCTGTTCCGAGATCTGGCGGGCGACAAAGGCCAGGAGTTCGTCGCGATCCCGGAAATAGTGCTGGAGCACGCCGGTGGTGAATCCGGCTTCGCGGGAGATCTCGCGCAGCGTTGCTCCTTCCAGCCCATCGCGGCCAATCACACGCCAGGCTGCCTCGGCGACATCCTCACGGCGTTCATCATGATCAACGACTTTGGGCAACGTGCATTCCTCTCGAATTCATCTTTACATTACGTGTGTTATAATAAAAAACAAGTCTGCTGTTGAACCCCGCGGCAGGTTAAGCGACGAAGGAAACCAGAGGAGACGCAATGACCGCAACCACCCTGATCGATACCCTGCCCGCATCCTGGTATCGCGACGCCCAGGTGTTCGAGAAAGAACGCCGTCACATCTTTGCGCGCAACTGGCACCTGATCGGTCGCAGCGAACAACTCGCCAAACCCGGCGATTACGTCACCGGCGATGTCGCGGGCTGGCCGGTTTTTGCTGTGCTCGATCGCGAAGGTGGCCTGCGCGCGTTTCACAATGTTTGTCGTCATCGCGCGGGACCACTGTTCGATGATGCCGGAGGCCATTGCCAGACGATCCGCTGCCTTTATCACGGCTGGATGTATGGCTTTGATGGCGGCCTGCGCACCGCACCGGGGTTTCCCGAAACCGGCGCTCTCGACAAAAGCAAATTTGGCCTCTTCCCCGTCCGGGTCGATGCCTGGCGGGGCCTCCTGTTTGTCTGCCTGGACCCAGAAGCGCCGCCGCTCGATGCATGGATGGGTGATGTCGCTGATTTGTCGGATCCCTTTCCGGCGATCACGGACTTCTCGTTCCATTCGCTCACAACCTATGAAGGCCGGTGCAACTGGAAGGCCTATGGCGACAATTCCTGTGAGGGGTACCACCTGCCCTTCATCCATGGCGGGCTGAACAAGGCCGTCGCCAGCGCCGACATCCGCGCCTATGAGAACGGCGGCTTTGTCGGATTTGACATCGGCTACAGCGGCGAAGGCGACGTGCGCGCAGGCAAGGGCCTGTGGGTCTACAAGTTCCCCGCTGTCCTGCTGCATTTCTCCGAGCGGGCAATCAATGTCGAACAGGTCGAGGCGCTCGAACCCGGACGCATCCGCATCCAATCCTATTACTGGGTACCCAAAGGTGATGAGAAATTCGGCGACGACTATGTCGCTGATTCACGCGCGGTGATTGCCGAAGACATGGGCGTGTGTGAACGCGTCCAGAAGAACCTGGATGCCGGCCTCTACAGCTCCGGCAAACTCTCGGCCGAGAAGGAGCCCGGCACCATCTTCTTCCAGCAGCGCATCCGCGAGGCCATGGACCTTCCACCTGTTGAATTGGGCAATTCTGCATGAGCACGCCTCTTCTGATCATCGGCAACAAGAACTATTCCTCCTGGTCCCTGCGCCCCTGGATCCTGATGAAGGTGCTGGGCCTTGCGTTCGACGAGAAGCTGATCCCCATGTTCGACGAGAACTGGGACGCCGCCATTGCTGCGGTCTCGCCCTCGCAGAAAGGTCCCGGTTCTGATCGATCAGGGTCACACGGTCTGGGAAACCATGGCCATCATGGAGTACCTCCATGACAAACATCCCGATGCCGGCGTCTGGCCCACGGACCGCCTTGCCCCGCGCGGTGGCCCGCAGTGCCGGCAAACGAGATGCATGGCGGCTTCGGCGGCCTGCGCAGCGCCATGCCCATGAACACACGCAAGGTGCTTCCCGGACGTGGGCGCGATGAAGCCTGCCTGAAGGACATCGAACGCGTTCAGCAACTCTGGAACACCTGCCGGGCCGACCACGGCCGGGGCGGCGACTTCCTGTTCGGCGCGTTCTGCGCCGCCGACGCCATGTTCGCCCCGGTCGTCAGCCGCCTCGTGACCTATGCCGTCGAACTCGACCCCGTTTGCCAGGCCTATGTCGATGCCGTCATGGCGCTGCCAGCCATGCAGGACTGGTACGCCGCCGCCAGGCATGAGCCCTGGATCGTCGAGCACGACGAGCTGGATTAGGCAGCCTTGATCGGCCTTACCGCACGTTGAATGTCCTCGGCGTTCGCGCGACGGGCGACCTTCAGATCATAGCGCGATTGCAGATCAACCCAGAACTCTGCAGTCATGCCAAAGTACGTAGCCAGGCGCAGGGCCGTATCCACAGTTACTGCCCGACGACCGTTCACGATGTCATTGATGCGTGCAACCGGAACGTCAAGGTCGCGCGCGAGCTTGTTCTGGCTGATCGCCATGGGTGCCATGAACTCCTCCAGGAGGATCTCACCTGGATGGATGGGCTCCAGCAGTTTGGCCATACGCATGATTCCTAGTGATAGTCCACAATCTCAACATCCCAGGCGTCACTCGATTTCCATCGAAAGCAGATTCGCCATTGGTCGTTAATCCGGATCGAATGCTGTCCCGCGCGGTCGCCGGTCAGCTTTTCGAGCCGATTGCCGGGCGGGATAAGAAGATCATCAAGGCGCCGGGCCGAGTTCAACATCTCAAGCTTGCGGCGAGCCTGCCGATTAAACGCACGGAACTTCGGCACGTCGATGTCATCGAACAATCTTTCAGTGTTACGGTCACGAAAAGATCGTATCATGCCTTAGGTGTTCCGCTCAACAAGATACCTTGTCCAGAATGATAGGTTTCGGGACAGATTGTATCAGTCGTCCAGACGCCCCTTCTCGGTGCCGATCTTGCTGGCCATCAGGCAGAGGATTTCCCACATCATCTGCACGCCGTTGAGCGAGGTGATGCCTGCCGTGTCGAAGGGCGGCGAGACCTCGACAAGGTCGCCGCCGACGATGTTGATGCCCATGAGGCCGCGCAGCATTTTCTGGGCTTCGAAGCTGGTGAAGCCACCGACCTCGGGCGTGCCGGTGCCGGGCGCATAAACCGGGTCCATGCCGTCGACATCGAAGCTGACATAGGTCGGGCCCGTCGCCCACGACTTCGCGCGCCTTGGCGATCACCGCGTCGATACCCATGGCATAGAGTTCTTCGATGTGGATCACGGTCATGCCGCTGGAATAGCTGAAATCCCACAAGCGCTTCGGCCGGACCGCGAATGCCGATCTGGATCGTGCGTTTGGGATCAAGCGCACCCTCGTCGACCGCCACCTTGAACGGGCCCCCGTGATGATGCTTGTTGCCAAAGAGCTCAGGGCCGGTGTCGCAATGGGCATCAAAATGGATCAGGCCGACCGGTTCGCCGGTGTGTTTGGCCATCGCGCGCATGATCGGCAGCGTGATCGAATGGTCCCCGCCCCCGGTCAGGGGCATGATGCCGGCGGCCATGACCTTGGCATAAAATGCCTCGATATCCTCGACCGCGCGGTTGAGGTCATAGACCCCCTCGATCATGACATCGCCCAGATCTGCCAGGCGGGCCCAGTCATAGGGGCGGGCCTTGGTCTCGTGGTTCACGCGGCCCATCAGGGTTGACTGGTCACGCAGGGCTCTTGGGCCATGGCGCGCGCCGGGTCGGTTGGTCACGGCACCATCAAAGGGCACACCGATCAGGCCGATCTCGATACCATCCCAGTCTTCGGGTCTTCCCGCAGTTCCTGGCGCATGAAGGTCGCAATGCCGGAGTAGCGCGGCTTGTAGACCGCTCCCCAGGCGCGTTTGCGCGCGTCGGGGATGTTGGTGTCGTCTTCGCTCATGGCCTTGGTCCTTCATGCTCTGGGTGCTGCAGTGTAAGCATTATCGGGCACAAGCAAAGCCGGAGAGATTCCATGGCAAGCACATCATCCGCGGGCAACGCGGCGCCGGGATACAGCGACCATCCGGGTTACCGCGTCGATCTGGTGCCCTGCGCCAAACGCGTCCGCGCAACCCTTGCCGGACAGACAGTCTTCGACACCCAGCGCGCCGTGGTGATGTGCGAAACCGCGCACATCGCGCTCTATTACGTCCCGCGTGAAGACGCCGACATGTCGATGATGACGCGGACCGATCACAGCACCTTCTGCCCGTTCAAGGGCCAGGCCAGCTACTACACGCTCACCGCTGGTGACCGCGTGGCAGAGAACGCGGTCTGGAGCTATGAGACACCGTTCGATGAAGCCATCGGCATCGAGGGGCTGGCTGGCGTTCTACTGGAACAGCTCGATCACTGGTTCGAAGAGGATGAAGAGGTCTTCATCCATGCCCGCGATCCCTTCGTGCGCATGCGACATCCTCGAGAGCGGGCGTACAGGTCGAGGTCATGGCGGCGGCGAAACCGTCGCCAGCACTCAACCGTGCAAGGTTCCTGTTCGAGACCGGCCACCAAGCCGCGCTATTACATTCCCCGCGAAGACGTGACCGGCGCAGCCCTGATGCCCTCCGAGCTACGTACCGGCTGCCCCTACAAGGGCACAGCGCATTATCACCACATCAAGGCAGGCGGCACGACGATCGATGATGCCGTGTGGTACTACCCCGCCCCGCTTGATGAGGTGCGCCGGATCGGCGATTACCTCTGTTTCTATCCTGAGAAAGTCGACGCCATTCTGGTCGACGGAAAGAAGGTCCGATGAGCCTGGTCGACGAACACGGAAATCCCCATTCCACGGACAACCGCGATGCCCTTGTTGCATGGGAACGCGCGCTCGATCTCTTCCAGACCTTCAACGAGGATCCCTACCCCCTGGTCGATGCTGCACTGGAAGCCGATCCCGACTTTGTCATGGGGCACTGTTTCCATGCTGCAGGAAAGCTGATGGGAACAGACGGACGCAATCGCCCCGCGATTGCCGAACGCATGGAGACTCTGAATGGCCTGGCACCGCGGGCAAACGACCGTGAACGCGGTCATATCGCAGCCCTGAACGCCTGGTTCCGCACCGACTGGCCGGGCACACAGGCCTGTTACGATCTTGTCCTGGCGGCCTATCCGCTTGATGTCTTTGCACTTTACGCAGCGCACTTTGTCGATTTCCTGCAGGGTGACACACGCCAGATCCGCGACAGGATCGCACGGGTTCTGCCCTTCTGGGATGCTACTCTTCCCGGCTACAGCTTCATCACCGGCATGGACGCCTTTGTGCTCGAGGAGGATGGCGATTATCCCCGTGCCGAAGAGCGCGGCCTCTATGCCTGGGATACCGACAACCGTGATGCCTGGGCCGTGCACGCGGTCGCGCATGTCTATGAAATGGAAGGCCGGCTGCAGGACGGCCTGGACTGGATGAACCGGACCTGGGATCACTGGAAGGACGGTATCTTTGCCGTCCACAACACCTGGCACACGACACTTCTGCACGTCGAACTTGGCGACTATGCCCAGGCGCTCGACCTCTACGACTCGGTGATGTTCCGGCCCACCGACAACTATGTCAGCGAGATGCGCGACTGTGCTTCCCTGCTTTGGCGCCTGACCCTGTTCGAGGTCGATGTGACAGGCCGATGGGATCGATTGCTGCCGTTCTGGCAGGACCGAATTGACGATGGTGTGTTCGCGTTTTCAGACATGCACGCGATGATGGCGCTTGCCGCCTGTGGCGACGAGGACGGGCAGAAAACCCTGCTGACAAAACTCGAGACTGTGGCCCAAGGCAAGGATTCCAATGCCTTTGCCACCCGTGCCGTGGGCCTGCCAGTCTGCCGTGGCATACAGGCCTTTGCACAGGAGCGTTACAGCGATGCAGTCGCTGCTCTGACTCCCGTGCGCTATGCGACGCGCGTGTTGGGTGGAAGCCACGCCCAGCGTGATGTGATCGACCTGACCCTGCTGGAGGCAGCGCTTGCCGCCGGCAACCGTGCCATGGCCCAGGCACTGGCGGCGGAACGCATCGCGCGAAGGCCGGCCAGTCCTTTGAACCGCGCTTACATGGCACGTGTGGGAATGTAGCTCCCGAAGCGCGAACCCCTGATGGAATCGCGTCTAATCGCCGACGTCGACAATCGTCTCTGTCCGTCTCTTGCGGATATTGCCAACTTCACGGAAGAGCAGAATCAGGAACAGGGCGCTCAGACCCGCAGCCAGGATCGGCATGCCGTTGGGGCCTACCAGTTCCATGGCACCGCCGCTCAGTGCCGGCGCAACAAAACTGCCCAGGGCCCACAGGAACATGAAGCTGGTCGTAACACCGATCAGTTCACCGCCCCTGAACCGTTCTCCCATCATGGCAAGCGCAACCATATAGGTGCTGCCAACGGTCGCGCCCATCAGGCCAAGCGCGATGGTTCGCAACACCGCATCATGCACGACAAAGGGAAGAGCGATCAGCATCACAAGCGTTACCGCCACACAGCCGGTGATGACGTAGGTACGTTCGATCCGATCCGATAACCAGCCAAGCGGAAACTGCCCCAGCACCGCGCCAATGAGAAAGCTGGTCAGAAGTGCGCCCGCAGCAAGCTCATCAAGGCCCACGCGCAGGCCATAGACAATCAGCAGAGCCAGCACGGACTCATCGATCAGGCCGAACATCAAGGCAGCCACCATCAGGACAGGCGCGACCTTGAGGAAATAGAAGATGCGCGCGCGATGCTCTCCTTCCATCGCGACAACAGCCTTCCGACCCAGGACCAGGGGAAGCAGTCCAAACAGAACGACAACGATGCCGATGTAGAGAATGGTCCAGCTTTCGGTGCCCACAAACCCAATCAGAAGCGGGCCCAGCGCAAATCCACCGTGCTGGAACACGCCCGCCACGGCCAGAGTCATGCCTCGCTTCTTCTCTTGGGCCAGTTGGTTGAGCCAGACATCACCAGCGGTGAACACCATCTCCGTAAAGAACCCCAGCGCAAACCGGAGCGGAAACCAGATCCAGACGTTCGGGAACACCGGGATCAGAGCCAGGCTGATCACCATTCCAATGATCCCCACGGCAATCATGCGCACGACGCCATACCGCTTGATCAGGGCTGGCGCGAACGGCACCAGAAACAGGATCGCCATCATCTGTACCGCAGCACTGAGACCGTTGAGCCAGACCGGGACACCCTGCTGTTCCAGCCAGATCCCCCGAAACGGCAGCGTCAGGCCCAACGTCACCGTGACGGTCACCGTCGCTGCGATACAGGCAATCAGTCCCCGTCTGCGTTGGTCAGGGGTCATTCTGGCGAATGCGCATGATCAGAAGCCCGATGAAAGCCATGGTCAGCACGGCACCCGTGTAGGGCATGGCGTCGGGGCCACCCAGCTCGATCGCCAGGCCGGAGATTCCCGGACCAATCACGGCTCCGGTCGCCCAGAGAAACATAAAGGTGGTCGTGACACCGATCAACGCACCGCCCTTGAATCGCCTGCCCATATCAACCAGGGCGACCGTGTAAAACGTGCCAAGGCCTGCGCCAAGCAGACCCAGAAGCGGGAAGATCAGGATGGGGTCTGTGATGAGATGTGGCATGGCCAACAGGCAGGCCAGCGACATAACGGCACCCGCAAGGATGAGTTTGCGGGCACCAAACCGCTCACTGAGGATACCCATGGGTATCTGGCCCAGCATGGCGCCAATGACAAAGATGCTGAGCATGGACTCTGCCAGCTCTGACGAAAGGTCCTTGCGCAGGCCATAAACCGGCAGAAGCGAGAGGGTCGCACTGTCAATCAGACCAAACATGAACCCGGCAATCATCAGGCCCGGCGCGACACGCAGAAAATGGAAGATGCGCGCCGACGACTCATGACCTTCAAAGGTTGCCGCAGCACCTGTCAGCCCCAACGGAAGGAGCCCGGCCAACACGACCGCCATGCCGATATAGAGAGGAATCCAGGAATCGGTGCCCAGAAAGACCAACAGGATCGGCCCCAGGGCAAAGCCGCCATGCTGGAAAAACCCGGCGAGGCCGATGATACGCCCGCGTTTCTTCTCTGGTGCCAGCTGGTTGATCCAGACATCACCAGCAGTCCAGATCAGTTCAGACGAAAACCCGAGCAGAAAGCGGATCGGGAACCAGAGCCAGACATTGGGAAAGATCGGCAGCAGCGCCAGTGACAGGGCAACACCAGCCAGCCCGAAACCAATCACCTTCTTGGTGCCAAAACGTGCCATCAGCCGTGGCCCGAAAAACGCCAGGAACAGGACCGCGATCATCTGGGATGCCGCGCTGAGGCCGTTGATCCAGGGGTCAACACCCCAGCTATCAAGCACCAAAGCCAGAAACGGCAGGGTGATGCCCATGGTCACGGTCACCGAAACCGTACTCATGACACAAATGGACATCGCCCTGATGGGCATTTTCTCAGACATAAACCAACTCCCAGGCAATCGCTGTAGAGCGGGTTTGTCAGCGGAGCAAGGTATGGGCCCTCATGTCAGCCATGAGGCCTTCTAATCCCAGCCATTGCACGCAAGCCCGCACGGGCCATAATCCGCCTCATGACCGAGGAACCTCTGCCACAGTTCGGCACCTGCATGGATGGCATCGACTATGTCGACCGGGTCAGCGTGTATGGCATTGCCATCAATGATGCCGGCCAGGCTCTGGTCTGCCGCCGCACCTTGGACCGCATTGTTCTGCCCGGCGGCGGCGTGGATAGCGACGAAGATCTTCTCCAGGCACTCCATCGCGAAATCACTGAAGAAACCGGGCATCGTGTCACCAGCGAGCGCTTTTTGTTCAGCGCTCGCCAATACCACGCCAACCGTGGCCGTAAACCGGCAGCGAACAAGCTCTGCCACTTCTATGTCGTCGATCTGAAATTCGATCCGGATATCGAAAAAGAGGACGACCATGAGCCGGTCTGGTTGCCGCCTGATCGCCTGGCCCATTCCATGACCTTCGAGAGTCACGCATGGGCTCTGAATCGCGCCGTGTCAGAGCATCAACGAAACGGTTGATGCCGCCTCGGCCCTGACGCAGGCTTGTAGCCACAAACGGGGAGAGCACCATGCGCAAGAAAACGCTGGCTGGATACGCGGACGAAGTTTCAGTCGCGCCCGGTGAAGCCATCCGTTTCATGGTGAGTTGTGATGACGGACCAGGAAACTATGACGCCAGCATTGTGCGCCTGGTTTCCGCTGACGATCAGCCCGGCGGACCGGGATATCGCGACGCGATTCTGGATGTGCCTGCCAACGGGCAGTATCCGGCCCGCAATCAGCGTATCTTCACAGGTTCCCACGGCATCATCGAACACCAGCCGGCTTTCGAGGCGCTGGAGAGTTTCACCCTCCAGGTTCTGTTCTGGCCGACGACGCCTGAGCGTCCCTGGAAATCCATCGTTTCAAAATTCGATGAAGCCATCGAGTTCGGTTGGGGCCTCTTCACCAACGGCAGTGGTCATGCCTGTTTCTTTGTAGGCGATGGCAACGATCACAAGACCACGCATGTTGTTGCCCCAGAGCCTCTGATCGCACGCCAGTGGTATCTTCTGACCGGCAGTTATGACGCTGCGACCGGTGAGATCAGGATCGTGCAAAACATGGTTCACCAGGTCGCGACCATCCCACAACGCTGCGAAGCCAGCGCCAGTGCCACCGGCCTTGGTTCGCCCCATAACCATGCGGCTGCCTTCATGGCGGGGGCCTACAATCACAGCGACGAGACCACACCCTGGTTCGCCGGCGGCCACGTCAACGGCAAGCTGGAACGCCCGGTTCTGGTGCAGGGGCACCTGAGCGATGCAGAGTCGCTGGCCCTGTGTTCGGGGCCAATCCCGGCCAGGCTGAAGGACCGGATCATTCTGGCCTGGGATTTTTCAATCGATATCTCCACCGATCGCCTGGCCGACATCTCGGGCAATGGTCTTGATGGCCTGGCCGTCAACCTCCCCATACGTGCCAAGACCGGGCACAACTGGGACACCACCCAACACCGCTGGACCGACGCGCCGGAGCAATGGGGTGCGATGTATCTGGTCGAAGACGCGATCTATGACTGCGGCTGGGAATCCGACTTTGAGGTGGCCATTCCTGATGGCACACCAAGCGGACTTTACGCAGCCAAGTTGGAGCGTGAGGGAAGCGAAGCCGAATTCATTCCCTTTGCGGTGCGCCCGCCCAAGGGCACCACAACAGCACGGCTCTGTGTCGTGATGCCCGATGCCAGCTATCTCGCCTATGCCAACATCGATGAGGCCTATGATCCCGGTTACGACTTCCAGTTCAATCGTGTCGCACGGTGGGGCCCCGATGACTTCTACCACAACGACCATCCAGAGATCGGCGTGTCGATGTATGGCCTGCATGCCGATGGCTCAGGGCCGCATTACAGTTCGCGCCTGCGCCCTGTCGTCAACTTCAGCCCCACCCACGACTCGCTGTGGCAGCTCTCGGCCGACATGCATTTGATCGCCTGGCTGGATCATGCCGGGATCGCCTATGACATGATCTGTGACGAGGATATCGACCGTGAAGGCGTCGATCTTCTCAAGCAATGGTCCTGCGTCATGACCATGAGCCATCCCGAATACACTTCGACCCGCATGCTGGATGCCTATCAGGGCTTCACCGACCAGGGCGGGCGACTGATGTACATGGGCGGCAACGGCTTCTACTGGCGTGTCGCCTATCGTGACGATAAACCCGGTGTCATCGAGATGCGCCGGGCCGAAGACGGCTCACGCTCCTGGATTGCCGAACCCGGTGAATACTACATGAGCTTCACCGGCGAGATGGGCGGACTGTGGTGGCATGCCGGACGCGCGCCCAACAAGCTGGTCGGCAACGGCTTCATTGCCCAGGGGTTCGACGCCTCAAGCCCCTATCACCGCACGCAAGCAAGTCGTGATCCCCGTGCTGCATGGATGTTCGACGGTATCGAAGGCGACGTCATCGGCGATTTCGGATTACTGGGCAACGGCGCAGCCGGCTGGGAACTCGACAAGGCCAATCCTGAGCGTGGAACGCCGCCCCACGCCCTGGTGGTCGCCAGTTCGCGTGACCATTCCGACACGGTGTTGCTGGTCAACGAAGAGATCGGCCACATGCACCCGCGCATCCATGGCTCGATCAACGAAGACATCCGTGCCGATATGATGTTCTTCGAAACACCCCAGGGAGGTGCCGTGTTTGCAACTGGCTCCATTGCCTATGTCTCGGCGCTTCCGTGCAACGGATTCGACAACAACATTGCCACGCTGACGGCCAATGTCATCACGCGCTTCTGTGATCCCACACCGCTCTGAGACACCCATGAGCGAAAACAGGATGCAGTGGTATGACGAGACGCTGATCGATCAGATCATCGCAGGCACCAAGACCGCGACCGTGCGACCGCTGGAATGGAGCCAAGGGCTTGATGCCTTCAACACGGCCCTCCATGTCGGCGCGACCTATACCGTCTACAACCAGGCGAAGGCCGCGCGGTGCCGGGTTCGGATTACAGCTATCGAACTGGCAAGATGGGACGCCATTCCCGACGCACTCTGGCGCCGTGACCCTGCAGCCAGCGGGGCCGTGAGCCTGGAAGCGTTCATCGCCGATCACGATGACTACTTCGGCAACCCTGCCGGTGATTTCGAATTCGTCGCCCTCTACTTTGACCGCGTTGATCACAGACCGGGGCCATGACGCCCTTTCGTTTCTATCTCGACTGGAATTTGAACTGCCAGTTCGCTGGCCTGATCTGGGCACGCGAGAAAGGCCTCTTCGCCAGGGAAGGCCTTGATGTTGACCTCGTCTCCGCCCTTGAGAACCCGCACACAGCCACCGTTGATCTGGTTCGGGGCGGCGGACTTTGCGCAGGCTGCATGGAAGACAACCTCATCGTGCGTGCTGCCGTCGAAGGTCGCGGCATCAAGGCGATTGGCGCCACGATGCAGGATTCACCGATCCACCTGATCACGCTTGCCGACAGCACGTTGCGCGATCTCGCTGACGTACCGGGCCGCAGGATTGCCATGCACCGGGACGGCATTCACCTGCTCAAGACGGTGCTTACCCTCCATGGCATCGACCCCGGGCGGGTGGAAACCACCGTTTCCGGATGGACCCTGGATCAGTTGATCGACGGTACCTTCGATGCGGTTCAGGGCTACACCACGACCGAACCCCACGCCCTGTCACGCCGTGGCGTTGCCACGCACCTGATCCCGGTTCGCCATCATGATCTCCATCCCTGGGCACAGATGATGTTTGCCACGGACCAGGTCATCGCCGACCACGGCGACCTTCTGGGGCGCTTCGTCACCGCCTGCAAGGAAGGCTGGAAGTGCGCGATGACCCATCGTGACGAAGCCGCCGACATGATTGCGACAGTGTCACCAGAGCATGACGACTCTGAAGAGAACCGACGCATTCTCAAACTGATGCACCCGCTTATCGCGGGAAGCCACGGCCTCGACCGCGCCGTCACCACCGACCCTGAACGCTGGCGGCGCAACCTTGCAACCTATGCCCGATTCAACATGATCCCGCGAGAACCTGCCTACAACGAAGTCGTTTGCGACAGGTTCATGTGAACGCACTCACAAACCGACCAGCCCGCCATGGAAGATCATGCGGTAGATCGGTGTGCTCTGCCAGGCGATGGTTTCCTCACCGCTGAAACGACCGAGATCGCCTTCGACGCTGTTGCGATAGGCATAGTCGCCCTTCTCGTAACGGGCAGGTCCGCGCATCAGGTGTTCGGGGTCGGGCTGGCCCAGCACCTCCCGCTGGAAGTCATAGACCTCGGCCATGGGCCGCAGATCCGAAAGCACTTCGGCCATATAGTTTTTCATCCAGATGACGGCGCCATCACGCCAGACGATCTCGTGCCCGCCATAGGGGTTTTGCCCCGCATAACGGTCGCGGTATCGCCATGGCCCGGCATCAAAGACCATCTGCTCGGTACCATCACCAACCGGTGTGCCCTTGGGAATGGCATAGGTCTCACGGCGCGCGATCACCAAAAAATCGATCAGATCCTTCACGGCTTCTGCTCCATGGTGACGGCGTGCTCAGCGGCCTGCGTGCAGGTGCCCCACCACACGTCGCTCTGCTCGCGCATGGACCCCAGCAGGCGCCCGAGCATCAGCAGGCGGCCGGGACGGCCCATCAGGTTGGGGTGAAAGGTTGTATGGAACAGGCCGCCGTAGTGGCGCAGACCGTCGAACTCCTCGCGCCAAACCGCCTCGGCTGTCCCAGCGGGAACCAGCGCGACATCGCCGCCCCAGTAGATCGAGGAGCCAAACAGCGCCCAATCGTCCAACACCATGGAAATCGGCAGTTCGACCAGCGAACCCGACGTCGTATCGATCATGTGCGGTCGGTCATGTTCCATCAGACTGGCGTCATAAAGCATACCCAGCGAGGCCATGATCTCCAGCGTTTCGACCGAAACACCCCATGCCGGTGCGCTCCAGCCCCTGGGCGCATGGCCGGTCAGCCGTTCCAGGATCGCTGACGCATGTTCAAAGACCGCACGTTGGTCCCCGGCTTCCATGCCAAAGACATTTTCGTGCATGTAGCCGTGATGGGCGACTTCATGCCCGTCTTTCAGGATCGCCTCGATCATGGCCGGGTGCCGTTCGGCCACATGAGCGGGCACAAAAAAGGTCCCCGGAATCTCCAGTTCGCGGTGCAGTGCCAGAATGCGCGGCATCGCTGTTGTCACGCCATAGGCCGCTTCGGAGATTGCCGCGACATGGGTAGCGGCACGCCGGTCCGACGCCATCGGACCGGCCTCACCGTCAACATGCCATGCCAGCGTCACGCCGCATGACGCGCCATCGGGCCACTGGAATCCGGGAAGCTCGCGAAACGCGAGATCGGGATAGGTAGGAGAGGAAAGATCAACCATGCCTGTTTATAGACCGTTCACATCTGACGTTGCATGCTCAAGGTGGCGTTGCAGGCAGACCAGTGTGCGTTACCCTGCAACAACGTCACGTTTATCTGGATTTGGAACCAATATGTACCGATCGACCCTTCGCGCAACTGCAGCCATTGCCACGGCCTTCTTGTTTGCCGGCGCCGCCCCTGTTCTGGCCCAGACTGAGGACTCGCCTGTCATCCTGTCCGAGCACAGCCAAGCCGACATGTTCACCCTGGTTTACGAATACGCCTTCGGCAGCCCCCACAGCAGCAAGGAAAGGACCTGTACGGCGGTTGGTCCCACCGACGCCATCGGCAACCTGCCTGCCCATGTGATCGATGAGATGAACGAACGCATTCCGCCCGACGGCGCGGACTGGCTAGGCTTCGTCGACTTTAATCCGTGTTTCGAGATCGAGCAGAACAAGGGTGTCCTCAACGGCGAGAAAGCCACCTTCACGCGCATGATCGATACCGGCCCGCCCGACATCGATACCGGGCATCACGACGTCCACATGTTCAATCTGCGCCGCTATTGCGGCAACGGCTGTGGCTCCTTCGACTGGATGACCGTCTATGTCGAACCTGAAGGTTACGTCCTGATCTGGGGTTATCCCCGCCACGGCGCCGGAGGCGAACTCGTCTATGAGACGGTGGAGTAGAACGTGACTGCGCCGATGCCGTTCCCGTTCATCGACGTCGCCGGCACGCCGCATGAACGAGGCGTGCAGATTGGTCATCAGGCACGCGAGCGCATCGAGAGAAGTGTTGCACTCTATTCCGGGCGCATCGATCGCCTGGGGTTGACGCGGACTGACCTGGCCCCTCTGGTCGGCGAGATCGAACCGTCCTGCGCCCACTTCACACCGCGCCATGTCGAAGAGATGCGCGGCATCGCGCAAGGTGCTGGCCTTGCCTTCGAAGACATCGCACTGATCAACGCCCGCACCGAGATCATCGCGCGCGCCAGACTGGAAGCCAGTCTGCGCAACGAGGAGCCCGATGGCTGTACCGGCGTCATCGTGCTGCCCGAACGCAGTGCCAGCGGCAGGCTGATCCACGCCCAGAACTGGGATTGGCTCAGCGCCTGCGCACAAACCGCCATCGTCATGCGCGTGCGCCCCGACACCGGGCCCGCTTTCCTGACCTTCACCGAGGCCGGCGGCATCGCACGCAGCGGCCTCAACGAAGCCGGCCTTGCCATCACCGCCAACTACCTCGAATGCGAGCGCGACTACAGCCAGAGCGGTGTACCCCTGCCCTTCATCCGCCGCGCCGTGCTGGAAAACGAACATCTGGCCCTTGCCATGCGCGATGTCGCAACCACGCCCAAGGCCTGCTCCAACAACATGATGGTGAGCCACCGCGACGGCTTTGCCATCGACTTCGAATGCGCGCCTGACGAAGCCTTTCACCTGCTCCCCGATGACGGCCTGCTGGTGCACGCCAACCACTGGATCGGCCCCACCGCACGGGCAAGAATCAGGGAAACCGGCATAGCCGATTCCCCCGACAGCCTCTACCGCGACTGGCGCGTCCACCAGCACCTGAAAGACAACCGCGCCATCACCCCCGATGACGTTAAAACCGCCCTGTTCGACGACTTCGCCACCCCCCATTCCGTCTGCCGCCCCGACCGCTCCGGCCGCGGCGGCGACGACTACGCCACCGTCGCCATGATCGTCATGGACCCGAGCGAAGGCACGATGGAGGTTGCGCCGCTGCCCGCGCAGAACCGTGTGTTCACACGTTATGCGCTGGAGGGGGAGCCGGTGGAGGTGGCAGGCTGATCGAAGTGCTTCGCCATCGTCATGCCCCGCAGCACTCAGTCATCGGATCGCCTCATTTCCAAGCTCATATATGCGGCGACGATCGGGGACATCATGAGGCTGCGAATTCTACTTGGCATTCTGGCTGCGACTCTTTCGGGTGCCTATCTCTCAGCAGCCGCACAACAACCTGGCGCATGGCCACTTGCCGAAGTCATGCCTTTTTCTGCTCCACAACTTCTCAGGGATGAGCGACCCGATCTCTGTGCGAAACTTCTCGAGTTCGAGACTCAAACCTTTCTTGAAAACAAGGACCCGGTTTTTCCAACTTGGATTGCGTTTGTTCCCTGGGAACAAACGTACCGAACCGAGAATCGCCCTGATCTGACCGCGCTTGCGTCCTTTCACGGCGGCAACCTTGGGTTTCTTGATGCAGATATCGACAATGATGGCGACATCGATACGCTGATCGACCGTCACCAATGGAAACAAGCGATCTGGCAACGCATCGACTACCACTTGTTCGATGCAACAACGCTAGATCAATCAGACAGTGAGACTGCATTACTGGGCTGGCTTTCAAGTGACGGCCCCGACGGCCTGACCGCGATACACATTCGTCCCGATGAGCCCCTCAATGCTGCGATGCCTTGGCGGACAAACTCAGTCACAGGAGACCTTGGGCGAATCGCTGTCTTCGAACACGAAAACCAAACACTGCTTTACAGTCACCTGCTCCTGAATGACGGAGCATCCGCCACAGCAATTCTCTCTCTTGATCCCACGCATACCGTATCAACCCTGTGTCTGGTGAAAACGGGACTGGAAGACGACAAGGTTGCAGAGTTGGCCGGAATTCCTGAGTTGCAGGCTATGCAGCATCTGATGGACACCCTGACAACCGAGACCGACCAGAACGCATGGTACCGATGCCGGTCTCGATATGCAGGTGGTGGAACCATACGGAATCTGATTGAGCAGCGAACAGAGGCAGCCATGAGACCCTGGCGGCTAGACACCTTTGTTAACGACACCAACTTTCAGGCGACCATTGTTCACCTGATTCAATGGGGCGAGCAGTCACGAAACAATTGGCTGCAACTTGCCTTGATCGATGATGCAATGGCCAACGCCATCCCTGCTCTGGCTGAGCATTACAGAGATACGTTTCCCATCTCTGATTCCATGGCATTGGATTGGGCACGATCTGTGATCCGACATCTCATTGCATCTCAGTACTCCTGGGATGCCTATCTCTCGATACCTGCCTCCATGGATCCAGAACTGCTGGATTTGGAAGAGGCGCAATCAGTGGCGAACATAGCGACTTTGTCTCTGGCAAATCTGCTGGAAACGGTGTGGTCAGAACCTCTAGATGCCCGCACGCGCGAAGGGCTTCTTCTGAATGCTCTTGTTCTTCGCGGAGATCCCCATGGTGAAGCTGCCAAGCTTGCTTCGGGTCTCATCAACTTCAATGCTGGTATCGAGCCTGCCCTTCACTATGCCGTGGGACAGCCCGACATGGTGAAGTTGCTATTGAACGCATCTGCTCCCATCGACAACGTCAATCCATTCGGCAAATCTGCTCTGATGTATGCGGCACAGTATGCCGACATCCAGAGCGCGCGGATTCTTCTCGATGCAGGTGCAAAGCCAAATCTTCTGACATGGCCACTGCAGGCGTGTGACTACAACGTTGAGCAGGTCCGCACCGCCCTCGACTACGCCATCCAGTCGGGCTCGCAGGAGATGATCGATCTGTTGCGCGAACACGGTGCGATGACATCCGAGGAACTGGGCGCGGAAAACGCGGTGCAGCATTGATCTGCGGTCTTGCGCTCAGCCGCGACCTCCGGTCGAAGTCCCAGCCATGGAAGGGTTCATTGCCAGAAAAGACATCTGTTCGTTCACGGAAGTGCGGGCCATGTCCGAGCGGTTGGATGCCAAGGGGCTGATCCAGCTAGGAAGTCATGTCGCGGCCATTCTGGCGGCGGGTGTGCTGGTCTGGACGGTATCAGATTTCTGGTGGCTGATGATCCTGGCCCAGATGGTGCTGGGCATTCTGATCACCTTTCTGTTCTGCCCCCATCACGAAACCGTCCACTGGACGGCGTTCGCCAGCACCTGAAAGGCAACCGCGCCATCACACCCGACGACGTGAAGTCAGCCCTGTTCGACGACTTCGCCACCCCCATTCCGTCTGCCGCCCCGACCGCTCCGGCCGCGGCGGCGACGACTACGCCACCGTCGCCATGATCGTCATGGACCCAGCGGAAGGGACGATGGATGTCGCACCCCTGCCCGCGCAGAACCGTATGTTCACGCGTTATGGGCTGGAGGGTGAGCCGGTGGAAGTGGGCTGATTGGGATGCCTGCCATCGCCTCGCCGCATTCCTCGAGTTAGGTAGGCTGAGGCAAGGGGGGAAGATTGATGTTCGGACCAGTTCGTTGTTTGGCTGTTGCGTTGCTTGCGGGAGCGCTCGCCTTGCCAACGTTAGCCGAAACTACTGAAACAGCGGCCTCGACACCTGATTTCACAACACTGCCCTGGATACCAAAATTATTGGCCAACAACGATGCGCAGCTCTGCGATGCATTTCTGACAGCAGAGCATGATGCATTCCTGACTGGGACGCCCAGCTCGTGGGCGGGCCAAGCACGAGTGTTGAACTGGCAACGCGCCAGTTCTGACAACGCTCCCGAAGTACTTTCAGTTTTGGACCAGCACGGGAATGCCGTCTTTGACCAATACCTCACGGCTGATGTCGACAACGACGGAGATGTTGACACCATCGCCACGAGTCATGTCACCAGGAACTTCTTCATCATCACCAGCTATTTGATCTTTGATGATAAGGTCCGCGTCCCTGTCGCCACAGACCTCAGCGAAGGCGATTGGAAGGAACAATTTCCAACAGCTGGTTCCATGATCCGTCTGGACGAGCCGTTTGACACACCGAACGGGCCAAACCTTCACTTCTTGCTCATGCCCTTTGAGACAAGCGACCCAATCCGCATCATCGTTTACGAAGATCAAACTTACTTCACCCTGCGCGCAACACTAGAAGATGGAATGAACGTATCCGCGTTGGCCCGAATGAGCCCAGACCGCTCCTTTGAGATGCCATGCCTCATCCAGATTGAACTGACACAGGACGACGCCAGTTTTATCGGACGCCTCGAAGAAGTATCCAAACTCGCAGCAGCTACACAAGCATCCTTGGGAGCTGGCAACGAGCGATGCGCAGGGCGCCATCAATACTCCATGACATTGGGCGCACGATCAGCTGCTATCATCACGGCGTCCATGCGACCGTGGTTACTGGCGACAGCTGCAATCGACCAACAGTATCAACAGTCGGTCGTGCAGCTTGTCCAGTGGGGCGAGCGGTCAATCTCTACCTGGCGCGAGCTTAATCGGTTTCCAAACATCATTGACGCGGCAGCCGACGCTCTGGAAGAACATTACATCACAAACTTCGGCGTTGGGCCCGACGTCGCAAGACGCTGGTCATCAAACGCTGTCCGACATTTCATCAACGAGTCTTATTGGTGGACAGACGGCCTCCGCTTCCCTCTCAACGCAGAGAAGATGCCACTTGATCTAGCTGACGCCATTTGGTCACTCTCAAGCAAAGACGCCGCCCAATGGGTGCATGACGGCAACTTTGCGGCAGGCAAACTCGACGGACTCATGCTCAACGCCTTGATTCTCAGAAGCGATCCAAACCATGAGGTTTCTTCGATACTCGCACGTAAGCCCGACTTCGAAGCAGGGCGCGAACCAGCCATCATCTATGCCTTGGGGCAGCCAGGCTTGATCAAAACGCTCTTGGCTGCCAGTGCGCCAATCAATGCCGCCAACGATTTCGGTAAGACTGCCTTGATGTACGCGGCACAGGATAGCGATCTCGACAGCACAATCGTGCTTCTGGAAAATGCAGCGGATGTCAACCTCCTAACTTCTCAGTTGAAGGTTTGTGGCTTCGATGTCCACTTCGTCCGCACCGCCCTCGACTACGCCATCCAGTCGGGCTCGCAGGAGATGATCGATCTGTTGCGCGAACACGGTGCGATGACAGCCGAAGAACTGAGCGCGGAAAACGCGGTGCAGCATTGATCTGCGGTCTTGCGCTCAGCCGCGACCTCCGGTCAAAGTCCCAGCCATGGAAGGGTTCATTGCCAGAAAAGACATCTGTTCGTTCACGCAAGTGCGGGCCATGTCCGAGCGGTCGGATGCCAAGGGGCTGATCCAACTCGGCAGTCATGTTGCGGCCATTCTGGCGGCGGGTGTGCTGGTCTGGGCGGTATCGGACACGTGGTGGCTGATGATCCCGGCGCAGATGGTGCTGGGCATTCTCATCACCTTTCTGTTCTGCCCCCATCACGAAACGGTCCATTGGACTGCCTTTGCCAGCAAGACGCTGAACGACCGGGTTGCCTGGGTCCTGGGGTTTATCGGCTTTCTGCCGTCGATCTGGTTCCGGTATTTCCATTTCGAACACCACCGCGAGACCCATATCGAAGGGCGCGATCCCGAATTGGCCGATGTGAAGCCGACGACGCGGGGCGCCTTCCTGTTCTATCTGACCGGCCTGAGATCGTTCTGGTGGAGCGCGCTTGGCACCCTGGTCCGCCATGCCCGTGGCATCGTCACCGATGATTTCGTGCCCGATGAGGCCGTGAAATCGGCCGTCGTGCGCCAGGCCCGGCTCTATCTCTGCGGCTACGCGCTGATCGCCCTTGTCGCCACCGGGGCAGGAAGCTGGGCGCCGCTGACCTACTGGGTCGTTCCGATGATCCTGTCGGCCTGGTCGCTGCGCATCTACCTGCTGGCCGAACACACCTTGCGGCCCCATACACCGGACATGCTGGAGAACACACGTACCATGAAGACCAACGGCGTGGTGCGCTGGCTGGCATGGCAGATGCCCTACCATACCGAACACCACGTCTTCCCCTCGGTGCCGTTTCACGCCCTTGCTACCGCACACGAAAAGATCAAACCCCGCCACGGCGCCCTGATCCCCGGCTACACCGCCTTCTTCCGCGAGTACTGGGCGAGCCTGAAGTAGGCAAAGCCAACAAGTAGGGAATTTGCACGCGGAGACGCGGAGTTTGCGTCTGCGCTGATTTGGAATTCATCGCGTAGAACGCGGACCCCAGACGAAGAGTCGGATAGTGAAGCGATTATCCATCCATTCCGCCGTGCGTGTTGCACCGGCAAGCCACGCGCCGGATCTGCACTCAGGATCAACAACGAGGATTGGCACGCAGAGACGCAGAGCCGCAGAGTTCGAGCCGACCTGGGTATGCGCGACGAATGTGTCGCCAACGTCCGGCCCGATGTCCGGGATTTGTTTGCCGCGCATTGCGCGGCGAGAAGAGCGCGGATGCACACCACATCACAAACACACATGTTCTGCCGCGATACCGCCTGGTCCTCGAACTCCGCGTCCTCCGCGCCTCCGCGTGCCAGGCCCTTGTTTGGTTCTTGTTTTCTCTGCGCCTCTGCGTCTCTGCGTGAATCAAACCCGCTAGCGGGCCCGCACCGCGCCACTGGCACGATCCGGCGTTCCGTGACAGGCTCCGCCGCCGATCCAGGGAGACAGGAATGACGTTCCGGGTGCTGACCGGTCAGTTCATGCACGAGACCAACACGTTCGCGAAGGTGACGACCGATATCGCCGCCTTCGAACGGCTGATCTGCTGCCGTGGGCAAGAAGAAATCCTGGACCATCTGGCCGATACGAACACCGAAACGGCGGGTTACATCGATGCTGCACAGGAGCATGGCTGGGAGCTGATCCACACCGTGGCAGCCGCTGCCAATCCGCTGGGTCTCGTCACCGATGAAGCGTTCGAACATTTCGCCGGCCTGATCACCCAGGGACTGGAGGAAGCAGGACCGGTCGACGGCATTGCGCTGGCCCTTCATGGCGCCATGGTGAGCGAATCCCATGAAGATGCCGAGACAGAGCTGGTACGCCGCCTGCGCGCCATCGCTGGCCCCGACGTTCCGATCTGCTGCACCTTCGATCTGCACGCCAATGTCGGGCCCACCTTTGCCGACATGGTCCAGATTGTGTGCA
The DNA here is from genome assembly GCA_943787175.1 of uncultured Alphaproteobacteria bacterium. Taxonomy (GTDB): domain Bacteria; phylum Pseudomonadota; class Alphaproteobacteria; order SP197; family SP197; genus SP197. The sequence goes on from CALSLK010000005.1 coordinate 127,031, forward strand.
GCTACCTCACCTATCCCCATATCGACATGCGCGTGCGCGCCAGAAAGGCGGGCGATCTGCTGCAGCGGGCGATGACGGGCGAGATCAGTCCGGTGCTGAGCTACGCGCGCCGCCCCATGGTGCAGGGTGCCGATGGCGGCCGCACGGATGTTGAACCCATGATCGGGCTGTTGAAAACAGCCGAAGCCGCTATCACCGCCGACCCGACCATTCTGGATGTCTCGATCAACGCCGGGTTCAACCAGTCCGACATTTTTGACGTTGGCCCCAGCGTGCTGGTGACGTCTGACGACGCTCATGATCGCGGCCTCGTCATCGCCGAAGATCTGATGGACGAGATCTGGGAAACCCGACACATCGTCAACAACCGTTTTCTCTCCGTTGGTGAGGCAGCCGAGGTCGCGCGCAGCTTCAACCACAGGAACAAACCGCTGGTCATTGCCGACTATGCCGATAATCCCGGAGCCGGCGCCTATGGCGATGCCACCAACCTGCTGGCAGCCATGCTGAAGGCGCGGATTCAGGACGCCTGTTTCGGCCCCATGTTCGATCCCGCCGCAGCCGCAGACCTCCACAGGGTAGACCTTGGTGCCCGCATGACGCTGCATCTGGGCGGCAAGACGGATCCTGCCTTTGGTGGGCCACCCCTGCTGCTCACCGGCGACATCATCGCGCTCAGCGATGGCGTGACCACGTTCGACGGCCCGATGATGGCCGGCATCACCAAGAGTTTTGGACCCACGGGCGTGTTCCGGGTCGACGGCATCGACATTCTGGTTGTCTCCAACCTGATGCAGATCATCGACCTGCAGCAGTTTCTGGCCCACGGCATCGACCCGCGCACCAAGAAAACGGTCGCCCTGAAATCCATGCAGCATTTCCGCGCCACCTACGAGCCGTTGGCCGAGAAGGTCATCGTCTGCGATTCCGGTGCGCTTGCCACGCCCGACTTCACGCGCTTTGACTTCACCAAGGTGCGCCGCCCGATGTATCCCTTCGATTCCGACGATGCCTTCACGGACCTTTCATGACCGAACGCTTCGACATCAATCGTGAGGTCCTTCTCAAAGGCGAACTCTCGCCCCATCTGCAAGCCGCCCATGACGGTGGGTTGATCCAGCTTCTGTCGGATGAGGACCGTGAGGCCAACCGTCGCGAGGTGCTGGCGCGTCATCCCGCCGATGCAGACATCTTTGTCTTCGGCTTCGGATCGCTCATGTGGAACCCGGCCTGCGATGTTGCGGAATTCCACCCCGCACTGGTCCGCGGCTGGCACCGGCGCTTCAACCTGTGGACTCATCTGGGCCGCGGCACGGCCGAGTTTCCGGGCCTAACTCTGGGGCTGGAGGCCGGCGGTTCCTGCCGGGGCATGGCGCTGCGCATCGAAGCCGGCAAGGTCGATACGGAAACCTCGCTGATCTGGCGCCGTGAAATGATCGCGGGCGCCTATGTTCCCATCTGGGTCGAAGCAGACCTGGGCGATCGCACGGTTCCTGCCGTCAGTTTTGCCATCAACAAAAATTACTACCGCTACGGCGACCGCGTACCGTTTGATCTCCAGGCCCACCACATCGGTTGCGCCGAAGGCCCGCTTGGCCCCTGCATCGAATATCTCGAGAAGACAGTCGAGATGCTTGATACCATGGGACGCCGACGTGGACCGATGCACGACCTGCTCCATGCAGCCCGTATCGCGCAGCAGCGTTGCACCGAAAACCACAAGGCGTGAAGAGTCCAGCCACACACCAGGATGCACCGCTTCTGGGCATCATGCTCATCGTCATGGCCGTGGGCATCTGGGCAATGCACGATGCCGCTGCAAAATGGTATGCCGCGACCTATCCTGTCTTTGTCATCCTGTTCTGGCGCAGCCTTTTTGGCACCTTGCCGGTCTTTGCCCTGGCAAGCCGCCAGGGTGGTATCCAGAAGATGCCGGTGCGCCTGCACCTTCTGTGCATGCTGCGCGGCACCTTCGGCTTCTGCGCCTTCAGCAGCTTCGTGTTTGCACTGCCCATGATGCCGCTGGCCGATGCCATATCCGTGGGCATGTCAGCACCCATCTTCATGACGGCCGCCTCTGCATTCTTCCTGAAGGAACATGTCGGCATCCACCGTTGGGGTGCAGTCCTTACCGGGTTTGCAGCGGTGCTGTTTATCGTGCGGCCAGGCGGTCAGATCCCCTGGGAAGGTGCATCGCTTCTGCTGTTTTCCAACCTGATGTTCACCACCAGCATGCTGATGACGCGTTATCTCGGCCGGGTCGCGACGACGGCAACCATGTCAATCTACACCGCCCTTGCCTTTGCGATTCTCAGCGCCATCGCCGTCACCTTTGTCTGGGTCACCCCTGCGTGGGAGGACGCCGTTGTCATGTCGGTTGTCGGCCTGATGGCTGGATTTGCACAATACGCCATGACGGCTGCCTTCCGCATCGCGCCTGCTTCGGTGCTGGCGCCGTTTGAATACACGGGCATTGTCTGGGGCGTCATCCTGGGTTTTGCCATCTGGGGTGAATGGCCCAGCCGTGATGTCGCCATAGGAGCCACGATCATCATCTTCGCTGGCCTCTATATCGTACATCGCGAGCGGCTGGCCGCCCGACGCAAGGCAGCGACACCGTGAAGCTGTCTGGCGGTGCCATTCCCGGCATCCTTTGCATGCTGATCGCCGTCGGCCTTTGGACCAGCCATGATGCCGCCAGCAAGTGGCTTGCCGCAGGGTATCCAGTTCTGGTCGTGCTGTTCTGGCGCAATGTCTTTGCCATGATCCCAGCCGGGCTGTTCGTGGCACGCGCCGGACGCCTGCAACCCCTGTCACCACGCCTGCGCATGATCTGCTGGCTGCGTGGGATAGGCGGTGGATTTGCATACGGCACCTTTGTCTTTGCTTTGCCCATGCTGCCCCTGGCAGATGCCGCTGCCGTGGCCCAGGTCGGGCCGATCCTGATCATTGTTCTCTCGGGCTGGCTCCTGAAGGAAAGGCTCGACCGCGCAAGCTGGATCGCCGTCATCATCGCCTTTGCCGCCACGCTCTTCATCGTGCGCCCGGGCGGCGACATCCCGCTTCTGGCCGCCGTACTCCTGCTGGGCGGCACCATCCTTTATGCCTTCATGATGGTCCTGACACGCCGTATCGGGGCCCTGGTCGATGGCACAACCCTCAACTGGCATGCCAGCTGCGCCACCCTGGCAACCATGGCTCTGGGGACACCCATCGCCTTTGCCTGGCCGGCGCTGGTTGACCTCCCGCTCTTCATGCTGGTCGGCTTGATCACGGGTCTGGCCAACTTCTTCATGATCCAGGCCTTCCGTCTGGCGCCCGCGCCGACCGTCGCACCGTTTGAGTACAGCGCTGTCCTGTGGGCGGTCCTGCTGGGCCTCTTGATCTGGGGCGATGTGCCAAGCTGGAGCGTCATCGGCGGTGCCAGCGTTCTGGTCGCCAGCGGTGTGTTCCTCATGCGGCGCGAGAGTATGGCTAGAAGGAAGATCCAACACGACGTTTGATTCCCGCCGTAACGAAGGCGATCATGCGCCAGAGCAGGAGGATTCGCGCCATGACTACACGTTCGGCACGTCGCCGGTTTACCGCCGACGACATCGCTGCGGCCGAAAAGGTCATGTCGGTAAAACACCGCAAATCCGAGCGCGAGCAGCTGGCCAAGACCCTGCACCTCCAGGTCGCCCGTGATCTGGCCAGGCGTGACGTGGACCTGGGCAATGCAACCAATCCGGCCTGCCAGTTCGAACCCTGTCTGCCGGGAACAGAGCTGCCAACCAGGGAACGGTTCAGGCCTTCACGACCCAGACCGCGCAAGCTTCCTGAGCGCGAGCCCGACATTGCCTTTGCGCCTCTCACTGATCTTGGCATCTGGCTGCGTACCGGAAAGCTCTCAAGCGAACGCCTGACCCGGATTTACCTCTCCCGCCTCAAGGCCTTTGACGGCCAACTCGAAGCGGTCGTCACGCTGATGGAAAAACAGGCCCTGCGCCAAGCGCGCCGGGCCGACCGCGAGATTGCCGCCGGCAGGTATCGCGGGCCGCTTCACGGCATTCCCTGGGGCGCCAAGGACCTGCTCGACACCAAGGGCGTGAAAACAACCTGGGGCGCCGGGCCCTATGCCGACCGTGTCCCCAAATCGGACGCCGCCGTCGTCCGGCTCCTGGACGAAGCAGGCGCTGTTCTGATTGCCAAGCTCTCTCTGGGCGCTCTGGCGTTCGGCGAAACATGGCATGGCGGCACGACACGCAATCCCTGGAACCTGGATGAAGGTTCATCGGGTTCCAGTGCAGGCTCGGGCGCAACGGTGGCTGCAGGCTGCGTCGGGTTTGCAATCGGCTCGGAAACACTTGGCTCGATCATCAGCCCGGCCGATCGCTGCGGCACGGTTGGTTTGCGGCCAACCTTCGGGCGCATACCCCGCACCGGCGCCATGGCGCTGTGCTGGTCGCTCGACAAGCTGGGTCCCTTGACCCGTGGGGTCGAAGACACCGCGCTGGTGCTCGGGGCCCTCGACTGCTTCGATGCATCCGACCCTGGTTCACGCGATGTGCCGCTGGATTTTGACGCACGCACAAAGATTGCCGGAATCGTGGTCGGTTATGACCCGGCATGGCTGACCTCAAAAGCTGATCGTGACGCGCTCAAGGCCCTGAAAAACCTGGGCTGTGTCCTCAAGAAAATCAAACTGCCCGATCTGCCCTATGATTCGCTCGAAACCATCCTGTTTGCCGAGGCTGCCGCTGCCTTCGAAGACCTGACGCTCTCGGGAAGGGATCGCGAGCTGCCGGAACAGCACGATCACTCCTGGCCCAACGAGTTCCGACAGGCGCGTTTGATTTCCGCTGTCGAACTGGTTCAGGCGGACCGCTTCCGCCGCAAGGTCATGGAGGTCATGGCTGGCGTGATGGAGAAGGTCGATGTGCTTCTGGCACCCCAGGAAGGTAGTCCTTTGCTCACCATCACCAACTGTACAGGCCATCCAGCCATTGCGCTCCCGACCGGTTTTGCCTGGCGCGAAACTGAGGTCTATGCACCTGCCGCCAAACGCAGCGCGACCACAAGGCTTCTGCCCCATTGTTCTGTTCTGTGGGGCCGCCTTTACGATGACGGCAGGTTGATTCGCCTGGCCATGGCGCTGGAGGAAGCGCTCGACCTGCGTTCAACCATGCGCCCGCCCCTGTTCGATGCCTGAGCAGAGTAAAAACGTACTGGGCCCCGTGACCGGCGGTTGCCAATGCGGTGCCGTGCGTTACCAGCTGACGGCACCGCCGAGCGAAGTCGTGCATTGTCATTGCTCGATCTGCCGGCGTGCCCATGGTGCCTTGTTTGCAACGGCAGGCGTCTATGACAAGGGCGCGGTTATCATCGATAACAGCAAAGACCTTCTCGCGGCCTTTGAAAGCTCACCTGGCAACCAACGCCTTTTCTGCTCACGCTGTGGCGGCCAGCTGTTCCTGATGGTCGGCCATTGGGAGCATCAGATATTTGTTGTTCTGGGATCGCTCGACTCCGGCCAGCATCCCGGCCATGAAAGGGCGAACGAAAAGCATATCTTCTGGGAATCCAGAGTTGCTTGGTATGATCCCTGCGACGACCTACCCAAAGTAGAAGGAATCGGAACCTGACATGACAACTTCAGCAATCACCGGCGGCTGCCAGTGCGGCGCTGTCCGCTACGAGATTTCCGAACCGCTGCACGATGTCTCGCATTGCCATTGCTCCATGTGCCGCAAGGCTCACGGCACACTCTTTGCCAGTTTCGGGCGCGCCAGGCGCGACAGCTTCAACCTCACGGGCGAACAGAATGTTACGGGCTATGAAAGTTCGCCGGGCATGGTGCGCCGGTTCTGCAAGAGCTGTGGCGGCCAGGTCGTGATCATGAGCAACGATGCACCTGAGGTGTTTTTTGTTGCGCTGGGCAGTTTGGACGCAGGCCAGTCGCCAGGCCACGCAGCCGGCGAAGAAAAGCATATATTCTGGGAGTCCAAGGTCGATTGGTACGACCCTATCGATGATCTTCCCAAAGTCACCGGATACGGTGAATAGCATGGACGTATCACCCGATAACCCGCTTTCGGGCGGCTGTCTCTGCGGTGCGGTGCGCTTCAGGGTTGATGCTCCGGCCGCTCACACACATCACTGTCACTGCTCCATGTGCCGCAAGTGTCAGGGTGCTCTGTTCCCGACATTCGCCTTTGTGAACCGCTCGGACTTCACAGTCACACAGGGCGCCGATCACCTTGCGACCTATGATTCTTCTCCGTCGCTGCACCGTCACTTCTGTCCCACCTGCGGCTCGCACATTTATGCAGACGCCGCTGAAGATCCAGACCATGTCGGTTTTTCAGCCGGAACACTCGACGACGGCGCGCACCCCGGCCCCGACGGCGAGCTCTGCCATATCTTCTGGGACTCGCGTGTCACATGGTATGAGCCCGATGACACGCTCCCACGATTCAAGGAGTTCGCGGGCTGATATGACGACAGCACATCAAGAATCGCTTGCCGGCGGCTGCCTCTGTGGTGCCGTGCGGTTTGAGCTCACCGAACCGGCACATGATGTCTACCATTGCCACTGTTCAATCTGCCGCAAGCTGCAGGGCGCGCTCTATCCGACCTATGGCGTGGTTGCGCGCACGGGTTTTCGCCTCATGAAGGGCGCAGACAACCTGACGACCTACGATTCATCGGACGTGGTTCACCGCCATTTCTGCAGGACCTGCGGCAGCCACGTGTTCGAAGACACGAACTATCAGCCCGAGAACGTGTGGTTCAGTGTCGGAACGCTCGATGATGGCGCCGATCCGGGCGGGCGCGCTGCAACCGAGCGGCATATCTTCTGGGAGTCACGCACGGGCTGGTATGAGCCTGGCGATGATCTGCCCAAGATCATCAAATTCGGGGATGAAACGACATGAGTGACGTGCTTACGGGAAGCTGCATGTGCGGCAAGGTTCACTTCGAAGTGCGCGAGCCCGCAACGGACCTTTATCACTGCCACTGTTCCATGTGCCGCAAGATGCATGGCACGGCGTTCGCCACCTATGCCGTCGCGCCCAAGGACAGCATGGTCTTCACGCAAGGCGCGGACAATCTGGCACGATTCGATTCCTCGCCGGGTGTCAGCCGCTTCTTCTGCAAGACCTGTGGCTGCCAGATGACGATCGATGTCGCCGCGCAACCCAATGATCGCTGGTTCATGCCCGGCATCCTTGAAGGTGCCCAACATCCCGGTGCGGCTGACACGGAACGCCATATCTTCGTTGGTTCCAAACTGCCCTGGCTTCACCTGGATGAGAAACTGCCACAGTCGGAGGAGGCGTGAGCGGGATCGAGATTTTCCATCTCGCCGATGCTCCGTTCGAAGCCTATGCAGGTCCGCCGGGCCGTATTGATGTTGCCGATGTCATCACCACGGCCAACAGCTCAACCATTGCCGCTGGCTTTGTAGAATCCGAAGGTGGGCCGTTCGCCTATCGCTGCGACTATGAGGCAGTGTGTATTCCCCTGGATGACACCATGACATGGGATGCTGGCTCCGGTTCGCGTGCGACCAAAGCCGGGGATGTCATCTGGATACCCCATGGTGGCCGGGCATCCTATGGCTCTGACGGAGCAGCTCACTTCCTCTACGCCACGTTTCCTGTGAACTGGCCAGAGATCGTCGGCTGGACCGCCGGCGAGGATGTCAAAGACCTCAATGGGGCCGAGGATACCGGCGCACTCGATGGCGTGACCCTGACGCCTCTGGATGGGCCGGCCATGCCCTGGCGAACTGCCAGGCGATCATCAGGCGAGAGCTTCGAACATGCTGTCGTGACCAGGCCGGGTACCGGAGCTGCTATGACGACCATGCTGCTTCGCACACCGACGCCAGTGGGCTGGAACCTTGCCGCTGGCGAGGGGCTGGTTCTGGTCCTGTCGGGCACCGTTCGACTGGAATCCGGGTCATCACCCGCACAGGAGGCGGGCCCTGGCGATCTGATCTGGAAACCCATGGATGTTCCCCTGCGTGTCGAAACCAATGGCAGAAGCCTGTGTGTTTCGATCTCGAGCGAGGCCGGAACAGCCGCTCTCAAACGCGCCAGCAACTAGAGTCAGACAAGGCTTCTGGAACTGCTTGACAACTCTCCTTGAAGATATCACATTAGTTTCAGTAATTTCTGAAACTACAGGTTCAACATGAAACTCAGCGCATCCATGGAACGATTCATCCTGCATTGGGGCGAAATGGGATCGCGCTGGGGCGTCAGCCGTTCGGTGGCCCAGGTCCACGCGCTGCTCTACCTCACCAGCGAGCCGCTCCATGCCGATGAAATCACTGACACGCTTTCGATCGCGCGTTCGAATGTCAGCATGTGCCTGAAGGAACTCCAGGGCTGGGGTCTGGTCGAGATGACCCATGTCATGGGTGACCGGCGCGATCATTTCCTGGCCGAACAGGATGTCTGGGAAGTCATGACCCGCATCGTCGAGGGCCGCAAGGAACGCGAATTCGATCCGCTTCTGATCACCCTGCAGCGTTGCCAGGAAGAAGCCCGTGCCGATAGCACGACCGACCCTGCAGTCGCCCAGAGGATCGGAGCCATGCACGACTTCGTGCATGACATGACAAGTTGGTACGACCAGGTGCGCAAATTGCCCCGGCCGGTCATCACGAAGCTGATGACCATGGGAGCCAAGGTTGCGCGGTTTGTGAGCTAGGGAGTTTTTTTGCCATGTTCTTTCAAAATTTCCTGAAATTCCCGATGGACTTGCCGGCGGTTGGACTACCGCGCCGCGCCGAGCAGCCACATTGGTCACCCTCCACGACCTATCATTCGCTCTTGGGCGTCAAGGCCTGGGGACGCCTTGATCCGGCAATCCGCGACCGCTTTGGCGCACGCAACCACAACCGTGCATTTTACGGCGCGATGCGCAGGGTCGAACTCTCGATCCCCGGACGTTTCCTCGCCCTGCTCTCGCGCCTGTTTGGTTCCTCGCTGTTTCCCCATACCGGTACCGACATCGTCACACTGATTGATGTTGATGGCGCCGCCGCTGATGCCAGCGGAACCTGGAGCCGGGCCTATCTGATGCCCAACGGGCGCCGCTTCACGGTGAAGAGCGTGAAACGTTTTGATGCCAAAGACGGCCTGTTGGAGTGCCTGGGCCGGGGTTTTGTCATGAAACTCGATCTTCATGCCCAGCCCGACGCACTGCACTTTGTCAGCGCTGGTTACCAATGGCGCTGTGGGCGTCTGCACATCCCGTTACCCGATATGCTTTCGCCCGGCGCGACACATGTCACCCACCGCGAACTGGGTAGTGGCCGGTTCCGCTTCACATTGAGCATCGATCACACGCTGTTCGGCCGCCTGGTGTTCCAGGAAGGCGACTTTTTCGAGAAGGAGATCACGCCATGACCGCTGTCATGATTCTAGCCACGATTCAGGCTGTAGTCGGTGCCTTTGACCTCCTCTTTCATCACGAAACCACGGAACGGCTGACCTGGAAGGCCTCGGCGCGCCAGGAGCTCTGGCTGCACGCTGCACGCAACGGGCTCTATGCCGTGGTCTTTCTGGTGCTGGCCTGGTTCGAGCCGCGCGGCATCTGGGCGGCCGCGTTCGTCGCTGTACTTCTGGCCGAAATCATCATCACGCTCACCGACTTCGTGGTCGAAGACCGCACACGGCAATTGCCGGAATCCGAACGCGTTCTCCATACCATCCTGGCCGTGAGCTATGGCGCATTCCTGGCGTTGCTCACGCCCCATCTGATCGTCTGGTTCAATCAGACAAGCGCCCTCATCGTGGTCGAGCGTGGCGTCTGGTCAGCCGTCATGACGATCTTTGCCCTTGGTGTTGCGCTCTGGTGTGTGCGCGATGCCGTCCGTGCCCGCGCCGTTTCCTCTCCGGCCGGACCGGCCTCACCGCTCGTCAACCGGCACCTGGACGCCCCTCAAAGAGTTCTGGTGACGGGCGGCACCGGTTTCATCGGCAAACGGCTTTGCCAGGCATTGGTCGAGGCTGGACATGATGTCACGGTCCTGACACGCGATCCCCGGAAAGCACGTGACCTGCCGACGCCAATCCGCATCGCCACTGCCTGTGGCGAATTTGGCGATGACACGGTGTTTGACGCCGTCATCAATCTGGCAGGCGCCAGCGTAGCCGGCGGTCGCTGGACGGAACGCCGCAAGGCGGTGCTACGCGCAAGCCGGATCGATACAACGCGCGACATCGTTGCCCTGATCGGGCGCCTGACAACCCGCCCGGAAGTTCTGGTTTCCGCTTCAGCCATCGGTTTTTACGGAACCGACAGCGACCAGGCGATCACCGAGAATGACCGTGCCATGCCTGGTTTTTCCCATGACATGTGCGCCGAGCGGGAAGCAGAGGCGCGCAAGGCAAGCCGCTATGGTGTGCGGGTTGTCGAGCTGCGGTTGAGCCTGGTTCTGGGTGCCCAGGGTGGGCCTTTGGGTGCCATGCTCCCAGCCTTCGAGTTTGGTGCCGGTGCCAGGATTGGTCACGGCCGCCAGTGGATGTCCTGGGTGCATCTTGATGACGCGATCCGCGCAATGGCATTCCTGATCGCACGCAAGGATCTGCGCGGTCCCTTCAACGTCACCGCACCCCAGCCGGTCACCAATACCGTTTTCTCGGATCGTCTGGCCGCAACGCTCAAACGCCCCTGTCTCCTGGCGATTCCTGCACCGATCATCCGGATCCTGCTGGGAGAGATGGGCCAGGAGTTGTTGCTGGCAAGCAAACGTGTGCTGCCACAACGCCTGATCGATGCAGGATTCGTGTTCGAACACGCGACCATCGATGCCGCAATGACCGACATTCTGCATCCCGGCAATCCCGCTGAAATGAAACCAGCAGAACGGCAGGTGTTACCTAAAGCTGCTTGATCAACTCGGCTGCGTGGTCGCGGCAGAATACTTCGAAGCTTGTCGCCTTGCGCCCCAGCGCCTGTTCGACACCGTCGGCAAGATTCGACAGTTCGCCATTGCTGATACGATCATAGATCTGCAGCACCAGATCGATGTACCAGTCCTCGTCGCCTTCGGCCTGCATCATGGCGCGGTACTCGTCAGGCTGGACATCACGATAGACAAAGTCACGTCCCGTAGCCGCTGACATGGTGTCGGCGAGCTCCTGGTATGTCAGCGCGGCAGGCCCCGTAAGCTCATATGACTTGCCCTCATGACCTTCTCCGGTCATTGCCGCGACCGCTACGGCGGCGATGTCGCGCGTATCGATCCAACCAATCCGCCCCGTGCCTCCGGGAAGATCAAGGCGGCCTCCCGGCGCATATTCCAACATCATCTGCATAAACCAGGTCGGGCGCAGATGCGTCCATGCCATGCCGGATTCCTCCAACGCACGTTCGCGCAAGCCGTGACGTCGCGACAGATCGGATTTGGCGTCAGGATCAGCAGACATCGCAGATAACCGCACAATCCTCTCGACACCAGCACTGCGCGCAATGCCGACAAAGTTGCGCATCTGTTCAACCGATTCCTCAGGGTCATCGGTTGCAACATAAAGCGCCCGGATTCCCTCCACGGCAGATGCCAGTGCCTGGTCATCGCCCATGTCGCCACGCATGATTTCGACGTCGGTGCGGTGCAAGGCATCCACCCTGGGCTCGGTACGCACCAGTGCACGCAGGCCATGGCCCGCATCGAGAAGCTGGGTCGCAACTTCGCGACCCACACGGCCATTGCCGCCAATCACCAGAAATGTCTCGGGCATACTCTCCCCCTTGGGAACGACAAAGCGCTATCATGAATGATTGGACACGATTGTGACGGGCAGCATCATGACACGCAAGGAACTGACAACTGCAGTATGGGATGACCCGACCGGTCCCGCAGGCCCGACGGACAATGCCGCATTTCTTCCGGCAGACGGTGCAATGCCCGCCCAACATGCCTTCCACGGCATTCTGCATCTTTCCGGCAGAAATCTGGAAAGTTCGGAACCCCGCCTGTCCCAGGCATTTGTCCTGCCGGGAAGCCCTCTGCGCTTCCCGGCAGTCGACCTTGCCTTCACCTCAGCGGATGGCGCGTTGATCCCGGTACAACGCACACTCCATCGCAGACCAGACCCACAGAGTTACTGGGACATCATGGTAGGCCCCGGACGCATCTGGTCCGAACCCGGTGACAAGGGCCGCAGCCGCGCGTCGTTCCCCTTTCAGCTTTCCAACGAGCATGAAAACGACAGCCATCACGGCCTTGCCTGCTTCCTGTTTGACGAGACAGGCGTCAGCAGCGTGATTGTCCAGAAGGTGACCGAAACGGAACCCGACCATCTGCCAGAGCTCTTTGACCTCTGGGGAAGGCTTGCGGCGAAGTGCACCGCAACCGGGCCAGAGGCCGGAACAGGCGCAGTTGCAGTTGCAGCCCACAAATCCGAACAATCAGACGAACGGTCCATGCGTCCTATCGAAGAGCTTGCCGATCAGGTCGGCGAAGCCCTCATCGCAGCGCTTTACGAGGGAACGGGCAGCAACACAGAAATCGTCAGTGGCCTGGTCCGGGACGGCGTCATCTACGCAACGCCTGTGCGGACACGCCATGGCGACTTCCCCTATCCCCGCGCCATGCGTTTTGGCATGTGGTCGGCAACCAAGGCCGCCTTCGGCACGACCGCGCTGTTGCGTCTGGCGCAACACCTGGGTCCGGGGGTCGCCGACACGCGAATCCGGGATGTGGTGAAGGTGACCGCTGAGCACGATGGCTGGGAATCCGTGACCATTCGCGACTGCCTCAACATGGCAAGCGGCATCGGCACCGGCGGGCCGGTTGCCGAACCGATCGATATCTACGCCGACAACCTGACCGAGCCGGAGAATGCAGACGCCGATCCCAACAGCATGGCGAGTTACCGCGCCTATCAGGATTGGTATGCCGCGCCATCGCTTGCCGACAAACTCCGGTGCGCCTTTGCCTGCCCGTCCTATCCATGGGGACCGGGTGAATTTGCCCGTTACCGCGATCAGGATCTCTTCATGGCCGGCGTTGCCATGGACGCAGTCTGGAAGCGTCACAAAGGGTCGGATGCCGATCTCTTTTCCATGGTTGCTGACGAGGTTTATGGGCCTATCGGAATCCACGGCATCGATATGAACCGCACAATCCAAGGCAACGGTTTCAAAGGCATGCCTCTGACTGCGTTCGGTCTCTACATGGGGCTGGATGATGCCGCAAAACTGGGTCAGTTACTGACCGACGGCGGAGAACACAATGGCAAACAGGTCCTGGAACCCACGCTCCTGGCTTCCTGTCTGAATGGCGATTTTGACAAGGGATTGAAGACAGGAACGTCCACGGCTGAGGGCCGTGAAGTGACCTATCATCTGGCCTATTGGCAGCTGCCCATGACGACCCGTGCGGGCCGTGATGTGCGCATTCCCTCCATGCGCGGCTATGGCGGCCAGATCATCCAGCCCCTGTGGAACGGCATCACCTGCTTCCGATTTGGCCACGACCATCCAGACAAGCAGGACCGTTATGATGCGCTGAAACTGCCCCGCATCGCCGATGCCCTGCGGGCGCTCTAGCCATGGCTGACCACCGCTATCTGACAACCCGCGAAGTGGCCGACCTTCTGCGCATCAAGGAGCGCAAGGTCTATGAGCTGGTTTCGGCCAATGCCATCCCGGTTTGCCGGGTCACCGGTAAACTGCTGTTTCCGCGTGAAGTCATCACGGCCTGGGTTGATGCCAGCGCGGAATACAACGGCGACCTGCAGGCGCTCAAAGACCTGCCGCCGGTTGTCGCGGGCAGTCATGATCCCCTGCTCGACTGGGCTTTGCGGGAATCGCGGTCCGGTCTGGCTACGGTCTATGAAGGCAGCCTTGCCGGGCTCGAGAAACTCGCCCATGGCAAGGCGCAGGCGGCCGGACTTCATGTCTTCGAGCCAGAAAACGGCGGCTGGAACCGCGTCCACCTTGCACGCACGCCCGGGCTCACCTCGGTTGTGCTGATCGAATGGGCGCGCCGCCAACAGGGGCTTGTTGTGGCGACAGATAATCCTCTCAACATTGAAAGCGTTGCCGACCTTGCCGGACACCGCATCATCCCACGTCAGGCCGCCGCAGGCAGTCAGGTCCTGCTGCAGCATCTGATGGAAAAGGCCGGCATGACGGGCTCGGTCGCACTGCTCGATACGTCAGCCAGCAACGAAACCGACATTGCGCACGCTGTCGCGTCAGGAAAGGCCGATGCAGGTCTGGCCATCGAGTCGGTCGCACGGCAGTTTGGCCTTGGCTTTGTTCCTCTTGCACAAGAACGCTTTGATCTGGCGATCTGGCGGCGTGCCTATTTCGAACCGCCGATCCAGAACCTGCTCGCGTTTTCCCGCACCGAACGATTTGCCGAACGGGCCGCAGAGATGGGCGGCTATGACATAGGCGGACTTGGCACCGTTCAATTCAACGGCGCCCGCTAACACTTGCTCGCTCAATCACTTCGCATTCGGGAAAAACAGCTGCTGGCCATCAAGCTGGTAAGCGCCGATGGCATTCTGACCGTCACTGGAGAGCAGCCAGTCGATGAACGCCTGACCTTCATCTGATTTCACATGCTCGAACCGCTGCGGGTTCACCAGGATCACGCCGTACTGATTGAACAACGCGTCATCGCCCTCGACCGCAATCACCAGGTCGCCCTTGTTCTCAAAGGCAATCCAGGTTGCGCGATCGGTCAGCGCATAGGCGCCCATGCCCGAAGCCGTGTTGAGCGTCGCACCCATGCCCGAACCGGTTTCCTGATACCAGTCACCGCTGGAAACCACGGGATCAACACCAGCCTCTTGCCAGAGTGAACGCTCCTTTTTGTGAGTCCCGGAATCATCGCCGCGTGAAGCGAACGCTGAACCCGATTCTGCGATCATGGCAAGTGCATCCGACGCATTGGTCATGCCCATGACTGCGGCGGGATCGCCAGACGGGCCCACGATGACAAAGTCGTTGTACATCAGATCAAACCGCTCAACGCCCAGGCCATCGGCAACAAACGCCACTTCGGCTGACTCGGCGTGAACCAGAAGGACGTCGCCGTCGCCGTTTGCCGCGTTCCTGATCGCCTGACCGGTACCGACAGCAACAACGCGTACTTCGATGCCCGATGCTTCCGTGAACTGGGGCAGGATATGGTCGAACAGGCCCGAGTTCTGGGTCGATGTCGTTGACTGCACAAGGATGAAGGCATTGTCTGCCCGGGCAGCAGCGCCGAACAGGCTCAGGCTCAGAATCAGGGTTGCCAGAATGTTGCAGAGAGTTCGTTTCGTCATGATGGTTCCTTCTTGTCGAGGATTTTCAAAGCACGAGGCGGCCGGCGACAAAGGCGCTGGCTTTGGCCGATGCCGGCTCGTTGAAGAATGAGTCTGCGGAAACCGGCGCTTCAACCTGACCGTCATGCATGAACGCGATTCGATCGGCCAGGCGCTGTGCCTGGGCAGGATCATGAGTCACCAACAGAATCCGCATGCCGGCTTCGGCAGAACGAACAATCAGATCCTCGATGGCAAGGGTCGAGCCGGGATCAAGATTC
The DNA here is from genome assembly GCA_943787175.1 of uncultured Alphaproteobacteria bacterium. Lineage (GTDB taxonomy): Bacteria > Pseudomonadota > Alphaproteobacteria > SP197 > SP197 > SP197. Next base: position 142,578 of record CALSLK010000005.1, read on the forward strand.
GCGGTTGGCTCATCAAGAAGTAGTGCCTGTGGCCCCGGTGCCAGTGCGCGCACTAGCGAGAGCCTCTGTTGTTCACCGCCCGAGAGAACCCGGGCAGGTGACGCGGCAAGGTGCTCCAGGCCGCCGCTGGCCAGAGCCGCAAGCGCACGGTCATGGCGCTCGACACGTGCAACGCCCGAGACCTTCAGCGCAAAGGCAACATTGGCAAGAGCCGTGCGGCGCAACATCACGGGGCGATGGAAGACGAGTCCAACACGGCTGGCGCGCAGACGGTCCGGCGCCGTGCCGGCCCAGGTCACGGTGCCATGATCGGGTGCGATCAACCCGGCAAGCAGGCGCAACAACAGGCTCTTGCCCGCACCGTTGGGGCCCATCAACGCTGTGACGCCGGGCTGATCAATCGTAAGCGCGGCGCCATCGACGAGCTTGCGGCCGTCTCGTTCGACAACCAGTTCCCTGCCACTTACCGGTAGAACTTCGGGGCCATCGAACTTCTCGGGCTCGGTTATGCGCGGAGCAACGTCAGGCATGGGCACGCCCGGCAACACCCATGCGCAGAAGCCCTGCCAGTGCATTGACGCCCAGGACGATCACCAGCAGAACGATACCCAGCCCCAGGGCGAGCTCGAGTGCGCCCTTGGAGGTTTCCAACGCAATCGCGGTCGTCATCACGCGGGTCACGTGGTTGATGTTGCCGCCGACCATGATGACGGCGCCGACCTCGGCAATGGCACGTCCGAACCCTGCCAGCAGGACCGTGAACAGGCCGACACGCGCTTCCCACAACAGGGTTGTGATCATGCCCGACCGCCCGATGCCGAAGGCACGAAGCTGTTCGTCATAGTCACCGTGAAGGTCTTCGATGGCCTGGCGTGTGAGCGCTGCAATGATTGGCGCAACCAGAACCGTCTGGGCGATCACCATGGCCGAAGGCGTATAGAGCAAACCCCAATCCCCAAGCGGACCGGCGCGCGACAGCATCAGATAAACAGCAAGGCCTGCGACAACCGGTGGCAGGCCCATCATGGCGTTCATCACAGCGATCACCACGGCACGTCCGGGAAACCGCATGACGGCAACCGCTGCACCGGCAGGCAGACCGATCAGGCCAGCAACGATCACGGCCGAAAGGCTGACCTGCAGCGACAGGGTCACGATTTCGAGCAGATCCGGGTCAAATCCGGCAATCAGCCGAAACGCTTGTGCAAACGCACCTGATAGATCGTCCATGCCTGGCTCCAGGAAGAGCCGGAACATCTACAAAATCACGCAAGAACTCTAGAAAACGCGCAATCTACAGAAATAACACATCAAAACGCATAGATACGCACTTACGTCGACGCGTTATCCTTCGATCCGAAAAGTTCGGCTTCCAACTGCTTCTCCAGAGCTTTCAGGTCCTCAGGCGCCTGCATGCCAAAGGCGCGGGTCTCATTGAGCAATTCACGCAAACGCTCATAGAGCTCCATGCGATCTTCGGATTCGTCGTTGACCCGCTCCATGAGGATTCCAAGTTCGGCTTTCAGATCTTCGAAGGCCATGACCTTTCTCCCTGTTTCCTATCTTGCACATTGGCGCGACCAGGCCCGCATGCAAGGCCATCAGGGTACCGCGCGCCCTCCTGATGCATCGATGATGCTGCCGGTGACATAGGACGCCTCATCGGACATCAGCCAGACAATCGCGTTGGCAATCTCAGCGGCCTTGCCGATCCGTCCCATGGGCATGGTCTTGACGACCTCCTTGAGCCAGGCTTCATCAGCATCGGCAAGCATCTCGGTTTCGGTAACACCCGGGCGCACGGCGTTGACGCGGATGCCGTCGCCGCCGGCTTCGCGCGCAAGGCCCGTGGTGATGACATCAACCGCGCCCTTGGATGCGGCATAGTCGATGAACGCATTAACCCCGCCAGTGCGCGCGGCAGCAGACGAGACATTGACGATCGAGCCACCCTTGCCGCCATGGCGGGTCGACATGCGCCGCACAGCAGCCTGCGAACAATAGAACACGCCAAAGACATTAACCGCGATGGTGTCGACCATGTCCTGAGGCAAGGTGTCTTCAATCCGTGCATGGGTCTTGCCAATGCCGGCATTGTTGATCAGCGCATCGAGTGTTCCCAGCTCCTGATCCACGGCGGCAAACATGGCTTCGACCTGTTCGACCTGCGAGACATCAGCCTGAACCGCCATGGCGCGCTGGCCCGCCTGCTCCACGGCTTCGACCACCCCGGCTGCCTTGTCGGCATTGGATGTGAAATTGACGGCGACGTCATAGCCCATCCCCGCCGCCATCAGGGCAACCTCCCGGCCGATCCCCCGGCTGCCACCGGTCACCAACACGATCTTGGACATGCGCCTTCTCCCTGTTCTTCAGACCTGCCTTGAGACATCCCAGGGCAGCATTGCCCGCCGCGGCAGGGGGCCCTCCACACAAATCGATGGTTCAACCCCATGCAAAGTAGATTTGGTGTGTCATCAAGCCGCAGATACCAGATATCGCTGCGCAATCACCCATGCGGCCACCATGTTGCGCCGGTGCGTCAGATACAGTTCAGCCCAGATTCCCGGACACAGCAAGAGCCGAACCCGGCAAAAGGCAAGAAGCAGGTCAATTTGAAAGAGCTGGCTGGGGCGCCTGGATTCGAACCAGGGATCACGGGATCAAAACCCGATGCCTTACCGCTTGGCCACGCCCCAACAGCGCGCCCTATAAAGCCGAATCCGGGCCGGGACGCAAGAACACCCGGGCTGTTTTGCGGTCAGGCCAGAACGATTTTCTCGCGATGATCAACAACAGCCCGTGTTGCATTGCGCGTGTCGATCACCAGAGGACTGGCAGCAACCAGCGCAGCGTAGTCGATGGCATCGTGATCGGTCACGATCAGGGCAACGTCATGGCCCCCGCCAACGACATCAGCCCATGGAACACTTTCGCGTCCTGAAAGCTCGGCATGTTCACGCCCGGTCTGAATGACCCCGATGTAGGGATCATGAAATGAGACGACGGCGCCACGTGCTTCCAGAAGCGAGGTCAGCTTCAGGGCCGGGCTTTCACGGATATCATCCACGTTCTTCTTGTAGGCCATGCCCATCAGCAGGACCTTTGCGCCGTTCAGACCACGGGCGAAGCGCTTGTCGAGTTCCTCACCCAGGCGCGCAACGATGTGTGCGGGCATGGCCGTGTTGACCTCACCCGCCAGTTCGATGAAGCGGGTCGCCACATCGAACTCACGTGCCTTCCAGGTCAGATAGAACGGATCAATGGGAATGCAGTGACCGCCCAGACCGGGGCCTGGATAAAACGGCATGTAGCCAAACGGCTTGGATTTGGCCGCTTCGATAACTTCCCAGATGTCGATGCCCATGCTGTCGTAGACAAGCTTGAGTTCGTTCACGAGCGCAATATTGACCGACCGGAAGATGTTCTCGGTCAGTTTGACGGCTTCTGCCGTGCTGGTGTCGGTGACCGGCACCGTACCGGCGCTGGTGATCGCCTCATAAAAGGCACAAGCTGCAGAGCGCGCGGGCTCACCATCACCCCCAACGACTTTGGGTATCTGCGTCGTCCCGTAATCGATGTTGCCCGGGTCTTCCCGCTCGGGCGAATAGGCTAGCAGGAAGTCTGTTCCCGACTTCAGACCGCTGGCCTCCAAAACGGGTTTGACGAGATCCTCGGTCGTGCCGGGATAAGTCGTTGATTCCAGGATCACCAGTTGCCCTGCACGCAGGGATGCTGCGATGGCCTGGGAAGTCAGCTCGACATACCGCATGTCGGGTTCGCGATTGACGGTCAGCGGCGTCGGCACACAGATCAGGACGATGTCGGCTTCACCCAATCGCTGCATGTCGGTCGTCGCTGCAAAGCGACCCGATTGCGCGAGGGCCCCGGTTGCATCGGAATCGATATGGCGAATGTAGCTTTCACCTGCATCCAACCGGCTGATTTTTTCAGGATCGGAATCAAAGCCGATCACATGGAAACCTGCGGCATGTGCAGCCAGCACCAGGGGCAGGCCGACATAGCCCAGCCCGATCACGCCCACACTTGCACGGCGGTCCCCGATCAGGCCGCCCAAATCTTCAATCTTGCTCATAATTGTCCGTTTATCGGCTTGTCGTTGCCAAGGGAAGCAGCCCCAGTAACCATTTCTGTGGCCACGATCCACCAATCTGGATGCAGATCACGCAATCGGGCGGCAACCGCCTGGGCCTGATGCAGTGTTGCAGCAAGGCCAAAGCAGGTTGCGCCGCTACCGCTCATGCGGGCCAGCCCGATATTCCGCTGTCTGCGCAAGGCATCGAGCACCTCGACAATCAGCGGTTCCAGCCGGCATGCTGCCTCTTCGAGATCGTTGCTGCGCCGCGCCAGTTCCCTGACCAGATCGTCGAATCCGGCAAGTCGGGCCTCCAGGGGGTCGGCTGCGGAGAAGTCACCAGAACGCTCTCCGAAGACCTGTGGTGTCGACAGCGGCCTGCCAGGATTCACAAGCACCATGGCTGCCGAAGGTAATTGCGGCGCGGTGCGGATGACTTCCCCGATCCCCGAAACGAGAATCGGTTGCTCGCTGAGGCACGGTGGCACATCAGCACCCAGGGTTTGCGCGATAGGATTCAAATCCTCAGGTCCACCGATCAGGCGGGCCACCGCCTTCAGCATTGCAGCGGCATCAGCAGAGCCGCCGCCTATGCCGGATGCAACAGGAAGGTTTTTTTCCAGGTGCACACGGAAGGCGCCACGGTGGTCCATTTTCCGGCGCACCACATCAACAGCACGCATCACCAAATTGTCCCTGGAATCTTCATCAGCAAGTGCAGCTGCAAAGGGTCCACTCACGTCCAGGCTGTCGGCATCGGCGTGTGCGAGCCAAAGCCTGTCTGCGATCCCTGCCCGAACAAACAGGCTGTCGAGCGCGTGGAGCCCGTCCTCGCGACGGCCTGTCACATGCAGGTAGAGATTGATCTTGGCTCTTGCCTTGATCGGTCCCGGGTCGGCCTGCATCGGGTCAGATATCGTTGCCGTCTGAAAGGCCTGACTGCAGCTTGGTCTGGATCGCATCGACCAGTTCCGGATCGTCTTCGCCCAACGACATGGCGCGGCGCCACTGGAATCTGGCCTCGGCCCGGCGGCCTACCATCCAGTAGGCATCACCCAGGTGATCGTTGATAACCGGATCGCCAGGTTCGTATTCGACCGCACGCTCCAGCTGCACCACGGCATCGTCGAACCGGCCGAGCCGATAATAGGCCCAGCCCAGACTGTCGGTAATGAAGCCGTCCAGTGGCCGTTGGTTCACCGCACGCTCGATCATGTCGAGGGCTTCATCCAGCCGCTCGCCCCGGTCGACCCATGTGTAACCCAGATAATTCAGAACAAAGGGATGGTCGGGCTCGATCTCGAGAGCGGCCAGGAAATCACTTTCCGCACGCGGCCAGTCACCGGCACGTTCCAGTGCAATGCCGCGCACATATCGCAGACGCCAATTGTCCTCGATCTCACTGCCCAGCAGTGCGAACGCAGTATCATAGGCTTCGACAGCCTCCGCCCAACGCTCGTGCACGCGCAGAATGTCGCCAAGCACAACAACCGCATCGCTGCGGTCGGGCCGCTCTTCAACCATCTGGCGCAGAAGAGCGATCGCCTGATCGGGCTGTCCGCCATCATCCTGATTGAGCGCCACCCGCAACCTTGCCGTCCAGTCCAGAGGCGAGCTTGCGCTGATCCGGCGGTAGGCTTCGATCGCTTTGAGATGTTTGCCCTGCATTTCAAGGATGTCACCGATCAGCAGGGAAATGACATCGTTTTGCGGCATCATGTAGGCAGCGACCTGACCATAGGCCAGAGCGATTTCTGGGCCATCGCTCTGTTGGGCTGCACTTGCTACGGCAAACAGGGCTTCGGCGGCGCCATCACGCGCTTCATCGATCTGTGCAACCGGGCTGCCTGAGCCATCAAGCCGTGCAAGCGCGTTTTCAAGCCAGAGTGAATCAGGATTGGCCTCCAGGAACGCACTGTAAAGCGCCTGTGCATCTTCGGGTCGACCGAGCCGCTCCAGGAAGCCGCCATACGCAAGCACCACCCTGTAGGCACCACCGGGCTGACCTTCGACAGATCGCACGAAGGCTTCTTCGGCTTCAACGGGCCGGCCGGCAAGATCCAGGATCAGCGCCAGGTGATAGGACCGCAGAGTATCAAAGCCATCACCCAGGTTCGTTGGTCCCAGGGCATCGACCGCGTCATCGAATTCGCCGCGGCCTGCAGCAACCCAGGCTTCCAGCATGGGCACCAGGATCGTGTTGTAGCCAGTGATCGGCAACCGCGCCAAGGCATCGTCAGCCTCGTCATAGGCACCACGATCAAGCGCGTCCGCGGCCACGGTGAGCGGCGAAAACTGATCGATGCCTTCGCCCACAAGCAGTTTGCGGGCGATCGGCAAAGCTTCCGGGATGCGGCCGGCCGAGACGAGTGCAAAATGGGCCTGACGCATCAGATCCTTGTTGCCGGAATCAGCTGCTAGCGCGACCAGAAGATAGTCGGAAGCCGCCGACATATCGCGTTCGCCAATGGCCGATTGCGCAGCCAGATAGGCGCCCGACGAGGAGGCCGCTGCCGACAATGGCAGCTGGGTAGCACCTGAAAGGTCAACAAACTCGTCGTTTGCCTGTGCAAGCGTTGCAGGTGCCAGGTCGCTGCGCTGCGCTTCCTGGGATTCGCTGCTGGTCTTGCAACCCGACAGCAAGAGCAATGCGGCGACGGCCGCAGTAGCGACAGCACCCAACGAGGTTCCCAATCGGTCGTGGTCACGCATGGTGCGTCACTCTTTCACTGCGATGAACAAGGCATTGAACACGTCACATCCGGTGAGATGCAACGCAATAACGGCTACCTTAGACGACGCCGAGCGGCGGCACAAAGCCGGACCGCTCAAACATCCGTGTGGCCGCAAAGCCTGTTACATATTGGGATAATTTGGCCCGCCGCCGCCTTCAGGCGTGACCCACACGATGTTCTGGGTGGGATCCTTGATGTCGCAGGTTTTGCAATGGACGCAGTTCTGCGCGTTGATCTGCAAACGGGGGCCGTCGCTTTCTTCAACAATCTCGTAAACCCCGGCCGGGCAATAGCGTTGCTCGGGCGCATCATAGGTTTCCAGATTGATCCTGATCGGTACGCTGGCATCCTTCAGCGTCAGATGGACGGGCTGGTCTTCTTCATGATTGGTGCTGGCCAGGAACACCGAACTGTTGCGATCAAACGAAAGCTCGCCATCGGGCTTGGGATAGTCGATGGGCTTGCATTCACTCTTGGGCTTGAGCGACGTGTGATCGGGCCGGTTGTGGAAGGTCCATGGGGCCTTGCCGCGCAGCAGAACCGTATCGATCGCCGAATAGATCAGACCTGCCCAGAATCCCTTGTGGAAGCTGGGGCGGATGTTGCGGACCTTGTGGAGTTCGTCCCACAGCCAGGTTTTCTTCAAACGCTCGGGATAGCTGGTGACTTCCATCGTTGCCGGGTTTTCCTCACCCAGCCACTCGAAGACAGCTTCGGCGGCCGTCATGCCGCTTTTCATGGCGGTATGGCTGCCCTTGATCTTGGGCACGTTCACGAAACCGGCCGAACACCCGATCAACGCACCGCCAGGGAACGTCAGTTTGGGAATCGACTGGAAGCCGCCCTCGTTGATGGCCCGTGCGCCATAGGCAACGCGCTTGCCGCCCTCGAAAAACTTGCGGATTTCAGGATGCGTCTTGAAACGCTGGAATTCCTCGAAGGGAGAGAGATAGGGATTCTCGTAATCAAGGCCGACCACGTAACCCACTGAAACCTGATTGTTCTCCAGGTGGTAGAGGAACGAACCACCATAGGTCTTGCGATCCATCGGCCAGCCGGTCGTGTGAACCACCAGGCCTTCCTTGTGTTTGGCCGGATCGATCTCCCACAGCTCCTTGATGCCGATGCCATAGGTCTGGGGGTCAACACCTTCGCGCAGGTCGAAATGTTCCATCAGCTGCTTGGAGAGATGGCCGCGGCAGCCTTCAGCAAACAGGGTCTGGCGGGCATGCAGTTCGATGCCAGGCTCGTAATGGGCCTTTTTCTCACCGTCCTTGCCGATACCCATGTCGCCGGTTGCAACGCCTTTGACCGAGCCATCGTCGTTGAACAGCACCTCGGCAGCAGCAAAGCCCGGAAAGACTTCCACGCCTGCAGCTTCGGCCTGTTCACCCAGCCAACGGCAGACATTGCCAAGGCTCACGATGTAGTTGCCATGATTGTTCATCTGCGGCGGTGTGGGCAGGCGAATCGCATTGGAATGGGTCAGAAAGAGGAACCGGTCCTCGCCCGCAGGCGTATTGAGCGGCGCACCCTTTTCCTTCCAGTCTGGAATCAACTCATCAAGCGCACGAGGCTCCATCACGGCGCCTGAGAGAATATGGGCTCCGACTTCCGAGCCCTTCTCGATCAGGCAAACGCTGATCTCCTTGCCACTCTCTTCAGCAAGCTGGCGCAGACGAATCGCTGCCGCCAGCCCGGCGGGGCCACCGCCCACGATCATGACGTCGAATTCCATGCTTTCGCGTTGCACGTCGTCCATTGGAACATCCCAACCAGGTTGATCTTAGATTTGTCCTTGTCATAACCCGTATTTTTGACGAGCACCATGGTTCCCAAGGCGGATATCTGCCCAAACATGGAGAAGTCCTGCCCGCCACGTTATGGTCTCCTCCATGACTATGGACAGGCAACAGGCAGCCGCGCTTCTGCGCTGGTACGGTGAGGTGGGCGTCGATGAGGCGGTCGCCCTCCATCCTGTCGATCGCTTTCATGTGCCACCGCCTCAACCGGCCGCACTGCCGAGCGAAGCTGCGGGCAGCGCGCCTGCCCCAGCCCAAAGGGTCGCAGCCCCCGCCCCCGTGGCGGATACCGGCGAAGTGAGTGCCTTGGCCGCCGCCGCCTCAACACACGAGGAACTCATCGCCGCGATCAACGCATTTGATGGTTGCCCGCTCAAACGCACGGCGACAACAACCTGCATCTATGACGGCAACCCCCAGGCCAGAATCATGATGGTCGGTGAGGCGCCGGGCCGCGAAGAAGATCGCGTGGGCAAGCCGTTTGTGGGGCCGGCAGGCCAGTTGCTCGACAAGATGCTGGCTTCCATCGGACTGGACCGCAGCCAAGTTTACATCACCAACACGCTTTACTGGCGACCACCTGGAAACCGCACGCCAACACCAGAAGAGATTGCCCTGTGCCTGCCCTTCCTGGAGCGTCAGGTCGCCCTGATCCAACCCGGCATCCTGATCTACACAGGCGGCACCGCAGCCAAGGCGATGTTGAACCGCAGCGAAGGCATCACGCGCCTGCGCGGGCGCTGGTTCTCTCTGGAACGAGAAGGGCGTGAAGCCATTCCGGCCATGGCCATGTTTCATCCGGCCTATCTGTTGCGTCAGCCCGCACGGAAACGCGAATCATGGCGCGACCTCCTGGCGATTCGCGAGAAAATCGATGCGCTGGAACTTCTCCAAAGCGCGACTCGGCAGGAATCATGACGCCAACCCTGTCAAGTTGTCCGCTTCTGGCCAACTCCCTATAAGAACGGCCGCAGGGGATAATGAGGCGGCGACAGGAATGACGGGGGCAGCTGCGACAGACACGATCAAGCGTGGCTGTGTGCATTCAGTACTCAAGACGACGCTTGCCTCCCTGACCGTCCTGGTTTTGTGGGCTGCTTCATCGTGGGCACAGACAACCCCGCCTCTCCCGCAGATCAAACCCGCACCGATCAGTGATGAGATTGCCATTGCTTCGGCGATTCCCGACCATGACCTGCTGATTGCCGAACCGGCACTTGCCGCGGCGGCCATTCCGGTTCCTGCGACAAAGCCTGCGATTCCCGATGCCGTGCTTTTCGTTGCGCTCTCAGCAAACGATGTCGATCGCTACAAAAGGATCTTCGCGGCCCAGCAACTTGCCGACTGGACCACAGCCGATCGTCTGATCGATCAGCTTAGCGACCGTATCCTGATGGGTCATGTTCTGGCACAGCGCTACATGCACCCCACAGGCTGGCACTCAAGCTATGGGGAACTGAGCGCCTGGCTGGTGGACTATGCCGATCATCCCGATGCCGAGCGCATCTATCGCCTGGCGCTGCGACGTCAGCCCGAAGGTTCAGCGGCACCTCAGCCGCCGCGTGAGGGCCGCCTGGATGACGTCGAGTATGTCGGTAGGGCGCTGCAGCCGGCCAGCGATGCCGTTGATGAAGCATCCTGGGATCACCTGTCATCTGGTGAACGCAGCACCTTGCGCGGGATCGTGGCACAGGTACGCCGCAATGTTCTGGCAGGCGCCAACACCGCCGCACGAAATCTGCTGAGCGATGCAACCTTCGTTTCCCTGGCTGATGATCTGACCAAAGACAGGATGGCAGCCGAGGTTGCCCGCGGTTACTTCGTGGGCGGCGATGACGATACGGCCCGCGCGCTGGTCGAACCCGCCCTTGAGCGCTCCGGCAGCAAGGCAACACTGGCCGCCTGGATCGCCGGCCTGGCCGCGTACCGCCAGGATGATCTGCAGGCTTCACGCCATGCCTTCGAAATCCTCTCGGCAGGCCGTCGGGACGAAGACCTGGTGGCTGCGGGCGCCTATTGGGCTGCGCGCATCAACCTTCTGGTTGGTGACCCAGAAAAGGTCGGCACCTATCTCAATACCGCGCTGGCGCGCCCCTACAGTTTTTACGGCCTTCTGGCCCAACATGCCCTGGGTGGCGAGATTGTGCTCAATGAGCGCCTTCCTGTGCTTTCCGATACCGAACGCGCGACACTGGCGGTTCTCCCGGAAGTGCGCCGCGCCATTGCCTTGGCCCAGGTAGGCCAGCAACACCGGGCCGATCAGGAATTTGATGCCGTGAATGCCTATGACCGCCCGGGTCTGGCAGTGGCGATGCTGCGTCTGGCAGTCGACCTGGATCTTCCTGCCGCCCAGTACCGTCTGGGCCGGGAGTTGCTCTATGGCTATTCGGAACGGTTCGATGCCGCGCTCTATCCCGTGCCGGCCTGGCGCCCGTCTGATGGCTTCGAGGTTGATCCCGCTCTGCTCTTTGCCGTCATGCGCCGCGAGTCCGAATTCCGCGCGTTTTCCAGCAGCGACGCGGGTGCCCAGGGGCCCATGCAGATCATGCCCAGCACCGCAGCTTATGTCAGTGGTGACGATGCTTTCACGGGATCCAAAAAACACCTGCTCAACGATCCGGTTGTGGCACTCGATCTGGGTCAGGACTACATCGACTATCTTCTTGAACTCAACAGCGTTCGGGGAAACCTGTTCTTTGCACTTGCTGCCTACAATGGCGGCCCCGGCAACCTGAACAAATGGGTCGAGGCGACCGGCGCGACCTTTGACCCCCTGCTGTTCATCGAAACCATCCCATCGCGCGAAACACGCTTCTTTATTGAACGTGTCATGGCCAATTACTGGATCTACCGCTTGCGTCTGGACCAACCGGTGACCACGTTGGACATGGTCGCCGCAGGTCAGTGGCCGCTCTATCAGGATGGGGAGACATTCATTGCCGGGAATTAATGAGAGCAAGGAGTTTCTGCCAGTCCAGATCGCTGTTCTGACGGTTTCGGACACACGCACGTTGGAAGACGACAAGTCTGGCAACATTCTGGTCGACCGGCTGACTTCGGCCGGTCATGTCCTTGCCGACCGGCGCATTGTCGAAGACGAGCAGGGTGAGATTGAAAAAGCTCTGCGCGGCTGGATTGGTGATGACAGCGTCGACGTCATCCTTGCAACCGGCGGCACCGGCGTGACCGGACGCGATGTCACACCTGAAGCCTTCGAAGCCGTCTATGAGAAAGCGATTCCGGGATTTGGCGAACTGTTCCGCTGGCTCTCGTACCAGAAGATCGGCACCTCGACGGTGCAGTCACGCGCGACGGCCGGCGTAGCGGGAGGCACCTATCTGTTTGCCCTGCCCGGATCACCCGGTGCCTGCAAGGACGCCTGGGATGACATCCTGGTTCACCAGCTCGATTACCGTTTCGGGCCCTGCAATTTCGTGGAGTTGATGCCACGCTTGACTGAAACGGGGCGCGCTACAGCGCGAAAATAGCGGCATGGCAAGGTTGTTGAGTACCGCTGAAGCGGCGGCTGCGGGTATGGCCATTGCCGTCACTGCGCGCGAGCATCCCGAACGCCCCGCCATCCTTGCACCCTCTGGCAATCGTAGCTTTGCCGAACTCAATGCCAACGCCAACCGTGTCGCGCGTATGCTGCGACAGGCCGGCCTGAAACAAGGCGACGGCGTTGCACTGCTGTGTACCAACAGGCCGGAATTCGTCGAGGTGATCATGGGCGTCATGCGCTGCGGTATGCGCATCACACCGATCAACTGGCATCTGGCAGCGGAAGAATCGGCCTATATCGTTGAAGATTGTGAAGCCCGCGTCCTGTTTGCCGATATTGCCTGCGAAGAATCAGCCAGCCTCGCCCGTGCGTTACCGCGTGTGGCGTTCGGATTTGCCATCGGTGGTGACATCGACGGCTTCGAATCCTATGAGACCACCCTTCAATCTCTGCCCGGCGATGACATCGAAGATCCCGTCATCGGCGAGCGCATGCTCTATACCTCCGGCACGACGGGCAGACCCAAGGGCGTCAAGTTCCTGCACAAACGCAAGATACCGCTGCTGCCGGCACTGACCGCTTCGGCCGATCTTCACCCTGAAACCGATCTTCTGCTCAATCCAAGCCCGCTTTATCACGCCGCACCCATGAGCCTGAATCTGTGGTGGGCGCTCAACCAGGGCATCGGCATGGTCGTGATGGAGCGCTTTGATGCAGCAGAGTTTCTGGCCCTGATCGAGCGCCACAAGGTGACGCACAGTCACGTCGTGCCGGTCATGTTCCAGCGCCTGCTCGATCTGCCCGAGGAAGTCCGCGACAGCTTTGATATCTCGTCGCTGCGCTGGATGCTGCACGGATCAGCGCCCTGCTCACGCGCCCTCAAGGACCGCATGATCGACTGGCTTGGTCCGATCCTCCACGAGTTCTTCGGCGGCACCGAAGGGGCACTGGTTTACAGCACGCCCCGGGACTGGGCCGCGCATCCAGGCACGGTCGGCAAACCGGTTCCTGACGGCGCCATCGCCATCATGGACACCGAAGGCCAGCAGCGCCCGGTCGGTGAGGTCGGAATCGTCTATCTGCGCGCGCCCGATACCGAACAGTTCATCTATTTCAAGGCAGCCGAGAAAACCCAGGCCAGCCGGCGTGGCGACTGGTTCACCATGGGCGACATGGGTTACGTCGACCGCTCGGGTTACCTCTATCTGACCGGCCGTGATGCCGACACGGTCGTGTCGGGCGGCGTCAATATCTATCCAGCCGAGATCGACCTGGTGCTCAACACCCATCCCCTGGTCAAGGAAGCCGTGTGTTTCGGCGTTCCAAGCGAGCGCTGGGGAGAGGAGATCAAGGCTGTGGTCGCGCTCGAGGACGGCGTCGAAGTGGACGAAGACCTGATCGACGATCTTCTGGATCACAGCCGCAAACACATCGCCGGATTCAAGCTGCCGAAGTCTTTCGAGTTCGTCGAAGACTTGCCCCGTTCGAGCGTCGGCAAGGTCATGCGTGGCGACCTGAGCAAACTGTTCCGGTCAGACGCTGAAACCTGACGCCGAGCCGATTACCACCTACTCCGCTGCGGCCGGAACGGCGTCCATTCGCGGCCGCCGCGTGATCGACATGACCATTGCCAGGATCGCCAGATTGATCACGTTGAAGGCAAATCCGACCGCAAAGGCCCAACGATAGGTGCCCATGTAATCAAATCCGACACCGGCAAGCTGTCCGCCGATTGCCATGCCGGTGGCACCAAACAAGAAGATCGCCCCGACCCGCCAGCCGATGCTGTGGGCTGGATAGATCGAACGCAGGGCTACCGCATACATCGGCACCAGGCCACCGAACCCAAGGCCAAAAATCGTTGCGCCGATGTAGAGCACAATCAGGCTGTCGAACGGGATCATGATCAGAATGCCGGCGGCCTGCAGGCTTGATCCGATCAGCATGGCATTCAGCCCGCCAATACGGTCAGCAAAGAAGCCGATCCCCAGACGCCCGACAAACGACAGGGCCATGATCCAGGCCAGGAGATAGGCACCCTGCGTGCTGGTGTAACCAATGTCGCGAGCATGGGAAGCCACATGGAGCAGCGGCATGGCCATCGCGATGCAGCAGCAGAAGATCGCCAGGCACAACAGGATCAACGGCTTGTTTTCAGCCATGCTGCCAAAGCGCACGCCACCCAGCCGTGCCGCGACCCGTGAAGTCGCAAGTTCGGCCCAGCCGGGGGGGCGCCCGTACAGCATGAGAACCAGCGGCGGCATGGTCACCATGGCAAACACGCCATAGATGAAGAGCGCACCGCGCCAGCCGTAGTCGGCGATAAGCGAGTCGAAGACCGCTGGCCAGATCATGCCCGCCAGACCCTGGCCCGACGCAACGATGGCCACAGCAAGACCGCGCCGTTTGTCGAACCAGCGCGTCGCGGTCGCAATCAGAGGAGCAAACAGGGTGGCGTTGCCCAGGAAGCCGATCATGACGCCAAAGACCAGGCAGAACTGCCAGGCTTCGGTGACGTGGCTGAGCGTCAGGGCGCCAGCGGGGATCATCATGGCACCGATCAGCACGACCGGGATGATGCCGGTGCGATCCGTCAGGCGGCCCATCAGGATACCGCCCACGCCTGTTCCCAGCATTTCCAGGGTATAGGCCAGGGACGTCGTGCCGCGGGACCAGCCCATGTCATCGGAAATCGTTTTCACGTTCGACCAGAGCAGGTACTCGATGCCCATGCCGCAGGCCACGAGCAGCAAGGAGGCCAGCGCAACGCGCCAGGCCGAGAGGCTGTCTGCGATACCTTCCTGAGCGACGGGAGCGCTCATGTGATCATCCCGCAGCCAGTCTCCGTGGTGTTCATCACCCCTCTCTTTCGCCGTCACCATAACCGGGCTTGGCGCTGTTGCGCCATCGTCGCCAGTCATCTGCGGTGTCTATATCCGACAGGGTGTCCAATTGGCCTACACGGTAATCTCCGGGCAGGCCTGCGATCGTGTCTTCCAAGGCATGAGCCGAAGACCATCGCACGGAGCCAAACAACCGTGCTTCCCTGCACTGCGCAGCAACTCCGATGAGCCAGTATCCGCCGTCATCGGAAGGACCGAGGATGACGTCATGGTGTTCCAGTGCACGAAAGGCCAAGGCAATGTGGCGTGCCTTCAAGCCGGGCACATCGCTGCCAACCAGAACCACGGGGCCTGTTGGCATGGCATCGATGGCAGCCTGCATGCGGTCGCCCAGATCACCCTGGGCCTGCGCAAGGGTTGGCAAACCGCGCGTCCAAAGACCGCCACGGCGGGCTTCAGACGCCGGCGTCACCGCCAGAACGGTTTGCCAGCGTCCATCCCCGTCGAGGCGTTTGATCAGGCGTTTCAGGGTCCGGGAGTAGAATGAAAGCGCGGCCTCTTTGCCCAGTCCATCGGCCAGTCGCGTCTTGACGCGGCCAAGCTGGGGACGCCGCGCCATCACGACAACATGGCTGGAAGGTCTCATCCGTAGAGCCTGACCAGCCAGCGTGGCGGAACGCCGATAAAGTAAGACGTCAGGCACGCCAGATTATGCAGCATGCGCAGCACGTAACCGCCCTTCTGATAACGCCGCGCGTCGGTTATGGCATCACCCTCCAGATGGACCAGCCGGTTGCGTCCGACCCGGCGGACCAGTGCGACATCCTCCATGATCGGGATTGGCTCAAAGCCCCCCAGTGCCTCGTAAAAGGGCCGCGAGAGAATCAGGCCCTGATCACCATAGGGCAGGCCCAGCCACCGGCTGCGCCGGTTCGCAATCCATTCAAGGCGTCGTGCTGCAGGTGAGGCATCGTCAAATCGCAAATGGAAGACGCCGGCCCTTTCAGCGTTGGCAGGATCAGCCATGAACGATGCCAGTCTGGCATCCCAACCCGCCTCCAGACGGGTATCGGCATGCAGGAAAAACAGCCAGGGCGCGTCACTGTGTGATACGCCCGTTGCCATCTGGCTTCCACGTCCGCGTGGCGCTTCGATCACCGTTGCACCGAGGTCTGCTGCAAGGGTCGGCGTAGCATCGTGCGAACCACCTTCGACAACGATCAGTTCAACATCGGGCAAAGCCGAATCGGCAACCATCCCGAGGGTCGCTTCGAGAGTCGTTGCCGCGTTCAGGGCTGGAATGATGATGGCAATCGCAGGCATGGCAACGGTCATAGTGCTTTGTGCCGGGGGACTTGCACACGATTGATTTGTTCCACTATTGTTCTTTTATCGATTAGGAGAGAACAATGACACAACGAACGCACATATTGCAGCGCAAAGGGCGCGGCGCGGCAAGCAACCTTTCCGGCAGGTTCGAGGCCCAT
Source organism: uncultured Alphaproteobacteria bacterium (assembly GCA_943787175.1). Lineage (GTDB taxonomy): Bacteria > Pseudomonadota > Alphaproteobacteria > SP197 > SP197 > SP197. The sequence continues at coordinate 159,043 of CALSLK010000005.1, forward strand.
AGCAAGGAAGCCTTCGATGACGGCTGGGGCGCGATCGACGATGACCTCCCACCCCTCGAAACGGAAGTTGCCATAGACGCCAGCCGCACAGTGATTGCCCGCAACAGCTCACCAGACATCCCCTTTGACCGCTCGATCAATCCCTACCGTGGGTGTGAGCATGGTTGTGTCTATTGTTTTGCCCGCCCGACCCATGCCTGGCTCGGACTTTCCCCAGGCCAGGACTTCGAATCGAAACTGCTGATGAAACCCGATGCCGCTGTGCTCTTGCGTCAGGAACTGGCCAGGCCGGGCTATCGCCCACGTGTGATCGCCCTTGGCACCAACACCGATCCCTACCAGCCGATCGAGAGGACCCACGGCATCACGCGCCAGATCCTGGAGGTCCTTTCCGACTGCCGTCACCCCGTGGGGATCGTCACCAAATCTGCCCTGATCGCCCGTGACGCCGACATCCTGGGTCCCATGGCGCAGCAGCGCCTGGCGCGCGCCTATATCTCCATCACGACGCTCGACCGGGACCTGGCGCGGCGCATGGAGCCACGCGCGCCCACACCCGCCAAACGCCTGAAAGCCATCGAGGCCCTGTCGCGCGCCGGCGTTCCCGTTGGTGTGATGTTCGCGCCTATCATTCCCGGCCTCAACGACCATGAAATGGAAGCTGTCCTGCAGGCGGCCAGTGATGCCGGAGCCAGAACCGGCAGTTATGTGCTCCTGCGCCTGCCCCTTGAGATCAAGGACCTCTTTACCGAATGGCTCGAGGCCCATTACCCCGACCGTGCCGAGAGAGTCATGACCCTGGTGCGCGATTGCCGGGGTGGCAGGGCTTACGATTCCCAATGGGGCAAACGCATGAAAGGCAGTGGCCCCTTTGCCGATATGGTGGCACGCCGCTTCGCCATGGCCTGCCGCCGGAGCGGACTCGACAAACGAAGTTGGGAAATGGACACGACCCTGTTCCGCAAGCCAGCCGCCGATGCCGATCAACTGGCGTTGTTGTAGCAGGCAGCACTAGATTGCTCGAAAGGGGGAGCGGTCATGCCGCATTGTTATGAAATCGCTATTCTGGGAGCCGGCGTTGCCGGACTGACCGCCGCCTACCGGTTGCGCGACCGCGATGTCGTTGTTCTGGAGGCCGACAGTCATGTCGGAGGGCGAACGCTTTCAGAATCCTTTGATGACGGAAACTGGGCCAACTATGCCGCGCAATATGTCAGCGCCGACAAGCTCAAGGTGATCGAGCTGGCAGACGAACTGGGCCTGGAACTCATCCCGAAAGGCTCGCATTCCGCTGAACTCCGCAGTGCGATGACACCCGAGCAGCAGCGCGACATGGGCCCGTGGCTGGAGCGCCTGGAAGCCGAGATGGCCAACCCGCGCCCTGCCGATACGCCAGAGCTCGATCAGGTGAGTGTGGCCGAGTGGCTGGAGGGCGCCCCGGCCCACGTCCACGATTTCTTCGAAGGATGGTGTGGCAGTCTGCTCTTCGGTTCGACCATGGAGACCTCGCTTTATGGTCTGATGTTGGTGTGGGGCGACCAGAGAACGAGCGCCTTTACCACCGAACCGGTGCCACGCAGCAATCGCGGCGAGACGGTCTTTCGCGGCGGCACCAACACCTTCACCAAGGCGCTGGCCAAGGCGAGCGGCGCCGAGATTCGCCAGGGACAAACGGTCACCCGCGTTATGCGGGGCAATGATTTCTGCACCATCGAAACCAAGAATTCCGACAAGACGGCCTCCATTCGGGCGCGACAGGTGATCTGTGCCCTGCCCGGCACGATTGCGCGCCAGGTCATCGAAGGACTGCCGACGGAGAAAGCCGCAGCCCTGGCAAACATCCGGTATGGCCGCAACATCGCAACGCCAATCTCGATCCTGCCCGAGGGCCAGCGCGGCCCCGACCTTGTGATGGTCCCGTCGCGTCATGACGCGGTTTACTGCTCAAACGGATTTGTCCTGAAGACGCCCGGCGACATGGATCGCGATGGCGGATGTTTCCATTGCTACATCCACGACCGATATGCCCGTGTCGTTTGGGACGACGACCCACGATCCATCCAGTCGGGCGCACTCCAGGCATTTCGTGCTGCGTTCCCGCATTTGGTTGACCGTGTCAGTCGCATCGGCTTTCGCCGCTGGGAAAACGCCCTGCCCCACTACCATCCAGGGCGCATGGCTGATCTTGCTGCATTCCAGGCATCGGTCGGTGCAGTCCATTTCTGTGGAGACTACGCCTGGACATCCAACATGGACGGCGCGGCACGAAGTGGCGAAGCTGCGGCCGAACACGCGCGCGCCGCGCTCTGACTCAAAGGAGAGTCAGGCCTTGATCGACCAGTGCCTGGCCAAGGGCAAAGCCAAAATCATGGCCGAACGCATCAAGGCAACAATGCGCGCCTGAATCTGACATTCGTCACGCAAGTTCCATAAGCGCGCCGCAATCTGCGTGATAGGATGCGCCATGGAGCACAGTCACGAACTCACTGAAATCGCTATCGTCGTGACCGTCGCGCTGGGTTGCGGGTTGGTGCTGTCGCGCCTGAAGCAACCCGCCATCGTGGGCTACATTCTGGCCGGCGTGGTTCTGGGCCCGTCTGTTCTGGGTTTTGTGCAGGACCGCGACCAGATCACCCTGCTTGCTGAACTGGGCGTGTTGCTGCTGCTGTTTAGCATTGGCATGGAACTTGATGTCAGCGACTTCAAATCGGTCATTCGGTTCGCCTTTCTGGGCACCGGCATGCAGATCATCATTGCCGTTGTCGTCATGTCGCTGGTCGCTCTGGTTCTGGGCTGGTCGTGGGAACACGGCATCCTGATCGGATTTGGTGTGGCACTGTCTTCGACAGCCGTTGCCATCAAGCTTCTCGAGGATGTCGGCGAGATAAAAAATGATGTCGGTAGACGTGCCGTTGCCATTCTGATCGCCCAGGACCTGGCGATTGTTCCCATGATGCTGTTTGTCGCAACCATGGCACCCAACGAAGCCATGCATCTCAGTGACACGCTTCCACTGATCGGATCGGTCGTGATCCTTGCCGCGTTCCTCTGGTTTCTGGGGCGCAAGGGGCAGATCAAGTTGCCGATCCGTGAGCTGACACGCGGTCAGGCCGACCTGATTGCCGTCACGGCCATGGGGCTCTGTTTTGCTGCAGCAGCAATCAGCGGTCTGTTTGGCATGTCCACGGCCTATGGCGCGTTCCTGGCCGGACTATTGCTGGGAAACAGCACCGACCGTTCCATGATGCTGCGCTCTACCCTGCCCATTCAGGGCGTGTTGCTGATGGTGTTTTTCCTCTCGATCGGCCTGCTGATCGACCTCAACTTCATCTGGGATCACCTGGGCGAAATCCTCCTGATGCTGGTCATCGTCACCCTGGGCAAGACGGCCATGAATGTCGGCATCCTGCGGTTGCTGAAGGAACCGTGGCCCCGTGCCTGGCTGGGTGGTGTGGCGTTGGGGCAGGTCGGCGAGTTCTCGTTTGTCCTGGCCGCCCTTGGGCTCTCGGTTGGCGCCATCGACAACGAAGGCTACCGGTTCTTCATTGCCATCATTGCGCTCAGCCTGATCATCAGCCCTCTCTGGCTCGACAGTGCGCGGCGCCTTCAACGTCTGGCCGACCGAGTCGACACAAGCAGCCTGCGCGGCCTGATGACCGACCTCTATCCACAGACCGCCAAACGTACCAAGCAGACCATGATCTTCACCAAAGAGTTCAGTCAGGATCTTGCCGAACGCCACGCCAAGGCCCTGCCTGACAGCCTGCGCGATGAAGAGCCGAAACCTTCCAGGGAATCCCGTGACGCCGACCTTTGAGTTAGAGCAGGCCAGCCCGCAACCGGTTGCAGGCGTTGACGAGGTCGGGCGTGGTCCATGGGCAGGTCCAGTGGTCGCCGCAGCCGTCATTCTGCAGGCCGAACGCATACCTGCGGGACTCAACGATTCCAAGAAACTCACAAGACTGCGACGCGAAGCACTGCTTCCCCTTCTGGAAGATCAGGCCTTGATTGGTATCGGCTTGGCATCGGTCGAGGAAATCGACCAGCACAACATTCTGGCGGCCTCCATGCTTGCCATGACACGCGCCGTTGCAGCGCTGCCGGTAACGCCGGCCCTCGCCCTGGTCGACGGCAATCGGGCGCCAGACCTCGCCTGTCCCGTTACGACCATCATCAAAGGCGACGCGCGCTGCCTCTCCATCGCGGCGGCATCGATCGTTGCCAAGGTTACCAGGGACCGCCTGATGGAAACCCTGGCAGGGGAACATCCGGGCTACGGCTGGGAACGCAATGCGGGCTACGGCACGGCCGAGCACCGCGACGGTCTCGACCGCCTTGGCATCACGGCGCATCACCGACTGTCCTTCCGGCCCATCGCCGAACGGGCAGCACTCAGAGACGCGCTGTCCGGGCGTGTTTGATGACTTTGCGTGTCATGGTCGGCAGAGCCAGGGATGGGAAGGTATCTGGATGATGCCAGGTGCCCGTGACCTCTCCGCCGCAATAGCTGAGCGCTGCGACCCTGAGGTCGAGCGTGAAATGCGTAAATCCGTGCCGCACGACATCAGGCAAAAGCTGCCAGCCTCCAGCAACCGGCGCATCGGCTGCGGCCTCTGCCAGGTTCCAGTCGGTATCGCGCCAAGTCGTTGTTGGGACCTCCAGCATGCCCCCCAGCAGTCCTTCATCGGGCCGGGTACGGAACAGGACGGCGCCGTCTTCGCGCTCCAGCCAGAACACCAGACCATGCCGGTGCGGGCGTTTCTTTTTGGGCGCTGATTTTGGAAGCTCTTCGGCGACACCGGCCAAGCGCGCAAGACAGGCGTCACGCCAGGGACAGATACCGCAGGCCGGCTTGCGCGGCGTGCAGATCGTTGCGCCCAGATCCATCAGTGCCTGGGCGAAATCACCGGGTCGATCCGCAGGGATCAGTTCAAGCGTCACCTTGCGCACGGCTTTTTTGGCAGCCGGCATGACCTCTTCGATCTGAAAGATGCGTGCCATGACCCGCTCGACATTGCCGTCAACTGCGGCTGCCCGACGCCCAAACGCGATGGCTGCGATGGCTCCGGCGGTATAGGCACCGATTCCCGGCAGGGCACGCAAGCCCTCTTCCGTATCGGGAAAACGGCCACCCAGATTGCCTGCAACCTCGCGCGCGCAATCGTGAAGCCGTCGCGCACGGGCGTAGTATCCAAGTCCAGCCCACGCAGCCAGAACATCATCTCTTGGTGCCTGAGCCAGCGCCTCGACCGTGGGCCATCGTTCGAGAAAGCCCAGAAAATAGGGGATTACAGCCTGAACCTGGGTCTGTTGGAGCATGATCTCCGAGAGCCAGACGTGATAGGGATCAGCCGTGACACCCGGTTTCGCACGCCACGGCAGATCACGCTGATGCCGGTCGTACCAGGCCAGCAGATCGGCAGCCCCGGGCTTGCCTGTTGACGCTTCCGCCATCGCCTCGCCACATTGTGTCATCAGGTTTTTGGTAGGTAATGCGTGTGATTGCCAAACGCATTCCTGCAGAACTTCGATGCCTTGTTATCACATGTGCCAAGACTGAGGAGCAGATCCAGGGTGCCAAGCCAGAAACCCGCCAAGACAGAGGTCAAGCCAGCCCGCAGGGGCGGCGGTCCCAAACGTGTGGGACTGACGCTTCCGCCGGCAGCCGTCCAGGCCTATCGCAAGCACGGCTTTGCCGAATCGCGGTTGTTGACCGACTGGCAGGTCGTGGTCGGTGAACGCCTGGCCGATGTCTGCCTGCCCGAGAAGCTGAGCCGTGACGGTGTTCTTACGATTCGGGTCTCTCCGGCATTTGGGCTTGAGTTGCAGCACCTGGAGCCAAAAATCCTGGAACGTATTGCGACCTTCTTTGGCCATCGTGCCGTCAGCCGCCTGAAATTGCGTCAGGGAGAGGTCCAGCGCCCCGAACGCAGAAAGGCCCGTGAGTCGCGGACCCTGACCCCTGGTGAAGACGCAGAGTTGGAAAACCAGCTCTCGAAGGTGGATGACGACGGCATGCGTGATGCTCTGGAACGCCTTGGACGTGCCGTTCTGGGCGCCAAACCTGCGCCATCGTCGTGAAACTTATCCACAAAATGAAACTGCCTGACAGGGCCTGCGAGCGTTGAGGCGCCGGGCTCGCAGACTCTATAATGGCGTGTTGGTTGCGTTTGCTGTAGCCGACACTCAGGACTTCGATCGGGTCACCCGATTCCGGCGCCTGTCCCCTGTGTGAGGATCGAATCTTGCTGAAAAGACGCCAGTTTATCACCGCCGTCGCCGCTACGGCGGTTCTGCCCATTGTTGGTGCGCGCGCACAAGAAGGTGCGCCGCTGCCCGACATGATTCTGGGCGACCCCAATGCACCCATCGAGATCATCGAGTACTCGTCGATGACCTGCCCGCATTGCGCGGCGTTTCACGTCAACACGCTACCGGAGCTCAAGGCCCAGTATCTCGATACAGGCCGCGCGAAGCTGGTCTTCCGGGAGTTTCCGCTGGACCGTGTTGCGCTCGGCGTTTCGGTCATTGCCCGATGCATGGGCGAGGAACGGTTCTTTGATTTTATCGACGTCATGTTCCGCACCCAGGAACAATGGTCGCGCTCTGAAGATCCCATCGGCGAGATCAAGAAGATCGTGCGTATGGGCGGACAGGATCCCGACATGGTCGATGCCTGCCTGGAAGATCAGGCGCTGATCGACGGCATCCTGGCGATTCGTCTGGCAGGTGATGAGGAATACGACATCAGCTCGACACCGACCTTCATCGTCAACGGCGAAAACACGGCAGGCAACATGAGCTTCGAGAAGTTCGATGAGCTCCTGCGCGATCTCGAAGGCAATGTCTGAATGATCCTGGCTTACACCATCACCAACAACGCGGTCTGAGGGGCTTTACGTGCATTTTTCACGCCTGCGCCTCTCAGGATTCAAGTCGTTCGTTGATCCCACGGACTTTGTCATCGATGGCGGGCTGACCGGCATTGTTGGCCCCAATGGCTGTGGCAAATCGAACCTGCTGGAATCGCTGCGTTGGGTGATGGGTGAAGCTTCTGCCAAGAAGATGCGTGGCGGCGAGATGGACGATGTCATCTTTGCCGGCACGGATTTCAGGCCGGGCCGGAATGTCTCTGAGGTCGTTCTGACGCTCGACAACACCAAGCGGGATGCGCCTCCTGCATGGAACGATTCCGAGGAAATTCAGGTTTCGCGGCGCATCGAACGTGGCGGTGGTTCGCTCTATCGCATCAACGGACAGGATGCCCGCGCCCGTGACGTGCAGCTCTTTTTTGCTGATATCGCGAGCGGCACGAAAAGTTCGGCACTGGTGAGTCAGGGGCAGATTTCCGACCTGATCCGCTCGAAACCGGCGGCACGACGTCATCTGCTGGAAGAAGCTGCCGGCATTGCGGGCCTTCAGTCACGCCGTCATGAAGCAGAGCTGCGCCTGAAGGGCGCTGAAACCAATCTGGAACGGCTGGGCGATGTCGTTGGCGGCCTCGAGCAGCAGCTTGCCGCCCTGCAGCGCCAGGCACGTCAGGCCCAGCGTTACCGGCGTTTGAGCGATCGCATCCGCGAGGCTGAATCCCGCTGGCTCCTGCGCCGCTGGATGGACGCCTGTGCATCGGTGACCTCCAGTGAAGAAGGCCTGCAGACCATCGAAGCAGAGGTCGCCGAAGCAACCCGGGCCGTTGCAGAAGCAACCACCGCCCAGGCCAATGCAGCCGAAGCTTTGCCGCCCCTGCGCGAGGCTGAGGCAGAGGCCGGTGCGGCACTGAACGAATTGCAGGTCGGCCGTGTTGCGCTCGAGGCCGAAGAACGCCGCCTTAACGAGCAACGGCGCGAAATTGCCGAACGTCTGCGCCAGATCGAATCGGACCTGGAACGCGAGCGCACGCTGGCCGAAGACGCAGCGCGCGCTCTGGCACAGATGGACGAGGAAGAAGCCACCCTGACCCGTCAGCGTGATGGTGAGGAAGAAGCCATCGCTGCAGCCGACAAGGCCAGCGAAGCGATGAAGGCGACCGTGGCCGATCTTGAAGCCAGGGTCACGGCACGCGCCGAGGAGCGCGCAGCGCGTACAGCCCGGCGTCAGGCACTTGAAGCACGCACCAGCGATCTCGAAAGCCGTATCGCACGGCTCGACAACCAGACGCGCGAGATCGAGGCAGAACGCGGCCAGCTCAATCTGGGCCTTGATGATTCCGATTCGCTCGACCGTCTGCGGCGCGAAGAAACCGACGCCGAACAGCACCTGACGACGGCCCGCGAAGCGTTTGCGCAAACCCAGGCTGATCACATCACCAGCAGGGAACAGGAAGAAGCCGGTCGCGCGGCGTTCCGCGAGGCAGATCAGGCCCTGACCCGCATGACCGCCGAGCGCGATGCTCTCCAGGCACTCGTGGCGCGTGAGACTTCAGGTGGCGGCGCGCCGGTGCTCGATTCGCTCCAGGTTGCCGAAGGCTACGAAACCGCTCTTGGCGTCGCCCTGGGCGAGGATCTTGATGCGCCCCTGGGAGATGACGGGGCAGCCGGCTGGACCTTGTTGCCGCCCCTGGGCGATGCACCGGCCCTTCCCGGCGGCGCCGAACCGTTGTCCAGCCATGTCACTGCGCCGGCCGAACTGGCCCGGCGCCTGAGCCAGATCGGCGTGGTGAGCGAAGAACAGGGGCCAGCCCTTGCGCGCAATCTATGTGCGGGTCAGCGCCTGGTCAGCACCAGCGGCAAACTCTGGCGCTGGGACGGTTATGTCGTGCGCGACGCCGAATCGAGTGCCGCAGCACGCCTGGCGCAACGCGCGCGGCTGGAAGCACTCAATCAACAGATTGGCGCTGCGACTCATCGCCGTGACACCACACAGCAGGCCCAGGAAGCAGCACGGGCACTGGTCGGTGACGCGGCCAGAAGCGAGAACACGGCACGGTCCGCAGCCGACGAGGCAGCCGAGGCCCTTTCGACCGCACGGGAATCGCGCCGGGCACAGGAAAGCCGCAGTCAGGCTGCTGAGGCACGCCGTGGCGACCTGACCACCATGACCGAACGCATTTCGGCAGAGCGCGCGGAACTGGCCAGTGCTTTGGCAACCGCGCGTCACGACCTTTCCGAGATTCCGCCAGCCAGTGCCGAAGACGGGCTGGAAGCCTTGCGCGAGGAACTGATCGCACGCCGCTCCGACCTCTCGGGGCTGCAGGGCGAACGCGACCACCTCCATCGCGAGGCCGAGTTCCGCGAGCGCCGCCTGACCGCCATCGCGCAGGAACGCCAGTCCTGGCAAGGCAGGGCACAGGGTGCCGGAGGGCGCATCGAAGACCTCGACACACGCCGTCTTGCCGGACAACAAGAAGCTGGCGCGCTGGAAAGCAAACCCGAACAGATCGTTGCCCAGCGGCGCGACCTCGCCACACGGCTGGACGCTGCAGAGGCTGTGCGCCGCCAAGCCGCCGATAAACGTGCGGCAGCCGAAACAGCGCTTGCCCAGCTGGACCGCGCATTACGTCAGACCGATGCGCATCTATCGGATCAGCGCGAGGAACGGGCACGGCGTGAAGGCAGCGTGGAGAACGCCCGCCAGATCGCAACCGAGGTCAGCCGCCAGATTCGCGAACGTCTTGAGATTGAACCCGAAGCCCTTGCTGAGACCGTCACCGATTCGGACCAGCTTGCTGGCGCGCAGGAACTGGAAGACCGATTCGGAAAGGTCGTGCGCGAACGCGAAAACATGGGTCCGGTGAACCTGCGGGCCGAGATCGAGGCCCAGGAAGTCGACGAGCAGCTTTCGGTCATGCTGTCGGAGCGCGAAGACCTGGAAGAAGCCATCCAGCGCCTGCGCCGCGGCATTGGTGAGCTCAACCGCGAGGGCCGCGAGCGGCTGATGGTCGCGTTCGAGGAGATCGACGGCCATTTCCAGCGCCTGCACAAGCGCCTGTTTGGCGGCCATGCGCGCCTGTCTCTGGTCGATTCGGACGATCCCCTGGAAGCCGGACTCGAGATTGAAGCCAGCCCGTCGGGCAAGAAGCTCCAGATTCTCTCACTGCTGTCGGGTGGCGAGCAGGCTTTGACGGCACTGGCCCTGATTTTTGCTCTCTTCCTCACCAACCCATCGCCGGTTTGCGTGCTTGATGAGGTCGATGCACCGCTTGATGACGCCAATGTCGATCGATTCTGCGATCTGCTCGATGAATTCGCCGGCAATGGCGATACCCGCTTCCTGGTCATCACCCATCATCGCCTGACCATGGCCCGGATGGACCGCCTGTTTGGCGTCACGATGAGCGAGCCTGGCGTCTCTCAGCTCGTCTCGGTGGACCTTGCCAGCGCGGAGCTGCTCCGAGCCACTGCCTGAGCAGGATAACTTATTGATTTTGAAGTGTTTTTTGCTCCGACAAAGAGTCGCCGCGCATCCTTGACACGCCATGGGGCCATACGTATGGTTCGCGCGCTCTTTCGCCCGGCCCACGGGGCGCCGCGCATGACGGAGGGGTGGACGTAAATGACTGATGAAAAACGTCCGCCCGACCTTTCCGACTTGCAATCGCGGATCGCTGCTGCTCGAGAAAGGGAACAGGTCGCAACCCGACCCGATCCCAAGAAACGTGCGATGGCATCCGGGTATGGTATAGCCATCCGGCTGGCGATTGAGATGGTAGCGGCGCTTGGCGTCTCGGTATTTTTGGGCCTCTGGCTCGACCGGGAACTGGGTGTGGCGCCTCTTTTCCTGATCATTCTTTTGATCATGGGGATGGGAGCCGCGTTCATAAACGTCTACAAGGTCGCCAGCGGTTTCACCCACGGGTCGCTTCGCGATCTGGCGGAAATGAAGAAGGACGGGAAGACGCGTGGCGACTGAATCCCATGGCGACGGCGGGCACAGCCCGCTTGCACAATTCGCGATCAACTCACAGGTTGATCTGAACGTTGGCGGCTTGGCGCTGCACATCACGAACTCAGCTGTCGTGATGATGGTGGCGACTGCCCTGATCATTGCGTTCACGACCATTTTCATCTCCAAGCGTGCGCTTGTGCCTGGACGCATGCAGTCGCTTGTCGAGATTTCCTATGAATTCGTCGCCAACATGATCCGCGATAATGTCGGGAACGAGGGTCGCCCCTACTTCCCGTTCATCTTCTCGCTCTTCATGTTCATCCTGTTCTGCAACATGCTTGGCATGCTGCCCTACAGCTTTACGGCGACCAGCCAGATCATCATCACCTTCGGCCTTGCGTTGGTTGTCTTCATCGGCGTGACGATCATCGGCTTCCTCAAGCATGGCTTGGGTTTCTTCGGGTTCTTCCTGCCAAGCGGCGTGCCGGGCTTCCTGGCGCCGCTGGTGATTCCGATCGAAGTGCTGAGCTACCTGATTCGCCCCATCAGCCTGGGTCTGCGTCTGTTTGCAAACCTGACGGCCGGTCACACCATGCTGAAGGTGTTTGCGGGCTTTATCCTGCCGCTGGGTTCGTTCTACATCCTTCCCGGTGTCATCCCGATGGCCGCCACGGTTGGCCTGACCATTCTCGAATTCGCGATTGCATTCCTGCAGGCCTACGTCTTTGCAGTGTTGAGCTGCATTTACCTGCACGACGCAATTCACATGCACTAAGTCACCGGCAACCTTCAGGTCGCCTGTATAAAATCTCGAAGCTCAAGGAAAGAGGACAAGTCTCATGGAAGCAGAAGCTGCAAAGCTCATTGGTGCCGGTCTGGCCGTGATTGGTCTGGGTGGTGTTGGTGCCGGTATCGGCAACATCTTCGCCTCGATGATTTCGGCTGTTGGCCGTAACCCCGCTGCTGCCGGTAACGTGCAGGGCTTTATGTGGATCGGCTTTGCGCTGGTCGAAGCCGTTGCGCTGTACGCGCTGCTGATCGCGCTGTTGCTGCTCTTCGTATTCTAGTTCACGCGCCGGTCCGGATTGTCCGGACCGGCGTCATCTTTTAGCTGAACAAGAAGGCGGGAGCCCCGATGCCCCAGCTCGAAACCTGGCACTTTCTGCCCCAGATCTTCTGGCTCGCAGTCTGCTTCATCACCCTCTACCTGGTGATGGCATTCGTTGCGCTGCCCAAGATTGGCAGTGTACTTGCCCAGCGTAAGGAAAAGGTCGAAAGCGACCTGGACGCCGCTGAAAAGGCCAAGATGGCCGCTGATGCCGCTCTGGAAGCCTATGAGGCCTCACTGGTCGGTGCGCGCGAAACCGCACACATGACCATTGGTGAAGCTGCGCAGTCCAATGCCAAGGCGACGGAAGCACGCAACCACGAACTTGACGCCGAAGTCGGTGCCCAGATCGAGGAAGCAAGCAAGGCGATCAATGCAGCCAAGTCCCAGGCCATGGAAAATCTTGCTTCCATGGCTGCCGAGGCAGCGCGTGAAGCCACAGTCAAGCTGATCGGCGTCGATGTCGCCGAAGCTGATGCGGCCAACGCTGTCGCATCGGTCAAGGAGGGCTGAACATGCAGCATCTGATGGAAGATCCGACCTTCTGGGTTGCCATTGCTTTCGTGATTGCCGTGGCGATTGTCTGGAAGCCGTTTTCCAAGATGGTTCTTGGCGGACTTGACGGTCGCAGCGAGCGTATTGCCAACGAGCTTGATGAAGCCCGTCGCCTGCGTGAAGAGGCCCAGGAACTGCTGGCATCTTACGAGCGCAAGCAACGTGAAGCCGAAAAAGAAGCCGAAGGCATCATTGCCGCAGCCAGGGAAGAAGCCGAACGGCTTGCCAAACGTGCTGCAGCTGACCTTGAGGGCCAGGTAGCCCGTCGCCGACAGATGGCACTGGATCGTATTGGCCAGGCTGAAACCGACGCTGTGCGCGATGTCCGAGCCGCTGCCGTCGACCTGGCGCTGAAGGCCACACGCAAGCTTCTTGACGAAAAAATCAGTGAGAAAGAGCAGGCCAATATGGTCGAAGAAGCCATCGGCGAGATCGGCAAACGCCTGCACTGAGACTTACCAACACAGGTTCGGGGGCATCCGAAGCAAGAGAGGGCGCCACGCTGCGAAGCGGGCGCCCTTTTCTTTTGACGTTATTATACATTGCAAACCACGGTCATGATTCCCATTTCTAAAGGGTACGGGGAACGGACCTATGAGCATTTTGAGCAAGCCTTACTTTCACGATACCGAAGCCGCCTTTGCGAAGCTGGAAAGCATCCTCTGGGCTGATGGTTCCGTATGCCCGCACTGCGGCACGGTTGACCACGCCTACAAGATTACAGCCAGCACAGAGAAGCGCGTTCGTTATGGTTTGTGGAAGTGCGGTTCCAAGGAGTGCCGCAAGCAGTTCACGGTCACGGTCGGCACCATCTTCGAAGGCAGCAAGGTTCCGCTCTACAAGTGGTTTCAGGCTGTGTTCTTGATGGTGTCCAGCAAGAAGGGTATCAGCGCGAACCAGATGGCCCGCACTTTGGAAGTGACGGTCAAGACGGCATGGCTCATGGGCCATCGTATCCGTGAAGCAATGCGCGAAGGCGGACCGCTGGATCAGATGGGCGGCGCTGGTGAGATCGTGGAAGTTGACGAGACGTTTATCGGTCGCGAACCGGGCATGGAAAAGCGCCGCGCCTATCATCACAAGATGAAGGTGCTGTCCTTGGTCCAGCCTGGTGGCAAGACCCGCAGCATGGTCGTGGACAACCTGAGCGCCAAGGCTCTGGTTCCGATCCTGCGCGAACAGATTGATAAGGAAACGGTCATCTTCACGGACGAAGCTGGCCAGTATCACCACTTGAAGAAGGACTTCGCGGACCACGACATCGTGCGCCACGGCAAGAAAGAGTACGTGCGCGGCGAGGTCCACACGAACATGATTGAAGGCTATTTCAGCATCTTCAAGCGCGGCATGAAGGGCGTGTACCAACATTGCTCCAAGAAGCATTTGCATCGATATCTGGCGGTGTTTGACTTTAGGTATAACAACCGCGCAGCATTGGGCTTGGATGACGTTCAGCGCGCGACTGTACCTATGTCCGCGATAGCCGGAAGTCGGCTTTTATACCGGGACTCGTTTGCATGACCGACATACCGATGTGACCAGAACTGATCGTTTGGGCCAGAGAGCACCGAGGTCTCACCCAGGACGAGGCCGCTGACAAGCTCAGTATGCAGGTGGCTGACCTCGCCGCGCTTGAGCGTGGCGAAAAGACGCCGAACCTAACTTTTTTCAAGAAGCTCTCTGCAAGGCTGCGGATTCCCGGCGGTTCTTTGCTGAGACAAGAGCCGCCGAATGTACCGCCGCTGCCAACAGACTTCCGCACGGTCGAAGGCCGCGAGCCAACCGTAGGTTTTGAGGTCCGATTGGCGGTGAGCTATGCTCGCACGATTTCTGAGAATGTTCGTGAATTGGCAGAGGAAGAGCTAACGGAGCCGCTGCCGGTTCTGCCTCGTTTGCGGCTTGGCGCAAACCCCGATGAGGCGGGCGAGGCCGAGCGCGCTAGGCTAAATGTGAGCGCGGTTCAGCAACTGGGTTGGGGTTCCAATCAAGCGTTCCGAAACTGGCGCACTGTAGTTGAGGGCGCAGGCACATTCGTCCTGCTTAAAAACTTTCCGCTTGCTGACTGTAAGGGATTCACAATCTACGATCATCGGAGCGCACCGATTATTGTGATCAGCAAGAAAGAACGGCTTGATGTCGCGAGGACGTTCACGTTGCTGCACGAGTACGCGCATCTGCTGTTACGGGAGCCGGGCCTCTCTGACCACGATGACCGAAACCCCGTAGAGGCATTCTGTAACCGGTTTGCCGCAGCGTTCTTAATGCCACGAAATATCATCCGGGAAATGTTGGGCGGCTGGCCGCTTGAGCCGCAAGACTGGGATATGGGTGATGTGAGGAATTGGGCTCGCCAATTGAAGGTGAGCCAACAGGCCATGGCCCTTCGGTTCGAAAGGCTTGGGATTGCACCTGCCGGCTACTACAACACCTTCCGCGAGCGCCAGGGACAGGCCGCAGCGCCACGAGAACCGAACGGCGGGAACTACGTCGCAACGCAGGTCAATGAACTCGGGGATAGGTTCTCCTACAGCGTACTTCAAGCTGAGCACGGTGCGCGGATTGCGCCGGTCGAAGCCGCCGATATTCTCGACATTCGACCGGCCCATTTTGGTAACATTCGGCAGCAGATCGAGAACCATCGCACTCGAGTCGGTGTTGGGTAGTTGCCGTTCATTATCGACACAGATGCGCTGGTCCATTTCGGAAACCGAGCGGACAGGGATGTAATCTACGGGGGCATACTGCCGCGTTGCCAAGCGGGTGATGTCCTCACAGTTGCGCAAGTATTTGATGAACTGAAGCGATGGCCAGAAGTCCGTGACCTTTTTTGGCCTCACCGAGTTATCATGCGGGCCGACCAGTATGATCCGGAAGTTTTGGGCTGGGTCGGTCGGATATCCGACAACTTTGAGTTTCTATACGATTTGTCAGGCGCGAAGAATCCTGATCCCGCAGACCCTTGGTTGATCGCATGAGCAAAGGTCTATGGATACACGTTGGTGACGGATGAGCGGCCCGCCAGCACAAAGAAGATCCCCTTTGTGTGCCGCCAGCAAGGCGTGGATGTGCCGTGCATAAATGGAGCCGCGCTATTGGAGCAACTGGGCTTATGACAACTGAGAAGAAGCAAGCCGACAAGTTCACTGAGGCCGCTCGCAAAGCGGAATCCGATGAAGACGAAGCCGCCTTCGAGCGAAAGTTAAAACGGCTGGCGAAAGCCAAGCCCGAACCCAAGAAGCCCTCGGATAAGTGAGCCGGGGGCTTTCTGATTCAGGAGACCAAAATGTGAATCTCAATCCTTCGATGGACTGCCAAATTTCTACGATTGGAGATCAAGGCCGATGGAATCTGACCTTGTCATCCTGCGGCTGAATCGCCGGTCAGCTAGAAGTTTGCGTCAATCCACGCATTCGTGCCCTTAAGCGCCCTGTTGTAGGTGGGCTTCTTGGTGAACTCGATCACCATGAGACGATCGTCATCGTCAATGAATGCTTGGAGATGGTCGCGAACTTCAACGGCAGTGTTGTTGATAGCCAGAAGGTAGAGCGAGTCTAGCGCCTTGTGCGCTCCGATCCTGTCCAATTCGTCCCAGAGTTTTGGATAGTCTTTCCGCTTTACCAGATCGTACGAGATCATGAACTTGGCCATTTCTTCCCCCAATCAGTGAGGGAGAATGGTGACTCACACACAACCAGAGAGTCAATCCACGTTCCCGGCGTTTGCGTGGTTTGCAATGTATAATAACGCCTTTCTTTTGTCTTCCTCGAAGCGACTAAGACGCTAGGCCGCCTCGCCCTTCTCTTCCTCGGGCTTCCAGGTCAGGACCGGGCGCCGGGCGGCGGCGGTTTCGTCCAGGCGGCGCCAGGGGGCCAGGTGGGGGGCTTCGTGGAACCAGTCGGCATCGCCGGACTGTGCGCGTTCCATCAGGTGCAGCATGGTGTCGCAGAACTGGTCGACGCTGGCCTTGCTTTCGGTCTCGGTCGGCTCGATCAGCATGGCGCCATGGACGACCAGGGGGAAATACATGGTCATGGGATGGAACCCCTCATCGATCATGCCCTTGGCGATATCGAGCGTCGTGACGCCGGTATCCTTCAGGCTGTGATCGTCGAACAGACATTCATGCATGCAGGGGCCGGGGAACGGCACGTTGTAGGAGTCCTTCAGCCGCGCCATGACATAGTTGGCGTTGAGGATGGCATCTTCAGCCACCATACGCAGGCCATCGGCGCCATGGCTCATCATGTAGGCCAGCGCACGCACGAACATGCCCATCTGGCCATGGAAGCTGCGCAGACGGCCGAACGAATCGCCGCTGTCGTCATGTTCGACCATGCGGAACCCGTCACCGTCGGCAACGACATAGGGAAGCGGCGCATAGGGAATGAGCGGCTCGGACAACACCACGGGTCCACTGCCTGGTCCACCGCCGCCATGGGGCGTTGAGAAGGTCTTGTGCAGATTGAGATGCATGGCATCGATACCCAGGTCACCGGGGCGCACACGACCGACAATGGCGTTGAAGTTGGCGCCATCGCCATAGAAGAACGCACCAGCGTCATGGAGTACGTCAGCCACCTCGAGAATCTCGTTCTCGAACAGGCCACAGGTATTGGGGTTGGTCAGCATCAGGGCTGCCACGTCTTCGGACATCGCGGCCTTGAGCGCATCAACATCGATGCGCCCGCGTTCGTTGGCCGGAATCGATTCGACCTTGTAGTCACACAGCGCCGCCGTTGCCGGATTGGTGCCATGAGCCGATTCCGGGACCAGCACGGTCTTGCGTGCATCGCCCCGGGCCGTCAACGCGGCACGAATGGTCATCAGCCCCGCAAGCTCACCATGGGCACCTGCAGCCGGCGACATGGCAACACCGGGCATGCCGGTCAGCGTCGTGATCCAGTGGGCAAGTGTGGAAATCAATTCCAGGCATCCCTGCACGGTCTGTTGGGGCTGCAGGGGATGGGCCATCGAGAACCCGGGCAGACGCACCATTTTTTCGTTCAGGCGCGGGTTGTGCTTCATGGTGCATGAACCCAGGGGGTAGAAGCCTGAATCAATAGCGTAGTTCTTCTGCGACAAGCGCGTGAAATGGCGCACGATCTGGGGTTCTGAAAGGCCGGGCAGACCAATGCGTGCCTTGCGTTCAAGCCCGCCAAGGCGGGGCTTGCGCCCCTCGGCATCGGGCAAATCAACGCCGGTGCGCCCGTCCGCATCCTGTTCGAACAGGAGCGGTTCTTCCATGACCAGTCCGCGATGGCCTGATGATGTGGCGGTCATGACAGCACCTCCTGGAGCGCATTGGCCAGAGCATCAAGTTCCTCATCGGTGGTCATTTCCGTGGCGGCCACCACCATCAGATCCTTCAGGGCGTCATTGTCGGGCGCCAGACGCGACAGGGGCACACCGCCCAGGACACCACGTTCGGCCAGGGCATCAACAACCTCGGCAGCCGGTCTGGAAAGACGCAGGGTGAATTCGTTGAAGTAGGTCTCATTGAGAACATCGACCCCATCGATTCCCGCCAGACGTTCGGCAACGCGTTGGGCGGCTTCATGGTTCAACCGCGCAAGTCCGGTAAAGCCTGCCTCTCCCAACAAGGAGAGATGAATGGTGAAGGCCAGCGCGCACAGGCCGGAATTCGTGCAGATGTTGCTGGTCGCCTTCTCGCGGCGGATATGCTGCTCACGCGTTGAAAGGGTGAGCACCCAACCACGCCGGTCTTCGGAATCATGCGCTTGCCCCACCAGACGCCCCGGCATCTGACGGACATACTTGTCGCGCGTGGCAAAGAGCCCGACATAGGGGCCGCCAAAACCCATGGGGTTGCCCAGGGACTGGCCCTCGCAGACCACGATATCGGCGCCCATTTCACCAGGCGATTTCACAAGCCCGAGGGAAACCACTTCGGTCACCACGGCAACCAGCAGCGCCCCGGCGGCATGGCATGCCTCAGCAAGGACGGTGAGATCGCGTAACCGGCCCATGACATCGGGCGTCTGGACCACGACACAGCTTGTGTTTTCATCGATCAGGTCGGCCAGATCCTGCACACCATCGGGGTCGAGGTTCTGGCTGGCGATCTCGAAATCGCCATAACGGGCATAGGTTTCTACCGTCTCGCGATAATGGGGGTGCAGCCCGCCCGACAGCACGGCACGATGACGTCGCGTCACACGGTTGGCCATCAGCACGGCTTCAGCCGTACCCGAGGCGCCGTCATACATCGACGCATTGGCGACATCCATGCCGGTCAGCATCGCCACCATGGTCTGGAATTCAAAGAGCATCTGCAGCGTGCCCTGGCTTACCTCTGGCTGGTAGGGCGTGTAGGAGGTCAGGAACTCGCCACGCTGGATCAGCGAATCCACCGATGCCGGAACATGATGACGATAGGCCCCGCACCCGACAAAAAACGGCGCATTCGCGCCGCTGAGGTTCTTGTCTGCCATGGCCGACAAGGCCCTCTCCACAGCAAGTTCCCCCTGATGATGGGGAAGATCGACCGGTGCATCCAGCAGGGCCGAACGCGGGACGTCGATATAGAGGTCATCAATGGTTTTTGCCCCGATGACCCCAAGCATGGCCTGCCTGTCGGCGTCGGTATGCGGGAGATATCGCATTAATCAAGCTCCGCCAGAAACTCCTGATAGGCCTCTTCGTTCATCAGACCTTCAAGCTGGCTCATGTCATCGACACGGATGCGGATGAACCAGCCTTCGCCATGGGGATCGGCATTCACCTGTGCAGGGTCATCGGTCAGGGTCTCGTTGACCTCGACGACTTCGCCAGAGACCGGCGAATAGACTTCGCTGGCCGCCTTGACGGATTCCACAACGGCGGCTTCCTCGTTCTGCACGACGGCACGTCCGATTTCGGGCAGTTCGACAAACACCACGTCTCCCAACTGTTCCTGGGCATGATCTGAAACACCGATAGTGCCGATATCAGCATCCATCTCGATCCATTCGTGGTCCTTGCTGTAAAGCCTGTCGCTCATGGTCCGGCCTCCCTGCCGTTGTTGATCAAGTCCGTTGATAGCCCTGCGGTACAAACGGCAACGCGGTTACCGTTGCGGGCACACCCTTGCCCCGCAGCTCCAGTTCCAGTGCCGTGCCTGCCTGGGCATGCTCGCTGGTCACATAACCCATGGCAATTGGTCCACCGACCGTTGCACCAAACCCACCGCTGGTCACCGCCCCGATGGCGTTGCCCGAAAGATCCCGGATGACGGCACCTTCACGAACCGGCGCGCGCCCTTCGGGCCGCAGTCCGACGCGCCTGCGCGAAGTACCGTTGGCGAGTTGATCCTGAATGACTTCTGCGCCAGGGAAACCGCCCTCGCTGCGGCGGCGCTTCTGGATCGACCAGGCAAGCCCCGCCTCGATGGGCGTCGTGGTGGTATCGATGTCATGGCCATAGAGGCAAAGCCCCGCTTCCAGGCGCAGGCTGTCACGCGCACCAAGGCCGACCGGGGCAACATCTGGATCCTCCAGAAGGCGGCGCACCAGGGTTTCGGCACCCTTGCCGGGAACCGAGATCTCCAGACCATCTTCACCGGTATAGCCCGATCGGCTCACCAAAAGACGGTCGCCATCAAAATCCCAGGTCGCGGCCTGCATGAACGATAAGGCAGCACAATCGGGTACAAGCTTGGCAAACGCCGCAACAGCCCGGGGCCCCTGCAGTGCAATCAAGGCACGTTCTTCGAGAACCTCAAGCTCACAGCGATCTGCAAGTTCGGCACGCATATGGGCAATGTCTTCAACCTTGCAGCCGGCGTTCACGACCAGATAGAGATGATCGCCCATGCTGGTCACCATCAGATCGTCAAGAATGCCGCCTGCGGCATTGGTGAACTGGGTATAGCGTTGACGGCCGGGCTTCAGGTTCACGATATCAGCGGGAACAAGGCTCTCAAGGGCGCGTGCCGCATCTTCCAGGCTGCCGCCATGGCGTGCCGTCAGGCGTACCTGCCCCATATGGGAGACATCAAACAGCCCGGCAGCATGCCGCGTCTGCTCGTGTTCCTTGATGATGCCCGCAGGGTACTGCACCGGCATGGCATAACCGGCAAAGGGCACCATGCGCGCACCAAGCTCACGGTGCAGGCCGTCCAGGGGTGTGGTCAGAAGCTCTGGTTCGCTGTTCACACGGCCACTCCACACGGTTGCAACGGCCAGCGCGTCATCGCACCAGCGGTCACCCCCTCTGTCGCCGTACCTGAGAGCATCACCGGAATGTCCGGTTTACCCCTTCGGTGAGACGGCAAACCTTGCCGTCTACTTTCCAGAGTGGCTTCTTACCCTGCGGTCCGGTTGCCTGAGAGATTCCGGGGCGGTTGCTCCTTCGGCGTCGGTTCTGGACCGAACTCTCCCGCTGGGTTTCAGCAGCCGCAGGCATCTTGGGCTTGGTTCGACGTTCGGGTCAACCGCCGACACGCGATGGTGACCCATTCATACCATCGGGCCTGTGATCAAATCACTGATGTGCGCGTGCGTGCGCGAGCTGTTCTGGGGTCAGCTGGAAACCGATATAGATCGTGTACATCTCGGCCTGAGAGAGCTGGGCATAGTCCAGAGTCTGGAATACACGCTCTAGATGGCCGACTTCCATGGCGTTACCCGGAAACTGGATATCGATGGCAAAGACCTGTTTGGCCAGAATGGTGCCGCGCGGATCAGCAACCGCAACAAAGTAAGGGAAACGCGCCACGTCACCTTCAGCCGCCGGCCCACGCAGCGCCAGCATGCCGAAGCTCACATCGATCTCCACCCGGTTCTCATCGACGAAAAACTCGCAGACCCAGTTGACCCTGCCAATTTCAGCGTCAAACCGGACATCGAGCAAATCGCGGCCTTCACCAGGGGCGTACTGCGTGATGTGCAAGGCATCATCAATAATCAGGACCTGCGGGCAGATAAGGACAAATTCGACCTCATCGCTGCCACATGATGCCAGTACAAACAGCGACATCATGGCCAGATATCGCAGGCGGATGAGAGATCGGATGATCACGTTGAAGGATCCTGGAAGCCGGAGAGGAAGATCAAAGTTTGCTGTGGGTGCCGTCGCAGAACGGCTGGCCCTTGGTATGTTTGCAGCCACACATCCAGGCTGTCTTGTCTTCTTCGGCAGTCACCACCATGGGCATCAGACCGGTTCCCTTGTGCGACCCGTCACAGAATGGCTGCTTGGCACTGCGGCCACACGAGCACCAGAAGTACTTTTCACCCTTCTTCATCTCAACCTTGTAAGGGTTCTTCTGGGCAATGACGACGTCTTCGCTCATACGTTTTCCTTCCATGCATCAGCAGGAACGTTTAAGGGAACGGGCGGCCACAATAGTGGCCCAACCGGTGGCAAACAAGGCTGCCGGAGACCAGATCTGGTCGCGCACGCCCAAGGGATGGGATAGGCTCGGATTACCATGAACGATGTCACACAAAAGCCGCCTCTGCGCGTCCTCCTTGCAAGCCCCCGCGGCTTCTGTGCCGGGGTTGATCGTGCAATCCAGATCGTCGAGCGCGCCATCGAGCAGCACGGTGCGCCGGTCTATGTGCGTCACGAAATCGTGCACAACCGTTTTGTCGTGGAATCGCTGGAAGCCAAGGGCGCGGTCTTTGTCGAGGAACTGAGCGAAATCCCCGACAACGACCGCCCGGTTGTGTTCTCTGCCCATGGCGTTCCAAAGGATGTTCCTGCCGACGCCAAACGCCGCAACCTCTATTTCCTCGACGCCACCTGCCCACTGGTCAGCAAGGTTCACCACGAGGCTGAAAAACATCATGCCGCAGGCCGCAAGATCATCCTGATCGGCCATGCCGGGCACCCCGAAGTCATCGGCACCATGGGCCAGTTGCCGCAGGGCGCCATTTCGCTGGTGCAGTCGATTTCCGAAGCTGAAGCTATTCCCCATGATGGTGACCAGGGACTGGCCTACATCACGCAGACAACCCTGTCGGTTGACGACACAACCGATATTGTCGGTGTGCTGCGCCGCCGCTTCCCCGACATCCACGGCCCGCACCGCCAGGATATCTGTTACGCCACAACAAACCGGCAGGAGGCTGTCAAAGCCATCGCGGAACGCTGCGACCTGATGCTGGTCATCGGTGCGCAGAATTCCTCGAATTCCGTACGTCTTGTCGAAGTCGCCAAAGCTGCAGGATCGACGGATGCCATCCTGATTGCGCGCGCCGATAACCTGGCCGAAGTGGATCTTTCAGGCGTGGAGAGCATCGGCGTCACGGCAGGTGCATCGGCACCCGAAATTCTGGTCGAGGAAGTCATTGAAGCGCTTCGCGCACATCATGATCTCACCATCGAGGAAGTCGAAGTGACGCGCGAAGACGTGCATTTCAAGCTTCCCCGAGCTCTGGCGGGCTGACCGCTTCGAATCATGGCCGTATACACCGACGTAGCTGCCGAAGACCTCAGCGCATTCCTGGCTGATTACGCGCTGGGTAATCTGCTTTCGCTCAAGGGCATTGCCGAGGGCGTCGAGAACAGCAATTACTTCGTCATGACCGAAACCGGCCCGTTCATCCTCACGCTCTACGAAAAACGCGTGAATGCCGATGATCTGCCGTTTTTTCTGGGCCTGATGGAACACCTCGCTGAGCGTGGTGTTCCCTGCCCCACGCCCATTCGCGATCGCAACGGTGTCGCTCTGAAAACCCTCAATGGCCGGCCTGCCACACTCATCAGCTTCCTGACGGGTGTTTCACCACGCCGCGTCACTGTCGACCAGTGTTCGGAAGTTGGCAGGTCACTGGCCGATCTGCACCTCAAAGGCGCCGATTTTGCGATCAAACGACCCAATGCGCTGTCTCTCGAAGGCTGGCCGGCGCTTGCGCATGGTTGCGCGAAACGTGCCGATGAGGTTGAGCCCGGACTGGCCCGCGAGCTTGAGACCGAGATAGCCGCCATGGAACAAGGCTGGCCTGGCGACCTTCCTGCCGGCGTGATCCATGCCGACCTCTTCTGCGACAATGTCTTCTTTGACAGCGGCAGGCTGAGCGGCATCATCGACTTCTATTTCGCCTGCAACGATCTCTTTGCCTATGACGTTGCGATCTGCCTGAACGCCTGGTGTTTCGAGAGTTCCAAGGAGTTCAACGTCACCAAGGCCAAGGCGATGCTGCATGCCTATCGCCAGATCAGGCCCTTCGAACCAGCAGAAATCGAGGCCCTGCCCCTGCTGGCGCGCGGTGCGGCCCTGCGTTTCCTGCTCACCAGGCTTTACGACTGGCTGCACCCGGTTGATGGCGCTCTGGTGACACCAAAGGATCCGCGCGAATACCTTTACAGAATGCGCTTTCACCGCGGCGTCGAGAGCGCTGTTGCCTATGGGTTGATGTAGCCGACATGTCCGAACCAATCACGATCTACACAGACGGAGCCTGTTCAGGCAATCCGGGGCCTGGCGGCTGGGGCGCCCTGATGCTTTGGCGTGACGAAGAGCGTGAACTTTGCGGTGGTGAAGAAGAAACCACCAACAACCGCATGGAGTTGCTGGCGGCGATCCGCGCCCTGCAGTCCCTCAGGCGCCCTTCTGATGTCGTGCTGCACACCGACAGCGTTTACCTCAAAGACGGCGTGAACTCATGGATGCCGCGCTGGAAGACCAATGGCTGGAAAACCGCGGCCAAGAAACCGGTCAAAAACGTGGATTTGTGGCACGAACTCGACGAAGCCATCACGCGCCACACCATCGACTGGCGTTGGGTCAAGGGTCATTCCGGTGACCCCGGAAACGAACGTGCCGACGCACTCGCCCGTCAGGGCATGGCGCCCTATCAGTCCGACTGGAAGTAGAGACGCAAAACGGGCGAGGTCATTTCAACCCCGCCCGAATGCCGTCGCGATCTTTCGACGATCAACCAAGCTGTTCGAGCATGGTCTCCGCGCTTGTTGAGGAGAAACCGTCCTCATCAACGTTGACCTGCTCGACAACACCATCGTTGACCAGCAGCGAGAAACGCTTGCCGCGCATGCCAAAGGCCACGCCGGTGAGGTCAAGCTCCAGGCCAAGCGCCTTGGAGTAATCGGCATTGCCGTCTGCCAGCATCATGACCTTGTCACCAGCATTCTGATGGTCGCCCCAGGCGCCCATGACAAAGGCATCGTTCACGGCCATGCAGGCAATGGTGTCGACACCCTTTGCCTTGATGTCGCCGGCGTGATTCACGAAGCCGGGAAGATGTTTGGCCGAGCAAGTCGGCGTGAAGGCACCGGGGACAGAGAACAGAACAACTTTCTTGCCCTGAAACATCTCATCGGTGCTGACCTCGGACGGGCCACCGGCCGTCATCGTGTGCATGGTGCCCGAAGGCATCTTGTCGCCAACCTTGATCGTCATTTGGAATCCCCTTCTTGATGATGAACTGTTCGTTCCGGCCATGCCGGTGTGGTGCAGATATGGTCCCTCACCTTGCCACACTCAAGCCACGAAATCGTTGTGTCATCATGCTGGCCTTGCACGGGGAAGCAGGTATCCTGATATCCAGAGCAAATCACGATTGCATCGGATCGCCTGCGATCCGATGCAATCGTGTGAAGATGCTCTGGCTCTAATAAGATGGAGCGGATTCACAAAGTTGGGTGAAACCACGGCGTGGTTCCACCCAACTTTGATCCGCTCCAAGGGGGATGGGATTTGTTGATGCTGGCCAGCAGGAGATCACGTCATGGCCGATGAAGCCTATCTGGAAGGTCACTGCCTGATTGCCATGCCGACGATTGGCGATCCGCGTTTCGACCGCACACTGATCTACATGTGCGCCCACAGTGCCGATGGCGCCATGGGCCTGGTTGTGAACAAACCGCTCGACGATCTCTCCTTTGGCGACCTGCTGGAACAGCTCGACATCGAGGAAGAGGGCGCTCACGAGCCGATTCAGCTTCATTTCGGTGGTCCGGTGGAAACCGGCCGCGGCTTTGTTCTCCATTCCGATGATTACAATCAGGAAGGCACCTTGGGCATTGGTGGTGGTGTATCGCTGACCGCAACCGTCGATGTACTGCGCGCCATGGCTTCAGGCGAAGGCCCCAAAGACCGTATTCTGGCACTGGGCTATGCCGGCTGGGCGCCCGGTCAACTCGATATGGAAATCCAGGCCAACGGCTGGCTGACATGCAAGGCCGACGCCGACCTCCTGTTTGGCGGGAAACTTGACGACAAATGGCGTCAGGCACTGGGCCGGATCGGAATCGACCCCGCCATGCTTGCCAGTGATGTCAGCGAATCGGGAAAACCAAACTGATCAGGTTTCTGCGCGCTTGGCGTGTGCGACACGTTCGCGCCAATGGGAGTCGATCAGGGCAAACAGCAGGTGATCGCGCCAGACGCCATCGATCTTGAGATAACTCTGCGCCAGGCCTTCCATCTTGAAACCGCGCGCTTCCAGCAACCGCCGACTGGGTTCGTTGACCGGCAGGCAGGCTGCCTCCAGGCGATGCAGCTCCAGCGATTGGAAGACGTATGCCGTCACCGCCTCAACCGCCTCGGCCATGTAACCCTTGCGGGCATGGCGTTGACCGATCCAGTAGCCAAGGGTGGACGCCTGTGCGACGCCACGACGGATTTCCGAGAGCGTCACACCGCCCATCACCAGATTGTCTTCGCGACGAACGACAAAGAAGCTGTAGCCCGCGCCGGCTTCACGATCACGCGCCTGATTGCGCAGGCGGCGCCGGAAGGCCGCCTGGGTCAGCGCATCGCGCGGCCAGCTTGGTTCCCAGGGCTGGAGAAACTCCCGGCTCTCGCTGCGCAACCGCGCCCAGTCTGACCAGTCTTCCATCACAGGCGTGCGCAGAATCAGCCGCTCACTCTCCAGACGGAGGTCGCGCGGATCGTGCGAGGAACGCTTGAGCAGATTGAACATGGGCTTGAATCAGTTCAGCCGTGAAGCAATACGATCATACTGTGACAGTCCGGATTTCTGGCCGATCGTGGCAACGGTCGGTGTGACATCATTCAACAGGCGGCAAGCGCAGCGACGGACGTCTTCAAGGCAGACATCGTCGAGCTTTTTGACAATCTCATCCTGTGTCACGGCACGGTTGTAGATCAGCATCTGGCGGGCCAGCGCCTCGCAGCGCGATGCCGTGCTTTCCCGCGACATCAACAGACCGGCCTTCAATTGGGTACGTGCACGGTCTAGTTCCTTGCCATCAAGGCCGTCGCAGGCACGCAGCAGTTCCTCGGCGATAACATCAGCGACCTCGTTGGCGTCTTCTTCGGCACTTCCCGCATAGACCCCGAACAGGCCATTGTCGGCAAACGAGGAATGAAAGGCATAGATGCTGTAGGCAAGGCCACGTTTTTCACGCACCTCCTGGAACAGGCGCGATGACATGCCCCCACCCAACGCGTTGGTGAAAAGCTGGATCGGAAAATAGTCGACATCCTCGAAACCCACGCCATCACATCCGGCAATCAGGTGAACCTGTTCCACATCGTCTTCGTGCTCAATGGCGCCACCGGCATAGGCAGCAGGCGGCGTTTCATGGCCGTTGGAGTGCCGTAAGCCAGCAAACTGCTCCTCGGCCAGACGCACGACCTCATCATGGTCGACCGACCCTGCAGCGGTCAGAATCATGCTGTCGGCCGTGTAGTAACGTTCCATGAAATCAACCAGCGACTGGCGCTGAAAGCCCTCCACCCGTTTGGCTGTTCCCAGAATCGAGCGGCCCATGGGCTGATCGGGAAAGGCGCGCTCCTGATAGAGGTCAAAAATCAGATCGTCCGGCGTGTCGAAGACCTGGGCGATCTCCTGCATCACCACCCAACGCTCTTTTTCCAGCTCATCCTCCGCAAAGGTCGAGTTCTGGAGGATGTCGGCCAGCATATCGATTGCCAGCGGCACGTCGTTTTTCAGAACCCGTGCGTAATAGGCCGTGTTCTCGCGCGATGTATAGGCATTGACGTGCCCGCCGACATCTTCGATTTCCTTGGCAATAGCCTGGGCGTCACGCCGCTGCGTGCCTTTGAAGGCCATGTGTTCGAGAAGATGCGAGATACCGTTGAGTTCCACCGGCTCATCGCGAGCCCCGACATCGACCCAAACGCCGACAGCGGCCGATTCAACACCGTCGATCGCATCTGTGGCGACCCGCATTCCGTTCTTCAACGTCGTGATTTCAACCGTCATGTCACTCCCAAAACCAGTGATTCCTGAGACTCTCACGGTCTCATTTTGCAATCACACGGCTAGTTCGATTCGCCCAAGATGAAAGCCTGCACAGCAGCCAGTTCGTTTGGCAAGCGTATCGCACGTTCCGGCTTCTCCATGATCGCTGCCAACGCCGCCGGAACCGCCGGTTTTTTACCCAATGCCGACGCCACGGCGTCGGGAAACTTGGCCGGATGCGCCTGTCCGTGGGTGATCACGGGAATCGCTGGATCCAGCCCGGCCGAACGTGCAGCAGCCGTACCGCAGGCCGTGTGGGGATCAAGGATGTAGCCGGTCTGCCCATGCATGCGTGCAATTTCGGCCCGAATGCCGTCATCGTCCAGGCGGTGGCTCGCCATCAGCGATTGCGCTGTTTTATGGGCCGATGCATCAACTTCGAAGCCGCCTGACTGGGAAAGCCGGGCCATGAGGCGTGCATTGGCGTCAGCATCGCGCCCATGAAGCTCAAACAGCAGACGCTCGAAGTTGCTTGAAACCTGGATATCCATGCTGGGCGAAAGGGTCGGCTGCACACCGGTTGTGCGGTACCCCCCGGTTTCCAGGAACCGGTGAAGGATGTCGTTGGCATTGGTCGCAACAATGAACTTCTCGATGGGCAGGCCCATCTGCAGCGCGACATAACCAGCAAAGGCAGCGCCAAAGTTGGCCGACGGCACACTATAGGCAACACTCCGGTCGGGCGCGCCAAGACGCACGGCAGACGCGACGTAGTAGGCGCTCTGGGCCATGACGCGCGCCCAGTTGATCGAGTTGACGGCAGCCATCGAAATGCGTTTGCGGAACGCCACATCGTTGAACATCGCCTTGACCAGCGCCTGACAGTCATCAAACGTCCCGTCGAGCGCGATGCAATGCACGTTGCCTGCATCCACCGTGGTCATCTGGCGGCGCTGTACTTCGCTGACCCGCCCGTGGGGGAACAGAATGTAGACATCCATGTTCGCGCGCCCGGCACAGCCAGCGATGGCAGCAGACCCCGTATCACCAGATGTTGCCCCAACTATCGTGATGCGCTCGCCACGCCGATCCAGCGCACGATCGAACAGGCGGCCCAGAAGCTGCAGCGCCAGATCCTTGAACGCGAAGGTCGGGCCGTGAAACAATTCCAGCAACCAATCGTTGTCGCCGGTCTGCACCATGGGCACGACAGCCTGATGATCGAAAACCGCATAGGTTTCCTGCGTCATGGCAAGGAGCTCATCAGGGCTGATCCAGCCTTCAACAAAAGGCTCCATGACCTTTGCTGCGATCTGCGCATAGGACATGCCCTGCATGGCGCGCAACGTATCGGCATCCAGCTGCGGCCAGGATTCCGGAAGATACAGACCGCCATCGCTGGCAAGCCCCGTCAGAAGGACATCTTCGAAATCGAGAACCGGTGCCTGGCCGCGTGTGCTGAGATATCGCATGTCTTTAACCCAGATACCGCTGTTCTAGATGAGCTTCGAACGCCTGGGTGCCCAACGGTGCGCCGGTCGCCTGGCGCAGAAGCTCCTGGGTCGAAAGCAATGCGCCCTTCCCGTGTACGTTTTCACGCAGCCAGGCCAGAAGCAGGCTGAAATCCCCGTTGGCAAGACCGGTCATCATCTGAGGGACCTGCTCCCTGACGGCACGAAACAGTTGTGCCGCCGCAAGAGCACCAAGACTGTAGGTCGGGAAGTAACCGAACAGGCCTGATGCCCAATGGATGTCCTGAAGACAACCAATTCCATCATCCCCGGGCGTAATGCCGACCAGCTCGGTCATGCCGGCATTCCAGACTTCCGGAACATCTGAGGGATCAAGAGCGCCCGAGATCAGGTCCCGTTCCATGCGTGTACGCAGCATGATGTGGAGGGGATAATGCACTTCGTCGGCATCAACACGGATGAAACCCGCAGCAACATGAATGGCAAGCCGATGCAGATTGCCAGCTTCCCAGGCCTCGCCTTCACCGCCCAGAGCGTCACACATGAGCGGTGCGACATGGGAGAGAAACTCTGGCGTTCGGCTCGCCTGCATTTCGATCAGCAGGGACTGGCTTTCGTGTACGGTCATGTTGGCGGCCGAACCGACAGGCTGGAACTGCCAGTCGCCGGGCAGGCCCTGCTCGTAGAGCCCGTGGCCGGTCTCGTGCATCACGGCCATGACGGAACTGGTGAAATCAGCCTCATCAAATCGCGTCGTGATGCGGATGTCGCCGGGTGCCCCGGACGTGAAGGGGTGGGCACTGACATCAAGTCTGCCGCGATCCGTGTCGAAACCAGCCAGCGCCATGAGCCGCTCACCCAATGCCTTCTGACGATCAGCCGGAAACGGCCCATCCGGTAAACGCGGCTGAGGTTGTGAAGCCTGGCGTTCGAGAATCCGATCACGCAAGCCGGGCAGAACGGCTGCCAGGCGTCCGAACAGGACGTCGATCTCATCCCCGGTGATCGAGGGCTCAAACCGCTCGAGCAAGGCGTCATAGGGTGTCACACCGAAGGCCTCGGCCTTGGCCTGCGCAATTTCGCGCGTGAGACGCACTACCTCGCGAAAGGACGGGAGGAAGCTCGAAAAATCGGAGTTCGGGCGGGCCTCAAGCCAGGATTCCACCGCTCTGGAGGTTGCCCGTGACGAGGCCTCGACCAGATCAGCGTCAAGCGCGTTTGCGTGGCGCCACTCGCGCCGCATCAGCAAAAGATTGGCGGCCTGCCAGGGATCCTGAATGGCCCGTTCCTCGGCCTGATCGAGAAGATCAGAAAGTCCGGGATCGACCATTTTCTCATGGACGACCAGACCCAATGCAGCAAGTTGCTCGCCCCGTGCAGCCGCACCGCCCGGGGGCATGATGGTCTCGCGGTCCCAATGCAGCATTTCCTGGGCCTTATCGAGAGCGGCCAGATGCGCAAAGCGGCGTTCAAGTTCCTGGTAGGCAGCGGTCACGTGCCTGCTCCCCTGCGGCGTCGGAGCAGCAGGACATAAATGACAAGGGCCACCACAGCAAGGCTGTACCAGGTGATGGCATACTGAAGGTGCTGGTTCGGCGGATCAAAGCGCGCCTGTCCGCCAATCAGGTCACCGCCTGCCGGATCGCTATCTGCCACGATGATCAGGGGCAGGAGTTCGACGCCAGCTTGTTCGGAAAGCGTATCCAGATCGATCCAGTACCAGGCACCTGTGCCGGGATCATTGTCGTTGGTGAATGTGGCCTGCTCTTCGCCCGGGCGCAGCACACCCGTCACGCTCACGGGCGCATCATCGGCTTCTGGCAATCCGGCCAGGGCATCCTCAAATGAAGTTGCGGCGACAAAACCCCTGCTGATCAGAACATGACGACCGTCAGCCAATGCCATGGGCGTCAGCACCTGGTATCCCGCCGTGCCGCTGCTGGAGATACGATAGAGCGCGGCACTTCTGTCGGCTTTGAGTTGCCCCGTCGTCGTCACCAGCCGCCACTCGGCATCTTCCGGGGGCAGCGCCAAAGCGGTGTCCAGAGACATCGGAGCTTCCTGCAGGCGCTCACCCATGGTGGCGATCAGGTCGGCTTTCCAGGCAAGGCGCTGGACCTGCCAGCTGCCCAGGCCAATCAGGGCAGCAATTATGGGAAGGGCGATCAGGGTCGCCAGAATGCGTGACCCCTGCAACTAACGCCCCGATGGCCCGTCGGGCTCGTTCTCGAACCCCGCGACCCTGTGCTTGAACTGCAGTGCTACCAGAACGCCCTTGAACGGGCGCAACAGAAGGGCCGATCCGCCAAGAATCAGCGGAACAAAGATCAGGGCATGGACCCAGAAAGGTGGCTCATAGTTGAACTCGATGAACACGGCCAGAATCGCCATGAGAAACCCATAGATCAGGATGACAAAGACTGCCGGACCGTCACCGGCATCTTCGTGGGCAAGCCTCAGGCTGCAGACATTGCAGGTTTCCGTGATCTTGAGAAAACCGTCGAACAGCTTGCCTTCGCCACAGCGCGGGCACTTGCAACGCAGGCCGGCTGAGAATGGCGAGACGTAGCCATAGTGCATGTTCAACGAACAAGGCCTCCAGAAAGGAAACCGGCCCGCTCAGTCGAGCGGGCCGGAAAATCATCCTGCCATTGCGGCACTGCTAGTGGTGCGCGATTTCGCCCACGCCCCACCAGTAGATGCAGCAGAAGAGGAAGAGCCAGACAACATCAACGAAATGCCAGTACCAGGCAGCCGCCTCGAAGCCGAAATGCTGGTTAGGCGTGAAGTGGCCCTTGTAGACACGAGCCAGACAGATCGCCAGGAAGATGGTGCCGACAAGAACGTGGAAACCATGGAAACCGGTCGCCATGAAGAAGGTCGAACCGTAAATGCCGTCACGGAAACCAAAGGGGGCAAGCGCGTACTCAACAACCTGAAGGGTCGTGAAGAGCAAGCCCAGAATCACCGTGAGCCAGAGGCCCGTGATCGCCTGGTCCCGCTTGCCTTCACGCAAGGCATGATGCGCCCAGGTCACCGTCGTGCCTGAAGTCAGCAGGATCAGCGTGTTGATGAAGGGAAGGTCCCAGGGGTCGAAGGTCAGCGTACCTTCGGGCGGCCAGATACCGCCCATCCAATCGGTCGGGAAGAGCGCCGCATTGAAGTACGCCCAGAACCAGGCAACGAAGAACATAACCTCTGAAGCAATGAAAAGCGTCATGCCGTAGCGCAGGCCGATCTGCACCACCGGCGTATGCGCCTTGTCGACGATCGCCTCGCGAATGACGTCACGCCACCACAGGTACATGGTCACCAGGACCAGAGCCAGGCCCGGCAGGATCATCCACCAGTTGCTGTGCGTGGGATCCGAAAACACCACGATGGCGCCGCCACTGAGCACGAGTGCAGCAAACGCACCCAACAGCGGCCAGGGGCTGGGGTCAATCAGGTGATAGGGATGCTTCTTTGCGTGATCGGCCATATGCCTCTACTCCCGTAACGACGGTCAGTTGATCACCGCATCAGCCGGATCGGCCAATACAGCGCTCGTTGTGGTTTCTTCCGGCACGATCTCGAAGAACGTGTAGGACAGGGTAATGGTGCGGACTTCCTGAGTCAGCGGGTCGATCGCAAGTTCTGGATCGACAAAAAAGGTCACCGGCATGGCAACACTCTGCCCCGGCTGCAAGAGCTGCTCGGTAAAGCAGAAGCAGTCGATCTTGGCGAAATATCCGCCAACTTTCTGGGGCGTCACGTTGTAGGTCGAGGTTCCGGTGATCGCGCGGTCCGTAGGGTTCGATGCTTCATAAAACACCGTCACCTGCTCGCCGACCTGCGCCGTCACTTCAAGCTGCATGGGTTTGAAATCCCAGGCCATGCCCTGGCCGGTATCAGCATTGAACCGTACCGTCACCAATGGGGCATCAACGACAGCACCCGGGGCAATATCGGCTGTCGTGGTGGTGCCGCCAAATCCCGTGACCTGGCAGAAAAGCCGGTAGAGCGGCACGGCAGATGCCGTCAGGGCAACCATGCAAGTCAGGGCAAGAATGCTGGCAAGCACCGTGATGCGTTTTCCGTTGGTGCGGCGTGTCTCGCTCATGCTGCCTTACCCACCCAACCGAACGATGGTGACCAGGTACAGCAGGACGATGAAAGCAAAGAGCACGAGCGCAATGGCGATGTTGCGCTTGCGTTGCTGACGCGCGACCTGAGTCTGTTCGTTACCCATCTCAGAGCACTCCCGACAGCGCGCGGTCGGCCACCAGCAGGGCGAACACCAGGAAGAGATAGAGAATGGAATACTTGAACATCCAGCGCGCGGAAGCGTCGTTGCGCCGGGTAAAGACACGCAGCGCACCACCGATGAAAATCAGGGAAAGAACGCCCGAACCAACCGCATAGAGAACACCAGCCGCGCCCAGCAGCCATGGCGCCAGACAGAGCGGCAGCATCAGGACGCTGTAGAGGACAATCTGGCGCCGCGTTGCTTCTGCGCCGGCAACAACCGGCAGCATCGGAATGCCGGCCGCCTCATAATCGCCGGAGCGATAGAGGGCCAGCGACCAGAAATGCGGCGGGGTCCAGAAGAAGATGATGGCAAACAGAGAGATCGAAGCAAGCGAGACATCGCCCGACACAGCAGCCCAGCCGATCATGGGTGGGAATGCACCCGCCGCGCCACCGATCACGATGTTCTGGGGTGTCCGCCGCTTCAGCCAGATTGTGTAGACAAAGACATAGAACGCGATGGCACCCGCCAGCAATGCGGCAGCCGTCCAGTTGACCGCCACCCCCATCACCATCACCGAAGCACCGCCAGGGTAATGCCGAACTCAAGCGCACTGACGCGGTGCAATGCGCCCGGCGGGTATCGGGCGATGGCGCGTGCGCTGCATGATCGCATCGACATCGCGCTCGTACCACATGTTGATGCACCAGAAGCACCGGCACCCACGGCGATGCACAACACCGCAACGACAGCCAGGATGGGATGGATCTCGCCCGGCGCCAGGAACAGACCGACCGCACCGGTAAACACGACCAGCGACATCACGCGCGGCTTCAGCAGCGCGAAATAGTCGGCCGGCGCCGCATCAAGCGGCGCCGCACCAACAGATGCTGTCATGTTCGTATCGGTCGTCATGGCGTCGTTTACCCGCCTCCCCGATCAGTGCGCGGACGAACCCGAGGAAGCACCCATATAGGGCGGGTCCTCGAAGGTGTGGAACGGCGGCGGTGAAGACACCGTCCACTCCAGCGTCGTCGCACCTGCACCCCAGGGATTGGCGGGACACTTCACACGGCCGAACACGAAGACTCGGAGCAGGACATAGAAGAAGACCAGCATGCCCAGGGCCGTAGATGTACGAACCATGGACGACACCAGTTCCAGCCGGCATAGGCATCCGGGATAATCCGGAATACGGCGCGGCATGCCGGCCATCCCAGGAAATGCTGCGGGAAGAACGTGATGTTCACGCCGATCAAGCGTGATCCAGAAGTGAATCTTGCCGCCAGTCTCGGGTACTGGTAGCCCGACATCTTGCCGATCCAGTAATAGAAGCCGCCGAAGAGAGCGAACACCGCGCCCAGCGACAGCACATAATGGAAATGGGCGACCACGTAGTAGGTGTCGTGCATGGCGCTGTCGATGCCGGCATTGGCCAGCAGCACGCCGGTCACACCACCCACGGTGAACAGGAAGATGAAGCCCAGCGCCCACAACATCGGGGTCGTGAACTCGATCGAGCCGCCCCACATGGTCGCCAGCCAGGAGAAGATCTTCACACCCGTGGGCACCGCGATGACCATGGTGGCAACGACAAAGTAGGCCTTGCGTGTCGACCCCCATGCCGACCGTGTACATGTGGTGCGCCCACACGATGAAGCCGACCACACCAATCGCCACCATGGCATAGGCCATGCCGAGATAACCGAAAATCGGCTTCTGCGAGAAGGTCGAGATGATGTGGCTGACAATGCCGAAGGCCGGCAGGATCAGAATGTAGACTTCCGGATGACCGAAGAACCAGAACAGATGCTGGTAGAGAATCGGGTCACCGCCCAGCGCGGGATCGAAGAACGCGTGCCGAAGTTGCGGTCGGTCAGCAGCATGGTGATGCGCACCGCCAGAACCGGCAGGGACAACAGCAGCAGAGAACGCCGTCACCAGCACAGACCAGGCAAACAGCGGCATCTCGGTGCAGGGTCATGCCCGGCGCACGCATGTTGAAGATGGTCGTGATGAAGTTGATCGCGCCCAGAGATGGACGACGCACCGGCCAGATGGAGCGCCAGGATCGGCAGTCCACCGCCAGGCCCGGGATACCGTAGTCGACAGCGGTGCATAAAGCGTCCAGCCACTCCCGTGCCACCATCGACAAGACGGACGTCACGAACCAGCATGCCCGCGGGCACCAGCAGCCAGAAGCTGATGTTGTTCATGCGCGGGAACGCCATGTCGGGCGCGCCGATCATCATGGGCATGAACCAGTTACCGAAGCCACCGATGAATACCGGCATGATCATGAAGAAAATCATGATCAGGCCATGGCTGGTGATCAGCACGTTATAAAGCTGATGGTCACCACCAAGAATTCCCGCGCCTGGATGCGCCAGTTCGATGCGGATCAGCATCGACATCACGAACCCGACGAGCCCGAAGACGAACCCGTAAATGATGTACATCGTGCCGATGTCTTTGTGGTTCGTCGAATAGAGGTAACGCAACAGACCCGTGGGATGATGATCGTGATGATCATCGTGGTGGGTATCTTGGGCGTGGCTTTCGCTCATATCTGCTTATCCTTCCGCGCGCGGAACGTCGTTCTTCTTGTTTTAGTCCTGGTCCGTCGATGCCAGCTCGACCTCGGGCACAATGCCCAGGGCGGCCTGCTGTTCGGCAACCCATGCCTCAAAGTCAGCAGGGCTGCGGACATCGACCATGATCGGCATGAAGCCGTGCAGCTGACCGCACAGCTCGGAACACTGACCATAATAGATGCCGGGCTCGTCGATCTGGATCCAGAAATCGTTCACACGACCAGGAACAGCGTCGGTCTTGACGCCAGCCGCGGGCAGAGCCCAGGAATGAATGACGTCCTCGGCAGTAACCAGGAAGTGGATGATCGTGCCGGCTGGCAACACGACCTGGGTATCGGTCGTCAGAAGCCTTGGCTGGCCGGGTTCAAGATCCGCTTCATCGACCATCAGCGATTCGAACTCGACGCCGTGATCAGGATACTCGTAGGACCAATACCATTGATGGCCAACCGCCTTGACGGTCAGTTCCGCCTGAGGAGGAACGATTTCCTCAAAGTACAAAAGGCGCAGCGAGGGAATCGCGATACCGATCAGAATCAGAATCGGGACACCGGTCCAAAGCACTTCCAGCAACGTGTTGTGCGTGTTGCGTGACGGCTCAGGATTGGCACTGCGACGGAACTTGATGAAGATGTAGGCCATCAGACCGGCCACCAATGCCGAGATGATGATCATCATCGGCAGCAGGATCACATCATAGAACCAATGGATATCGGCCATGATGGGGGAAGCCTCAGCCTGGAACCCCCATTGCCAATCCGTTGCAATGCCACGGACTTCTGCGTCTTGCGCCAGAACATCGCCCGCACCCGCGAACAAAGCCAGCACCGCTACTGCGAACATCAGGAGCGATCTTGTCACTACGTCTCTCCTTTCCACGATGCGACATGAATTCTGGTGCGAATCACAGGCGAAACGCACAACCCGGGCCGGCACCACAATGCGCCGTCACGAGCCCCCTGATCCATGCCGCCAAGGGATAGCCAATTGCGGCGGACCATACACGAGCACACTTGCGTTTCACAAGCCCGTGACGCACGGATTCAGCGCCTGAAAATGAGAGAAATTCGCAGCATTCAGCCGGTTGGCCTTTAGGGGCGTCCACACCATATGATGAAGCCTTGAACCCGGAGACGACCCATGAGCCAGAATCCCTCGCCAGACGAGTTGTTTTTCACCCGCAGCGGCATGGATGAAGGCCGCGTGGCCACGCTTGTCGGCGATGCGCTGACAGGCGCCGACGACGGCGAATTATTCATGGAGTATCGCCAGGCCGAGGCCCTTGCCTTCGATGATGGCCGTCTGAAAACGGCCAGTTATGACGTCACACAGGGAATCGGCCTGCGTCGCGTGGTCGAGGAGGCCACGGCCTATGCCCACGCTTCCGAGCTTTCAGAAGCCGCCATTTCGCGTGCTGCCGGGACAGTTCGGGCAGTAGACGGGCGTGCGGGCACCCTGGCCGCTGCACCCAGCGGCACCAATCAGGCGTTTTATGACGACGTCAATCCGCTGGCCGAAATGTCGTTCGATGCCAAGGTGAAGCTGCTTCAGGACATCGATGCCTATCTGCGCGACAAGGATGACCGTGTGCGTCAGGTCTCGGCC
Organism: uncultured Alphaproteobacteria bacterium; assembly: GCA_943787175.1. Lineage (GTDB taxonomy): Bacteria > Pseudomonadota > Alphaproteobacteria > SP197 > SP197 > SP197. The sequence continues at coordinate 196,569 of CALSLK010000005.1, forward strand.
TCGCTAATGGCAACCTGGCAGGTCGTGGCTATCGTACGCGCCGACGGATCCACAGCAACCGACGTGCGCCCCCTCGTCCGCCTCAACATTTCTGCCGTCGCTGCAGACGGCGATCGCATGGAAACCGGCAGCCAGGGCACGGGCGGGCGTGTGCTTTACAAGGAATTCGTGCAGCCAGACCGCTGGCAGGCACAGGCCGATGAGGCCCTGCGCCAGGCCGTGGTCAATCTGGATTCGGTCGCTGCACCTGCAGGCGAGATGCCCGTGGTGCTGGGCCCCGGCTGGCCAGGCATCCTGCTCCATGAAGCGATCGGCCATGGCCTGGAAGGTGATTTCAACCGCAAGAAGACCTCAGCATTCTCTGGCTTGCTGGGCGAACGCATTGCTGCACCGGGCGTCACTGTCACCGATGACGGCACCATCAACGACCGCCGTGGCTCCCTCACCATCGATGACGAAGGAACGCCGACCAGCAACACGGTGCTGATCGAAGACGGCATCCTGAAGGGTTACATGCATGACCGCATGAATGCCCGCCTGATGGGCCATGAGCCCACCGGCAATGGCCGGCGCGAAAGTTACGCCCATCAGCCCATGCCACGCATGACCAACACCTGCATGATGGCCGGCACCGAAGACCCCGCCGGCATCATCGCATCGGTCAAAAAGGGCCTCTATGCGGTCAACTTCGGCGGCGGTCAGGTCGACATCACCAACGGCAAGTTCGTGTTTTCGGCTTCCGAGGCCTATCTCATCGAAGACGGCAAGGTGACCCGCCCGGTCAAGGGCGCAACACTGATCGGCAACGGCCCTGATGTTCTCACCAAGGTTGCTGCCATCGGCAACGACATGGAAATGGATTCAGGCATCGGAACCTGCGGCAAGGCAGGCCAGGGTGTGCCCGTGGGCGTCGGCCAGCCGACCCTGTTGGTCAATCCGCTGACGGTTGGCGGGACCGAAGCCGCGTAACAGCCTGGGCCGCCTGACTGCCTGCGTGAAGAGCCCCTTCGATCAGACCGGGGCTGATGACTGACGTCTCGGCCCCGGCCAGATGCAGGCGTCCATCCAGCAACGGCTGGCGAACGAGATCATCCATGATTTCGGGGTGGGCCGGGTCGCTCTGTCGGTCATGTTCCGAACAGATATTCCGGTTGCGAGCCCAGTCCTCGATGCGAAGCCACAGCGGGTTCGCGGCCTGTGGCCCGAAACACGCCACCAGTTGTTCCAGGAGAGCGTCCTCGAGCACGTCAGCATATTGTGCCCTCTGTTCATGGGGCACACCCAGGAACCCAAACAGCAGGGCATGGTCACCATCTGGACTGCTGTGATCATGAATTTCGACACACGGGCCCACGCGGCTGGCGACACGTCCTGACAGACCCTGGTGGCGCCAGAAGGGCTGGTCATACATCACGACGGCTTTGGCCTGTGTCGCCATCCATGTCGGCGTCATCGCCAGAATCGACGCCAAGGCCGGTTCAGGCCCGGGCACAATTCTGATGCGTTCGGGAACAAGCCGGGGCGGCAGGGCGACCACGACCTGCCCGGCGCGCACGACTGGCAGGGGCGCAGAATCAGTCTCGACTGTCACACCGTCGGCATCAGCGTGGATCCCGGTAACCTGCGTGCCCAGCCGCAGGACACCTTCGGGCAAAGTTGCGAGCAGGCCATCAATCAGCGCCTGGGGGCCACCCACGATACGGCACATACCATGCTGCCCGGGTATCAGCTGGTGATCGACAGGCCTGTCGGGCGCAGACTGCACCACACCCTGACCGGCTTCATATTGTTCAAAGGTCGCAAGGTTCAGACGTTCGAGCCACGCAGTAACAACAGGCTGGTAAGGTGGCCAAACCCAGGTTGGCCCAAGATCGGCAAGGTAGGCGTCATCGACAGGGTCTTTGATCGAATGGATGCGCCCACCGGCACGATCCGCGGCCTCCAGCACCAGCACGGAAAACCCGGCCTCGATCAACTCGCACGCTGCAGTCAGCCCGGAAAGCCCCGCGCCGACCACAAGCACATCGCAAGGATTCCTCTCTTCTGGCTCCCCGCCCCTGCCGTCCAACCTGCTAATCGACCTTCGCGGCCACGACATCGACCTCGATGATCATGTCGGGATCGGCAAGGCCGGAGATATAGATCAGGGTAGCACCCGGCGTTGCCCCGCCAAGAGCATCACCGCGGGCCTGGCGGCTGTGGGCCAGAAGATCAGCGGCATCGGCAACCATGAAGATCGTCAGCTTGACGATATCATCGCAGCTCATGTCTGCGGCCTCGACGACTGCACGCACGTTTTTCCAGGTCTGGGTGATCTGTTCTTCCCGGTCCTTGATCAGCGTGCCATCGGGCGCAATGCCGACCTGGCCGGCGGTCACCAGCCAGCGTGCACCTGCGGGAACCTCGGTGTTCTGACAATAGGCTGCGACGGGCTGATAGACAGTCTCAGGATTGTAGCGTTTCAGAGCCATGACGGTTTTCCTTTTTGCTTTGATCAGACGATGCCGGCGGCAATCGCCTGGATTTCAACCTTGAGTTTGGGATTGGCCAGCGCCTGAACAAAGACAAGCGTTGAGGCAGGTTTCACATCTCCCAGGGCCGCAACAAACGCGTTGCGCACAGGCAGCAGGTTTTCCGGACCAACAACATACGTGGTCAGCGACACCACATTCTGAGGGCCCATGCCTTCCGCATCCAGCACGGCAAGCACATTGGCAAAACACAGTTCGGCCTGACGCCCGGGGTCATCGGGAATCGCGCCATCGGGCTCAGCGCCGATCTGACCTGCGACATGGAGTTGTTTCCAGCCTTCCGGCACCACGACACCATGGCTGTAGGCGGTCAGCGGTGCTGGAACACCTTCGGGATCAAATCGCTTGAGCATGGTTGCTTCCTCAGCTGGCCTCCACCTGGGCTTTTGTAGCACCCAGGAACTTCATGTTCTCGTTTCGCAATCTTGCACTTGCGTCATCATAGAGGAACGGCAGGAAACAATAGCGCGAGCCCTGGGTCATCGATGTGCATTCATGCAGCAGCGAACAGGAAAACACGACGGCCCCGCCAGTGGGCGCGCGATAGACCCGGCTGCCGTATTCGGGGAAGCGCAGATCGCCGCCCTGATAATCCTCGGCATTGAGATTGATCGACACGGCAAACTTGCGATGCGCCGTTCCCTTGGTGCGATTGTCGCGATGGGGTCTGAAATGACCACCGGGGTCGGCCGAATACTTCGCCACGATGTAACGCTCGATCTGGGTCGGGCGAAACATGAAGGCCTTTTCGATCTGGGGAAACAGTCTGCTGCGAATCAGCCGTTCCGTTTCAGCCAGCGTCGCGGCGTCCTCAATGACATGATCCGTGCGACGCTTGTGACGGTAGTCGTTGATCGCCACTGTGCGCCCGTCGACCTCGCGCATGAACCCCGATCCCTGGCCACCATGACGGTCGTATAGTCCGATCAGGTGTTTGCACAGGCTGGCCTCGAAGATGCGCGGCGCAACCAGGACCGGCGCGTGCATCGGCACGCCGGCATGGGCATCAGGCACCGGCAGGCGTTCAATCAGCCGTGTGATCGCTTCGCCATGGGCCTGTGGATCTCCATCAAATGGCAGGACCGCCAGCACACGCATGGATGGATCGACAATCACGGTCTGACGGCGATAGCCACTGGACGTCTGCGCACCATACAGCGTCGAGACATTGCGGTCGGTATCCCAGAAGTAGCGGATGCCCGGTACCCGCTGGACCAACACATCCTCGTCCTCGGAATCGCAGGTCACACCAAAAAAACAGATTTTGCCGTCATCAAAGTGGCGTTCCAGCGCCAGGAGCTGATCAAGATGCGCGCGCCCTGCGGCATCGTGCGACGAGCCGATAAACGCCATGACAATGAAGCGTCCACCCGTGGTATCGAAATAGAAGGTGGGGTTGTTGCTGGCACGCGCCTTGAAATAGGGCGCGAAACTACCGCGTACCGGTGCAGCACCGGGCGGTTGGGAAAGTTGTTCGATGGGGGCAGGTTCGGCCATGGGATTCCCTGTGTCTGGCGCGCACCATGACTCCGCCATGGCGGTCAAGACAACTCAAGAATGCAGTCAGGCAGCGATGGGAAGGTCGCGAAAACGCCAGAGGCCCAGACTCTTGTCTGCCCATCCACCATCGCCTTCACGGCAATCCTCGTTGATCAGGACTTCTGGTTGGGGCCAGGAAAAGGGTGCCGACTCCATGTTGAGTGCACGCCAGTCTCCATCCTCACAATCGGCGTTTCCATCCCAGTCCGTGAAGGTCGTGGTGATCAGCCATGTCGCCCCGGATCGCGCCATGTTCGCCACGGCGCGTTCCACGTTTGCAAATGACAGATGCACCAGACAATCGCGGCACAGAATGACGTCACAGCCAGGCAGATCATCACAGGTCAGATCAGCAAGCTTATAGGTTCCCGGAAGTTCTCCAGCATCGGCGCGCTGCTGGAGGTCTGCAATCAGGCCCGGAACGATATCAATTCCGTGATAGGCCAGACCCAGATCCATTCCATGAATCCAGGACGCATCGCCACAGGGCGCATCCAGCAGGGAACCTGCCCCCAGGCCCTGCAACAGCGTCGCCAAATCATTCCGGAGCGCCCGAATAGCATCGGGTTCAGAACCCAGACCGGAAACCGACTCTTGGGCGCCCCAGAGGTTGGACGCGTGAATCTCTTCAAAGCGTTCCTTGAGCGAAAGCCCGTCAAACGATTCACGGCGCGCCGCAAATCGCTGATGCGCCAGAACAGGCGGGCGACCCTGGTCATCCATGCCGACGCTTAGAACGCGTAGTCGACAAACACCTTTTCGATATCGCCCTTCCAGGCGTTTTCATAACGGTCGAGAAGGTCTTCGGCAGGTGTGCGGCCCGAAATCGCGATTTCCATCAACGCATCCAGGAAATGCACCTCGTCCAGGCTGCCATCATAGATGCGGCGCAGGCGCAGGCCCTCGGCAGAGATCGCCAGCATTTCCTTGGCCACGTCCTGCACGGTGCCATCGCGGAACGGGGTTTTCAGGCCCAGGGCCGGAATGTCTTCCTTCATCTTGACCTGCTCTTCCCAGGTCCAGTCCTTCACCAGGTCCCATGCGGCATCCAGCGCAGTCTGCTCATAGAACAGCCCGGTCCACAGGCCCGGCAGTGCGCAGATACGCCGCCAGCCCGCGCCATCGGCACCGCGCACTTCCATGTAGCGTTTGATGCGCACATCGGGGAACAGCGTGGTCAGGTGATCTTCCCAATCGGTGACCGTGGGAATCTGTCCAGGCAGCGCAGGCAATTTGCCGTTCAGAAAGTCACGGAACGACATGCCCGAGGCATCGATGTACTTGCCGTCGCGCATGACAAAATACATCGGAACATCCAGCGCATAATCGACATACCGCTCGAAGCCGAAGCCGTCCTCGATGACAAACTTCAGCAGGCCGCTGCGATCGTTATCGACATCGGTCCAGACATGGGCACGTTTGGAAAGGTAGCCATTGGGCTTGTTCTCGGTGAACGGCGAATTGGCAAACAGCGCCGTGGTGACCGACTGCAGGGCCTGGCCAACGCGGAACTTCTGCACCATGTCGGCTTCCGAGCCAAAATCCAGATTGGCCTGGATGGTGCAGGTGCGCAGCATCATATCGAGACCCATGGTGCCGACCTTGGGCATGTACTCACGCATGATCTTGTAGCGGCCCTTTGGCATCCAGGGCACTTCCTCGCGCGTCTCGCGCGGGCGGAACCCCAGACCGACAAAGATGATACCCAGCTCCTCGGCAATCTCCTTGCATTGGTCCAGATGCGCGTTCGTCTCGCGGCAGGTCTGATGCAGGTTCTTCAACGGCGCGCCGGAAAGTTCGAGTTGGCCACCCGGCTCCAGGGAAACATGCTGACCGTCCTTGGAGAGGCCGATGACATTTTCGCCCTCGTTCATGGGCTTCCAGCCGAACCGCTGCAGTTCAGTCAGAATCGCGCGGATGCCGTTGGGTCCTTCATAGGTCAGCGGCTTGCAGGTCGCGGCGTCGTAACAGAACTTTTCGTGTTCCGTGCCGATCAGCCAGTCTTCCTTGGGCTTGCAGCCTGATTCCAGTCGTTCAATCAGTTGCGCCTTGTCGGTCAGCGGCGTCGTATTTTGTGCAGATGGAATGGACACGACTGTTGCCCCCTTACCGTGGAAGATCTTACGAGGTCGGGGCCCCGCCCGAGGTGTGAACGACACTAGCCCCCGATGATCGCAAATGCCAAGAGGCAAGCGCAGCAAGGCAGGCTGTCTCGATGCGCAGAATGTGGCTGCCCAGCGACACGGGCACAATCCTTTCATGGGCACGCAGTCGATCAAATTCCTGTGGCGCAAAGCCGCCTTCGGGACCAACCAGGAAAGCTGACGGCCTTTCAATGACCTGATTCAGTGGTTTGCCGCCGCCGCTCTCATCGCACAAAAGCAGCGATCTATCGGCTGGCCAGACCTCCAGAACGCCCTGCAAGGGAGCCTGTTCGAGACAATCGGGCAGGTCACACCGCCCGCATTGTTCTGCGGCCTCCTGCGCCCAGTCGCGCATCTTCTGGGTCTTTACGGTGGGCGGTTCCGTACGTTCGGTTGTGACCGGCATCAGACGCCCCACGCCCAGCTCCGTTGCCTTTTCGACCAGAAATCGCAGCCTGTCGCGCTTGGGCGGCGCAAACAGCAACCACGGACCGTCCCCGGCAGGCTGGGGTCTGAGTTGCTCGCTGCAAACCGCCTGCGCGCCATCGAGCAAGGCAAGCCATTCACCATCTCTGCCGTTGAACAGGCGCACGCCATCGCCTTGCCCCAGACGCATGACCCGTGCGACGTAATGGTTCTGGTTTTCCACGAGTGGCACGGACAGGTCCGCACCCAACGGAGAATCAACATAAAGACGCGGCACTGGCCGCCCATCCCGGCGCATGGATTCATAGACCTCAAATGACCACGACCAGCGATAGCGCACCCCAGCCCTCCGCGTCCACCTGGGTCGACACCCGGGCGCCGCGTATCTTGCGTCCCTGGCTGAAGCTGGCGCGCGCTGACAGGCCGATCGGCGTGTGGTTGCTGATGTGGCCTTGCTGGTGGGCCACGGCTCTGGCCAGCCCGGAATGGCCCTCGCCTTTCCTCCTCTTTCTGTTTTTCGTGGGCGCAGCGGTCATGCGGCCGGCAGGTTGTGTCATCAACGACATCATGGATCGCGACTTCGATGCCAGGGTCGAGCGCACCAGAACCCGCCCGCTTGCCAGCGGCGAGATTTCACTCCTTGGCGCTCTGATTTTCCTCGCGCTTCTGATGGCTGTCGGATTGCTGGTGCTGGTTCAACTTGACCGCGCCGCCATACTGGTCGGCGCTGCATCGCTGGGACTGGTCGCGCTTTATCCCTTCATGAAACGCATCACCCATTGGCCTCAGTTGTTTCTGGGGCTTGCGATCAACTGGGGTGCCCTGGTCGGCTGGGCGGCCGTGCAGGGCGAACTAGGCCTGGTTCCCCTGGCGCTTTATGCCGGCTGCGTCTGCTGGACCATTGGCTACGACACCATCTATGCCCATCAGGACAAGACCGACGACATCGAGATTGGCGTCAAATCAACAGCCTTGGCCTTCGGCAAACGCACAAAACCACTGCTCGCGCTGTTCTATGGCCTGTTCATGATCGGTCTCATCGCCACAGGACTTCTGGCCAATCTCCACTGGATCTTCTTTGCAGCCCTGGTCCCCACGGCCCTGCATTTCATCTGGCAGGTCACCACGCTGGAGATGGATACACCCGCTTCCTGCATGAAACGTTTCGTTTCCAACGGGCAGGTCGGTGTTCTCGTGTTCCTGGCCATCGTGGCGGGCCAGATGCTGGGCTGACAGATTCAGTCTGCCAGGTGTCGGACCGCCCGTTCACGCATCTTCAACACCAACGCCTTGCGATGAGCATCGTCACGAACGGTGCGCAGGATAAAATCGTGAAGCCCGACGCCCTCACCCAAATGGCCGCACAACTCTTCGAGCATGTCGGCCTGCCCGCGCGCCGCAAACCGTCTCTGGTCAGCGTGGACCGTCGCCAGCGCAACCGGCGCGCCGCCATACCCATAAACCCCATGGGTGGTGATATAGGCCGCCGCACCTTCGACCTCCCCGACGCCATCGACATCGAGCCGGCCCGGCAATACGGCGAAATGATAATTGTCGCCCTCTGATACATGCATAATCTCAAGCTGCCGCTCGGTCAGGAACGAGACCGAGACATGGGCCACCGTGCCCGGACTGGCATAAAGCCCGGCGGGCACCGACCCATAAGTCGCGATATGCGTGGCATAGACGACATCGTGATCATGCAGGCGGCAACGCAGCACCGGGATCACGCTGTCGGGCCCATCGCCATACTTTTCAAGCAGACGTTGCGGCGAGGCATTCGAGCCATAACCCACCACAGCAATGCGTTTCTCGGTGCCGTCTGCCTTTGCCCCCAGACGTCGCAACGCCTCGCCCGCTGAAACCGCCGCACCATCCAGCGCGACCATGGCGTCATCAAGCGGATCGGCACCATCGGCAACAAACCGCAGGCCACGCCCCGCCGCGAAAAGAAACCCGTGGTCGGGCGGGTCGAACGGATAACCGAAGGCACGCACGATTTCAGGCGATAGTTCGCTCAAGTCTGGGTCTCACCTTTCCCGGAAACTTCGCCTCCCGCCGTCGCCAGAGCGGCGATGACGAGATCGCGGACGTAGTCCAGCGCAGCGCGCGGACTGTTGTCGCCGGCGGGGAAGGAACCCCGGTCGGTGTCGAACCACAGGGCATTACCACCGTATTGCGCCTTGTCGATGCGCAGGCCTTCGATTTCATCAAGCATCAGTTCGGCACTGACCTTGGGTTCCTTGCCGTCCTTACCCAGGGCCGCGATCACAACCCGGTCGCGACGCAGGATCAACTGGCGGCGGGTTTTCATGCCGCGAATGACACCAAAAAACACCACCGCAATGAAGATGCCGGCCATACCTGCGGCCATATAAACAGAATCATCAGCCAGGCCGAAGCCGACAAAGGCGCCAACCACCGCAGCGACCAGGCCGACAAGAACGGTAATCAGCCAAAGCGGAATTCCCGTCTTCATGAAGCTGACGATGATCATGTCGGAACCGGTCTCGACATGAACTTCGGCGGGCGCGGCCTTGCCTGCGCGATAGCCGCTTGCCACCTTGCCCTGTGCTGCAAGTTCGGCAAGCGGGCGGTCAACGTCCTCGGGCGCGCGCGCCTCGAAGCCGTCAACCGTTGATTCCAGCGCTGGAATGTTCAGCCAGCGCGCATAGTTCTCGGCCAGCTTGCGTCCCTCTGCCTCGTCACTTGAAGAACCCAGAACGACCCGTTTGGTCTTGTCATCATGGGGCAGCGCGGCAATCCATGCGGTATGGGTGCGTTTATTGCGGTTATAGGTCACCCGCTTGCGCAACACGCCTGGATAATCCGAAAGCGGCAGCACGGCCGTGCGCGTCGTGAACCAGGTGCGTTTCCTGATCGTGACCTGGTGTCCGTCCAGCGTTGTCTCGATACGCAGCAGCGCAGCATAGAGGCCGAAAAACGCCAATCCGATGCCCGGAATGATAAAGGCAAAGGGCAACACTCTGTAGGGCAATTCGCCCTCGAAAAATCCTTGCCCGATGAACAGCGCCGCACCGCTCCAGAACACGGCAAAGACCATGATGAAGATGCCGCCGATGGCATTGCCCTTGGTCAGCACGGTCACCGGGAACGCCCCGGCCTCGACCTGGCTTCCGACGTTGAAGGTGTAACCCTGGCTGGAAATCGCCATCACGTTCCTCGCTTGTATTCCTGTTCAGCCCCGTTGGACTGCTGCACCGTCATCGTTCTTGTCGTGCGTCTCGTGACGCAAGGCCTTCACTTCGGGAAGACCCAACCATTCCGCATAGTCTTTGCAAGCCTCGTCACGACCTCGCGACGAGAGCGAACTCCATACCACGATCCGCATGAGCGGGTCGTCATGATCCAGCACGATGGCGGGCATGGAGAACGCCCGTTGTTTGCGTTGAATTTCGACATTGAGCGGCGCAACGCCCCGATAGGCCTCCAGCGGCTCCTGCCAGTTCTTGCCGGGCTGCGTGCCACGTTCCGTCACCTGAACCATGTCGGCATCAAGCGTGACGATGCGCGACCAGAACATGGCGCGGAACCCGAACAGCAGAATGGCAAAACCGATCAACAGGAAGACACCGGGCATCAGAAGCGCCCAGGTCTCGCCAGCACCCAGCATGTCGAGCGCCAGCCCCAGCGCCAGGGTCGTCCATAACAACCCGAACCCCGGCCAGGCCACGCGATTGAACAGACTGTGCGCTGTCACCACCTGCGCGGGACGCTCATCAAGAGGCATCCGTTTGCCGACGCGAAAGACAAGGCCATCCTGATTGATCACCATCTCTCATAATCCCGCAGGTCCGGCTTGACGGCAACGGCTTCACACCCTCCCAATGCGCCCATGAATGATGAACTTCTGTTTCTGTCCGCCCAGCAGGCCGGACGCCGTATCCGCGAGGGTGAACTTCGCGTGGTCGATTACATCACAACGGTCCTCGACGCGATCGAAGCCAGCCAGGCAACCATCAATGCCTGTGTCACGATCAACCGCGAGGACGCCAGGGCCGCTGCTGCCGTGGCCGACATTGCCGTGGATGCCGGGGTAAAAACCGGCCCGTTGCATGGCATTCCCGTTACGGTGAAGGACATGGTCGCTGTTGCGGGCCTGCCCAACAAAAACGGCTCGCTCACCTGCGAGAACGACATCCCGACCGAGGATGCACCTGCCGTGCGGCGCCTGCGTGCGGCTGGTGCCATTGTCGTTGCCAAGACAACCACCCCGGAGTTTGGCCACAAGGGCCTCACGGACTCCCTGTTGTCGGGCATCACACGCAATCCCTGGAATCTGGAGCGCACGTCGGGCGGCAGCTCGGGCGGTGCGGGTGCTGCCGTCGCAGCCGGCCTGGGTCCGCTGGGCGTCGGCACGGATGGTGCCGGATCAGTCCGTGGCCCCGCCGCGACCTGCGGCATCGTGGGCCTCAAGCCGACACGCGGCATGGTGCCCCACCCGGCAAGATCCGATCCCTTTGGCAACCAGTCCTTCACCGGCCCCATGACCCGCACCGTGGGCGATGCGGCCATGATGCTGCGTGTCATGTCAGGCCCCGATGACAGCGACCCCTGGTCGCTCAGCCAGGGCAAGGTGCGCAAGCCCGGCTTTACCGGTGATGACCTTTCCGGCCTGACCATCGGCTACGCCGAGAAGATGGCCAACACCGAGGTCGCCCCCGACGTCGTTGCCAACACACAAGCCTGCCTTGATCTCTACGCTTCGCTGGGTGCAAAGATCGAACCGATCCCCGATGACTTTGATTGGGCCGAAGAGGCAGGGCGCGTGCTCTATCAGACCGCCATCCATCACGCCGTGGCGCCCCTGTTGCCCGAATGGGCCGACCGACTGACCCCCAGCTACATGGCCTTTGGCGAATGGGGCGCCCAATGGACAGCCGCCGACATGCTCAAAGCCCAGGCCGCACGCGGCGACCTCTTTGGCCGCGTGCAAGGCCTGTTCAACCGGTTCGACGTCCTGATGTCACCAACCACTGCATGTACGGCGCTGGATGCGGACTTCGACGCCACCGCAGATGTCATGATCAACGGCAAAGCCTGCGGCATTACGCGCCAGAGCTGGACCGCCTATCAGTATCCCTTCAACCTGACCGGACACCCTGCCCTTTCGGTACCGTCAGGCTTTGGTGAAGACGGCCTGCCAACAGGGCTTCAGATTATCGGGCCATGGAACGCCGACCCCGTCATTCTGGCATTGGGCAGTATCCTGGAAGCCCGCCGCCCCTGGGCCGACAAACATCCCACACGCGAAGCGCGCGGGTTGGTTTAGCCTCAAGCGTCGGCGCGTGCTCCGTTTTGTCTTTTAGCCTCAGTCGCCGGCGCTCACTCCGTTCACTTGGCTAACGCCGCATGCGCGGCGGGGTCGCAGTCGCTCCCCGTCGGCCAAAGCAGGCCTCCCCATGAACGCACCACCTGAGCTGTTTGTGAGTGCGCGCCCACCACCGCAGGTGAGCAGGCATTCGGCGGCGAGAGCGAAGCGGCCGCCGACCGGTGCGACGGCACCGGCGCCGCCGTCAGGCGCGTAAGCCAAATGAGCGGAGCGAATGCCCGGCGCCTGAGGCTAGAAAACAAAACCCGCTTCAGCTCTGCTGAAGCGCCTCGACTTCCCCGGCAATCGCCTTGCCGTCCTCCCGGCGCGCGATGTCTAGATCATGGTGCGCCTGCAGGCGGATCCAGAACTCTGCCGAAGTGCCAAAGAAATGACCCAGACGCAGCGCCGTATCAGCGGTGATGGCGCGGCGTCCCAGAACGATGTCGTTGGCCCGGCTGCGCGGCACCTTGATCGCATTGGCCAGCGCGTAAACGCTGATGTCCTTTGGCTCAAGGAACTGTTCCTTGAGAATCTCGCCCGGGTGTACGGCGTCGAGCCGGTCACCTGTGGTTGCCTTGCTCATGTCGACCAACTCCCTGTCGAGTTCCTCACGCGAAAATCCCGCCCCGGCTTTGCACGCCCCGCCTTCCGGCCAGACAAACCGCAAACGCCAGTCACCACCAAACAGAATGGCCCGGCTGCCCGGCACACCACCTGAAAGTGCTACAGGTTGTGCCAGTGGCGCAGCGGCCAGATCATCCAGCGTTTCAGCGGCATCAAGCATCATCAGGCACACCATGGCCTGGTGTTGCTGGTCAGGCGTCATGCCATGAACGCAGTAGCCCTTGAGCAGGGCGCCGGTGCGCGGGTTATCGAAACTTTCGATCATGTCTTACCGTAATGCCTATCGTGGTTGACGTCATCCGCGCGCCACGCCCCAGATTTCCACGGTCATGTCATCACTGTGCATATGCGGCTGGGCAACACAGGTGATCGGCGGCAAGGGCCCAGCGACACAATCAGCCACGGCATCCAGGAATCGTTCGGTCATGGCCTGGCTGCCGTCTGACGTGAAATAGCAGACCAGCATGGCAAGATCGGCGCTGGTTGCACCAAAGCCATGCAGGATGTCGTCAACATAGGACATGGTGAACCGGGTCTGGCGGATCAGATCGCCGGGATAGACCGCTTCACCGCCGTTGAAGCCAGGCTCAAACGGCACCTGACCGCCGGTCCAGATCGCGCCTCGCAGACGGCTGCCCTGGCGGTAGGGCACGGAAATGGGCCAGTCCCAGACCCGCTTGGGCCAGGAATCCTCACGCGGAATGTACTTGTCGAACCCGTTCCATTCTTCCCGGTAACCCAGGACCTCGACCTTGGTCAGCGCCCCGTCCGGCGAAAGCCGGTGACAGGGAACAACGGTCGCCGGGGCAGCCGGTTCACGGAAGTAGCTGGCCCGTGTGGCGGCCATGCCAGCCCACTGCTCCATCGTGGTGCCAAAGTAGTAACCTTCCTTCTTGATCGCGTCCTGGAACGTTGCGCCCAACTCTCCCAGCGTATCCTTCAGGCGACCCATCACGATGTGGGTCTGCTCGATACCATCGTCGGTGCTGACCGCATCGCCGTCTGCGGCGGTGCGGCCTGGAACCGAGAAGAACTCGCCGGCACGCAAGCCGCGCGTCAGTTCCGGTTTATCGAACAGCGCGGCATGGTCACCAGGCACGGCTTCACGCACGACGCGGATGTCGCCACCGTTACGCCAGCCTTTGGAGGCGATCGCCTGGATCTGCACCAATTGGCCGTCGAAGGGCTGAAGCGGCACCGGGTTTGCGGTGATCGCCGGTGCAGGGTCGCAACCGACACGGCGCTGGACTGCCGCCAGGATTTCCCATTCGCTCATCCCCGCATCGGGCGCATAGAAGAGCTTCAGGCGCACCGCATCAGCCAGTGTGCAGCCTTCAACGCCAAGAGCAGCCTCGACATTATCGAGCGCTCCAGCGAGCTGGGCGGCCAGGTCACCAGCATGGCGGATCGCTCCGCTTGCGCTGAAATCCCCCGCGCCTCCGACAAACGCCAGACCACCTGCCGCACGGACTACTTCATGCACCCGGCCAAAAGGCAACTGCCAGACTTGTTCCGCCATCCCGATCTCTCCCAATTCTCTGCTGCCAAGGCTGGGCCGTGGCAGCGGCGCGGTCAACGGCTATGATGGCTCCGACCAAAGGAGATCATCATGACCGGCATCCCCATGCACCCCGACATGGAGCATCTAATCGCGGCGCGCGACGCTGCAGGACCCAAGGGCGACACCCCCGAACAGCAGCGTGCCTTCTGGACCGCCTATACCACCGCCCTCAACGAACCCCACCCCGCCGACATGAAGGTCTGGGACGAGACCGTGCCGACCACAGATCACGACGTGCCTGTGCGCCTTTACCGCCCCGCGGACGTCGATGCATCCGCGCCGGCGATCCTCTACATGCATGGCGGCGGGTTCATGCTGGGCGATCTCGACAGCTCTGATGCCGTTGCATGGGGTTTTGCCCAGCAGGCTAATGCGCTGGTCGTTTCCGTCGATTACCGCCTCACACCCGATCACCCTTACCCCGCGGCCGTGAACGATTGCTGGAACACCCTGTTGTGGATGCAGGAAAATGCCGATCGTCTGGCGCTCGACCCCACACGCATGGCGGTCGCAGGCGACAGCGCCGGTGGCAATCTGGGTGCGGTGATGGCGCTGAAAGCGCGTGACACCGGCGCATTCAAGATCAGCTGTGCGGCCATCATCTATCCCGGAACCGGTCTCGATCAGGACCAGGAGAGCTACCACCAGTTTGCTGACGGGCCCGGTCTGACGCGCGCGGGAACGATCAAGTATCGCGATCTCTACCTTGCCCATGACCGCGACACCGATGACCCCTATGCACGCCCGATCATGGCGGAACTCTCCGACCTGCCGCCTTTCTGGGTCCACAGCGCCGAAATCGACCCGATTCGCGACGATGGACGTTGTTTTGCCGCAAAACTGGCCATGGCCGGCAACCATGTCACCTATCGCGAAGCCCGTGGCATGATCCACGGGTTCATGCGCGCGCGCTTCAAAGGCGCGGCAGCGCGCCACGAATACGACCTGATCTGCCGGTTTTTGGCCGAACATCTTGCAAAAACGTGATCGGCAGGTTGAGCGCAAGATTTGACTTACAACGCATTTACTAAGAAAATTCGATAACAAGCACACGTCAAGGTCGTGCTTGTGGATGCCCGGGGGGGCACGCGGCGTTCGCTGGCTACGACGCACACTGGCGTGGTGGTTCATAAGAGTGCCATTGATTCGGAATGCGCTGGTTTGGGGGAGCGCAACATCTCCGAAGCCTTGGCTTTGTTGAGGTGAAACGAGCGTAGTGGCTGGACAACGCGAAACACAGGGTCAACACACGGGCGCGCCGCGGCATGGCCGCGGTGAACACACCGTTGATTTCCGCGCGTCCTGCCGGCGTGCAACCTGCCGATGCCACCGACGAGCCCCTGTTCGGCGACCAGTGGCACCTCAGTTCCAGCCTTGGCTATGACATCAACGTTGAATCCGTCTGGGCCGATTTCACCGGCGCTGGTGTTTCGGTCGTCGTGGTCGATCAGGGCATCCAGCTCACGCATCCTGATCTTGATGCCAACATCGACCCGATCAATCAGATCGATTCACCCAACAACGATGTCGGAGCAGGGGAAGGCGCACCCCAGACCGGTGATGACAACCATGGCACTGCGGTCGCCGGTGTCATCGCTGCTGAAGACAACGGCATTGGTGTCGTTGGCGTTGCTTATGAGGCAACGCTGGTCTCTGCCTACACGCCCCTTATCGGCGCAGCTTCCGAATATGCCGGATTGGCCTTCAGCGGTGGGTTCGACATCTCCAACAACAGTTGGGGCTGGTCCCCTGAATTCTCCAATGCGTTCGTCGACAACTTCCTGCTTTCGGGCGCGCCATCCGGTGGCGACGCAAGTTTTGCCCAGTACGGCGCCGTCATCGAGCAAACTGCCGAAGACGGCCGCGACGGCTTGGGTACCGTCCACGTTTTTGCCGCAGGCAATCTCGGGGAGTTCGGCGACGACGTAAATCTCCACAACTTCCAGAACAGCCGTCATACAATCGCTGTGGGTGCCACAGAAGAAGACGGCGATGTCGCTGTGTTTTCCACTCCCGGTGCGGCCCTGCTGCTGTCGGCACCCGGCGTGGAGATCGCAACAACCGACCGTACGGGGTCTGCAGGTTATCAGACGTCATCGACGGCGCCGCTGCACAGCGCCGACTATGCAAGCGTTGATGGCACATCCTTTGCCGCGCCCATCGTTTCTGGTGTCACAGCCCTGATGCTGGAAGCCAACAGCGATCTTGGCGTACGCGACATCCAGGAAATTTTTGCCGTCTCTTCGCGCACGATCGATCCTCATGAAAGCCAGTGGCTCACCAACGGCGCGGATTGGTGGAACGGCGGCGGGCTGACCTGGTCGCATAACTACGGGTCCGGTCTGGTCGATGCCCATGCCGCCGTCCGTCTGGCCGAAACCTGGTTTGCCGAGGATGTCTTTGGAACGGGAACCGGCACGGCCGCGACCTTCAACAACGAACATTCCGTGACGCAATCCAAATCGGTCAACAGTTCGATTCCCGACAACAGTGCCGCGGGACGTTCGAGCACGATCACGATTGGCGAGGACTTCGAGATTGACCAGGTTGAGGTCCATCTCCGGGTCTCTCATACTTGGGTTGGTGATCTCACGGTCTCCCTGACCTCACCGGATGGCACAACGTCCATGCTGGTGGATCGTCCGCTGAAGTCGAATTTCGCCCCATTTGGCGCCGACAGCGACCACATCAACTTCGTCTTTTCCAGCACGTTCCACTGGGGCGAAATGAGCGCCGGCAACTGGACGCTCAATGTCGCTGACCGGGATGCAAGTTTTACCGGAACGTTTCAGAACTGGAGCCTGTCGCTCTATGGCGACAACGACAGCAACGACGATACCTATCTCTATACCAACGAGTTTGGCGCAAACTTCCGGCACGACAACGCCGCCCGCCGGACCCTTTCTGACGGCACTGGCGAAGACACGATCAATGCCGCTGCTATTGACCGTTCGGGCGGCGAAGACAGCTTTATCAACCTCAATGCTGGTGCAACCAGCACCATCGCCGGGCGCGCCCTCCTGATTGCTGCAGGCACGCAGATCGAAAACGCCATCGCTGGTGACGGCGACGACATCATCATCGGCAACGCGGCCGGTAACAAACTCTTTGGCGGCCGTGGCAGTGACAGGCTGGCGGGTCTTGACGGTGATGATCGTATTGATGGTGGTGATGCTGGTGATGTGGTCAACGGTGGCAGCGGAAACGACAGCCTCAGCGGTGGCAACGGCAACGATATCATTTACGGTTTGACGGGTGACGACAGCATTGCGGGGGGAGCCGGTAACGACCGGATATTAGGCCACTCCGGCAACAACCATCTTGATGGCGGCGACGATGACGATGTGATCGTTGGTGGCTCTGGCAACGACAGCATCAATGGCGACAGCGGAATTGATATTGTCAATGGCCTATGGGGCAACGACAGCATTGCAGGGGGCACCGGCAGAGACAAACTGACGGGTCACGACGGTGATGATTTCATTGATGGTGGCGATGACGGCGATGTGATCAACGGTGGCAGTGGGAACGACAGCCTTAGCGGTGGCAATGGCAACGACCTGATCTTGGGTTACGACGACGACGACAGCATTGCAGGGGGCACCGGCAGTGACAGGTTGGCGGGTCTCGACGGTGATGATCGCATTGATGGTGGCGATGCTGGCGATGTGGTCAACGGTGGCAGCGGAAACGACAGCCTCAGCGGTGGCAACGGCAACGACATCATTTACGGTTTAACGGGTGACGACCGCATTGCGGGGGGCGCCGGTAACGACCGGATATTAGGCCACTCCGGCAACAACCATCTTGATGGCGGCGACGATGACGATGTGATCGTTGGTGGCTCTGGCAACGACAGCATCAATGGCGACGGTGGAGCTGATGTTATCAATGGCCTTTGGGGCAATGACAGCATTGCAGGCGGCGCCGGCGAAGACAGGTTAATGGGTCACGACGGTGATGATTTCATTGATGGTGGCGATGACGGCGATGTGATTGATGGTGGCAGAGGCGACGACGAGCTGACCGGAGGCGCCGGCCGCGATATTCACGTCTTCAATTCCGGCGACGGCAACGACCAGATCACCGACTTCGAGGTCGATGAAGACCGTCTCAACCTGCTCGCTATCAGCGATATCAGTGATTTCAGCGACCTGATGGCCAACCATGCCAGCGATGATGGCGTGGGCAACGTGCTCATCTCATATGGATCGGACTCCATCCGCCTTCTTGGCGTGACGACCGGCGACCTCACAGAAGCCAACTTTTTCGCCGTTCATGAAACCCTGACTGGTGGCCCCGGCAACGACACGATCGACGGCAGGGACGGCAACGACCTGATCGACGGCCTGGGCGGTGATGATACACTCTATGGTGGCCGCGGGAGTGACACCTTACGCGGCGGTGACGGCAATGATCGCTTGGATGGTGGCGCGGGCAACGACATCTTCGATGGCGGGAGCGGCAGCGATATCTTTGTCGTTTCGGGCGGCGGTGACGACACGGTCAGCGGTTTCACCATTGGTACTGACAAGCTGGACATCGGTCCGGCGGGAGAAATCATCTCGTTTGTCGACCTGATTGCCAACCACGCAGCGAATGACGGTCTGGGCAACGTGCTTCTTGATCTTGATGGTGGCTCAGCCCTGCTTGTCGGGGTTGAGATTGCTGACCTATCCGCCGGCGATTTCCTTCAGGACGGTGATCCCATCCCTGCCGTGAGCCCACCCAACACGATTACAGGAACCACCGGAGATGACACACTTTCAGGTGATGTACTCGGCGATGTGATTCTGGGTCTTGGCGGCAATGACATCCTGGCCGGCAACGGCGGTGATGACACCATCCAGGGCGGCGCAGATGATGACGTCCTGGCCGGCGGTCCTGGGAACGACACGCTTGATGGCGGCAGCGGCGACGACGCGCTCCTCGGCAGAGACGGTGATGACGTGCTGCTGGGGCAAGCTGGTGAAGACTTGCTGAACGGTGGTACCGGGCACGACTTACTCCGCGGCGGCGAGGGTAATGATTATCTGTTGGGAGGGGCAGGCAACGACACCCTTTCTGGAGGTGCCGATGGTGACATTTTCGTGCTGGGCGACGGCAACGACACGATCACGGACTTCACCGCCGGCACCGACAAAATCGATATCACGAGCATCCCGGGTATTAAGGGCTTCAGCGACTTCATAGCCGATTTCGCCAGCGACGATGGCAACGGCAATATGACATTGGATCTGGGCGCTCACAGCACGCACCTGACCGCTGTCGAAATCGCCGACCTCTCTCACAACGATTTTCTGTATCATGGCGCCCCCCTCAGTGAAGACTCCCTGTTTGACAGTACCGTCTCGGGCACCTCGGCAAGCGAGACCCTTACGGGTACGGCCGACGCAGACCTTATTGAGGGCCTGGCCGGTGCCGATCTTCTGCAGGGCCTTGCAGGCGATGAACTTCTAGCGGGCGGAGCCGATGACGATCGTCACTATGGCAGCCAAGGCAACGACACAGTTCAGGGCGGAACCGGCAACGACATGCTCTCGGGTGGTGCTGGCGACGACCTCCTCTCCGGCGGTGATGGAGACGACCGCCTGCGCATCGGGTTGGGTGCGGACAGTTTGTCGGGTGGGGAGGGTAACGACACGTTCGAGGTCGACATACTTGTTACCAACGGTGTCAATTCTCTCGATGGCGGGGCGGGCTTCGATACGCTTCACATCGACGGTACGAACGGCGGGGGCACGGTCACCATAGCTGGAACCACCATCACCTCGCCCGGCACCACCATCACAACCCAGGGCCTGGAACAGATCGTTTTCGACGGTGGCGACGGAAACGGCACTATCGTTGATGACGTTGTCGATGCCACAGCAAGCGACTTTGCCGTCACTCTGGTCGGTGGGCGCGGATCCAACATTCTGTCTGGCGGCAGCGGCAACGATTCGATCACGACCCACGGGGATGGAAACAGCCTGTCGGGCGGTGGCGGCGACGACTATCTCGCCCTCATCAACAGGTACGGCAGAGACAATTATCTTTCCGGCGGCAACGGTAACGACACCCTGATCGGAGGGAGCAACGGCGATACCATGCTGGGCGGCGCTGGTGACGACACGATCATCAGTGGTGGTGGGGCCAACGATGAGATCAGCGGCGGCAGCGGCGACGACGTCCTCGTTATCGGCGCTTCGCGCAGCACGATGTCAGGCGGTGAAGGCAGCGACGTCTTTGCCTTGTACAGAGACCAGTCTTCCTCGCTGGTCGACGCTACCATCACCGATTTCAATGCGGGCGTGGACGTCCTCAACGTTGGAGGCGCACGTGATATCACGAGCTTTGCGGACTTCTTTGCCGGTCATGCGGCCAATGACGGAAACGGGAACCTCGTCATCACGTTTAATCCCGGAACCTTCGGATTAGACACCGTCACATTGCCCGGCGTTTCAAGGGAAGATCTGGGCGCGGGCAATCTCGACTTTTCCCTCCTTGACGCGCTGCCCATAGCTTTCGGAACTGCGGGGGATGATGTCTTGGCTGGTGGCGAAGGGGCCAACACACTGCATGGCCTTGACGGCGACGACACCTTGTTGGGCAACAGCGGCGACGATTCACTGGTTGGCGGCAACGACGATGACCTCCTCAACGGAGGCGCGGGCCAGGACCGTCTGGACGGCGGCAGCAACAACGACACGGTTATCGGCGGTGCGGGCGATGATTTTCTCATCGGTAATAACGGCGATGACACCCTCGATGGCGGTGCCGGCAACGACATTTTGAGGGCAGGTGGCCATTCGGACACCCTTCTTGGTGGTGAAGGAGACGACCATCTGTTTGGCTTAGGCGCCAATGACACGCTCATCGGCGGCAATGGCAACGACACGCTTGCGGGCGGAAACGGCGACGACGTCATGACGGGCGGCGCTGGCAACGACCTGTTTGCTATCGGCGCCAATGACGGTGACGATACGATCACCGATTTCACGCCGGGCACTGATGTTCTCGATCTTGGCATGGTTAGCGAAATCACCAGCTTTGCCGACCTCATTGCCAGCCATGCCGTCAATGACGGCTCCGGCAATCTGACCATCACCTATGGTGCCAACACTGTTTTTCTCCAAGGCGTGGCGATCGGCGATCTTTCGGCGAGCGACATTTCCACCATTCCACTCGCCGACGTCACAATTTCTGGCTCCAACACCCGCGAGACGCTGATCGGCGGGCAGGGCGACGATCGTATTAGTGGAGGTGGCGGTAACGTCGGGGGTGACAACCTGTTCGGCGGGGGTGGCGATGACACAATCTTCGGTGGCGGGACGGGCCAGTTCTACATTTCAGCCGGCAACACCATTCACGGTGAGGACGGCAACGACTATCTCAGTGGCGCTGGGGGCAATGACAGTCTGTTTGGTGGCAACGGCGATGACGTAATCTGGAGCTCTGGCGGAGACAATCTCGTTTACGGAGGTTCCGGTGTCGACACCGTGACATCATCGCGTGGTCACGACACCATCTTCGGCGGCGATGGCGATGACTTCCTGAGTTCGGTTGACGGACATGACAGCATGTCCGGGGGAGCCGGTGATGATTCGATTTTCTCCGGCTCCAACAACGACATGGTTTCCGGTGGGGCAGGCGATGATGTTCTGGAAGGCGGCAATCACGACGATGTTTTCATTTTTGGCGATGGCGACGGGGACGATGTGATTGTCGATTTCGGATATGGCAGCGATCGGCTGGATCTTCGAGGCGTCAGCGCAATCGGTGATTTTGCCGATCTCACCAACAACCACATCACAACCGACGCCTCCGGCAATGTTCTCATCGAACACGATGTCGGCTCCATCCTTCTGATCGGCGTCTCAACCGGCGATCTCAACTCGGGCGACTTCATTTTCTGAACCGCCCATGCCATGACTGCGGTCATGGAAACCTTCGATCACATCGTTATTGGTGCCGGCTCAGCCGGCTGTGCCATTGCTTCGCGCCTGTCGGAGGATGCCTCGCGCCGCGTGCTGCTGCTGGAAGCAGGCGGGCGCGATACCAGCCAGAAGATCCACGTGCCCGGCGGCTACTTCTGGATGATGTACGATCCGAAGTTCTCCTGGTGTTACGAAACCGAAGCGGTGCCCGGTTCCAACAACCGGCCCATGGTGTGGCCGCGCGGCAAGGTGCTGGGCGGATCGTCCTCGATCAACGGCCTGATCTACATCCGCGGCCAGCAGCAGGATTATGACCACTGGCGCCAGTTGGGGAACACGGGCTGGTCCTTTGATGACGTCTTGCCCTTCTTCCGCAAGGCAGAAGACAACGAGCGCGGCGGTGATGATTTCCACGGCGCTGACGGCCCGCTTCAGGTCTCTGATATCCGCGGTCATCGCGCCATCTGCGAATCCCTGATCGATGCCGCGGAGGCACGCGGTATTCCACGCAACCCGGACTTCAACGGCGCAGTGCAGGAAGGCGCCGGCTACTACCAGACCACCACCCGCAACGGCCGACGCAGCAGCGCGGCGGTGGGATATCTCAAGCGCGCCAGGAACCGGGCGAACCTGAAGATCGAGACCAGCGCCATGACCTCGCGCATCCTGATCGAAGACGGCCGCGCCGTGGGCGTGCGTTACCTCCAGGACGGCCGCGAGATCGAAGCGCGTGCAACCGGCGATATCGTGCTCTCGGGCGGTGCCATCAACTCACCCCAGCTCCTGCAGATCTCGGGCATCGGGCCTGGCGCACTGCTCCAGAAAATCGGCGTCGACGTCATCGTCGACCTGCCCGGCGTCGGTGAAAACCTGCAGGACCATTACCAGGCTCGCCTGGTGCACCAGACCCATCCCGGCATGTCGCTCAACGAGGATGTCGCAGGCCCCCTGCGTCGTGCCCGCGTCGGCCTGGAATACATCTTGAAGCGCACCGGCCCGCTGACTGTGGCCGCAGGCCAGGTTGGCATCTTCCTGAAAACACGCCCGGAATTGGCCACACCCGACATCCAGGCACATTTCATCTGTTTCAGTGCCGATAATCCCACGGAACAAAAGCTCCACGATTACCCCGGCGTCACGTTCTCGGTCTGCCAGCTCCGGCCCGAAAGCCGCGGTCACGTGCGTGCCCGGTCATCCGATACCAATACGCGCCCGGAAATCCAGCCCAACTTTCTCGACACGCCCAACGACTGCCGCACCATGGTCGATGGCCTGAAGACTGCGCGCGAAATCGCTGGAGAAGCCGCCTATGCACAGCACGTCAAGGCAGAGACCCTGCCCGGCCCGCATGTCACCAGCGATGAAGACCTGCTCGATTACGTGCGCGAGACCGGTGGGACGATCTATCACCCAAGCGGCACCTGCAAGATGGGCCCCGACCCCATGGCCGTGGTTGATGAACGCCTGCGTGTTCGGGGAATCGATAACCTTCGGGTCGCTGATTGTTCCATCATGCCCACGGTTGTCTCTGGCAACACCAACGCTCCGGCCATCATGATCGGGGAGAAGTGTGCAGCGATGATCCGCGAGGACAGCCGCGCCTGAACGCAACCCTACCAACTTCCGATTGTCGATGGGCGCAACCGGCGCCATCAATCCAAACGTGTCATCCCGGCCAAGAGAGCAAAGCGAACGCGCGCCGGGATCTCGTCATGACGGGTTTCAGATGCAACGTGCGGACCGAGATCCCGGCTCTGCGGTGCACTTCGTGCGCCTTGGCCGGGATGACACTCCTGTACGATAGAAAACTATCCGCCGAGTTCAGCTTCCATGCGCTGGCTTTCAATCAGGGCCTGCTCGCGCGTGCGGCCATCCTCGATCTCGGCCAGCAGGGCGACACAATCCTGATTGCCAGGGTCCTTGCGGCACAATGCGCTGGCATTGGCGGCAGCGAGGGCATCGACTGCGCGGAATTCCGCATCCGCTTTCAGGATATCAAAAAAGGCATCACGCTCACCGGCATCCCCGAACCATGCCGGCGGCAGCATGACCGAGACTTCTTGGGGGTACTGGTTGACCGCGCCCGTGGAGGCATCAATCACCACGCCCACCATGCCGCCGAACAAGAGGTTACCCGCAGAGAATCCCTCGAATCCGGCCAGTACCACGCGAGAAGCATCAAGATGACCGGCTTTGCTGCAAACCAGCCTGATCGGCGCTTCTTCCTTGGTGACTTCCACGGTTTGTGGTGTCGACAGCACGGTTGCCAAAACATTGCCGCCACGCTCGAGCACGCAGGAAGCATCCTCGGGCAGGGTCGTCACGGTGATATTCTGAGTCGTTCCTTCCAGCACCGTCGCACAGGCGGCGATGACAAAGGCGGTTGCGGAGAGACACAGGACGGCACGCAACTTCAACATTCAAAAAACCTCGGGCTTGGATACGAACCGCCAACCTAAAGCAAGATCGAGCACGCGTGAACCAAGCACCCCGAGATGTCGTACGGCTACCTGGAGATTTTAGTGCGCTGGAACACTCTTTGGCCTGATTAGGTGCCTTCGCCCATCGGTTCAATGATCACTTCGGATCGTTGGGTTTCTATCTGGGCACGTTCCCGCTCGCGCGCAGTCTCGATTTCAGCGATCAGATCGACGCGACGCAGCCCAGAACGGCACGCGCGATGACGGCTTCCTCATCGGTCGCAATCACATGCGCACTTGGACGGGACGCACCTTTGCTGATCGTCAGGGCGTGAGCGGCATTGGCTTCTTTGTTGATCCCCAGCCCCGTCCAGGCCAGAGCATCAAGGGTGCGCGCGCGGATGATGGCCGCGTTCTCACCGATGCCACCGGCAAACACAATGGCATCCAGGCCACCGATCGCGGCCATCGCCGCCCCGATTTCCTGAACAAGCCGGTCCACGAACATGGTGACCGCCAACCCGGCAGCCTCGCTGCCATCTTCAAGCAGGATCCGCATATCCGACGATACGCCCGAAACCCCGAGCAGACCGGACTCCCGGTTGAGAACCCGGTCAACCGCTTCTAGATCCCCGTCATGGTGCCGGACCAGCCAGAGTACTGCTCCGGGATCAAGCTTGCCTGGCCGTCGCCCCATGATCAGCCCGTCCAGCGGCGTAAATCCCATGGAGGTCCAGGCCGATTGTCCGTCCACCACGCCGGCCAGGCTGCAGCCGTTACCCAAATGACAGATAACCACGCGTCGCCCCGAAATCGCCTCTGGCAGGCGGGCAACGATGGACTGATAGGACAGACCATGAAAGCCGAAGCGCCGCAGGCCTTTGTCGGCATAGGCACGCGGCAGCGCCATGAGCTGGCGATGTTCGGGAATGGTGCGGTGAAAGGCCGTGTCGAAACAGGCAACCTGCGGCACATCGGGCAGTGCGCCAGAGACCGCATCAATCCCGGCCAGATTGTGGGGCTGATGACTGGGCGCCAGTGGTGAAAGCGCGGCGATCCCGGATCGAACGTTGCCGTCAATCACGGCCGGCTGATCGAAAGCTGTGCCGCCATGGACAACCCGGTGGCCCACACCGCAAACATCGCCAAAGCGCGGCATAATCACATCATGGAGAAGATGCCCGATAATGCTGGCGTGGTTGCCCAATTGGGCAGGCAGGTCGCTGGAACCACCATCATCAATCAGGCGTGGTGAAAGACCATCACCAATGTTCTCGACCTGGCCGCGATAGAGCGCATGACACGCCCTATCGAAGACCGCGAACTTGATCGACGAAGAACCGCAGTTCAACGCCAGGATCGTGCTCTGTGTGCTCACTGATCGTCAGACATCCTTTAACGTGACACGCAGACAATCGACGATCTCATCGATGTGCTGCTTTTCGGCAATGAGCGAGGGCGCAACAATCGCGCTGTCTCCCGTCCATTTGATATGGCAGCCGTTCCAGAAGAGATTTTTCTGCAATTCACCGCCCCGCGCGCCGGGCTTGCCTTCAAGGCCGTGCACTTCAATTCCGGCCAACATGCCGTATCCGCGCAAGTCCCGAACAATGCCCAGATCTTTCAGTGACCAGATCGCATCCAGGAAATACTCCGACATGGCGGCGCCCCGCTCAAAGAGCTTCTCGTCTTCATAGATCTGCAAGGTTGCCAGACCCGCAGCGCAGGCCGCCGGATGCGCCGAATAGGTATAGCCGTGGGCAAACTCGATGGATTTCTCCGGCGCGGCGTTCATGACGGTCTCATAAACTTCGTCCGTCACGGAAACCGCTCCCATGGGAATCGCTCCGTTGGTCAGGGCCTTGGCCATGGTGATGATATCGGGCGTGACGCCGAACTCATCCGTGGCAAAGGGGCTGCCCAGACGACCAAAACCGGTGATGACCTCATCGAAGACCAGCAGAATGCCGTGCTCGTCACAGATTTCGCGCAGCCGCTCAAGGTACCCCTTGGGTGGCACCAGCGTACCGGTGGAGCCTGCAACCGGCTCGACAAAGACGGCAGCGATGGTCGCGCCACCATAGGTTTCGCAATGACGCTGCAGATCGTTGGCAAGCTCGACACCACGATGTTCCGGCTGGCCGCGTGTGAAGACCTGATCTTCATCCCAGGTATGGCGGATCATCACCACGTTGGGCATCACGACCGGGAACGTCTCGCGATTGCGCACCATGCCCGAAAGCGAAACGCCGCCCATGTTGACGCCGTGATAGGCCCGCTCACGCGAAACGAAACGGATACGCTGGGATTCGCCCCGCGCACGCTGGGTCGCCATCGCGATCTTGAGTGCGGTATCGATCGATTCCGAACCGGAATTGGTGAAAAAGACGTGGTTGAACGTCTCGGGCAGGATGTTCGAGAGCTTGGCGGCAAAGGCGAAGCTGGTCGGCTGGCCCAACTGGAACGGCGCGGTGTAGTCGTTCTGGATCATCTGCGCATAGACCGCATCAGCGATTTCGCGACGGCCATGGCCGGCCGCGACATTGAACAGGCCCGAGCAACCATCGATCACCCGGTCACCTTGCTGGTTCCAGAGATACATGCCCTCGCTCCTGGTCACCAGGCGCGGCGCATCCTTGAAATCGGCGTTGGACGTGAACGGCATCCAGTGCTGTTCCAGAGAATTGGTAGCGAAGCGCTCCAGGGGTTTGGCAAGCATGTTCATGGTTCAGAAGCTCCAGGCAGGAATCGAACGGATACGACGTGAATACCTGATCCTGCGTCGCAATCTGGTCTGACAATAGGACCAGATTGTTCTAGCCATGGGGCCACATGCGTTATCCTATAACCGTGACCTGATCGGGACCAAAGGCAAGAAGCCATGCGCGACAGCCTGTTCCATATCGAAAAGGTGGAAACCTCCACCCTGCAGAACCAGATTCGCGAGCGCCTGGTCGAAGCGATGCTGAGCGGGCAGCTGCCGGCCGATTCGCCGATTCCCTCGACGCGCGCCATGGCAAAACGCCTGAGTGTTTCCCGCAACACCGTCATGCTGGCCTATCAGGCACTGGCAGCCGATGGTTACCTGACTGCGCGCGAACGATCCGGCTTCTATGTTTCCCACGAGATTCGCGGCGGCATGGCAACGGCGCCAGATACAGCGGACGGAGACGAATCGGAATCCTCCGTTGACTGGTCCCAACGGTTGCGGCGTCAACCGGCAAGCCAGACCAACATCACCAAGCCTTCCAACTGGCACGATTACCCCTATCCCTTCATCTATGGCCAGATCGACGAAAGCCTGTTTCCCGTTGCCGACTGGCGCGACTGCACGCGCCAGGCCATGAGTCGCAAATGGCTGGATGCCTGGACCGACGACCGGTTCACCGAAGACGACCCCATGCTGATCGAGCAGTTGCGTCAACGGGTGCTGTCACGTCGCGGCATCCGTGCCGCCGATGACGAAATTCTGGTGACACTGGGTGCCCAGAACGCGCTCTACATGCTCTCCAGCCTGCTTGTGAAACCGGGCACCCCGGTAGCAATCGAAGAGCCCGGCTATCCCGACATCCGCAACATTCTAAGCCTGATGTCGGCCGATATCCGCCCCACGCCCGTCGACGGAGACGGCATCCGTGTTGACCAGCTGGGCGATGCCGCCATCGCCTTTGTCACGCCCAGCCATCAGGCGCCGACCAACGGCACCATGAGTTTGCAGCGCCGGTATGACCTGCTGACCTGGGCTGCCGAGAATGACGCCCTGATCATCGAGGACGATTACGAGTTCGAGACCAACTACACCAGCACGCCGACTCCTGCTCTGAAGTCGCTCAAGCAGTCGGACCGTGTGCTTTATGTCGGCAGCCTTTCGAAATCTCTCATGCCGGGCCTGCGTCTGGGTTTCATGGTCGGACCCAAGGACCTGATCGCTGAAGCACGCGCGTTGCGCCGTCTGATGTTCCGCCATCCGCCCGGCAACAACCAAAGGGTTCTGGCACTCTTCCTGTCGCTGGGTCACCACGATGCCGTTGTTGCGCGCCTGCATCGGACCTATTCGGCGCGCTCACGGGTGATGCGCACGGCGCTGGACCGTCACTTCCCGGGCTGGTCCCAGACCCCCGGCTTTGGTGGCACGTCCTACTGGTTGCGCGGACCAGAGGACCTGGATGCTCGGGCCCTGGCGATCGCCGCGCTGGAAGTCGGCGTTGTGATCGAACCGGGCGAAATCTACTTTGCCGATCCCGATCAGGGCCGTCGCTTCCTGAGGCTTGGTTTTTCATCCATTCCTGATGAACGCATTGAACCAGGCATCGCCAAACTGGCAGAAGTCGCCAACAGCCTCCTGCCCTGCAGCGGCTGATCGCGACCGGCTGGAGCAGGAACTTAACGGCATCTGGCTCTAGTCCACGCCGCCATCTTGGCGCTAGACACACTCTGACCTGGCACGCTTGTGGGCGCGCCCTTGCACCAACACCGTGGGGAATACGCGATGAAGATGACGACCGAAGAAGCCTTTGTGAAGGTCCTGCAGGCCCGAGGCATCGAACACTGCTTTGGCATCATCGGATCGGCCTTCATGCCGATTTCCGATCTCTTCCCCAAAGCCGGCATCACGTTCTGGGATGTCGCCCATGAAGGCAATGCTGGTTTCATGTGCGACGGCATCACGCGTGCAACCGGCCAGATCGCCATGTGCATCGGCCAGAACGGTCCAGGCATCACCAACCTCGTCACCCCGGTCAAGACCGCCTATTGGAACCACACGCCCATGCTGCTGGTCACGCCGCAGGCGGCCAACAAGACGATCGGCCAGGGCGGCTTCCAGGAAGTCGAGCAGATGGCGCTCTTCAAGGACATGGTTGCCTATCAGGAAGAAGTCCGTGATCCCTCGCGCATCGCAGAAGTTCTGAACCGCGTGATCGAAAACGCCCTGCGCCATTCCGCCCCCGCACAGATCAACGTGCCGCGCGATTACTGGACCCAGGTCGTCGACATCGAGTTGCCCCAGGCAATCAATCTTGAGCGTTCGGCCGGCGGCGAAGACGCTATCGCCGAGGCCGCGCGTTTGCTTTCGGAAGCCCATTCCCCGGTCATCCTGTCTGGTGCCGGTGTCGTCATCGGGGGCGCAATCCCCGATTGCCAGGCACTGGCCGAACGTCTCGACGCGCCGGTCTGTTCTGGTTATCAGCACAACGACAGCTTCCCGGGATCACATCCGCTGGCCGTCGGTCCGTTGGGCTACAACGGCTCCAAGGCCGCCATGGAACTGATCGCCAAAGCCGATGTCGTGCTGGCACTGGGCACACGCCTCAATCCGTTCTCGACCCTGCCTGGTTACGGCATCGACTACTGGCCAAAAGATGCCGCGATCATTCAGGTCGACATGAACCCGGACCGCATCGGGCTCACCAAGAAGGTCAAGGTGGGCATCTGTGGTGATGCCGGCAAGGTGGCGCGCCAGATCCTGGCACAGCTTTCGCCCACGGCCGGCGACACCAACCGCGCCGACCGCAAGGCAACCATCAACCAGACCAAATCAGCCTGGCTGCAGACACTTTCGAGCATGGATCACGAGGACGATGATCCCGGCACGACCTGGAACGCCGATGCCCGCGCCAAGGAGCCCGAC
Source organism: uncultured Alphaproteobacteria bacterium (assembly GCA_943787175.1). Lineage (GTDB taxonomy): Bacteria > Pseudomonadota > Alphaproteobacteria > SP197 > SP197 > SP197. Next base: position 226,697 of record CALSLK010000005.1, read on the forward strand.
CGCATGTCGGCCCGTATGGCCTGGCGCGCGATCCAGGCTGGCCTGCCCGGCGATGCGATCATCTCCAGCGACATCGGCAACAACTGCGCCATCGGCAATGCCTACCCGACCTTCGAGGAAGGCCGCAAGTACCTGGCTCCGGGCCTGTTTGGTCCCTGCGGCTACGGCTTTCCTTCCATTCTGGGCGCCAAGATCGGCTGTCCCGATGTGCCCGTGGTCGGCTTTGCCGGTGATGGCGCATTCGGCATCTCCATGAACGAGATGACCGCCTGCGGTCGCGAAGGCTGGCCTTCGATCACCATGGTGATCTTCCGCAACTATCAGTGGGGCGCAGAAAAGCGCAACACGACGCTGTGGTACGACAACAACTTCGTCGGCACCGAGCTCAACCCCAACCTTTCCTATGCCAAGGTTGCCGACGGTTGCGGGCTCAAGGGCGTGCAGGTAGCGACCATGGATGAACTCACAACCGCCCTTAGAGAAAGCTGTGAAGCCCAGAAGGACGGCGTGACGACCTTCATCGAAGTCCTGCTGAATCAGGAACTGGGCGAACCCTTCCGCCGCGACGCCATGAAGAAGCCTGTTGAGGTTTCCGGTGTCAGCGAAGATGACATGGTGGCCCAGCTCGCCATGGGATGATCACGGATCGGGCGCTTGGCAAGTCCAGGCGCCCGTTTCTGTTCTGTCAGCGCGTCAGCGTGCCGTGACCGCCGTCCGAGCCGTGTTCGGAGACATAGCGGACCTTGTCGCCATCCAGTCTGATGGCCCAGCAACTGGCGACGGGATCGCCGTCGTAGAGGACGCACAGGAAGGTGTCGTCGATCTCCCAGCGGCCGGTCAGAACACCGCCATCGACGCCTGTACCTGAGAACGCGCCATCGGCGTGATAGGTCTCCGACCACGTTGCGCCATCGGCTGTATTTCCGGTGATCGTGCCGCCGATAATGTTGGCCGCGATCTCCTCGGCGGTCAGAAAGTCCGAGGTGCTTTCGAAGCTCAGCACGCCGGTTTCGGAGCTGTCGCCATGCTCGCTGATATAGATGACTTCATCGCCATCAAGGCGCATGGCCCAGCAGCTTCCCTCTTCGGGATAAGCGTCAAGCGACGCACACATCAGATCGCCATCGATGTCCCAAAGGCCCGCCAATGTCTGACCATCATGGGTCCGAACGACAAAGGTTCCATCGGACTGATAGGTTTCCGACCATTGGTAACCTTCAATCGTGAGACCGCTGACCGTGCCGCCGACGATCTTCTCCTGGAGCTCGGCGCCAGACAGCCAGTCATCTTCTGCACTTGCTGCTGACGTCAATCCCACCAGCAGAGCCGCAGCAAGAGCGGTTGTCTGAAGCTTCCTCACAAGTGCGGTTCTCAGGTCCAGCGCCAGGGAGCGCGGGCAAAGAGGCACAGGAAGTCGAGCGCCAGGGTGGCGCCGGCCAGAGCCGTGATTTCGGCATGATCAAACGGTGGCGAGACTTCAACCAGATCGGCACCGATGATGTTGAGGCCTGACAGGCCCTTGATGATCTCACGCGCCTGGGCGGTCGAAAGGCCGCCACAGACCGGCGTGCCGGTGCCCGGCGCAAAGGCGGGATCAAGGCAGTCGATGTCAAAGGTGAGATAAGCCTTGTTGTCGCCCACGATGCGGCGGACTTCTTCGACAACCGCATCGGTGCCGTGTTTGTGGACCCAGGGTGCATCGAAGATGTTGAAGCCCAGCGGGTCCTCGTTGACCGTGCGCAGGCCGATCTGTGCCGAAGTCTTGGGGTCGATGTAGCCCTGCTTGGTGGCATGCCAGAACATGGTGCCGTGGTTGATGCCGTCCTCATGTTCGTCTGCCCAGGTATCGCTGTGGGCATCGAAATGGATCATCGAGATCGGCTTGCCGTGTTTGGCGCTGTGGGCCTTGATCAGCGGCCAGGAGATGAAGTGATCACCACCAATGGAGAGCACCATGGTGTCCTGTTCCAGCATCCAGGCAACGTACTTCTCGATCTCGTCTGGAATGCCGGCCGGTTTCGCGAACTCGAACGGCAGGTCGCCGTGATCGGCAATCTTCATTTCCGTCACGGGATGGAAATCCCAGCCGTAGACCAGTGCCTCGAAGGCAAGATCGACCGAGGCGGCACGCACGCCGCGCGGGCCGAAACGGGTGCCGGGCCGGTTGGTCGTTGCGGTATCAAATGGCACACCCAGAATGGCGACATCGACGTCCGAAAGGTCCTTGCGATAGGGCCGGCGCAGGAAGCTGGGCACGCCCGCATAGGTGATTTCACGGGGCAATTCATGAAGATCGGTCGCGGTGATTGCGTGATCACCCCATGATTCGGGCTTGTCGGCCATGTCGCGCTCCTGCTGTTCCTGCTGCGTTGTGATCTCTTTTGGCGTCCTCTGACCATGCGGTCAAGTTTCAGCCTGCTTGACCGCAGCGCTGGCCTGCCGCAACAAGGCTTATGGCTTATCGATCCCTGCGCGAATTCATCACCAAACTGGAAGCTGCCGGCGACCTGAAACGGGTTACTGCGCCGGTCAGCCCGGTGCTGGAAATGACCGAGATCCAGACGCGGCTGCTGGCCGATGGCGGCCCGGCCGTGCTGTTCGAGAACGTCGTGGGCGAGAACGGCCCCTATGACATGCCAGTGCTGGTCAACCTTTTCGGTACCGTGACGCGGGTTGCCGCTGGTATGGAGCGCACGTCCGACAAGTTGCGTGAAGTCGGTGAAACCCTGGCCTTTCTGCGCCAGCCCGAGCCGCCCGGTGGCTGGCGCGAAGCCATGGAGATGTATCCGCTTCTCAAGACCGTCATGGCCATGAAGCCCAAGACGGTTTCCAAAGCGCCCTGTCAGGAAATTGTGCTGACGGGCGATGACATTGACCTTGCCAAACTCCCCATCCAGACCTGCTGGCCCGGTGAACCGGCACCGCTGATCACCTGGCCGCTGGTCGTGACGCAAGGCCCCGGCGGCGACAAACGCGACACGCCCAATCTGGGCATCTACCGCATGCAGGTGACGGGCAAGAACACCACTCTGATGCGCTGGCTGAAACATCGCGGCGGCGCACAGCAATATGCCCGTTGGAAAGACGAGAAACCCGAGCCGTTGCCGGCCGCCGTGGTAATCGGCGCTGATCCAGGCACCATTCTGGCTGCCGTGACGCCGGTGCCAGATACCCTGAGTGAATACCAGTTCGCCGGCCTGCTGCGCGGCGCCAAGGTCGAGCTGGTCGATTGCAAAACCGTGCCGCTGAAGGTGCCCGCCCAGGCCGAGATCGTGCTGGAAGGCCATGTCTCGCTCACCGACTATGGCGACGAAGGCCCCTATGGCGATCACACCGGTTACTACAACGCGGTCGAGCGTTTCCCGGTCTTTACGATCAGCGCGATCACGATGCGCAAGGACCCGATCTATCTTTCGACCTTCACCGGCCGCCCGCCTGATGAACCCAGCGTGCTGGGCGAGGCGCTGAACGAGGTCTTCATTCCCCTGTTCCAGCAGCAGTTTCCCGAGATTGTCGATTTCTGGCTGCCGCCCGAAGGCTGCAGTTACCGCATTGCCGTCGTCTCCATGAAGAAGGCATACGCCGGGCACGCCAAGCGCGTGATGATGGCGGTGTGGTCCTATCTGCGTCAGTTCATGTACACAAAGTTTGTCATTGTCGTGGATGACGACATTGATGCGAGGAACTGGAAAGACGTGATGTGGGCCGTTTCGACCCGCATGGATCCGGCACGCGACATCACGGTGATCGAGAACACGCCGATCGATTATCTCGACTTCGCCAGCCCGACCTCCGGCCTGGGCGGCAAGCTGGGCATGGATGCGACCAACAAGTTCCCCGGTGAGACCGACCGCGAATGGGGCGAAAAGATCCGCATGACCGATGAGACCGTAGAAGAGGTGACAAGGAAGTGGGCCGAATATGGCCTGCCCGGCTCCGGCGATCCCATCTGGAAGTGACATGCGTAGTATGCGGCTGACGGCATGACCGGCATCAACGACCGCTTTTATGAAGACCTGCCCGTGTTCGACAGCTTCGAGGGCGTCACCGAGTTCGAGGCCTATACGCCGGTGCCTGATGACTGGGTGGTGCTGATTTCCGATGTCGTGGGTTCGACCCTTGCGATCCGTGAGGGCCGTTACAAGGACGTCAACATGGTCGGCGCCGCGACCATCACCTCTGTCCTGAACGCCTGCGATACGACGGCCGTGCCGTTTGTTTTTGGCGGTGACGGCGGCACGCTGGTGGTGCCGGGCAGCATCGCCGGAACGGCGCGCGAGGCGATGCTGGACCTCCAGGCATCCTCGGTCGCGCTCTATGGCCTGGAACTGCGCGTGGGTGCGGTGCCGGTGGCCGAACTGCGCAAGCGCGGTGTTGATGTCACGGTGCGCAAGTTCCTGCTGTCGCCGGGCAACCATCTGGCCATGCTGGCTGGCGGTGGTGCTGACCTGGCCGACGACCTGATCAAGGACGCCAGCGGGCAATGGCTGCTGAAGGCAGAGGGTGAACGCCCGGCGCCCGATCTGGAAGGTCTTTCCTGCCGCTGGCAACCGCTGGCCTCGCGCGACGGCACCATGATGACCCTGATGATCAAGGGGCTGACCCCCGGCCTTGCCGCCGAGTCGGCCCTGCTGCGGCGGGTCCTGGCCAACATTGCGCGCATTCTGGGCCATGACCTCACCGCCAGTGCGCCGGCCAACGAGGGATCGATGCAGTTCTCCTGGCCACCGGCCGGTGCAGACCGCGAGGCGCGAAGCCTGGCGCGTGGCGGGCCTGCATGGAAGAAAAAGGCCTGGGTGCTGGGCACCGGTCTGGTGCAGGCCTGGTGCGAGAAATTCGACAAAAAGGCCGGCGACTACGACGCGCCCAAATACCGTGAGGAACTGCGCACCAACACCGACTTCCGCAAGTATGATGGCGTGCTGCGCACCGTGCTGGATGTCACCACCGAGCAGGCCCAGGCGGTCGAAGCCTATCTGGAGCGCGAGTACCAGGAGGGCCACCTGATCTATGGTGTCTACCTGACCGATGCCGCCCTGATGACCTGTCTGGTCTTCAGCCTGGAACAGAGCGAACACGTGCACTTCATTGACGGCTCGGACGGCGGCTTTGCCATGGCCGCGGTGGGCTTCAAGGAGCGCCTGAAGGCTATTTCGCCGACCTGAGGAAATCTTATCGGCGGCGTAGCGCAAGGACCCGAACGGGGCACCCGGAGGGGACCCCCAACAAAAACACGGGTTCAACCCCATGCACCCCAGCCGTGTTGGTGTCATGAGGCGCTTTTTCTTCCTTTCGCCATATGAGAACATAATAAGAATATCTAAGATCGGATTGCTGGCCACAGCAAGTGCTTTCGGGCTTTTCAGATCGTGGCCGCAACCAAAAACAAGAAAGAGATTGGCACGCAGAGACGCAGAGGCGCGGAGTCTTACTGGGTGGTTGAAGTTTCGCTCCTGCTCCCGGGAAAACGCGCACTTGCGTTTGTTTGGTTGCCGCGCATGCGCGGCAGACATCCACATCGTTCAGCGCCAGCTGTTTCGATCACGCGCGGGCATCTCTGCGCCTCTGCGTCTCTGCGTGCCCAAACGATTACGGGACAGGTGCCGTCGTCGGCATTCAGGCACACAACCCTGACGAGCCCGTCATCGTGCTCGGCGCGGGAGTTCGCGTCCGTGCATGGATTCCCCGGTCAAGCCGGAGAATGGCTCCCTGGGGGGTAAGAGTACGCGTTGGGTTGTCTGGTGGGATGACCTGCGGGAGACTGGGGTATCCGGGCCGCTTCGGGTGTTGGACCAGCCGTTAATCAGGAGCCGAGTTGAGACAGGAAACCGTGACCCATGTCCCGGCCGGGCGGCGGCGTGTGGAGCTGGTGGTGATTTTGGGTCTGCTGACGGCCTTTGCGCCGCTCAGCATCGACATGTATCTGCCAGCGTTCCCGACGCTGACCCTTGCGCTGGCCACCGATGAGGCCACGGTGCAGCTTTCGCTCGCGGCATTTTTCATCGCCTTTGCGGCGGGCCAGATCCTGTTTGGCCCCCTGTCGGACCGTTATGGGCGGCGCGCGCCGCTGTTCTTCAGCCTGATCCTGTTTTCGGCCGCGTCCATCGGCTGTGCCATGGCAGACAGCATCGATGCGCTGATCACCTATCGCGCCGCGCAGGGATTGGGCGCCTGCGCGGGCGGCGTGATCGCGCGCGCGGTGGTGCGTGACCTGTTTGAGAGAAACGAGGCCGCGCGCATCTTCTCGGCACTCATCCTGGTGATGGGGGCAGCGCCCATGTTTGCGCCGCTGCTGGGCGGCAAGCTGCTGATCTGGGCCGACTGGCGCGCGATTTTCTGGTGCCTTAGCGCAATCGGCATGGTGTGCCTGGCCGCCGTGATCTGGCGCATGCCCGAGACCCATAAAGCCGAGCACATCCAGTCGCTCAATCCGGGCCGCATCCTTGCCACCTATCTGCGCCTGCTGAGGGATATGCGGTTTCTGGCCTATGCGCTGATCGGCGGGCTCTCGCTGGGCGGCATGTTTGCCTATATCGCTGGCTCGCCCTTTGTCTTCATCAACCTGTTCGGTTTTGCGCCCGACGATTATGCCCTGGTGTTCGGCCTGACCGCCTTCGGCTTTGTCGCCATCGCCCAGGTGAACGGCTACCTGATTCCCCGCTTTGGCCCCGCACGCCTGCTGAGCGCCGGCACGGTCGCGTTTGCCGTGGGGTCCTTCGGGCTGGTGCTCACGGCCTCAACGGGTCTGGGCGGCGTGGTCGGGTTCATCTTCCCCGTCTTCGTTGCGATCTCTGCCCTGGGCCTGATGCTGCCCAACACCTCGGCCCTGGCCCTGGCCAGCTTCCCCGACGTGGCGGGCAGCGCATCGGCCCTTCTGGGCTGTATCCAGTTCACCTTTGCCGCCATCGCCGCCGCCATGATGGGCGCCATCCATGCCGAAAGCGCGATGCCGGTGGCCGTGATGATCGCAGGCGGCTCGGCGCTGGCGGCAGGGGTGCGGTGGGGGCTGGCGCGGGAGTGAGCGCTGCGCGCCCCATTGCACGATCAACCTGCCTTGAATCGCTCGACCCAAGCGCTTAGGTATTGTAAGTTAGTTCCATGCCGACTGTGCTTCGTCTCGACGGCCTACGCGTGGTCATCTACCCGAACGACCATCGACCGGCGCATGTCCACGTCATCGGAGCCGACGGCGAAGCGGTGTTCAACCTGAACTGCCCGGAAGGGCCGGTCGTGCTCCGCGAGAGTTACGGCCTAAGCCTTTCGGCGGTGAACCGCCTCCAGGCGGCCCTGGCCGACAACCTGGAAACACTTTGCGTGCGTTGGAGGGAAATTCATGGCCGTGACTGAACGAGAGCTCGACAAGGCCGAAGCGCGCATGGAGGCACGGCGCGAGGGCGGCCACGCCGTTTCCGCCCGCTACGATGCCAGGCGCGCGCATATCGTCGTTGCACTCGACACCGGCGTGGAGATTGCCTTTCCGGCCGCCCGAACCGAAGGGCTGGCTGGAGCGTCGCCCGCCGACCTTGCCGAAATCGAACTCAGCCCGTCAGGCGTTGGCCTGCACTGGCCACGCCTCGACGCGGACGTCGATCTGCCTGCCCTGCTCCAGGGCGTGTTTGGATCCCGGAACTGGATGGCCGCCCAGCTCGGCGCCACCGGCGGTCAGTCCCGCAGCACCGCCAAAGCCGCCGCAGCCCGCAAGAACGGGCGCAAGGGCGGGCGGCCCAGGAAGGCGGTGAACGGGTGAGACGGGGCGATTACAGTACGGCAGGTCTGATCGAAATTCAGCAGTAACCAGACACAGACAAGTGAATCTTCACCGCACTTCTATTCGGAGCCAAGAAAGTGGATCCAGAGTTTCCACCCGAGCCTCTTTGGGGACGCCTAAACGGGCGACTTTGGCACGCTACTTCCTTGGTTGCATTGCGACAAATCTTTGGCGATGGACGGATCGAACCATCTGCGCAATCAAAATACCCAGAGTCGTTCTCGCAAAAGATGAACGGCATTAGCCTCTTTGATTTTGGCCCGACATCTCGACACGATTGGGGTCAATATAATAATTGGAGTCGATGGTTTGGTCACGAATGGCGTTCCAACCTATCGGTATGGCTACAGATTAACAGAGACAGCTTACGACAGAAACTCTGGGACGCCGAGGCATCCCGCATTGAGAACAAGAGAATGGGCTATCCAAAGTTCATCCCAGGCGTGGAAGCCTGTCATGTTGGGCCGATCCCCTTCAACTGCATTCAAGCGATCCTCCTCGTACCAGAACAAGACCGGGCCAGCTTCTTGGAGGCTTCACCTAATCGAGAGAATCTGTTCGAGTGGATAGAGAGGTTTAAGACTAGCTTGCCGCCTGTCGAAAAGCACCCAATGGAGATCGCAGTGGAAAAGAGGCGAGCCGCACTTCGAGGCGAACGCAGTTCGCACTAACGCACTCAGCTTGACACATCCCGCGTTTCCCCATATCTCGCATTCTATGATCGCGAACCGGACCTTGGCCCTAGGCCTACTACTCGCCTGATCGGCGCCTCGCAGAGAGGTGCCGGCCGATTTGCCGTGTCCTCTCACTAAAATAGCGTTGTCGATCTCATGTTCCCGATCTTCCATCCCTTCCCCGCCCTGATTGCCGTAACGCCGGTTTCCCGTTACGAACCGTTTTGCTTTGACCGGCGACTAACGCGCGGGTCCGTCGTGCCGTGTGGCACCAGCGGGCCGGACTGAGACTGGTTTTTGTTTCAGCGCGCATCTGGCGCGTGATTGCATCTGAAGGAATTTGTTATGGCACGACCCACCCCGATTACCCCCAAGGCGATGCCGTTTGGCCGCTACAAGGCGTATCAACCCGTTCCCTTGCCCGACCGCACCTGGCCCGGTGCCGTGATTACTGAAGCACCAATGTGGTGCAGTGTTGATCTGCGCGACGGCAACCAGGCGCTGATTGAGCCCATGGGGCCAGAGCGCAAGCGGCGCATGTTCACGACGTTGGTGGAGATGGGCTTCAAGGAAATCGAGATTGGTTTTCCCAGCGCATCCCAGACCGATTTCGATTTTGCCCGTGAGCTGATCGAACAGGAAATGATCCCCGAAGACGTCACCATTCAGGTGCTGACGCAGGCGCGCGAGCCGTTGATCCGGCGCACGTTCGAGGCCTGTGAAGGGGCCGACCGGGTGATTGTGCATCTCTATAATTCCACCAGCACGTTGCAACGGCGCGTGGTGTTTGGTTCCGACCGTGAGGGCATCAAGACCATCGCCACGGACGGCGCCAAGCTGGTGCGTGAACTGGCCGAAGCACAGCCCGGGCCGCGCTGGCGTTTCCAGTATTCGCCCGAAAGCTTTACCGGCACGGAGCTGGATTATGCCGTGGAGGTCTGCGAGGCGATGATGGATGTGTGGGAACCCACACCCCAGAACCGCGTCATCTTCAACCTGCCCGCCACGGTGGAGATGTCGACGCCCAATATCTATGCCGACCAGATCGAATGGTTCCTGAAGAACATCAAGAACCGGGAATCGATCATTTTGTCGCTGCATCCCCATAACGACCGGGGCACGGGCGTGGCCGCGGCCGAGCTGGCCTGCATGGCCGGGGCCGACCGCATTGAAGGCACGCTGTTTGGCAATGGCGAGCGCACGGGCAATGTGGATCTGGTGACGCTGGGGCTGAACATGATGACCCAGGGGGTCGATCCGCATCTCGATTTCAGCGACATCAACAACCTGATCAACGTGGCCGAACACTGCAACCGCCTGCCGGTGCATCCCCGCCATCCCTATGCGGGTGACCTGGTGTTCACGGCGTTCTCTGGTTCGCATCAGGACGCGATCAACAAGGGGCTCAAAGCCCTGGAACAGGCCAATTCCGATACCTGGGAAGTGCCGTATCTGCCCATGGACCCCAAGGATGTGGGGCGGAGTTACGAGGCGATCATCCGGGTCAACAGCCAGTCGGGCAAGGGTGGCGTTGCCTGGATCATGGAGCAGGATCATGGCTTTGTGTTGCCGCGACGCCTGCAGATCGATTTCAGCCAGGTCGTGCAGAAGCAGACCGACGACACGGAGGCCGAGCTGTCGAGTGCTGACATACGCCAGGCGTTCGATGCGACCTATGTGAACCCGGAGGGACCGGTGGTGTTTCGCACCTATCGCACCGTGCCCGATACCCATGCCAGCGAGTTGCGCAAGATGACCGCAGGGGTGACGATCAACGGTGAGGAAAAGGACATCCACGGCACCGGCAACGGTCCGATCGATGCCTATATCCATGCGCTGAAGGAAGAACTTGGCATCAACATGACGGTGGTCGATTACCACGAACACGCGATCAGCCAGGGCAGCGACGCCGGTGCGGCAGCCTATGTCGAAGCCCGCAACGCCGAGGGCCACACGGTGTTTGGCGTGGGCGTGCACAAGAACATCGTGCAAGCCAGCCTGCTGGCGGTGACGTCAGCGGCAAACCGCCTGGCGGGGTAACAGGGAAGTAGCAAGGATTGGCACGCAGAGGCGCGGAGTTTTAGCGAGTGGTGTCGGAGTCAGACATCATCCGCGATGTGCCTTACTTCAGACTGCTTAGTTGTTTGCCGCGCTAGCGCGGCAGAAATCCAGTAAGTTCGGCTCGGGCGCCTCATCATCCGCGCTGAACTCTCTGCGCCTCTGCGTCTCTGCGTGCCAACCTTCCTTCTTGCTGACCCCAGGCGGCTCATTCGCTCATGTTGTTCACGACACGGCGTATTCCGTCCTTCATGACCGGTGCACCAAAGTTGAGGAGCAAGCCGACCCTGAGGTCCATCAGCCGCAGATAGGTCAGCACCTGTTTGGTGTGGACGGGGCTGATGGTCTCTACCGACTTGATCTCTATCACCACGCTTTGCTCGACCAGCAGGTCGATGCGAAAGGCGTTCTCGAAGTGCATACCGTCGTAGTCGAATGCCGGGTTGATCTGGCGTCCTACGCGCAGACAACGTCGTTCGAGGTCACGTGCAAGTACCAACTCATAGACGGACTCGAGAAGGCCAGGGCCCAGACCCTGATGCAGTTTCACGGCGGCATCGACGATCTCGCCGGTCAGATGATTGAGGTCCGTCATTGCTCCCTACCGCACGCAGGTGCTGCTTAGTTGGCTGGTGTCCTGGGTGCCTGGTTGGAGGAAGTTGGAGAAGAGGGCGTCGAAGAGGCAGGCGCTGACGCCGGCGAAGGAGGGGGTGGCGCCGGAGCTGGTGACCGTGCCTTCATAGGCAGGGTAGAGATCGTCGGCGCTGGAGCGGTCGAGGTCGAACATGCGGAACAGGAAGCTGCGTTCGTAAACGGTTTCGGTGACGGTGTGATAGCCGGTGACGCCCTGGATCGCGGGGATGTATTCGCTGGATTCATAAGGTTGATAGGTGCCGCTGACCGCGTCGTAGCGCAGCTGGGTGGTGGTGATGAGCTGGCTTGGGGCCAGGGTGCCGTATTCCTCCACGACCTCGGATGCGCTGTAGGCGCCGATGGCATAGTCGAGCGTGACGATGAAGTCGGCCTGGTCCTGGCGCTCGACGGGGTGCAGACCCATGGCTGCCAGACGTGCCGCGATCTCGCGCCGGTACTGGTTGAATTCGGCACTCTGGGCCTGATTGGCCAGGGCCACGATCACAAAACTCTGACCGGCCAGTGCCTGATCAAAGTCCTGAAAACGCACGACATGGGCCAGCACCCTTTGGGGTTCGGGCGGCGGTGCGACGCAGGCAGCGGTTGCCAGCAGGACCAGAAACGGCGCGAACAGGCGCACCAGACCTGCCCGTTTGCTTGATGGCATCAACATAGTCATGGCGAACTCCCTGCCCCCCAGTGATTTCCCCTGCGCGACACAGGCTAGGCAAAATGGAACATAGCGGCAACGTGCATCTGTGTGATGGGTCATAAGGGTGTTCCCATCGGGGCCGATCCGCTTTATGTCGTGGCCCCATGACAGAACAGAAAAAACCTCTCGATCTGGCGGGCGATCTGGTTGATCGCGCGCTCAAGGCCGGTGCCGACAGTGCCGATGCCGTGGCCTTTTCCGACACCTCGCTTTCGGTGAACTGGCGCATGGGTGCGCTTGAAGAACTGGAACGCTCTGAATCGACCGATCTGGGGCTGCGGGTCTTTGTGGGCCAGCGCATGGCGATTGTCTCGACCACCGACCCATCCGACAGCACGCTTGGCGAGCTGGTCGAGCGCGCCGTGGCGATGGCCAAAATTGCGCCCGAGGACAAGCTGGCGGGGCTGGCGGAAACCGAGCTGCTGGCAACCGAGTTCCCTGATCTTGATCTCGACGCCAACGATGAGCCCGCGCCTGAACGTCTGATGGCCATGGCGCAGGAAGCCGAGGACGCGGCACGTTCCGTTGAGGGCATCACCAACACAGAAGGCGCTTCGACAGGCTGGCACCGCATCACCTCGGCCCTTGCCGCAAGCAACGGGTTCCAGGGCAGCCACTCCGGCACGTCATCGAGCATTTCGGCGGCGGTCATTGCCGGTGAAGGCCTGGGCATGGAGCGCGACGGTGACTACCGCGTAGCGCGCCATATGGAAGACCTGCCGTCGCCAGCCGAAATCGGGGCGGAAGCAGCACGGCGCACCCTGCTCAAGCTGAACCCCAAGAAGCTACCGACCAAGGCCATGCCGATCGTGTTTGATGATCGCAACGCGCGCAGCCTGCTGGGCCACTTTATCGATGCGATTTCCGGACCCGCGATCACACGCGGCACCAGCTTCCTGAAAGACAGCATGGGCAAAGGTGTGTTCGGATCGGGCATTACCATTGTTGAAGACCCACACCGCCAGCGCGGCCTGCGGTCGCGCCCGTTTGATGGTGAAGGCCTGGAAACCCGGGCCAACGAACTGATCTCTGGGGGAGAGCTGACGACCTGGCTGCTTGATTGCCGCTCGGCCCGCCAGCTGGAACTGGCCCCCACGGGTCATGCCACACGCGGGACTTCAGGCTCGCCGTCGCCATCCCCCGCCAACCTGTGGCTGGAGCCGGGCACGGAAACCCCCGAAGCCCTGATGGCCGACATCAAGGACGGTCTTTATGTGACCTATCTGATCGGTTTTGGGGTCAACGGTGTGACCGGTGATTACAGCCGTGGCGCTGCGGGTTTCCGCATCCAGAATGGCGAGCTGACCGACACGGTGAGCGAAATCACCATCGCGGGCAATCTGATCGATATGTACGCCAACCTGATCCCCGCCAACGATCTGCAGTTCCTGTTCGGCACCGACAGCCCCAGCGTACGCATCGACGGTATGACAGTCGCTGGGGTTTGATGTTGAACCTTGAGGCCGATCACGGGCTGCTGAAGGACGCGACGCGGCAAGCCGGTGCGCTGGCGCTGAGCTTCTTTCGCAAGCGGCCCGAGCAATGGACCAAGGGCGCGGGCGATCCCGTCAGCGAGGCCGACATTGCCGTCGATACCCTGCTCAAAGCCCGCCTGATGGATGCCCGCCCGGACTATGGCTGGCTGTCAGAGGAAACCGAGGATGATTCCGACCGCCTGAACCAGTCCGTGTTGTGGATCGTTGATCCCATCGACGGGACGCGCGCGTTTCTCGAAGAGCGCCCGGAATTCACAGTGGCAACCTCTCTGGTGGTCGATGGCCGCCCGGTGAGCGGTTGTGTCTTCAATCCGGCCACCGACGAGTTTTTCGATGCCTATAGCAACGGCGGCGCACGGCTGAACGATGCCGTGATCAAGGTTTCCGAGCGTGCCGACTTTGACGACGCACGGCTGCTGGCCAGTGCGCGCATGATCAAACGCACGATCGACGAGATGACGCAGAAACCCGCGACCTATGACGCAGTCAATTCCGTGGCCTATCGCATGGCGCTGGTCGCCTGTGGCAAATACGACGCGACGCTTTCCCTGGGACCCAAGAGCGACTGGGACCTGGCTGGTGCCGATATCATCGTGAACGAGGCCGGCGGGCGCTGTGGCACCGCCAAGGGTGAGCCCTATATCTATAACCTTGAAGCCGCACGTCACCCCACGCTGGCTGCCGCCAACCCTGCCCTGCATGACGCCCTGATTGATCTGGTGGCACGGCTGGACTGAGCGCGGTCGGCGTAACAAACGAGGTGTCATCCCGGACAAGGCCGACCAGGCCGCCGATCCGGGATCTCGTCACGACGGGTTTCAAAAGCAACGTGCGGACCGGGATCCCGGCTCAAGGCCGGGATGACACTGGTAATTGGATGCTTTGAACCCATGTCTCCTGCGATTCCTTATGATCGCAAAATGTTCTAAAACAGATACTTACCATGATGGGTCGCCCGGTGACCCGACGGAAACCCTGATGAGCGAGCCAACACCTGCAGCGTTGCCGACCAAGGCCATTATCGGCCGGTTGATGCGCGAGCATATCAGGCCCTACATCCCCCAGATGTTGCTGGCCGTGGTGTTCATGGCGCTGGTGGCTGCAACCACGGCGGCTTATGCGTGGATGGTCCAACCGATCCTGGACGAGATCTTCATCGAGAAGGATCACAGCCGCCTGATGGTGATTACCGTGGCGGTGCTGGTGGTCTTTGTCGTCAAAGGGCTGGCCGATTATGCCCAGACGGTGATCATGGCGCGGGTTTCCATGCGCATCGTGGCCGATATCCGCCAGCGTGTGTTTGAAAGCCTGATCCGTGCCGACATGGCGTTTTTCCATGGTGCATCAACGGGTGAACTGATCGCCGGCTGCATGAACAACGTGGACCTGATGCGCGATGCCGTGGCCAACACGCTGACCGCCATGGCCAAGGATGTGCTGACCCTGGCATTCCTGGTCGCGCTGATGTTCTACCAGGACTGGGCGCTGGCCTGCGTTGCGTTTTTTGTCTTTCCGCTGGCGTTTTTCCCGGTTTCGGCCATCGGTCGCAAGGTGCGCAAGCGCGCCACACGGGCCTGGGCCGAACTGGAAACGGTGACGGGTTTCATGTCGGAAACCTTCCGGGGCGTGCGTCATATCAAGGCCTATGGTCAGGAAAACCACGAGATCGAGCGTGCCCGTGAGCGCATCGACACGCTGTTCATGAAGATCTTCAAGACCATGCGGGCCAAGGCGGCGATCTCGCCGATCATGGAGACGCTGGCCGGTGTCGCGATTGCCGTGATCATCGTTTACGGCGGTGATCAGGTGATTGCCGGCACGACCACAGCGGGTGCGTTCTTCAGCTTCATTACCGCACTGCTGCTGGCCTATCAGCCGCTGAAGAACTTTGCCAAGCTCAACAACCATCTCCAGGAGGGCCTGGCTGCGGCCCAACGCGTTCTGGCGCTGGTCGATCTTGAGCCGACCATCCGCGACCGGGAGAACGCCGGCGCTCTTGCGATTGATGGCGGACGCCTGACCTTTACCGATGTGACCTTTGCTTATGGCGGCGTGCCTGCAATCAACGGCATCTCGCTGGAGGTGCCCGCAGGCAAGACCGCTGCGCTGGTCGGGCCATCGGGAGCCGGCAAATCAACGGTGCTGAACCTGATCCCGCGCTTCTATGACATCGATGCCGGCACGGTCACGGTGGACGGCACCGACATTCGCGACGTCACGCTGGCCAGCCTGCGCTCGAACATCGCGCTGGTGAGCCAGGAAGTCGCGCTGTTCAACGACACGGTCGGCGCCAACATCGCCTATGGCCGCATGGAGGCCAGCCAGGCCGAGATTGAAGCCGCTGCACGCGATGCCGCAGCCCATGACTTCATCATGGAAATGCCCCTGGGATACGACACGGTGGTGGGTGAGTCCGGCATCAAGCTTTCAGGCGGCCAGCGCCAGCGTCTTTCCATTGCCCGTGCGATCCTGCGCGACGCGCCGATCCTGCTGCTGGACGAGGCAACCAGCGCCCTGGATTCCCAGTCGGAACGTCAGGTTCAGGAAGCCCTGGCGCGGTTGGCGCAAGGCCGCACGACGCTGGTGGTGGCCCACCGCCTTTCGACCATTGCCGATGCCGACGTGATCTATGTCATGAGCGAAGGCACGATTGCCGAAAGCGGGACCCACACCGAGCTTCTGGCTAAACGTGGCCTCTATGCCGGACTGCAGAACCTGCAGATCACCGACGAACCCGTGGCGCCCAAGACCGCCGCCAAGGCCTGACGGGCCGCTTGATGCTTGCAGGAATGTATCGCCTGTCGACACACGCAGCAGAACCGTTCATGCCACTGTTGCTTCGCCTGCGCCTGTGGCGCGGCAAGGAAGACGCCGCACGCATGTCCGAGAAGCTGGGCCATGCCGACAGCAGCCGGCCACCGGGCCGTCTGTTGTGGATCCATGCCGCCAGCGTTGGTGAGTCGCTTTCGGCCCTGCCCCTGATCGATCGACTGAGCGCCGAACCCGAGGCCACCATTCTGGTGACGACCGGCACCACGACATCTGCCGGGATCATGGCGCGGCGCCTGCCTGACAATGCCTTCCACCAATATGCGCCGCTCGATGGGCCGCGCGCGGTGGCCCGTTTTCTTGACCGGTGGCAGCCCGATGCCGCGCTGTGGGTCGAGTCGGAGCTCTGGCCCAACCTGCTGCTTGAGACACGCCGGCGCTCCATTCCGACCGCGCTGATCAACGGGCGTATGTCGCCGCGTTCCTTTGCACGGTGGCGCCGTGCACCATCCCTGGCCCAGGCCATGATCGCCGGGTTCGATGTCGTGCTGGCCCAGAGCGAAGCCGACGGTGCGCGCCTGACCGCACTGGGCGCGCGCAACGTGATCACGGCCGGTGACATGAAGGCGGCAGCACCGGCTCTTGAAGCCGATGCCGAAAGCCTGGCGCGCGTAGTGACTGCGATTGGAGACAGGCCGGTCTGGGTCGCAGCAAGCACCCATCCCGGGGATGAAGCCATGGTGGCTGATGTGCATCGCCAGATTGCACCATCCCACCCGGGGCTTCTGACGGTGATTGTGCCGCGCCATGCCGACCGGGGCGATGCCCTGATGACGGAGCTGACCGAGCTGGGGTTTACCAGGTCGCGCGGCGCGGGCGCAACGAACTGCCCCAGGCCGCGAACCGATCTCTTCCTGGGCGACAGCATGGGCGAGATGGGCCTTTACCTGCGCCTGGGCAACCCGGTGTTCATGGGCAAGTCCATGCTGCATGTCGGCGGCCACAACCCGCGCGAGCCCGCCCTGCTGGGCCGCGCCGTCCTGTTTGGTCCCCACATGGAAAATGTCGGCCAGGCGGCCGAAGCCTCTGCTGCAGGCAGGCGGTGCCGTCGAGGTGGCCGACCCGGCAACCCTGGCCGCCACCGTATCGCGGCTGCTGCGTCCCAGCCCGACGCCCTGGCCCAGATCGGTAGCACGTGGGCAACAGCGCGCGCTTGGCTGATGCCGCCGGCATTGTCGATGCCGCGCTGGGTGCCCTGGCCCCGGTGCTGGAGCCACAGCTCATGATGCGCGCGCCCGGCAATTCTGGGAAACCGGCGGCGTGCTTCGCCTGGGCGCTGAAGCCCCGCCGCCGCGATCTGGACCGCCGTCGTGCGCTGGCGCCGCGCCACCCAGCCAGCCCGAACGGGTATCCGCATTCCCGTCGTCTGCATCGGCAACGTCACCGTGGGCGGCGCCGGCAAGACCCCGACCACCATCGCCATCACCAACCGGCTGGCCGCCCAGGGCTGGTGGCCCGACATCCTCTCGCGGGGCTACGGCGGCAGGGAGACCGGGCCGCTGAAGGTCGATCCCGAAGTGCAACAGAGGGCGGCCGATGTGGGGGACGAGCCCCTGTTGCTGGCGCGCCATGCCGATGTCTGGGTCGGTGCGGACCGGATGGCCAGCGCGGTGCGCGCCCTGGCCGACGAGGCCGACATCCTGATCATGGACGACGGCCTGCAGCACCTCTCGCTGAAGCAGGACCTCTCGATCCTGGTCATCGACGGCCCCTGGGGCCTGGGCAACGGGCGCGTGATGCCTGCCGGCCCCCTGCGCGAACCGCCTGGTCGACGCCCTGGAGCGCTGCAAGGCCGTGGTCATCATCGGCGAGGACCGCCACGGCATGGCCGAGCGGGTCGCCGGACATGGTGTCAGCCGTGCTGCACGCCGACCTCAATCCCAGGCCCGAGACCATGGCGCTGGAGGGCGTGCCGGTGCACGCCTTTGCCGGCATCGCCCGGCCCGAGAAAGTTCTTCGAGACCCTGCGCCAGGCCGGTGCCGTGGTCCAGCAGACCCGGAGCTTTCCCGGATCACCAGGTCGCTCGACCCCATGGTCGTCATGGAGATGCTGGAAGCTGCGACCCGGGACTGGCGCGCGCCTGGTCACGACGGAAAAGGACTGGGTGCGCCTGGATGCCGATACACGGACCCTGGCCGAACCGGTCGGGGTTGAGCTTGTCTTCCGTGACTGGGATAAGCTCGATGATCTTCTGTTTTCCCTCCGATCCCATCCGGGCCTATGAAAACCCTGCGCTACCTCCTTGAAGCCTCTCTGTTGTGGCTGGTCTTTTCTTTCCTCTCGATGTTTTCCATCGAGCGCGCATCAGCCATGGGCGGGTTCCTTGGGCGTATGCTGGGCCGGGCCATGACGCGTAAAAACGCCATCGCACGGGCGAACATCAAGGCGAGCCTGCCGGACCTGGACGAAACCGAAACCGAGCGGATCATCCGGGGTATGTGGGACAATCTGGGCCGCTTTGTCGGCGAGACCCCGCACCTTCACAAGATCGACGTCTATCACGGCGACCGGGTCAGCGTGACGGCTGACGTCGACCTGGACAATCCCGCCACGACACCGATGCCTGCGATCTTCTTCAACGCCCATTTCGGCAACTTTGAAGTCTCGTCCCTGCTTGCCATTCAGCGGGGCCTGGACCTGACGCTGGTTTATCGCGAGGCCAGCAACCCATGGTCCGAAAAGATCATTCAGCATTGGCGCAACAAGCGCGGCGGCACCTGGGTGCCCAAAGGCCGCGACGGTGCGCGTGCCCTGCTGGCATCGATCCGCAACAAGGGTGCAATCGCCATTCTGGCCGACCAGAAGTTCAACGAAGGGGTCGCCGTGCCGTTCTTCGGCCGTGACGCCATGACCGCCCCGGCCATTGCCGAACTGGCGCTGAAGTATGACGTGCCGCTGGTGCCCGGTGCGCGTGCGGCGCCTGCCCAATGCGCATTTCAACGCCCATGTCTTCAAGCCCATCGACATCCCGCGCACCGGCGACAAGGCCGCCGATGTGCGCGCCATCCTGCTGGCGGTCAACCAGACCTTCGAATCCTGGATCCGCGAGTACCCCGATCACTGGCTGTGGATTCACCGCCGCTGGCCCGATTGAGGCCGCCAGATCGACGCGCGGAATGGTTCATCCCGAACGGTTCAAAAGCAGCGACCGGGGCAGAACAGTCAGTAGCCGCAGTGCTGTGGCCGCTACGCCGGACTCATAGTCGTTCAACGTCAGGTCGAATGGGATCGTATGGTCATCGAGATACAGATAGTGGCGGCCGGGCAGGGCCTGGGGCCATAGTTTAAAGGTGAGTTCGAGGCCGATGACTCCGCCTGAAGAAAAACATGAATCGCTGTCCCGGTAGGATTCCAAAGTTTGAAACCAGTCGGCGCACAGATAGAAGGCGCTGTGGAACTCGATGTCTGACTCGCGTGGAATCCACCAGCGATGCCGTCCCCAGAGCCCTTCTCCGAATACACGCAAGCTAATCTCTGGACGGTCGCCGTATCTTGCAACGTCAGGGCCAAAATAGTCTGAGTGCACCATGACCGGAGTACCTGCTGAGATCAGCTGGCCTTCGTTGCCACTGCACTGCTGTCACGGACGTCTCCACCCTGGTCCAGGTTTCGCGACCTGTTTCGTCTTTGTAGTGCCACTCGCCGGTGATTTCGTTTTGTGAAGCGGTGCCTGTGAAATCGCCCCCCCCCAGTGCCCCAGTACGCCGTAGTAATATTCTGCCGTTACCTGCCGGGCGGCCGAGACTTCGGCTTCGGTCGGGAACGTCCTGAAATCAGGAATCCACATATCGATTGCCCACGGCGCGTCACGGGCGCGGTGTGAACTGGTACCAGCAATCACCATCGCCATCGGCGAGGCAGTCCCACGTACCGCCCTTGGTCAAAATGACATGTGCAGACGTGTTGATCGCATCTTCCCAGGCAACGATCCAGTTGCCTTCGACATCCATGTTGGGGTCGGTATCCGTGGCTGCGAAATGTGCCTGCACCTGGCTCTGATTGCGCAAGGCGATATCGGCCACGGGAAGTTCCGGCAGACAGCCAGCAAAGCTGAGTTGTGCAGACAGGTCTTTCGTGAGGACGTTCCAGCCAGAGAACCGCAAGGCTGCCGATGGTCCATCTGTGGTCAGGCCAAAACCTGTAAAACCTGCCTGGCCGAAAACAGATTGATCGTTGCTGCTCCAACCTGAGAACGCCAGGGCACCATCGATGGCCTGCGACGAGAAACCCATGCCAGAAAAACCTATTGGCCCCGTAACGGACTGGTCTGGTGACGCCCAACCGGCAAAGGCCAAAACGATCGGGATGATCTCCGTGCCACCACCGTGCCCCGAAAAAGACAGCACGACAGGAGGAGAAACGCCATCATCCTGCCATCCGGAAAAAGACAGGACCGCGGTCGGTGATGCAGGCGCTCCCCAGCCTGTAAAGCCGAGCTCGACAGACCCAGCCAATGGCTCCCCATCCGCCCAGCCATGAAAGCCGAGCTGGGCCGACACCGATTGCGTTTCCTGCGCCCGCACATCAGGCACAGCGAAAATCATGCAGGCCGCAGACAGGCATGCCGAAAGGAGTTTTGCGCTAGTTCCCATCGTCCGTGCTGGCTGATCCCGCATCAAAATCACGCTCAAAGGTGAATGTTGCGTCCTGAACTGTTGTTCCCGGCCGGATGCACGTGAACAGGCCGGCGGGCGCGGCTGCGCAATCTGCGGGGTAATCCCCCTCGATATCATTGATATCAGCCTCAAACGTCCAACCCTTGGCCACCAACTGCAGGTCGCATGCGCCCCTGACCCATGATTCCAGACGGTCAGGTTCCTGATCATCGATCAGGAGGACTTCAACCTTCTGGGAAATGCTGCGGATTCCGCCGTAGCCAAAAACACTATCCACGGGGATCAGGTTCAGGTTTTCCAGGAACGCGACACCTGATTCATAAAAAGCTTCTTCGGGGTATTCGCCTTCATCAAAGAGAAAGGCTTTGCCCTGGCCCACCACACCGTAGGCCTCAAACATCGATTCCACCGTGCAATGCAGAATGATGCCCGCAACATCTTCGGTCAGGTCGGTAACGTTCAGGTCCACTTCGACGACCAGAACGCCACCGACCACCCGGCGCTCGTCATCAACGTCGACCTGCGCGGTTGCCAGCCCGGTCCCACCCAGCACAATCAGCCCTGCCGCCAGGAAACGTGTTGTCAGGTTTGTCATGATGTCCCTTTCGAATAGCAACCAAGGGTACATCGGATGGACTGAAAACTCATCGCGTTATGATTGACCGACCTTGGGCTCAATTCGCAGGACAGAGTCTTCAGACCTTGAATCAGCGCTTCTGGCGACATCGGAATGTCGGGCGACACGCGTTGCATCCACGCCAGCACAGTTCGATAGTACGGCACCCGCAAGCAGGAGAACCAAGATGCCCCAGGACACAGCAACACTGATCGAGCGCCGTCGCGAGCTGCTGGGGCCGAACCTGCCGACATTTTATGACGATCCGGTTCATCTGGTGAAGGGTGAAGGCGTGTGGCTGTGGGATGCTGACGGACGCAAGTATCTCGATTGTTATAACAACGTGCCCCATGTCGGCCATTGCCACCCGCATGTGGTTGAGGCGATCACGCGCCAGGCTTCCACACTGAACACCCATACGCGTTATCTGCACGACAACATCCTCGATTACGTCGAGCGCCTGACCGGGCATCTGGGCAGCAATCTCTCGACCGCGATCCTGACCTGTACGGGAAGCGAGGCCAATGACATCGCGCTGCGCATGGCCCAGGCCGCGACGGGCAAGATCGGCATTATCGCGACCGACGACACCTATCATGGCAACACTTGGCTGGTGTCACAGGTGACACGCCACCGCGAACCCATTGGCGGGCGCGCCGACTGGGTGCGTTTTGTGCCGGCACCCGACAGCTATCGCCCCATGGGCGAAGCCGAGGGCAAGGGGTTTGCCGAAACCTTCACGGCCCATGTCAAACAGGCCATCCACGAACTTGAGGAAGCAGGTCACGGCGTTGCCTGCTTCATTCTGGACCCCTATTTCGCCAACGAGGGATTCCCGACTCTGCCATCAGGTTTTCTCGATGAAACCGCCAAGGCGGTACGCGCAGCCGGCGGCATCATGATCGCCGACGAGGTCCAGCCCGGGTTCGGACGCACGGGAACCCATATGTGGGGCCACGAAAAAATCGGCCTGGCGCCCGAGATCGTGACCACAGGCAAACCCATGGCCAACGGTCATCCCGTGGGATCTGTCATCAGTTCGCCCGAAATCCTGTCCGCCTTTCGCGAGACGACCGGATATTTCAACACCTTCGGCGGCAACCCGGTTTCCTGTGCGGCAGCGATTGCGACGCTGGACGTGCTGGAAAACGAGAATCTGATGGCCAATGCGCAGGACGCCGGGAACTATGCCCGCGAACGCTTGGCGGCACTGGCCCAGCGTTATGAAGCCATCGGTAACGTGCGGGGGTCCGGCCTGTTTTTCGGCGCGGAACTGGTGAAGAACCGCGAGACCAGGGAGCCTGATGCCAAACTGGCCGAAAAGGTCTCCAACGCGATGCGCCACGAGGGCATTCTGCTCAACCGCGCGAGCATCCATCACAACACCCTGAAGGTGCGCCCGCCCATGCCTTTCGGCCACGCCGAAGCCGACCTGTTGGTCGAAACTCTGGACAAGGTGCTGGGTGAACTGACGGGTTGAGCACAAGCCCGAGGGCGTGTGTCACGCGGAGCCGCGGAGAACGCGGAGTTCGAGTGTGGTCGCTGTCCAGGGATGAACGCGGACATGTTTGCGTATCGACCGGCCGGAACATGGTTGCCGCGCAAGGCGCGGCAAACAAATCAGACACGCGCACCCTATCGTGTCATCGCGTTCAACACAGTCGCATTGACCCAGCGAAGCCTCCCAGTCCTCCGCGGCTCCGCGGCTCCGCGTGCCCATTCTTTTTCTTCATCGAAGCGACGTTCAGAAGAGATCGCCCTGCTTGATGGGGGCCGGCCTGGGTGCTTTGGGCTTCGGGGCCGGCTTGGCGGCCTTTGCAGGTGCAGGCGGTAGGGCGCCTTCGCCGGCTGTGGCGGCGACCGCGCCATCGGCGAATTCGATGGCGAGCGTAGCACCGTGGGTGACGTCAGCAGCGCGTGACAAGGGTGCTCCATCCCCACCACGTACAACGGCATAGCCACGCTGGAGCACGCCCTTGTAGCTCAGACTTTCGAGAAGTTTGGTGAATTGTCCCAGCCGTTGCTGTGGCTCGGTCATGCGCTGATCGAAGGCGCGCCCGAGGTCACGCCCGACACGTTCAAGCCGTTCACCCGATTGCGCCAGTCGTTCACCAAGTGCGCCCGGACGCAGAGCTGCACTGGCCTGGGCCAACGCCGCGCGTTTTTCGGCGATGGTTTCGCGGGGATGGCGCAGACGATGAGCCAGCTCACGCACGCCACCACGGTGTTCACTGAGTGACAGCGTCATGACCCGGCGCAGAGTTTCAGCAGCGTTGTCGAGATCCTGGGTCTTCTGCTCGATCACGCGGGTGGGATGCGGCAGGCCGCGGCTGAGACCGCGCACGTCGCTGCGCAGGCGCTCGAGCACCCGTGCCGTGCCACCGATCAGGCGGCTTTGCGCATCAAGCACGCGGGTTTCGAGTTCGGCACGCACAGGCACCGCCATCTCGGCAGCCGCGGTGGGTGTGGGCGCGCGGCGGTCCGAGGCATAATCGATCAGCGTGGTATCGGTTTCATGGCCCACGGCAGAGATGAGCGGGATATCGCTTTCAGCGGCTGCGCGCACGACGGCTTCTTCGTTGAAGGCCCAGAGGTCTTCGACGCTGCCGCCACCGCGCGCGACGATCAGCAGGTCAGGTCGCGGCACGGGGCCGCCGGGCGCAATGGCGTTGAATCCGCGGATCGCCGTGGCGATCTGTTCGGCGGCCGCATCACCCTGAACCACGACAGGCCAGAGCAGGACATGACGCGGGAAACGGTCGCGCAGGCGGTGCATGATGTCGCGGATGACCGCGCCAGTGGGCGAGGTGACGATGCCGATGACATTGGGCAGATAGGGCAGCGGTTTCTTGCGTTCCTCGGCAAAGAGCCCCTCGGCGGCAAGCTGTTTGCGGCGTTGTTCCAGCAGCGCCATGAGCGCGCCGACCCCGGCAGGTTCGATGCTTTCGATGATGAGCTGATAGGCCGAGCGGCCGGGATAGGTCGTCATGCGACCGGTCGCGACCATCTCCAGCCCCTGTTCGGGCATATGGGTGAAGCGATTGACCGTGCCCCGCCAGGCGACGCAATCGAGCACCGCGTTGTCGTCTTTCATGGAAAGATACATGTGGCCGGAACCAGCCAGGGTTACGCGCCCGATCTCACCGCGAATGCGGACCCGGTCGAAGGTGGTTTCGACCGTGCGTTTGACCGCCTGGGCGATTTCGCCGACGGAAAACTCCCGCAGGTTATCCGCAGGCGTCTTGGCTGGATTGGCTGTGTCTGACATGGGCTCATGATACAAGGCCACACTGGCTGCGCCAGCCTGTTTGGTGTGGATTGCTCACGCAATCTCGCACCGGTGGGCCGGTGCGACGGCACCGGCGCGCCGGTCAGGCGCGGAGCCTGCGTGGCACGTGAACGCAGGGCGAAACCGAAGGGTTCGCCCGTCAGATGGAGGCAGGCTATGAAAGTGTTGGTAATCGGCAGTGGCGGGCGCGAACACGCGTTGTGCTGGGCCATCGCGAATTCGCCGTTGGTCACCGAGCTGTTTGCTGCGCCAGGCAATGGGGGCATTGCGTCGGTCGCCACCCTCATCGATCTGAAACCAGAGGACATCGCGGGGCTTGTTACCTGGGCATGCGACAACGCCATCGACTTCTGTGTCCCGGGGCCCGAGGCGCCGCTGGTCGCCGGTCTGGTAGATGCCATGGAAGCCGCAGGGATTGCCTGCTTTGGCCCTAGTGCGGCAGCAGCACAGTTGGAAGGCTCCAAGACGTTCATGAAAGAGGTGGCCGACGCCGCCGGTGTGCCCACGGCTGGCTGGGCACGGTTTACCGATGCCCAAGCCGCAAGGGCCCATGTCACAGATCAGGGCGCACCCATTGTCGTGAAGGCCGACGGGCTGGCCGCAGGCAAGGGTGTCACCGTCGCCATGAGTGTGGAGGAGGCTCACGCCGCGATAGACGATGCCCTGGTGGGCAATGTCTTCGGAGAGGCAGGCGCAAGCGTCGTGATCGAGGAATTCATGGAGGGCGAGGAAGTCAGTTTCCACGTTCTGGTCGACGGCGAAACCGTACTGCCTCTGGCTACGGCACAGGATCACAAGCGGGTTGGCGACGGCGACACCGGACCCAATACAGGCGGCATGGGCTGCTATTCGCCCACGCCGATTGTCACCGATGCGGTCGAGGAGAGCATTCTGGAAACCATCATCCGCCCCAGCGTGGCCGAGATGGCCCGGCGGGGCTGCACGTTCCGGGGCGTCCTGTTTGCCGGTCTGATGATGACGCCATCGGGCGCAAAACTGCTGGAATTCAACGTGCGGTTTGGCGATCCCGAATGCCAGGTGATGATGGCGCGCCTGATGTCGGACCTGCTGCCAGCCCTGATGGCAACGCGGAGCGGTGAGCTCCACCACACCTCCCTGCGCTGGTGGCCCAAGGCTGCCTTGAGCGTCGTGATGGCAACAGAGGGGTATCCCGCCAGTTATCCCAAGGACACGCCCATGTCTGGCCTGGAGGCCGCCGATGCCATGGAGGACGTTACCGTCTTCCACGCCGGCACCCGCCGCGATGGCGACCAATGGCTTTCCACCGGCGGCCGCGTCCTGGGTGTCACGGCCCTGGGCGAGACCATCGAAGACGCCCAGACCCGTGCTTATGAAGCCGTCGACAGGATCGACTGGCCCCAGGGCTTTTGCCGCCGCGACATCGGCTGGCGCGCGGTGGGGCGTTGAGCCCGATGGCCAAGGACAAGAAAACCGCCGGCGTCATTGCGCCGCCCCCGATTATCTTTCTGGCACTGCTGTTGGCCGGGGTTGAGCTGGATGTTCTGGTCCCCGCGCCGTTCCTGAACGATGTGGTTCAGGCGGTGCTGGGGTCGGCCTTGATTGCCATGGCGCTGGGCCTGGTTGGCTGGTGCATATGGCTGTTCCGGCGCGCAGAAACCCCCGTTGAACCCTACAAGCCGACCCTGCATCTGGTCGAAAGTGGCCCGTATGGCTGGTCGCGCAACCCGATCTATCTCGCCCTGGTGGTGGCATTTCTGGGAGCAGCGTTCGCAATCGACACACTTTGGTTGTTCGCTCTGGCACCCCTGCTGGTTGCCGCCCTGCACTGGGGCGTGATCCTGCGCGAGGAACGTTATCTCGATGAACTGTTCGGCAAGGCCTATGGCGCGTACTGCCAGAAGGTACGGCGTTGGATCTAGCGGTTTGGCACCGTCAGAACCAGCTTGTAACAGCGTCCAGGGGTTTGTGTTTGATCGCCGGTACCTGACATCCGCTGGCGGGATGACCGGCAACGATCAGGAGATAGGGTTTCTCGTTTTCCGGGCGCTCCAGGATGTCGTTGAGAAAGCCCATGGGGCTTGGCGTGTGGGTCAGGGTGGCCAGACCGGCATGATGGAGTGCGCAGAGCAGGAAGCCTGAGGCCAGGCAGACGCTTTCGGGCACGTAGTAATGCTTCTGGCGTTTGCCATCCGGACCAATGCCGTGCCGGGCGCCAAAGACGGCAATGAGCCAGGGCGCGGTTTCAAGAAACGGCTTGCGCCAGTCGGTTCCCAATGGGGCCAGCGCCTGGAGCCATTCGCGGGGCGCGCGTTCACGGTAGAAGACCTGCTCCTCTTCCTCGGCAGCCACACGAATACGCTTCTTGATCGCGCCATCACCGACCATCGCGAAGTGCCAGGGCTGCTGGTTTGCACCCGATGGCGCGCGGTGTGCGGCAGCAAGGCAGGTTTCGATAACGGCACGGGGAACCGCACGATCCGAGAAATCGCGCACGGTGCGCCGCGTCGCCATAGCGGCGCGGAAGGTCTCAGCGGCGCCCGACATGGCAACATCGTCCAGGTCGCTATAGCCGGTCAGGGGTTCGGTGGCGGCGGGCGCAAGCCCGATCAGGTCGTCATGCATGATGGCTCCCTACTTCCGAAGTCCAGCAAAGAACTCGCGCAGCAAGGTGGCCGAGCGGGTTTCGTCGATGCCGCCGTAGACTTCCGGGTGATGGTGGCAGGTGGGTTGGTTGAAGAGGCGGGGGCCGTGGTCGACGCCGCCGCCTTTTGGGTCTCCGGCACCGTAATAAAGCCGTGCGATGCGAGCTTCGGCGATGGCGCCGGCGCACATGGCGCAGGGTTCGAGCGTGACATGAAGGTCAAAACCGTCGAGA
>CALSLK010000006.1 GCA_943787175.1 uncultured Alphaproteobacteria bacterium
CAGATTACGATAATTCTGTCGTGGGCTAAATTTTTCGGGGGCGATTCGAAACACGCCATGCGCGTCGTGACCATCATCCTGATCGTGGTCGCACTGGCTGTTGCCGGTGCGACGGCCTTCTTTCGTCAGCCAGTTTCTGGCGTCGACCGAACAGGCTGCGCAACAAGCCGCCCGAAGTCATCGAGGAACCCAAGGTCGAGGTGCTGGTCAGCGCCGATGATCTGCCCCTGGGCAAGATCATCCAGAGCGAGGACCTGCGCTGGCAACTCTGGCCTGAAGACTCCATCCAAGCCCGACTACGTCATGCGCAGTGCGCAGGCGGCGACGGATGAGATCGACCAGGGCATCCTGGACGACATCCGCGGCTCTGCCGTGCGCGTCGAGATCATCGCCGGCGAACCCATCATCTCCTCCAAGCTTTTCCATCGCGGCGATTCCGGCTTCCTCTCGGGCGTCCTGGCACCTGGCATGCGTGCCGTCACCGTGGGCGTCAATCCCGAGACCAGTGGCGGCGGCTTTGTCCTGCCGGGTGACCGCATCGATCTGGTCGTGATCTTCGACGTGCTCGACACCGACGAGGTGACCGGCGAAACCACCAACCGCGTGGTCAGTGAAACCGTGCTGCAGGATCTGCGTGTTCTGGCGGTTGACCAGGAAGTTGCGACTGAAAGCAGGCGTGACGAAGAAGGCAATTCCAGCGGCGAGACGCTGACGGAAGTTGCCGAAACCGTAACGCTGGAAGTTACGCCCAACGAAGCCCAGATTGTTGCCGTCGCCGATCAGATGGGTCGCCTGCGTCTGGTGTTGCGCAGTGCACTTGAAGGCGAGCTTTCTGAAACTCCTGTGCGTTACAGCCCCGACTATGTTGTCTCACAGTTCCTGGCCCGTCGGGTGCCGGAATCCGCCCGTGTGCTGGTTGCCCGTCGCGACCTTGATGAGGGCACGATCCTGACCGACCGCGACTGGGTCTGGCAGGACTTCCCTTCCGAAGAAATCGAGACCAACTGGCTGCGTGAAGGCAGCATGGACGTCAACAATCTGCGCAGCGCGCTGACCGATGTCACCTTTGATGCCGGCGAGCCACTGATCGTCGAGCGCATGATCCTCCCGGGGCAGGACACCTATATTACGTCGATCCTGCAGCCGGGCATGCGGGCGATCACGGTGCGGTTGGACGAGACGCGTGCGGTCTCCGGATTTATTGCACCCGGCGACAGGGTCGACGTGCTTTACCAGTTCGAGATTGCCGACACGTCCGAAGAGCCGGTCAAGGATCCGCGCCGCTTTACCGAGAGCCTGATCGAGAATGTGCGCGTACTCCACATTGACCGCATTTTCAGCGGTGAGGCCGGCCTGCCGGAAATGGATACCAACCGGCCAACCGCCACCCTTGAAGTCACACCCGAACAGGCTGAGCTACTGACGGTTGCAGTCAGTGAAGGCCAGTTGATCCTGCTGCTGCGCGGTGAGGATCCTGGCGAAGAAACACGCACCGCCGACTACACAACCGATTTCGAAACCAGCCGTGCCCTGGTGGACCTTCTTTATGGCCTGACCCTGCCGGACCCGCCTGCAGGGTTTGCCGCGTCCGTTGGTCTGGAAGCACCCGAAGAGAGTGCCGACACGACCGACGACACCGACTTCCTGGAACTTCAGGACTATCTCAGCGATCTGGGCGACAGCAGCGGTACCGGCAATGTCGGAACCGGAGACGGCTCTGACGGTGAAAGCGTAACAGGCCGAAGCGAAGGCGAGGTGCGTGTCTATCGCTCCACTGCGCCGCAGGATCTGGACTTTTCACAATGAGTGATTCCAAGACGCACAGGATCCTGAGAGTGGGCCGCAGCCTGCGGTTTGCGCTGGCCGCTGCCGTGACGGTTGTCGTGATGGCCTCATCGACATGGGCGCAGGGCGATCAGGTCGGCGCGCCGTCCACCGACCCGATCTACATCGAAAACCCGACAAGCGAACAGACTTCCGTGGTTCTGCCGCTGAACAAGGCGCGCGTCGTACATCTGCCCGTCGATGCCCGCGATGTTCTGGCCACCAACAGCAATGTTGCCGATGTCATTCTGAAGACTCCACGTATTGTCTACATCCTGGGCAACGAAGTGGGATCGACCAACGTGCTGTTCGTCGATGCCGCAGGCGAGCAGATCGCCCGCCTGGATATCCGGGTCGAGACCGATCTTTCCGCGCTGGATGAGATGCTTGATCTGCTTATGCCCGATGAGAACATCGATGTCATTTCGATCAACGAAAACGTCGCGCTGACGGGCACCGTCTCGACACCCCTGGTGTCGGCCAATGCATTGACCATTGCCCAGCGGTTTGTCTCGCCAGAGAGCATCGTCAATCTGCTGAGTGTGCGTAACGAACAGCAGGTCCTTCTGAAGGTCCGGTTCACGGAAATGAACCGGGAGGCGGTCAAGGAATTTGGCATCGACACCTCGTGGTTCCCGGGATTCGATCCGTTTGGCGTCGCCTTCGGGGTCGTCACGGGTACGGGTGCCTCGCCCAACGCGTTCGGGTCCATAACCGCCGGGACCGACCGGCTGACCACGGCGACCAATGCACTTGAAGAGCTCAACCTGGTGAAGACCCTGGCCGAGCCGTCAGTCACGGCGATTTCAGGCGAGACAGCAAGTGTTCTGGTGGGCGGCGAATTTCCCGTTCCGGTTCCCGGTCAGAACAACTCGGTCACCATCGAGTTCCGCGAGTTCGGTGTTGTGCTGGAGTTCACGCCAGTCGTTCTGTCGGACCAGCGCATCAGCCTTCACGTCAATACCGAGGTCAGCGACACGTCCACGGCAAACGCGGTGACCGTCCAGGGTTTCAACATTCCCAGCCTGACGGTCCGACGCGCCACGACCTCGGTCGACCTGCCGTCGGGCGGCTCTCTGGTGATCGCGGGTCTGTTGCAGAACGACATCAACACCAGCGTAAGCGGTTTCCCCGGATTGATGGACCTGCCTGTGCTTGGCACGCTTTTCCGGAGCACGACATTCCAGCGTCAGGAAACCGAACTGGTCGTCCTGGTAACGCCCTACATTGTCCGTCCGGTTTCGCCCAATGATGTCGCCTACCCGACGGATGGCTTTGCGCCACCGTCCGATATTGAGCTCTATTTCCTGGGCCGCGTATCCAGCGTGTATGCTGGTCGCGAAGACCTTCCTGACCCTGGCCAGCTTCCGGCCGGTGTCGGCTTCATCGTGGAGTGATTACAGTGATGATTCTGCGAAATCTGATTCTGTCGATGGCTGCGGCCCTTTTGGTCGCCGCGTGCGCCTATCCTGAGTCGGACATCGAGTTCGAAGACTATGACTACCGTGCACGGTACCCGATCGGTGTCGAAACCGATGTCATTGTCGTGGCGTTCGGTGGCGCGGGCAGTGGTGCGATGACCGATGAAGAACGCCATGCCCTGAACCTGATGGTTGCAGACTACAAGGATCGCGGCCAGGCGCCCCTGACGGTCATCCTGGGCGGCAGCGGCCTGAATCAGGACGATCTCGCCGAGGACATTCGTGCGTCGGCTGTGGCCAATGGTCTGGCCAAGAGCGAGGTTCTGGTTGGCGTGGACCCCAGTCTGCGACCCGAAGAGGTCCAGGTGAGCTTTGTGAGCTACACGGCCGTACTTCCCGAATGCGGTTACTGGCACGAAGAATCTTATGTAAACTTCGAAAATGCCAACACCGACAACTTTGGTTGCGCGTCGCAACACAATCTGGGCCTGATGCTGGCTGATCCGTCCGACCTGGTCGACCCTTCGCCGTTCGATCCGCGTGATGGTGTGCGCACGGCCACGGTGGTCGATCTCTATCGCGCCGGCGAAATCACCGGAGCGGATTACGAGGACTCTTCAGCATCAATTGTCGATGTCGGCGAATGATCAACGCCTGAACTCTTGAGGAGACAACGGCCATTCTTCGAATTTCGATCAACGTATTCGTGACCTCGCCGGAGACGCGCGAGATCATCGAAAAGGCAGCCGACGACCGGCGCATGCACCGTTGCAACATCGAGGCACTCGATGGCGACGTGGATCAGGCTGCCCAGTACTTCGGTGATGTCACGACCCCCGATCTGATTGTGGTAGAGACCGCTCTTTCAGGCGATGAACTGCTTTCTCATCTCGACGCGTTGGCCGAGAACTGCGACGCAGGCACCCATGTACTTCTGGTCGGCTCCGACAACGACATCATTCAGTACCGCAGCCTGATTTCGCGCGGGATTTCCGACTATCTGCTGAAACCCCTTACTGTGGGTTCCCTGGTCGAGGCTGCCGAGCGGATCTTTATCGACCCTGATCAGCCGACCATGGCCAAACTGATCGCGTTTTATGGTGCTGAAGGCGGCGTTGGCGCGAGCACGACAGCGCACAATGTTGGTTGGGCCATGGGCACCCGGCTGGATGAAGACGTAACGATTGTCGATCTTGACCTGTGTTTTGGCACCGCGGCCTTTGCCTACAACCTGGAAGTCGGCCAGGGCGTCGAAGACATGCTCGAGACCCCGGACCGGCTCGACCCGCAGCTTTATGCCCGTTATGTGCTGCGCCACAGCGATCGTGTCGGCATCCTGGGCACAAGGGCGAATCTGGGTAACGACGCCAACATTGATTATGAATCGCTCGAAGAAGTCCTGAATTTCGTGCGCCAGCAGTCAGGGATCGTCCTTCTGGACCTGCCGCACATCTGGACCGACTGGGTACACCAGCTGTTGGTCGCGGCCGACGAAGCCGTTATCATCGGCACACAGGACCTGGCTGCCTTGCGCGATCTCAAGAGCATTGTTGAGACGCTCGACAAGGAACGCGGCGATGAAAACAAGGTCAAGGTGATCCTGAACCACTCTGGAATCTCGAAGAAAACCGAGGTGCCGGTGAAGGAATTTGCAGAAGCGATCGGTTCTGAACCTGTCGTGGTTGTGCCACACGATCCTGTTGTCTTCGGGCAGGCAGCCAACAACGGCCAGATGATCGGAGACGCTTCAGCCAAACACAAGGCAGTTGAGGCCTTTGTCGAGCTGGCGAAAATCCTGACCGGGAAAACCCAGGTCGCCACCAAGGGCAAGAAAAAGGCAGGCTTGAGTCTGTTCAAGAAGAAGAAATAGGCTAGTGGATGTCACATTTGCATCAAATAGCCTTTGAGCCGGTGCAAACGTTTGAAGATGCTCTAGCACTTTGCAGATAGAGTGGCCTTTCATGATTGTTCCAGCGCCACGATAGAAACGAGAGGGAAACGTGTTCGGCCGACGGCAGGGTCCCCCAGAGAAAAAAGCTCCCCCACCGCCCCCGGCGCAAGAGCCGCCGGCGGATGATGAGGACGTTGCGGAAGAGGAAAAGCCGCAACTGACGCTGGTGGATTCCCAAGACGCAGAACCCGACAACGACCTGGCGCCCAAGAGTGACGCAGGATCGTCCCTGGTCGCTGACCCGGAACCAGAAGAAGAATCCGAACTTCCGCCACCGCCAGAACCCAAGCCTGAAGCGGCAGCGGCGCCAGAACCCGAGCCTGAGCCGGAGATGGAGATTGCTCCGGTTCAGAAGAAAACCCGCGTTGGCCAGAGGCTTGAGCCCAAGAGCGATCGCAAGAAGAAGGATGACGAGCCGGGCGAAATGACGCCTGAGGAAGAGGCCCGTTACAACGAAACCAAGGTTTCGATCTTCAACACCCTGATCGAGTCCGTGGACCTGACCGAGCTCTCCAAGATGCCTTCGGGCGCGGTGCGCGAGGACATCAGCGACGTCGTCTCCGAAATCGTCTCCATGAAGGCGCTGATCCTGTCCGCGACAGAACAGCAGCGCCTGATCATGGATATCTGCAACGATATTCTGGGTCTGGGTCCGCTGGAGCCGTTGCTGGAACGCGACGACATTGCCGACATCATGGTGAACGGCCCAACCAAGGTCTACATCGAGACCGAAGGCAAGATCACCCTGACGAACATCAAGTTCCGCGATAACGCGCAGCTCATGAACATCTGCCAGCGCATCGTTTCGGCAGTCGGGCGACGGGTCGATGAATCCAGTCCGATCTGCGATGCGCGCCTTCTCGACGGCAGCCGCGTCAACGTGATTGCACCGCCGCTGGCAATTGATGGTGCGGCACTGACCATTCGAAAGTTCAAGAAGGACAAGCTGACCCTTCAGGACCTGGTGAACTTCAAATCGATTTCCCCAGCTGGTGCCGACGTCATCAAGCTGGTCGGCGCCTGCCGCATGAACGTCATGGTTTCGGGCGGTACGGGGTCGGGCAAAACAACGCTGTTGAACTGCCTGACAGCGTTTATCGAAACGGGCGAACGCGTCATTACCTGCGAGGATTCCGCCGAACTGCAACTGCATGTTCCCCATGTTGTGCGCCTGGAAACACGCCCGCCCAATCTTGAAGGGATCGGCGAGGTCTCCATGACCGACCTGGTCAAGAACTGCCTGCGTATGCGTCCTGAACGCATCATCGTGGGCGAGGTGCGCGGCAAGGAGGCATTCGATCTTCTCCAGGCCATGAACACCGGTCATGACGGCTCGATGGGCACCATCCATGCCAACAATCCGCGCGAATGCATCAGCCGTATCGAGAACATGATCGCCATGGGCGGTTACAGCCTGCCTGCCAAGACGGTGCGCGAGCAGATCGCCGGCGCGGTCAACGTGATTGTGCAGGCTGCGCGTCTGCGCGACGGTTCGCGCAAGATCACCCACGTCACCGAAGTGCTGGGCATGGAGGGTGATGTCATTACCCTGCAGGATATTCTGGTGTTCGACTTCGAGGGGGAAACACCCGAAGGCAAGATCATCGGCCGGCACAAATACACAGGCCTGCGCCCCAATTTCTATGATCGCGTGCGTTACTTCGGACGCGAGCAGGAGCTGGTGACTGCCCTGCAGACGCTTGCCAACGAAGAACCCTCATGACCGATGTCATGCTGATGGCGGTTGTTTTCGGCCTGCTGCTGATGTTTCTGACCATCGGCGGGGTCGGCATTGCCTTTGTGCGCGCGGGCAATGCGCGCTACCGCAAACGCCTGTCATCGGTCACCGGCCAGGATGCCAAGAAAGCAGCCACCAAGGGCGGCAGCGCACGCGACGCCTCCGGTCAGCGGCGGCGCCAGCAGATTCAGGGCAAGCTGAAGGAGATGGAGGAAGAGCGCGAGCAGACCAAGAAGAAGATTGGGCTGCGCGATCTCCTGATTCAGGCCGACATGAAGACGACGGTGAAGAAATTCTACACCGTCAGCCTGATCATCGGCGTCGTGGCGACCGTGGCCTACCTGATCATGGGGTACCCCGGATGGGGCGCGATTGCCGTCTTTATCTTCATGACCTTTGGCCTGCCGCGCTGGTGGGTCAAGCGCAAGGGTGCCAAACGGCGCAAGCTGTTTACCAAGAACTTTGCCAATGCCGTGGATGTCATCGTGCGCGGCATTCAGTCTGGCCTGCCGGTCAATGAGTGCCTCAACATCATCGCGCGCGAATCACCCTATCCCATCAACATCGAGTTCACGGCGCTGATTGAAGGCGTGAAGATCGGCCAACCGCTAAACGATGTTCTCGAGCGTGGCCTGCAGCGCATTCCAACGACCGAATACAAGTTCTTTGCAATCGTCCTTGCCATTCAACAGCAGACCGGTGGCAACCTGGCCGAGACCCTGGCCGGCCTTTCCGAAGTCCTGCGTGAGCGCAAGAAGATGCAGGACTCGATCAAGACCATGACGTCGGAAGCACGCACGACCGCCATGATCATCGGCTCCCTGCCCTTCTGCATGTCCGCGCTGATGACGATCACCAGTTACGACTATATCGCCCTGTTGTGGCAGGACCCGCTGGGCCACATCCTGATCGGCGCAGGCGTTACATCCATCACGCTGGGTACGCTGATCATGAACAAGATGATCAGCTTCGAGATTTAGAGGGAGTCATCATGGCCGGCATCATGACTCTCCAGAACATCATCATCGTGCTTGCCACGTTGGGTGCGTTCATCACGATCATCGCGATTGCGATGCCCTTTCTGCAGACCGACCACTACGGCAGCCGACTGAAGTACCTGGCCAAGCGACGCGAGGAACTTCAGGCGCAACAGCGCCACAAGTTCGAACAACAACAGCAGCAGGCCAGCCTGAGGCGCCGGGAGACCCGGTCCCAGGGCATGATGACCCGGGTCCTGAACAAGCTGAATATGATGGAAAAGGCGTGGTCGCCGGAACTGCGCATCAAGATGCAGCAGGCCGGTATGCGCGGCCAGGGGCCGGCGATTGCCTATGTGTTCGCGCGCATGGTGTTGCCGCTGGTTCTGGCCTGTGTTGCCGCGCTGATCGTGTTTTCGTCCAAGGATATCGAGCCGGCTCTCAAGCTTCTGATCACTGTGGCCGCAGCGGGTCTTGGCTATCTGATCCCTGATATCATCGTCAAAAACACGGCCAAGAAACGCCAGGAAATGATGATCAAGGGTTTTCCCGATGCTCTGGATCTGGTCGTGATCTGTGTCGAGGCGGGCATTTCTCTGGAACAGGCATTTGTGCGCGTTGCACAGGAGATGGTCGACATCTCCCCTATCCTGGCTGAAGAGTTCTCCATCACGACGTCAGAGCTTGCCTATCTGGGTGATCGCCGTGCGGCGTTGGAAAACCTCGCCACCAGAACCGGTGCCGAACCGGTGAAAGCGCTGACGACTTCGCTGATCCAGTCGGAGAAGTACGGGACCCCACTGAGCGTTGCCTTGCGCGTTCTCTCACGCGAAAACCGCGACGACCGGATGGCACGCGCCGAGCAGAAAGCCGGCGCCCTGCCTGCAGCACTGACCGTGCCGATGATCCTGTTTTTCCTGCCGGTGCTGTTCATCGTGCTGATCGGCCCGGCCATCATCCAGGTGCTGCAGACCTTTCAGGAATAGAGGCGGCCCGGTTTCAGCTGCGTTGCTTCAGGGCGCAACGATTTCGTCACGGCGAACATAACAATCCCCGCCGCCTTTCTTGATGGCATCACACAGGGCAGCCGCGTCGGACTGTTGTGCAAAGGCACCAGCAAAGACACGCCAGGTCGGGCCACCGCTGCTTGATGTTCCGGGCTGCACCACCAGATCGTTTCCATCCAGAACATCCGACAATTCGAGGCTGAGTTTGTCGCGCCCGTTCTCGGCGGCGAGTTCACTGCCAAGCGCAGCAAGTTGCACACGGTACAAGCGCTCGCCCGTGGCGGTTCCTGCCGCAACAACAGCGGGTTCGGCAGGTAATGCTGCTGCAACCTGATCTCCAGGTTCAATTACAAGAGCACTTTCAAGCGGCGGCCTGGGTAGGGTCTCCGCCGCTGGTTCGGACTCAACATCACCGCCCATCTCGGACACCGATTGCTGAGGCACGATGACAAGCAATTCATCATCGATGCCCGGAATCAGGTCGATCACTGGTTGCGGCATTTCGTCCTGAACAAGACCATCATCCACCGGCTCGGGTACAGGAGCCACAATCTCGGCCTGCTGCACCATGACCTCGGCTTCGACAGGCTCACTTTCCACAGCAGTGATGATGATCTCGGGCGCTGGAATATCAGGTTCGTCGGCTTCAACAGCAAGCGCGTCTGGTTCCGTATCGGGCAGCTCAATCTCGAGGGGTTCCACGACAACCACCTCATCAGGTTCGGCCAGGAAAGCATCGGGATCTTCGGCTTCGATGTTGGTCAGGTTGGCGACGTTGCTGGTGCCAGCCGTTGCCAGGAGTTCTTCAGATTCGATGACGTCTGTGCCCTGGCCCGTGAAGTTCTCGAGATTGTCGAGGTCTTCACTGCGCATGCTCTCAAAAAATGCCAATTGCTGGTCTGCAGCCTCTGGTATGAGATCGCTGCGCACGATCGTCTCGGCGGCATCCATATCACCGTTGAGCACCAGAAGAAGCGCGTAGTTCTGTCGAACCTGCAAGGTGGCATCAAGTGAGGTGTTGGCTTCTTCGAGAAGCAGCAGGCCGGTTCTCATATCTCCGTTGATGGCCTTGTGTAGCCCGTAGTTGCTGAGCACCGTGGGATTGCCCGGCGAGAGAATCAGTGCCTGACGGTAATGCTGATCGGCGAGACCAAGTTGCCCGCCCATGCCATAGGCCACACCCAGTGCCGACTGCACACTCCAATCAGAAGGCGCAAGGATGGCAGCCTTCTGCAATTCAACGACGGCATCTGGCTGGTAGCCCGCTGCCAGCAGCGATTTACCATAGGCCGCCAACAATTCGGGATCGTCAGGATTGTAAGGCAGAGCGTCACGCAAGACCTGCACGGATTCATCGTACTGGGCAAGACGCCGGAGCGCGTTGCCCAGTCCAAGTGCATAGACCTGGTTGGTCGGATCCTTGCCGAGCAGATTACCCCAATACTGAGCTGCGCCGCCCCAATCGCCCGTGCGCTCGGAAGCTTCGGCAGCCAGGATCAGCGAATCAATGATTTGTTCAGAAGTGTCGCTGCTGACTTCGCGTTCAAACACCTCTTCGGTTCCCGGCGGACCAGCGCAACCGAGCACAGTCACCAATGCGGCCATCGAAACCGATTGGCGCAACACCATCATCCGGCGTGAAGTTGTCGTCTTTGCGTGCGAAATGGGTCTGATCCTGTCAGCAATTCCTGTGGACCCTGTTTTTGATTATACGCAGTCCGCACTGAAAGTTGCAAAGCGAAACCATGACGTAGGGCGAAGAAAGTTCTATAATTACTTGGATTCGTTGGATTCGTTGGATTCGTTGGATTCGTTGGATTCATGGATTCGGTTTGGTCCAGAGCAACATTTCCGGGAGGACAATTGTATGTTCACGAGCTTTGCCACCACACGGGCCGGCCTGCTGGCTGCCACCCTTTTGGTCTGCTGTTCTGCCCTATTCCCGATGGATGCTGCCGCTGAGGACATTTATGTCGAGGTCGATCATGCCACGCTGCTGAAGTTGGATGCCGATGCAGACCTGATCTATGTCGCCAACCCATCGATTGCCGACGTCACCGTGGAATCGCCGCGCATGTTGTTCGTTGTTGGCCTGATGCCCGGTCAAACCGGCATTCACATTCTTGACCGACAGGGCAACGAGATGATCGTGGGCGACATCCTTGTTACGCCCAGCGAAGGCCATGAAGTGACCCTGAACCGTAACTCCCAGGAGATTACCTATAGCTGTTCACCACGTTGCAGCGAAGTTGCCGTGACGGGGCAAGCCAATACAGGTACGTTCGATACGTCAGGTGGTGGCGGTGATGGTGATGGTGGGGATCTCGATCTGAGTGGACTGGGCCTGACCCAAGAATAAAGAGCGCTTGCACACCCTGGAGGGGTGAACATCGATGAATGTCCTGGTCGTCGACAGGGAAGAGCTCTCCGCGCGTATTCTCGCAAAGAAACTCGAGAACTGGGGCTACACGCCCTACACCGCCCGAAACGCCTATGAGGCCGAGCGGATTCTCGAACGCGAATCCATCCGCCTGGTCATCACCGAACTCGACCTGCCCGACAAGACCGGGACAGATCTGGTGAACTTTGTGCGCGCCATGGGCAGGCCGCGCTACGTCTATGTCATGATCCTGACCGGCGTTACCGAAACCACACAATTGCTGGAGACACTCGAAGCCGGCGCTGACGACCTGCTGCGCAAACCGCTGAACGTTTTCGAGATGCGCCTGCGGATCAAGGGTGCAAAGCGCATGCTGAACCTGGAAGACGAGCTACGGGAAGGCGCCGGCACTGACGGCACCACCGGTCTGGTCAACCTGAACAGCTTCAGCCAGTTTTTCCGCGTCATCATCGCCGAAAACCGCCGCATGAAGACTCAGGGAGCCCTGATGTTCGTGCATGTCGAAAACTACTGGGCCGTCCGTGAGGAACACGGATTCAAGGCATCAGAACACATGATGCGCGCACTTTCGGCCATGTTCGACGAGATCGTTCGCACCGCCGATCTGGTGACACGACTGGAGGACAGTGCCTTTGGCCTGTGCCTGCAGAATACCGAATGGCCCACCTGCCGCATTGTCGGCGAGAAAATCGAAGCCCGCGCCAAATCAACTGCGCTGGTATACGAAGGTGCCGACCTGCGACCCAGAATCAGGATCGAGACCGCCAATTTCCCAGATGGCGATATGAGCCATGAAGATATTCTGAACCAGGCACCGCGCTTCCCGTTTGACGGTGGTGACGCGATAACGCCAACTGGTGATCCCATCATCGCACATGCTGCCGATGCCGAACCAACGGCAGTCCAAGAACCAGCGGCCGCGCCAGGTGAGAACACCAGTGATGCGTCGCTTGATCTATTGCGCCGCGCGGGAATCGATGTGGAATCTTTTGGACGCTTGTCGGAATTCGAGAAAGGTCAGGTTCTCAAGCTTGCCCGGCAGCTGGCCGGTGCAGAGGACGCACCTCCCGTCAGCTGACGCGCCGCAAGCCAGATTCTTCAATGAGATATCATCGCGCCTAAAGCCCAGGCGAATCCATAACATCGTGACCTGACCTAGCCGCCGATACGCAGATTCGAGAGTTCGCGACCAATAGCACGGAAGGTGGTTTCCAAGGTGCTTGAATCGGGCGAATTGAAGTACTTGCTGGGGTCTGTGGCGCAGTTCTCCATGAGGGACTGCACGGTGCCCGAGTTCACCTGGAAGGTGATGGTGTAGATGATAATACCCTTGTCCTTGATATTGGTGCACACCGTTGCGGTGCGTGTGTTGAGCTCTGTAATCGCAGCCGAAGAACTGGTCGTCCCGAGGTTACCGTCTTCGAGATAGCCATAGGCGCCAAAGGACGATCCGCTGTAGAAGTTCTCACCATCGGTCATCAGAACGATCGCCTTGTTGAACTCTTCATTGTTGTAGCCCACGCCCTCGGTAAAGGGGGCCTTGGATGAGAGCACCCGCCAACCCCACACGAGACCGATGTTGATGTGGGTAATGCCGTCGGAGAACATGTCGTCGATACGATCCTCGACGTCAGCCTTGACGCTGGTCAGTGGCAGAACGGGAACCGGACAATCCTCGTTGGGGCCTTTTTAACTGCGCACAGGTGGCCAATTGTTGTTGTCACGATCAGGGTCGGCGCTGGTACTGGGCCAGAGGTATCCGGCCCAGCGCTTGTTGTTGGTATTGGGTGTTGCATCGTTACGATCCCGATTACCGCTGCGCGCCATCACGCAACCGCCCCAGTCGGCAGGGTCCCAATCGTTGTTGTCGAAATCGCTATTGAGAAAATCCGAATCGAAGTCGGACCCGACATTGACCGAGCCTGAGAACGGCACGACGGCAACCTTCAACAGGTCGTTCTCATCATCATCACCAAACAAGATGTCGAGAAAAATGCCCGAGGCATCCTTGAGATCGTTCATCTTGGTCGTGCCCATGGAGCCCGTGTTATCGAGCACCAGGGCCACTTCCAGCCCCTTGGTTTCACGGATGATCAGGGTTTCGGCTGAGACGGTGAGTGAGTGGACACCGACGATGTTCATGAGCGTGGTGTCCACATCGGCCGTGGCGTAAAGCGAAACCTCGCTGTCGGTCAGAACCAGAGTCGGGACGACCGGGACGCCAAGTTCAGCAGCAGGGTAATTGGCATCAAAGAAGCTCTGCATGATGACGGCAAGCTCATCCTCATCGTTGGTCGTTGCCGCGCCGACAGCAAGACCAGCCGCATCCAGGGCATAACCCAGGCGCGATTTGACGAGATAGGCGCGTCCCAGGTCGATGGCTGCACCGCCGGCAAGGCAAAGCGGGATCAGACAGAGGGCGAAGATGATGGCGACCGCGCCGCGTCGATCACAACCAAAGCGCTGGAGCAGTCTTGCCAGATCCCTGAGCGTAGAGGATGCGGTGGTCATGATTTCTTCGGTCGGACGTTGATTACGTGACATGACGTCACTCCTTCATGGGTCATCGCATGCTGGCACCCGGCATACAGCAGCGCGCGCGTCGTTATGGTCATCACTGGAAATCAACCGCGTCGACCGTGCGTGGACGCAGGTACGAAACATCGGTGATGTTGAAATCACTGAACAGAAGGTCACCGAAAACCGGCGTGTACTGATAGGTGATGGTCGCAACAATGACACTTTCATCTTCACCCAGCATGCCGGCGGGAATGGTGATCTCCTCGACCTCGCCACCGCCGCGGGTCTGCTGCCAGTCGATCGACTGCGTGCCGTCTTCGTCGGCAACGACCGAGATCACGGTGTAGGCGGTGTTGTCTGTTGCATAGGGCAGGATGATGTTGTCGATTGCCGCCCAGATGTTGGTGATATCCGTACCGGTCACGACCTTCTGCTGAGCAATCAGGTCCGCTGCAGTCTGGGACGCCATCGTCACCTTCTTGTCCAGCAGCAAGGCGTTGCCGATCTCCACGGTGCCGAACAGCAGCAGGATCAGAATCGGCAGAATGAGCGCAAACTCCGTTGCGGCCACACCCCGGTCATCGGCACGTAATGCGCATAGACGCTTCGCAAGCTGGCGCATCATGATTTTCCTAGAGAGCATTTTCAAAGGGCTCATTCTTGAAGGCCGTCCCGGCAAACAGCATCAGGTTGCCGTTGGCGTCTGTCGGCAGGAACTCGTCGAGATACGGCGTGACAATGTTGTATTGATAGGCAACGCGGACCACGACAATCTCGCCGGCGCTGCCAGGCGAAAACTCGTTGCCGCTGGCGTTGCCGTCCTCATCGACAAAGTCATCAAGGTCGATCTCGCCGAAATCATCGAAGGTGCGCACATCGATGATGATGTTGTCGCAGTTGAGAACGTTATCGAGGTTTTCGCACAGCAGATCGCGGAAGGCCGCGATGGAATCATCCTCCTGCTGCAGCTGACCGGTGCGGATAATGCGCGTTGTAAGAGCGACCTCGCCCTGCATCACCGTGGCCACCACGTACATCAACGACGTCTCGAGAATGGCAAACACCAGAAACAGGAAAACCGGCGCGACCAGCGCAAATTCCACGGCAGTCACGCCGTCTTCACGACGGCGTATCCTGCGTGCAACCTTTACAAATGCTCTGAGCATTCTTGGCATGATGATCCCAATCGACCCTGACGGCCGGTCTCTCAAGTACATGCTGAATATGTTAACAGAACATTACGTTGGCGGTGCTCTTTCGCACAGCTTGCCTGTTTCGTAACAAAACGATGCAATAAGTGACCTTAGTCACCGACCAGCGCCGGAATCAGAGTCTTCCAACCCTTCGGTAGACCAGGAATTCGCCCGCCAGGGGAACTTCGAGCGATTCGGCGGCAAGCCATTCGGGTGGTGTTGCCTTGGCCAGCAAACTGTATAGGCCACCGTCTCCCGCCTGATCGAGATACCAGGCGTGCCCGCCCCTGCCGGTGCTGCTTCGCACAGCACAATCAGTTCGATGTCACGCGCCCGTGCAATGGCTTCAGCATCAGACGGGCCAGACAGGAACAGGGCATGGACATCGAGAATGCCCTGGGTGTTGCGATGATAGGGTGCCGAGACAACCCCAAGACCACTGCGCCAGGCGATCTCTGGTCCCGGGAACACCATCGTCGCAACGGTGCCGGTAACAGGCGGTGCAAGCTCACCCAGAATCGTGCCCAGACCAGACCAGTCACAGCTGTCCTGCCACGACGTCACAGTCTCGCGCCCCGCCTTTCCAAGCAGCAAGGCTCCGGCAACGATGTGTCCGCCAAGCGCGACGATCAGAACAAGTGCCGTGAGCGGCGCCCGCCATGGCTGGTTGCAGCGGTGCCAGCACCAGGCACCAACGGCGAAAACCGCGCCGGCCCAGGGAAGAACCAGCACCATCTGAAAGTAGGCCAGGACACGGACCTGAACCATGCTGGCTGCCAGGTAAACGCCCATGGCAACGATCAGGAGAAGCCAGGCGGCCCGCCTCCTGACGACGGCGGAACACTGCCCAGACGGCAAACGGCAAGGCAATCAGAACTGGGCCAATGGAAAAGACGGCATCGGCCAGCGTCGTGGTGCCGCGGTCAAACATCGGCTCGGCTTCCTGCACGTTGACCAGAAAGACCTGACGCACGGCTTCATCAACCTCGCCATAGGGACCAGCAAAGAAACCTGGGAACAAGGCTGCCATCACCCCGATGGGGATCATGCCAAGGACGCCACAGGCAAGAAGCCGTGCGCCGACGCCGGCGCTGGGCCGGCGCCTGTCGAACACCAGAACCAGCCATGCCGCAACAGCAAGTGCGGCCCGCCAGGACAATCTGGACAAGCGAGAGGCGATCGGGCTCGGCAAGAAACCAGTCCTGCGGGGGCCGCTCGATCACCAGGGCAATCAGCATCCCAACAACAAGGCCCAGCGCGAAGGTGTACAAGGCACGCGCGGCACCGCGTTCACCCATGATCCACATCAGGCCCAGGGCCCCGCCCACCCACTGCAAGGGTCATCAAGGGCTTCAGAACCGACCCAAAGCCCCAGGGCCACAGCAAGACCCGCTGAGGCCGCGAGCATGGCACTGGTACGTGGCCCCATCGACCAGCGCACCAGAAGCGCCAGGGCCAGAATCGCCAGGACCAACAAGAGACTGTGATGGTCTGCGCGGCCGATCTGGAACACGCCATAGAGCGATGCCTGGCAGAGGAAAAGAACCACGGCAAGCAGAGCACCAGCACGCCCCAGCAACGGCCCTGCCTGCCCAGGCGATCAGCGCTGCAGCAACCACATGCAGCACAGGGCTGATCAGCGCACCGGCCCAGAACAGGGCGTCCGTCAAGGTAAGGAACGCCATCAAAGGTAGCGCCCAGAAGGATGATCAGAACGTCAAACGGCCGGGGTCCAGTGCATGTCCAGACCATGGGGGGCGTTGAGCAACGGGACATTGCCGTCGTACCAGCCACCACCCGATAGCAGGATTTCGATGCGCATCAGGCGCAGGTAACAGTCCGAATCCACCAACTGACCATCGAGAACACCCGGCGATGCGAGCAGAAGGACAAATGCGTGCAGCGCAAGCGTCAGAAGAATGGCAAACGAGCACTTCAGCGCGGAGACGCACGGAATACCCAAGTCTTGTTGGCCCAGAAGTTCATCACAAACGCCACGGCCGAACCAACCGCGACTGCCGCAACGGGATGGTCACCGAAGAAACCTACATAAAGAACGAGAAGTGCATAGATGCCATAGTTGAGGAGCGGCCCCGGCACCGTTGACGACAACAAAGGCGAGCCACTGGCGCACCTTGCGATGCCGGCGTGCGGCAGGAAATGTCAGATGACGGTGCAACATCCATGTGGTCGTCGCCGCCCCAAGATAGGACAGAAGACGCGCAACCAGCGGTCCGAGCTCGGTGAAATGGAGAATAAGCCAGAGCACCGCAGCATCGACCAGGAAGCCCATGGCCCCGACCGCGC
Organism: uncultured Alphaproteobacteria bacterium; assembly: GCA_943787175.1. Lineage (GTDB taxonomy): Bacteria > Pseudomonadota > Alphaproteobacteria > SP197 > SP197 > SP197. The sequence goes on from CALSLK010000006.1 coordinate 17,340, forward strand.
AATAAAAGACGAATTGGCGTTCCAGCATGGCACGACGATACTCTTCGGGATCGTCAGGATCGACCAGATATTCAGCCACCAGGGCCTCGCTGGGCGAGATAAGCCAGGCGTTTGGTTTTCGGTACGCCCGTGGGTCACGGTATCGAGGATGAGACCGCTGGCGTAACTGAGGAAACCAAGGAGCATCAGGCCCGTGGCAAGAATTGCTGTGGGAACACGTGGCACCAGACCGGTCTGCAGCCATTCCGTGACGACGGGGTATCCCAATGTCAGCGAAACCAGACAGAAGAGCGTGCCCAACGCGGCAAAAAACGGCAGCGGGCCGTTCTTCCCTTCACCAGCATGAAAATCGCAAACAGAATGCGAAAACCGTCACGCCAGGTGTTGAGTTTGCTGGCCGAGCCTTCCGGCCTGCTGCGATAGGGCGTCGACATCTCCGCAAAGGGCATGCGCAGGGCAAGCGCATGAACCGTGAGTTCGGTCTCGGTCTCAAACCCGCGCGAAAGTGCCGGGAACGACTTCACAAAACGGCGCGAGAAGACACGATAACCAGACAGCATATCCTCCGAGTCGGTGGCCGAACAGGCGGGCAGCCAGCGTCGTCAGCAGCCAATTGCCCATGACATGACCGGGCCGATAGGCAAGATCGCCTTCTGCGACTCTTGAAGCGATCACCATGTCGAGGTTGTTGCCAAGGAGGTGGTCAACCAACGCAGGGGCACTGGCAGCGTCATAGGTGCCGTCGCCATCAACCAGAACATAAAGATCAGCTTCTACGTCCGAGAACATGCGACGCACCACATTGCCTTTGCCCTGACGGGCTTCGCTGCGGACCTCCGCACCATGGCTGGCAGCAACGGACGCGGTGTTATCGGTTGAATTGTTGTCGAAGACATAGATGCGTGCTTCAGGCAGCGCCGCACGAAAATCATCGATGACACGACCGATCGCGACCGCTTCATTGAAGCAGGGAATCAGAACGGCAATCGCGCGTTGGTCGGTCATCACAACGTTTCTTTCAAACGCTCAACATGTAAAAATTTCTTAACATTCCCTAGCCATCATGCCGTAATCTGCATCACACACGAGAAGTCCTTAAGATTCCGATAACGGAGCGCGTACGATGCCCATGAAGCTGAGCCGTCGTGGTTTTCTTTCTACAGCATCCGCCACGCTGGCGGCACCTGCAGTTGTTCGCGCAGCGACCGGCGATGTCGATGTCGTGGTTGTGGGCGCCAGGTCGGCCGGCCTTGCTGCGGCCCATACGCTGATCAACGCGGGATACAGCGTAATGATTCTGGAAGCTGCCGCGCGCATCGGCGGGCGGGCGCATACCGATTCGACCACCTTCGGCATGCCCTTCGACCGTGGCTGCTCCTGGATTCACTCGTCCGACGTAAATCCCTATACCCCTTACGCACGCGAGTACGGTTTCACGCTTGAGAGCCATGACGGCGCCAAGGAAGCAATGTTTGTCGGCCATCGTGAACCCACCAGTTCGGAGTGGTCGGCCTATGATCGTGGTTGGCGACGGACGCGCGAGGGCCTGTCCGATGCAGGCGAAGAAGGACTGGATGTTCCGGCATCCGAAGTCGTGCCCAACGGGATTCCCTGGAGCGGGGTAAGCCAGACCTGGACCGGACCGATGAGCATGGGCATGGACTTTGCTGATCTCTCCCCGGTTGACTGGTGGTCGCTTTCAACAACAAAACCGAACCTTGAGGTCAAGGAAGGTTTCGGCACCGTCGTGGCGCGGTTCGGCGCGGACCTGCCCGTCACGCTGAATGCACCGGTCACAGAAATTGACGACACGGGGCCTTCGGTACGCGTTGAGAGTGCGGCCGGCACAGTAAGTACCAAAGCGGTAATCGTGACGGTTTCAACCGGCGTTCTGGCCGCCGAATCCATCCGTTTCACTCCGGGCCTGCCCGACACGACGCTGGGCGCCATCGAGAACATGCCCATGGGTCTGCTGGCCAAGGTGCCACTGCTGTTCGACGGCTACCATTTCGGCCTCAAGCCCAACGAGTGGCTGGCCTAAAAGGTGCCGGAGGAAGTGCCGGCCCAGGCCTGCTACTTTCTGACCTGGCCGTTCAACACCGACATGATGATCGGCCTGGTCGGTGGCAAGTTTGGTTGGGAACTCTCTGCTGCAGGACCTGATGCCGCTGTTGATTTCGCGCTGGGCGAACTGCGCAAGATCTTTGGTGAGAAAGTCGACCAGCATTTCGTCAAGGGCGACTTCACCAACTGGGCATACGACCCCCTGGTCCGCGGCTCCTATGCGTCCGAACGTCCTGGCTTCCACGGCGCCCGCGCCGCACTGGCCGAGCCCCTGGATGGTCGCGTTTATCTGGCCGGCGAAGCATTGGCAGGCAAGTACTCGGTGACCTGCGGTGGCGCTTACCTGTCTGGAGAAAGGGTCGCCGGCGATGTGATGGCGGCACTTGGCACAGGCTAAGCCGCAGCAGCAGCCCGGCTGGCCAGGATCAACTCGAAGGCCTGATCGATGGAACATTCCGCGCGCCAACGTTTTGCCGCCACGCGGGCATCAGCAGTCAGGGTGTCGGCCTGGTCAAGCGCCGCCAGAATGGCATTGCACAGCGCATCAGGGCGATGGTCTCTGAAGACCGTTCCGGCAACGCGCCCGCCCTCGACCATATCGGCCATCCAGGTATCGGCGGGCACCACGACAGGCCGACCCCAGGCCGCAGCTTCGACCAGCGGACCCGACAGACGTGCGCGATAACGCTGGGGGTCATAGGGCAGAACGATAATGCGACAGGCCCCGATCGCCATCAGGAACGCGTCGTGGCTCATTTCCCCGGTAAACAGGTTGACCTTTCCTTGTCCTTGCGTGCCTGCAAGCTTGCTGTCGAAGGAGCCCTCGGCCTCCTTGTCACTGACATGGAAGGCAATTTGAAGGCCTTGACGGCGCGCCATGAGGGTCTTGATGCCCTCGATTGCGATGTTGGCCCCTTTCTCCGGACGCATCTGGCCCAGGAGACCCAGATCGAAGCCGCGTCCACGCAATTCGGGCCGGGCTTCTTCTCCCTTCTCAGCAAACCAGCGCTCCTGAAAGTCATAGCTGTAGAGCGGTGGTGAAACCGAGACGTCCATCTGCAGAGCAGAGCGCAGAATTCCGGCAAGCGGCGCATTGGTCGCCAACACCAGAAGGCCGCGCGTTGCCAGACCAAGCAGCCGGTTTGCTGCTTCGCGCATGGGTCCCGGGTTTCCCGTGATGCGTTGGCGTGTGGGGTCGACCTGCCATTCCTCTTCCGGTCGATGCAGAAGGACCACGACAAAGGGCCGCCTGTCGGCCGGAATCTTTTCAAACCAGCGCACCAGGCCACCCAGTTCAGGCACCCGCGCATAGGGAACAACGACCACGTCTTCAGACGTCGTCTTGTCACCGAACGCACGCATGCAGACATCGGAGAAAACTGTCTCGAGCATCGCCTGGGGGCGCCCGCGGGTGCCCTTGTCGTCGATATAGAACGATGCGTCCGGCCCCGCAGGGAACGCTGCGACAGCGCCGGTTTCCTTCAACACGTCCTGCGGCACCTGACGGTGAGCCAGGATGTGGAGGGGAAGATCACGAGCCTTGCACAGGCTTCGCCAGGCGAGCGACTCATTATAGAAATGGGTCGCGCGGGACTTCAGCCCATTTTGTAGGACAAGGACACGCAAGGCAGGCTCCACGCCGGGGTAGCAGCGTGTTGGAGCCTTGCGCTGATGATGTCAACCAGAGCTGCGTTTCACGATGCGGTGCAGGAATCCTGTCGTTGCGCCATGGCCGTTGCCCGGCGGTCGGCGGCCGACTGATAGGCAACGCTGATCTCGGTCGTGGCGCGCAACCAATCCTCGAGTGCAGTACCGTCGGCGACCTCAAAGGCGTCAAAGCCGCAACGTTGCATGAAGAGGAACTGATCGCGCAGAACGTTGCCGACAGCGCGCAGTTCTCCTGTGTAACCAAAGCGCTCGCGCAGTTTGCGCGCATGGGAATAGGCGCGACCATCGGTGAACCTGGGAAACTCCAGGCAGATCAGGGAAAAGCGGCCGAGATCATCCGATATCTGTTCCGGCGTTTCATGGCTGGTGAGGACGATGCCCAGAGGGCCGTTGCGGCTGGACAGAACATCGCGCTCGTTAAGCCAGCGTTCCAGCGAAATGACCACCGGTCCGTCGATCATCGCAGCGTCATCATCCAGACGGGTCCAGGTGTCTGCGACCAGGGCGTCATCCTTAACGAGCGGCATAGAGCTTCTCCTTGAACGGGGCCAGGCCCACACGGCGATAGGTTTCAAGGAACCGCTCACCGTCCTGACGCTGATCGAGATAGACCGCAACGACGGTGTCAACGGCATCCGTAACCTTGTCGCCGGAAAAGGCGGGGCCGACGATATCACCCAGCGCGGCAGTCTCTGTGGCGTCGCCGCCCAGGGTGATCTGGTAGTGTTCGACGCCCTTCTTGTCGACGCCCAGAATGCCGATATGACCGACGTGATGATGGCCGCAGGCATTGATGCAGCCTGAAATTTTCACCTTGAGCTCGCCAATATCATGCTGGCGATCGAGGTCGGCAAACCTCTCGCTGATCTCCTGGGCAATCGGGATTGAGCGCGCATTGGCAAGGTTGCAGTAATCGAGCCCCGGGCAGGCGATGATGTCGGTCACGAGCCCGACATTGGGCGTGGCCAGTCCCGCCTCTTTCAAACCCTGCCACACGGCATAGAGGTCTTCCTTGGCAACGTCGGGCAGGACCAGGTTCTGTTCATGGGTGACGCGGATTTCGCTGAAGCTGAAGGTCTCTGCGAGATCGGCTACAGCTTCCATCTCCGCGGCGCTGGCGTCTCCCGGGATGCCGCCGATGGGCTTGAGCGAAATGGTGACGATGGCATAGCCCGTCTGCTTGTGCGCCGACACCGATGCGGCATGCCATTGGGCAAAGGCACTGTCGGTGGCCAGCGCCAGATCGAGCGTGGGTGCGGCCTTACCAAGATCACGATAAGCAGGTGGCTGGAAATAGGCGCGGATGCGGGCTAGTTCACCGCCGGGCAGGACCTGGGGTGTTTCCCGGGTCATGGCGGCAAACTCTTCCTCGACCAGACGGGTGAATTCATCCACGCCGGTCTCGTGCACCAGAATTTTAATGCGTGCCTTGTAGAGGTTGTCGCGCCGGCCAAGCTGGTTGTAGACGCGCAGAACCGAGTCCAGATAGGTCAGCAGATCGGGCACGGGAAGGAACCCACGCACGACATGGCCGATCATGGGCGTGCGCCCCTGACCTCCGCCAACAATGACTTCGAAACCGGGTTCATCGGCCTCGTTGCGGATCATGCGCAGGCCGATATCGTGCACCTTCACGGCGGCACGATCGTTGGGTGCGCCGGTAATGGCGATCTTGAACTTGCGCGGCAGGAACGAGAATTCGGGATGCAGCGTGGACCACTGGCGGATGATCTCGGCATAAACGCGGGGATCATCGATCTCGTCAGCGGCAACACCGGCAAACTGATCGGCCGTGACGTTACGGATGCAGTTGCCGCTGGTCTGGATGGCGTGCATCTCGACCTCAGCCAGCTCTTCGAGCAGGTCGGGCACCTCTTCCAGTTTTGGCCAGTTGTACTGGATGTTCTGGCGCGTGGTGAAATGGCCATAGCCCTTGTCATAGACCCGTGCGACATGAGCAAGGCGACGCATCTGGTGGGCCGATAACACGCCGTAGGGCACAGCGACCCGCAGCATGTAGGCGTGGAGCTGCAGGTAGAGGCCGTTCATGAGACGCAGTGGCTTGAACTCGTCTTCGGTCAGTTCACCGGCGACGCGACGGCGCACCTGATCACGGAACTGCGTGACCCGTTCGGCAACCAGCGTGTGATCGAATTCATCATAGCGGTACATGGCAGGACTCCGTTACGCCGGTTTGCGCAGCCTGTTTGCCCAGGTCCAGGCGAACCGTGGGACCCGTGGCGCGGATACGTTCCTTGATGTGGCTAGCCAGGCGGCCATCAGGACCATCTTCAACAGCGATGACATAGGGGGTGACGACCAGGCGATCGACCAAACCGCGTTCGGCCATGGCCATGAGCGGTTCCGTCGCATCGTCCTGCGCAACCAGCGCGGCGTCCAGGCATCCTGTCCAGCGGCCTTCCGGCGCCAGATAAACGACCGCGCCGTCGCCCAGACGGTTTGCGGTCACAACCGATGCAGTCATGGTCTCTCCTCCAAACGCACCTGCATAACGCGACTCCCAATGGGGGATTCGCGATGTCAGGCATTCTCGCTTGGCGGCGGAAACGAGAACTTGGGGCTGTGGAGTGTGGCCTTCAAGGGTTTTCTGCAGGCAAACCACAAAGATACGGCAGCAAAGGCGCATGTAACACAAAGTTTACTCCAGCTTTGTCAGCCCGGACCTAGGTTGAAGACATCGCTGAAGAGGAACTGGCTGTTTTCATGTTCACGTTGTCGAGTCCACCTGTGCAAAGCGGGCTAATCCCGCTGCTGACAGCCCTGATCCTGGTCGGGTTGATCCGACTGATCGGTGGGCCAGGCCGCGGTGCAGCCCTGGCCGGACTGGGGCTGGCACTGGCCGTTCTGGCATCCTATTGGGCGACCTTGCGCATCCCCAGTTTCCCGCCCGTGGGCGCGACCAACAAGCTTTTCTATATCGTTCTGATCGCCACCATCGCGGGCTTTGCAGTCGATCTGATCGCACGCGAAGGCTGGACAGGCCGTGCCGTCGCCATCCTGGCCGGTCCGCTTGCCGCGTTGTGGATTGGTCTCGAGAAAGGTCTGGATGCTCCATGGCCTGCCGGCATCGCCGTCCTGATCGTGGTCGGGGTGACGGCTGCTGCGGGCTGGCGCTACCACGCACAGGCCCAGCGCAACAGCGAGATTGGTGCATCCATCCTGGTTCTTTGCCTTGCCATGGCAGCGTGTGCCTTCATGAGCAATGCAGCATCCAGCGCGCAACTTGCCGGTGGTCTGGCTGCCGCAACCGGCGGCTTTCTGTTGTGGAACTGGCCCAAAGTGCGGTTTCCGTTCAACAACGCGGCCCTTGCTGCCGCTCTCGCCCTGATCGCAGGACTAGCCGTTCAGCTTGCCCTGTTTGTACCCAAGCTTGAGACCTTTGCGTTGCTGCCTCTGGCGGCGATTCCGTTTCTGCTTCCGTTGGGTGTGCGTCTGGTTAAAGGCAACGGCCTCATCAAACAGGGCCTGCGCCCTGTCGTCGTGGGCCTGATCTGCGCCCTGCCCGCTGCGGCTGCCGTTCTCATCGTTTTTCTCACCATGCCCGAAGCAACATCTGCTTCAGGCTACTAACCATCACCATCCAAGGGAGACTTCCATGACCATCCGCACCACACTTCTTGCCACCGGCGCTGCCGCACTGGCGATGGCCGCAACGCCTGCGATTGCCGCCGACTACACCATCGACGACACCCACACGCAGGCCAATTTTCGGGTCACCCATATGGGCTATTCAACCATGTGGGGCCGATTCAACGAAGAATCGGGCACCGTCAGCTTTGACCCCGCCAATCCTGGCGATGCCTCGGTCAACATCGTGATCGATGCCGCGAGCATCGACACCAACCATGGCGAACGCGACGATCATCTGCGGTCGCCCGATTTCTTCAACACCGCAGAGTTCCCCGAAATCACCTTCAGCAGCACGTCCGTGGAAGTGACCGGCGACAATACCGCCAAGATCACCGGCGATCTGACCATGCTGGGTGTGACCAAATCGGTGACCCTGGATGCGGTCTACAACGGCATGGGGAACTATCCCTGGGACGACACCACCGAAGTCGTCGGCTTTGACATCAGTGGTGTCATCGATCGTACCGAGTTCGGCATGATATACGGCGTTGGCGGCATCGGCACCGAGATCAAGATCGATTTCGAACTCGAAGCGACCCGCTCGCTGAACTGATCGGCACCAAGCCTGAATACGGAGGGGTCGGCGGGCATGAAAACCGCCGGCCTTTTCTTTTGCGCTGCACGCGGGCCCCAGGCCGGTGCATAATCCCCTGAGTTCGGGAGACAGCCATGGCGATACCATTCGTTTACGAAGAGACCGTGCGCTACGGCGCGGCGACCGAGGTCTCACCCCTGGTGCGCCGGGTGATGGCCGACAACCCGTCGAACTTCACCTATCACGGCACCGGCACCTATATCATCGGACGCGGCGAGGTCGCCGTGATTGATGCGGGGCCTGCCATGCCCCGCCATGTCGACGCAATCCTGGAAGCCACGGCAGGCGAGACCATCACCCACCAACTGATCACCCACACCCACAGCGACCACAGCCCTGCCGCGCGCCTGCTGAAGGAAGCAACGGGCGCTAAAACCTGGGGCTTCGGGCCCCACGGGTCAGGTCGTGCGGAGGGTGCCGCCGTGGTCGAGGAAGGCGGTGATCATGACTTCACGCCCGACCACAAGGTGCGCCATGGCGATGTTGTAAAAGGCGCGGGCTGGACCGCCGAGTGTGTCTTTACGCCGGGCCACACCTCCAACCACATGTGTTATGCGCTGAGGGAAGAAAAGACGCTCTTCAGCGGCGATCACGTCATGGGCTGGTCAAGCACCGTGGTCTCCCCGCCCGACGGCGACATGGCAGCCTATATGCGCAGTCTGGAACTGCTTCTGGAGCGCGATGACGCGCTGTTTCGCCCCACACATGGTCCAGCCATCACCGATCCCAGGACCCACGTTACCGAACTGATCGAGCATCGCAGGAACCGCGAAGCCCAGATCCTGGCCTGCATCGCCGACGGCGTGGCCACGATCCCTGAAATGGTCGAGGTGATGTACACGACAATCGACCGCGCCCTGCACCCCGCCGCCCGCAGCTCTGTCTTCGCCCATATCGTCCACATGGTGGAGATGGGGCGGGTTGTGTGTGACGGCGCGCCGGGTGAGCGGAGCCGCTACGCGACTAGTTGAGTTTCAGGATCTCGAGTTGGCGGGCGATGACGCGGGTCTCGTCATAGAGATCGAGCGCGCGTTTGCGGCCGGCGGCACCCATGGCGGTGCGGCGGGCGGGGTCGGCGGCAAGGGCCGACAGGGCCGATGCCAGAGCATCGGTTTGGTTGACCGGGACCAGTAGGCCGGTTTCTCCATCCACGACTTCTTCACGGCTGCCGCGGATGTTGGTGGCGACGACGGGCAGGCCCGTCATCATGGCTTCGATGATGGAGCGCGGCATGCCTTCGCGGTGGCTGGGCAGAGTGAAGATATCAGCGGCGCCAAGCAGATCCGGGACGTCGTCGCGTTCCCCGAGCCGGTGTACGCGCGCGGATAGGTCGACATCTGCGTCGATGGCCGCAAGCGCAGCATCGACGGAATCGGCGTGGTCGCTTTCCAGCCTGGCGCCGGCGATCCACAGATGAGCATCGACGTTCTTCATGGTAGCCAAGAGTTCGGGATAACCTTTTTCCGCAACAAGACGCCCGACCATCATGATCACGACGGCATTATCGGGGGTCTTGAGATCGTTGCGGATATTGGCACGTTGTTCCGCTGTCGCTGGCCCGAAACGCGTGGCGTCGACGCCATTGCCGATGGCTTCGATAACCTCACCGGCAATCAGGCTTTTGCTGCGCGCAAGGTCAGCGTCTTCACGTGACTGGGTCATCAATACGCGGGTGACGCGACCGGCGAGCCATTCCAGGGCGATGAAGACGTTGCGCCGGAACCAGCCCATGTGTTCGTGGAAGTAGAACCCGTGTGCGGTATAGACGATCAGCGGCACGCCAGCGCGCCAGGCAGCCAGACGTCCGATCAGGCTGGCGACAGGGGTGTGGACGTGAACGATGTCGAACTGCTCTTCGCGCATCACACGGTTGACAGCACGGGCAGAGCGAAGCGCGGCAACAGGGTTCATGCTGCGCTCGATCACGACGGGGCGGCAGCGGATGCCGGCGGCGCGCACACGTTCCAGCAGAGGACCTTCCGAGCAAATCGCCACGACCTCGTGGCCGGCTTCCTGCATGGCGATGCAGAGCGGCAGCAGGAGGCGCGCCATGGTGAAATCGACGGCGCAGAGCTGGCAGATTTTCATGACGCCCGTGCCTCGCGCCGGTCCCACCAGGCCTGAAAGGCAACCAGAGTCCAGAGTTGCCATGAGGTGTCGCGTCTGCCGGAGCTGAGATCATCCCACCACTGCCCGGGGAGATCAGGGCGGAACAGTCCCTGACGTTCCAGCCTGACAGGATCGACAGCACGGCGTGTGAGGTCGGCCAGGGGTCCTGCAAGCCAGCGATCGATGGGGAGTTCAAAACCCTTCTTGGCGCGACTGAAGATATCGGCAGGCAGCCGGTCGCCAAACGTTTCCTGAAAGATTGCCTTGCCGCGCCCGCGTTGCAACTTGAACGGGCCGGGCATGGCATTGGCGCAATCGACCACGGCGGGATCAAGGAAGGGCGAGCGTACCTCCAGCGAATTGGCCATGGCGGTGCGATCCACCTTGGTCAACATGTCGCCTGGCAGCACCGTTCGCTGATCGCCGATCAGCATGGCCGTGATGGGATCCAGCGCGTCCCTGGGGCGGGCGGCAGCGAAGATGCTCTCGACGCTGGGGGCGTGGCCGGCTGAGTGTACCAAGAGAGCATCGAGCTGGTTTTCGTCTAGCAGACGCGCCAGCCCGGCACGGCGTGCCACCGCCTCCTTGCCTGCGTGATCGACAAACCGTCGCAGGCGGCGCGCCTTTTCGGTCAGCCTGCCACCCTTGTCATCGGGCAAGTGGCCAGCCGCTGGTTCGATCACACCACGGCGCAACCAGGCAGGCAGGCGCTGATAGGCCCCGGCGTAAAGTTCGCCCTGATAGAGACGGTAGCCGCCAAAGACCTCGTCGCCACCATCACCGGACAAGGCGACCGTGACGTGGCGTCGTGCTTCGCGCGCCAGAATGAAGGACGGCAGGGCCGAGGAATCCGCAAAGGGTTCATCAAGGCCGTCGAACAGGTCGTCGATGGCGGCCAGCGCATCGGCCGAAGACACCTCGATCTCGGTATGGCGGGTGCCCAGGTGATCGGCGATGGCACGGGCCTGGGGGCGTTCCTCGTAATAGGCCGGCACATCGGCAAAGCCGACCGTGAACGTGGCAACCTGATCGGAAGCCCGCACCATGGCAGCGGCTACGGCGGCGGAATCCACGCCCCCGGAGAGGTACGCGCCAACCGGCACGTCGGCGACCATACGCGCGGCAACTGCGCTGTCGAAACGCTGGCACAGGGCATCAGCGGCAGTGGTCTCAACCGAATAGGCCGGCAGAGTTTCCGGTTGGACGAACGAGCGGGTCTCGAAGCCCTGACGATCAAACCGGGCGACATGGCCCGGTGACAGGTGGCGCACGCCCTTGGCAATCGACCAGGGTTCAGGAAGCCAGCGCAGACCGAACAGAAGGCGCAGGGCATCGGGGTCAACTTCGCGCTGCGTTCCTTCGACTTCTTCCAGTGCCACAAGATCAGAGGCAAGGGCCAGTTGCGAACCAGACAGGGCATAACTCAGCGGCTTTTTGCCGAAGCGGTCACGCGCCAGCGTCAGGGACCCGTCGCTGCTGTCCCACAGGGCAAAAGCGAACATGCCGTTGAGCCGAGGCAGCATTTCCGTGCCCCAATGGGCCCAGCCGCGAATCAGGACTTCGGTGTCGGAATGGCCGTTGAAGGTCTCACCCAGAGATTCAAGTTCGGCGCGCAGTTGGGCGTGGTTATAGATTTCACCATTATAGACCAGTGCCAGTGGCCCTGAACCATGGGCTGATGGCCTGCTGCGGAGAGATCAACAATGGCAAGCCTGGTGTGGCCCAGTGCCGCGTGGTCATCGTACCAGGTTCCGTTATCATCCGGGCCGCGTGCCTTCAGGCGAGCCACGGCACGATCAAGACGCGGCGCAACCGTACCGCGATCCAGTCCGGCAAGATCAATCAGTCCGGCAATGCCGCACATATCAGGCCTGCGCTGCCTTGCGGCGAAGGTGGCTGCGTTTCAGCACGGCCTGGAAGAGCCTTGAAAACGCAGCATCAGGCAACACGCGATGGGCGGCATAAAAGGCAAGCAGCTTCCACGTGGCGTTGTTCTTGGGCTTGTCTGACCAGGCGCGCATGTGGCCCAGAAAGCCCGAAACGCCATAGGCGTCGGGATGTTTCTTCTGAATCACTTGCCAGAGTTGGCCGTGGCGCTGATGCGCGACAGCCTGCAACATGCCGGTGGCCGCGACCCGGTAATGAAACACGGGTTCGGCAAGACAAAGGCCTTCGGCGCCCGAAAGGCCGAGGCGAATATTGAAATCCCAGTCTTCGTAACCCAGACGCATGGCTTCATCGTAACCACCAACCTTCTGCCAAAGCGCCCTGGGGATCAGCATGCAATAGGGCATCTGGTTGGCGACGAGCTGTTCGAACAGGTTCCAGTGCTTTTCCAGCACTGCTTCGTACTGTTCAAAGGCATCGATCCAGGGAAAGACAAAGGCGTCTTCGCGCCCCTTGATCAGGGCGTGAGCCTTTTCGATATAATCGGGTTCGATCCAGTCATCACAGTCCAGCGGCAGGACATAACGCCCGGTCGCTTCCTCGTAACCGCGATTGCGGGCCCCCGCCAAACCACGGTTTTCCTGGTGCACGACACGGACATCCCCGGGCAGAGCAGCCAGCGCTTCAGCAGTTTCCGGCGCGGTCGAACCATCGTTGATAACGATGATCTCCTTGGACGCAAACGTCTGGGCACGCGCGCTTTCCACCGCCTGATCGAGATAGGCATGGGCGTTGTAGCAGGGCAGAATGATGGAAACGTCAGGCATCAGCTGACCGGCAGGCCGCCCAGATTTCGCCCCAGACCGTCTTCATTTCCACGATCTCAAGGCCGGAAGCAGCAATCTCGGAAGCAAATTCATCAGCCGTGTGCTCGATGAAATGGGTCCGGTCGGAAAAGAAGCCGATACCCAACTCCCGACGCATGGGGATATGCCAGTGACGTTCGAAAGCCGGGACGCGGATGAGGATCTGATCGGGCTGTTGTGCGGCAATCAGGGAACGCAGAAATCCGACCCGATCCTCGAGATGTTCGAGGATGTTGGAGAGCACAACGGTATCCCATGGTCCGTCAGGCAGGCTCTGCGTGGCATCACCTTCAACAAAAGTCAGATTGGGCGGATTGTCAGCACCGAGCGCCTGGCGGATCAACGGGGCTTCAATGTCGATGCCCTGAACAACGGCCTGCGGCCTGGCCCGTGCGATGGCGCGCGCGACCTCGCCGTAACCACAGCCGATGTCGAGAACGCGGGATGTCTCGCCGATCCGCTCGACAAAAAACTCGTGATACCGGGTCAGGCGGTGTTTGGGATGAATGCCATCACCATAGGCCGTCGCGCGTTCGGCCAGGATCATCTCGAGATCATCCTGAACCCGATAAAGGTTGCGCAAGGCATTGTCTGGGCCGCCGATCCGTGATTCCAGAACCAGAGACGCAAAGATCAGCTTGTGGCGCAGCCCGGCCGGCACCAGGCCAACCAGAAGCGCCACGGCCTTTGCTCCCGTCAGGGCAACCAATTTGAAACTCATGCGCGTTGCTCCAGCAATTGGGTGAACACCGTGCGGTGACGGTCAATCCAGAGGGTGAGATCGTACCGTTCTACAGCACGCTTCCTGGCCGCATGCGCCTGAACTTCCCAGCTCTGCGCCGCTACGCGCATAGCCGCCGTCAGATCGGACACTTCCGGCCATACCATGGTGTCGAAGTTCTCTTCGCAGTCCAGCGGCCAGCCCGCCTCATCACCGACCAGCTCGGGCACGCCGCCCGTCGCCGAATAGATCACGGGAAGGCCGCAGGCCAGGGCCTCCAGCACCGTGTTGGGACAGGGATCGTTCGGTTTGGTCATGACGATAGATGTCGGCGGAGCGAAAGACGCTCCGGCGCCTGGTCCTGATCATAAGGCCCCGGTGAACGTGACCGCATCGGCCAGTCCCAGCCGGGTGATCACGTCATCGGCGCTGTGCTGCCGGCTCGCCGTCGTCGAGCGGCCCCGCAACAACCAGGCGCGCATCGGCCCCTTCCGCCCGTCAGCCGGGCAAGCCCTTCGAGGGCATCTCCGATCCGCCGGTAGAGATGGTGATGCTCGATCTTTCCCGCAACCAGAAAGGTGACCGGGCGCTCCGGGCGGTCGTCACCCAGCGGCGCGAAGCGCCCGGTATCGACCGCGTTGTTGAGCACCTCGCCGGGCCCCTCACGCTCGCCCAGAAACCGGTCGGCGCAGCGCCGGCAGAAGTCGCTTTGCCAGAAGACGTGGTCGGCCATGTGGTAGGCCGCCGCCATCTCGGCGTTCTTGGCGCGCCAGTCCCCGTCGAACCAGGCCTGGTAGAAGACGCCGTTCTGGTTGAGCACCATGGGTACCTTGCGGCGCTTCAGACGCCCCAGGGTGGTGCGGGTCAGATAGGGCGTGTTGCTCAGCAGGTAAACCAGGTTGTAGCCCCGGCGATCCTGGGGGAAATGCTCCTGGAGCCGGGCAACCTTGACCAGCGGCCCGCCCCCCGATCCTGCCACGCGCGCCACCGTAGAAGACGCGCGGCAACCCGGCCCGGCGGCGCGCCGTGAAGCTGGTCTCCACCGCCAGAGCCGCACGGTAGCCCCGGCGCGCAAGGCGCTTCCGCAGGGGATCGCGTTTCCCCGCCATGGCCTGGTTCAGAGCTCCGCCATCAGCGGCTGATAGACCTGCGACCAGTGTGCGTCGGCCACCACCTGCCAGTCGCAGGACAGACACCCGTTCGCGCGCTGCCTTCAGGACCACGCTCGGGCGCGGGCCGGTCCAGTGCGGCAAGTGCTGCCGTTGCGATGGCGTCGGGCTCCACCGGCGCGAGCCAGCCGGTCACACCTTCTTCGATCAGATCGGGCCCCATGCCCACCGGCGTCGAGACCACCGGGACGTGGCTCGCCATGCTTTCCATCAGCCCCATGGGCCCGCCCTCCTCTCTGGAGGTCACGAGATAGATGTCGAGGGCATGATAGGCCGACTTCAGTTCGGCATAGTCCTTCAGATAATCGTGGCTGAACGGAATGCCCCGTCTTCTCCAGCTCGGCCTTGACGTAGCCCCTGCGCCGGGCCGGTCAGCAGGACATGGACCGGTTTGTGACGGGCAATTTCAGCAACAGAGGCAACCAGGATATCGGGGCCCTTGACCGGTTTGGGTTCCATACCGTCACCCCAACCCACACCGTCTTTCTGGAAACTGCCGATGGCGATGGCGCCGTCTGGGATACCGAACCGCTCACGGGCAAGGCGACGCTCGTCACCAGCCGGAGGACGAAAGAGGGTCGTGTCGGTCCCGATCGGAATCTGGACCAGTTTGTCGGCAGGCACACCCCAGCCGGCCAGCCGGTCCATCAGGATGCCGTTCGACGCCACGATCCGTCCGAGGTTCGGTACGCTTTTGAGAAACTGGTCGATATGGCGGGCAATGTCGGGGCCGTCCTCTGGTTTGCCGTGGAAAAACGACGTGACATAACGGTTTGAGCCCGACATGAACGGTGTCCACGCACACCACATATATTGCGAGCCAAAGTGCACCACCCGCTTTGACGCACCTGATGCGTTGAGTGTGAGGCAAACCTTGCCTGGGTGGTTGCGCTCGATTCCTTCCTGAATACCGGTGCCAACACGCCGTATGGCCCAATCCTGTTCCTCGATAACAAAGTGCACCGGGGCCGGGTCAACCGGGCGCAAACCGGTTTTGGCACCAGCACGGGCCAGAAAAGCCGTACCGCCGCGCGCGACGGGTCGGATAATCTGTTTGAGTTGTTCGATCACGATGCGGGCAACGCATCGCGTTCAGCAGCGACCATGGCTTCGACCACATCCGGCATGGTCCTGGCTGCACGCCAGCCCAGCACATCGGCCGCCTTGGAGGGATCACCAGACGAGACCGAAAGATCGGAAGGACGCATCAGGGCCGGGTCGCTGTCGACGTGATCGCGCCAATCAAGATCAACGCTGGAAAAGGCATGGGCGACAAAGTCCTGCAGCGTGTGAGTCTTGCCGGTCGCAACAACGTAATCGGTTGCCGCGTCCTGCTGGAGCATGCGCCACATGGCATCAACATATTCAGGCGCCCAGCCCCAGTCGCGCGCAATGGCGATGTTGCCCAGCTTCAGACGTTCGCCAGAACCCGCAGCAATACGGCAGGCCGACCCGACAATCTTGCGCGTCACGAAACGTGCCGGCCGCAGGGGGGATTCATGGTTGAAGAGAATGCCCGAGCACGCAAAGAGACCGTAGCTTTCCCGATAGTTCGCGACCGCCCAGAAGGCAGCTGATTTCGCCACGCCATAGGGGCTGCGTGGCCGGAATGCGGTGGTTTCATCGGCCGGAACACCATCGGTATTGCCAAAGCAATCCGATGAGCAGGCGTTGTAGAAGCGCATGTCGCCGCCAACCACGCGCATGGTCTCGAGCATGTTGAAGGTGCCAAGCGTGATGCTCTGGAGCGTTTCAGCAGGTTCATCAAAGGAAAGGCCCACCGAGGACTGGCCCGAGAGATTGAAGATTTCATCGGGCTGAACCCGTTCAACAACCTGGAACACACTGCGGAAATCGGTGGGTGTGGCCGAATGCAACGTGACCTGGTCGCGCAGACCCAACCGGTCCAGGTTTTCGAACCGGTTGCTCTCGGCATCGCGCGAGGCGCCGTGCACCTCATAGCCACGGGCCTGCAGAAACTGGGCCAGATAGGCTCCGTCCTGGCCGCTGACGCCAAAGATCAAGGCTCGTGTCATGTGCTGTTGCCTGCCCTTTCGATCACGACATAGCTGGTCGGCATGATCGGCAGAAGCCGGTCGACAGCCAACGCGAAGACGGTAAGCCTGCCGAAAAGATCCGGCCACCGCTTGCGCAGATTGATATGCAGCAGGATCTCCGGCACGGCAATCACAAGCGTGTGGAGCATCAGGCTTCCGGGTCCGCCCACGGCAATGACGCGCGTCTGTTTCATGGGGAACCGCACCTTGAGCGCGCTGCGATGATAATGCCGGTAACCATGCCAGAGATAGGCAAGCAGCGCCCAGCCACCGGGAACCACGTGCACCTGCATGCCACCAGGCTTCAGTGCACCACGCAACGCGCGAGAAGCGCGGTATCATTGGGGATGTGCTCGAGTGCGGAGAACGAAAACACGAGATCAGGCGCCCCCAGATCAACTGTGTGAGCGTCCCCCATCTCGAACGACTGGAGAGGTCTGGAAAATCCGCCTCGCGATCGAACCTGTCATCGATGTCGACCCCGAGATAGGTGCCTGAAAGGCCGGCGGCAATGAAGTGCCTGCGGGCAAGGCCGCTGCCACAACCAACATCCAGCACGGCAATAGGATGCACGGAAAGGGCGCCAAGTTCCTGCTCGATGACCTGATCGGAGACCAGACGCGAGGGTGATCCATGCCAGGTCCGCGCGCGCGCGCGGGTCTGCGCATTGGCCGCAACCCGTTCGACCGTGAGCCCGGTGAAACATCCCAGCGACGTTGCGCGCTGTGTTCACACCAGCCAGCGCAGACGGTTGCCCACGCTCATGGCACCGTCCCCGACAGCTCAGTCATGTGGAGACTGGCCTTTGGTGAGCGGGTACTGTATCGCCACAATGTCTGAACCACACCTGATCGGGATTGCCCATGCTTCTCTACCGTGCCCTTGATCTTCCCGTCGCGTGATCCGTAAACTGACCAACGACCGACGTGACTACCGGCTCTATATGTTCGAGCATCTCCAGACGCTATCTGGGCGGCAAGACGCCCTCCTCGATCCTGGAAATCGGCCCCCGTGACGGTGTCGACAGCGAACGACTCCTGACACTTGGGCCCGATCGCATGGTCAGGCCGAACTGCCCCACGCCAAGGAGCTTCTGGAGGCCGATCTGGCCGGTCGTGGCATTCTCGACAAGATCGACATCCGTTACGGCAACATCATGTATGACGATGTTCTGGCCGATGCCGTCCCGTTCGATCTGATCTGGTGCGCGGGTGTCCTCTACCACAACCCCGAACAGCTGCGCATGATCGCGCGCCTCTACGACTGGCTGGCGCCGGGCGGCACGCTGGTGCTGGAAACCGCGACGGCGCGACGGTTCCTCGACGCGCGGCCAGAAGTGCGTCGAGATCTGGCACAACGTGCCCAAGGCGGTCCAGAACCGGCACCATCTCAGCCACCACATCACCCACCTGCCCTCGATCAGCGCGGTCGATGCCTGGCTGTCGCCATGGTGGGGTTCAGCAAGATCGAGCACTCGCCCTGTCACGCGCGCCAGTCCTTTGCGCTGTCGCGCGTGCGCGGCGCCTTTGTCTGCCAGCGCAGTCACGATGCGGTCGAAGGGGCCTATTACTCGCATACCGACGAAAACTATCCGATTGGCCGGGCATCTTGAGCGTCTGATTCCAGCGGCCGCCGCGCCGTGGCCATCAGCATGTGGGCAAAGACGCCGCCGGGCACGACAGGGGCGATGACAGCCGAGAGTGCCTTGGTGAGGAACCATTCATAAGACATACCGAATTCGTGGTGCAGGCTGCGCAGGACGCCCTGGCGTTTGTGCAACGGTTTGACCTGCAGCACTTCAAAACCTTCGCGTGAGAGTTCTGCTGCCAGCTCGGCACGGGTCAGACGCCACTGGTAGAAGCGGCGCTCGAGATCGGGTTCAGAGACCCTGCCAACACGGCTCAACGCCGCCTTGGTCGCCATGCGCAGATTATCGAACGGCACCGTGATGTAGAGATGGCCACCGGGCTTGAGCACCCGGAATGCCTCACGGATGCAGGGGCCCAGTCCTTCTTCAAAGTGCTCGAAAACACCCCAGGAGAAATAGACATCGGCACTGGCGTCTTCGGCATCCATGGCGCGGATGTCGCCCCACGGCAAAGGAAGCATCCGGGAACCGTTCGTTCAGGATGGCGATTGTCTCGCGGCTGATGTCGAGACCCAGGGCATCAAAACCACGTTCCTGGAAATGCACGATCCAGTCGCCAAGACCGCAACCGCCGTCCACGATGCGTGCACCCTGCGGCAGGCTGTCGAGCACCGGAGCCATCATCTTGTATTCCGGTTTGGTCGGAATTTTGGCGAGCAGATCCTTGCGTGCACCCTGTTGGCGCCACACGTCGGTCCAGTACTTCTCGACGAAGTCTGGTTCGGCGAGGCCATGAAACTGCCGACCGTCGATGAAATCCTTACGCATCGCTACATTCTGCCTTTCAGGTAAAGCCATGGCGGTCGCGCCACGCTTCGAACATCACCACGGTCCACAAAGCATTGGCCCAGCGGTTGCTGCCGGCCTGGTGACGGTCCCAGATCTTGCGGAGTTCTTTGGCGTCGAAGAAACCAGCCTCTTCGATCCGTTGTGATTCGATCAGGTTTGCCGCCCAGTCCTTCAGCGGACCACGCAGCCAATATCCGACCGGAACGGAAAACCCGCGTTTGGGTCGATCAAAGTGATGGGACGGCACATGACGGTCCAGAATCTGGCGCAACGGCCATTTGCCGCGTCCGTCCCGTTGCATGATCGAACGCGGCAGGCGAAAGGCCAGTTCGACTACGCGGTGGTCAAGAATGGGGGACCGCGCCTCCAGACTGACTGCCATGGAGGCGCGATCGACTTTGGTCAGGATGTCGTCATGCAGGAAACCTGCAACATCGATCACCTGCATACGTGTCATCAGGTCGGGCACGTCGTGCTTCAGACTGGTATCCCAGATGAGCCCTGCGGGCTCGCGGCCATCACAAGCCAGTCTGGTTGGTTGCTGCCATGCACTGAGCGTGTGGCGGTAGATGCCCTCTGGCGTGGCTTCACCAATCACCGCGCCGTAATGACCCAGGCTGTCACCCCGGCCGCCCGACCAGGAGAGGCCGCGCATCAACGCGGCAACCGGACGGCGCAACAGACGCGGCCAGGTAGCGATGCGATCCCAGGTCTGCTGGGTCCAGGCGTAACGCGAATAACCGGCAAATATCTCATCACCGCCGTCTCCACTGAGCGCCACGGTGACGTGCTCGCGCGCCAGTTTACTGACGAGGTAGGTCGCAATCGACGATGCATCAGCGAACGGTTCATCAGCATGGCCTACAACTGTATCCAGGCTGTCGATTGCGCGGGTGGGGTCCAGCCGCAGTTCGTGATGACTTGTTCCCAGATGCTGCGAAACCTTCTTTGCGTAATCACCTTCGTTCCAACCCTCTTCATCAAAAGAGATGCAGAACGTGTTGACGGGCTGTTCGCTCTCTTCCTGCATCAGCGCAACAATCAGGGATGAATCGATCCCGCCTGAGAGGAAGGCACCCAGGGGAACATCAGAGATCATGCGCTCCCGCACAGCCACACCCAGGGCATCAGCGACCGCATCAACGGCATCATCGTCATTGGCAGCCATGGGAGTGTTCAGCCCGTTCATGGCGATGGTGCGGACATCCCAGTAGCGCATTTCCTGGGCCTGGTCGGAAGCCGTGAAGGTCAGCATAGTGCCGGGTTCAAGCTTGTGCACTCCCTGGAGAATGGAGCGCGGCGCGGGAACACAGGCGTGACGCAGATAGAGACAGAGCGCATCCCGGTCGATCGCACGCGGCGTGGTTTCAAGCTTGAGCAAGGCCGTCATTTCCGAAGCAAAGGCAAGCCGTCCGCCCGCGCTGGTCCAGTAGAGGGGCTTCTTGCCCAGGCGGTCACGCGCCAGAAGCATGGTGGCCTCGCGCGTATCCCACAGAGCAAAGGCGAACATGCCTGCCGCCTGCTCCAAGACACGCTCGACTCCCCAAAGGGCGATGGCTTCGAGAAGAATTTCGGTATCGCTATGGCCGCGGAAGGTGACGCCATCGGCGCGCAGGTCCTCGGCCATGCTGCGATGGTTGTAGATCTCGCCGTTGTAACTCAGCACATAACGCCCGCATGCACTGACCATGGGCTGATGACCGGCGGGGCTGAGGTCGATGATCGCCAGGCGACGCTGTCCCAGGGTCGCGCGATCATCCGACCAGATGCCGGAGTCATCGGGGCCGCGATGAATCAGCGCATCGCTCATGGCCTGGACCGCACGTTCACGCGCATCCGGTGCCATCGAGGCGGACCAGTCGACCATGCCGGCGAGACCACACATCAGATGTTGCTCACCAGGGCACCTTGTTTGCCAGCATCGTGGCAGGGCTGCGCCAGAGACGCCGTGCAGCAGCAATTTCGGCGCGCTGATCATAGAGATCGTCGATCACGTCGAGATATCCCGCAGCCATGCGATCAGCCGTGTGGCGGTAGCCAGCCATCGCCGACTTGTGCCGTTCGTAATGCTGCATCATGCGCCCCAGGGCGGGATGGAAGCTCTGCAGATCGTCAAAGATCTCACCGAACCCGTTGCAGTACTCCGGCAGCGCCCCGGAATCGCGATAGATCAGCGGCAGGCCACAAAGCGCACCTTCGATGTGATGCATGCCCGCAGGTTCGTTGCGCGAACCCGTGACATAGACATGATGGCTGGCGAGCTCCCCAGCCAGCGCATCGCCATCAAGCGGCGCGACATGCCGTGCGTTCTCGAAGGCAAATCCCCTGGGCAGGTTGCCGACATAGGTAAAGGCCAACTTGTCCTTCCAGCTCGGCGTGCCGATCAGGCGGTCGAGTTCCTGATAGACATCGAATCCCTTCATCAGACTTGCACCCCAGTGGTGCGTGACAAGCCTGAGTGGTCCGCGCCCGTCCCAGGGCTGGTTACGGTCTGCTCGGAAGACACTGGTTTCACCACCGTTCAGCACGACCGACCAGGGGCCGTGTCGCCAGAGGTCGAGGTCACGCAGCCAGGAAGCGATGAAGACCGTGTGATCGGCAGCGTAGTTGGCGATGCGCAACCGCCGGTTCATGGATTTCGTGCCCTTGCGTTCATCACATTCGTTGATGCGATGGATCACCACAGCTTGCGGGTGACGCTTGAGATAGTTCAGGCAGGCGCCGGCGGCAAAGGAGATGTTGGAACTGCGCGAGCGCGGATCGGTCATGATCAGGATATCGATGTCATCGTCGCTGAGGTCATAGACGACGGCATCACCCCGGGCTTCCAGCGCGGCTGCCAATGACTTTGCAAAGCGGTTGCCGCCACCCCAGGCACCGGGCTGCACGTGATAACCAATGGCAACCTTCACGACAGACCCATCCGGACCAGGGCTTCGAGACCGTCATCCATGCGCTTGAGCGGATGATGTTCACAGGTCACCGCACGCGCGGCTTCGCCAAGGTCCTGCGCAAGAACTTGATCACCCAGAATGCGTTGTACAGATGATGCAATCGCGCGGGGATCACGTGGCGGCACCAGAAGGCAGTGCTCTCCGTCCCGGTAGAGTCCGGGCGACCACAGCCCCTTGATATCGGTCAGCACGACCGGGCGGCCACATGCCATGGCCTGCAGACAGACGCTGTAACCCGTGGGCTGGAAGACATCCTGCAGGGAAACGACGACAACCGAGGCCTGGCGATAGAGACGGCGCAGGCCGACATCATCCAACGGGCTCTTGAAGTAGTGTCCCGCCAGCACCGCGACGTTGGGGCGATCAGAGGGCACGTCGACGGGCAAGCGCGTCACAATACGGACCGGTGCTTCGATGGGAGCAGCAATCAGCGTGGCGTAGTCGCGGCTAGGATCCGAGCCCACGGAGAGGACATAGGGTTCTTCGGGTACCTCTGTGTCATCGGGGCACCAGAAGTCCGTATCGATCCCGAAGGCATAGACGCTGGTGCGGTCTGGATCGAGGCCATAACGACGGATTGCTTCTTCCCGGTCGCCGGGCCCGAAGAAACCGATGTGATCGAGGCCCGAGAGCGCATTGCGGACAAACCCACGGCTGAACAGACGCCCGAAGGTCGGCATGCGATTCTCGATGTCGGAGAGACCGTGGAACAGGCCAATGGCGAAAGGATGCTCCAGACGATTGCGCATGACATCGCCCAGACTGAGACTGAAATGGTCCGTGAAACTCACCAGAACCTCGGAATCACGCCAATCCGAATTCAGTTCCGAAAGCACATGCTGACGCCGGGAAAGCCCGGTGAATCGGCTCAGCACACGCTCATGAAGATGGGCAACCTGGCCGATCACGCCCTGATAGGGCGCATCGGTCTGCTGGAACCTGGCGTCGTAACCCCGTTCGACCAGCCCGAGGAAACCATAGAAAAAGTCACGCGGCGACAGCCCTTCGGCCATATCAGCAAGGCGTGCGTCAAACCGACCCTTGGTCAAGCACTGGATCCGGGCCTTGCCGCGGCCCAACCGCGATGCGGCCTGTGGTGGAACCCTCACGCGAACTCCTGTCTGTACCAGTCGGTCATGCGGCGGATGCCCTCTTCAAAGCTGAGCGATGGTTTGAAGCCCGGAACGGCCTGCATGAGACGCGTGGGATCGCTGCTCTTCACAAACCGGCCTTCTGGCTTGCTGGTATCGGCAATCAGCTCCGGTGAACGTCCGGCGACACGACAGATCGTTTCGACCAGTTCGCGAACGGTGACGGTTTCCGCCAGACCGATGTTCACCGGCCCATCGGTCCAGCCCGCTTCAACCAGACTGCGCATGATCGCCGCGCAATCGCTGGCATGGAGGTAGGTGCGGCGTTGTTCGCCCGAACCCCACATGATGACGGGGTCTTCGCCGTCCATGACCTTCTTCACCAGCATGGGAATGGCCTGACTGCTGTTGCCTGCCCAGGCATAACGTTCACCAAAGATGTTGAACGGCCGCACGAGGGTCATGGGAATGCCGGTCTCGCGCGCGACCACAAGGGCTTTCTGTTCGAGGAACCGTTTGGCCCAGCCATAACCCCAGTTCGCCATTTCCGGTTCACCGTCAAACAGCGGCAACTCGCCCACGGTGTCGGGTCCATCATCGCGATGCACACAGGAAGACGAGGTGATCAGCACATGGTCGGGACGCTGTCGCGCGACGGCAACAAGCACGTTGTTGGTGATGGCTTCGTTATGCGCCAGGATTTCCCAGTGACGTCCCGCACCATGACCGACCCCAAAGGCACGGCTGGCGAGGTGAAACACGATCTCACAGCCTTCCAGCGCATCAAGGGCGCTTCCCGCCTGTTCCAGATCGACCTCTCGGATCTCGATGGCCTCAGCCTGATGGGCAAGGTTGGCGCGCCGGCCCTTGGAGAAGTCGTCCACGACAACAACGCTCGCACCTCGTGCGACCAGGTCATCGACCAGAAACGAACCGATCAGGCCCCCGCCGCCCGTGATGGCGCAGGTCCTTCCCTGGAGGGAACCACTCATGCCGCTACAAGCTCCTCGGCCAGATTAGTGAAACGCCGGCCCCAGGGCTCATCAAAGGGCTCCACGATGACATCGGTTGCCCTGCGCAACCTCTCGCAGGCAGCGTCATCGCCGGACAGGGCAACAAGGGATGGCAGAGCATCGAGCATGGCCTGGCGGCTGCGCGCCACCATCACGCCCGGCATGTCATACAGCGCATCAAAGTGCACGCTGGGCATGGCGATGCGCAGGTGCTCGGCCTCCTGGAGCTCATCTTCGGGCAGGAAGCACAGAACCGGATGTCCGAGACGGGCGGCTTCCACAATGATCGTCGAAAGCGGAGAAACCAGCGCGTCGATATGGCAGAGCAGGTCACGGGTTTCACGGTAGTCCGGCAGGGACTTCTCGAGATTGCCCGCCTTGACCTGTTCGAGATAACCCCGCATCGAACGTTCCAGGCGAACATGCCTCCAGGGTTCATCGATGATCCGGTGCCCGTCCTGACCACCATTGCCCCACGGATGCGGTCGATAGAGCAGAACCGTATCGGGCAGAGTGCCGGATTCGATCATGGCCTCGATTGCCTTGAGGTGACTGAACTCATCGGTTTCCTTGCTGGATCCCGCATACAGCAGGATGCGTTTTGCAGGGTCGATATCGTAGGCAGCACAGAACGCCGCACGGTCGAGACGTGGCGGCTCGCGGTAGACTTCAAACTGCGCGGCACCGAACCGGCGGATACGATCAATCGGCATGTTCATGTAACGCAACGTGTGTTCCTCGGTCTGCTCGCCCCAGACGAGCAAAAGATCGGGATGGCCGACAACCGCCTGTTTGCTCGAGGGGTTGTCCCAGGAGTTCATGACCAGCACATGGGGCAACCCGCGGCGGCGGCATGTCTGCACGACATCGTTGATGAAGAGTCCGTTCAGAACCGTGGGATGCACGACGAGATCTGGCTGATGGCGATCCAGTAGTGTTTCCAGGGCACGGTTGGGATGCGCGTCAAGACGGTGGTACTGGAACCAGGTGAAGAGCTGGCGCAGACCGGGCAGGGCCAGGGTCTGATAGAGCAGACGCCCTTTCCAGGACTGGGCGTTGCGATAGATGTGGCGTACGGCACGGAACTGCCGGCCCGGCCGCAGACGCAGGCGGTCCACGGTGAAGAGTTCGCTCCAGAGACGCGCCCGCTTGGGTTCGACATCCAGCAGTTCGTAATCGGCACCATGCAGGTCCAGCGTCTCCGGCTCCACCGGACCCATGCGCTGGTTCGAAGGATCCAAAAAGACGAACTCGACATCATGCCTGGCGGCCAGATCGGCAAACGCAGCACTCATCACGAAGTGACGCACGACCAGATCAGCATCGATGAACACCAGAACCTTCACGCGGTGTCCCTGCGCTCCCAATCCATGAGGAATTCGACCAGTGCGATGTCGAACTCGGTATCAATGCTGATGAAATGGCCAGGTGTCACCAGACCGCGCGTACGCGCTCCCATGATCGTTTTCTGGTCCACCAGACAGGAGCGGGTGATGGCATAGGCAAGTCCGTTGCGATGGTAGACCGGCTTGAGCTGCTGGCGTGCGATGATGGCCGCGCCACCGGGATCGTTGAAGTCCAGCCGGTCCTCATCAATGGCAAGCTGCTTGAGCGGATGCGCCTTGCTGTCGGTTTCCGAAACCGTCCAGCAGGCATCCCAGTCGCCATCAACCAGAGCGGCGACCGTGTCGGCTACATGTTCGGCCCGGCGCAAGGGTGAGGTCGGCTGGAGCATCACGACGACATCGTAGGTGACGCCGTCATGGGCTTCGCTGGCGTGCAGGGCATGGTGCAACACGTCCCAGTCACCGATACGGTCGCCGGAGATGTCTTCAGGCCGGCGGAACGGTGCGGCAAGACCACTTTCTTCGGCCATGGCGGCGATCTCGTCGTGATCGGTCGACACCACGGCACGGTCGAGCCAGTCGAGTTCAGCACAGAGATGGCCGACCCGGGCGACCATGGGAACACCACCCACCGGTCGCAGGTTCTTGAGACGGATACCTTTGCTGCCTCCCCGCGCCGGGCACACAGCCAGAATGCGGCGACCGTCCCAGGTCATGCCGCGACAGCCTCGATGATGATGGTGTCGGTCGTGCCCTGAGCCTCAAGCGCAGCGCGGTAGGCAAGATCAGTGGTGCCGAACAGCTCGCGGAAACGCGCATTGCCGCCTGGTTTTCCCGCAGACAACCACTGGAGATGATTCTCGATGCCATATCGCTGATGCGGAATCGAAGTGCGTACAACAAAGCCACTGTGCTTGAGCACGCGTTCCAGGGATGGCGCGGAGTAAACGAAGGGATGCTGCCGCTGGAAGTAGAATGCCTGATAGTCGGCGTTCTCGTAGAGCGTCAGCAGTGGGTCATGGAGGCACGGCACCTCGATCAGGAGCGACCCGCCCTCGGCGAGCAGACTGCGGGCTTCAGCCAGGAACACATCGGGCTCGGGAATGTGCTCGAAAACATGGAACAGCATGACGAGGTCAAACCGCTCTCCGCCCGCACGTGCTTCCTCGATTCCGTCATACTGCGTCAGCCACGACAGGCGGTCCCGGTCCGGCCGGGTATTCTGGTCCGGTTCAATGGCGGCATACCGGCTTGCCGGAACCGCATTCTGAGCAAGTTCGAGAAACGCAGCATTGGCCGCACCGATTTCCAGCACTCCCCCACCGTCCGGGATCAGGTGCTGCACCTTCTGCAGGCGCGCCTCGAGACCTCCGGAGTTCTTCGCATAGGCCTGAAGGCCCAGCTTTTCCGACCGGCGCTCATAGGCGGCATAGTCCATGACCGGCATAGGGTCGAGAACGGCGAAGTCGCCCTGCTCGTTGATGTAGACGTTGATTTGGGGGTCATCCTGAACACCCGAGCGCAACAGGGTGTAGGTATCCTGATCGAGCGGCCGGGTCAGGCGTGCAGGATCAAGAGTCATGCCGCTTCCCTGGATGCCAGATCGAGGTGCCTACCCAGAAACGCGCAACCCGCGTCGGCCGGTTGTCCATAAAGCTCGCTCGCATCATCCGCCACGCGCAGGAAGGCACAATCGACCGCTGTGGCGGCCTCTGCGTCGCTGTCGCCATCTCCGATGACGGCAAGCTGGGAGGCCTCAAGGCCATGCTTCTGCATGATGGAACGCAGGGTGTCGGCCTTGGCGGACGGCGATCCGTTGATATCGGCGAAGTGCCGGTCAAAACCGGTTTCGCGCATCATCGCCAGGAGCGCGTCACGCGGCGTCCCAGAGCTCAGGTGCAAGGTCAGTCCCTGACCGCGTAACAGATCAAGCAACGCATCGGTCACGCCTTCCTTGAGAAGTGCGACAATCCGTTCGTGGCACAGTGTGCTGTAGCGCGCGATCAGCACATCGGCATCGCCGCTGGCGGGCAGGCGCGCGACAAGTTCGCCGAACACGCGGTAGCGGTCGCGCGTGGGGTCGGCGTCCAGCATGGAGGCAATGATCTCACCTGCGCCGTCGATGCCCTCGACACAGGCAAAGAAAGCGTCACGCTTGACGTCGTTTGAAGGCACCAGCGTGCCGTCCAGGTCAAAGACCAGGTGGCTGATCATTCTGCCGCCTGGGCTCCATCGGCAAGCTGGAAACGGCCCCAGTGATCGACCACGGTCTTGCGCTCCGAGCGTTCCATCGCCTGGATCTTCGGATCGCGATAGACCGAATCGTTGTTGTAATGGGTCGTCGAGATCTCCTCGAAAACACAGCCGGTCTCGGTCCAGAAGCGGTGCCAGACGCCGGGCAGAACCAGCAGCGTGTCGCCGGGCTGGAGCAGGCGATGGCGACCGTCCAGTTCACTGTGAAGCTCGCCGCACAGAACATGGAAGGTCTCTTCCTTGCGCTTGTGGTAGTGCGAGGGATGACCCTGACCGGCAAGCTGGATCAGCACCTTCTTGCAGTATTCACGGTTGATGCAGTTGACGATGACCACGCCGGTCTCGCGGAATGCCCCGGGTCCGTAATGGTGCGAGTACTCCACCTCGAACTCGCTGCCCAGTTCGACCCGCGCCTTGTTGAGCAGACCCTTGACCTCGTGCACCGCCTGCTTGAGCACATGCACATCGGAACGTTCGGGCATGGAGATGGCATCAAGCGCCAGGGTGGCATCGGCCTTGATCGCCTTGGTCGTGACGATCTCGTTGCTCCACTGTCCACTTTCCAGGCCACCTTCAGCATAGGGGAAGGCAAAGTAGACATCATCGCGAGAAACCGCGTGGCCTGCTTCAAGATCATGCCGGGCAAACACACCGCGGCTCAATCCGGCAATCGCGACGGCTTCATCCTCACTGGGTGCCTGGCGTTCATCCAGGCCCAGCAGGGTCTGTGCCTTCTTCCAGGCCGTGATCCAGGCGTCGACCTCATCGGGATTGGAGGAATAGGCGTTGAGCGTGATGGTGTCAGTCGGCACACCGACATGGCGCTCGAACATGCGCGCACCCTTGGCGAGTGCGAGACCCACCGGCATCGTGTCTGCCGGGTTCTCATGGGTCGACCAGCCGACCGTGCGACCGCCGAAGCGTTCGATCATCATGGCGATGTTGTTGAGATGGCACATGGAATCGGGTGTGGGATAGACCGAGACGCAATGCATGAGCGCAAAGTCCGCACCACGATGACCCAGAAAGCTGACCAACGCGTCCATATCCGACTGCAAGAGGCCACCGGTCGAGGCAATCACCGGACGGGCGGAGGCGGCAATCCGTTCCAGAAGCGGCCAGTCCTTGGCTGAGCAGCTCGCCACCTTGATGATGTCGAAACCCATCTCCTCGATCACGCCAACCGAGGCCTCGTCGAACGGAGTACAGGCCGCCATCATGCCCTGGGCACGCACCTCATCGAGCAATGCCTGGAACCCGTCTCGGTCCAGCCGGGTCGAAAGAAACCGCGGCACATGTTTGTTGTCGCTGGATTGCAGATGGCTGGGATGAATGAAGGTGTCGAGATCGCGGAACTGGAACTTGATGACCCCCCGAACACCATGGCGGGCCACGACCGCACCATGCTCACGGATCACGCGTTTGCCGTGCTCGATGTCGCCCTGATGGTTATTGGCGAGGTCGAGAACAAACAGGTCCTTGAAATCAAAGGGTTTTTCGTCATGCGGAGGAGTCATGGGTTTTCCAGATTCTAAGCGTAAACGGCGTTGGATCAGTCAAGAGCAGCCATACTGTAACCGGCTGAGCGGTCAATGCGTACGGTCCGGCCTTGCGCCTGGGAACGATGCGCGGCAGCAACCACCAGCATGGTGTCGAGACCACGTTCCAGCGATATGGGGCTGGCAGAGCCGGTTTTCGATGCCAGGGCATCTTCAATGTGACGCAGTTCGCGGATGAAGTCGTCCGGACGGGTCTTCGTGACCACCGTTGCCTCGCCACCATCGGGGGCATAGGCATCCTTGCCGGGCTCGAAACCGCAACGCCATTCCCCACCGCTGTCGCTGCCCTGGGCACGCGCCCATTTGCGCGGCGGCTTGGTCACAACGTCCTGTACGACCCGCCCGCAGAAGCCGGTCTGCGTTGTCAGGTTGAGCAGGCAGAGCCGGTCATAATCGGCGCCACCATCGGTGACGTAGTCCAGCCTGGCCTGGACTTCGACAACGCCACCATGACCGGCAGCATGCGCGAAGTGTTGCCACAGATTGGCGGCGTGGGAATGCTCGCCGCTGGCGCCGCCACCGCGCTTCCAGAAGCCCAGATAGGTATCGGTCGGGCCATCAAGCCAGGGGTGTGCTGCAAAGATGCCGCCCCAGTGCTCGCGGAACTCGACATCGAGTGTTTCGAGCGTGCCGAAGGCGCCGGCAGCCAGGGCATCGGTCATCAGGCTGCTGGCCTCGCCCACGACATGGTCATAGCCGGTAAAGGCAACCACGCCGGCAGCCTCTGCCTCGGCGTGAAGCTCGGCCAGACCTTCCAGATCGGGCGTCGAAAGCGGCTTTTCGATCAGCAGCGCGGCAGGATTCTCCGCGATGGCTTCACGCGCCAGGCCGACATGGTGGTCGGGCGGCGTGCCGATCATGATCAGGTCATAACCACCCACGGGCGCATCACCGGCAACGTGCTGGCCGATGGCTTCGTCCCATGCGCCATAACGTGCGGGATAAATCTCCTCGCGCATGCGCTTGAGCGCCGCCGGGTCGATATCGACGACATCGACCTGCCAGTCGAGACGCCGCGAGGCATTCGCCAGATGGTTGCCGATCGAACCGGCACCGAAAATCTTCACCTTCACGCGTCAAACTCCTTCTTGATCATGGAGCACACCCGAATCACCGAGAATACGGCGGGCAAGATCGCCCGGGCTGCTTTTCATGGCGTCTTCGCCCAGCACCAGATCCGGCGCGGGCGGTGTGGGAAACGGCAGGTCACACCCTACCACCAGTGGCATTTCGCCACTGTCATGGGCGGCATAGATCCCCTTGGGATCGCGTTGTTTCAGAACCTCCATGGGAAGATCCAGAAAGACCTCGTAGTAAGACGAAAATGTCTCGCGGTTCCAGGCCTGCCATTCGGGAAAGATCGACAGAACCGCCGCGACGGCATTGATGCCCTGCTCGTCCAGAACCCGGCACAGATGGGAGATGCGATGGGCGTTGCGCGCCCTGCCCTCGACATCGTGCCCCAGGCGGTCGCCCCAGACGTCCCGCAGAATGTCGCCGTCAAGGAACACCGTGGCGGGGTCCTGCTCGCACCATTGCTGCCAGACCTCGCGCCCGATGGTCGTCTTGCCGGCACCCGACAGGCCGATGAGCCAGATGATCACCGCTGTTCTCCCGGTCCATACACCGTCATTTGGGATAGTCCCGCGTCATGGCGATGATGTTGTCGTTGGAGAAATGGCGTTCCATGCCGTCGTAGTGATCGCGCACCATCTTGCGGAACCGCGCCGTGGTTTCCGGTTCGGAATCGAGCAGATTCTCGCTCATGTCCTCTTCCTTGGTCGCTGGATCCCGGCGGAACAGCCATTCACCGACCGGCGCGTCAAAATCCCCCTCACCGGCAAGGTCATCGAGCGGGAAGCGCAGGGCGTACATGCGGTCATCCTCGCGCAGAACGATTTCACCGGTCTCCCGGAAGAGGGATTCCGATCGCCCGACCGTGCGATAGCCGCCTTCGGGTTCAATCGCGTTGCGTCCGGAAAGATGCGGCGGCGGCTCCAATCCGGCCATCCCTGCAATGGTTGGATAAAGATCGATGGGCGGCTCAACGAAACCGTCACAGGTGCCCGACTTCACACCGGGGCCGGTGAGCAGGAATGGAATACGGGTCAGGCTGCGGGTCAGCAGCGGCGAGCCCTTCATGTATTCCCGTCCATGATCAGCCAGCACCATGACATCGGTTGTCTTGTCGAGGCCTTCGCGTTCCAGATAGCCAAAGAGCTTGCCCAGGATGAAGTCGAGATTGCGCACCATGACGCGCTCCATCTCGCGCAGGTCGGCGACACGCTCGCGGCTGTCACGATGCAGCTTGAAGGCGCCATAAAGGCTTCGGCTGTCCCCCCAGCGTGACTCACCCGAATTGAGTTCGGAAAAATAGGTCGGCAGGGCAAAGGGGGGGTGCGGATCGATGATGTGCAGGAAACAGAAGGTCGGTGAATCCTTGTGCGTCTCGATGAACTCCATCGCCCGGTTGACCACCGTGTCGGTCGTGTCTGCCAGGCTCTGGTTGTGAAAATGAAAGCGCTCGAACCCGCGGTAATGACCATAGGGCGGCACGTACCGACGCCCCGTCGAATAGGCAAACGTTCGGTAACCTGCTTCCTGCAGAAACTCCGCCAGAGTCGGAATCTGGGGCGGGATGGTGCGCTGACACCGGTCATGGGTGAAGACACCGTGCTGGATGGGATAAAGCCCCGTCATCATCGTGGCGAGCGAGGGCATCGTGTATTCGCTCTGGCTGTAGGCGTTGGTGCACAGCTGGCCGTTTGCGAAGTAGCGGTCGATCTGGGGCGTGAACGATTCCTCTGGTGACGCGCCCGAAAGGCACCCCACGGTTTCGGGCACCATGGAATCAAGTACCAGAACAATCACGTTGGAGCGTTTTTCCCGGTCGGCCAGAACCCGTTCCGGCACCGGCTGGGACAGATACAACCGCTCGCCCAACCAGCTCAGACGCAGGGTCGAAACCTTTGCGGGGTCCCCGATGGGCACTCGAACGTTGTTCCAGTTCTCGGCAATCAGCGGCCCCTTGATCTGGGTGACGGGCTTGCCATCCAGCGTCACCGTGAGATCGGCATAGGGAAGATTGATGCGCGCCTGGGCAAATGCAGTCGTGAAGGCAACGGTATCAGGCGGAAACGGACCGACGCTGATATCGACATCCCTCTGCACCTCGATGGCAGCACGGGTATCGCGCGCACGGGTGATGCCCATGGCACCGGTCGCATCGGGGACCGCAACATAACGCAGGTCGTGGGCAAGTTCGAAGTCGTCACCATCCCAGATATAGGGATACTGGCTCTTGTTCTTGTCGGCCTTGCGCTTGTCGGCATGCATGGCACGTGAAGCATTGGAAAGCGCCTTCCACAGGGCAGGCGGAATCACCGCGTCACGGCAGAATTCCTTGAATCGTGAAGCCCAGAGAGACATGGCGTTAGTTGCTTTCCTTCACCCCGGCCAGCCCGTCGGCAGCCAGCCATTGATGTACGGTTTCGGCGATCAGACGGTTCGCATTGGGACTGGTATGCGGCCCCAATGCGCCCTCCTTATAGACCTCCATGGCATCGTGCTGTTGCAGCAGGACATCACCAAGGTCGAGAACAGGCACAACCTCGCCCAGTTTGTGGACAACCTCCCGGCTGACATCCCTGCCTGATGCCCGGTCCGCGAGGTCACGGGGCTGAGGAAGGATGACAAGGCGCGGCGTTGCGCCGTGACGTCTGGCCGTCGCCTCGAAACGGACCACCAGCCGGCGCAGCAGTTCCCCTGCTTCCGGCTCGGCAAAGAGACGCCGCTGATGCAGGTGGTTTTCATCGAGCACAACCGAAAACGCCCTGCGGCGCGCAGCTTCGGGTTCCCCGGTCATCGCGCCGCAAAGCAGTTCGGAAAGAATGCGTCCATGACGCCGCCACCGGCGCAGGATGCTGAGGCTCGCGGGAAACCGGATCAGGTCTGCCAGGAACTTCTCGCGGTAGAACCGGTCGTTCTGGCGCACAGCGTCACGCCAGCGCGAGGTCTCGGCGATTTCGTGTGCCTCCTGGACCGCACACGGGACCAGCTTGAGGTCATCCCCTTCAATCTGGAACATCGGCTTGAACGCCAGCGTGTTGCCGTACTCATAGAAGTGCTTCCAGAACGAGTGAACCCTGGCAATGGTTTCGGGCACCACAGCCATGATCACGACAGAGCCTTCGTGGTCAGGGGCCTGACGTTCATAACGCAGGAGCGCCTGGTCCAGACCGTAATTGCCGACACCGAAGTTGCGCACGTTGGTCCCGCACAGACCGGAGAGCGCGTGTGGCCAGGTCTCTCCGTCACCGACCAGACGGCAGAAGGCGTAGGAATCACCAAAGACCGCAACACTGCTGGGCTTGCCCTCGAAACCCGGGTTGGTACGCGCACCATCGTCCGCGATGGAAAAGGCTGCATCGCCCTCAGGCGAGACATCGAGGCCCGACGTACCGGGCTTGCGTGCCCAGCCCAGCTCCGCATCGAAGCTCACGCGGGCGTATTTCTCGATCACGTCCGTGGCGATCTCCGGCCTGGCGTCACGGGGCACGATGAGCCAGGGAAAGTTGCGTCGGAAGATCATGACCACCGTCCACGCAGCCGCTTCAACGGCCGCCAGCACGGCACCGGCGGTCACGAGAACAGGGATCAATCCAAATGACATGGTTTGCGCCAAGTCTCGATCTATCGCCCGGCCAATGCCTTGATACCGCACAGATCGCCAAACGTTCCGGCCTCGACCAGGGCGGTGTAACGCGCAAGGTCCTCATCAGTATCGACTTCGATCCAGCCGCCATCGATGGGGACGGCATGGAGCTTGCCACCATGATCGATGTGGGCCTGCAGCAGGTCTGTCATGTAACAGTTGGCGACCGGCTTGCCCTGCACATCGCCGCCGGGTTGGGCTGCACGATCGAGGAGGTCGAGCAGTTCGCCGCACGCCTTGGCTGAGAACCGCATGAGGCCGATGTACTGCGCCTCGATCTCGTCCAGGCTCGGCACCTTGCGTCCGATATCGATGATGTTGCCGCCACCATCAAGGCGCAGGCTCTCTGCATCCGAAAGCGGATCGTCGCTGCGCAGAATCCAGAGCTTCAGCCATTCACGGTCCACGATCACACCGGCCTCACTGTCATCGGCCAGCAGTGCCTCGAGGATCTTCTCTTCATAGATGATGTCGCCATAGGCCAGGATGACATCTTCTCACCGGATTCCAGAACCGGCCGCGCGCACAGCATGGAAGCGACCATGTTGGTCCGCCGCCCAGTCGGGATTGTCCCAGAGCGTGAGGCCCAGGCCGTCGAGCTGCTCGCCGAGATAACCGCGCACCAGGTGGATATCATCAAGGCCCGCCCCGCGGAGGACCGATAGCTGGAGGTCCAGCAACCGGGATCCCGCAAAGGGCGTCAGGCATTTGGGCGTCTGGTCGCTGTGAACGCCAAGGCGCGAACCCCGGCCGGCAGCAACAATCAGAACCTTCATTCGCTCGTTTCCTTCCAGAATGCGCCCTCGGCCAGAAGCCGTCGGAACAGAGTGTCTTCAGAACCCCTTGCGTTCCCGGCGCGCGCCGTTCGGGGTGCCAGTGGAGTGCAACGATGGGCGCATCGCGATGCACCAGCGCCTCCACCAGACCATCCCCGGTGGCCGAAACCGCGCAAACCTGGAGGCCGTCGCCAACCGCGTCCGGCGCCACACCCAGATTGTGGAACGAGTTGACCGTCGCCGTATCCGCTTCCGGCCAGTTCGCATGAGCGGCGGCGACAGGGTGACGGCATGGTCGCGCCCGACATGGCTGCCCTTGTCGGCAATCTCGTGCACCCCACCGCCGAAATGGAGGTTGACCACCTGCAGTCCCACGGCATGTGGCAAAGACCGGCACGCCGCGCTCGCCGGCCCAGGTGATCATGGCGTGTTCGGTGGCATCGCGTTCAGGCGAAACGGTCATCATCGGCAGCATCGGTGCGCGGGGAATGACATCGTTCCCGCCCGTCAGGATCACGACCGCAGGGGCCAAGCGACATCGAGCCAGGCGCCGATGTCCCTGCACCAAGATTGGGGACGGGCAGCGGCATGCCGCCCCAGTGCATGCGATCTGTGACCCACCAGTCATGCGCCAGGGCATCGCGCGGCTCGTGGTATCCCACGGCCTGCTGGACCCGCATGGAGACCGCGAAACAGCGGCTTGCTCATGCGATCGACCGCAGGGTGCGGGCGGCACAGTCGAGTTCGATCACCGAGCCACGGCCCAGTTCCGCGAACAGGCGCTCGCCACACCCGATCGCGGCGGGCAGATCCGAACTCCGCGCATCGGATCGCGATGTGCGAGTTCGCGCCGCCGAACTTGGTCACCAGGCCCGCGATGCCGTGCGACAGGATCCAGTCGTAGCCGGGGTCGGCCGCCTCGATCAGGACGATGGCGCCATCCAGCGCATCGGCACCGTCACGTTCCAGGTCGACGACTGCGGGCCGTGACCGCCTCCTGCGTCGTGAAGGTCGGCTTCCCCAGGGGCATGCGCACAACGCCGATGTCGGCCACGCCGGTCACGACCTCCGGCAGGCGCAGCGTCAGGGTCACCGCGTGCTGTTCGCGCTGCTGCGCCACGATCTCGCGCAGCTGCTTCGGGGGCCTGGTCTCGATCCGTTCAGAACCGTTCCGATGTCGAGATACGAGAGGTCGTCCCTGACTGAGTCCTACGCCCTCGCCCCAGCCCGCCAGCGCTTCGAGCGCATCGGAGATGTTGCGGGTGAAGTCGAACTTGATCTGCTCGCGTCCCTGCGACGCTCTGGCCGATGTAATCCATCAGTCCGGCCGGATCGGTTTCCAGGCCATGTTCGTCCAACAGGGTTTGCAGCGCCGAGGCTTCATCGTCCGTCCAGGCAAAGGGTTCGACCGGCGCAGGTTCAGCCATGCTGCCCTTGAGGTAAAGATCGGGCGCGGCGTCGTATCGCGCAGAGAGAATGTCATAGGTGCCGGGGCGAAGATGACCACAGAAGCCCAGGAAGGCATCCATGGTCGTGGTGCCCTTCGAGACGCCATGCATGCCGTCCACAACATCGGCAGCAACCGTGTGCACGCTGGTCATCAGGCGACCGGCCGTAGAGGGATCGACGGCACCACGGGCGACCAGCGACTTGACGAACGCCATGGCGATAAAGGCGTGGCGCGCGACAATCGAAAAGGGATGGGTGCCAAATTTCCTGCAATTTTCCAGAAGCAGGTCAGCCCGCTTCAGATCGGAACCGGCTTGCGCAAGGCCCGCATCCAACTGGTTTGCCTGATCCGAAAGGTGCTGGAGTTCACCATGCCGGGTCGCGAGACAGACGTTGGTATGGCCACGCAGGCGAGCTTCAAGATCGCCCATGTCTGCAACCCCAAGCCGTTTTGCCTTTTCGGCAAACCCAAAGTCCATGCTGGAGAGCGCAATCTCGAATTCGAACTTGTCGTGGAGATCACGTTGGTCACGCAGCATGGCCAGCTGCTGGGTGACAATCGCGTCGGCAACACTGTCCGCCAAGCCATCAGGCAACAGCGAGTTGAGACTGAGGCGCACATCGATGTAGGGCCTGCCGCCAAGATCAATCAGAAGCGGTTCGGGCGCGAACCGGCGATAACCCATATCGAAACGAGCCTCGCACCAGGTCCGGTCCGTGATGAGGCGTCGGTAGAGCGACAGGGCAAGTGGGCGCGGAGTCTGGCCGATCATCTCAGCCGGATTCCAGTCCGCCATATCGCTGAGCACCGGTGCATCGCCGACAATTTCGTCGTGAGGGGCGGCGCGTTCGGTCAATCCGTTGCGGATATGATTCAGACTGGTCGCGACATCAGCATCAGGCGCAGCCTGCCAACGACCATGCATGGTGAGCGGGCGCACCTGGAGGATCGTGATGTCATCACCAGCAATGCAGAACTCGATATCAAGCAGCGTGTTGCCACAGGTCGTCTGGAGCGTCTGAACAATCGCGATCAGGCGCAGGAACCTTGGTGAATGGAGACCTTCAACAGAGTCATGATGGACCAGCAGGGCCTTGCTTTCAGCTCCGCTGGTCACCGTGTCCGTGCGGCCCGAGAAGTCATCGTAGTTGATAACAAAGTAGGGCCCGCCAACAGTGAGTTCCCGGGTCACCACCACGCCGGAGATTTCGACATTGCTGATCATGGGCTGGACCAGGATCTGGTTGCTGTCGGGTCCGTTGCCGTAGCTTGCCATCACGGTTTCAACCGCGCGGGTGATGGCGTCTGCCGTCAGCTCGACCGAGATCACGCTATCGAACACACCGGCCATCGACGAGGCATGCGTGTCCTCAGACTGACCGCTGGAGCGAACCACCAGAAGCCCATCGCCAAACTTATCCATGATCTGGCGCACCAACCCATCGGCATCCCGTTTCCAGTCAGCCACCGAGAACAGGATCTGGGCACAGAAGCTGGCATCGGCCACCAGCGGGGCAAGGCGCGCCAGGGTCTCGCCCTTGGTGCCAAATTCAATGGTCGCCGCGTTCATGCGCTTTCCACGCGTGCATCCGAAAGCAGACGGAAGGAGTGGTTGTCACGCGACAGCGCCTCGTGGCTACCCGAAGCCGTGATGGCCCCATCTTCCAGTACGAAGATCTTGTCACAGTCGGCCAGCGAGCCCATCCGATGGGTGATGGTCACGATGGTGCGTTCACCACCCAGCCGGCTGATGGTGCCGCGAATGTCACGTTCCGTCGGGACATCGAGCGCACTGGTCGCTTCATCGAAAACCAACACCTGTGGATCACCGTAGAGTGCCCGCGCGATGGCAGCCCGCTGGCGCTGTCCGCCCGAAAGCCTACCGCCGGCATCACCCAGAGAGGTTTCCAAACCGGCAGGCCAAGTCTTTACGACATCGGCCAGTTCCGCGAGTTCCAGACATTGCCAGATCCTGTCGTTGTCGATGGCGTCATCATCGAGCCCAAAGGCAACATTGCGGCGGAGGGAGTCATCAATGATGAAGGGTTCCTGGGGCACGTAACCAATGACCGAGAGCCACGCATTGCGCATGCCACCGGTCAGAGGCTTTTCGTCCAGACGAACAACGCCGCCAGTTGGGATAAGCAATCCAAGCAGAATATCGAGAAGCGTACTCTTGCCCGCGCCCGAAGCACCGACAAAGGCGTAACTCCTACCGCGCTCAAGCGTGAGGTTGATGTTCTTAAGTTGCACCCTGTCGGCGTCGGCGTAACGGAATTCGACGCCTTCAAAGGTAAGCGCATGCCAGGCCAGGTTTCCGCCATGCGGCGTCTCGGTGGCGGCATGAGTCGTGGCCCAACTCTTGATCCAGCTAAGCAGCTCACTGTAACCGACATAAAACGGCTCCAGCTTCACCAACCGGTTGATCGTGCCACTTATCTGGGAAACGGCAGGCAAGACACGGACCAGCACGAGAAGAATGAAGGTGAGTTGCGCCACGATGATCTCGGCCGAAAGCTGGGTCGTGACCAGGGTCATGGCGAGCGAAAGCATAGCGATCTGGCCAATCAGCATGGTGATGGCAGGGATCGTCTTGTTCACCACATTGAGCTTCATGCGGGCAAAATTGGCACGCCGCCAGCTGGTTGCGAACCGGTCCAGAAAGTAACGCTCGCGTCTGGAGGCCTTCAAAACCTTGGCGCCGCTGAGGGATTCCACGGCCTGCTGAACGCTCTTGATGCTCTGGTGACGCTGATCGGCCGAGTATCGCGCCGAGAGCGGATTGAGGGTCAGCAAGGATCAGCGCGGCCAGGACGCCAAACCCGATCAGGACGCCGATGGTCAGCCAGGATGAGGCCGCGATCACGGCTGTCAGGCCGATGAGCAGAATGAAGACGCCATAACTGAGGTCAAGCACGCTGGCGAAGAGGGCCTGACCGACAGAGGCGGCATCGACTGAAATGCGTTGCGCCAGATGTGCGCCGTTCTGCGTGCGTAGCCAGGCATAGGGGCCGAACAGACACCCATGAATCAGCTCGTCCACCAGCCGGTTGGCGAAGTGTGCGCTGAACCGCTCCACGGCAATGAAGATGATGGTCCGGAACAGGAAAGCCACGGCAAGACTGGCAATCACCAGTCCTCCCATCAGGAAGATCGTGTCGCCTTCCGGCTTCAGGCCCATCCAACGCCAGGGCCTCGTTGACGATGGGGTAGCGATCGGGCGCGTCCGGTTCCAGCAGGAGGCCAACAAACGGCACCGCGGTCGAAAGTGCTGCCAGCTCCACGGCAGGCTGACAGGAACGAGGCAAGGAAGATGATGACTCGTCTCCATCTTCTCGCGCGGCAGCAACAGGCGCCAGCCCGAGACGGTCATGGCCGCGGCAGCTCGCACGCTGCCGGTCACACCCGATAGCGCAGCGCGGCTGTCGCCACCGTGAGGCGGCGTGGTGCCTGCGCCTTGCCGTTCTGCGGGTCGTCGCTCACAGGTGTTCCTAGATTCCCAGCTTGCGGCGCAAGGCACCAAGGTGCGGCCGCAAGGGACCGGACAATTGTCGGGCGCGGCCCATCATTGTGGCTGATACAGGGGCCACCGCATCCTTGTGGCCGCTGTAGGAAAGCTTCGTGCGCTCTTCCATGAACATATGCTGGAACAACGCCATCACCCTGCCGACAGCTTGGGAAGAAACGTGGCGGTGGTCGGATTCCCAAGGGTTCGCGCTGCCATAAATCACGATCTCATAGGACGGGAAATAGAACACGTCTTCGGGGTGTCGGCTGGCAAATTCATCGGCGGCCAGGCGCAGTTTGGCTTTGGACAACGCATTGGCTTCGACGACGTGCAAGCGATCCGAATAGGTCTTGTCGAGCGGTACCGGTGAGACCGAGAGGATGATCTTGATCCCTGGGCGGTGCCGTTTGTAGCAAGTCAGCAGGCGTTCCAGCTCCTCGACATGTTCTTCGACGGTCAGGTTATGCGCGCGCACCAGGGTCGGCTCCACCTTCCAGGGCCCGACACTGGTGAAGTCTCCGCTATGGGCAAACTTCCAGGCCTCGGTTGGCCCCAGGGTCAGGACAAAGGCCTCGCAGGCGAGCAAGGCACGCCGCAGGGCGTTGGAATGGCGCTGGTAGTCCTCAAGGTAGCCATCAAGGTCCTTGTAGGAAGCACGCACGCGCCGGAACGGGTCGAGCCAGAAGCCCTTGTCGATGGAAAGGATGTGTTCAGGCTCCCATTCACCAAAGGCGCGCTCCACCATCTGACGCATGGACACCACATTGAAGAGCGTTCCAGTGCGCGCCGGAGCCATGCGGTAGTTGGTACCCTGGATCTGATCAAGCGGCATATCGGGTGGCAAGTCGTCTTCCTCGATCACGTAGTTGTAACCCCACAACTGCAACTGATGGGCAATGCGCAGAGCAAAACACGAGCCCGCACTACCGATGGCTGTATCACGCGTTATGAAGCGATGAGTCTGACGGCAGGGAAAGTCCTCAAGGATATCGAAGTAGTGACCG
Source organism: uncultured Alphaproteobacteria bacterium (assembly GCA_943787175.1). Taxonomy (GTDB): domain Bacteria; phylum Pseudomonadota; class Alphaproteobacteria; order SP197; family SP197; genus SP197. The sequence continues at coordinate 58,232 of CALSLK010000006.1, forward strand.
GGGTCGTCTGCCTTGAGCTTGGAATTGTTGGGCCACTGGATGACACGGGTCTTTTCAGGCTTGTCGCGCAGGTAACAGGTCGCATTGAACTGGGCGACCTTATGCAGGTGTCCGACAAGATCCTTCAGTGCCTGCCCTTGGGCGCCATCATCTGATTTGGCAACCAGCGCGACCAAGCTATCAAGGTCGCCCACGTTGTTCGCAGCAAGGATGTCACCCAGTGCTGTCAACGTTTCTTCTGCAAAACCTTCCTTGCGCAGACCCTCGAGCAGGCGTGTGTGGAACCGCAGATCTGACCAGATGAGCGGATCCGAAAGGATCAGGACATCATCCGGCCCGACGGCATTTGTGTCCGGCATGGCACGTTCCTTCTGTTCGGCGGACTTACTCATGTGTTGACGGCCGTTGTATTCACGGTTGGTGGGCTCAAGTCCTTCGAGCTGTCGATCGGCGCGGAGATGGCGGCCGATTCAGTGCCTACGTGGTGTAAGGTCGCATGATCGGTGGTGACGTTGGACATGCAGTAACTGTCGGCGCACATCATTTTGAAAGTGTGAAAGAAACGTTCACCTGAGGTGAACCACGCACTCAGAAGCTCACACTCTTGGTCAACCATATCGGGGTATTCCGACAGCCGGCTCTCCATGGTCAACCAGAGCGCATCCTGCTCACTGTCGTCTCCAAAGACCAATCCACATTGCCAACCAGGCATGCAGAAGGACAATCCAGATACGATCAGGGAACGCCTGCGAATTTCTGCAGAGTTCGCATCACGCCACCAGGGTGTTGACAGGATGTCGAGATATTCCTGCCGGGTCTTGGGCCAGATGGCAAAGCCATAATCATGATACCAACCCTTGCCACTGAGCAGGACCGGCTTGCCATCAGTGGCATACTCTAGCCCCGCCGTGCCATGACACGTCACCACGGCATCGCAGGCCGCCCTTGACCGCAGCACCGTTCCATTCCTTCGGGCAGATACCAATGTGAGCGGGGAGTTCAGGCGGCAGGAGATCAACCATGGACTGACCCCCATACCAGACATCACAAGGGTGAGCCCGCAGCAACCAATTGGCTTTCCGGTTTGCTGCCATGACAGGCAGCGAAACCTCAAGCCAATCAGCAAAATCCCGGTACTGGTCAAGACCAAAGCAATGGGGATAATCAAAGAGGTTGGAAACATAAACCCCGATGATTGGGGTTTCAGCATCCCATTTCATAGCGGAAGTCACGGACGTTCTTTCCAGAGAAATTGTATCATTCTGGAAGGCGTGAATTGCACCGATGTCGGTGCTCTTTCCTGAAACTCTGCCTGTAACATGTTCTCCACCGGCCTCTGCCAGAGCGTTGGCACGAGACGGCTCCAAGGCCTCAAAGTCTTCGCGTTCCAACCTGTCACACCAATCAAACACATCCTCTGGACGGGTCAGGCGCCAAAACCGTTGTGTCCCGAAATTGCCGAACAGAACGACCGTCGCAATGCCACGCTTGGCGGCAATCCACGATAGTGCGCTGAGTTCGTAGTTGAGGGCGTGGCTGAGCAGAAGCAGACTCGGCTGATGCATGTCGAGAGTCTGGACCGCAACATCCAACGCCGTCAGCGCCTTGGCCACACGGCCTTCCAATTGGGGATCGTCAAGATCAAGACTCGCTTTGCGTTGTTCCTTGAGGATGCTGTCATAGAGCTGGGCAGGCGGGAAATCGTGCGGCAATTTCCAGTTCAACACATCGTCGGGCGTCTGCGTGTCTTTGAGCAATCTCCGGGCCTCGGCGGTCGCCGCAGCATCACGACGGTCGATGTCGAGGATATGCTCTCGCACGATATTGAACGCCGCCGCGCAATTCCGCGACTCCCGGCGCGAATAGGGGCCCAGAAGTAGCACCATGGACTCAGGCTTGAGTCCCAGAGCACGCAACATCAGACCAAAGCGAAGCCAGTAGTGAGCATTGTACCAACTGCCGTCGACCAGGATTGTGCCATCGACTGCTGGAGAATCTGCCCGGCTTCCATCAACCAGCAATGCCAGGGCCCTGGCACGGTCGGCCACCAGGCGTTGGCGTTCCCGCCTGGCCGATGGGGAAAGCGCACGCTTGGCCATCACTACCCGCTCAGCAAATGGCTGCAAGACTTTGCGTAACGTCTTCACGACTGAGAAACCTTTCGCAGGGTCGCCGGGATGGCAATGGAAGCCATTCAGAAGTCTTCTCCAGGGTCTTTGGGATAGGAGCCACGCTTGGCCAGTCCCAGCTCACGATAGCGCTCATAGGGCGTTGCATAGCGTGCGGGATAACAGTGAAACAACCAGAGCCGTTCGGGTATGGCCTGGCTGTGGAAACCCGCCACGATGGAGGGTGTTGTTGAGGAACGGTACGACCAGTCCGGCGGGGCCGTGCGGCTGGACAACCTCGTTGCGGTGCCGTTCGGAAATGACCCGCTCATAATGGTCATAGAGCGCGCCGTTGCGGTCACCTGCTGCATCTTCCTGTTCGAGCCGGCCACGCAAGGCTGAGCGCTCCGTGCGGAATATCGACAATGCCTCTTTCCATGGCAATGCTTCGAGCGGTCCATCTTCAGGCGTGGTTTCATCGAGATAGAACATCACATTGACGCAGCTGCCGGGCCCGGAATCGCTGTGCCAACGCTGCGACCCCATACGGATCTCACGCTTGGGGCTGTTGCGGTAGAGCAGAGCAAACCAGATGCGGAAATAGCAGCCGAAGTAATGTTGCAGGAAAACACCAAGATCAGCCCGGAACAGGCCTTCAAGCTCAGGGAAGTCGCGCCAAACCTCACCGGCATAGCGGTTGCCGCCCAGGGTTTCGGGGTCGCCCTGCCAGATCGTTTCCCCGGCCGCCTCACGCTTCGCCAACGTTACGGCCATGCTGCGCGCGATCGTCTGCGTCACGGAGGAATGGAACGAGGTCACGCCGTCACGCTTGAAATCGTCGATGTTGGTGGCGAGTTCGCCAGGATCTGGCAAGGGGGCAGCCATTGCCTTCCTGCAGGCTTCCCAATCGGTGCTGTAGCGCGGTGCATCACGCCAGCCCAGTCGGCTGCGATGGCGTGTGATCGAATGACGAAACAGCTGATCGGATACGGCCTGACGTAACACGTTCACCGCTCTTCTCCCCATATCAAGATGATGCCAACGGTGCTGGCGCCCTCGCCTAGACTCCAGCGTACGCGGTCACCAAGGGTGATCCCGACCAAGGCCCGCTGACGCGGCTGATCGATACGGCCAAACCTGATCTGGCCGCTGTGATTACCCTGATCGGACACGATCAAACCCAGCAAGATATGGTCCTTACCGGCATGATCCCAACCGCGGTTTGTGATGGCGGATGGCGTGCATGAACAGGGCGTTCGAGGCCATCCAGTGAGGGAGGCCAACCAGGCTCGTCATGCTCGCACCGCCTCGATCAGCGGCGTGTAACGCCCTGTACTCAGCCGCCGCTCAATCTCTTCGATCACATCATCGCCCAGAGGCGTTCCCCAGCCACCATCACCCTGTGCCGTGAAGTCCGCCTCACCGAGCCTACCCTGCTGGAGCTCGAGAACGGCACTGGCCAGAAGGTCAAAGCCATGCCGGTACACCGCACAGCGCAAATCGTGGTAGCAGGTCACCTCATTGAGCGGAACATCCTCGATCATCAGAACCGGCCCTTCGTCCACGCCCTCAGTCATGCGATGGAGGGTATTGGCGACCGGCTCATCATTCATAACAGCGTGCTCAACCGCACAAGCCCCCACGATAGTCGGGTAGACGGCCAGGGTGGCAGTTTAGAACGCCCATCGGAGCAGCATGCAGCAACACCGTGTCGACAATGCGCGGCGTACCGGCATTGACCAGCAAATCAAGCTCCAGCGACCTCACCAATTCCAGGCAGTCCGGCACCGTTGTGATCTGAGACGTAAAACCTGGGAGGTCTCTCAGGCAGAGGAAGAACTGGCAGCCTTCCTCCGGTGCGTTGTTCATGAACACGCAAATCGCGAGCTTTGATAGTAGCGGGATCAACCAGTACCGCGTCGATCGCCACACCCCGTTCCAGCATAGCCTGCACAATGCGCCCAGAAAGGATGCCATCGACTGTCGCCAACGCCCCGATCTTGAGCATGTTCCCGTTCATGCCGTGGCTGCCTCAGGTCGGAGCAAGTGTGCAACCAGCCCCAGATAACGTTGTGTCGCGCCCGACGGCAACAGTTCGTCACAGCGCTCAACGGTCTTTCCCGCGGATCCAAGAAAGGACAGCAGCATCCTCTTCAAGTCTTCTCCTGTGGTGGCTACCGGAGTTGCGCCACCAGCGGTCGTCGGCAGCCAGGCCGCCTCCTTGATGTCCGGCAGCACTGAAAGTGTCGGCTTTTCCAACAGGCAGGCCTCGACCAGGAGAAAGGTTGTCATGCCGATGACAAGATCGGCACAGGTAATCAGGTCCAGGGGGTCTCCGCCATGGCTGACGGCATCTATCCTGTCGCGCAGCGCACCATAGTCCCCCGCCTGGTTCTTGGGATGGAGACGGAGCACGAAATGAGGCCGTGCCTCCATGCCTTCGAGAGTATCAAGCACCGCTTCGAGAATGACGGTTGTGCGGTCATCGCTTGTGCCACTACCGACAAAGTCCGAACCGGGAGCGATCCGGCTCGCCAACGGATTCAGCCGACTAACTGCCTCGGCCAGGAACACAACAAGCGGCTGGCCGGGTTTCAACCCTGGCGCCAGCCGAGCGCGAAACAAAGCGGTCGTCTCATCATCCATGGCCCGCCGACGGGCACGCACGATGTCGTAATGGGGGTGGCCGCAGATCGTGATCCGGTCTGGACGGAAACCCAATCTTTCGTAGACCTTGGCGGTCGGGGAATCGGGCACAGCCAGCCAATCGGGAGCGTGATGAAGTGGATCGTCGCTCAAGCCGCGGAAACGGCGATCCGCATTGGCAAGCATGTCGATCGCCGCGACTGAGGGAATTGCGCGCGCACGGGCCGCCTCGATCATGGCCAGACTCGACCCCTCGCTATTCTCTGACGTTCCGGCCAGCACCAGGTCCGGCACCACAGAATCCAACGCATGCGCTGGTTCATCGCCGGGCCCATCATGCTGGTAACCCCGTGCGGTCAGAAATTCTGCCACACTGGAATCCGCAAGGAAGGTGACGTGATGGCCGGCCTCGCGCAGAGGAACCACGAGTGGGGCCACAACATTGGCTGCTCCGGGATCTTCGACATGCAGCAGGATACGGCTACTCATGATGCGACCAGCCGGGATGCCGCAGCAGGCCCGTCTTCGAGGCACTTAAGAATTCTGCCGCTGAATTTCTGGCGTCGTAGCTCCAGGACAAAGTGTGCCCGTGCGCGGTTGGTATCGCGTGCAACCACAAGCACAAATTCCATGAGACGCTGCAGCAGCGGTTCGTCCTGCATCCCAAAGCTCAGATGAGGTGTGAGACCCTGGAAATCTGGATAAAGCAGTTGCGTTACAGGAACGTTGACCTCCAGCACTTCTGGCTTACGAGTCAGTGCGATCTGGCCGCCTTGACACAGGATGCTCATGTCCCAGAGAAAATATGGATCACCCGGGAGCCGTGCGATGGTGAGCGGCAGGTTGATACTGCCGTCCCGCAGGGCCAGAAGATTCGTGTCACCCGAGCAGCCTGCATGCTCGACTTGCCAGTTGCGATCCCACCATTGATGAAACAGGTCGAACATGTGGACCCCGGAATGAACGGCAGACCCCGAATGGGCAAAGGATGCCGATAGAGGATTGCCTAGTTCACCACGTTCGATCATGCCTGCGACCATCTCGACACCGCCATGAAAACGGCGAGGGAAATCCACGAGAACAGGAACGCCCAGGGCAACAGCCCGTTGCAGCAAGTCGATGGCTTCATTGGGGTCCGTCGTGAGAGGTTTCTCCACAACAATCGCTCTGGGCCGGCGCGCCAGTGCATCAGCGAGATCACTGCCATGCCGGTCGTCAGGGGTGGCAATGCAGATAATATCCCAGCCACTATCGAGCCAGATGTCACGCTGACGAGGCGATTCTCTCACGACCCAACGCTGTTCTGCGATCTGCGCGCGCACAGGGTCAATGTCATAGAATCCGCCCAGCATCATGCCAGTCGTACGCTGGACTGCATGGGCAAGACTAAGCACGTCTTTACTGCCTGGAGCATCAAATCCCTGGGCCATTCGTCCCGCACCCATGATGCCGACAGAGAGCACCATGGTCAGGTGGCCCTTCCGGCGCGCACGTCAACACAACGTTGGTGAAGGCCATCATGCGCGCGGATCCAGGCAATCAATTCGGCTGCGCCATAGTGCGGTGCATTCGCGGCAAGGTCTTCATGCAGGGCCCTGATCAGATCGTAGTCCTCAGCATAATCGAGCGTGACGAGCAGGTCTTCAGCACCCATGCAGGCATCATGGGTGACGAAGTGCGGACACCAGCGACCCCCACTCTCGTGCCGGTAGAGCCCGAGTGAAACATGCTCCCGGTCATCGGGATCGTCCGTTTCCTTCTCCAGGGTGAACAGGGCCTGTGCCTCGAACGCCTGCACATCCAGGCCTGCGGGGACGGCTCGATGAGTGCCGGTATTGCTGACATAGGCGTGATCACCGCGGGTTTCCAAAAAAGAAGCTAGGACCTCACCCACGATGGCGGGATCGAGCAAAGGACAATCGGCCGTGATCTCGACACAAATATCAGCCTTCGACTGACGCAGCGCACCACAGACCCGACCCAGAACGTCGTCCTCACTCCCCCGAAAGACGCTGATGCCAAGCTGCTCGCACAGAACAACAATGGGGTCGTCGGTGGCGTTGACGGTGGTTGCCACAACAATCTCATCGATTCCCGGCGCACGGGCCAAACGCTCCACCAGCACTTCCAGCAGCGGTTGTCCGCCGGCAGGCATCAGCACCTTGCCCGGAAGGCGCGACGAGGTCATGCGAGCCTCGATGGTTGCAACGACGCGCGGTTGGGTCACACCTGACCCTCGGCTGCGCGGTTAGAAAGAGCCGGCAGGTTGCTGAAGACCTTCTCGAAGGCAGCGATCACGTCTGCCACATCGTCATCATCAAGCTCATAGGAGCAAACCCCAACCGTCAACAGTTCGCTGTCGTGATAGCGCTCCGCAACCGGGCAGAGGCCGCGCGTATAGGTGCGATCCGAAAGTGTGAACGGGAACCCGTCACGTCCGATCGCGACGCGGCGCTGGAAGGCGGGCAACAGGTAGAGTGGTGCAACATAACCCTGCCAGACAGGCGCGCCCTCTGCAGCAAGTGCGCGCACGACCGTGTCGCGCGAGACACCGGTCTCTGCTTCGTCATATCGCCCGCCCCAATGATAGAAGGCGTGACGACAATCCTCGCGCACCATCGGCGGGGTCAGCCCGGGCAGGTCTTCGACCACACGTGACAGACGTAATGCAATTTCTTCGCGCCGTGCGACCAGGCTTTTGGCTTTCTTGAGCTGCTCGGTGCCGATGGCCGCGCTGAGTTCGGTGAGCCGGAAGTTGAAGCCTATCAGGTTCGTCGCATCCTCAATCTCCAGCGGCTCAACAACGTTTTCACCGTGATTTCGTATCAGGCGCAAACGCAGGGCAAAATCCTCATCATCGGTCGTGCAAACGCCGCCCTCACCGGTATGGAAATGCTTGTGATAATTGAGGCTGAACACACCCATATGGCCGATCGTTCCGGCAAGCCGGCCACGCTCGGTCGCGAGCGGCCCCTGGGCATTGTCCTCGATCAACACGATGCCCTTTTCGTCGGCCAGCACACGCAACTCATGCAGTGCAGCGGGATGGCCAAACAGATTGACAACGATAATCGCACGGGTACGAGACGTGATCGCCTGGCGCACCAAGTTCGGATCGAGACAGTAGGTGTCTGGTTCGATATCGACAAAAACCGGAATACCGCCGTAGATCAGGGGGGCCATAGCCGTTGCCGACATGGTGTAGGGCGGCACGATGACCTCATCTCCCGGCGACACACCTGCCGCACCCACTGCGGCAATAAGCCCGGAGGTATTGGAGTTGACGGCAATGGCGTGGCCTACCTGGAACTGTTCCGCCCAGGCCGCTTCAAAGGCCCGCACTTCCGTGCCACCGTCAAAAGCTTCGCACCATGCGCCGACATAGCCCGAGAGCTCACCGGTTTGCATGACACGGTCGACCGCACGACGTTCTTCCTCACCAATGGTGCGATAAGGCAAAAGTTCGCGATCAATCTCGGGCTTGCCGCCCAAAAGTGCCAACGTGCTCATCCGTCGCGCGCTCCATCGCTGATGTCGTCGGTCTCAAGTGGTTTACCGCGCGAAATCGATCGCGCCGCCTTGCGACCCAACAAGTCGGGCAGCATCTTCGGCGCCAGTCCGTATCCCGGCCTGATCGAGCGCACATTCTCGTCAGTAAAAACTTCACCCTGGGCAATGTCAGCCACCACATAGAGCGAACGACGCAGCACCATGTTTCCGGCCTCGCTGGGTGAAGGGTCGCCGCGCACCGAACCCAGAGCAGCGTGTGCCTCACGGCAGCCATCAACCAGGGCCTTGAGTTCGTCAGGCTCCAGCGAGAACGCCGCATCGGGGCCACCATCCACGCGCGCCAGGGTCACGTGTTTTTCGATCACCGCCGCACCAAGCGCGATCCCGGCCATAGGCACAGCAATGCCTGGCGTATGATCCGAGAGGCCCGTCACCACATCAAAACTGCGAGCCAGGTCGGGAATGGTGCGCAGGTTCGAATCCTCGGGCGGCGTGGGGTATCCACTGGTGCAATGGAGCAACACGAGACCGGCATCACTGGTATCACGGGCGGCCTTCACGGCATCGGCGATCTCGTCACGACGCGCCATCCCGGTCGAAATAATGAGAGGTTTCCCCGTTGCTGCGGCATGACGGATAAGCGGCGTATCGATGATTTCGAATGAGGCGATCTTGTAGGCAGGCGCATCGAGGGTCTCGAGAAAGTCGACTGCCGTTGGGTCAAAGGGCGAACTCAGCACGACCATGCCAAGTTCTCGCCCACGGGCAAACAACGCCTCGTGCCATTCCCATGGCGTATGGGCTTCCTGATACAGGTCATAGAGACGCCGACTGTCCCACAATCCGCCTTTGATCAAGAACTCGGGCCCATCATGGTCAATGGTGATGGTATCGGCCGTATAGGTCTGCAGCTTGACCGCGTCGGCTCCTGCCTCGGCAGCGGCCTCGACCAGACGCATGGCACGTTGCAGTTCGCCATTATGGTTGCCCGATAGTTCAGCAATGACAAAGGGAGGTGCATCGCCGCCGATTTGCCGCCCTGCAATCTTGACCACGTTTCTGTCCTTCATCATCAAGCCGCCACTGGCAGTTGGTGCAACAGGCCATCGCCCGACGGGACATAACCTGCCCGTTCGAAGAGATTGAGTGAGGCTGTGTTCTCCGGCTTGACAAACGCCGTCAGGCGGTCGCGTGGAGCAAGCCTGCGCACCAGAGCAAGTGCGGCCCACCCGACACCCTGCCCACGACGTTCGGGCGCAACCACGATGGAGACTTCCGAGCCTGCTGCCCTGCGATCAAGCCGGACAAGCCCAACTGCCTGGCCATCGAGCTCAACCATTGCGAACAGGCAATCTTCATCAGCAAGACGACGATCGAGCCAGACGACATGATCGTCCCAGGCGGGGACTTCAGGATTGCGCGCAAACTGCCGAGTCTGGGGGGCAGACTGCCAAAGGAACATCTGTTCAGCATCATCTGTCTCGACCTTGCGCAGGGCGACAGTATCACCCGATGCCAGGGACTGCGTCGAGACCGCAGCCATTGCAAACCTGCGGGTTCCGTAGCCATCGCAAAGAGCCCCCGCTCCCTCGCTCATGGCCTTGAGCCCAGCGGGGTCAGCCGCGAGGCTCGCGAGGAGGGAAGCCAGGGCATTGCTGTCCAGACATTCGATGCAGCCTGCCAGTCGTGCAGCCCCGGCAGCTTCCAGACCGGCAGCCACAAACTTCTGATTATCGGCAACGACCACCAGAACAGTCGGCAAGGCCAGTGCGCACCGTTCCAGTGCACCGCCGCCGCCCGCGCCAATGGCAAGATCAGCAGTGGTCATCAGAACAGCCATAGCCTGGGCGTCGATGTCGACATGAACAGTGAGGCCAGAATCAGCTTCACGCTCCAGTCGTGTCCGATGTGGTGCGCCTGCACCCAGAACGATATCGATGGCTGCTTCGGGCAAGGCCGAACGCACGGCATGTAGCGCCAGGGTCGCAAGGTCAGCTTGATCGACCTGACCAGGCATCACCAGAACACGGCCCACACGATCGGGCCCTCTGCGTTCCAGGGCTTGGGGACGCCGACGGCGAAAGGCCGAGCGCAAGAGCGCATAACGTGCGCCAAGCAGCATCCTGCAGGAAGCCGGGACGTTGCTGATGTGCCGGTCTGATGTCACGCCGGGCGTGGGATCAAGCAAGGCTTCACAGTCATGGCGGCGATCACCAAGGTCATCGATCACTAACAATCGGTTTGTCCGGCCGCGTTGTTCGCGCTCCAGCACCTGGTCCACGCCATAGTCATCGATCACGAGCAGGTCCGTAGGCGTAGCTGAATCCAGGTTCGTAAGGGGCACCGTGCCACGCCGGAGGGCGCCGACCACATCGGGCGCCTCATCGTTACATTCGAGAGCACAGTTCCAGCCAAGCGACCCCAGCTCCTCAGCCAGGGAGAGGCATCGGATCGCATGGCCACCACCAATGTGTGTGCCCGCGCGAAATCTGAAAACCGCGTCCAGGGTCACCGCTTTTCCATCAGCCACCAGGTCAGGTTGTCCAGACCCGTGGTGCGTTTCCAGGCAAAGCCATAATCGAGTATCTGGAGTTCAGGAAACGAATCCATCCAGAACGATCCGAAGTCACGCTTGAACAGACGCTCGGAATGTCCGCGATAACCAATCTCCTCAGCCTTGTTGGAGAAGTATTCGATACAGACGACGTAGCGTCGCGCCACACGATAGATTTCACTGCATGACGCCAGCAGATCATCGGGATGAATGTGGATCAACACGCCGCTGGTGAAAGCCAGATCGACGGCACCATCAGCAAGGTCGATGTTGGCGGCAAACCCCTCATGCACATTGTCGGCTGGCACAACGCCATCATCAACCAGAACGCCGCGCGCCTTGCCGTTGGGCTCGATTGCGAAAAACTCGGCATCGCTGATTTGGCGCAGGGCGCGCAGGTTGTTACCGATGTTGGCGCCGACCTCCAGGATGCTCTGGGGCGCGGCACCTTCCAGGCGCGCCATGATGGGTGCCCACAAGGCAACCCGCGCACGCAGCTCACGTGCCGAGTTGGTGTTGCGGTCGGTGTAGTCGTTGCCGAATTCGCCACGCCAGAATTTAAGCTGTTCACTCTTGCTGGGGTCAGTTGTCATGGCCTGGTCTCCTGGGGCAACGCGTCGTGATGATCAGCGTTGAGGGTTGCAATCTCTGGGTGCACGTCGAGCACATCAGCGATTTCCAAATAACCTGCGATATGCGGCAGGGGCTGCAGGTGGTCGAACAAGGCCTCGAAAAAGGCATAGTCCTCGGGATGGTCGAGCGTCCAGCGGCCCGCGACGGCATCGCCACCGGGCCCATCAAGCGTGACCCGCCTGATCTCTGGACTGCGTCGCAGCCACGGCGTGACGTGCTCTCGATCATGAGGCTCGCGTGCTTCTTTGCCGGCGCGTTCCAGCGCGGTGCGCGTCATGGCCTCGCAATCGAGCCCATGGGGCCAAGCGCGGGGCATGTTGTTACAGGCATAGTCGGCACCCGACGCGTCCAGCGCAGCCAAGACCTGGCCGCAGATATCCGGGTCGATGGCAGGACAATCGCTGGTCACACGCATGATGATGTCGGCCTCCACGGCGCGCGCTGCTTTGAGGTAACGAGCGAGAACATCTTGCTCGTCCCCCGCTACGACAACCGCACCGGTCTGCCGGGCCTCATCGGCCAGGCCGGATCCACCCTCGCCCTCTGGAATGGCGCAACACACGACATCCACACCCGGAATGGCCCGGCAACGTGTCAGAACATGTTCCAGTACCGTATGTCCGGCCAGCGGCAACAAGACCTTGCCGGGCAACCGGGTCGAGGTCATGCGCGCCTGCACGATGACAGCAGTGACACTCACGAGAGACGCACCGGAAGGCTGCGCTCACCCAGGAACCGCTTGGCGCCCTTGGGGGTCAATTCGGTAAACCGGAATATGCTGGCCGAAGCGACACAGGCGCTACACACACCGTTCTCGTTAAACTGCAGGTCGGGTTTCGTTTCGGGGTAAAGACAGGTGGCGCAATAACGGACCATGATCCCTCAAGCTGACGGCGGCAGAAGACGGGTGAGAGCTTCGACAACCCGGTCGACATCGCTGTCGGCCATGGCCGGGAAGAGCGGCAGGCTGAGACAACCTGCGTAATAGGTATCGGCACCGGGCAGATCGAGATCGGGATAGAGCGCCCGGTAATACGGCTGGCGATGCACGGGAATGTAGTGAACCTGGCTGCCGATCCCAGCCCCACGCAGCCCATGGATCAGGGCTGCGCGGTCCATGCCGACAGCATCAAAATCAATCTGGACGGCATAGAGATGCCAGCCGCTCTCACCCCAGGAAACCCGCGAGACTGGACGCAAGAGCGGAGCCAGACCCGCCAAAAGCACGTCATAGCGCGCGGCCAATTCGGTGCGGCGAGCAACAAAACGGTCGAGCTTGGCAAGCTGGGAAAGACCCAGCGCACAATGAATATCGCTGGCTCGGTAGTTCAGCCCTGCTTCGACTTGTTCATAATACCAGGGATTAGGATTGCCAGCCTGATCAAGCGCCATCTCTGGCTGGACGAAGTCGGCAGGATCTCGCGTCAGTCCGTGGGACGCCAGACGGCGCAGGCGGGTGGCGAGCTGGCCATCATCGGTCGTCAGGATTCCACCCTCGCCCATGGCGATCGACTTCACGGGGTGGCCCGAAAACATTGCCAGGCGCGAGGTCTTGCCCGAACCGATCGAGTGGCCGCAGACCGTACCACCCAGCGCGTGGCAGGCATCCTCGACAAGATCGAGCCCATGACGGCGCGCGACCTCTCCAATACCCACCATGTCGCAGGGCTGGCCATTGAGATGGACCGGCAACGCAACGCGTGGTCTGGCTGCACCGCGATAGCTGCTCAACGCTGCTTCAAGCTGTTCTGGGCCCATCAGGCCGTTGGCTGGATCGACATCGGTGAAAATGACATCAGCACCGGCAAGCCGCACCGCATTGGCCGTCGCGACAAAGGTCATCGATGGCACCAGGGCGGCATCGCCGGGTCCCAGATCGAGCGAAAGCGCGGCAAGGTGAAGGGCAGCCCCACCACTGCTGACGACAACCGCATGGTCGGCGCCGACGCAATCGGCAAATGCCTTTTCAAAGGCAGCCACGGCCGGACCTGTGGTGAGGTAGTCACTGCTCAGAACCGCAACCACGGCGGCAACATCATCGTCGTCCACCGATTGGCGGCCATAGGGTAGAAAATCAGTCGTGGAGATCAAACGCCGGCAACCTCGATCAGATGGCGCAGGACCTCTACCGAGGCGATGTCATCGTTGTCATGGCTGGTAAACGAAAAGTCCGATGGCACGGGAACGTTGCCCTCATATTCCACCGTCTCAGACTCATCACCCCAGGACTGCCAGGCGGGCTGAATGACGTAACGGTCTTCCAAGGCAACGGTCGTGCGTGCATCGCCTTCGGTGATCATCTCTTCATGCAGCTTTTCGCCCGGACGGATGCCGACCATGCGATGAGCCATATCCGGGGCAACCGCCAGGGCAAGAGCCGTGACGGTCGAGGAGGGAATTTTCGGCACGAAGATTTCACCGCCCTGCATCAGCGCCAGCGAGGAGAGCACGAAGTTGATGCCCTGATCGAGGGTGATCCAGAACCGGGTCATGCGTTCATCAGTGATCGGTAGATCTAGCGCGCCTTCGGCCATCAGACGTCGGAACAGGGGAACCACGCTGCCGCGTGAACCAAGGACATTGCCGTAGCGCACGACGCTGAAGCGTGTGCCCATGCCACCGGCCATGTTGTTGCCGGCCACGAAGATCTTGTCGGACGCAAGCTTGGACGCGCCATAGAGATTGATCGGGCTTGCTGCCTTGTCGGTGGAAAGCGCAACCACTTTCTTAACGCCCGTTCGGATCGCTGCCTGCACGACGTTTTCTGCGCCCAACACGTTGGTGTGGATGCACTCGAAGGGGTTGTACTCGGCGGCGAGGATCTGTTTCAACGCCGCAGCGTGGATCACGATGTCGATCCCGCGCATGGCACTTTCCAGGCGATCACGATCACGCACGTCGCCAAGAAAGAACCGCATGCAGGCATGATCGCCGATAAGGGGATCCTGCTGCATTTCATACTGCTTGAGTTCGTCGCGCGAAAACACCACCAGGCGCGCCGGCTTCCAGCGCGCAAGGAAGCTACGAATGAAGGCTTTGCCAAAGCTTCCCGTGCCACCGGTCACCAGAACGGAAGCACCGTTAAGGTCCTGCATGGGGCTATCGAATGCGCGAAGGGTCATGGATGCTTCTTGCTGATCTTGAGGGTGTAGGGTTGACAGGGTACAGGATGTTGTGGCTTCGAGCCAAATTCACCACGCTACCGCAGGCCGGGTGAAGCACTGATTCAGTGCGTCCGCCAGCCTTGATCCACAATGTTCATCACATGAACGCTAGGGTCAAGTTCAATTTCTGAACGCCTGATCTGCGTTTCCCGCATTGTGGGTCTTGCAGGGGGAGTTGACCGGTGGATTCGCCCTGGGGAGCAGACGGGCCGAGACCACGCAACTGCCGTGAGCGGCCCGAGGAGAGGCCGTCATCAGAGGGTGCAAACCGCTTTGACTTCATCCCTTCCCCGACATCGACCTGCTGTTGCCCTCAAACGCACCACGCGCCGTAACGATCAACTGTGCGACGAGATCGACGGTGCGGCGAACTGCGGGCTGGTGACGGTCCTCACCATGAACGACAAGCCACTGTTCATGTGAAAGAGCAGGGATGATCGAGCCGCTCCGAACCAGCCCGGCCTCATCATCACCGACAAAGCATGGCAAAACGACCTGACCAACACCCTGCATTGCCAGGTCCACCAGCGAGCGCGGATTGGTAACTTCAAACCTGATTTTGTTTTCTTTGTGCGTTCTGACCCAGTTCGCTGACGGGGTTTGCGTGGTTGATACGATCCAATGGTCCTGCAACGGATCAGTAGATGCTGCGTAAGGGGCAAACACAACGCGCGTGGTTTTCCTGGCCGCAAGTGCCGCTTCTTCCGGGCGGGAGTTTCTGATCCCGATTGTAGCCTCTCGCCGACCGATGTGATGGCGTGTTTCTGCGGCACGGAACACCAGTCTTGCGTCGTCCGTGGCGATATCGCGAACGTGTTTGGTCAAGAACCGTGTCATCCAGGTTCCGGCCGTTATGTAAATTGGTAGATGGGCAACCCGGTCTTTTCGGCGCCTCTCGATTCCAAGAATGTGCTCCTCGACCGCTTCTGCCTCAGCAAGCAGGTCTTGCCCCGCCTGGGTAAGTTCGTAACCACGGGGTAACCGATTGAACAGCACGTCGCCAATTGCCTGTTCAAGTACGACCATATGCCGACCAAGTGAGGGTGCGCTCAGACCACAGATCCTTGCACCGGCGTTAAGCCCTCCCCCGCGCGCGACCGCAAGAAACAGGTTCAGATCAGACCAATCCATCATCGTTTCATTCATGAAATGACCCTTTCAAAAATTGTGGGAAATCAATGTGAGGCCCATGAAATAGGCTCTCCCATCACTTCAAAAATAGATGGGCAAGGACATGGAAAGCAAGCTGAAGGCTGCACCGCGCATTGGAATGGGGTGTTGGGCTATTGGAGGTTCCTTCTGGTCCGGTGACGTTCCGGTAGGATATTCCGGCGCCAACGATAAGGATTCCAAGCGAGCAATCGATGCAGCTTGGTCTGCCGGCATCCGGGTCTTTGATACATCGGCAGTTTACGGCGTGGGGCACTCAGAGACCTTACTTGGCGAGGTGCTGAGCGATCGTCCTGACGCAATTATCGTGTCTAAGTTCGGACACTCGTTTGACGCCAAGACCAGGCAAATGACGGGCCCACGATTTGATGCCGCCTACATCAGAGACTCCTTGGAACAGAGTCGTAAGCGCCTGCGGCGTGACCAGATTGATGTCCTGTTGTTGCACCTCAACGACCTATCGATCGAAGAGGCCAAACCGGTCTTTGACACGCTTGAGGACCTGCGATCCCGAGGCCATGTTGCTTAATATGGATGGAGCACTGACTTCTGGGACAGCCTCACTGCTGTGGCCAACCGTGAGGGTTTCACGACGGTTCAACACGCAATGAACCTCTTCTTTGACGCCCCCTCACTGAGCGCGACCACAGAGGCCCATGGCCTGATTCAATTGAACCGATCGCCTCTGGCCATGGGTGTTCTGACTGGCAAATTCCAAGATGGTCGTCATGTCGGCAACGACGACGTTCGCAGCAACGATCCCAGCTGGCAGGGTTACTTCGAAGGTGGCGTAGCCAGATCTGATTACACGCACCAGCTCGACGCGGTGAAAGAGCTGATCACAGTCGGGGAGCGCACGTTGGCACAGGGCGCATTGTGTTGGCTCCTGGCAAAGTCGCCGCACACACTCCCTTTGCCTGGAGCAAAAACAGCCCAACAAGCAGAAGAAAACGCTGCAGCTTTGGAGTGTGGGCCGCTTCCAGCGAGCGTCATGGAGGAAATCGAAACCGTTCTGAATCGTCCGCCGGAGGGAGCCGCACGCGCAAGATAAGCACGCGCTGACGCCCAGACTTCCGAACCTGGCCATGCAAGGAAGTTTGACAGGCGGGCTCAAGCTTTAGAAGCTGACGCCGCAATCCTTGGAAATCCCCATGCAGACACTGCGCGCGACCACATCCCAGACCCTGGAAACCATGGCCAGCATGGCAGCAGAGGGCAATGCCGGCTGGCGGACGCTGCCACCTGACGCCTATTGCAACCCGGAGATTCATGCGCTTGAGCGCGAGCGTATCTTCCGCGCAGGCTGGATTGCGATCGGGCGCGCCGACCAGGCCGCCGAGGCGGGCGCCTATGTCACGCGCGAGATTCTGGGCGAGCCCATCGTCATGCTGCGCGGCAACGATGGGGAGCTGAGGGTCTTTTCCAACATCTGCCGCCATCGCTGGATGAAACTGCTGGAAGGGACAGGGCGCAAGGCTGTGATCACCTGCCCTTATCATGCTTGGGTCTATGGTCTCGATGGTGCTCTGCGCCGCGCGCCCGAGATGGAACAGCACCCGGACTTCGACCCTGCGACCTGCGCGCTTGAAACCGTGAACCATGAAATCTGGCAGGGTTTCGTCTACGTCAATCTGGACGGTAGGGCGGATGCACTGGCACCACGCCTGTCCGATCTGGACCCGCGCATCGCGGCCTATGATCTCGACACCTGGGTCACCGCCGACACGGTCGATTGCGGCATCATCCCGTGGGACTGGAAGGTGATGCAGGATAACGGCGAGTGTTATCACCACGCCGGTCTGCACCCCCAGACCTTCCAGGATGTCTTTCCCGGTGAGGAAGCCGGTGCCGTGACCGGCGATGAGTGGTCGATGCTGTGGACTCCGGCGCGACAGGAAGTGCTGGAAAAAACCGGGTCCGGTGAAGCTGTCATGCCCGGCTGTTACTTCACGCCGCTGGAAGGCTTGGACGACTTTCAGCGCACCAACTTCCTGCTGATTTATGTTCTGCCCAACTTCTTCATCTACCTGCAGCCAGATTGCGGCCTGCTGATCCGCGTCGAGCCGGTCGAGGCTGGACGCTCACGCATGGCGGCCGATGTTCTGGTTCCCGCCAGTGCGCGCGAACGGCCCGATTATTCAGAGCAGCTCGCTGCTTTCACCGCGTTTTTCAATCGCTTCAACGATGAAGACGGCCCGGTCAACACTGCAATCCAGAAGGCCTTGGAAACCGGCCGCGCCGGGCAGGCGCCGCTCTCTCATCTCGAAGCCCACAACCGCCATGTCGCCTGGTGGGTTTCACGCAAGCTTACGCAGGACAAAACGGCTGCGGCGCTGGCTGCAGAATAGTCCGGCGTTCAGGTCTTTTCTTCGAGGCTGGCAATCAGGCGATCGATGTCGGCTGTCGCATTCCGCAGTGAAGCGACGATGACTTCGGGATCATCTGCGATGGGCAGTTGCTCGATCAGGCTTTCCAGTTTCACACCCGACTGCCAGGCCGCGTGTCGTGCCAGCTCGGCCAGGATGCCCGGCTCACCCCAGGTCGTGATGCGTTCCACCTTGGTGGGATCATCGCCTGATTGATCTGCCGTGACGTAACCCGGCACCAGAGTGATGCGCTCGGCAACCTCGAACAGGCGCGTTGCCCGGTGCAACACGAGGTGGCCCTGCTGAAACAGCGCGTAGCCGGGGCCGGGGAAATGGATGGTCTCGACCAGTTCGGCCGGCAGGTCATCGGCAAAGCCCTCAGTGAGTTCTGATACCTGTGTGCCCAGAAGATCAGCAGCATGTTCCATGGTGCCGCGGAAGAACTCGAAGCGCCCACCGTTGAGTGTCGCTGGGTCGCTGGCCATCAGGACATAATCGAAACCGATGGAATCAACATGCCAGTTGTCGACCGCCTTGGAGAGATCATCGGGCGCGTAGTTGATGTAGACCTGTTGGGACGGCATCGAATGGGGCAGCAACCGCGTCCCGGCAATCTCCGAAAGGAAGATTGCGATCTCGGGACTGTTGGTCAGGTCACGCAGGAACCGCGAGCGATAGACTGCGCCCGGCACATAAGAGCTGGTGCGCTGGCCCTCTTCCATGCGTCGTGCCTCACGCAGGGCCCGGCAGACTGCCTGAACCGCGGCAACGCCTTCGTCACTCAACAGGCGAAATGGCCCCGCCGCTGCGACCCTAGAAGGTGTCGCGGCGATGACATCACCGCCATAACCGAAGTCGGCCAGTGTCCAGATGTGTGCGGGGGCTTCAAGGGCCAGATGCCGGGCAGGCTCGAACACCGGCTCATCAACAAGGGCCTGGTAACCCTTGGGCATGGAGTTCGGGAACGGGTTTGGCAAAGCCGTCATGACTGAAGCCTAACACCACATCTGGCGATGTGTCTTGCCAAAGGCGTCGCCGAAAAGTTCGTGGTTTCCCAGCAGTGGCTGCTCAGCCAGCCAGCGCCCGCACGGCTTCCAGACCTATCGCGCGGCCATCGAATTCAGCCATGGCGTCGGTCAGGCATTCCCACATGTAAACGATCGACGCGCTGTCGAGCACCATGTCGAGGGCGTAGGTGTCGCCGCGGTCGTTGCGGATCAGGATGGCGTTCATGCGCGCCACGCTGGTCTGGACGATTGCGTGGTTGGCGAAGCGGTGGGCACGCAGGTCGATGCCGCACATCTTGGCCATCATGTGGGGCACGCTGGTGCCGGTGATGGCGATACGCGCATTGGTGTCCGACCGGGGCACCGGGAAACACACCGCGCCTTCCTTGGTCCAGGCATCAGCCAGTTTGTCGATGGTTGCAGATGCGCCACCGTCGTCAGACAGCAGCAGCAATTCACCACCGGAAAGGCGGCAGGCAAGCGTACCGTCGGCCTGGGCCCGGGCCTGGTTTGGTTCGGGCAGGTCAACGCCCTGGCCTGCGGTCCAGCCAGCCATGTCCCAACCCTTGTAGCCGGCGCGCGGCAGGGCGGTGAGATCAGCGATGCCAAGCTGCGCAGCGCCCTGGGCTTCGACAGGTACGTCGCCAAAGCTGGCAGGGCAGGCAAAACCGTTCACCTCGACCCACTGGGCGCCCAGACCGGCGCTTACGCGGTAGAGATTGGAGCGGCGGATGCTATCGGTCGGGGAGATTGCGTCTGGCATCTCACATCTCCTGGCGGGCGTTATCGGGATCGTAGAACGGCAGTGGCACGACCTTGCAATCGACAAGGTTGTTGAGATCCATCTTCACCTTCTTGCCGCTGACATGCCCGGAATCGATCCGGACCTGAAACCTGGAGCCAGGCTCGGCCTGATCCAATTCGACATAGGCAAGACCGATGGCTTTGCCGAGCGTCGGTGAATAGCTGCAGGACGTCACGCGACCGGCGATATCGCCATCCTTGATCACCAGATGGCATTCCTTGGGCAGGGTGGCGGCTTCACCACCGTCCAGTTCAAAGCCGACCAGCTTGCGGTCGAGATGTTCGCGGCGGATATCGATGGAACGTTTGCCGATATAGAACGGGCGTTTCTTGGCCAGCGCCCAGTCCATGTCGGCTTCCAGCGGATTGGTGAGGCCATCGGTGTCCTGGCTGACAATGATGTGGCCTTTTTCCAGGCGCAGCAGGCGCTGGCATTCGACACCAAAGGGCTTGATGCCGTGTTCGGCCCCGGCTTCCATGATGGCATCCCACAGCGCTTCGCCCGAATGGGCGGGGCAATGGATTTCAAAGCCCAGCTCGCCGACGAAACCGACCCGCAACATGCGGCAGGGAATGCCCGCGACCGTGGCCATGCGCACGCCCATGTAAGGGAACCCATCGGCAGAGATATCTTCGTCGGTCAGCTTGGCCAGGACCTCGCGCGACTTCGGACCGGCGATGTTCACACCGCTATAGGCACCCGTGACGTTGGTGACATCGACCTTCAGGCGCCACTGGGCATTCCAGAACAGCATCTCCTTGTAAACGCCATCCACGCCCGACGTCGTCGCGGTGACATAGAAATGGTTGTCATCGAATCGACAGGCGACACCGTCGTCGGTGATGACGCCCGTCATGTCGGTCATCAGCGTATAACGCGCGCGGCCCACCTGCTGCTTCTTGTAGGCCCAGGTGTACATGCGCTCCATCATCTCGGCCGCATCGGGCCCCCGGATCTCCAGGCCACCCAGCGTCGAGACATCGATCAGGCCGACATTCTCGCGCACGTTCCTGGCTTCGCCGTGGATCGCTGCCGTGCGGTCGCTGCCCGCACCGTAGACCTCCGGGCGATACCACAGACCTGCCAACATCATGGCGGCACCGGCTTCGGCGTGGCGGTGATGCATGGAGGTCATGCGCTTGGGCTCGAAGCTGCGGCCGGCCAGCACGCCGATCTTCTCGGCGGTATAGGGCGGGCGCTGCGTCGTCATGCCCGCTTCGTTGACGCTCAGGCCATTGGCCTTCGCGTTCAGGCGAATGGCATTGAGCCAGGAATGACGCCCCTGGCTGGGGCCCATGCCGCAGGTCGAGAAGCGTTTCATCAGCTCGATATGGGCGTACCCCTCGGCCACGGCGTTGTTGAGGTCGTGGATCTGCAGGTCTTCGTCAAAGTCGATGAAGTCCTTGCCCTTGGCATGTTCAAACATGGGCCAGGGATGGTTCTGGCCCATCTCGCCCTTGTCATTGCGCACACTGGGAATTGCACTCTTGGTAAAGCCAGCGTCCTTGGCGGCCGACCAGCCGGCTGCGCGGCCCTGCTCGATCACCGTGTCGATCAGGAAGCAGCCAGCAACCGAACCAGCGGCATGCATGCCCTCGGGCAGTTCCGTAATCTCGAACATCGAGGTGGCATCGTTGTAGGGCGTCTTGCCCCCGGCATGCCAGATCAGGTTCGCGGTAGG
Organism: uncultured Alphaproteobacteria bacterium; assembly: GCA_943787175.1. GTDB lineage: Bacteria > Pseudomonadota > Alphaproteobacteria > SP197 > SP197 > SP197. The sequence goes on from CALSLK010000006.1 coordinate 79,876, forward strand.
CTGCCAGCCGATCGAGGAAATGATGGTATCGCAGTCAAATACGTCATGACGGTCAGCGACCCGTCCCTCGCCCGTGATCTTGGCGATACGCGCACTTTCGATGCCATTGAGATGTGGCTTGGCGACTGCCTCATAAACTGTCGCGCCCAGGGAAATCGGCACACCATGATCAGCAACCGCATCTGCCAGTTCATGGTTGGGCCGCTCGGAGCTGAGGTCGGCGACGCAGGCCACATCAACGCCCGATTCAATGAGATCAAGGGCCGTTGCATAACCATCAGCGTTGGACGTGGCCACCACGGCGCGCTCACCGGGCTTGGCGCCATAACGGTTCATCAGGCGCTGGGCGGCTGAACCGTACATCACGCCGGGCAGATCGTTGTTGCGGAAGACCAGCGGCTGTTCGTAACTGCCGGTCGCCACGACCACGGCCTTGGCACGCAGCTTGAACATGCGATTGCCCTGGATGACGGGCATGAAGTGATCGGTGAACCAGCCGTTGCAATAAGCACCTTCAAGGATGCGGATGTTGCTCTTGGCACGTACAGCCGAAATCAGGCTCGCGCGTTCTGCGGCAGCACGGTTGCCTTCGGCATCGAAGCGGGCATAGGTGAGCGAACCACCGATCTCCGGGTTCTCCTCGACCAGCACAACCTCGATATCGTCGGACGTTTCGGCGGCTTCCAGTGCAGCAGACATGCCGGCTGGACCACCGCCGACAACACAGACATCAGCCCACAGGTATTGCTTGTCGAAATAGCCGTGAGGGGCGTTGAGATCGACCTTGCCCAGGCCCGCCATGCGTCGAATGATCGGCTCCCAATACTTCCAGGCGCCCTTGGGCCGGAAGAACGTCTTGTAATAGAACCCAACGGGCATGAACTTGCCGAACTTGTCGAGGATCTGCGCGCGGTCGTGATCCAGGCTGCCCACGAAGTTTTGGGCTTCGACCACCATGCCGGGTTCAATGACGCGGTTATCGGCCACCACGCTGGGTTCATCACCAATCTGGACAAGACTGTTGGCATCATGACCTGCAGCCGAAAGCGTGGCGCGGGGGCGGTGATACTTGAACGAGCGGGAAAGGGTCTTCACGCCATCGGCCCAGAGCGCGCTGGTGATGGTGTCACCTTTCAGGCCGACACGTTTCTTGCCGTCAAAGGTGAATTCGACCGGCTCGTTGCGGTCGACCAGCAGGCCACGGGGTGAAGGCAGACGGTTGTTGGCGGACATGGCGCCTACTCCTTCGCTGCGGGGGCGGCAGGTGCTTCAGACGCGGCAAAATCGACGCGGTCCTTAAAAACCTCATTTGCCGGATAGGTTTTCAGGATCTCGTCGGTGCGGGTATCGCGCTCGGCGATGAACCAATAGGCCGTGGGCGTGTGGTACCACCATTCGCGCACCACTCCGGCCGTGTTGTTCTCCAGATAGACAAAGTCGATCCAGGTTTCGTTGTCGCAATCGGGCGCGGGCAAATCGAGCACTTCGCCGCCATAGGCGAACTCTGAAATGTTGCGCGGTCCGTTGAGCGGACAAGGCATGATCTTCATCGCGCCGTCTCCCTAATGGCCAACACTGGCGGCACCCTTTTCGCCGACCAGTTTGAAATCGTGAAAACGCTGCAGGGCAAAGGGCTGAATGGTTTCGGGCACCTTGCCCGTTGCCAGCATCTCGGCATTGCGCTTGCCGCAGACCGGTGTGGCCTTGAAACCCCACGTGCCCCAACCGGCATCAATGTAATAGTCGTCGACCGGCGTCTCGCCCATGATCGGCGCAAAGTCGGGCGTCATGTCGGTCATGCCGGCCCATTGGCGCAGCAGCTTTACCTCGCCGATATAGGGCAGCAGCTCCATCATGTGCATCATCAGGCCCTCTTTGAAATCAAGGGTCGAGCGCGTCATGTAGACGCCATAGGGATCGGTCGATCCGCCCATCACCAGTTCGCCGCGCGAGGACTGGCTGACATAAACGTGCAGGCTGCCCGAAACCACGATGGCATCCAGGAACGGCTTCAACGGCTGGCTGACGCAGGCCTGAAGCGGAATGGTCTTCAGCGGCAATTTGAAACCTGCCATGTCGGAGACCACACCCGACATGCCTGCGACACACTGGATGACCTTGCCGGCCTTGATGGTGCCGCGGTTGGTGTGAACGCCGGTGACCCGCTGCGGGCTGCCGTTTGCCTTGGTGATCTCGAAGCCGGTCACTTCGGTGTTCTGATGGATATGGACACCGCGTTTTGCAGCACCGGCGCCATAACCCCATGCCACCGCATCGTGGCGTGCGATGGCACCTGGCGCATGGAACAGCGCGCCCATGATGGGATAGCGCACATCTTCGGAATAGTTAAGTTCGGGCACCATCTTCTGGAGCTCGTCACGCAGCACCAGCTCGGATTCGATGCCCATGTGTTTGTTCACCTCGGCACGCCAGCGCATGGTGCGGATCGCGCTGTCAGTATGGGCCAGCGTGAAATGGCCGCGCTCGGAATACATGAGGTTCATGTCGAAATCGTTGGCGAGGTCCTTATAGAGGGTCACCGATTCGTCATAGAACTTCACGCCTTCAGGGGTCAGGTAGTTGGAGCGGATAATGGTCGTATTGCGGCCCGTGTTGCCGCCGCCGACATAGCCTTTTTCCAACACCGCAACATTGGTGATGCCGTGATCAGCCGCCAGGTAATAGGCCGTGGCCAGACCATGGCCGCCGCCACCCACAATGACGATGTCATAGGAGTCCTTGAGATCGGTCTCGGCGGGCAGAGCGCGGGGGACCGGATGACCTTTGGAAAGGCCGTATTTGAGCAGGGTAAACGACATTGGGAGAACTCCCGGGGCGAGCTGAAGGCAAGCTACCGCATACAATGGGGTCCGTCAGCACCCCTGAACGAATGCCTTGCGGTTTAGACCAGCGTTCCTGGCCTGTCCATGATCAAGTAGACCTTTGAGGTCCAATTTTATACCAAGATCAGCCAATTCAACCCAATTTGGCGATGTCCATTTGGGTAGCAGCGTGAATCCGCCCGCCATGTGTTATGATTTGTGTGATCGCGAAGCGCCGATTGGCCGTTCAGCCTTTCTGTGGGCAGGTTGCTACGCGCCATAGGATCCCTGAAAAACATTGGCACGGCCTTTGTGGCACGCCAGTCATCTGGAACACGAGACATGCTCATCCGGTTCGGATTCGAGATTACCCTGACCTGTCAGACGCCCGTGCCCATGTTGCTGGCACTTTCGCCCCATCCCGACTGCACGGCGCGCTTTATCGGTTCGACCGAAATCCACACCACGCCAGAGATCACGCAAACCAGCTATCAGGATCTGTTCAACAACCGCATCACCCGCATCGTCGCACCTCCGGGCAATCTGACCTTGTGGTCCGACTGCATCGCCGACATCGCCGAACCGATGGATCTTAGCGCGCTGGGCACCGATCAGTGTGCGGTCGAAGAGCTGCCATCAGAGACGTTGCTGTATCTCACTCCCAGCCGCTACTGCGAGTCCGACGAGCTGGTCGACTTCGCCTGGCAACAGTTTGGCCATATCCAGACCGGCTGGCCGCGTGTCCAGGCAATCTGCGACTTTGTCCATGACCGCACCACCTTCGATTACAAGTTCGGGCGTCCGACCAAGACGGCCCACGATGCCTTCCGCGAGAAATCCGGCGTGTGCCGTGATTTCGCGCATCTGATGGTAACCCTGTGCCGGGCCATGAACATTCCAGCGCGGTACGTCAGTGGTTATCTCGGTAACATCGGCGTTCCTGACACCGGCCTGGGCGATTTCAGCGGTTGGACCGAGGTCTATCTGGGTGGACGGTGGTACACGTTCGACGCACGTCACAATGTTCCCCGCCTTGGACGCATCCTGATGGTACGCGGACGTGATGCCGCTGACGTCGCGATGATCACGTCGTTCGGCGCCTATGAACTGACGGGCTTCAGGGTCTGGACCGATGAAATGGCCGACCGCACGGCCGACGAGGATTTCAGCACCCTGATGTCGAGCCTTCCCGATAACGAAGGATTGGTCACGCCTTCATCGGCCAGGATCACAATCTAGCCCAGAAGTTCTGCCTACACTTGCGGCTTCACGACAAACATCGCAAAAACAGAGTCATGAAACTGACCTATCTGAGCCGATTGATCGTCCTTCTGGCGATGTCCTTCTCACTCCCCGTGCTGGCCGACGCACAGGGTGATATCGAGGCCGCCTATCTCGCCGCCGAGTCGGGCGATATCGAAACCTCGCGCCGTCTGCTGACCCAGGCCATCGAGTCAGGAGAGCTTGAGCCCGAGCAACTCGCGGTGATGTTCCAGAATCGGGGTGTCATTGCCCAGATGCAGGGCCAGCACGAAGTTGCCGTGCAGGATTTCAACGCAGCCATTGCCATCGCACCAACCTATTCTGATGCGCTCTACAATCGTGGCGTGGCCCTGATGGCAATCGGCCGCTTTGCCGACGCCGCAACCGACTTTGCCGCTGTCACGCGTGAACAACCCGCTGCGGCCGACGCGCACGCCAACCTGGCCGAGGCACAGGTTGCCATGGGCAGCATTCTGGATGCGTTGGCGAGTTACGATCGCGCCATCGCGCTTGCCCCGACCGAAGGCCTGCTGCTGGTGGGGCGCGCCAGAGCGCGGCGCATGGCCGGCGACATGACCGGCGCGATTATCGACTACGACGCGGCTCTGACCTATTTCGGCGCCCAACCACAGCTCTATCTGGAGCGCGGCCAGACCAAATCGTCTGATGACGACTATTCCGGCGCGCTTGAGGACTACAACCGGGCCATCGAACTCGACCCGCTCTGGCCCGAACCCCAGATTGCGCGCGGCTTCCTTTATGGCAAACAGGATCTCTATGATCTCGCTCTGATCGAGTTTGCCGACGTCATCGCCCGCGCGCCCGATGCCGGCGAAGCCTATTTCGGACGCGGCCTGGCCTATCGCGCTTTGGGCGATCACACCTCTGCCGAAGAAGATTTCATGATGGCCTTTGCCCTGGGCGTTGAAAGCAGACTCCTGGACGAGCGCCTGCGTGAGATGGGCGTGATCGACTAGGCCCGATCTGGAGCGGCAGCCTCGTCAGCGGCTTGCCATATAGAAAGCGACCGCTTTATATAACGCCTCCTGCAAACATTTTGTGGAGGCGTCCGACATGACCGTTCCAGAGAACATGGAAGGCCGGTGCATTGTCATCACCGGCGCTGGACGCGGTCTGGGCGCAGCCTTTGCCATCGTTCTGGCTGATGCCGGAGCCAAAGTCGTCCTGACAGGCCGAACGCCTGGCCCTCTCGAAAGCACGCGTGATGCCATCACACAACGCACAGGCCAGCACCCGGACATCCAGATCCTTGATCTCTCCAGCCCTCTGGATGCCGCACAGATCGCGCGCGACCTTGCTGGCCGAAACAATGGCATCGACGGACTCATCAACAACGCTGCAACCTGGCAAACCGGCAGTCTGGCCGATCACGACGATGCCGAGATTGCTGCCGTGATCAATTCGCACGTGACCGGGTCATTGCTGGTCACCAGGGCACTCGCACCGGCCCTCACGGCCGCGCCGGCGGCCGATATCATCAATATCGTCTCGACCTCCGGGCTTCCCAACACCCCGCTTTATGGAGCCTCGGTCGCCTTCCACGCAGGCAAACACGGCCAGGCCGGCATGAGTGAAGCGCTGCGCCAGAGCTTTGCTGGCACCAACGTGCGCGTGACCGCACTCTTCCCCCCCGACCTCGACACCATGACGCCGCTTGATCCCGAATGGAATCTGAGCCCGACCCGGCGTGCCAACCAGAAAGTCACCAGCCGCGATGTCGTGGAAACAGCCCTGTTCGCCATGACACGGCCCCGCAACTGCACGCTTGCCAGCATCGTTTTCGATTCCGATGCAGGTGGTCTCTATCCCGACGACACACCACGCCACGGGCAGACATCTTGAGCGACAATGTCAGATATCGAAGCCTGACGTCTCCGCCTAGAGTTTCCACTCGCGCGGCACAAACAGGCCCTGGGCAATCAGGCGTGTCTTAGCGTCCTGGTCGCCGGGCAACAGCTCTGCCAAGCGTCGCATCGTCAGTCCGAAGGAGCTGCGGGTCCAGTACCAGCGGCGAATGGCAAAGGGCGCATCGCCGCCCAGATGCACGGCAGTCTGACCAAAGGCGTCGGTAAGATCCTGTGATCCGTACTTGATGACATGAGCACGTTCACGCTTGGGAATATCATCGCTGGGCCCCTGTCGCAGATAGGACGCAAAGATCGCAGACATCTGCGACAACGTACGGCCCGAAAGGCCAACCAGCGTCCAGCCATCGGCCCGAACCGCATCCTGGTGCAGCGGAACCAGAGTAGCGACATCGCGCTCCAGCCGATCAGCAAGGTCAGCATTCGAGATCGACTCATCCACCGCCTCAAGGTTCATCGGCGGCACCCAGCCATCGGGATCAGCTGTGGCGGGAGGTTCCACATCGAAGCTCTCGAGCACGGGTCCCGCCGGGCGATCCAGCAGGTCGAGCGCTCCCCGCAACACACGCATCTGCAATTCCTGATTGTCTGGTGCGCCAAAGGTGCGTCCGTACCAATAAGGCACCCACAGGGCCCGGGGCGGTTTCTGGCCTTGCGCATGATGATGCACAAGCGCCACCAGGGTGGTCGCAAGGCCTTGTCGTTCCAGAATATGTGCCAGCACGCTCACGGCGCGCGTACACGCTGGTCAGACCGGGGCCAGTACCACGGTATTGACGCCCTCGGCCTTCATCGCCGCCGCCACGGTTTCAGCGTGGGGGATGAACTGCTCCGGCGCCTCAGATCCACCCATGAAAGAATAATGCGTCGGTGCAACCGAACCAAGACTGCCTTGCGCAACCAGCTCATCGAGCCGATCAAAGGGCAGATAGAGGTTGCGATCCCTCATGAACCCCGTGCGGTCGAAGTTGACCGAGATATGGCTGAGGTGAAAATCAACCTGCTCACGGGGAAAGCTGCGCCAGTCATGACCGTTCCATGCGAACGGCTTGTCACCGGCAGCATGGATACCCGCCGATGATACAACGGCAACCCGGCGTTCCTCCGGTGGTGGTGGCGTTACCCACGGCCGATCCTCGAAATCGACATAGTCATAACTCGATGACGAGGCGCGTGATGCCTCGCTGAGGTCGCTCCATTTGACCACGGTCAATCTCCCTAGTGTTCCAGGCCACCTTACCGACGCCCAATCGTGAGACAACCGGGGTTCAGGGTTTACGCCCCCACCGGGGCAAACGACCTTCCAGGGCCAGGATGCTGGCGATCACCAGTGCCGCACCGGCCAGTTGTTCCCAGGCCATGGTTTCATCCAGAAGCACCCAGGCCAGCACCAGCGTGGCGACAGGGCCGACTGTGGAGATCAGCGCCGAGCGCGATGCCCCGACCCTGCGGATGCCTTCGGTGATGAGCAGAAACGGAACGACCGAGCAGAACAGCGCCATGACTGCAATCCAGCCAAAGGCGGTCCAGCCTGTCGCCAGATTCTCGATCGGCGTGGTGATCAGGAAATGGAGATCGGTTCCAAGCGCCGCACCGATAATGGCAGACATGGCCATACGCGCGCTGCCCAACCGGGGACCCAGCGCCTGGTTCATCATGTAATAGATGGCAAAGACAAAGGCCGAAGCGATCGCCCACAGACCACCTTCCAGATTGGCAAGGAAGAGCTGGAAATCGGCAATGCCCATGACCAGCACAATGCCGGTTTCAGCCAGGACCAGCGCAACAATCTGACGCGGCGGCGGTGGGCGGCGGCGGCGTATGCTGTCGAGTACCAGCACGAAGACAGGAAAGCTGAAAAGCAGTACCCGCTCGACCGAAACGTCGATCATGGTAAGTGCCGTGAAATCAAGCACGCCGGCGACATAGTACCCAACAACGCCGGCCAGCATGGCCATGACGAAGTCACGCGGTGCCATCTTCAGGGCAGCAGGACTTCCGGTGATGTAGATCGCGACTGCGGCAATCATGGGCAGGGCCAGCGTGTAGCGGATCGCCAGGAGCGTGGCGACATCGACCCCTTCGGCAAAGATGTATTTGGCAAGGATGCCCTTGAGCGCCAGAGCCAGCGCCGAAATGACGACACAGAAAATACCGATCAGTTCACGGCGGCGATCCGATGGATCAACGGGCGCCGATGCAACCGTCACGACGCAAGCAACGGACCAAGGTTCTTTCCAGCCAGAATGTGAACATGGAAGTGGGGCACCACCTGGCCACTCTTCGTGCCCTGATTGGCAATCAGGCGATGACCTTCATCCGTCACGCCAAGCTCCCGGCAGATGTGCCCGACCGCGCGCCAGAACGCGATGATCTCGGCGTCGCTTGCATCACGATGAAAATCATCTTGGGCGATATAGCGGCCCTTGGGGATGACCAGAACATGCACCGGCGCGGCCGGCACGATGTCGTGGAATGCCAGCACATGGTCATCTTCAAAGACCGTTGTGTTGGGCAGCTCCCCCCGCAGGATCTTCGCAAAGATGTTGTCTTCGTCGTAAGTCTCGAAATCAATCGCCATGGCCGTCCCCTTCCGTGCCGCGAATCCTTAGCGCGCTTTCCGTCTCACCGCCATGCTGGCACAAGCCTACAACACCTCAAGCGGGCGCTTCGACGTTGGTGGCGGGAATGCGCGATCGAGTTCCTCCAGGTCCTCTGATGTCAGGATCAGATCGGTAGCAGCCCGGTTGGCCTGGATGTGGTCGGGGTTCGATGCCTTTGGGATCGCGATGATATCGCCTTCGCGCATGGTCCAGGCCAGTGCGACGGCCATCTGCGTCGTGCCATGGCGCTCTGCGACGCCGGCAAGTTGCGGTTCGCTCATGGAACGGCCCTGCTCAAGGGGCGAATAGGCCATGGTGGGAACACCACGCTTGCGCAGCCATGGCAGAAGATCGAATTCCACGCCACGCCGCGCAAGATTGTAGAGCACCTGGTTGGTGGCACAGGAACCACCTCCCTCTGCCGACCAGAGCGCCTCCATCTCGGGCGTATCGAAGTTGGAAACGCCCCAGCGCAGAATCTTTCCCTGGGACTGCAGGGCCTCGAACCCCTCGATGGTTTCAGCGATGGGGTGGCTCCCGGCCCAATGGAGAAGATAAAGATCGATCCGATCGGTCCCCATGCGCGCCAGGCTGCGTTCACACGCCGCCGCAACGCCTTCACGGGAGGCGTTGTGGGGATAGACCTTGGATACGATGAACGCTTCGTCGCGCCGCCCGACCAGCGCCTGGCCGACAATTTCCTCGGCGCTGCCTTCACCATACATCTCAGCCGTGTCGATCAGCGTCATGCCCAGATCAAGCGCCAGGCGAACGGCGGCAACCTCACGGTCTGCCTGTGACGGGTCTTCACCCATGCGCAGGTGCCAAAACCAAGCTGGGGTAGCGGGGTGCCATCGGGCAGGGTGACGGTTTTCATGAACGCTCTCCGGTCTGATCCCATCAAGGATGACCGCCCCGCCGGGGCCTGTCACCTGCTGAGCCTTATCCCGCGTCGAGCGCGTAACCGGCAGAGCGTACGGTGCGGATGAGTTCTCCGCCGCCATAAACATTGAGCGCCTTGCGAAGGCGGCCGATGTGGACGTCGACCGTGCGGGCCTCGACATAGATGTCGTTGCCCCAGATGCGGTCCAGCAGGTGCTCGCGGCTGAAGACACGTCCGGGATGCTCCATCAGAAAGCGCAGGATGGCGAACTCCCGGGGCCCCAGATGCAGGGGCTCGCCGCCACGCGAAACCTTGTGAGCGGCAAGGTCCATGTGCAGTTCCCCATAAGACAGCGCCTCTTCGGCAAGGGCCGGACGGATGCGCCGCAACACGGCGCGCATGCGCGCCAGCAGTTCGGCAGGCGAGAACGGTTTGGGCATGTAGTCATCAGCGCCGCCCTCCAGGCCGCGCACGCGGTCCTGCTCTTCACCACGGGCGGTCAGCATGATGATGGGAATGTTGGCAAGCTCCGTGTCACGGCGCATCTGGCGGCAGACTTCGATGCCCGACAAGGAAGGCAGCATCCAGTCCAGGATGACGATATCAGGAAGTTCCTCCCTTGCGATCAGCATCGCTTCCTCGCCATCGGCAGCCTGAAGCACGCGGTAACCTGCCTTCTCCAGATTGTAGTGCAGCAGGGCCAGAATTGGCGCCTCATCATCGACGATAAGAACGGTTGCTTCCTGCATCAGGTCTGCCCCGTCGCGTTGCCGTCATCGACCGTCACGACAGAGCTTGCCTTGGGGCGGTCTTCTCCGGGCAAGTGCCCCTGGATCATGTAGTGAACCATCTCGGCAATGTTGGTCGCGTGGTCACCGATGCGCTCGATGTTCTTGGCGACGAAATGGACATGGGTACCCGGTGCAATCAGCTTGGGGTCGGAAATCATGTCAGCCAGGATCGCCAGAAAGACGCTGTTGTACATCTCGTCGATCTGTTCATCCTGGTTCCAGACGCGCCGGGCCAGATCGGCATTGCCATCGCGGAAGGCATCGACAACATCGACGGTCATGCCATGGACGGCATTGCCCAGGCGGCGCAGCGCTTCACGCTGAGGCACATGGGAAACATCCTCGATCACCAGGCTCCGTTTGGAGATATTAGCGGCAAGGTCCCCCATGCGTTCCAGGTTCGCAGCAACCTTCAGCGCCGTTTTGACGCGCCGCAGGTCTTCAGCCAATGGCTGACGCAGAGCGATGATACGCGTGACCAGTTCATCAACTTCACGCTCGTGATCATCAATGACGTGATCATGAGCAATCACCCGTCTGGCAAGGTCGTCGTCGCCGTCAACCAGCGCCTTGATGGAATTGCGTAGCTGGTCTTCGACCAGTCCGCCCATGGCGAGAATGTGGTGGTCGACGTTCTCCAGCTCACTTTCATAGGAGCGGACGGTGCGTTGGGTGGCCATGGTGTATTCGCCTTTGTGTGAAACCGTCAGCCGAAGCGGCCGGTGATGTAATCCTTGGTCATCGATTCACCCGGGTTCTGGAAAACCTCAGCCGTGTCGTTGACCTCAATGAGACGCCCCAAGTGGAAGAATGCGGTCAACTGGGAAACACGCGCAGCCTGCTGAAGATTGTGGGTCACGATGACGATCGTGTAGTTGTCGCGCAATTCGTCGATCAGTTCTTCCACACGCGCCGTTGAAATCGGATCCAGTGCCGAACAGGGCTCATCCATCAGGATGACCTCAGGGCTGACTGCGATGGTACGTGCAATGCACAGGCGCTGCTGCTGCCCACCCGACATGCCGGTTGCCATCTCACCCAGCCGGTCCTTGACCTCGTTCCAGAGGCCCGCGCGCTGCAGGCTTGATTCCACGATTCCATCAAGGTCTCCGCGATTGGTCGCCAGGCCGTGGATGCGCGGGCCATAGGCGACATTGTCATAGATCGACTTGGGAAAGGGATTGGGTTTCTGGAAGACCATGCCGACCCGCGCGCGCAACTGCACGACATCAACAGACCGGTCATAAACATCGGCACCATCCAGGGTGACATCACCTTCGATACGTACCCCTTCGATCGTGTCGTTCATGCGGTTCAGACACTGCAGGAACGTGGTCTTGCCGCAACCAGACGGGCCGATAAAGGCCGTGACCTTCCGTTCGGGCACATCAAGGTTGATGCCGGCCAGTGCCTGCTTGTCGGAATACCAGAGCTTGAGGCCACGGGCCTTCATCTTGACCGGACCGCCGAGTTCGGGGAGTCGCTCAGCCGGGATCGTGATCGCATCGGCGTGCGAAGCATCGCGTTCCCTCGCCGTTGCTTGTGTGACTGCTACCATCTGACTTCAAACCTTTGTCTCAAGAATACCGCGACGCCATTCATGACGACCAGGAAGCCGAGCAGAACCATGATCGCAGCCGATGTTTTTTCAACAAACCCGCGTTCGGGGCTGTCGGCCCACAGGAAGATCTGGACCGGCAAAGCCGTTGCAGCATCCAGCGGGCCCGATGGCAGATCGACGATGAACGCGACCATGCCGATCATCAGCAGAGGCGCTGATTCGCCAAGCGCCTGAGCCATGCCGATGATCGCGCCCGTCAGCAACCGCGGCAGGGCCAGCGGCAAAACATGGTGGGCCACAACCTGCACCGGCGAAGCACCGACCCCCATTGCAGCCTCGCGGATCGAGGGGGGCACCCCCTTCAACGCGGCGCGCGTGGTGATAATGATCGTGGGCAGGGTCATCAGGGCCAGGGTCAGGCCGCCAACCAGCGGTGCCGAGCGCGGCAGGTGCATGAGATTGAGGAATACGGCCAGGCCCAGCAGTCCAAATACGATGCTGGGCACCGCAGCAAGGTTGTTGATATTGACCTCGATGATATCGACCCAGCGGCGCTTGGGCGCGAACTCTTCCAGAAACACCGCCGCGGCAACCCCAGTGGGGAACGAGACCAGAAAGGTGACCAGCAGCATCCAGAACGAACCCAGGATGGCACCGCCGATACCGGCCAGTTCAGGTTCGCGCGAATCACCTGTCGTGAAAAAGTTCCAGTTGAACCCGGTGCGGATCTTCCCGTCGGCCTCCAGCCTGTCGATCCAGGCCATGGTCTGGTCATCCACCCGGCGCAGTTCTTCAGGCGCGGCACGATCGATATAGCCCTTGTTCAGCATGTCGATATCACTGGCAGCAGGCACCCACAGCGTGACCGTCTGGCCAATCAGCATGGGATCATCGACCACAGCGTTGCGCACAGCGATGAAGCCGCCATTCGACACCAGCCCCAGGAGCGCGCGCATGGCGCTGCGGTCCGTGGCTTCCGGGAATTCCTGTTGCAGACCTTCAACCACAATCATGCGGAAGTTGCCGTCCCTGGGACTGTCCGCATCGATCAGATCAGGGGAATAGGTAACGGTGAGCTCCATCTGGGTCACCAGGAAGCCGGACCAGCCACGGCTTACAATGCTGCCGATCAGCACGACCAGAAAGATCGCCGCCACTCCCAGTGCGCCAAGACACATCAGCTTGAAGCGACGCTCCCGCGCATAGCGCCGCCGTAACCTGGCCTGAGCGGCCGGGCCACTGTGGATGGCAAAGGTTGGTTCGGTCATCTCATTCAACTTTCTCGCGGTACTTCTGAACGACCCGCAGCGCGATGACATTGAGGCCCAGTGTGATGATGAAAAGCACCAGCCCCAAGGCAAAGGCGGCCAAGGTCTTTGCACTGTCAAACTCCTGATCACCAACGAGCAGGGTGACGATCTGCACGGTCACCGTGGTCACCGCTTCCAGCGGGTTTGCCGTCAGGTTGGCAGCAAGCCCGGCAGCCATGACCACGATCATGGTCTCGCCAATGGCGCGGCTGACGGCCAGAAGAAGGCCCGCAACGATACCCGGCAGGGCAGCGGGAAGCACAACCCGGGTGATGGTTTCCTGACGCGTCGCGCCCAGGCCCAGGGATGCGTCACGCAAGGCATTGGGCACGGCAGCCAATGCGTCGTCAGCCAGCGAGGAGACAAAGGGAATGATCATGATGCCCATGACCGAACCCGCGGCAATTGCACTCTCTGAAGCAACCAAAAGCCCGATGCTTGCGCCGGCATCGCGCAGAGCAGGCGCGACGACCAGTGCTGCAAAAAAGCCGTAAACAACCGTGGGAACACCAGCCAGAATTTCGAGCATGGGTTTGGCACCGGCGCGGAAACGCGGATGCGCGTATTCGGCCAGATAAACTGCCGACATCAGGCCGATGGGTGCCGCGACCAGCATGGCGATGAAGGTCACCATCAGGGTACCTGCGAACAGGGGCACGGCGCCGAATGCCCCCGACGAGCCAACCTGATCGGTGCGCATGGCAATCTGGGGGCTCCACTGGAGTCCGAACAGGAACTCAAAGATCGGAACCTGACTGAAGAACCGGATCGATTCGAAGAGGACTGAAAAGACAATGCCGACCGTGGTCAGGATCGAAGCCGTAGCGGCCAGCAACAGGACGAACATCAACAGGCGCTCAACCGGCTGGCGCACACGCAATGCTGTGCTCAAACGACGATAGGCAAGCCCAAAGCCGATCAGCCCCAGACCCAGTGCACCCGCAAAGCCAATCCAATGCTCAAGCGTGCGCAAATTACCGAAGCGCTCTGAAGCGGCAACAAGCGCTGGTGTGACGTCGATGGCGGGCTGACCACCCTTGGCAAGAGTCTCGGCATCGGCCAGGAACCGGTTCAGGACCGGGCCGGATGCATCACGAAGTTCCTGGGGCAGCGAAGCGATGATTGCCGATTCAATGAGCTGATCACCGATGGTCAGAGCCGCGACCCAGATGACGATGGCAGGAAGACCGCAGGCCAGCGCCACATACCAGCCGTGATAGACCGGGCGCGAATGGAGCGCAGCTGTCTGTGATCGCGCAAGAGCCATGGCCCGCCTGCGACCCATGACATAGCCGGTGCAGGCAAGACCCAGAAGAACGATGGTGAAAAAGGTGAGGCTCACGGAAAACCCAAAGATCTAAAAGCAAAAAACCGGAGCCGGCCTTCAAGACCGGCTCCGGGAAACGTCTGTTACATGCTCAGCGCAGCACCAGACCGGGCCGATTCCGCCATCGCGGCTCGATCTGCGTCAGGCAGAGGGATCAGGCCCTTGTCGGTCAGGTAGCCGAAGGTGCCCCAGGCATCTTCGCTGGTGAACTCGGTCACGAACTCCTCAATACCCGGCACAACACCGACATGGGCGTTCTTGACGTAGAAGAAGAGCGAGCGCGAAACCGGATAGACACCGTCAGCGATGTTATCGAAGGTCGGTTCGGCCCCGTTGATCAACGAACCCTGGATCTTGTCGATGTTCTGATCAAGGAACGAGAAGCCGAAGATGCCAAAGGCTTCGCGATCAGCTTCCAGCTTCTGGACGATCAGGTTGTCGTTCTCACCAGCTTCGACGAATGCACCGTCTTCGCGGATCGAAGCACAAATCTGCTCATAACGATCCTCGTTGGTTTCCTCGATCATGGTAACGGCTTCAAAGTGCTCACAACCCCCTTCCATGACCAGCTCGACAAAGGCGTCGCGCGTGCCCGACGTTGGCGGCGGCCCCATCACACGAATTGCATAGGCGGGAAGCGATGGGTCGATCTCGTTCCAGTTGGTATAGGGATTGGCGATGATGTTGCCGTTGTCGTCGGGCACCTCTGCGGCCAGTGCCATCCAGAGTGTCGGCACATCGATCTCCAGAACGTCGGACTGGCGCGAGTTACCCAGAACAATGCCGTCAAAGCCGATCATCACCTCGGTGATTTCAGCAACACCGTTTTCGGCACACAGGGCGACTTCGCCTTCCTTGATGCGGCGCGAAGCGTTCGTGATGTCGGGATATTCAACGCCCACACCTGAGCAGAAGAGTTTCAGGCCGCCACCCGAACCGGTCGATTCGACAACGGGGGTGGGGAAGTCGCTGGTCTGTCCGAACTGTTCGGCCACAGCGGTTGAAAACGGAAAGACTGTAGAAGAACCAACGATGCGAATGGTGTCACGGGTATCCTGCGCCACCGCACCGCCTGTCAGGGCGACCGTTGCGATGCCGGCAATGGCCAGGCTTTTTACGATTGAAGTCATGTCCCCTCCGGGGGTGTCGTGATCCAACTCGCGCCAGACCTTCCAGCGCGATTGCCGGGCGACCCTACGAGCGCTCCATGAATGATTTACTACGCTTGTATGACACTTGCGTGACGGCACCGGACAGCCGGTGGAAACGACTGAGTGTTCAGTTCTGAACGACTGGCAGCCAGACCGTAAAGGTCGAGCCCTCGCCAGGCGTGCTGGCGATCTGCAACTCGCCGCGATGGCGGTTGAGGACGTGTTTGACGATGGCCAGACCCAGCCCGGTGCCCCCCATTTCCCGGCTCCGTGCCGTATCAATGCGATAGAACCGCTCGGTCAGTCGGGGGATGTGATGGGGCGCAATGCCTTCGCCCTGATCTGTGATCGAAACCCAGACCAAGGGGCCAACCATAAGGCGCAGACCATTGGGCGCTGTTTCGGCCCGGCCTGCTTTGACGGAAACCCTGCTGTCGTGCCGGCCGTACTTGATGGCATTGGACATGAGGTTATAGAGCGCCTGCTCAATCTCTCCCTGGTCTCCGCGAACGGGCAACAGATCCGCCGCTGAATCCAACGACAGCGCGATGCCTTTCTCCTCGGCCTGGAACGCCAGAGAAGACGCCAGGCGCTCAAGCATGGCACCAAGCTCCACCGACCCCGTCGGCTGGGCGTGCTCTTTCAATTCGATGCGCGACAGGGAAAGCAGATCTTCGACCAGCTGTGCCATGCGCCGGCCCTGATCATCCATCATGCCCAGGAACCGGTCATAAGCGTCGGGATCGTCCCGGGCGGGGCCCTGGAGTGTTTCGATGCAGCCGATCAGGGTCGCCAGTGGCGAGCGGATTTCGTGGCTGGCATTGGCGACAAAATCGACGCGCATCTGTTCAGTGCGGCGTAGCTCGGTCATGTCATGAAACATGGCCATCACGGCAGGGCTGTCGTCTGCTGCCACCGGCATGGGTGCAATCTCGACCGAGAACAGCCGCTCCACCTGCCCCGAGGAGACGGAAATTTCGATGCGTTCAACGGGTTCGCTGCCAAGCACCAGATCGACGGCCTCTTCCAGCGCCGGATTGCGCACCAGGCGCGTGACATCCTGGCCAATCGCCTCTTCACCAAACAGCCATCTGGCAGCCCGGTTCATGCGCATGACCCGGCGCGTGCGCGACAGCAGCAGAAGCGGGTCAGGCAGGGAATCGAGCATCCTGTCGGTTTCAGCCGAAAGCTGGTCAACATGCTCATCCCGGGCCTTGAGGATGCCGTGGACGCCACCCATCAGGCCTTCAATCGTGTCGCCGGCGACCCAGTGGCGCAACATCGGTGGCGTGGTGAGCACGTCACGTTCCTGTTGCACCAGCCAAAGCCCCATCTCCTCGAGATTACGCGCCAGCAACCGAAACAGAATTCCGGTCGCGGCTGCTATGACAACAAAACCGGCCAGCGCGGATAGGGGAGTGAGATCCCCCTGAAAATGCAGAAGCAGAAACACGCCGGCTTCAACGGCAATCAGCGGCGCTGCCCAGCGCAAACCAGAAACGGCAACGGCGCGCCGCACCGGAAGCGACCCCGCACGGTGCTGTCGTTCCGCCATGATCAGGGCCCGACGTCGACCGCCGCCAGTGCGGCCATGTTGAGAAGATCGTTCACGGTTGCACCCAGACGCACGATCTGCACCGGCTTTTCCAGACCCACCAGAATGGGACCGATGACCTGGGCGCCACCCATGGCTTCAACCAGCTTGTAGGAAATGTTGGCGGCATGGAGGCTGGGCATGATGAGTACGTTGGCCGGGCCCGACAGACGCGCGAACGGGTAGTAGGCAAGAGCCTCGGGGTTGAGCGCAGTATCGGGCGCCATTTCACCATCAACCTCAAAGTCGACGCCGCGCTCTTCCAGAATGGCCACGGCACCACGCAGGTTTTCCGTCATCTCATGGCCGCGGCTGCCGAAATTGGCAAAGGAGACCAGAGCCACCCGTGGCTCGATACCCAGATGCCGCACCTTTGCGGCAGCCTGCACCGTGATGTCGGCCAGTTGATCGGCACTGGGTCGCTCGTGGATCGTGCTGTCGGCGACAAACAGAACCTGGCTGCCTGACACCAGGATCGACATGCCAAAGACGATCTGACCCGCCTTGGCATCGAGCACACGCTGGATATGGGAAAGCGCACTGGCATAGTTGCGCGTCACGCCGGTCACCATGGCATCAGCGTCGCCTGCTGCCAGCATGGCCGCGGCAAACACGTTGCGATCCAGATTGATCCAGCGCTGGCAGTCACGCAGCAACGCGCCCTGGCGCTGCATGCGGGCATAGGTCAACTCGACATACCGCTCACGATTTCCGGTATCGCGCGCATTGGCAATCGCAATGCGATCCGGGTTCACGCCCAGGGATTCCATCTGTTCGCGGATGCGGTCCTGGCGTCCGACCAGAATGGCGCTGCCCAGACCCTGGTCACGCCAGAGCGCTGCAGCACGGATCGTCTTTTCTTCTTCGCCCTCGGCAAAGACAACACGGGCCTGCTTGGCGCGCGCAGCCTCGAAGACCTCATTCATGCGTCCGGCAACCGGCGAGAGCCTGCCCGACAATTGCGCACGATAAGCGTCCATGTCGATGATCGGCTGGCGGGCTACGCCGGAATCCATCGCCGCCTTTGCCACGGCCGCAGGCACCCGGCTGATCAGACGGGGATCGAAAGGTTTGGGAATGATGTAGTCGGGCCCAAACCTCAGAAAGCTGCCGGTATAAGCAGAAGCAACCTCATCGGGCACATCCTCGCGCGCCAATGCCGCAATGGCTTCGGCAGCCGCAATCTTCATGGCTTCGTTGATCGTGGTTGCACGCACATCCAGGGCGCCACGGAAGATATAGGGGAAACCCAGCACGTTGTTGACCTGGTTGGGATAGTCCGAACGGCCGGTCGCCATAATGGCATCGTCGCGCACCTCAAGAACCGCCTCTGGGGTGATTTCCGGGTCTGGATTGGCCATGGCAAAGATGATCGGATTGTCAGCCATGGACGCCACCATGTCGCGCGTCACCGCATCCTTGACCGAAACGCCCAGGAAAATGTCGGCGCCTTCCATGGCTTCTTCCAGGGTCCGCGCGTCGGTCTTGGCCGCGTGTGCCGACTTCCACTGGTTCATGTTCTCTTCGCGGCCCTGGAACACCACGCCCTTGGTGTCACACAGCAGCGCATTGTCATGGGGCAGACCAAAAGCCTTCATCAGTTCCAGACAGGCAATGCCGGCCGCACCCGCACCGTTCACCACGACCTTGCAGTTCTTGAGATCCTTGCCTGCAATTTCCAGTGCGTTGATGACACCGGCCTGGCAGATGATCGCCGTACCGTGCTGATCGTCATGGAAGATCGGGATATCGACCAGTTCACGCAGGCGCTGTTCGATGATGAAACATTCCGGCGCCTTGATGTCTTCAAGATTGACGCCACCAAAGGTCGGGCTGATCAGGCGCACCGTGTTGACGATTTCGTCGACATCCTCGCTGTCGATCTCGATATCGATGCCGTCGACATCAGCAAACCGTTTGAACAGGACCGCCTTGCCTTCCATCACAGGCTTGGCGCCCAGCGCGCCCAGGTTGCCCAGACCCAGCACAGCCGTGCCATTGGAAACGATGGCGACCAGATTGCCCTTGGACGTGTAGTCGAACACCAGAGCGGGATCGCGAAAGATCTCCAGACATGGCGCAGCAACACCCGGCGAATAAGCGAGCGAAAGATCGCGCGCGGTATCGAGCGGTTTCGTGGGCGCAATCGCCAGCTTGCCCGGTCGCCCTTCGGCATGAAACCGCAGCGCTTCAGCGTCGCTGACCTTCGTCTGATCCGACATTCTTGTTTTCCGTGATGTGTTCTGAAATCAACGTAGCGCTCTGCTGCGCTGCAGCAAAGAGAAAGTCATAGGCGGAAAAATTGCGCTTCCGCCCGCCAGCCTCTTGTTTGTCGCCCCAAGCGGGATCAGGCTTCCGCGAACTTCAATGGAATGACCACCATGGCAAGTGCTGTCCTGGACGACCCCGACATCCGATCCGTGCGCAACTGGATGGCGAATCCGCCCGATACCGAGTCGGTCGCCAACTTCGTTCCCGGCCCCGGCATTGAACGGCTCGATCTCTCCTTTGATCTCGCCAAACTACGCACGGCCCTCGATGAGGCTCTGTCGATCCGTTCCTGGCATGGCGAGAGTTTCCGGGCTCTTCCCCTGACACGGCGCCCCGGCGACGACAGCGTCAGCGCCAACGATCTGTCGGGGCGTTACTGGATGCGGCGCGACGATCGTTATGTCGAAGAGCCGATGGAAGAGCTCGTCGATGAAGCCGCCTTCAGCGAATTCGAGCCGGCCTTTGCCGGCACCTATTTCGAGCATGTGCACACCGAGCTCACCAAACGCTTCACGATCGGGCGCATGCGGGTTCTGGCCAAGGACATCTACACCTGCAATTCCTGGCACCGTGACCCTGAACCGCGCCTGCACATTCCTATTGTTGCGAATCCAGGTTCGCTGTTCATCGTGAACCATCATGTCACACACCTGCCCGCCGACGGTTCCGTATACTTCACCGACACACGCGGCTATCACACTGCGCTCAACGGTGGCGGCGATGTCCGGGTTCACCTCGTCGCTGCACTCGTACGCTAGAGCGGAGCTAACACCATGGCCATGAATTCAGCATATCCCTCCGCTTCGGCTTCCCAGGCCAACGCGCCGGGTCTGATCGATTTTCGCAGCGACACCGTGACGCGGCCCGATGCCGCCATGCGGCAAGCCATGATGCAGGCAGAGGTCGGTGATGATGTCTATGGCGATGACCCAACGGTCAACGCACTGGAAGCCAAGGCGGCGGGACTTCTGGGCAAGGAGGCTGCGGTTTATTGCACATCGGGCACACAGGCGAACCTCTCAGCCATGCTCAGCCACTGCCAGCGCGGCGAAGAGATCATCGCTGGCCACGGATATCACGTGCTGGCGGCCGAAGCGGGAGGCTGTGCCGCACTGGGCGGCATCGTTCCCTGTGCCATTCCCACCGGAGCAGACGGTGGTCTCGACCCCGATGATATCGAAGCCGCGATCAAACCAGATGACCCGCATTGCCCTATCAGCCGCCTGATCAGCCTGGAAAACACCATGGGCGGGCGTGTCCAGAGTGTCGCGCGGCTGGAAGCGGCAGCAGCCGTCGCACGGCGCCACGGGCTTTCGGTCCATCTGGATGGCGCACGCCTGATGAATGCGTCCGTCGCACTGGGTGTTTCGGCCAAAGACCTCGCGGCCTGCGCCGACACCGTGACGATCTGCCTATCCAAGGGCCTTGGTGCGCCGGTCGGCACGGTTCTGGCCGGGCCCGCTGATGTGATTGCCAGGGCGCGGCGCCAGCGCAAACTGCTGGGCGGCGCCATGCGTCAGGCAGGGGTACTGGCAGCATGCGGGCTTTATGCGCTCGAGCACAATGTTGAACGCCTGGCCGAAGATCACGCCAATGCCCGGCGTCTGGCGCAGGGCCTGGCCGAACTGCCCGGCTTCGAAATCGACCTGGAAAGCTGCCAGACCAACATGGTCTTTGCCCGCCTGCCATCGGGCAATTGGGAGACGATCCTCGATCATGTCGGTGAAGCGGGTGTGACCATTTCCCATGGCCGGAACCTGCGTCTGGTCTGTCACAAGGACATCACGTCGGATGGCGTCGATATCGCCCTGCAGGCTTTTCAACAGGCGGCGACTTCCTGACCGTGTCTGGCTGCCAGCCCAACCGATAACTGTGCTAGGTTCGGGGCAGTCCATTGATCCAGCCAGGAAGAGCCAACGTGTCCCAGGATGCCGCAACAGGCACGCCCGAAGAGGCACCGCCGACCGCCGTGGGAACCACAGGCGCACAGACCGGCGGTGGAAAGACCGGCAGTGGGCAGATGACGCCCATGATGGCGCAGTACTGGTCGATCAAGGAGGAAAACCCGGCCACCCTGTTGTTCTTCCGCATGGGCGATTTCTACGAACTGTTTTTTGACGACGCGGTCCAGGCCGCAGCCGCGCTCGACATTGCCCTGACAAAGCGGGGCAAACATCTGGGCGAGGATGTCCAGATGTGCGGCGTTCCCGTCCATGCTGCAGAGACCTATCTTGAACGCCTGATCCGCCACGGCTTCAAGGTCGCGATCTGCGAGCAGGTCGAAGACCCTGCCGAAGCAAAGAAGCGTGGCCCGAAATCAGTCGTCAAACGCGATGTCACCCGCATCGTGACACCTGGCACCATCACCGAAGACACCCTTCTGGACTCGCGCCGCTCGAACCATCTGGCTGCCCTGGCGCGCGCGCAGGACGAGATCGCCGTGGCCTGGATCGAGATGTCGACCGGTGCCTTTGCTGTCGAGCCGGTCAGCCCTGCCGCCCTTGCCGCGTTGCTGGAGCGCGTCGCGCCCGCGGAACTGGTGCTGCCTGAACCCCTTTATGATGATGACGATCTGGCCGACGCACTGGGCCCGCTACGCGACGTGCTTTCGCCTGAACCGGCTGCACGGTTCGACAGCCGCAGTGGCGAGCGGCGTCTGAAGGAACTCTTCGGGGTCGCGGCACTGGACGCCTTCGGACAGTTCGGCCGCGCGGAACTTGCGGCCATGGGCGGCCTCGTCGCCTATGTCGAACTCACCCAGAAGGGCAAGCTCCCCCGCCTGGGGTCCCCGCGTCGCCAGTCGCCCGGCGAAACCATGGCGATCGATGCCGCCACGCGGCGCAATCTCGAGATCATGCAGGCCCTGGACGGTTCGCGCCGCGCCAGCCTGCTGGGCGTCATGGATCAGCACCGTCACCGGCGTCGGCGCGCGCCAGCTGGCCCAGCGCCTTTCCGCGCCCCTGACCGATCCTGCTGGCCATTGCGCGGCGCCATGACGCCGTGGCACGGCCTTTGCTGACGACCGCACCCTGCGCGAAGACACCCGGGCCCTGCTCGCTGAAACCCCGGATCTGGAGCGTGCCCTGGGTCGCCTGTCCCTGGGCCGGGGCGGTCCCCGCGACCTTGTTTCCATCCGCGAGGGCCTGAAGGCCGGAGGCGCCATCGCGCGCCGGCTCGCCGGCGTGCCCGACCTGCCCCGGTGAACTGGCCCACGCCATCACCCACCTTCAGGCCCCCCCCGACGTCGTGGCCCATCTTGATGCCGCGCTCGATGACGAGCCGCCCCTGCTGGCCCGCGACGGTGGTTTCGTGCGCACAGGGCCATGCCGAGGCGCTCGACGAGGCCAGAGCCCTGCGCGATGACAGCCGCCGCCATATCGCTGCCCTGCAGACCCGCTATCAGGAGATGCCGCCGGCGTGCCGTCCCTGAAGGTGCGCCACAACAACATGCTGGGCTACTACGTCGAGACGACCCAGGCCCATGCCGACAAGCTCGACCGGGACACCTTCATCCATCGCCAGACCATGGCCAACGCCATGCGTTTCACGACCGTGGAGCTGGGCGAGCTGGAAGCAAAGATCTCCCAGGCCGGGGACCGCGCCGTTGCCCTGGAGCTCGAGGTCTTCGCCGCGCTGGTCGAGGGAACCCTCGCCGCCGGGGACCGGATCGCGCGGGCCGCCACCGCCCTTGCCGCCATCGACGTTTCCTCGGCCCTGGCGTTGCTCTGCCAGCGAACGCAATTACAAACGCCGGCCGGTGATCACCGACGACGTCGCCTTTGACATCTGTCGGCGGGCGCCATCCCGTGGTCGAGGCGCTGGCGGACCCGGCAACCGGCCAGGCCTTCATCGCCAACGATTGCCGTCTGGAGGACGAGGCCCGCCTGTGGTTGCTGACCGGGCCCAACATGGCCGGTAAATCGACCTTCCTGCGCCAGAACGCGCTCATCGCCATCATGGCCCAGATGGGCAGTTTCGTGCCCGCTGCCTCGGCCCGGATCGGCGTTGTCGACCGCCTCTTCAGCCGCGTGGGTGCGGCCGACGATCTTGCGCGCGGCCGTTCGACCTTCATGGTCGAAATGGTCGAAACCGCCGCCATCCTCAACCAGGCCGGCAGCCGCGCTCTGGTCATCCTCGACGAAATCGGACGCGGCACATCGCAACCTTCGACGGGCTGTCCATTGCCTGGGCAACCCTCGAACATCTCCACGAGACCAACAACTGCCGCGCGCTCTTTGCCACGCACTATCACGAGCTCACCGCGCTGGCCGCCAGGCTCGACGCGCTCAAGCCCCACACCATGCGCGTCAAGGAATGGCAGGACGCCATATCGTCTTCCTCTACGAGGTCGGTCCCGGGGCTGCCGACCGCAGCTATGGCATCCATGTCGCCCAGCTGGCCGGCCTGCCGCCCGCCGTCATCACCCGCGCCGAAGAGGTCCTGAAGATCATCGAATCGGGCGAACAGGGCAGCGCCCTGGTGCGCCTGGCCGACGACCTGCCCCTGTTCCAGGCCGTCGCCCACCAGCCCGCCAAGGCAGCCGTCGAGCAGGGACCTTCCCCGCTTGAAGAAGCCGTCGCGGCCATCGCGCCCGACGAGCTGACCCCGCGCGAGGCGCTCGACCTGATCTATCGGCTGAAGGACCTTGCGGAGCGCGGAGTCGTGAGCCGCAACCCTCAGGTTCCACAGAGCAGTCGGGCCATCGTCAGCCGGCGCAAGCTGGATGCCGCCCTCGAGGCGCTGGAACGTCGGCGACGGCGCCGGGCTTCTGGCAACGCTGAGCAGCGCCGTGGAAACCGGCCGTGACGAGATCCAGCGTCGCCTGGAAGCCCATGCACCGGGTCCTGAACTGGTCGCCGGCATGAGCCTGCTGATGGACGAAGTCATCAAGGCCATGATGCGCCACATCACCGAGCGTGTTTCGCCCAACCACAATCCGCTCAAAGCCGAGCGCATCGCCATTGTCGCGGTCGGTGGTTATGGGCGGGGTGAACTCGCCCCCTATTCCGACCTCGACCTGCTGTTCCTGCTCGCCTACAAACCCACGCCCTGGCAGGAGCAGGTCATCGAACGTGCGCTCTACCTGCTCTGGGACATGGGCCTGAAGGTCGGCCATGCCGTGCGCACCGTCGACGATACGATCCGTCGCGCCCAGGGCGACATGACAATCCGCACCGCCGTGCTGGAAGCCCGCTTTCTCTGGGGCGATCGCAATCTCTATCGCTGTCTCGAGCGCCGCTTCGGCCGCGATGTCGTCTCTGAATCCGGACCGGAGTTTGTTCACGCCAAGCTTGCCGAACGCGATGCACGCCACCTAAAGATGGGTGATTCCCGCTATGTGCTCGAGCCCAATGTGAAGGAGGGCAAGGGCGGCCTGCGCGATCTCCACACCCTCTTCTGGATCGCCAAGTACCTCTATCGCGTCAAACGCATTGCCGAGCTGGGCGAGGCCGGTGTCTTCAACAAACTGGAGCTCTCGCGCTTCGCGCGCGCCGCGGATTTTCTGACCCGCGTACGCTGCCATCTCCATGTCATCAGCGGACGCGGCGAAGAACGGCTTACCTTCGATTCCCAGACCGAGATTGCCCGGCGCATGGGATTCTCCGACGGACGCAGCCAGCGCGCCGTCGAGCGTTTCATGAAACGCTACTTTCTCGTCGCCAAGGAAGTCGGCAATCTCACGCGCATCTTTGCTGCAGCCATCGAAGACAGTCAGGAGGCGCCACGCAACCGTGTGCGTTATGGCGTGGCCCGCGAAAAGATCGGCATCTTTCCCGTCGAGGGCGGGCGTCTGGCGCTGCCCGACCGCCGCCATTTCGAGGAACATCCTCGCGACCTCATCGGCATGTTCGCCATTGCCCAGGAGCAGGGAATGGACCTGCACCCCCGCACCCTATGGGTCATGACCCAGAACATTGCCCGCCTGGACAACGACCTGCGGGAGGATCGGCAAGCCAACGACCTCTTCATGCAGATCCTGACCTCACGCAACGACCCGGCCCGCGCCCTGCGTTCCATGAACGAGGCCGGCGTGATGGGCCGTTTCCTGCCCGATTTCGGCAGGGTCGTCGCCCAGATGCAGCACGACATGTACCATGTCTATACGGTCGACGAGCATTCGATCCTGGCGATCAGCATTCTCTCGGGCATCGAACGCGGCGAGCTGGAGGATGAGCTGCCGCTTGCCACCGAAATCTTCCCCAAGATCCTGCAGCGCCGCGTGCTTTATCTTGCCGTTCTGCTTCATGACATCGCCAAGGGGCGCGGCGGAGATCACTCCATTCTGGGTGCAGAGGTCGCCGACGAACTGGGACCCCGTCTGGGTTTCAATGCCGAGGAAACGGAAACCGTCGCCTGGCTGGTACGCCATCACCTGTTGATGTCGAACACCGCGTTTCGGCGCGACCTGACCGATCCCCAGACCATCGAGGATTTCGTCAAGGTCGTGCAATCGCTCGACCGCCTGCGCCTGCTGCTGGTGCTGACCGTTGCCGATATCCGCGCCGTCGGGCCCAAGGTCTGGAACGGTTGGAAGGGCGAGTTGCTGCGCGAACTCTACTATCGCGCCGAAGAGGTCATTTCCGGCGGTCATGGCGAGGCCATCGCGAAACAGCAGCGCGTCCAGTCCATCACCGATGCCCTGCGCGAAGGTTTGGGTAACTGGGACAGCCGTGCCGTGGATGTCCATATCGCCCGCCTCATCACACCCTATTGGCTGGCTTTCGACACCCCGACCCATCTGGCCCACGCAGAACTGATGCGCCGTGCCGAGGATGAAGGCGAGCGCGACCTCTCCTTTGCCGTCGAGACCCGTGCCGATCACTTCCGTGACGTCACGGAGGTGACGGTGTTCATCCCCGATGCGCGCGGTGTCTTTGCCCGATTGGCAGGCGCCATCGCCATCGCCGGTGCCAACATCGTCGACGCGCGCATTTTCACGACACTCGACGGCATGGCGCTTGATACCTTCTGGGTTCAGGACGAACGCGCCGGTGCCTTCGACGACGAACGCCGTCTGGCACGCCTGAAGACGCTCGTGCGCCAGATCGCCGACGGTTCGCTCGACCTCGAGGGCGAAGTCGCGCGGCGGCGTCACGACTGGCAACACGCCATGACCCTGCCCGTCGCGCCGCGGATTCTGATCGACAACAACGCCTCAACCAAACACACCCTGATCGAGATCACGGCACGGGACCGTCTGGGCCTGCTTTATGATCTTGCCCGGGCCCTGACCGATCTGGGCCTCTCCATCGTCACGGCCCGTGTCGCGACCTTTGGGGAACGTGCCGTCGATGCATTTTATCTGCGCAACAGCTTTGGTCTGAAGATCACCAGCGAAGCGCAGCTTGCCAAGATTCGCACGCGCCTTATCGAGGTCATCGACGAAGCCGAAACCGCTGATTTCGCCGGCGCTGCGGAGTAGACCTTGCAGCAGGTGATTTCCCGCGCCCACTGGCACGGCCGGGTCTGGCGCATGGCCTTTCCGATCATGCTGTCCAACCTGACGCTGCCCATCGTCGGGGCGGTCGATACGGCAATGGCAGGCCATCTGCCGGGCCCGGAATATCTGGGCGGCGTTGCCGTGGCCGTCCTGATTTTCAGCTTTGCCTTCATGAATTTCAGTTTCATGCGCCTTTCAACCACCGGCTACATTGCCCAGGCCCTTGGGCGGGGCGACAGAGGCGAGCTCAAGGCCGTCATCCTGCGCGCAGGTATCCTGGCCTTCGCCATCGCTCTGCCGCTGATGGCCTTGCAGGGGCCCATCCTCTGGGTCGCCCTGGAACTCATCAGCGCCAGCCCGGAGGTATCAGCCCAGGCTGCGGCCTACTTCAACGTGCGCATCTGGGCCGCACCTGCCGTGATGGGCAACTTCATTGTGCTGGGTGTTTTGATCGGCATGCAGAAGGCCGGCTGGGCGCTTGGCGTACAGGTTGTCATTGCCGGCACCAATGTGATGCTTGATCTGCTGTTTGTTCTTGAATTCGGCTGGGAAGTGCCGGGACTCGCCGGGGCAACTGTGCTTGCTGAGTATGCCGGCCTCATCGTCGGGGTGGTGGTGCTCATGATTGTCGTCCCGGGCGCCCGCACCACCTGGCCGCTGGCCGCTGCCACCAGACTGACGGCCTACCTCCCGCTGCTTGCGCTCAATCGTGATCTTCTGATCCGCACCCTGGTCCTTAGTCTGGCCTTTGCCGTCTTTGTAAGCCTGTCGGCACGCACCGGCGATGTGACGCTTGCGGCCAACGAAGTCCTGATGATGTTCCTGACCTTCGCCAGCTTCGCGCTGGACGGTTTTGCCAATGCCTGCGAGGCGATCGTGGGCGAAGCCTACGGCAAGCGGGATCGCCGTTCGATGCAGAACGCGGTCGCGGTCTCGACCGTCTGGGCCGGGCTGACCGCCAGCGTGTTCTGTCTGGTCTTTGCCGTCTTCGGCGGTGGCATCATCAACCTCATGACCGATGTCGAAGAGGTGCGCGCCGTTGCCAGGGATTATCTGCCCTATGCCGTCCTGATGCCGCTGTTTGGTGTCTGGTCGTTCCAGCTGGATGGCATCTTCATCGGCACAACGCGAGGCCGGGACCTGCGCAACGCCATGCTCATCTCCACCGTGGTCTATCTGCCCGCGAGCTATCTGCTGTGGCTGGAACTGGGCAACCACGGCCTCTGGATCGCTCTCATCGTGCTCTTCGTCCTGCGCGCGCTCACCCTGTGGGTGCGTTATCCCCGCCTGATCCGCGAGACCGAGACCGAGACCGCGTCAGTCTGAACCCTTCCGGAACGGCAGGACGGCAAGACGCCCGAGCGGCAATTCAGGCTCGCCCTCCACACCCAGGGTCATGGCCGGTGTCCGTTGTGTCGGGCTGGCGCTGGCGAACAACCTGTCCCACACCGAGAGAATCGTGGCGTAGTTGGAATCGGTCTCGGCGCGGCGGTCATGATGGTGCACCCAGTGAATGCCCGGCGTGACGATGACCCGGGAAAGGCCGCGCTCCAGCCAGGGGGCCAGGCGCAGGTTGGAATGTTGAAAGGCCGCCGCCATCAGCACCAGGGCCTCGAAGATCAGCACGGATTCCAGCGGCATCCCAAACAGGACGATCACGCCGGCGCGGACCAGCGCCGAGAGCAGGACCTCGCCGGGGTGAAACCGGACCGAGGTCGAGACATCAAGCGCCTGATCGCGATGATGGACCTGATGAAAGCGCCACAGGAACGGGATGACATGGTTGAGCCGGTGCCAGCCATAGATCCAGCAATCGAGCAGCAGCAGGTCAAGCCCCAGTCCCGGCAGACCCGACCACCATTCGGGCCGCCAGCCCAAACCATGCCGGGCGGCGAACACCGTGACCGGCACCACCACTGCAAGGGATAACAAACTGTTGCCCGCCCAGAACGCCAGATTCCGCACCAGGCGGGGCCAGCGGAAGGTCCCGGGCACCGACGGCAGCAGCCGCTCCGCCAGAAACAGGACGACCAGCACACCAAGCGCCACACCCTTGATCAGGATCAGATGGTCGGTCACATCGGGCATCGCGTTTCGCGTTATCCTCTTCAGCCATCGATATGGTACGCTTTTGCCTTCATCTCTGCGAAACCTGCGATCACATCATGACACATCAAGGTCCCCTGCCGTTTGTCGGCATTCCCTGCGATCTGCGCCAGATCGGCATTCATCCCATGCATGTGGTCGGCGAGAAGTACATCAACGCCGTCGCCCACGGGGCCGGCGTGATGCCCATGCTGATGCCCTGCTTCGGCGAGGGTGACGATCTCGAACCGCTGGAAAATCTTTATAGCGTCGATGACCTGCTCGACCGCGTCGATGGTGTCTTCCTGCCCGGCAGCCCCAGCAATGTCGGGCCGCATCATTACGGTGGTCATGACCCGCGTCCCGATACCCTGCAGGACCCCCAGCGCGATGCACTCACCCTGCCAATGATCCGCCGCATCGTGGAGCGCGGCATTCCCCTGTTTGCCGTGTGCCGTGGCATCCAGGAACTGAACGCAGCACTGGGCGGCACGCTCTTCCAGCATGTCGAAGAACAGCCCGGTCGCATGGATCATCGCGAGAACAAGGACGATCCGCGTGAGAAACAATACGGCCCCGCGCACAGCATCACTGTCACCCCCGGTGGCGTGCTGCACGGCATCACCGGGCTCGAGACCTATGAGATCAACTCGATCCACGGCCAGGGCGTTGATCAGCCCGCCGAGCGCCTGTCAGGTCGAGGCCGTTGCGCCCGACGGCCAGGTCGAGGCGGTTTCCGTCAAAGGCGCGCCCTTCCTGCAGCTGGGCGTGCAATGGCATCCGGAATGGCGCTTCCGCGAACGCAAGCCCGACCACGCCCTTTTCACCGCCTTTGGCGAGGCCTGCCGCGCCTATGGCGCGGCCCGCCTTGCCGCCTCGGCAGCCTGAACCAGAACGGAGTTTTCATGTCCATCGATCCTGAATCCTGGCTGCGCGAACACGGCATCAACGAAATCGAATGCATGGTCGCCGACCTCACCGGCATGCCGCGCGGCAAGATCCTGCCCCGCGACCGGTTCCTGCGTGCCCTCACCGACAAGTCCCTGCGCATGCCGGGCGACGTCTTCTACCAGACCGTCACCGGCGAATACCCCGAACCCTATCCGGGCGACGAAACCTCGCCCGACATGATCCTTTACCCCGATGTCGAGACCCTGCGGCGCGTGCCCTGGTATGACGATCCCAACGGCCCAGGTCATGTGCCATGTCACCTGGCGTGACGGCTCGGATGTGCTCACCTCCCCGCGCGGCGTGCTGCAGCGTGTGCTCGACCTCTATAGCCGCCAAGGGCCTGGTTCCCGTGGTCGCCCCGGAACTGGAATTCTATCTGGTCGCCAAGAATGTCGATCCCGACTATCCGCTTGGAGCCCCCCGTGGGCCGTTCCGGGCGCACGGAGTCAGGTCGCCAGGCCTATGGCATCGATGCCGCCAACGAGTTCGATCACGTGGTCGATGACATCTATGACTTCTGCGAGGCCGCCCGGGTCGACCTCGACACGCTGATCCACGAAGCCGGTCCCAGCCCAGCTGGAGGTCAACTTCAACCACGGCGACCCCATGGCGCTGGCCGACATGGTCATGGTCTTCAAGCGCGTCTGCCGCGAAGCCGCCCTGCGCCACAACGTCTACTGCACCTTCATGGCCAAACCCATCGAGGGCGAGGCCGGCAGCGCCATGCACATCCACCAGTCCGTCGTGAAGGCGGGCGAAGGCGGCAAGAACATCTTCGCCGATGCCAAGGGCAAGGACACAGAGGTCTTCCACCACTATATCGGCGGCCTGCAGAAAGTTCCTGCCCAGCGCCATGCCGCTTTTTCGCGCCCAACGTGAATTCAGCTATCGCCGCCTGCGCGCCGACAGCGATGCGCCGATCAACACCCATTGGGGATTCGAGAACCGCACCGTGGGCCTGCGCGTGCCGGAATCCGACCGCAAGGGACGGCGCATCGAGAACCGCGTGCCCGGCGTCGACGTGAACCCCTATCTCGCCATGGCCGCCACGCTGGCCTGCGGTTACCTGGGCATGGAACGCAAGATCGAGCCCAACAAGACCATGCACGGACAACGCCTATCTACGTGAAGAGCCACGGCCTGCCCCGCCACCTGCCCGACGCCCTGCATGCGCCTGCACCGCTGCAAGGAACTGCGCGACATCCTCAGCGACGAGTTCGTCGATCTCGTGGTCGCGGTCAAGCAGGCCGAACACGACGAATACCAGGACGTCATCAGCCCGTGGGAGCGCCAGCACCTGCTACTGAACGTTTAGGGCGCTGTGTACCTTCGGATTCACCTGGCCTTCTAATCCGCGCAGGCGTTTCTGACAGCCGCACTTTTTCTGCGGCCGGCTGAGAAGCATGTGTGCATCGTATGCACAACGCCTCCTGGGAAATGTGGACCCAGAGACCCGGCCGTCATGACGTTGTGGCGTTTGTGATGCAAACCCTGTTCGTGTGATGATTGAATCCGAGGTCTTCCACATGAATCCTGCAGCGCTCTATTCAGGAGAAACTCCTATCGCCGGACCATGCCGCAGCGCTTGTCCCCTGATAACAGCGATGTTGCCATGGGCATGGCGGCTTCGGAGCCGCCTGCACTTGTTGGCGGCGCTTGCCGCACGGGCCCGATCACATGAGCTGAGCGCGCTGCGACTGTGGTACTTTCACTCCATGGAGCATGCCCGCGCGACCGTCCTGCAGCGTGAGCTGCTGGACCGCATCCATCCCCATTGCATGTTCATGAGCAGGAGTCGAACGCGCGCTGATCCGGGCACGGCCACGAGGACGCAGCGCTGATCCATTTTGCCCCGGTGGCCTTCAGCGAGGCGCCGCGCCTGCTCAGCAGCCAGATCGCGCTCCGATGCCTGCATCACCACGGTGTCGCCCATGGACCGCCATGGCTACTTCACCTTCGGCACCAACAACGATTACATCAGCGCTCGCTGCCCGCAGCGCGGAAAAGCTGATCGTTGAAGTCAATCCGAACATGCCGCGTGTCCATGGCGAGTCGCCGCTGCATGTGTCAGAGGTCGATGCCATCGTTGAACATGCAGCTCCACTGCAGGAGGTGCGTGAGGCAAAGCCGCGTGAAGCCGACGATGCCATTGCCGACCATATCGCCGCGATGATCGATGATGGCGCATGTCTGCAGATGGGCATCGGCAATCTGCCGGGTGCAGTGTGCCGGCGGCTCAAGAACAGGCGAAATCTGGGTATCCATACCGAGTTGATGACCCCGCCCCTTGCAGAACTGGTCGAATGCGGTGCGGTTAACAATCAGGCCAAGGCAACCTATCGCGGGCGGAGCGTCTTTACTTTCGCGCTCGGCGATGCCGCGTTTTACCGCTGGCTCGATGACAATCCGGCGGTCTACAGCCTGCCTGTGGATGTCGTGAACGATCCGCGCCACATCGCAAAAAATGACAACGTTGTCTCGGTGAACGCCACACTGCAGGTCGACCTCAGCGGAGCGTGCAATTCCGAGCACATGCTGGGCCATCAATATAGCGGCTCGGGCGGGCAGCTTGATTTCGTGCGCGGCGCCAATGCATCGCACGGCGGCCTGTCGATCATTGCATGCCGTTCGACGGCTCAGGAGGGCTCTGTTTCGCGGATCGTGGCGCACCTCGACGGCCCCGTAACAACCCCCCGCAACGATGTCCGCGTTATCGTTACGGAGTTCGGCCATGCCGATCTCTACGGCAAGACGCTGCGCGAGCGCGCAGAGGCGTTGATTGCCATCGCCCATCCCCGTTTCCGCGACGAATTGGCGCGCGAGCTTTAAAGCAACCATCGGCTCGCTGGCTCACGATGGTGTTGTAACGCCCGGCGCAAGAACCGGGTGGCAGGGTACAATCCGCTCCAGCACAACGGTCTCCGCAACCACTGGAGACCATCATGTCCAAACTGCGTTATCTCGGCCTCGATACACCGGCCGTCCGCGCTATGCAGGCGGGGGGTGCCGATTCAAACGGTCAAGCACCCGAGCGCCACGTATCGGATGGCGGCGGCAATCCCTGCCGTCATTGCCTGGCCTACATCCCCGGCGGCCAGGCCATGCTGATCATCGGCCACCGGCCATTCCCGGCGACACAGCCCTATGCCGAGACCGGCCCGCTCTTCATCCATGCGCAAGCCTGCACCCGCTACGCCGAAAACAGTGGCTTTCCTGAAGCTCTGAAAAACAGCACAGATTTCATCCTTCGCGGTTACGGCCACGACGACCGCATCGTCTATGGCTCTGGTTCGGTCGTCGCCACATCCGACATCCCCGCCCGTGCCACCGAACTCTTCACGCGCGACGACATCGCCTTTCTTCACCTGCGCTCCACGCCCAACAATTGCTATCAATTGCGCATCGAACGGGGATAATTCCACCCAGAGCATGAGAGCAATGGGAGAGCGAGATGGGCAAGGTGATGTTGATTTCAGGCGGCAGCCGGGGGATTGGCGCTGCAACCGCAAGGCTTGCGGCCCGCGACGGCTGGGATGTTGTGGTCAACTATGCGCGCAATCAGGACGCCGCGCGTTCGGTCGTCGCCGAGGTCGAGGCCGCCGGACGCAAAGCCGTGGCGATCCAGGCAGATACCGGCAACCCCGAAGACGTGGCGCGGCTCTTCACCGAGTCCGACGCTGCCTTCGGCAGGCTTGATGCCTTCGTCAACAATGCCGGCATCGTCAACAGGATGAGCCGGCTGGACGCCCGCGATCCCGCCGACCTGCAACGCATCATCGCGGTCAACCTGACTGGTGCAATCCTGGGCTGCGCCGAAGCGGTGCGCCGCATGTCGACCAACCATGGTGGCAACGGCGGGTCCATCGTCAACGTCTCCTCAGTCGCCAGCCGCCTGGGCGGGGCTGGAAACTATGTCGATTACGCCGCGACCAAGGGCGGCATCGACAGCCTCACCATCGGGCTTGCACAGGAAGTCGCCGGAGAAGGCATCCGCGTTAACGCTGTGCGCCCGGGCGTCATCGACACCGACATTCACAACGACCTGGGCGATGCCCCCGGCCGCGTCGCCCGTCTGGGCGCAACCGTGCCGGCCAAACGCGCAGGCACCGCCGACGAGGTCGCCGAAACCATCGTCTGGCTCTGCTCGGACGCTGCCAGCTACGTCTCCATGAGTCTGATGGAGGTGTCTGGCGCGCGGTGACGGTGTGGTGTCAGTCCCACCACAACATCGGTGACGACGTCAGCAACTCAATGCCTTGCGCACCGACCAGCATGTTCTGTTCGAACCCGGCGCTGCCCAGGCCCGGCAGGCCGAAGAAGGCTTCGACGCCCAGCGCCATGCCTTCTTCAAAGACATCGTCGTCATCACACATGGCGACACCCAGATAGGGTTTCTCGAAGAAGAGCCCCAGGCCATGACCGAAATGGGGCCACTTCTCGGCCATCTGGTTGGATTCCGCACCGTACTGGCGCGACAGATCAAGCCCGTGCTGGGCGACCTGTTTGACCCGCACGCCGGGTTTGATCTGCTCCATCACCGCTTCAACGATGCGCGCGCCGGTCTCGACCATTTCCTTCTGTTCGGCTGATTCCGGTTTCCTGCCGCACACAGAGGTCCGTCCGGGGTCCTGATAATAGCCTTCGAACATGGGTCCATAGACCCAACCACGCACCAGATCGCCCTGTTTGGGGGCATCGTGGGTATAGGCGGCAATGGGGTTGGCAACGAACTGGTTGATGTTATCGCCATGACACGCTGGCAGAAAATGAACCGTGCCGCCCGAGCGCACGACCTCTCTTGCAGCCTCTGACGCGGCTTCGGTTTCCGAACGGCCCATGATGAGCCCTTCCATGAAACGGTTGAGCGCCCGGCTGGCCGTTGCGCCAGCGATGCGCATGGCGTCCTGCTCGCGCGGCGACTTGATGCGCCGGCAGGAAATCACGAGATCGTCCTCGATCTGCCAGTCGATGTCGGGCGCCTCTTCGCGCATCACGTTCCAGTAACGCAGCGGCACGACATCGCTGCCGACCAGACCCACCGGCCCCTTCAGGCCCAGTGCCTTCACCGCCTGGACGATGTCGCGGAACGGCGTGTTCGACGAGACAATGCGGTCTGTGGAAATCAGATCCTCACGGATGCCCGGCTCATCGGCATGAAGCTCCGGCTTCTTGCCGACCTGCAGCAACACCGAATTGAACGAACGCCCTTCAAAGATCGGGGAATCATAGCCCTGTCCCGAAGCGGTCGAGAAGAAGTTGGTGAGGTACAGCACATCGCCACAGCGGTCGTTGGTACCGCCCGAGCGCCCGAACACCACGGCGGTTTCCAACCCGCGTCGTTTCATCTCGGCTTCAACGGCGGCCCAGCGCACTTCGTACTCTTCGTTAGGAAAGAACCTGCCCAATTGTGCCATGTCTTCGCTCCCTGCCTGTCATGTCGATCAAGGTTAGCAGGGCTATCAGCACCCCGTCACGACCCTCTCGCCATGGGCGCTGCATTTGCGCTAGAATGAAGCCCATGAAACCGCGCCTTCATGATGTAAGCGACCTGACGCGCAGCCACGATCTGCTGATCCTGTGCGCGCGCATCGGCTTTAATCCATAGGCACCGTTCCGGATGCGGGCAGACCGCCAGCACCGACTTATGGCGGCATTGCGTAACAACGGTTTTCACTGTTTTCACAATTTCGAGGAGTAACACCATGGTCTCCAACATGACCGCGGTCCTGCAGGACATGGATCGCCAGCATCACATGCATCCCTTCAGCGACACCAAGGCGCTGAACGAAAAGGGCGTGCGCATCATCACCAAGGCCGAGGGCTGCCACATGTGGACGTCCGAGGGCGAACGCGTGATGGATGGCATGGCGGGTCTTTGGTGCGTCAACATCGGTTACGGCCGCAAGGAACTGGCCGAAGTCGCCTACAAGCAGATGCAGGAACTGCCCTATTACAACACGTTCTTCCAGACCTCGACGCAGCCTGCCACGGAGCTTTCCGCCAAGCTGGCCGAAGTCACGCCTGAAGGCCTCAATCACGTCTTCTATGCAAACTCCGGATCGGAAGCCAACGACACGATCGCCAAGATGGTGCGCTGGTACTGGAACACAAAGGGCAAGAAGTCCAAGAAGACGATCATCAGCCGCGTGAACGCCTATCACGGTGTCACCATGGCTGCGGCCAGCCTGTGCGGCCTGTTTGGCATGCACCCGCAGTTCGACCTGCCGCTGCCCGGTTTCACGCATGCCGATTGCCCGCACTGGTACCGCTTTGGCGGCGACATGGATCCTGAAGAATTCGGCATCCAGGCGGCCCGCTCGGTCGAAACGATGATCCTGCAACTGGGCGCAGAAAACGTCGGTGCCTTCATCGGTGAACCCATCATGGGTGCCGGCGGCGTGCTGGTTCCTCCCGCAAGCTACTGGCCGGAAGTCCAGCGCATCTGCCGCGAGCATGATGTGCTTGTCATTGCCGATGAAGTGATTTGCGGCTTCGGGCGCACCGGCACCTGGTTCGGCTCTGAACAGCTGGGCATCGATCCCGACTTCATGACCATGGCCAAGGGCCTGTCATCGGGCTACCAACCGATCAGCGGCGTCATGATCCATGACCGCATCGCCGACACACTCATCGACATCGGCGGCGAGCTCCAGCACGGCTTCACCTATTCGGGCCATCCCGTGGCATCGGCCGTGGCGCTGGAGAACATCAACATCCTGCAGCGTGAAGGCATCGTCGAAACCGTCGGCGCCGAAACAGGCCCCTACTTCCAGGCACGCCTGCGCGAGCTGGTCGATCATCCCCTGGTCGGCGAGGTTCGCGGTCTGGGCATGATGGCTGCCGTCGAGATCGTCGAGGACAAGGCCATCCGCAAATCTTTCGATGGCTCCAAGGAAGCCGGCAGGATCGTGCGTGACCTGGCCTGGGATCGCGGCCTTCTGGTCCGCGCAACCGGCGACAGCCTGGTGATGTCACCGCCGCTGGTCATGACCAAGGCCGACATCGACGAGCTGATGACGGCACTTTCGGGCGCGCTTGAGGCCGCTGAACCAGTGCTTCGCGGCTGATCGTCGTTGAAGACTCTCCTGCATGCGACTCCCTTTGCCCCCGTGGTGAAGGGAGTCGTTTGCCTTTGTGACAAGGAACCACGACCGTGATCGGACGTTTTGCCCGCGGCATGAGCAACAAGCTTCCCGCGCCGCTGATTGCCGGTGTGATCCTGTTTACCGTGGGTGTCTGGTTCGCCAGTGTTCCGCTGCGCCATGCCTATCCCACGGCCGACCAGCTGACCGTTCTGGAAGGCACGGCGTTCGATGCCATCGAGGTGCGCCGGAGGCGCGGCGCGTTCCTGCGTTTCCTGTCCGATGATGCGCTGGAGGTTCAGGGTGCGGTCAATCCTGGCGAGGAGATCGTGATCTACAGCACCTCCATGCCGCGCTACGATGACTTCAAGGCCGCGCTGGCACAAGGTCCCGGCAGGTTCCATCGCTGGGATGAAGCACCCGACGAGCGCGAACGTTACGTGGTCTGGCAGTTCGAGAATGCCGATGGCACGCTGGTCACCCTGGATGAAAGTGTCGCTTCCCTGAAGGCTGCCCGTCTGGATGCGGCCTGGCTGCCCGGCGGCATTGGGGTCTTCGGCTTCCTGCTCATCCTTCACGGTTTGCGTCTGCGCCGCGCTGCTGCTGCCTGAGCCCGCAACCATCCACGACCTGCTGGAGAGCGACCCCATGGGCAATCCTGAATACAGGCTTTACGGACATTTCGAGTCCGGCAACGTCTATAAGGCCGCCCTGTTGCTGGCACTGGCCGGCAAGGCCTACGAATTCCGCCATGTCGACATCTTTGCCGGTGCGACCAAGGCGGATGACTTCACGGCCCTGAACCCTTTCCAGGAAATACCGGTGCTGGTCCATGGCAGCAGCACGATCACCCAGTCCGACGTCATCCTGCGTTACCTGGCCGACGACATCGGCCGCTTTGGCGGCAAGGATGCCGGGGAGCGCCGACGTATCCAGGAATGGATGGCCTGGACCAGCAACAAGTTCACCAACGGCATTGCCTCTGCGCGCTTCGGCACGCGCTTTGCCGGGTTTGATCCGGCTGTGATCACGTTCTTTCAGAAGCGCGCAGAAGCCGCCTTCGATCTGGTCGAGCGCCACCTTGCTGACCGCGAATGGTTGGTCGGTGACAGCCCGACCATCGCCGACTTCTCGGCTGCCGGTTACATCTTCCTTGCAGATGAAGCCGGGCTTGATACGAGTCCATGGCGCAGGATGCACGCGTGGATCGAGCGCCTTTCCCTGCTGCCGGGCTGGCATCACCCCGACAAGATGCCCCGAAAGGATGCCATCGTCGCGCCCACCGCGGTCTTCAACGCACCCGACGATGACGACGTCTGATGGCCCGGATCGACACGTTCCAGTCGCTGCTTTCGGCGCGCCGCACGCGCCGTGACTTTGCCGGTACTCCCCTTTCGCGCGTGCAAGTCGAAACCTTGCTTGCCTGTGGTCTTGGTGCCAGCGGCGACGGCCAAATGGTCGTTCCGTCAGCCGGAGCGCTCTATCCCATGCACCTCTTCCTCGTGGCTGGTGATGTCGAAGGCCTGCTGCCTGGTCTCCATGGCTGGTCTTCTCCAGAGGGTCTTGGCCCGCTTCTGCAATCAGGCGATCTGCGGCCCGGACTCCAACAGGCTGCGCTGGAGGAACAACCCTGGGTCGGGCGCGCCGCTGCCCTTATTGTCATCACCGCCGACATCGGTGCTGCCAACGCGGCATTCCATGAACAACAGCCCGACGGCAAACGTGGTGAGCGGTATGCCGCCATGGAAGCCGGTGCTATTGCCCAGTCGCTCTATCTGGGTACCGAAGTCATGGGCCTTGCAGGCGTTCTGGTCGGCGGGATCGATGATGCAGAGATCAGCGTGGCTCTCGATCTCCCCGATGATCTCACGCCCCTTGCCTTGTTCGCTGTCGGCAATCGCTAACGCACAGCCTTCTTCAACGCTCTCTTGCGCATCATGTCCTTGAGATCGGCGAGGTTGAAGGCGCCCAGAAGCTGGCCCGCGATGGTGTAGACGCCAAGGCCCAACGCGACCATGCCAGCCAAAGCAAGTGCCTGAACCAGGATGCCTTCGGGCACAAAACGCACCGCCGCCCAGTTGCCTATCCACAAGGCAACGGCCATCAGGGCCGAAGCAAAGAGAATGCGTGGCAGGCGGCGTTTGAGACGTTCGTCGGGACTGAAATGGCCGCGCTTGATGAGGATGTAACAAAGGATCCCACCGTTGATCCAGGCCGCACCTGCCGTGGCTAGCGCAATGCCGACATGGCCCAGCGACCAGATAAGCAGCATCATGATGCCAAGGTTGCTGAGCAGGCCCACGACCGCGACCTTGACCGGCGTTTTGGTGTCCTTGCGCGCGAAGAAGCCCGGGGCAAAGACCTTGATCAGGACATAGGCAGGCAGGCCTACGGCAAAGGCAACCAGGGCTGCGGCGCTCTGGGCCGTGTCGACTGCATCGAAGGCCCCGCGTTCAAACAGCACGGCGATGATCGGTTCGGCGATGATGGTGAGTGCAACCGCACCGGGCAGGCAGAACAGCATGACCAGTTCAACAGCACGGCTTTGGCTGTCGTTGGCGCCCTTCTGGTCACCAGCCTGGATCTGGCGTGACAACAACGGAAGCAGGGCCGTGCCCACAGCAATGCCCACGACACCAAGGAGCAACTGGTTCACCCGGTCTGCATAATAGAGATAGGAGATCGAGCCGGTTGCCAGGAACGAGGCGACCCAGAGGTCGATCACCA
This sequence comes from uncultured Alphaproteobacteria bacterium, assembly GCA_943787175.1. Classification (GTDB taxonomy): domain Bacteria; phylum Pseudomonadota; class Alphaproteobacteria; order SP197; family SP197; genus SP197. Next base: position 119,624 of record CALSLK010000006.1, read on the forward strand.
GATTGATCTGCACGACACCGGCACCCAGTGCGGCGGGGCCAAAGAGTTTGAGCACCTGACGCACGCCCTTTGTGAGGCGCGGCCACAGCAGACGCGGCAGCATGCCGGCACGGCTGAGATTGGCCAGGAGCAGCAGAAGCTGTGCCACGCCGCCCAGCGTGACACCCCAGGCCAGCGCGTGGCCGGCCCCGATGTTGTCGGAGTAGTAGGCGACCAGTGCGGCAGCGATGAGGCTGAGGTTGAGCAGGATTGGAGCGGCGGCATAGGCGGCAAAGCGTCCGCTCGAATTCAGCATGCCGCCAAAGAGCGCGACCATCGAGATCAACAGCAGATAGGGAAAGGTGATGCGCGTGAGTTCGACCGCGAGCTTGAACTTTTCGGGCTCATCGACGAAGCCGGGCGCCAGACCCAGCATGACCCAGTGCATCCCGATCTCGAATACAACCGTGAGCACGACCAACGCCAGCAACAGGACGGCCATGGTTTCATCGGCCAGGCGTTTGGCTTCCGCCTTGCCCTCGCCCTCAAGCCTGCCAGCGAACAGGGGAATGAAAGCCGCGTTGAAGGCGCCTTCGGCAAACAGGCGGCGGAAGAAGTTGGGTAGCTTGAAGGCAACCAGGAATGCGTCCGCACCAATGCCCGCACCCAGCGCGGCGGCAAACAGCATGTCGCGCACGAAACCCAACACGCGGCTGATCGCGGTCAACCCGCTGACGGTCACAAAGGCACGGGCAAGGTTCATGGGGCGGGATTTCTGCGCTGAAAGGACGGCATTTTCGTGGCGAACCGGTTGGTCCGGTTCAGGCTTCGCACTATCGCAGGAACGCTACCATGGGGGGTGTTGGAGAAAAACTCGGGTTCAACCCCATGCAAAGTAGAACGCATGGTTGTTCCCATTCGGAGCGTGCGACCCTGTGGCCACACTGTCGGGGCGTTCCATGCTCTGATCAAATGGCGCTTTCCATGACCGGGATCATCCCCGGATCAGCGGCTATAGCAAGAAGCTTGTGGCCAACTGGTGCTCAGTCGAACATCCAGTAATCGACGGGGTTATCCGGGCATTGAAAGGGTCCGCATTCCACGAAGGTCAGCACGACATTCAGGAGAACACGGCAACGGCCAACAGGCAGGCGAGTTTGCCGAAGCCGGCAAGCCCGGTGGTGGTCGTATCCGTGTGCATGGCATCGCGATCCCACGCCCGGTTCCACAGCGCAAGCAGGGCAGCAACCCCGATGATGGTCATGGCAAAGATGAGGAACGCCCACGTGTAGTAGTGGTATCCCAGAATGGGCGAACCATAACCTGGCGTACCTGGAATGACGTGCAGGGAGATCTGGCGCAGGGAGACGGCCGCCCCGAACAGGGCGGCGATCAGGATCACCCCGTAATGGCGTTGTTGGGGGCCGTAGATGACGTTGAGCATGAAGCCGAACATCACCGCGGCAAAGCCGATGCGCTGCAGCAGGCATAACGGGCAGGGAAGTTCGCCCAGGGCAAACTGGAGCACCACGCCCATGAAGAGGACCCCTGTGATGCCGAGCAGGCCAAGGGTGTTGAGCGCAACGATTGCATTCCTGTTCATGGCGTCACCTACAACAGGATTTCGAGATGGTCGGTCGCGTGATGATGAAACCAGAACAGGCCCAGGATCATGGATAAGGCGAAGAAGCCATAGCTCAGCTTTTTCCTGCCAATCAGGGCGCCGATCATGGCAAGGGCCACCACAAGCAGGATCAGACTCATCATGGTCAGGGCTTCCTTCCGCCACCCGGCGTTATGGCCTTGATCCTGACTGTTTTGGGGCAATCATCAAGGGCTTGACGCATGACCCGCGACGTTTCCAGACCGGGAAGGGTGTGAAAGGGTGGCACCCAATCCTCAAAACACCGGAAAGACGCAATGACATCCACCGCAGCTTCCAATTCCGGCCTGGAACAGCTCGCGTCCCTGCCCCGCTTTTCCCTGGCGCAATTGCCCACGCCAATCCACCGGCTGGAGAACTTCGTGGCCCATGCCGGCGACATCGACCTGTGGATCAAGCGCGACGACCTGACCGGACTGGTCGGCGGCGGCAACAAGACCCGCAAGCTGGAATTCCTGATTGGCGATGCCAGGGCGCGCGGCTTCGACATGCTGGTGACCGTGGGTGCGATCCAGTCCAACCACACGCGCCAAACCGCCGCAGCAGCAGCCAAGGCCGGCATGAAATGCGCCCTGCTCCACAACGGCTGGACGCAGGACGGCGGACCGGCCTATCGCAATGTCGGCAACATCCTGTTCAGCAACCTGATGGGTGCCGAGCTTTATCTCGACGAAACAGAACGTCCCATCGAGGACGAAGGACCACTGGAAGACCTGGTCGCACATCTGACTGCTCAGGGGCACAAGCCCTATTCCATTCCCGGCGGCGCATCGGACCACCCCTTAGGCAGCTTCGGTTATGCCGCCTGTGCCGCTGAAATCGTCGAGCAGTCCAGGAAACACGGCATCAGCTTCGACTACATCGTGCATTGCACCGGTTCCAGCAGCACGCAGTCTGGCCTGCTGGCCGGGCTGACGGCACTGGAATCAGACATCCGGGTGATCGGTGTTCCCGATGATGAGGAAACCGAGATCAAGAAAGGCCGCGTACTGCGCCTGGCCAATGCCGCACTGGAACATCTGGGCGCGCCGCAACGGGTTAAACCTGAAGCAGTCGAGATCACGGTGGGCGATGCGAGCCCCTATGGCGTGTCGGATGCCACCACGTTTGAGGCCATCGGCCTGATGGCCCGCACGGAAGGCCTGATCGCCGACCCGGTCTATGAAGGCAAGGCCGTGCGCGGACTGCTGGAGCTGGCAAAATCAGGCCGGTTTGAGCCCAACAGCAAGGTCCTTCTGATGCATCTGGGCGGCACCCCGGCAACCCACGCCTATGCCAACCAGTACGGCGAGATCGACTTCAAACCACTGCCTTGAACAGACGCCCTGCTTCAATCCACTAGCGCGTCGGAACGCAGGCCTGCGCGTTCTTCATGGATGGGTAGGACGCGACCGTAGAGCTGCCTTGTGCGCTCGACACTGCCGACCATGCCGGGGATTTCGGCAAAACTGAAGATGCCGACATAACGGGCACGATTGCCCTGGACCGGGGAAACGTTGTGGAGGGCATAACGGCCTTTGAAGATCTGCAGGTCACCAGGTTCCAGAGCCAGCGTGTGCACGCCAGCAGTATCGCCATCAAGCACTGCGCGGACGCTGTCGTAGTTTTCATCGGTTGGCGTGCGCAAGTTGGGGCAGTAGCGGAAAAGGCCACCGGCATCACCGTTCCGGATCGACAGGGTGACGGTGTAGTTGTTGGTGTCGAAATGCCAGGGGAAACCGCCGCCTGGTTCCACGACATTGATGATCACGTCGGCCAGGGGATCATCGTACCGGAAGAAATGCTCCTCCTGCAGGGCTGCCTGAATGAAGGGCGCGAAGTACGGCGCTTCGTAAATCGAGCGCAGCATGGAGTCAGGCCCGAAGTTATCGGCCGGCACAAAGGCGTTGGACCGCTCGTAAAACCGCCGTTTGGGATGATGGGCCGGCAGGCTTTCGTCATCCCGGCCAAAATAGGCGTTGGTGCGGTTGAAGTTGCGATGGGCAAAGGGCGCTGTGCGTTCAGCCTCGGCCTCCAGGTCGGCCAGACACTCGGGCCGCACGAACCCCTTCAGGACGGCACAGCCATCGTCACCCAGTTCCGCGCGAATGGCGGCAAGGCAGGCTTCAAAGGCCGGGTGATCGGGCTGATCGATGGGGTAACGCGCGAGGTTGATGATGGTCCCTGCATCCGGCGAAGCGGCCATGGCGTGGACTCCTTCTTCTGGCCCTAACCTGCGAGTGACCGCAGCGCCCGGCTGGCGACCGAAGCCATGGCCAGGTCGACCGGGGTGTTGGCGCTCTTTAGATCGGCCAGAACGGCGCGTGTGCGTGCCACGGCAGCACGGTTGGCGTCGATCCATTTACCCGTCGCCTTGTCGGCGGGAATGCCCTGGGTCGAGGACATCACGGCCGTGGTGAGGGCGCGCTGCTGCTGGAAGCTCTCTTCAATCAGCGCCTGTTGGGCCAGACGGTCCCAGCGATCGTCAACCTTGAGACGCCCGACCATGTCACGCAGCCATTCGTTGCCCAGTTCCTCACCCACATCAAAGAAGACGGTGGCGATATCGATGACATCCAGACCGGAGCTTTCCGCGCCATCGACGACATCACAGACTGCGGCAAGGGTGCGCAGGCTGGCGACCGTAGCCGCTGTGTCTTTCTGCACACCGGCTTTCTCATACCGTTCGGCAGCACGGCGCATGGACTGGCGGCGCGCCTTGGAGACAAGCTCCGGCAGTTTCTTCTGCAGGGCTTCAACTGCCGGGCGGAAGGCAGCGACCGTCTCACCCATGGCCATGGGCTGGGTGCGATGGCGCAGCATCCAGGAGGTGACACGTTCGACCAGCAGCATGGTTTCCTCGAACATGCCGGTCTGAACTTCAGCCTCGACCTTGTTGTCGAGGGCTTCAATGGCCGCCCAGACGTCACGCAGGCCAAAGGCGTCACGGGCCACGGCATAGGCACGCGCGACCTGATCGACGCCATGACCGGATTCCTCCGACAGGCGCCGCACAAAGGTGATACCCGCGCGGTTGACGATGGAGTTGGTCGTGAAGGTCGCGACAATCTCGCGGCGCAGACGGTGATCCATGATGCCGTCACGGAACCGTTCCTGCAGCGCCGCCGGGAAATAACGCACCAGATCACCTTCAAGGTCGGGATCATCGGGCAGGTCTGAAGCCAGCAGGGCGGGATAGAGATCCATCTTGGCATAGGCGAACAGAACCGAGAGTTCCGGGCGCGAGAAACGACGGCCGCGCTGGCGCCAATCGGCCAGTTCCTCATCATCGGGCAGGCCTTCGATACGCCGGTCGAGCAGGCCGGTCTGTTCGACCTCTTTCATGAAACGGATCTGTTCGTCGGTGCGCGTCTCGCCATGGCTCTGCAGCACGGTCAGCGCCTGGGTCTGGAGGTAGTTGTCACGCAGGACAAGATCGGCGACCTCATCGGTCATCTCGACCAGCAGACGGTCGCGCTGCTTGAGCGTCATATCGCCACCGGTGACGACATCACCCAGCAGGATCTTGATGTTGACCTCGTGATCGCTGCAATCAACGCCGGCGGAATTGTCGATGGCATCGGTATTGATGCGTCCGCCGGCCAGCGCATATTCGATGCGCCCGGCCTGGGTTGCGCCGAGATTACCGCCCTCGCCCACGACCTTGGCGCCCAGCTGATCACCGTTGACGCGCAGGGTGTCGTTGGCACGGTCGCCGACTTCCGCATGGCTTTCGTCCGTGGCCTTGATGTAAGTGCCGATGCCTCCGTTCCAGAACAACTCCACATCAGCCTTCAACATGGCGTGGATCAGTTCGTTTGGTGTGACGTGCTCGCTCTTGATGCCGAAACAGGCGCGGATTTCTTCGGTAAGCTGGAGCGACTTGGCACTGCGCTCGAAGATCACCCCGCCCTTTGAGATGAGGTCGGCGTTGTAGTCCGACCAGGAGGAGCGCGGCAGGTCGAACAGGCGCTGGCGTTCGGCAAAGCTGGTCGCCGCATCGGGGTTGGGGTCACAGAAGATATGAAGATGGTTGAACGCACCCACCAGACGGATGTGCTGCGACAGCAACATGCCGTTGCCAAAGACATCGCCGGCCATGTCGCCGATGCCGATGACGGTGAAGTCTTCCTTCTGGATGTTCTTGCCCATTTCGCGGAAGTGGCGTTTGACCGCTTCCCAGGCACCGCGTGCGGTGATCGCCATCGCCTTGTGGTCGTAACCGGCTGAGCCGCCCGAAGCGAAGGCGTCATCGAGCCAGTGGCCGTATTCGCGCGCCACGGCATTGGCGATATCCGAGAAGGTTGCCGTGCCTTTGTCGGCAGCAACCACGAGATAGGGATCGTCGTCGTCATAGCGCACAACCCGTTCGCGCTGGATGATCTCGCCACCGACGATGTTGTCGGTTATGTCGAGCATACCGGCCATGAAGGTCTGGTAGCAGGCGATGCCTTCGGCCTGGAACGCTTCGCGCCCGCCTTCGGTCGGCGGACGTTTGACGACAAAGCCGCCCTTGGAACCCACAGGCACGATCACAGCGTTCTTGACCATCTGGGCCTTTACGAGACCCAGCACTTCGGTGCGGAAATCCTCACGCCGGTCCGACCAGCGGATACCGCCGCGTGCGACCGGACCGCCGCGCAGATGCACGGCTTCGACGCGGGCCGAATACACGAAGATTTCGCGCCAGGGCCGGGGTTCGGGCAGATCTTCCACCTTGCTGGAATCAAACTTGAACGAAACGTAATTCTTGTATTCACCATGTTCATCAAGCTGGAAGAAGTTGGTGCGCAGGGTGACTTCGATCAGGTTGAGATAACGCCGCAGAATACGGTCCTCATCGAGCGAGGCGACGCCGTCGAGCGCTTCGTTGATGGCCCTGCGGATGGCATCGCTGCGTGCTTCCACATCGGCGCGGTTGTCAGGATCGAAACGCGCAACAAACAACTGGACCAACAGCAGCGCGATGCCGGGATTCATGGCCAGCGTGCGTTCGACATAAGCCTGGCTGAACGGTGCGTTGGCCTGCGTGAGGTACTTGGCATAGGCGCGCAGCACGACGACCTGACGCCAGTCGAGTCCGGCAAGAATCAGATCGTTGAAATCGTCATCCTCGACCTCGCCCGACCAGACCCGCGCAAAGGTATCGTGGAAGCGCTGGCGTGCCTCGCTGACGTCAACTTCCCAGCCGAATTCAAGCTTCACGTGGAAGTCGTGAATCCAGATGAGTTCGTCGCCGTCGAACTTGATCTCGAACGGCATCTCTTCAATCACGACCAGGCCCATATGTTCGAGCATGGGCATGATCGCCGAAAGCGGGACCGGGAACCCGGCGTGATAAACCTTGAAGTTGAGGATGCCATCGTCGGCATCGACGCGCCGGTAGAGATTCATGGCGATGCCGCCATCGGCCATCTTTTCCATGCGCTCGATATCGGCCACGGCCAGTCGTGCGCTGAAGGTTTCCTTGTAGTTGGCGGGAATGGCATCGGCATAGCGGTGATACAGCACCATGCCCTGGCCTTCGCCGTATTCATCGGCCAGCGCATCAGCCAGATCGTCTTCCCACTTGCGTGAGGCTTCGATCAGGCGTTGTTCGATGGTGCGTGCATCAATGCCGCTGCCCTGCCCGCCCGGGGTATGAACAATGAAATGGGCGCGCGCCATGGGCGCATCCGAAAGCTGGGTCGTGACATCCACGGAGTTGCCGCCCAGCTCCTCCATGAGGATGTTTTCCATGCGCGTGCGCAGGTCGGTCGAGAACCGGTCGCGCGGCACAAAAACCAGACAGGCGACAAACTCGCCATAGGAATCCCGGCGCATGAACATGCGGATGCGCTGGCGATGTTCCAGATGGAGGATGCCGTGGGCGAAACGCTCGAGCGTGTCGACATCAATCTGGAAGAGTTCGTCGCGCGGGAAGGTGTCGAGAATATGCTCGAGCGCCTTGGAATTGTGGCTACCCCGGGTGAAGCCTGAGCGTTCCGCCACGGTTTCGACCTTGCGGCGCAGCAGCGGAATCTGGCGCGGCAGGGCGCTGTAGGCCGTGGACGTGAGCAGGCCCAGGAAGCGGCGCTCGCCCACAACATTGCCGTCAGCATCGAACCGGCGCACGCCGATGTAATCCATATAGACCGCACGGTGCACGTCCGAGCGGGTCCACGCCTTGGAGATGATGAAGAGCTCCTTCTTCTCCAGGAAGCTGGCGTAGTGTTCGGGCAGCGGTTCCTTGTGGCGGTCGCGACTCTCCTGGGAGACCTCGCGCAACACGCCAAGGCACTTGTCCTCGTCGAGATGGGCATAAACCCTGCCATCGCGATGTTCATAGACGTATTCGCGATGGCCCAGGAAGGTGAAGTGGTTGTCGTGCAACCATTGCAGGAAGTCGAGGCCTTCGGCCAGGTCTTCGGCAGGCACTGGCGGCGGGCTCGCCTTGAGTTCGGCGATCTGGGCATCCAGCTCGGCCATCATCGAGGGCCAGTCTTCAACCGACGCGCGAACGCTGGCCAGAACCTTTGCCAGGCGCGCCTCGATCTCCTCGTGACGGGCACCGGGCGGCTGCTGGGTGACTTCGATATGGAGCACAGATTCCGAGGCGGTCTCGTCGGTCTCGCCTCCGCGCCCGGCCAGCATGGTGACGGCACCCTTGTCGTCGCGGGTGACATGGACGATGGGATGAATCAGCATCAGCACCGGCAGGTTCATGGTGTTGAGCGCCGAGACCACGGAATCGACCAGGAACGGCATGTCGTCGTTGATGATCTCGATCGCGGTGTGGGTCGACTGCCAGCCGTTCTGTTCCAGATCAGGGTTGTAGACCCGGATCTTGGGGCCTGCCTGTTTACGTTGCTTCAGGCCCTGCCACATGGAAGCAACGGCGCCATAGAGGTTCTCGACCGATTGGCCGACGATGTCTTCGGTCAGCACATCGGCGAAGTAACTCTTGGCGAAGGTCGCAACCTTGTCGGCATCCGCCCCGAACCGTTCCCTGACCAGTGCCAGCACCTCATCCAGGCGTTCTTCCAGCAGGTGCTCGTCATCCTGTCGCATCGTTGCCTCCCCAGGCGCCCCGAAATCAAACACTAGCAGGTTGTGCGACAAGGTCGAGTTTGGCCTAGATTGTTGCCTCAAACGCCGGGCGCATGCTCCGCTTTATCTTTTAGCCTCAGTCGCCGGCGTTCACTCCGTTCACTTGGCTTACGCGCCTGGCGGCGCGCCGGTGCAGTCGCACCGGTCGGCGGCCGCTTCGCTCTCGCCGCCGAATGCCTGCTCACCAGCGGTGGTGGGTGGGTACATTCTGCTCAAGTAGTGCGTTCATGGGGAGGCCCGCTTGGGCCGACGGGGAGCGACGGCGACCCCGCCGCGCATGCGGCGTTAGCCAAACGAGCGGAGCGAGTGCCGGCGCCTGAGGCTAAAAGACAAAGCGGAGCGAACGCCCGGCGCCTGAGGGAACAAACAAATAGCCGCGAACGACCTCGCCATGCACTATGGCGCTCTTCGATGTGCATCCTGTGACGGGTACCTGAGACCATGGTTTTTGCGCTGCTGAAACACGGCCTGAAGAGGGACGGACGCATGCCCCGCGCATTGCCGACCCCGTCTGAGCTGAAGCCCGCCTATGACGTTGTCATTATCGGTGGCGGCGGGCATGGCCTGGCGACGGCCTATTACCTGGCGCGTGACTGGGGCATCACCAATGTTGCGGTGCTGGAAAAGGGTTACATCGGTTCGGGCAATACGGGCCGGAACACCATGGTGATCCGCTCGAACTACCTGACCCCGGCGGGTGTGAAGTTCTATGACACCTCGGTCCGGCTTTATCAGGACCTTGCCAACGATTTCGACCTCAACCTCATGATGTCGCGCCGCGCCCAGATCACCCTGGCCCATAACGACGCGCAGATGCGGACCATGCGCTGGCGCGACGAGGTGAGCCGCCATTTCGGCATCGCCAGCGATCTGGTCGATTACGAGGAACTCAAGCGCCTGGTCCCGTTCATGGATATCTCACGCGACGCACGGTTCCCCGTGCAGGGCGCGCTGGTCCATCACCCAGGCTCCATCGCGCGCCATGATGCCGTGGCCTGGGGTTATGCCTCGGGCGCCTGGAAACGCGGTGCCGAGATCCACCAGAACACCGAAGTCACCAGTTTTGAGCTGGAAAAGGGTGCAGGTGGTGAGAAAACCATCACCGGCGTCCATACCAACCGTGGCTTCGTGAAGGCAGGCCAGGTGATCCAGTGTGTTGCAGGCATGTCGGGCCAGGTCGCGGCCATGGCCGGCATCAAACTGCCAATCAAAACCTATCCCCTGCAGGCCGGCGTGACCCAGCCGCTCAAATCCTTCCTGGATCCCATGATCTCCAGCGCCCAGCATCATGTGTACTTGAGCCAGACGTCACGCGGCGAAGTGGTGATTGGCGGCGGCAGCGACCCCTATACCCGCTACAACACCAACAGCACGCTCGACATGAAAGAACACTGGATGGTCGGCACGCTGGAACTCTTCCCGTTCCTGGCCAATGTGAAGATCCTGCGCCAATGGGCCGGCATCACCGACATGACCCCCGATTACAGCCCCGTCATGGGCAAGTCCGAGGTGAAAAACTACTACCTCGACGCCGGCTGGGGCACCTGGGGCTTCAAGGCCACGCCCGTGTGCGGCAAGACGAATGCGGAGTTGATTGCGAAAGACGAGGTGCCGGAGCTGATTTCAGCGTTCGGGCTGGAGCGGTTCGATACGTTCTCGCTGCTGGACGACAAGGCGGCGACGGCGGCGAGTCATTGAATCTCGATTACATCAATTCCTCCCAAACTTTTCGAAAAGCTCCTGTTGTCGGCACCCGTATCGAGAACCAATCAAACTTCGTAACCGCCTTCTGTTCGTCTCTGTAAGACTTACCCTTTCGTGTGACAACGTGATCTCCGGGGACACCCGTTTCTTGGTTCACAACGATACTATTGAGTGTTGGAATCTTGTTGTGTGCACAGTACCACCCTACGATTCCGAGGGCATGATTCAATGTGCGGCCAGCTCGAGGGTCGCGCCCCATCAGCTGTGCCAATTCGCCATAGGATATGGAGACTGACTTGCTTGGAATCGTGCGATTCATCATCACCAATGAAATTAGTGCGATCCACACCTGCTGAGCCTGCACATGCACTCTATCTCCAGCACCGAATTTCTTAAGCTGAACAATGTTCTGGCTAGTCATTTTTTAAACGTCCTTTTTTGCACTGAATGTTCAATATTGAACATTCAGTGCAAAAATGCAATCAATCATTTTTCAATGACCATTGGTGGCATTTCGTAGTTCGATCCAAGCCACATCGTTCTGAAAATTATATCGTGACAGGGGCCCTCTTGAGTATCTGGCTCCGCAACTGACAAAGCAAAACCCAGCAAACGCATTGAATTTGAAAGAGCGTTCAAGCGTGATCATCGTGCTCAGAGATGGTTGAGTGTTCGGTGCATGGTTTCTCCAGACAAGCCTGGGAATGGCTCAAATGAAAAAGGGCCCGGTGCGTTAGCACCGGGCCCTGATCTCAAGTCAGCTGTCGTCGCAGATTATGCGGGCGACAGATCAGCAGCGGCAGGCTTGCCACGCTGGGTGCTGACTTCGAAGTTGACCTTCTGGCCGTCCTGCAGCGTGGCCATGCCAGCTTCTTCAACGGCTGTGGCGTGGACGAAAACGTCCTTGCCGCCGTCGTCAGGCTGGATGAAGCCGAAGCCACGGGTGGTATCAAAAAATTTAACGGTTCCGGTCGCCATTGGCGGACCTCCTCATTCTCAAAGTTTACGCCAAGTCGGCGCGTCGCAACCCCACGATTATCGTGTGGCGCGGTATCCGAATTGGCGTTGTCTTGGAGAGAGTCCCCACGAAGGGGCAGGCGCAGCAAGGCAGGCAATCAATCGAACAAGGCGTATGTAGGTTATCCCCAGGGCGATTACCAGAGGATTCGTTGTGTTTTTTTTGTTCCTTTTTGTCTTTTAGCCTCAGGCGCCGGCACTCGCTCCGCTCACTTGGCTAACGCCGCTGGGGCGGCGGGGTCGCAGTCGCTCCCCGTCGGCCCAAGAGGGCCTCCCCATGAACACACCACTTGAGCTGATTGTCTCACGCGCCACCTGAAGCTGTTGGTGATACGCGCCCTCCACCGGCGGTGAGCAGGCATTCGGCGGCGAGAGCGAAGCGGCCGCCGACCGGTGCGACGGCACCGGCGCGCCGATCAGGCGCGTAAGCCAAGCGATGCGGAGCATGCGCCCGGCGTCTGAGGGAACAAACAAAAAGCAGAACGCGTGCCGGCGACTGAGGCTAGAAGACAAACAGCGCCGGCTCTGGGATGATACGCGCACACAACACCAAACCTGTGCAACCGCCATGCGCTTTCTTCCCAAGTTGTTTCGCAAAGCCATCAAAAAGGGAAAGCTGACGCTTTCCGCGCCCGGGTTTGGGCCTGAGACCTATGGTGGCGAAGGGCCTGGGCCTGAGGTGGCGATACGGTTTACCGACGCTAGCTGGGACTGGAAAATCCTGCTGAACCCCGAGCTGCGCTTTGCCGAGGCCTATATGGACGGCATTCTGGTGATCGAAGAAGGCAGCGTCGCCGATCTGGTCAACATCTTCTATGTCAACAAACGCCGCTTCGACATGAGTGCCAACCAGATTGCGGTGAACGGTGTTCTGCGCAAGCTCAAGCGCTTCCAGCAGCACAATCCCATCGTGCGGTCGCGCGCCAATGCCGAGGCCCATTACAACATCGGCAACGACCTCTATCGCCTGATGCTTGATTCCGACATGCAGTATTCCTGTGCCTATTTCCCCACGGGGAAGGAGACGCTGGAGGAAGCGCAGCTTCTGAAAAAACGCCTGATCGCATCCAAGCTGCGCCTGGAGCCGGGACAGCGTGTGCTTGATATCGGCTGCGGCTGGGGCGGTCTGGCGCTTTATCTGGCCAAGGTCGCTGATGTCGAGGTGGTCGGCGTTTCCCTGGCGAGCGAGCAGCTTGATCTGGCCCGTCAACGCGCCAAGGCCGAGGGGCTGGAGGATCGCGTCAGCTTCGAGCTGCTGGATTACCGGGAAGTTACCGGCACGTTCGACCGGGTCGTTTCGGTCGGCATGCTCGAACATGTCGGCGCCCATCACCTGCAGGACTATTTCCTGAACGTGCGCGACCGGCTGACTCCTGACGGCGTGGCGCTGATCCATTCCATCGTCACCAAGGCACCGCCGGGCATCACCAGCGCGTTCATCCGCAAGTATATCTTTCCCGGCGGCTATTCGCCCGCGATCTCGGAGGTGTTTGGCGCGGTGGAACGTTCCGGCCTGTGGCCACTGGATGCCGAGGTCCTGCGTCTTCATTACGCCCTGACGCTGGAACACTGGTCCCAGCGGTTTGCGCAGCATCGCGACGAGGCCCAGACACTTTATGACGAACGGTTCTGCCGCATGTGGGAGCTGTATCTGGCAGCAGCCGGCGGCGTCTTCCGCTATGGCTCCAACGCTGTGTTGCACCTGCAGCTTGGGCGCGAGCGTGATGCCGTGCCGGTCACGCGCGATTATCTGGGCGAAGCCAGCACAGCCCTGGCAGACCGTGAAGCCGGCGCCTGAAGGCTGGACCCATCGCGCTGCCTCTGGCAAGACACCGACCACACCACCCGGGCCACATTCATGACCTTGCGCCACTTCGTTGCCATCGTTGCCATCGTGCTGGCCGGATTGTCTGTCGCCCCGGCAGATGCGCAGACACCTGACGAAATTGCTGCCGTGCAAAGCTACCTTGCCGATCTGGGATATGAACCCGGCCCCGCTGACGGCGTCATGGGCGGGCGCACACGCAGCTCGATCGAACAGTTCGAGGCAAGCCGGGGTCAGCCCGTCACGGGCGAGGTTTCCGACTGGCTGATTGCGCTTGCGACCGGTCTTTCGGCCGACAGCGGCGGAGTCGGCGTGGTCGAAATCGAACCGCTTGACGCACCATCCGTCGAAGTTGCCGACGAGACAGGCGACACATCACCGATTTCAGAGATGGCAGGCGATCCCACAATCATCCATGGCCAGGGCTTTCTGGCGTTCAGCGACCTTGCCGATGGCGGCCTTTTGATCACCGACGGGCTGGCCTGGCGCGGCAGCATTGCCGTTGCTCCCCGTACGCTCACCATCATTGAGGTCACGGGGACGCTGTTTTCGGTCAACCCGGCAGACACCATGCCCGTGCCCATGGACGGCCAGGTGATCGATATTCCAGGCTCGCTGTTTGTGCCGTTGTTTCTGGCCGCCAATCTGGAATCGGCAGCCTTGGCTTCGTTGGCCGATGCGGTTGGCATGACCTGGCGCTTTGAGCCCGGGAACCTGCGCTTTGATCTGGATGGCTTCTCTCTGTTGGCGACCGATCCCGGCGCAACCATGACCTTCACCGAATCGGGCGTAGAACTGCGCGGTTTCGAACTGATGCCGCTTTAGGCCCGGTCAGCCCATGCCTTCCAACTCTGATCAACCGCGCGTCGCCGTTCTTGGTCTTGGCAACATGGGAAGCGCTCTGGCCGACCGGTTGATTGCGCAGGGTTTCGACATCACGGTCTGGAACCGCAGCCCCGGCAAAGCCCAGGCCTATGCCCGATCGCGCGCACTGATCGCAGAATCGGTCACGGCGGCGGTCGAGGCATCTGACATCATCCTGGTCTGCCTGCTCGATCATGTCGCAACCATGGCGCATGTGGCGACCAAGGCGGTTGCACCGGCATTGCGGGGCAAGACGTTGGTGCAGCTCACCAGCATAACGGCCGCAAGCTCTCGGGAACTGGGCGCCTGGGCCCGGTCAAACGGCACTGCGTATCTGGAAGGCCAGATTCAGGACTATCCAGATACGGTGCGTGCGGGTGCGGCCACCATCGTCTGCGCAGGGCCAGACGAGATCTACGCTACATGCCGCACGGTGCTGGAAGCTCTGGCCGACCGCCTCGTACATGCCTCTCAGGCCCTGGGGAGCGCCTCGACCCTGGTCAACGCACAGCTTGCGTTCAGCTTCATGACGTATGCCGGGATGCTCCACGGCCTTGCCATGTGTCAGAAGGCCGGCGTGTCATCCGACATCTTCCGCGATGTGATGGTGCGCGATTACTTAAAGAGCGGGCCCCTGGCTGATGACCTTGATGCCATGGCCAGAACGGCTCAATCGCGCACCTTCGATGAATCTGTTGGTGCGACCCTGCCGGTCTGGCTGGCATCTCTGCGGGAGGTTCTGGCAGAGAACAGACAGGAAGGTCTGGGATCAGAGCATCTTCAGGCCGTTGAGAAGCTGATGTTGGCTGCCCTTGCGGCAGGCCATGATGATCATGACTTTGCCGCCGTGATCGACGCCATCAATCCGCCGGATTGAACAGGCGTCCAACGGCCGGTTGGTCATGTTCCGGTATTTACAGAATCGGAGCGGTTGGGTCCCATTGTTCACGGGGATCTTCGATCTCGATGATCCAGAGATCGGGGTCATAACCCTTCTGACGCTCCAGCCATGTATCGGCATCCGATTCGGGCACCAGATCGGCGCCCAGCGGGCGATTCCAGGCGATTGCGCCATCCTCATCGCGTGTTGGTGACAGAATGAGGACTGAACCGGCTGCTCGAATCAGCTTGATGAGGACCATGCCGGCATCCCCGTCCCCACGTTTGATGACATAGACCGGCAGAGCCTGGGCATGGCACTGCCTGATCTGTGCATCGACCCACATGCCGGCCTTAAGACGTTGATTCATCGTTGTTTTTCCAGTCGGGAGCCAGGCTCCTCAAAGGCTCCTCAGACTGCACTCTAACAAACTGACGACACGATCGTCGCCTTGCCCTGTCGCTCTGGAAGGGTGAGCGGCGCTGGGGCGGGAAATGCATCACCTTCACTGTAATCCGGATCAACGGACATATCAGTTTCTGATGTGTGTTTGGTCCCAGTGCACACCGCCTCCCGGCCAGGAGGCGGTGCAGCATTCCACGATCCGGGTGACGATCCCCCAAATCGTCGGGCGGGCCTGCCCCAAACAGGCCCGCCCCCATTTTTTCTTTAGCCTCATGCGCCGGCACTCGCTCCGCTCGTTTGGCTAACGCCGCTGGCGCGGCGGGGTCGCAGTCGCTCCCCGTCGGCCCAAGCGGGCCTCCCCATGAACGCGCCACCTGAGCTGTTTGTGTTACGCGCCCTGCTCCAGCGTTGAGCAGGCACCATGCACGCACCACCTGAGCTATTGGTGAGACGCACCCTGCACCACTGGTGAGCAGGCATTCGGCGGCGAGAGCGAAGCGGCCGCCGACCGGTGCGACCGCACCGGCGCGCCGATAGGCGCGTAAGCCAAGCATGCGGAGCATGCGCCCGGCGCCTGAGGGAACAAACAAAAAGACAACCTCTACAAAAACCTTCGCAGCAACCGCCCATCGATGGCGACAAGGCCCAGGCCGATCAGCGCCATGCCGATGAGCTGTTCTGGCGTTACCACTTCGTTGAGGAAGAGGAACCCCAGTACGACGGCGCTGGGCGGCACCAGCAGAGTGACCAACATGACATTGCTGCCACCGGCCCGCTTCAGGATGGCAAAGAACATCAGGTAGGCAAGCGTGGTTGACAGCAGACCGACACCGATGAGCGAACCCCAGACAAGCATTGATGGCGGGGCAAGGTTCCAGGGTTGATCCAGGATGAGGGCTGCGGGCACCAGGATGATCATGGAACAGGTCGCCTGCCCTGTGGCTGCAGACACCGGTGAGAGATGCCGCAGACGCCGGCCCCATAATCCGGCTGAGGCATAACTGATTGCCGCGGTGAGCAGCAGCGCGCCGCCCAGCAACTGGCCCTCCCTGCCCTCGAGCACGGAGGGGCCCATCAGCACGATGACCCCCAGGAACCCCAGAGCCACGCCGGCCAGACGGTTGGGCGTGAGTTTCTCATCGCTGGTCAGGAAATGGGCTGCAACGACGCCGAACACCGGGGTCGTGGCGTTGAGAACGCCCGCCATGCCGCCGGTGACCCAGATCTGGCCGGTGACGATCAGGCTGAACGGCAGCGCGTTGTTGAGGATGCCCATGACAAATAGATCGCGCCACGTTCCACGATCCCGGGGAAGTGCGGGTCGGACAACGGCAACGATGGCCCACAACCCCATGACGCCAATGACCATGCGAACCGCCACAATGGTGACCGGCGGAAGTTCTTCCAACGCAATCTCGGCAAAGAAAAACGACGCGCCCCACACGGTGGAAAGTGCGACGAGGAGGACCCACGCGGTGGTGTCGAGTTGAGGTGTACGGGGTGACATGGCGCGGACTATCGCGGCATTGCCACCCCCTGTCATTCCGGTTCTTGCGGTCAACGATGGACACGCACGAGCACAATCGACGACAGGATGCGAACCAGGAGCAGTTTGTTGCCTGTTACGTATTCCAATTAAGAATCAGTCTCATGAGCAATACACAATTGCTAACCACCCAAGCAGAACTTCTGATGCCCACAACACCGATCCTTCGAAGCGCCCTTGCTGCCGCCATGCTTACCGTCGCTCCGGCAGCTGCTCTTACACTGTCTCCGGCAACGGCCCTTGCCGAGATGAGTCCCGAATCCCTGGTGTCGGCCCTGCAGGAAGGCGGTCATGTCGTGTTCATCCGCCATGCAAGTACGGAGGCCGATTACGCAGATCAGGTCACGGCAACAATGGGGGATTGCTCGACCCAACGCACCCTGAGCAAGGGCGGCTGGGCTGAAGCGCGCGCCCTTGGCCAGGCCTTCGACCGACTGGAGATCCCGGTCGGAGATGTCGTCAGCAGCGAATACTGCCGCGCTTGGCAAACCGCCGATCTGGCGTTTGGCCATCATGAAACATCCCCGGCACTCAACTTCGAATCATCTGAGGATTACTCCGATGCCGAGATCTCGACGATGCGCGAGCAGATCACACCCTATCTCTCTGGCATCCCCGCCCAGGGCCTGAACACGGTTCTGGTGGGTCATGACGATCCTTTTGAAGCCGCTACCGGAATCTACCCTGAACCCATGGGCATCGCGTTCATCCTGCTTCCCAAAGGTGACGGCGCCTTTGACGTCCTGGGCAGTATTCCCGTCGACGCCTGGCCGCAGGATCTGAACTAGCCTCCAACAGGTCTTCATCCGGGGTCGGCCAACGTCACAATGGTCGGCCCCATTTCCCGGGAAGCCATTTCCTGCCGCATACCTGCTTTCGCGCCACAGCCATTCGCATTAGGGTTCAACCAGTCACTTGTCTGA
Source organism: uncultured Alphaproteobacteria bacterium (assembly GCA_943787175.1). Classification (GTDB taxonomy): domain Bacteria; phylum Pseudomonadota; class Alphaproteobacteria; order SP197; family SP197; genus SP197. Next base: position 137,498 of record CALSLK010000006.1, read on the forward strand.
CAGGTTTGCGTCATGGTTCAGCACCGTCTTCAACCCCTTCTTGCTCCTCGCTCAGTAGCAATCGTGGGCGCTTCGCCCAAGACAGAAAGTTTCGGCTGGTCGTCCTATCGGGCACTGGTTGATTACGGCTTCGAAGGCGAAGTCCATCTGATCAATCCGGGCTATGATGAGATTGACGGGCGGCCCTGTTATCCAGATTTCGCCGCCATCGGAAAACCCATCGAACATGCCATGCTGAATGTCGCCAATACGCGGCTGGAAGGCCTGTTCGAGGCAACGATTGCGGCAGGGATCCCCGCCGCGACGATCTTTGCCTCAGGCTATCTGGAAGGTGATCCCGATCTGGTCACACGGATGCGGGCACGCGCGGCAGAGACCGGCCTGATGATCTGCGGCGGCAATGGCTCGGGATTCTATAACCGCGCAGAAAACGTGCAGATCTCGCTGGGTTCGGGACGCGGTGAAGCCGTGGTTGGCCCCATCACCCTGATTGCCCAGTCGGGATCAATCTACATGGGCATGGTCCAGACCGACGGCAGGCTGGAATTCAACATGACGGTCTCATCGGGCCAGGAGCTTGCGACATCGGCCGCCGACTACATGGATTACGCGCTGGAACTGGACTCAACGCGCGCCATTGGCCTGTTCCTGGAAACCGTGCGCGACCCCGAAGGGTTCTGTGCCGCTGCCGAGAAGGCGCGTGAGCGCGGTGTGCCCGTAGTCGCGATCAAGACCGCGCGCACGGCGCTGAGCAAACGCATGGCGGTGAGCCATTCGGGTGCCCTGGCCGGCGACGATGCCGTTTATGACGCCGTGTTCGAACGCCATGGCGTGTTGCGTGTGCGCGAAGTCGACGAGCTGATCGCCACGCTGCAACTTGCCACCCAGCCCCGTGTCATGGTGCCCGGCGGCATGGTCGCCATCACCGATTCGGGCGGCGAGCGCGAACATCTGGCCGACCTTGCCGATGATGCCGGAGTGCCGTTCGCACAGATCGGTGAAGCAACCACGGCGCGTCTGGCCGAGCGGCTCGATTACGGTCTCGACCCGGTCAATCCACTGGATGCCTGGGGCACCGGCCATGACTATCTCAACATCTTCCTGGATTGCTGGCGCGCCCTGATGGCCGATGACGACTGTGCCGTAGGCATCTGGGTCGCCGATCTGCGCGATGGCGAGAAATATCGCACGCCGTTCCAGAAAGGCGCCAAGGCCATTGCCGAGGAAACCGGCAAGCCCATGGTTTTTGCAACCTGTGTGCCCAACGCCATTGTGCACGAGACCGCGCGCGACCTGTTTCGTGACGGCATTCCCCTGATTGATGGTCTCGACAATGCCGTCATTGCCGTGGCCCGCCTGATGGCATGGCGCGATCACCGGCCCGCCTCGGCCATGACGCCACCTGCCACACCCGACGATGCCGTGGTGGAGCCATGGCGCCAGCGCCTGGCGACCGGCGAAGTTCTGAGCGAGGTTGAGGGTCTGGCCCTGGCGCGCGATTTCGGGATCAGCGTACCCGACCTAACCCTTGCAGAGGATTGCGAAAGCGCCGTGCAGGCAGCCCATTCGATGGCAGGACCCGTCGTCATGAAAACCGCCATGCCGGGCATCGCGCACAAATCCGACGTCGGCGGCGTCCATCTCAACCTCAGTGACGATACAGAAGTGCGGGCGGCCTGGCAGGACATGGCCGGACGCCTGGGCCCACGCTGTCTGGTCGCGCCCATGGCGCCGGCGGGAACCGAAATGGTGTTCGGTCTGGTCAACGACCCGCAGTTCGGCCCCATGGTGCTGATCGGCACCGGCGGCATCTTTGTCGAGGTCCTGGGAGACAGCGTGCTGGCCAAACCGCCCTTCGATGCCGTCTGTGCCCGGGGCCTGATCGACCGACTGCAGGGTCGCGCCATGCTGGACGGTGTACGCGGCAAACCTGCTGCCGATCTGGATGCGCTGGCGCAAACCCTGGCGCGTTTTTCTGTTCTGGCCGCCACACTTGGTGCGGCCATTGATGAACTCGATCTCAACCCGGTGATCGCCGGGCCCGACGGTGCTGTTGCCGTCGACGCCCTGGTGGTGCCGTCAACCAAACCATAACGGGAGAAGAACCATGGCTGGCGATGTACTCTGCGAAATCAACGACAAGGTTGCCAAGCTCACGATCAACCGGGCCGACAAGTTCAATTCCATGAACCCACCGTTCATGCAGGAACTCTCGCAGGCCTTCCGTGATCTCGACGACAACCCCGAGGTTTCGGTCATCATCCTGACCGGTGACGGCAAACATTTCGGCGCCGGTTACGATCTCAAATACAACTGGGGTGAACATTACGGCCGTGGCCCCATGGGCACGCGCAAGATGCTCAAGGACTGCGCCGATTTTGAGTTCGGCCCCTGGGACTGCTCCAAACCGGTCATCGCCATGGTGCGCGGTTACTGCCTGGCCGGTTCCTGCGAGCTCGCCATGATGTGCTGCATCACCTACGCCTCCGACGAGGCGATGTTCGGCGAGCCGGAGATCCGCTTCTCCACCGCGCCACCTGCGGTCATCATGCCCTGGATCATCGGCCTCAAGCGCACGCGCGAGCTGCTCTATACCGGCGACTTCATCACCGCCGAGGAAGCCCGTGATTTCGGCATGGTGAACAAGGTCTTCTCTGCAGACAAACTGGAAGAAGAAACCATGAAGTACGCCAAGCGTGCTTCTGCGATCTCTCTGGAAGGCCTGCAGACGACCAAGGCCGCGATCAACCAGGGCGCCGAAATCGCCGGACTGCGCAACGCCATCACCTATGGCGTGGAAGTCGGCGGCATTCTCGATGCCCAGGAAACCGAGCAGTACAAGCAGTTCGAAGCCGTGAAGAAGGAAAAGGGACTTTCCGCCGCCATCCGCTGGCGTGAAAGCCAGTTCGAGTAAGCCGCGGTGCCCACCGACCTGCCAGCCTTCGATCCCGGCCTTCCGGTCGGGATCGTCGGTGCTGGTGTCATGGGAACCAAGGTCGCCTGGGCCTGCGCCCGGGTTGGCCTGGCAACGCGACTGTTCGATGCCCAGGAAGGCAAGGCACAGGCGTCGCTGGATCTGGCACTCTCGTGGAGCCAGGGCCAGGAACAGGAAACCGTCCGGGACAATCTCGTCGCCACGGCCTCCCTTGCAGAAGCTCTGGAGGGTGCGCAGCTCGGCTTCGAGAACGTGCCCGAACGCGTAAATCTGAAACAGTCGGTGCATCGCGACATGGCCGAGCTTCTGCCTCCGTCAGCCTACCTTGGCACCAATGCATCAGCCCTGATGTGCACGCCCATGGCAGAGGCCTGTGGAGAGCCGCAACGTTTCTTTGCGCTCAACTTCTCTGACCCCCGGACATCCCGCCTGGTCGAACTGATGACCGCCGATACGGCAGCTGACGAAACCATCGCCTTTGCCATGGCATGGGCGCGGGCCATCTGGATGGTTCCGGTCCGCACCCGAAAGGAACAACTTGGTTACTCCTTCAATCGCCTGTGGCGCGTCATCAAGAAAGAGACTCTGCGCCAAATCGCGCAAGGTCATGCCACGCCCGAAGATATCGACCGGGCCTGGATGCTGATTTTCGGAACTCCGATGGGACCCTGCGGACTGATGGACGAAGTCGGCCTTCATTCCGTTCTGGCGATTGAGAAGGTCTATCACCAGGAAAGCGCGGATCCGTCGGATCTGCCGCCCGACTTCCTGATCAAAATGGTTGAAGCCGGCGAACTGGGCGCTGCTTCCGGCTCTGGTTTCTACACCCACCCCAACCCTGAATACCGCAAGCCGGAGTTTCTTGAGGAGACCGACGAGTCATGATCGGGCCCTGGCACCGGGGTCAACCCGCATTCACGGGCCGGGCATCAACCGTCCGTGCCGTCCTCTGGGTAAACGCCGAAGAGTTCGGACATGGGCATCCAACCCTTGAAGCCTTCGATTTCGATGCGACACCAGTCGCCGTCGCAATTGATCAGACTGCCCTGAACACCCGGTTCGGCCTGGAAGACCGGCGTATCGTCGCGTGAGGGACCGTCATAGGCGGTGCGCACGACGATGCCCGAAACGATCACGCTGCGGCTGCCAGACAGCAGGGTGCGGTGGATCCAGCCTTCGGTGCCGTCGATATCCCTGACGTAACGCCACTGGTCATATTCCTTGATGATCTCCACCGGCAGGGCCTTGCGTGTGTAGACCCAGTTGATGGGATAGGTCTTTCCCGGCCCCGCGCGCATGTAGACTTCATCGGCTTTCAGCGAAACGAATCGCGGCAGCGGAAGGGGCTCTTCCTGGGCCTGGACGGCTCCGGTGAGAAGAAAAACGGCGGAAAATGAGATAATCGCACAGCGCAATGCCGCGTTGCGTTGTTTCGCCGGATCGTATTTGCTAAATAGCGCGCGCCGCGAGAAACCGATGTGTCCCAGCGAGGCAGACAAGAAACGCATGGCCCGAGCCAAAAAACCTATTGTCATTGTGACCCGACAGCTTCCCGACGTGATTGAAACGCGGATGATGGAGCTATTCGACACCAGGCTCAACGATGACGATCATCCGATGACCCGCGATGAGCTGGTTGCCGCTGTAAAGACCGCCGACATCCTGGTGCCAACCCTGACCGATCGTATCGACAAGGGTATTCTGGCACAGGCTGGCGACAATCTGCGACTGATCGCAAACTTCGGCACCGGTGTCGACCATATTGATCTGGCCGCAGCGCGTGAGCGGGGGATTACCGTCACCAACACGCCCGGCGTGCTGACCGAAGATACCGCCGACATGACCATGGCGCTGATCCTGGACGTGGTCCGCCGCGTCAGCCAGGGCGAACGCCTGATCCGCAGCGGCGAATGGTCCGGCTGGGGTCCCACCACGATGCTGGGTCACCGGCTGTGGGGCAAACGTCTGGGTGTTATCGGCATGGGTCGCATCGGTTCTGCCGTCGCGCGCCGCGCCAAAGGATTCGGCCTTTCGATCCATTATCACAACCGGCGCCAGCTACCCGAACATGCCGAGCAGGAGCTGGAGGCAACCTATTGGGAAAGCCTCGATCAGATGTTGGCCCGCATGGACATCATCTCGGTCAACTGCCCGCATACGCCAGGCACCTTTCACCTGCTGTCTGCGCGCCGCCTGAAACTGCTTAAGAACACCGCCGTCATCGTGAATACCTCGCGTGGCGAAGTGATCGACGAACAGGCCCTGACACGCATCCTGCGCGACAAGCAGATTGCCGGTGCCGGCCTGGATGTCTTCGAGCATGAACCTGCCGTGAACCCCAAGCTGCTGGCGCTCGATAACGTCACGCTGCTGCCCCACATGGGCTCGGCCACGATCGAAGGCCGCATCGATATGGGCGAGAAGGTCATCATCAACATCAAGACCTTCGCCGACGGGCATAAGCCGCCTGATCGCGTCATCGATACGTTGCTTTAGGAACGCACTGATTTCGCCGCCTGCGCTGTTTGAAAATGCGCAGGCGGCTTTTTCTGTAGCCTCAGTCGCCGGCACTCGCTCCGCTCGTTTGGCTTACGCCGCTAGCGCGGCGGGGTCGCGGTCGCTCCCCTCGGCCCCAAGTGGGCCTCCCCATGAACGCGCCATCTGGGCTGTTTGTGATACGCCCCCACCACCACCGTTGATACAGACGATCGGCGGCGAGAGCGTAGCGGCCGCTGACCGGTGCGACTGCGCCGGCGCGCCATAAGCGCGTGAGCCAAGCATGCGCCCGGCGTCTGAGGGAACAAACAAAATCACAATCTACCGCGCGAACACGCCTTCCCCGCGAACCCCATTAGCAATCTGCTTATGAAAATGCAGGGTGCCGGCATCCCAGTAGGGAGAGAAGCGACCGCCTTCATAGGCATCGCAGGTACGACCTTCCTGCAGACGTCGGCAGATGCCGGAGTCTTCGGCATTGAGATTGGCCCAGTCGGCGATCACGGCCTCGCGCCCCGCACGATCGCCCTCGCCCGTTGCCGCCTCGTCCATGAAATAGAACCAGACGTGCATGATGGTCTCATCGACCGAAACCGGTTCGTAACAGAACAGGTTCACATAGGTCGGAAAGATCGCCAGCGTGACGTTGGGGAAGATGTTGCAGAACGGCGAGACGTTCCGGTTCTCCGGCGAGAGATTCGGAAATTCGGGCAGCACGGGCGCTTCGGGATCGACCGTGAGACCAAGGCCCTCGGCGCCGATGACAAACTCATTGAACATGTGCGCACCGCCGGGTCGCATCCCCGTGCGCCGGTAAACATCCTGCGCGTCATGAAGTGCGGGATGCACCATGAAGACATGGTAGTTGTCACAGAAGTTCTCGACCACCAGCTTCCAGTTCGCCTGGAACCTGAAAGGCTGATAGTGGGCCAGCGCGGTCTTGCCGAAATCCCAGTCGCCATATTCCTTGTAGGCAGTCGCCATGTAGTCCTCGAACGGCTCTGCCTGACCATCGATGTTGACGAAGACCCAGTCGTGCCAGACGGCAGAGCGCACCTCGAACAGACAGTCGCGTTCGGCCCTGCTGCCCTCGCGGTCGTGCTCGCGCGGACCATGGAAATGCGGGCGGCCACGCAGGGAGCCGTCCAGACCAAAGGCCCAGCCGTGATAGGGGCAGGTCAGTGAAGCGGCCTTGTCCTGATCCTCGATCACCAGTCGCGCGCCCCGGTGCGGGCATACGTTGAAGAACACGCGGGTTTCGCCCTTGCGGTCGGTCGTCATGAAAAGCTGACGCCCGGCGACCTCCAGGCATTTGACGGCACCAGGTTGCGCGACGGCGCTGCGCGGCCCGGCAAAGACCCAGCTTCTCGCAAAGAGGTGTTTACGCTCCAGCTCCAGAAAGGCGGGGTCGGTAAACGCCGCATTGGGCAGACCTTTGGCATCGCCAACCGATGCGGTCATGCCTTCAAGAACAGAATCGGCAACGGCTTCATGAAGCCCCTCGCGATGGAGACCCTGCACAGGCGTCATCTCTAGCCCCTCGGCTTCCGGTTGTTGAGCAATCATACAACTTGCCGACGGACGACGGAAGACCATGGCGCAGGCGGTGGTTGGCTGTATGATCCGCGCTTGGGTGCAGTGCGGTGCTGCTCTCGTCATCCGGGAGCTCGGGGCATGAGCGTGACCCGCAGACTGACAACGGTGTTCTATGCCGATGTCGCCGGTTACAGCCGGCTGACGGGTGCCGATGAAGTCGGCACCCATCGCCGAGTCATGGCCATGCTCGATGACGTCACTGTCAGGATCAGTCAGGCCGGTGGCACAGTGCTGCGTTATGCCGGTGATGCCGTGCTGGCGACGTTCCCCAGCGTGGTGCTGGCGGTCGATACAGCAGCAGCCATCCAGGCAGCGTTGGCCGAGGGCAATGTCGATATCGCCGAGGATGAACGGGTCACCATCCGCATCGGCATCAACCTGGGCGATGTCATCGAGGATCGTGGCGAGGTCTATGGCGACGGCGTCAACCTGGCGGCCCATCTGGAAGCCGCGGCCGAGCCGGGCGGCATCTGCCTGTCGGGTGCAGCCCACGATCAGGTCGAGGGCAAGACTTCCATCGACTTTATCGACGGCGGTGAAGAGACGTTCAAGAACATCGACAAACTGGTGCGGGTCTGGCGTTGGTCGCCAGGTGCTGTCGAGGCATCGACGGCACCGGCCGTTCTCGCCTTGCCCGACAAACCCTCCATCGCCGTACTCCCCTTCACCAACATGTCGGGCGATTCCGAGCAGGAGTTCTTCGCCGACGGCATCACCGAAGACATCATCACGGAACTCTCCAGGTTCCGCTCGCTCTTTGTCATCGCGCGCAACTCGACTTTCACGTTAAAGGGCCAGGCGGTCGACATCAGCGAGGTCGGCCGTCAGCTTGGTGTGCGTTATGTTCTCGAGGGCAGCGTGCGCAAGGCGGGCAACCGGGTCCGCGTGACGGCCCAGCTGATCGAGGCGGCAAGCGGCAGCCATCTCTGGGCCGAACGTTACGACCGCGACCTTGAGGACATCTTTGCCGTACAGGACGAGGTGACCTTCGCCATCGTCCGGGCCTTGCAGCCAAAGCTGGAACTCTCCGAACAGATGCGGGCGCTGCGCAAGCCGCCCGACAACCTCGACGCCTGGGAAAACTACCAGCGCGGCATGTGGCACCTGTTTCGATACACCCCCGAGGAATGCAAAGCCGCGATCGCGTTCCTGAGCCGTGCTATTGAGCTTGATCCCGGTTTCGCCATCGCCACTGCCAGCCTGGGATATGCCCACTGTGTGCGCATTCTCCATGGCATCTCCACGGACCCCGAAGGCGACATCGCGATGGCACTCAGCCTGGGACGCAGGGCGGCCAAGCTGGACGAGAACGAACCGTATGCGTATCTCGCAATCGGCCGCGCGAGCATCTTTTCGCGTCGGTTCGACGAAGCCCTGGCTGCGATCGAGCGCGCGATACAGCTCAACCCGAACTTCGCTCTGGCGCATATGATCCAGGGCCACGCCCTGTGGCATATCGGCCAACCTGCTGAGGGTGTCGCAGCGATCGACCGGGCGATTCGCATCAGCCCGAACGATCAGCTCATGTGGGTTTTTCTCGCCAGCAAGGCGATCGCCCTGGTGATGCTCGAAAACTACGACGAGGCAATTGCCGTCTCCAAGGCCGCGCAACAAAACCCCAATGCAGCCATCTATGCCTTCCTCGGGGAACTGAGCGCTCTCGGCAACAGGGGCGAGGCTGAACGCGCCGAAGACGCGTTGCGCCGGGCACGCATGGTCAACCCCGACGTCACCATCGGCTATCTCGACAAGGCGCTGCCGGCGATGGATGGCCAGGGCCGGGATCTGTTCCTGGGTGGCCTGCGCAAGGCCGGCGTTCCCGAATGAGCGTCAGCCGCTGTCGATGCCGTCTGGGCCCAAGAACGAGACCGGGGTTGGGTTCCAAGGCTCGGCTGTGCCACGATGGCGTATTCACAGTCGGAGGTCTGTCATGGAACGGTTCGACGATGCCGAATCAAAGGTCTTTGTACCGCCCCTTGAACTGACCGAGGGGCAGCCGCCGCCTGTCGCCGCGAACGGCGGCCTCTCCTACATGTCGTTTGACCGCGAAGGCGATGCTGGCACGGCCGAAGCGATCCGCGATGCCATGGCCCAGATGGACAAAGGCAAGGTCCAGGCCTTTGTCGAGAAACTGGAGGCCGCACCACCCGGCCCGGTCGAGACCCAATGGGGACCGGGTTTCCGCAGCGCCGATGAATGCATCACCCAAATCCGCGAGACCGGCATGACCGCGCCCGAGGGCGGCCTGGTCGCGCCCTTGCGCTACACCGTGTTGGAAGAGCCCAGTTACATCGCAGTCTCCTCGAATGCGCTGTGGCACGATCCCGCGCGCACGAAGGAGCAGGCGGCGCTGCGCCAGAGCGAGGCTCTTCTTGGCAAACGCACCCTCTACTTCCCCCAGGTCCTGCGCGATGCCCGGCGCATCGGCGAGTATTATCCCGGCCTATCGCCCGACAGCCCGGAATGCATGGACCGGCTGGGTGTTGCGCTGACACACTGCGAATCCGCATGCCGTGACTTTTACGATCACAAGGAAGTCGAAGGTGTGTTTTATCCCGAGATGGAGCGGTTGCTGCTGGATTTCTTCCCCGAGGCCACCGATGCCCTGGTCTTCAACCACGACATCTTCGACATGGATTTCGCGGGTGACCCGTCCGAGGATCAGGATGCCAAAAACCCGGGCGTCAACACGAACTATGTGAACCTCGTCCACAACGATCTCAACGACAATTCGGGCCGTGTGCGTTGCCGCGAGCTGCTGACGAAGAACCTGCGGAACTTCGGGCGCACCCAGCATTACACCGGGGCCCAGGCCGATGAGAAGATGGCGCGCCGGTTCATGTCGCTCAATCTGGCCAAGCCCATGGAGACGGTGCAGCAGTGGCCCTTCGTGTTGGCGGCATGGCCGTCCTTTGCCGACCAGCCCTACATCACGAACTATCGCATCTATGACGACCGTGTGGGTGAAACCACACGCTTTGCCTACCGGCCCGACCACGAGTGGTACTGGATTCCACAGCAAAGCCCGACCGAAGTCTCAATGCTGAAATGTTACGATTCGGTCCGGGACGGCTCGGTCTCGCGCTGGTCGTTCCACAGCGCCTGTCAGGACCCGACAGCACCCGTGGGCGTTCCCAACCGGCGGAATGTCGTAGTCCGCGCCTTTGTGTTCTTCTGACCGGTAGCCCCTCTCAGGCCGCGTTCTTGGCTTCGAACCGGTCCGGAAATTCGTTGACGAGGTGCCGGGCGTAGCTCACGGGCGCCCCGCCGGTGGGTGCGATCACCGGTGTTTCAAAATCGGGTTCCAGGAAAAAACCAGCCGAGCACCGGTCGCCCATGTCGCCGACAGCGCGATGGGTCGTGCCCTGCAGTATCCCTTCCGTGAGCCCCTTGATGAGATCAGCGCCATGGACAGAGAGCCCGTCCTGAAGCGGTTCAACTTCACGCCAGACCTCGTCGGGTCCCTGCATTTGCAGACCGCCGGACGCATCCTGCCAGAGCAGCGACAGGATGCCGGTATCGACATGGGTGCGGGCCAGCAGCTTGCGACCGTCCTCTATGGTTTCGGGTTCCCTGCCTGGATAACCACCAAGCTCGAAGCCCTCCGGCGCGGGCGCGTAGTGCAGGATTCGATAGGTGCCGTTGCGCCCGCGAGCGGGTCCGGCGACGGCTTCCTCCTCCAGGCCCAGGCCACGGGCGATCGAGGCCATCAGCACCACAGAGAGATCCCGCTGCCAGACAAAGACGTCGTGCATCTCTCGCCGCCAGTCCGCCACGGGTTCCCGGTTCGGCCAGACATTGGCTTCCCGGAACGATTCTGCGCCCGGCACATCCGGTGAGGTCATGGGTGGTTCGGGCCCGATATCGAAGATTTCGTTATGCGACCAGTGCGGCTTGTCGGGCAGCGGATAGAAGCCGCGATAGAGATTGGCGTGGTCGCTGACATATTCCTTGATCGCACAGACTCGCTTCTCGTCCTCATCCATCGTGAAGAAGGAAAGCAGGCGCTGCATCTGCATGCCGAATCCCGCAGCCCCTGGGAAGCCGGTGGCAACAAAGCTGCCGTGCTGCTCCATGGCCTGCGCGATGGCCTGGTCCACCTGGGCCCGTTTTGTGTCGTCTGAACTGTGTAATGGCGCGATATCGATGATGCGCGTGTTCTCGTAGGTCGATTGCGCAGTCATTTCCGTTTCCCTCCCCATCAGACCGCGACCGCCGTGCCCATGACATCGGCATAGATATCAAGACCGGCAAAGTCGTCTTTCATGTGATCGGCATAGGTGACCGGATGCCCCGCGCCATCGCGCTCGACCACGGCGGTGAACATCGGTTCCAGGAACATACCCATGGAGCAGCGGTCACGGCCGGTCCCGATCACACGGTGCGGCGTTCCCGCGATCCGCCCCCCTGTCATGCTCTCGAGCGCCCGGCCCACATGGATGGAAAGCGCGCCGGGATGGGCCGGCACCTCGCGCCATTGTCCGTCGCGTCCCTCGTACTGAAGACCGCCAACGGAATCCTGCCACAGCAGGGAAAGCACACAGGCATCGACATGACGCTTCGTGATGATCCGGCGTCCCAGCGCATCAACCGACTCTGGAATGTCCTTGCCGATCGTGGCGACAAAGTCATCGGGGGCGGGCGGATAATGCAGGATGCGCAGGGTGCTGTTGTCGTCCCCAAACGCCGCCATGAAGTCCTCTTCGGCAAGGTCCATGGCCCGGGCAAGCGAGGCCATCACGGCGACGGAGACCCGGCGCAGATCGGCCAGCAGCGCGAGGGCTTCCCGGTCCCACCCGGGATCGGGCATCGGGTCGGGCCACTGGTTGGTCTCCTCCAGGAAGACCTTGACGGGATGGCCTTCTGGCGCACGCGAGGGCACGGCCGGGCCGTAATCGAAGATCTCGTTATGTGCCCAGCCACGCTCGCGTGGCAGCGGAAAGAACCCACGGTAACAGTGGCTGGCATCGGGCCGGTAGCGGCGCGTGGCAAGCGCCATCCGATGTGCCTCGGGCAGGGCGAAGAAGGCGAGCATGCGGGTGATGCGTGCCTCCAGATCGTCGCTGCGGGGAAAGCCCGTGGCGACAAAGCCGTTATGGCTGTCCATCGCCGCCAGCACAGCGCGGTCCGTCTCTGCGGTATCACCGGCCCTGTCGGAGTCGAACAGGGCGGTGAGATCGACTCTGGTGATGGCATCAAAGACTCGGCTCATCACAACCTCTCCTTGGTGTTCCGGGGAGGTGGACCTGCGGGGCGACCACAAATCCGTCCCTGCCCCGGAGGGTTGACGAAGTGTGGCCCTTGTTTGCGAATCGCCGTGTTGCCAGCCGGCAAGAGAATTCTGCTGTCTCATGCAATTCCGGTCAAGAGGCCGGAGGGTCAGAGCGTTGAGATCTGGCCTTCGCCCACAGCCTGATAGAACGTGACAAGACCCGTGACCTCCACGCCGAGATCGTCGCGCAGACCGTCTGCGGACATATCCAGCGCCTTCAGACCGGCTTCACAGACCATGAAGGTGACCTCCATAGCCGCACAGGCTTCCAGCAGAGTCTCCATATCGGCAACATTGCGGGCCTTGAGCGCGTCATCCCGATCAGAGCCCGACAGGTCACGCCAACCTTCATCGGCCAGCACCGCAGGCACCGCGTCCATCGTGAAAAACAGCGTCACCGGCCGGTCAATCGCTGCCGCCGCCGACGCCATCATCAGGGCATAGTGAACCCGGGCATAATCGCCCGAGAGCACGACGAGTCCGAGGGGTGATTTTTCAGCCATGTCGTGCCCATCCTCCCAATCCGTCATCACCCGGCTTGACCGGGTGATCCATGCCGGAGACATCGCCCCGACAACCAGCCTGCGTGATGTTTGAGGTCACGGCATGGATCGCCCCATCAAGTGGGGCGATGACGGGTGCGTGTTGGTGTTGAGGTTTGACCATCACGACTGGCTCGTCTTGGCATACTGGGCGTGACCAGACAGATCGGTGATGCTGGCCTGGCTGCTGCATAGCGCACAATCGGGGTCCTTGCCGTAACCGACACGGCGGAACTCGGTACCCAGTGCATCATAGATCACCAGGGTGCCGACAAGGCTGGTGCCGATGCCCAGAACTTCCTTGAGGACTTCGGCGGTCTGGAGCGTGCCCATGACGCCTGCGATGGCGCCAAAGATGCCGGCTTCCGAACAGGAAGGCACCAGACCTTCGGGCGGCATTTCGGGGAACAGGCAGCGATAACACGGGTTCTCCTGCCCCTCATGGGCGCGGAACGTGGTGAGCTGCCCGTCGAAGCGCATCATGGCTGCACTGACCAGCGGCTTGCCGGCCAGGAAGCAGGCATCGTTGATGAGGTAACGCGTCGGGAAGTTATCGGTGCCGTCACACACCAGATCATAACCACTGATGATCTCCAGCGCGTTGTGGTGTTCCAGGCGTTCCTGATGACGGATCACGGTGACACCGGGATTGAGTGCATGAACCATGGTTTCTGCACTGGCGGTCTTTTCCTCACCCACGCGATCGGTGGTGTGCGCGATCTGGCGCTGCAGATTGGAAAGTTCGACATGATCGTTGTCGACCACACCCAGCGTGCCGATGCCGGCTGCAGCCAGATACATCAGCAACGGCGCACCCAGGCCGCCGGCGCCTACCACCAGCACTTTGGCATTGAGCAGCTTCACTTGCCCCTCGCCGCCAACTTCGGGCATGACAATGTGGCGTGCATAACGATGCAGCTGGTCTTCAGTGAAATCGTTGATGTCCATGGTTGGCGTCTACTCCATCGGCGAGGTGATCACTGTAGTGCAGTTCACGGTTGCGGCTCAAAAGCGATCTTTCGACCCAGCCAGATGTGGCGCGACGGCTGAGCATCCGCAAGGTCGTGCAAAGGCTTGAAACCCAGCCTTGGCCAGAAGGCCAGCGCACCGGCGTTCGAGCGATTGGCAGCGATATGAACGCCCGTCACGCGACTGCCCCGTGCATGATCCAACCAGCGCTGCACCAGAAGCCGTCCAAGACCACAGCCCCGGGCGCGGCTGAGCAGATTGACATGCATGTGGGCGGGGTAATCCACGACCACCGCATCTGGAGCAGGCACGGGGTGGTGCATCATGGCGTGACGGCGCTGATCGGCATCCCATCCCCCGGAGTCGCCCGGGGGCTCAGGATAGCGGTCACGCAGGGCGGGCCACCACGCCTCTTCCAGGCGCCGTTCGAAGGCGCGCGTGTCACGGGTGCCCACTGCGAAGCCAACCAGCCCCGTGTTGTCGTGGGCGACCAGACAAGCACCCAGCGCTGGGTGACATAGGGCGCGGCATAGATCAGTCCGATCAGGCGGGGGTCACGGAAAAGCGCTGAGGCATCCCCGCCACGATCACCGGTCGCCAGCGAAATGGCACAGAGATCTTCGATGTCACCAGGAGCCGCCGCGCGGATATGAAATCGCGGCGGTTCGGCTGGTTCTTTCAACGCGACTCGGGCGGCGTGTTGCGTCCAGCAGCTGCGAAGGCAGCAACCTCTTCGCGGCTGTAGCTCAGGTGCACGCGTTTTGCCGACGCAGGTTGATGGTTCAGCGACACGCCCTCGCGCCTGGCCGTGGTCGGGCGGATGGGGCGGGGAACAAACCCGCCGCCGCAATTGGGACAGACGTTGTGGAGGACGTTCTCAACGCAATCAGCGCAGAACGTGCATTCGTAGCTGCAGATGCGGGCGTCTGGCGCATCAGGTGGCAGATCCTTGTCGCAGGCTTCACAATTGGGGCGCAGTTGCAGCATGGAATGTCCTAGGTCGTACCGGTAGAGCCGTGGCCGCCGCTGCCGCGCTGGGTCTGATCGAGACTGGCGGCTTCCTGGAGAACAGCGTGGCTGACGGGCGCGATCACCATCTGGGCAATACGTTCGCCGCGCGTGATGGTGAAGGGGTCCTGGCCGTGGTTGATGAGCAGGACCTTCACCTCACCGCGGTAATCGGCATCGACCGTGCCGGGGCTGTTGAGCACCGTGATGCCGAACTTTGCGGCCAGCCCCGAACGCGGCCGAATCTGGGCCTCAAACCCTTCCGGCAAGGCAAGCGCCAGACCGGTGGGCACCATGGTGTAACGGCCGGGCCACAGAACAAAATCCTCTTCAAGGCCGGCACGCAGGTCCATGCCTGCTGAACCCGGTGTGGCATAGGCAGGCAGATCAAGATCCGCGCCATGCGGCAACCGTTGCACCCGTACCTTGATCATCATGCTGCGAGGAATCCTGCTATCTCACGGGCCAGGCGTTCCCCGACCTGCTGTTTGGCCATGCGCGGCCAGGCATCGGCCCCCGAGGCTGTCACCAGATGCACGCTGTTGTCGTCGCCACCAAACGTGCCGGTGCCTTCCGACACATCGTTGGCGACGATCCAGTCACAACCCTTCTTGGCAAGCTTGGCCTGGGCATAAGGCACGACGTCTCCGGTTTCGGCGGCAAAGCCGACCACCAGCGACGGGCGGCGATCGTTGCGCGCCGAGAGTGTGGCCAGGATATCGGGGTTCTCGGCCAGAGCGAGGTCGGGCAGGCCATCACCGTTTTTCTTCATCTTGGCGTCTGCAGCATGGGCAACGCGCCAGTCAGCGACAGCCGCGGCACAGACGACGACATCTGCCGGCAGAGCATTTTCGCAGGCACTGAGCATGTCACGTGCGGTCTCGACACGAATCACCTCGACTCCGGCGGGATCATCCAGGGCGACGGGGCCCGATACCAGCGTGACGCGCGCGCCAAGGCGCGCACAGGCCGCCGCAATGGCGTGTCCCTGCTTACCCGAAGAACGGTTGGCGATGTAGCGCACGGGGTCGATGGGTTCGTGGGTGGGCCCGCTGGTGATCAGCGCATGGCGCCCGGCCAGAAGACGGTCGCCGGGGTCAGCCAGTCTGGCCTCAATGGCACCCGCGATATCAACGGGCTGGCTCATGCGGCCGGAACCGACCTCGCCACAGGCAAGGTCGCCGGCTTCGGGTCCCACCATGGCGATGCCATCGGCGAGCAGACGCGCGACATTGCGCCGGGTTGCCGCGTGATCCCACATCATGGTGTTCATGGCAGGCGCGATCAGCACGGGCTTGTCGGTTGCCAGCAGAACGGTGGTGGCAAGATCATCGGCCATACCGGCAGCCATGCGCGCCATCAGGTCGGCGGTCGCAGGCGCCACGACCACCAGGTCAGCCTCACGGCTGAGGCGGATATGGCCCATGTCGGCTTCGTCGGTGAGTGAAAAGAGTTCTGTGAAAACCTTGTCGCCCGACAGCGCAGCTGCCGAGAGCGGCGTGACGAACTGCTGCGCGCCAGCGGTCATGACACAGCGCACGGATGCGCCGCGATCCTGTAGCTGGCGAATCAGTTCCAGCGACTTGTAAGCAGCAATACCGCCGCCGATCACCAGGAGAATACGTTTGCCGTCGAGCATCGGTCATGTCCCGTTGTGCAGCGCACAATATAGGCCATTTCACACGTTCTTGCACTGTCCCGCGATCAGGGCCCAGAAATGCGAAGGGCGGGCCCGAAGGACCCGCCCGAAGCATCAGATTACGCTTGCCTGCGTCAGGCCAGATCGAAACGGTCGAGGTTCATCACCTTGTCCCAGGCCGCAACGAAGTCTTCGACAAACGAGGCCTGTGCATCGCTGCTGGCATAAACCTCCGCCAACGCGCGAAGCTGGGAGTTTGACCCGAACACCAGATCAACCGCCGTACCGGTCCTGGCGACCTTGCCCGTGGCATCACGGCCTTCGTAGAGGTTCTCCTGACCTTCGGCCTTGCTCCACGTCGTGCCCATGTCGAGCAGGTTGGTGAAGAAGTCGTTGGTGAGAACGCCGGGTCGGTCCGTGAAGACGCCGTGTTGCGTACCGCCATGGTTCGCACCAAGGACACGCAGGCCACCAACCAGCACCGTCATCTCGGGCGCTGAAAGGGTCAGAAGCTGGGCACGATCGACCAGCAACTCCTGGGGTGTTCGGCTGTGGCCCCCAGCAAGGTAGTTGCGGAACCCATCGGCGGTCGGCTCGAGGTAAACAATCGAATCGACTTCGGTCTGCTCCTGGGTCGCGTCCGTGCGTCCCGGCATAAAGGGCACCGCGACGTTGTGGCCGGCATCATGAGCTGCCTTCTCGACGGCAGCGCTTCCTCCCAGCACGATCAGATCGGCCAGTGAAACCTTCTTGTTGCCCGCCTGGGCACTGTTGAAGGCATCGCGAACGGAACCCAGCTTGGCCAGAACACCTGCAAGCTCCTGCGGCTGGTTGACCTCCCAGTCCTTCATGGGCGCCAGGCGAATACGTGCGCCGTTTGCACCACCGCGCTTGTCGGAACCACGGAAGGTGGCGGCTGAAGCCCATGCCGTGGTCACCAGCTGAGAGACCGAAAGGCCTGAGGCCAGCAGCTTTTCCTTGAGTTCAGCAATGTCACGATCATCGATCAGATCATGGTCAACGGCTGGCACCGGGTCCTGCCAGATGAAGGTCTCATTAGGCACAAGCTTGCCGAGGTAACGATCGAGCGGACCCATGTCGCGATGGATCAGCTTGTACCAGGCCTTGGCAAAAGCACGCTCGAACGCGGCCGGATTCTCCAGGAAGCCGCGGGCGATGGGTTCATAGATCGGGTCCATGGCCAGCGCCATATCGGCCGTCGTCATCATCGGCGCGTGGCGCTTTGCGGGATCATGGGCGTCGGGGACGGTGCCTTTGGCTTCCGCATCCCTGGGCGTCCACTGCCATGCACCGGCAGGGCTTTTTGTCAGCTCCCATTCATAGCGGAACAGGACTTCAAGGTAGTTCATGTCCCAGGTTGTGGGCGTTTCCGTCCAGGCACCTTCGATACCACTGGTGATGGTGTCACCGGCCTTGCCGGACCCAAAGCTGTTGGACCAGCCCTGGCCCTGCTGCTCAAGATCAGCACCTTCGGGTTCACGACCGACATGGGCGTCTGGATCGCCTGCGCCGTGGGCCTTGCCAAAGGCGTGACCGCCAGCGATCAGCGCGACGGTTTCTTCGTCATCCATTGCCATGCGGGCGAAGGTCTCGCGGATATCCCGGCCCGATGCAACGGGATCGGGTTTGCCGTTGGGCCCTTCGGGATTGACGTAGATGAGGCCCATCTGCACGGCACCCAGAGGTTTGGCGAGATTGCGGTCGCCGCTGTAGCGCGCGTCGCCCAGCCACTCGGTTTCAGGACCCCAATAGATATCCTGCTCGGGCTCCCACACGTCCTCGCGACCACCGGCAAAGCCCAGTGTCTTGAAGCCCATGGAATCAAGCGCAACGTTGCCGGCCAGAAGCATGAGATCAGCCCAGGAAATGTTGGCGCCATACTTCTGCTTGATCGGCCACAGGAGTCGGCGCGCCTTGTCGAGGTTGCCGTTGTCAGGCCAGCTGTTGAGCGGAGCAAACCGCTGCGTGCCGGAACCGCCACCGCCACGACCATCGGTCACGCGATAGGTGCCAGCGCTGTGCCAGGCCATGCGGATAAAGAGCGGACCGTAATGGCCATAATCGGCAGGCCACCAATCCTGGGAATCGGTCATGAGCGCTTCGAGGTCGGCAACCACGGCATCGAGATCGAGAGATTTGAACGCTTCGGCGTAATCAAAACCCTTGCCCATGGGATTGGATGCGGGTGCGTTCTGATGAAGGATTCCAAGGTTCAGAAGCTCCGGCCACCAATGCCGGTTTGCTATTGGGCCGGTCGCCGTCTGTTTGTGGGCGCCGTGCATGACGGGGCATTTGCCCTGGCTGGATTCACTCATGGGTCTTTCCTCCTGTCGCTGGTGGCGTGATCACGCCTGGAACGTCTGCTTACCGAACAACGCAAACGGATTTTGTTCACCGCTGCCGGTCTGCTGTTGTTTCAAAACTAGGCTTGCGCCATATATAAGTGAAATCAATTTATATGATTAACCTGATCTGTTTATCCGATCAGTAATGTTTCGTCTGGATGGCCCAAGCCATGAACACCCGTGACCTTGAATACCTTGTTGCCGTTGCCGAAGAGCTTCACTTCGGCAGAGCCGCCGCACGCTGCCATGCCAGCCAACCAGCTCTCAGCGGCCAGTTGCGCAAGCTGGAGGAACGCTTAGGGGGTGCAGATCTTCGAGCGCACCAAACGCCGTGTCGCCCTGACCGAGATCGGCGGGCGGATCGTTGATCAGGCCCGCGACGTGCTGCGCGGCGTTGTTGCGCTGGAACAATTGGCCACTGCGCACAAGGATCCGTTTGTCGGGACGTGCCGGCTGGGCATGCCGCCCACCATCGGTCCCTACCTGACCCCATTGCTGCTGCCGACGATCAAACATTACCTGCCGGACCTGCGCCTGGAACTGATCGAGGACTTCACCGATCACCTGGAAGACCAGCTCGATCAGGGCGCCCTGGATCTGGCGATCCTGGCAACCAGCCCGACACGCAACAACCTGGCCGAGATTGCGCTTTACGACGAGCCCTTCTGGATTGCCATGCCCGGTGACCACCCCCTGACCCGGGAAGAAGCTGTCGATGTCACGCAGATCGAACCTGGCGAATTGCTGTTGCTGTCAGATGGCCATTGCCTGCGCGATCAGATCTATGACGCCTGCAAGTTGGACCGGGCACGCAAGAACCGCGATGGCGGGCCCAGAACGCAGAAGACCAGCCTGTCGACCATTCTGGCGCTGGTGGGTGCGGGGGAAGGCATCACGCTGGTCCCAGCCATGAGCCTGGCATCGGGCTGGGTGACCGACACCGGCGTCGCCGTGCGCCGCGAAGAAAGTGGCACGGCTGGGCGCACGGTGCGGCTGACGCACAGGAAGGGTTATCCGCGCATGGCTTTGACGCAAAAGCTGGCTGATCTGATTGCGGCCAGCCTGCCCAATACGGTCAGTCCAGTACGGCGATAAGACTGAGCAGAAGGGCCAACCCGGCGATGGGCCAGAGCCAGCGGGTGGCCCGCGCCCTGGCTTCCGACTGACGCCGGGCCAGATCATCGACGGTATCGGCATGCAGGCGGAAACCAGAAGCTGCGGTCTCCTCGATGATGTCTTCGACCTTGTTGGCAAGCTCGGGCAGGCGACGCAGCGTTTCGATACTGCGTTCGGCAGCATCACGCATACGCGCGGGCGGCGATAGATTGCGCACGGCCCAGTCCTCGATCATGGGCTGGGACAGCGCCCACATATTGAGGTCGGGAGCCAGCGTGCGCCCGATGCCTTCGGTCAGCACCATGGTCTTCTGGAGCAGCAGCAATTGTGGCTGCGTGGGCATGCCGAACTGATCGGTCACGCGGAAAAGCTGGGCGAGCAGACGGGCAATGGAGATTTCGTGGAGCGGACGACCCAGAATGGGTTCGCCGATGGACCGGCAAGCCTGGGTAAAGAGATCACGCGACTGATCACGGGGCACATAACCGGCTTCGAAATGCACATCGGCAACACGGCGGTAGTCGCGCGTGAGAAAACCCAGCAGCATCTCGGCAATGGTCAGGCGGGTCACCCGGTCGAGCCGGCCCATGATGCCGAAATCAACCGCGACAATGGCGCCCGATTCGTCCACGAACAGATTTCCGGGATGGAGGTCGGCGTGAAAGAAGCCATCACGGAAAACCTGATTGAAGAACGCACGTGCCGCCTGAGCCACCAGAGCTTCGGGATCATGTCCGGCTTCGATCAGCAGATCGCGCTCATCGATCGTGATGCCGCGGATGCGCTCCATCGTCATGACCTGCTCGCCGGTGCGCTGCCAGTCTACCTCGGGCACACGGAAGCCTGGATCATCGGCCATGTTTTCAGAAAGCTCGGCAGCAGCAGCCGCTTCAAGCCGCAGGTCAAGTTCAACAGCCACCCAGTCACGAATGTTGTGCACGACCTCGACCGGCTTCAGGCGGCGCAGATCCGGGCGCGCTGATTCCATGATCCCGGCCAGCCATTCGGCCAGGCCCATGTCACGGGCAACAATCTCGGAGATGCCGGGTCGCAGAACCTTGACCGCAACATCGCGCCCATCGCTGGTCACGGCAAAATGGACCTGGGCAATCGAGGCGGCTGCAACCGGCTTGTCATCGAAACTCTCAAAGAGCTCCTCGACCGGTTTGCCCAGCTCACGCTCCACGGCTTCGCGCGCAAGTGCGCCTGAGAACGCCTGGAGCTGATCCTGCAGATTGGCGAGGTCTTCGGCGATTTCCTCGCCGACCACGTCGGGGCGCACTGAAAGCAACTGTCCGACCTTGACGAAACTTGGCCCCAGTTCCTGAAGTGCGCGGGCAAGACGCTCGCCGGGGCGGCCCGTGGCATCGCGCGCCGACACCAGTTTGGCGGCCCACACAAGCGGCGGCGCCACGCCGGCAAGTTCCAGCGGGAACAGGGCATCATGGCGCGCCAGCGTGCGTGCAATGGCAAAAAGGCGCCCAAGATTGCGGGCTGTCTGAACAGGACCTGTCATGGGATGTGACGCTCGCGGACCGCTAGAGGCGCCAGGCCGTCGTCAGCGCGGAAATGCCGCCTGAGAGATTGCGCGTTGCGACATGCGCCAGGCCCGCATCAGCAACCATGGCGGCAAACCGTTCCTGCTGGGGAAAGCGTCGGATGCTCTCGACAAGGTAACGATAGGAATCCTCGTCACCGGCAACCATGCCTCCAAGGCGTGGCAACAGGGCATCGGAATACTGGGCATAAAGCCGTTCCAGCCCGGGCAGAACGATATGACCAAATTCCAGGCAGGCGAATCGACCGCCGGGGCGCAGCACACGCCGTGCTTCGGCAAGCGCACGGTCAAGATGGGTAACGTTGCGAATGCCAAACGCAATTGTATAGGCATCGGCACAGCCGTCGGGCAGAGGCAGCGCTTCGGCATCCCCGCAGGTCCAGGTAAGCCCCTTGGTCACGGTGCGATCAAGCGCGCGGTCACGCCCGACAGAAAGCATCGAATCGTTGATGTCGACAACATCAACGGTGAAACCCTTTTCCAGCAGGCGCAGTGCGATATCACCGGTGCCCCCGGCAACATCGATGACACGGCCGCGGCCGACATCGCGTGCAATCAACCCAACCATCTCGCGCTTCCACAAGCGATGCACGCCGACCGACATCAGATCGTTCATGACGTCGTACTTTGCCGCAACGCTGTGGAACACGTCGCGCACCAGTCGGGCCTTGTCGTCCTCGGCAACACGTTGCTCGCCGAATCGGGTGGCGTGGTCGATCTGATCAGTATGGGTCATGGCGCGGACCTTAACGTTGAGGGCAGGCTGGCGCTACATATGTGGTGGTTCGCGTCGGTGATTTCACGCATGGTGCGCCAACGCGACCCCGAAAGCAGACAAGCACCATGCCCGAGCTACCCGAAGTCGAAACCGTACGCCGAGGCCTGGAACCGGTGCTCAAGGGCAAACGAATCGCCTCGGTCGAGCAACGCCGCCCGAATCTGCGCATTCCCTTTCCCGATGACTTTCCAGAACGGCTGAAAGGCCGTGTCGTCACGGACTTGCGGCGACGTGCGAAGTACCTGCTGTTTGACCTTGATGACGGCCAGGTCCTGATCTGCCACCTGGGCATGTCCGGGCGCATGATGATTGTGCCGCGCGGTTCCAACCAGCCGCCGGAGAAACACGACCACGTCGAACTGGTCACCGAAGACGGCGTGCATGTCATCTATAACGATCACCGCCGGTTCGGTCTGATGACGCTCACCACAACACAGGACGAATCGACCCACCCCCTGCTCGCAGCGCTGGCGCCGGATCCCCTCGAATCGGTCTTTTCGCCCGCCCATCTCTCCGCACGGCTGAAAGGCAGGAAGACGCCGATCAAGTCTGCCCTGCTGGATCAGCGCGTGGTGGGCGGTGTCGGCAACATCTACGCCTGCGAGGCGCTGCACCGCGCAGGCATCTCGCCACGACGCATGGCCGCCAGTGTTGCAGGCAAGCGCTGCGAGCGCCTGGTGCCGGCCATCGTGGATGTGCTCAAGGAAGCGATTGAAGCCGGCGGGTCTTCCCTGCGCGATCATCGCCAGACCAGCGGCGAGCTTGGCTATTTCCAGCATCGCTTCCGTGTCTATGACCGCGAGAACACCGCCTGCCCGACGCCAGGCTGCAAAGGTGCCATCGGGCGAATCGTGCAGGCGAATCGTTCGACCTATTTCTGTGCTGCCTGTCAGCGATAAACCGGTCTTAACGAACGGTGGTGTCAGCGATTCGGAAACGCGACACTTTTGCAATTAGTCCATGGCAACGAAGCGCCCCGGCGAATCGTTGCCATCGCTGGCGTTGACGCCTCCTTGGCCCGTCGTTATAACCCGCCACCCGAATTGAACTAATGAGACCGGAGAATCCATGGCCAACTCCATGCAAGCCAAGAAGAGGGTGCGCCAAACCGCCCGGCAAACTGCGGTTAACCGCAATCGTTTGACCCGTGTGCGCGGTTACGTCCGCAAGGTCGAAGAGGCAATTGTTGCCGGCGACAAGGATGCAGCCAACCAGGCACTGCGCGAAGCGCAGCCTGAAATCATGCGTGGCGCCAAGGGCGGAGTGTTGCATCGCAACACTGCGTCGCGAAAGGTGTCCCGCCTGTCACAGCGTATTGCCAAGATGTAGTCCGGTGCGCCGCAAGGTGCACAGGATCGTGTGATCGGAACGCGTCGGACCCTCGGGCCCGGCGCGTTTTTTCTTTGCCTGTCCTGATCTACTTTTACACGCTAAAGGTGTAATGATCTGCGAAAGCGCGACGTTCCGATTTTGTCCCGTTGTATCCTTGGCAAGGCATGGTCTATGGTCTCCAACAGGTCGCGGGACCGACCTCAAGAAGAATGTTCCGGCGGGGCTAAGAGCGACAACGCCAGACCAGCAGAATCGGTGACGATCCAACGTCATCGCAACGCTGTTGGTCGCCCCAAAGGCCAGCATTCTGATGTGCGGTTAAGGTATGGTGCCTGATGGGCCATGCCAAGGCAGGAAGGCTGGAGATTTCAGCTAACTTGTTGAAACCAATCACAAATTTGAGCTGCCCCGCAACCCGAAGAAATCGGCGCGAAGCCTTCTGTGCGGAGGCATTCAAAGCTGGATTCTTCCTTCTGCAAGGGGCGGTTAGATCGTCATGTGCAGGTGCTGGACGAGGCTCTAATCGGTGGCCTCTGACGAAGACGTTTTGTATGGCGAGCGTTACTTTTTGGGAGTGTGTTAATGGCGTCAGAGCCCCTCAAGCTAGATACCGATGTGGAAGACCAGTGGAAGCGCGTTCGCGGTCGTTTGCGCGCTGAACTGGGTGAGGCAGCATTCAAGACATGGTTGCGCCCTCTTTCGCTTGATGGTGTCTCGGGAAGTGAAGTTGTGATGCGCGTTCCCAGCGGCAACATGAAGGATTGGGTCATGTCGCGCTGTGGTGAACGTCTCCACGATCTCTGGTGTGGCGAGAACGACTCGCTGACCGGTATTAGTATCAAGGTCGGCAAGACTGAGCGTCGCCAGGCCCGTCGTGAAGTAACACCCATCAAACGTGATCTTGGCATGGTGCGCCATGATGGCGGTGCCGACCCTGCCGCCGAGGCGGATGCCTTTGCCGCAAGCCTGGACCCCCGGTTCACCTTCGATAACTTCGTCGTCGGCAAGACCAACGAGTTTGCCCATGCGGCAGCCCGCGCGTCGCCGATGCCGATCGGCTCACCGTTCAACCCACTGTTCCTTTATGGCGGCGTCGGGCTCGGCAAGACCCATCTGATGCATGCCATCGCCTGGCACATCCGCGCGCGCGAACCCGGCCGCGTGTGCTCTACATGTCGGCCGAGAAGTTCATGTACAAGTTCATCCGGGCCCTGCGTTACAAGGACACGATGGCGTTCAAGGACCAGTTCCGCTCGGTCGACGTTCTGATGATCGACGACATCCAGTTCATCGCCGGCAAGGACTCGACCCAGGAAGAGTTCTTCCACACGTTCAACGCCCTGGTGGACCAGAACCGCCAGGTCGTGATCTCCGGCGATCGTTCCCCAGCGACCTCGACGGCATGGAAGAGCGCCTGCGTTCACGCCTGGGCTGGGGTCTGGTGGCCGATATCCATCCGCCGACTTACGAGCTGCGCCTGGGCATCCTCCAGACCAAGGCCGGACAGTTCCCCGACGTGGTCGTGCCCCAGCGCGTGCTGGAGTTCCTGGCCCACAAGATCACCTCGAACGTGCGTGAACTCGAAGGCGCTCTGAACCGCGTTCGTGGCTCATGCCCAGCTGGTTGGCCGGCCGGTGTCGCTCGATTCGGCCCAGGAGCTTCTGCGCGATCTGCTGCGCGCCCAGGACCGCCGTGTGACGATCGAGGAAATCCAGAAGAAGGTCGCCGAACACTTCAACATCCGCATGGCCGACATGGTCTCTGCACGCAAGCAGAGGGCCGTCGCACGGCCACGCCAGATCGCCATGTATCTGGCCAAACGCCTGACCAGCCGCAGCTTGCCCGAGATCGGCCGCAAGTTCGGCGGTCGCGACCACACCACGGTCATGCATGGCGTGAAAAAGGTCGAGGAACTGATGGCCTGGCGACCCCGCCTTTGCGGAGGATGTGGAGTTGTTGGAACGGATGCTCGAAACCTGAGCAATTTCAAAGACTTACAAGCTTCCAGAATGGCCTCGGAAATTGGTGTTTCCGGGGCCTTTCTGCTATAGTCGCTGACCTTGTAACGGTTGGCGATGTACACATTCTGTTCCGCTTGGGATCAGCGTGGTTCGGGCCCCGTCGTTCATCAACCCTGACGGACCAGATTTCATGAAGCTGTCTATCGAACGCTCTGTTTTGCTGAGGGCGCTGGCGCATGTTCAGAGCGTCGTCGAGCGCCGCAACACCATCCCGATCCTGTCGAATGTTCGATTGGAAGCCAAGGATGGCCAATTGCACCTGACTGCCACCGATATGGACCTGGAAGTGGTCGAGGCTGTCTCTGCTGATCTGCAGGTCGCCGGTTCGACCACTGCACCAGCGCATGTGCTCTATGACATCTGCCGCAAGCTTCCCGAGGGTTCTGAAGTGGCCCTGGACGCCACCGGTGATGCCGGGCGTCTGTCGATCGCCTGCGGGCGCATCCAGTTCCGCCTGCCCTGTCTGCCGCCGGAAGACTTCCCGGTCATGTCGGGCGGCGATTTCAGCCATGATTTCGCGCTTCCTGCTTCCGAGCTGCGCCGACTGGTCGACAAGACCCGATTCGCCATCTCGACCGAGGAAACCCGCTACTACCTCAACGGCATCTACCTCCACAGCACCGATGCCGACAGCGGCCCGATGCTGCGTGCCGTCGCAACAGACGGGCACCGTCTGGCACGCATTGATTCCGAACAGCCTGACGGCGCGGCCGGCATGCCCGGCATCATTGTGCCACGCAAGGCCGTGGCCGAACTGCGCAAGCTGGTTGACGAGATCGACGGCGCGGTATCGATCCAGCTTTCCGATACCAAGATCCGCTTTGCCTTCGACACGGTCGTGCTGACCTCAAAGCTGATCGACGGCACCTTCCCCGATTACGAGCGTGTCATTCCCTCCAACAACGACAAGACGCTGGAGGCCGATGCCGCGAGCTTCGTGCAGGCCGTGGATCGCATGGCAGCGATTTCGACCGACAAGTCACGCTCGATCAAGCTGGCCATCGACAAGAACCGCCTGGTGCTTTCGGCCAACAGCCCCGACAGCGCATCGGGCGAGGAAGAATTGCCGGCCGATTACGACGGGCCGTCGCTCGAGATCGGCTTCAATTCCCGCTACGTCCTGGAAATGGCGCAGAACTTCGAAGGCGAGCGCATGCGTTTCCAGATGTCGGACGCGGTGTCGCCCACCATCGTCAACGATTCCAACGACGAACGGACCCTCTATGTCCTGATGCCGATGCGGGTCTGACCCGTTCCGGGAATGACGCGGATGTTTGGGGGCCCATGCTCCGCAAACAGACACAGGAGTTGAGACCATAGATCTGGCTTTTGCCACGACAGCAGAGCGTCAGCACACCGTCCATCCCGTGGCCGTGCGCAGCCTCTCCCTGACCGCATTCCGGTCCTATGAGACCGTGCGCGTCGAAGTCGGGCCCGATCCCGTCGTGCTGACCGGCCCCAATGGTGCCGGCAAGACGAACCTTCTCGAAGCGCTCTCCTACCTCTCGCCGGGCCGTGGACTGCGTGGCGCGCGGCTGGCCGATCTGGCACGTCGCGGCGACACCAGGCCGTGGGCTGTTTCAGCGCGCATTGAAACGCGTGACGGGCCGATCCAGGTCGGAACCGGTGCTGACCCCGAATCGGTCAACGAACGCCGGGTCGTGCGTATTGACGGTGAGGGTGCACGCGGGCCGGCCGCGCTGGCGGAAGTCTTTTCGATGATCTGGCTGACGCCGGCCATGGACGGCCTGTTCCGCGAATCGTCATCGGGTCGGCGGCGTTTCTTTGACCGACTGGTGTTTGCCCACGACCCGCTCCATGCCCGCCGCTTCAACGCTTATGAGCGAGCCATGCGTGAACGTGCGCGTTTGCTCAAAGAAGGCCGGCGTGATCCGGCATGGCTTTCGGCCCTGGAAGAAACCATGGCCGAAACCGGTATTGCAGTGGCCGCTGCACGCCGTGACCTCGCCGACCGGCTGATCCCCGTGTTGCAGGACGGCATCAATCCGTTCCCGGCTGCCGATCTGGCGCTGGACGGGACCCTGGAGAACTGGATTGGCGAGATGCCTGCGGTCGATGCCGAACAACGGTTCCGCGAAGCGCTGGAAGCCTCGCGCCCACGCGATGCCGAAACCGGCGGCGCAGCAACGGGCCCGCACAAGACCGATCTTGCCGTGGTGCACCGCCCAAGCGGCATGGAGGCCGAGCTGTGCTCAACCGGCCAGCAGAAATCACTGGTGATTGCCCTGCTTCTGGCTGCCGCAAAGCTGGAATCGCGGCGCCGGCCGCCGGTGCTGCTGTTCGATGATGTTGTTGCCCATCTTGATGACGACCATCGGACCGCACTTTTTTCGACCGTGCTGGAACTGGGCCTTCAGGCCTGGATGACCGGCACCGATGACGACCTTTTCCGTGCTCTTGATGGGCGCGCCCAGAATTTCCGCATCGCGGACGGCAAGGCCGTCGCCCGCGACACCGCCTGACAAGGACGCATAGCGCATGAACGAAGAAGCCCGTGACATGACCGACGTCAACGCCGCCAGCGAAGAGTATGGCGCCGATGCGATCAAGGTACTCAAAGGTCTCGATGCCGTGCGCAAACGCCCGGGCATGTATATCGGCGACACCGATGACGGCACCGGTCTGCACCACATGGTGTTCGAGGTCGTCGACAACGCCATTGACGAAGCGCTGGCCGGCCATTGCGACCTGATCAACGTCATGCTCAATGCCGATGGTTCCATCACGGTCAACGACAACGGACGCGGTATTCCAACCGACATCCACCCCGAAGAGGGCGTGTCGGCAGCCGAGGTCATCATGACCCGTCTGCATGCCGGCGGTAAGTTCGATCACAACAGCTACAAGGTTTCAGGCGGCCTTCACGGCGTGGGTGTTTCGGTCGTGAACGCGCTGTCGTCCTCCCTGGTGCTCGAAATCTGGAGGAGCAGCAAGGAATACAAGATCAGCTTTGCCCATGGCGATGCGGTTGCGCCGCTCGAAGAGATCGGACCGACAGACAAAAGCGGTACCCAGGTCACCTTCCTGCCGTCGCGCGAAACGTTCACCAAGGTCGATTTCGAGTTTAGCGTGCTGGAACACCGCTTGCGCGAACTGGCCTTCCTGAACAGCGGCGTGCGCATCCACCTGACCGACAACCGCACGGTCGAAACGCAGAAAGAAGAGTTCTATTACGAAGGGGGCGTGCAGGCGTTTGTTGCCTATCTCGACCGCAACAAGACCTCGATCCAGCCCGAGTCGATCTGGTTCGCAGACGAGCGCGAAGAGATCGTGGTCGAGGTCGCGATGCAGTGGACCGAGGCCTATCACGAGAACACGCTGTGTTTTACCAACAACATTCCCCAGCGCGACGGTGGCACCCATCTGGCAGGTTTCCGTGGCGCGCTGACGCGCACGATGCAGGCCTATGCCGCGGCCAATGGCCTGTTCAAACGCGAAAAGGTGAGCATTACCGGCGATGACATGCGCGAGGGGCTCACCGCGATCGTCTCCTGCAAGGTGCCCGATCCGAAGTTTGCCTCACAGACCAAGGACAAGCTGGTGTCGTCGGAAGTCCGCCCTGTGGTCGAACAGGTCGTTGCAGACCGTCTGGGCCAGTGGTTCGAGGAACACCCCGCCGAGGCACGCACGATTGTCTCCAAGAGCATTGAAGCCGCCGCAGCACGCGAAGCCGCACGCAGGGCACGCGACCTGACGCGCAAGAAGGGCGCGCTCGATATCGCCAACCTGCCGGGCAAGCTGGCCGATTGTCAGGAGAAGAGCCCCGAGAAATCCGAAATCTTCATCGTCGAGGGTGATTCGGCCGGCGGTTCGGCCAAGCAGGCGCGGGATCGTTCCAACCAGGCTGTGCTGCCTCTGCGCGGCAAGATCCTGAACGTGGAGCGCGCGCGCATCGACAAGATGCTCTCATCCGATCAGGTCGGCATGCTGATCACCGCGCTGGGTGCAGGAATCGCCGATGATTTCGATCTGGAAAAGCTGCGTTACCACAAGATCGTCATCATGACCGACGCCGATGTCGACGGCGCCCATATCCGCACACTTCTGCTGACCTTCTTCTTCCGCCACATGGAATCGGTCATCAATGCCGGTTATCTCTACATTGCCCAGCCGCCACTTTTCAAAGTGAAGCGCGGTTCGAGCGAGGTCTATCTCAAGGACGAGCGCAGCTATGAGAATTATCTGATCGCCACGGGCCTGGAAGACTGCGTCTTTGTCCATCACGACGGCAGCCAGGTCGCAGGGCAGGAACTTGCCGAACTGGTTGATGACGCCCGCCGTTCGGCCCACCTGTTGCGTGCGCTGACCCGCCGTGTGCCTCTGCTGGTCGCCGAACAGACCGCGATCACAGGCGCCCTGTCACAAGCCCTGCTGAACGACGCCGAAAGCGCACCTGCTGCGGCCGAATACATCGCTCAGCGCCTCGACAAACTTTCGGCCGAGACCGAACGCGGATGGCAGGGAACGTCAGACGGCGAGGGCGGGCTGGTGTTCACCCGCACCGTGCGCGGCGTGACCGAAACCCACCGTATCGATCCCAGCCTGGTCGCCTCGGGCGAAGCCATGGCCCTGGACGGCCTGGTCGACACCCTTCAGGCAAGCTTTGCCCATCCAGGCGTTCTGATGAAAAAGGACAAGGAATATCCCGTGCTGGGCCCGTCTGGTCTGGTCGACACCATCATGGACCTCAGCCGCAAGGGCGCTGCCGTGCAGCGCTACAAGGGTCTGGGCGAAATGAACCCCGACCAGCTTTGGGAAACCACACTGGATCCTGAAGCACGCACCCTGCTGCAGGTCACGGTCAAGGACGCCAACGAGGCCAACGACCTGTTCGAGACCCTCATGGGCGATGTGGTGGAGCCGCGCCGCGAATTCATCCAGACCAACGCTCTGAAGGTCACCAACCTGGACGTCTGAGGCCCGGAGCCATCTTTCTGACCCAATGATGGTGTCAGAAAGGTCGCTTCATCCCCAGCGTTCGACCACGACACGGCAGTAGCCTTGGCCAAGAAACCGACAAAAGCGCCCAAGAAAAAGGCTGCCATGAAGGCTGGCGGCAAAGCGCCTGCCAAGAAGGCGCCCAAATCCAAGGCGGGGGCCAGGGACAAGGCCATCGATGTGCCGACGGCGCGCCGGCGCTGGGGCTGGCTGCGCGTCTTTCTGCGCTGGTCGGCCGTTGCCTTCATCTGGGTGACACTGGCGGTGTTCGGGCTGGTCGGCTGGTACATCCTTGATCTGCCCGACCCCGACGGCCTGATCAACCAGCGCCCGCCATCGGTGACCGTATTGGGGGCCGACGGCAGCGTTCTGGCGACCTATGGCGAACTCCACGGCGAGACCATCCATTTCGAGGACCTGCCGGTCTCCCTGGTGCAATCGGTCCTTGCAACCGAAGACCGGCGTTTCTTCGATCATGTCGGCGTTGATCTGCGCGGCATTGCACGTGCGGCATGGGCCAACATCCAGGCAGGTGGTGTTGTCCAGGGCGGCAGCACGATCACCCAGCAGGTCGCCAAGAACCTGTTCCTGACGCCGGAACGCTCGTTCAAGCGCAAGGCCCAGGAAGCCCTGCTTGCCCTGTGGCTGGAGCGACGCTTCACCAAGGAAGAGATCCTGGCGATCTATCTCAACCGCGTCTATTTCGGTGCCGGCGCCTATGGCGTCGATGCTGCGGCACAACGGTTCTTCAACAAATCAGCCCGTGATCTGACGCTGCCCGAATCGGCCATGATCGCTGGTTTGCTCAAAGCCCCATCGCGCTACAACCCGGCCAACGACCCTGCCGCCGCACGTCTGCGCGCAGCCGAGGTAATCGACAATCTGGTCGAAGCCGGATTCATCGACGAGGAAACCGCCCGCGCGGCACGTGCCGCAACGCTCAATCTGGAAGGCAACCGGCCGGCAGGCGGCGAAGCGCTTTATGCCACCGACTGGATCATGGCGCGCGCCAGCGACTACATCGGCGTTGCTCAAGGTGACCTTGTCATCGTCACAACGATCGACCCGCAACTGCAGCGCCAGGCACAGGTGGCGCTGGCGTCGGGCCTGGCAGGCGAGGGGGCCGAACGCAATGCGGGCGAGGGCGCCATCGTCTCCATGACGCCCGAGGGTGCGGTGGTCGCCATGGTTGGCGGCTCAGGTTATGCGACAACCCAGTTCAACCGCGCGGTGCTGGCGCAACGTCAGCCAGGCTCGGCCTTCAAGCTGTTCGTCTATCTGGCGGCACTGGAAGCCGGCATGAAACCCGGCGACATCGTGATCGACCAGCCGGTCACGATCGACGGCTGGAGCCCCGGCAACTTCGATGGCGAATACGACGGGCGCATGACCCTGACCGACGCCCTGGCAGGTTCGGTCAACACGGTGGCCGCAGAAACCGCCTGGCGCATCGGCATGGGCAACGTTATCGAAGCAGCCCACCGCCTGGGCATCCAAGAAGAGATGACAGCTCTGCCCAGCCTGGCGCTGGGTACGACCGAGGTGACGCCCCTTAATCTCACGGCAGCCTATGCCGTGCTGGCCAATCAGGGTCTGACCGCCTCGCCTTATGTCATCGAGGAGATTCGCGCACGCAACGGCGAGGTTCTCTATGCCCGCGCCGCAGCCGCGCCGCGTCGGGTTGTCGCCCCCGACGTTGCCGCAAACCTCGCATTGATGTTGCAACAGACGGTCGAGAGTGGAACCGGACGCGCTGCCGACATTGCCTGGCCCGCAGCAGGCAAGACCGGCACCAGCCAGGATTATCGCGATGCCTGGTTCATCGGGTTCACACGCCAGTACGTCACGGGTGTCTGGATCGGCAACGACAACGGTGCCGCGATGGACCGTGTCACCGGCGGCGGCCTGCCTGCCCGCGTCTGGGCCGATTACATGAGCGATGCACAGTCCGGCCTGCCTGCCCTGGCTCTGGTTGATCCGGCAACGTCCACCACGACCTATGCCCAGGAAACCACCGGCGATGACAAAGACGGCTTTGGTGGTCTGATCGAGAATCTTCTCTCCGAGCTTGGCGGCAGCGGCGCGGTCAACCCTGATCGCCAGGAAGGTGGCAACAGGTAGTCCGAACTAACGCCTCAAAGGGCGCACCAGCCAGACATACAAAACCAACCCCACAAAAGGCCCCACAGCCATGGCCAACACCATCGGGCCATGACTGCCGTCATAGGCATGTGAAATGAGCGCTGCGGTAATGGCGCCGGTCACCATCTGCAACGCGCCCATCAGGGAAGAGGCCGTGCCGGCAACATGGGAAAACGGACCCAGCACACCAGCTGTTGCCTGGGGAAGGGCCGCGCCACAGCCGGCAAAAACCACAGAGGCCGGTAGCGCAACCGCCCAGACCGTGTGAATGCCGGCCAGAAGCAGTCCGGCCATGGTGAACCCTGCGATAACCATCACGATCATGCCGTAGAGAACCACCCGTTCAAGGCCGCCCAGGACGCGCTGAAAGCGGCTGGCCGAGGTGCCGCCGATGATGTAGCCCACGACAGCGGCCAGAATCAGCCAGCCGACGCGATTTTCAGCCACACCCAGAGCATCAATGAAGGCATAGGAAGACCCTGCGATGTAGCCAAACAGCGCAATGAACGACCCGCAGATGGCGCAGGTGAAGCCAAGATAACCGCGATGGTGCAGCATGGCTCCGAAATGACGCAGGATCTGGCGGATCTCGACGGGTTGGCGTCTGGAGACATCCAGCGTCTCTGGCAGGTAACGCCACGCACAGAAGGCGATAACCAGGCCAACCGCCAGGATCAGGCCGAAGACCGCACGCCAGCCAAAGGCCACCAACAGCTCCCCACCCACAATGGGGCCCAGCCCCGGCAAAACCGTCATCGCGGTCATGACGTAACCCAGAACCTGTCCTGCCCGGTCGCGGTCGAACATGTCGCGCACCACCGCGCGGCCCAGAACCGTGCCCGCACAGGCTCCGATCGCCTGGAAGAAGCGCAGCACGATGAGGGATTCAATCGTCGGCGCCAGCACGATGCCGATGGTGGTGAGCACATAGATCACCAAAGCCGCCATCAGCACCCGCCGACGGCCATAACGATCCGACAGAGGGCCATAAACCAGCTGCATCAGGCCCACGCCAAGGGCAAACAGGCTGATGATCATGCCGACCTGACCGGGCGTGGCTTCCAGCGCTCGTCCGATGGCAGGCAGAGCGGGAATGGCGATATCGGTCGACATCGGTGCCAGGGCGATCAGACCGGTTATGACAACACAGATCAGGAAGATCGAAGGACCCTTGCTGTCCTTCACGATGTTTCCCGGTCGATCAGATGCAGGAACGAGCCTGCCACCTTGCCGACCACGGCGCCGGAGGGGCCGAAATAGCGTCCCAACGCATCGGTCGCATGGAACAGGGGCGTGCCGCGTTGGCGCACCAGGCGGGCATAGTGAAACTCATGCCCGCGATAGACCGACCCGGCCGGTCCCAGGACACCATCATGGGCAAGGGTGATGCGCCGGTAACCCAGATGCAGGCGCGGCGCATCGATGGATGTCACCGTGGGCAGCAATCCGGCCATGATGTGGCTTTCGCCTTCGGCATCGATCAGGCGTTCGCCCAGCAGCATGAAGCCGCCACACTCACCAAACATCACGGCATCCCGGGCCGCAGCATCGCGCAGACCGTTCATGAGCGTTTCATTCGATTCCAGCCTGGCGGCATGCAGTTCAGGATAACCGCCGGGCAGATAGACGGCATCGCAGGAGGCATCGGGGGCTTCATCGGCCAGCGGCGAGAACGGCAACAGCTCGGCCCCGGCATGACGCCAGGCTTCCAGGATACCGGGATAGGTAAAGGCAAAAGCTGCGTCCAAAGCCACGGCAATACGCTGCCCCAGAGGCGGCAGAGGCGGAGCCGATGTTGGAGACTCGGCTCCCATGGGTGCACGGGCAAGAGCCGCCAGGGCATCAAGATCTACCGCGCCACCGACAATGCCGGCAGCCTGATCGAGGAACTGCTCAAGGTCGGGCCGTTCAATCGCCTGAACCAGCCCCAGATGGCGTTCAGGCAAGGCGAGGCGCGTGTCACGGGGGATGTAACCCAGCACGGGCATGATGCCTTCAAGCGCCTTACCCAGAATGGCGCGGTGCCCCTCTCGCCCGACCCGGTTGAGAATGACAGCGGCAATCGTGATGTCGCTGCGGAAATCACGGAAACCCTGAACCAGGGCCGCAACGGAAGCGCCCTGTCCCTTCACATCAACCACCAGAACCACCGGCAGACCCAGACGTGCTGCGACATCAGCGGTCGAGGCGCTGCCGTCGGCAGCACCGTCGAACAACCCCATGACACCTTCACCAACCACCAGGTCGGCATCGCCTGTCGCCGCCGCAAAAGTGGCGTCGAGGGTCTCGGGCCGCATGGCCCAGAGGTCGAGATTGCGGCAGGGCCGCCCGGTCGCAGCGCCATGAAAGGCCGGATCGATATAGTCAGGGCCGACCTTGAACGAGGAAACCCGGGTTCCGCGTGCAGCCAGAGCACGCAGCAGGGAAAGGGTCGTGACCGTCTTGCCGCTGCCCGACGAAGGCGCAGCCAGGATCAGACCTGCGGGCACCGATCAGGCCGTGTCGCGCTGGAGTGATTGTCCCAGGGGGTCGCTGTCGAGTTGACGCCCTTCCATGGCACCAAGCCAGTCCAGGCCCGCACGCAGACGCACGATTTCACCCACGGCCACGATGGCCGGTGCTTCGATGCCCGATTCCACGACATCGCGAGCAGCGCGTCCCAGCGTGGTTTCGAGAACCTTCTGATGGCGCGTTGCCGCCCTGCTGACCACCGCAACGGGGGTCTCTGGAACAAGGCCGCCGCCCATTAGTTGACCCGTGATGGCCTCGAGGTGTTTGAGTGCCATGTAGATCACCAACGCCTGACCGCCTGCAGCCAGCGACTTCCAGTCGATTCCGTCGGGCATGTCGCCCCCGGCCATATGTCCGGTGATGAAGGTGACGGCATGGTTGGCATCGCGATGGGTCGCTGGAATACCGGCATAGGCGAGACCGCCAATGCCCGCGGTGATACCAGGCACCACACGGAACGGAATACCCGCGGCAACCAGCGCCAGCGCTTCTTCACCGCCACGCCCGAAAACAAAGGGATCGCCACCCTTCAGGCGCAGGATGCGTTTGCCGGTGCGAGCAAGCGCAACCAGACGGCTCGAGATATCAGGCTGTTTGGGCGAAGGTTTGCCACCGCGCTTGCCGGCATAGATCAGTTCGGCCTCCGGCGCTGCCAGCGCAAGAATGGAATCATCGACAAGTGCGTCATAAACCACGACATCAGCCTCTCCGAGCGCATGATGTGCAAGAAGGGTGAGCAATCCCGGGTCGCCGGGACCCGAGCCAACCAGCCAGACCGATCCCGGCTCGAACACCGGAAGGTCAGGCAGATGGCGATGACGTGGTGACGTATCCATAGGGCTGAGCCTATAAACCCACTGAGACAAGAATCCTACACCCGGCGACATCTGGGGTCACGCAGGCGACATGGCCAAAATACCTGAAGGAGACTTGCGCAGGGGCTGGACCACGGGCGCCTGCGCCACGGCAGCCAGTGCGGCGGCTTTTCAGGCGCTGGCAACGGGTGTATTTCCCGATCCCGTCACCATCACTCTGCCCGGCGGCCAGGAGCCTGGTTTTGCGTTGGTGAAGAAGGAAATCTCCAACGGAACAGCCACGGCATCGGTCATCAAGGATGCCGGCGATGATCCCGATGTTACCCATGGTGCCGAGATCATCGTCACCGTGACGCCGGGCGAATCCGGCACCGGCGTAACCTTCCGGGCCGGTGAAGGGGTCGGCATGGTGACCAAGCCCGGCCTGCCGATTCCGCCGGGCGAACCCGCCATCAACCCCAAGCCACGCGCGATGATGGCAGGTGCCATTGCCCAACTGTCCGCACGATTCGGTTTCCCCGGCGATGTCAGTCTTGAAATCAGCATCGTGGGCGGTGCCGAGATTGCCAAAGACACCTGGAACCCACGCCTTGGCATTGTCGGCGGCCTGTCGGTACTGGGCACGACCGGTGTGGTCATTCCCTATTCCTGTTCGTCCTGGATCCACTCGATCCATCGCGGCATTGATGTCGCGCGCGCCACCGGCCTCACCCATGTCGCGGGTGCCACGGGACGAACCTCCGAAGAGACCGTGCAGAAACTGCATGATCTGCCTGACGGCGCCCTGCTCGACATGGGTGACTTTGCCGGCGGCATGCTGAAATACCTGCGCCGCCATCCCGTGGAGCACCTCACCATCGCCGGTGGATTCGGCAAACTGACAAAGCTGGGTCAGGGCGCGATGGATCTCCATTCCGCGCGCAGTCAGGTCGATCACGCCGCTCTGGCGCAACTGGCCGGCGATACCGGAGCTGATGCGGCATTGGTCAAGGAGATGGCATCGGCCAGCAGTGCCGGGGCGGTTCTGGCACTGGCGCAACAGCACGATCTGGCGCTGGGTGATGCCGTGGCCAGGCGCGCGCGCGAAGTTGCCCTGGCGACCCTGGCCGGAGACTGCACGCTTGATGTCATTGTAATCGACCGGGCAGGCGCCATCGTCGGTCGGGCCGGACCATGACACGCCTTCTGATTCTTGGCGGCACCACCGAGGCTGTTGCGCTGGCACAGGCCCTTCACGATCAGCATCCGCAATGGGACCTTGTCACCTCTCTGGCCGGTGTCACCCGCGCACCTGTCACGGGACCCGGCCGCCAGAGGCAAGGTGGTTTTGGCGGCGTTGCCGGGTTGGCCGACTATCTGCGTGACGAAGGCATCGATGGCCTGATTGATGCAACCCACCCCTTTGCGGCCACCATGGCCGGCCATGCAGAACAGGCCGCCCGGCAAGCCGATGTGGCCCGCATCAAGCTGGTGCGCCCGATGTGGCCATGCCAGAGCGGGGATCACTGGGTTGCCGTCGACTCACCGGCAGGCGCATCCCAGGCGTTGCAGGAACTGGGGGCCCGATCGGTCTTCATGACGCTGGGCCGTCGTGACCTCGACGCGTTCACAGGCCTCACCGACACACGCTTTACCGTGCGCATGATCGAACCACCTGACGAAACACTTCCGTTTTCCCGGGCAGACCTGATCCTGGCGCGCGGGCCCTTCACCGTCGAAGACGAAGAAACGCTGATACGTGATCACGGGATTGACGCACTGGTCACCAAGGCAAGCGGCGGTGCTGCCACCCACGCAAAAGTCATTGCAGCACGAAACCTCTCTGTGCCCGTTGTGATGGTCGCACGCCCGGAAATGCCCGGTGGTCCTGCCGCAGAGTCGGTCGAGGAGGTTGTGGCCTGGTTGGAATCAGTTCTGCACGAACGCTGATCATTGTTTCAAAACAGATCCCCAGCAAAGGCTGAGATCCATTTCCCAGAGGCCAACAAGTATCGCGCCAGTCGTGCGTATGGGCCCCAGCCTTCGCTGGGGAGCAGGCCTGTGGCGCTCTCTGACTCAGACGATTCTCTCAGGCAGGCCGCGTCCGTTGTTCCAGAAGCGGTTGGGATTGGTATTGTCAGGATTGTATGCCGCGCGGCTGGCCCAGTCTTCGCGCACAAAGATGACCGGCTGCTCGTAGTGATGCACCTCCAGGATTGCCGCCATGACCTTCTCCAGCGCAACACGATCCCGTTCGATGGATATCTTGAGTTCGACCATGGGATAGGTCTCCGTCGCGCCGGACTCATACCCCTCAACATGTCGTGTGGTCGTTGAGTCTTCCTGTGGGCGCGCGGTTTCGGCACCCACCCCTGAGATGCTGGCATTGCGCTGGTAACGGCCATAACCCAGAGGGTGCACGACAAGCACGGCATCGAGAATGCGATCGGTGTCTTCAGGCAGGGTCTGGATTTCCAGTGTCCAGACCGGGACCAGGGTCCCCGTGGGGCTGGTGTAGTGCTCAAGTTCGCTCATGATTTCCGCCATATCTGTGTTCAGCCGCCTTATAGTCCAGCGCCCCTGACAGCATGATGTCAGCAGTCAGGCGCGCCGTCTGGCTGCCTTTTTGGGACGCGGTGGCGCGAGCTTGCGCTTGGCCGATGCCTTCTTTTCGGCCTTGGCTGCTGCTTCGATTTCGGGATCAGGCGTCTTGGGTTTGTGCGGGCAGATATCGGCAATGACGCAGGACCAGCACTGGGGTTTACGCGCCAGGCAGGTATAGCGCCCGTGCAGAATCAGCCAGTGATGCGCGCCCTTCTTCCAACGATCAGGAACGATGGATTCCAGCTTCTTCTCAACCGCATCAGGGGTCTTGCCCGGTGCCAGCCGGGTTCGGTTGGAGACCCGGAAAACGTGGGTATCGACCGCAATGGTCGCTTCGCCAAACGCCTCATTCATGACCACACTGGCGGTTTTTCGCCCGACTCCGGGAAGCTTCTGGAGTTCTTCGCGGTTGGCTGGAACTTCGCTGCCATGGTGTTCGATGAGCATGTGCGAAAGCGCGATAACGTTCTTGGCTTTGGCGTTGAACAGCCCAATCGTCTTGATCTTGTCGCGCACGCCTTCCTCGCCCAGAGCAATCATCTTCTCGGGCGTATCGGCCAGCGCGAACAGTCCCGGCGTTGCGGCGTTCACACCCTTGTCGGTCGCCTGGGCCGAGAGCACGACCGACACCAGAAGTGTGAAAACGTTGGTGTATTCCAGTTCCGTCTCAGGCTCGGGAATGACCTCTGCAAGTGAGGTGAACAAACGGTCGATATCTGCCTTTTTCACAGTGATGCTCCTAGCCTGCTCAGCTCGAGAAATATCCGCGTCTGTGTCCAAGCTAACAGACCCCGTACAGCCTGTGTTGCAGTTTGCCTTTGATGATCTCACAGGATGACGAAAACACCATGCCGGGCTATCAATCAGGCCATGCATATCTATCGCGATTCCCTGCCCGACGGAGTGGCTTTCGATGCGGTCCTGGTGCCGCACCGGTCATTGCCGCGTTGGGGCTTCATACTTCTGATCAGTTCCTTTGCCGTGGCACTGGCGGCTATCGGACTGTCGTTCTGGAGTCTGGGTGCCTGGCCTGTCGCCGGGTTCTGCGGTCTCGAGGTGTTCCTGGTCTGGGGGGCGTTCGAGCTCAACTACCGCTCGGGACGCCGGCTGGAAACGGTCAGGCTCGATGATGCAGCGTTACGGATTGACCGGATCGCACCCAATGGCCGCTCAAAGTACTGGGCCTTCGAACCCGGTTGGGTGCGTGTCACGATTGAATACGAGCGTGACCAGAGCAATCGCCTTGTCCTTTCATCACACGGCCGCCGGCTTCAGATCGGAGCCTTCCTGACCGATGACGAACGCAGCAATCTTGCCGATGCTCTCAACGCCGCCCTCGTGCGCTGGCGAAGCGCGCCTCAGGATGGTTGATCAGGCCACCATCGCAAAGGGGCAGACCACGCTGTACGCCTGGGTCCTGCTGTTGATGCTGGCGCTGATCTGGGCCTCTTCGTTCACCCTGATCCGCGCCGTTGTCGACGAAGTCCCGCCCTTCACGCTGGTCGCCCTGCGCCTGGCCTTTGCCGGGGTCTTTCTGCTTGTTGTTCTGCGCCTCGCCGGAGAAGTCCTGCCATGGGATCGCGCAAGCTGGTTCGTTTTTGCCATGCTGGGTCTGACCGGCAATGCCGTGCCCTTTGTCCTGATTGCCATGGGCGAACAGGAAATTTCCAGCGCCCTTGCTTCGATCCTGATCGGCTTCATGCCGCTTGCCACTGCGGTCATTGCGCACCTGGTCATACCAGATGAACGTCTCACGCCCCTGCGCCTGGGCGGCGTGGTTCTGGGCGTCACCGGCGTTGTCATTCTGGTTGGCGCCGATGCCCTGGATGATCTGGGCCATCATGTGTTTGCCGAATTGGCAATTCTGGGTGCGGCCTTGAGTTACGCCATCAACACTGTGTTGGCGCGGCGCGCCCGAGCGATCAAACCCAATGTGCTGGCCACTGGCGCAGTTCTTGCGGGATTCGTGACAATCCTGCCGTTTTCGTTTCTGTTAGACGCGCCCTGGACACTCTCGATCAGCCTCACAGGCATGGCACAAACGATTGCATTGGGAATCATTTGCACAGCCGGAGGTTATCTGATCTTCTTCCGTCTCACAGCCATGGCGGGGGCAACCTTTACGGCCATGGTCAATCTTCTGATACCGGTTATCGGTTTGGGGTTCGGTTTGGTGCTGCTTGATGAACAGCTCTCCTGGAGCATGGCATTGGCTCTGCCACTGATCCTGGCCGGCCTGGGTCTGAACCGTCTTGCCGCGTCGCGCGCCCGGTGACCCAGGCCACACAGGACATACGCCAGCTCGGCCCGCGTGACATCGCGCTGGTTGTCTTGTGTGCGACCACCTTTGGCAGTTCGTTCCTGTTCATCGACATCATCGTCGGCGAAGTGCCACCGGTCACGCTGGCCTGCGCGCGCTCGATCATCTCGCTCCTGACCCTGGGCGTCGTCCTGTGGTTCAGTGGCCAACGCCTGCCTTCGATGGGGCGCATCTGGGGTGCACTGTTTGTCCTGGGCATGGTCACCCAGGTCATTCCCATGATTCTGTTGTCATGGGGTCAGACCCATATCGATTCCGGCCTGGCAGGCATCATCCTTGGTACCGTGCCGGTCCTGACCATGGTCTTTGCCCATCTGCTGTTCCAGGACGAACGCATGTCGGCACGCAGCATGGTGGGCGCGCTGATCGGGTTTGCCGGTGTGATTGCCGTTATCAGACGCGGTGTGCTGGGCGATGTCGAAGCGCACCTGATCGCCGATCTTGCGGTGCTTGCCGCAGCGGTCAGCATTGCCAGCGCCAATGTGCTGGCGCGCAAGTCAGGCCATCTGGCGCCGATCGTGCTGGCGGTCGGGGCGCAATCCACAGCAGTTCTCGTGCTGGTTCCCATGTCGGCCGTGATCGACCAGCCGTGGAACCTCCACGTAAGTTGGGAAACGGTTGCCGCCCTGGTTTTCCTGGGCACCGTGGGCAGCGCACTGCCGGGTCTTGTTTTCTACAAGATCCTGGCACGCGTGGGGGCAACACGCGCGTCCCTGGTCGCCTATCTGGTTCCCGTCGTCGCGGTCGTTCTGGGTGCGGTCTTCCTGGCTGAACGTCTGCCATGGGAAGCGCTGGCGGGCATGGCGCTCATCGTGCTGGGCGCATGGCTGGTCAACCAGCGCAAGCGCAAGGATACGACAACACGCTGGCTGGAGCCCTGAAGAGTACGCTTCAGTCGGCCAGGCCCAGGACGTCGTCCATGCCATAAAGGCCGGGCTTGCGGCCGTGGAGCCAGATTGCTGCGGCAATGGCGCCGCGCGCAAAGATGCCGCGATCCGTGGCGCGATGGCCGATTTCGATGCGTTCGCCATCGGCAGCAAAGATCACCTGATGTTCGCCCACGACATCACCACCGCGCAGCGCGGCCATGCCGATGGCGCCGCGTTCGCGTGCGCCGGTCATGCCGTCACGACCACGGTCGGCAACGTCATCAAGCTGAACACCGCGACCTGCCGCGGCGGCTTCGGCCAAAGCAAGTGCGGTGCCCGAAGGTGCATCAACCTTGTGACGATGATGCATCTCGACGATCTCGATATCGAAGTCTTCGTCCAGTGCTGCAGCAACCTTGCGCGTGACGCCAAGCAGCAGGTTGACACCCAGACTCATGTTGGCAGCAAAGACGATGGGTGCGTGTTCTCCCGCGCGGGCAAGTTCGGCCTTTTCATCAGCCGACAATCCCGTGGTGCCGACGACGAGACCCTTGCCGGTCTCGGCAGCGAGCCCGGCGTGGTGCATGGTTGAGGCGGGCGCGGTGAAATCGACCACCACGTCGCTGTCTGCAAAAAGTGCAGCGGCATCACCGGTGACCGGCACGCCCAGCGTTTCCAGTCCCAGGACATCGCCCAGATCGCGACCAATAAGATTGCTGCCGGCGCGTTCGCTGCCCGCGGCAACAACCGCACCGTCGCGACCATGCACGACATGGCCCAGCATGTGTCCCATGCGACCACCACAGCCGCAGATTCCGATTCGTACCGTCATGACGCCTGCATAACCGCGCAGGCGCGATCTGTCACGTATCGCTCTGGAGCAGGATCGTTTTAGATGGAATCAATCTGAAACGTGAATCCTGCTCTATTTCATAGTGTTAAAGACTGATTCACGGTTCATG
Organism: uncultured Alphaproteobacteria bacterium; assembly: GCA_943787175.1. Lineage (GTDB taxonomy): Bacteria > Pseudomonadota > Alphaproteobacteria > SP197 > SP197 > SP197. Next base: position 180,287 of record CALSLK010000006.1, read on the forward strand.
TCGGATCGACATCAACCGATCAGGCTCTAAGACTCCGGTAGCTCCATCAGGGAAACGACCGGCACCGCGACCTCCGGGTCAGAGCCAGCGCTTTGGGCCGCCTCTTCATAACGGGCCATGCCGGCCGCGCGGTATTCACCCAGCGTAACGCCACCGTCACCGTCGCTGTCCATCGCGGCCCAGCGTTCAGCCAGACGTGCCTGCAGTGAAGCGGTGGGATCAATCACTTCGGTCGTGATGTCGCGTGTGGCGTGTTCGACGACCGATATGCTGCGGTTGCCATCAACGTCGGCGCGGGCAAAGCCGGCTTCGATGCCGACATGGGCTTCACCGGGCTCGACATAACCGCTCGCATCGGCGTCAGCTTCAGACGCAGGCAGGCTGAAGCCCTGCATGATGGCGTCAAAGGTATAGAGATGCGCCTGGCCGTCGATCATCGGCACCTTGGCAAGCTGCTCCTGGGCTATGCCCAACCACACCATGCGATCAAGCTCGCCATCAGCGTTGGCCGCGCCACGATAGAACGGATGACCTTCGCGCATCTGGGCGTTGCGTTCGGTGCGCAGGCCCGTGCCTGCACGGCAGTTCTGGAATTCAGACAGCGTGACCGTGCCGTCGGCATCCCCATCAAGCAGCGCATAATTGCCTTCAAATGCGGCGTCTGCCTCAGTCGGCGTGACCCAGCCGTCGCGGTCAAGATCCGCGCTGGAGAGTCCGCTGGCGCAGGCTTCCAGGATCTTCTCCTCGGTCACGCTGTTCTGGGCGAACGCGGGTACGGAGAGGAGCGTGGAAGCAACCAGGATCGCAAGGGTGTGTTTATTCATTTTGTCCTCATAGAGCTCATGGCGCCCAACATGGCATCGACCTGTGGCGGAATGACGGCAGGGCGCATGCAACCAGGTTCAACGGGTCACCCCTGCCTTGAGGCGGGATTCCGGATAACCGCTTCGCAGTTTCGGGGATGGCACAGCGTCGCAAAACTCTCAGTCGGTCAGGTCCTGCCAAAGGTCTTTGACCTTGGTGAAGAAACCTTCGGATTCGGGGTTGTGGCTCTTGGAGCCGCCGGCTTCTTCGAACTCCTTGAGGAGTTCCTTCTGGCGGGCGGTCAGGCCGACCGGGGTTTCGACCAGGGTTTCGATGATCATGTCACCGCGGCCCGAGCCACGTACGCCGGTCATGCCTTTGCCGCGCAGGCGGAACTGGCGCCCGGTCTGGGTGCCTGCGGGGATCGAGACCTTGGCGCGTTTGCCTTCGATGGTCGGCACTTCAATGTTGCCGCCAAGGGCAGCGGTGGCGACCGAGATGGGCACGGGGCAATAGATCGTGCCGCCGTCGCGCTGGAAGATGCTGTGAGGTTTGACCGAGAGCACGATGTAGAGATCACCGGTCTGGCCCCCGCGCATGCCGGCTTCGCCTTCGCCGGTCAGGCGGATGCGCATGCCGTCATCGACACCGGCAGGGATCGTGACGCTGAGGGTTTTTTCCTTCTGCACACGTCCGGACCCGCTGCACACCTTGCAGGGATCGGCGATCACCTTGCCCGCGCCGCCACAGGTCGGGCAGCCGCGTTCGATGGAGAAGAAACCCTGCTGGGCGCGCACCTTGCCGGCACCACCGCAGGTGCCGCAGGTCGTCGTTGAATCAGGATCATCGGCCCCGGTGCCGCCGCAGGGCTCGCAGGAAACCGCGGTGGGCACGCGGATCTTGGCCTGCTTGCCCTCATAAGCATCTTCCAGGCTGACTTCCATGTTGTAGCGCAGGTCGGCACCACGCTGGCCACCGCCACGCCGGCGTCCGCCGCCGCCCATGAAATCGCCGAAGAGATCGTCGAACACATCGGCAAAGCTGGAGCTGTAATCCTGCCCGCCGGCACCACGCCCGCCACCCATGCCACCTTCAAAGGCAGCGTGGCCGAACTGATCGTATGCCGCACGTTTGTCGGCATCCTTCAAGACCTCATAGGCCTCGGAGACTTCCTTGAACTTGCTTTCGGCTTCGGGATTGTCGGAATTGCGATCGGGATGAAACTGCATCGCAAGCTTGCGATAAGCGCCTTTCAGCGCCTTTTCGTCTGCACCCCGGTCGACGCCGAGCACCTCATAGTAATCGCGTTTGGCCATGGTGCTTCTTTACTCCATCGGTAACGGAAAATCCCGGACCGGTTTTCACCAGTCCGGGATCAGGTTTCCGATCACAGATTACGCGGTGCCGGACTTCTTGTCGTCGTCATCGACTTCTTCGAACTCGGCATCCACGACACCGTCGTCCGAAGCACCGCCTTGGGCACCCTCTTCACCATCACCACCGTCACCGGCCTCAGCCTGCTCGGCCTTGTAGATCTCCTCGCCCAGCTTCATGGAAGCCTGGACCAGAACCTGGGTCTTGGATTCGATGGCCTCGACGTCGGCGTCATCGGCCTCCTTCTCCAGTTCCGACTTGAGATCGGTAATGGCCTCTTCGATCTCGGTCTTCACAGCCGATTCAACCTTGTCGCCATGTTCGGCAAGCTGCTGCTCGGTGGCATGCACCAGGGCGTCGGCCTGATTGCGGGCCTCTACCTCGGCGCGGCGTTTGGCATCTTCCTCGGCATGACTTTCAGCATCCGAAACCATGCCTTCGATCTCATCATCGCTGAGACCACCCGAAGCCTGGATACGGATCTGCTGTTCCTTGCCGGTCGCCTTGTCCTTGGCCGAGACGTTGACGATACCGTTGGCGTCGATGTCGAACGTGACCTCGATTTGCGGCATGCCGCGCGGAGCCGAAGGCAGGCCTACCAGGTCGAACTGACCCAGAACCTTATTGTCGGCAGCCATTTCGCGTTCGCCCTGGAACACACGGATCGTCACGGCAGTCTGGTTGTCCTCGGCTGTGGAGAACACCTGGCTCTTGCGTGTGGGGATCGTCGTGTTGCGGTCGATCAGGCGGGTGAAGACACCACCCAGCGTCTCGATACCCAGGGACAGCGGCGTGACATCCAGCAGGAGGACGTCCTTGACCTCACCCTGGAGAACACCGGCCTGAATGGCAGCACCCAGAGCAACAACCTCATCGGGGTTCACACCCTTGTGGGGTTCCTTGCCAAAGAACTGCTGCACCTTTTCCTGAACCTTGGGCATGCGGGTCATGCCACCGACCAGAACGACTTCGTCGATCTCGCCAGCCGTCAGTCCGGCATCCTTGAGCGCCTTCTTGCAGGGCGCAAGCGTGCGTTCGATCAGGTCACCCACCAGGGCTTCGAGCTTGGCGCGTGTCAGCTTGATGGCCAGATGTTTGGGGCCTGAAGCATCGGCCGTGATGAACGGCAGGTTCACTTCGGTCTGGACCGAGCTGGAAAGTTCGATCTTGGCCTTTTCGGCCGCTTCACGCAGGCGCTGCAGGGCCAGCTTGTCCTTGCGCAGGTCGATGGCGTTCTCTTTGTTGAACTCATCAGCCAGGTAATCAAGGATCTGCTTGTCGAAATCCTCACCGCCCAGGAACGTATCGCCGTTGGTCGACTTCACTTCGAAGACGCCGTCGCCGATTTCCAGGACCGAGACGTCGAACGTGCCGCCGCCGAGGTCATAAACCACGATGGTGCCGCTTTCCTTCTTGTCCAGGCCATAGGCCAGCGCAGCCGCTGTCGGCTCGTTGATGATGCGCAGGACTTCAAGGCCCGCGATCTTGCCGGCATCCTTGGTCGCCTGGCGCTGGCTGTCGTTGAAATAGGCCGGAACCGTGATGACCGCCTGGGTCACGCTCTCGCCCAGATGGGCTTCAGCGGTTTCCTTCATCTTCTGCAGGATGAAGGCACTGATCTGGCTGGGGCTGTACTTCTCGCCGTTCGCCTCGACCCAGGCATCGCCGTTGTCGGCTTTGACGATCTTGTAAGGCACAAGATCCTTGTCCTTCTGGGTCATAGGGTCGGCAAAGCCGCGCCCGATCAGGCGTTTGATGGCAAACAGGGTCGCTTCGGGATTGGTCACGGCCTGGCGTTTGGCCGACTGGCCCACCAGACGTTCACCATCACCGGAAAACGCGACAATCGACGGGGTCGTACGCCCGCCTTCAGAATTTTCGATGACGCGGCCTGCGCCGCCTTCCATCACGGCTACACACGAGTTCGTGGTGCCCAAATCGATACCGATAACCTTACTCATAATCTCTGACTCCTTGTCTAGGCGGATCCGGGAAGAGGCCCGACGCGCGGCGCCTCCGGGAGGACCCCCGAAAGTCCCTTGGTTGTGTGTGTGATATGGGGCCGCAGGACAGTCGTGCAAGGGTGCAACACCGCCAAAAATGCGAGGTTTTCGAGTCAGTTAGGGGTTGAAACCATTGGTTTGTGGATACCCACGGCTAACGGTCAGGGAAGACCCGGCGATACGCCCGCAGCCAGAACCCGGGGGAGGCCCTAGGCCATTTTCGTGGTTCAACTCCATGCAAAGTAGATGTTGTGGTTTACGGATGCGCCAACGCTACTGATGGTATCGTCTAACTGTGCCAAACCACGGCCGATCAACGAAGTCGGGGGACGGGTGTACACCGATTGCAGATACCCAGGAGGCATCTGTCAGCCAATTTCGTATGCTGTCACCGAAAGACCGAGCGCGGATCAAGGTTGCCGCTGAAACTCCAGACGCGACCCCTTGGTACGCAGCGCCCTGACGATGGGCTGCTCCACGTATCGGGAGAACCCCCATACCGCCACCGTGAGCACTGGCAGAGTGACGAGCAGCGCAAGCAGGGCGGCAACGCCAGGGCCCAGAGACGGTTCGAAACGCAGGAAGAGCCAGCAGGTGAGCGTGAGCAGGATGGGCCAGTGGAGCAGGAAGAGGCCATAGCTGTTGCGCCCGGCGGTGGCGAGGCCCCGGCTGAGGCGACCCGGCGATGGTCGTTCGGGCAGGAGGGCGTAGAGCAGGACGGGCCCCGCCAGCGCGGTGGCCCAGGGGCCCCAGGCCGACGGCAGCCAGAAGACATACCAGGCCTCAAGGGCCATGCCGCCGGTATAGGAGCCTGAGGGATTGAGGCCGACATAAAACGCCACGACGGCAAGCAGACAGCGCAGGGCCGGGCCGGGCGCACCGAACCTTACGGCCTGACGCAATGCCGCGATGGCCGCACCCAGAACAACCGCGCCGGTCAACGGCAGGAAAACAAAGGCCGGCAGTGCCACGGCAAGCAGCGACACGGAGCGCCGGGCTTTCGGCGCAACGCGCAGCACGACAAGACAGAGCACGGAGCCCAGAAACAGATCGGGCATCATCCAGAGCTGCATGAGCAGCGCGCTATTCTGTTCCACCTGGCCCAGCAGAAACTCCCGCGCCAGGGACGCGAAGGTGGGCGGGTCGGACCAGAACCAGCTGAGCCATGTCACCCCGCCAAAATCATAAATCCGCGCGCTGGCCTCCAGATGCGCCTTGCCGAAGATCATGGTGAGCGACCAGGCGAGGAGACCGGCCACGAGAGCAGGCAGAACCAGCCGGAGATAACGCTGCAATAAGGAAAGCGGCAACGGCGGGGCAACGCCGCGCGAGGACCAGGCCAGCACGATGGCATACCCACTCACGGCCATGAGCAGGGCGACAGCAAGCACATTGGCGACGACGACGTTGTAGAATGGGAACGGGGTGACCGATGCCGGCAGACCCAGGCCGTGGAAGTTTCCGATCACGAAATCGGGGAAAAACACCCAGCAGGCATGGGTCAGAACCACGGCCAGGATGGCGAGGCCACGCAGCATGTCGAGGCCCTGATCCCTGCCGGCACCGGTATGGACCGGCGCTGGATGCGATCCTGCCGTCAACGACGCAACCGGTGCACTCGGCTCCGCAGCATGGCTGTTATGGGGTCAGCTCCAGGCTCACATCGATGCCCACCGTATCCGAGATGGCAATCTCCAGCACAACGTTCTTGTCGAGGTCGGCGAAATCGGCGGCATAGAGGTTCCGGTAGGTCACGAAGCTGGAAACCAGCAGATCGGGGTTGTCTTCCCCGTAGACCCAGATTTCGATCCTGTTCGTGACCCCGCGAACATCATCAGCCGGTTCGGCTTCGGTCACCCAGAAATTGGCGTGGTTGATATGCTCCTGGCGCTCACCGGCGGGCAGAACACGATGCTCGACGGGTGAGGCGGCAACACCGGGAATGGAGGTTTGCCATTTGATGATGAGTGCCTGGTCGCTGTTGTTGGTGAGAACAACCGGCGGATCAACAATACTGGCCCCTCGAGATGCCATGCCGCTTCCGAACGCTGCCGTGCCTGTCAGCATGACAACAAGGCAGGCAGCCAGGGTGCGAGAGATCTGGTTCATGTAATGCGCGCTCCTGATTGATGCGGTAGCCCCTACCGACAGCCAAGCCCCCGCTTGCCCGGAACCTATTCTATCAGATGACATTCCCAAACACGAAACGGACAGACGCCGAAACCGGTTGTTATCGGTCACGGTGGGCCCACGATAACCTGCGTTGCCAGATTGACCGTCCACCGCGCCGCAGTGATAGTTTCTCATCCTGAAGATCGTTCCCCGTGGGCATGGGGAACGATAAGAGCCATCGGAGGAAACGCCATGCCAGCCTTCCAAAACCGCTTTTTCATCGCCGCGTTCGTTGCTCTGGCCATCGCGGGCGGCGTGTAGCACAGCACCGCGTCCGCGGACGAACTCTATGGCGCATTTGCCGTTTCGGACGACCTCGAGACGTGGGGCAGAGCCTACAACTACCCGACGCTGGCGGAGGCGGAGGCGTTGCGTGCGTGCCAGCAAAGCACTTCCAGACCCTGTGCGATCCACCACACGATCTCGCCGGGCGACAAATACCAGTGTTTCGCCATGGCGAGGGGCTATCAGGAACTCTACAATGACTCCGATGGACCGAAAGAAGCCTATTTCGGCTTCGCCCACACCTGGATCGATGCCTATGAAGCCGCCATCGAACGCTGCGATCAGGACTATCCCCGGTGCAGAGTGAAACTGGAAGCGGATGCGTCCTGCAACGGCGAATCGTCAGACCCTGAACCATCCTATGCAGCATTCTTCTACTCGCAGGAAGAACATCGCTGGGGCTTTGCCCATGGCAGGCCGACCAAAAACCATGCTCTTTCCGACGCCTGGCTTGAATGCGGCCTGCAGTCCTGCATTCTCGAGTACGAAATGGTGCCCCTTGATCTCAATCCCTGTTTCGGGTTCGCGGTCGATGAAGAGACGATCGTATGGGCTTGGGGTCAATCGATGGAAGCTGTTGAGACCGCCTTGCAAGACGAGTGTGCCGCCAGCGATATGAGCGCCTGTGATTCGGCCTTTTCCAGAAAGGAGTATTACTGCAACAGGATCTAGAGCCGGTTGTGTTCAAGTGACACTGACAAGATGAGGCGACGCCATTTACAGTTCATTCTGGCGGGACCAGTCGCAGATCAGATCGAAGTCTTATGGCAGCGCTGGGATTCCGTGATGGCTGCGTGAGCACCGGCGTACATTTCGTTGGTGTACCCAGAAGAGTAAGACGACGAGACACCGGCCGTTGGCCGGCATCCTGCTGACACAATCGGGGTCGGGATCGGTGTAGAATGCAGCATCTGCCGGATTTCCGGCCTTTTTCGGAGACACAGTCATGCCCAGCACCCTTGCCGACAAAGCCACCGCGTTTCGTGCCCTGCACCGGCGCGGCGCCACGTTAGTCATGCCCAATGCCTGGGATGCCGGCTCTGCGCGCCTGCTGGAATCCCTGGGGTTTCAGGCTCTGGCGACGACCAGTGCAGGGATCAACTTTGCCCATGGCATTCCAGACGGACCCGATGCCGCGCCTTATGACCTGACCATGACGCGCCATGGCGAGATTGCCGTGGCGGTGGAGGTTCCCGTGAATGGCGATCTGGAAAACGGCTATGGCGACAGTCCCGAAGCGGTCGCTGCCTGCATCACCGACGCCATCAAACACGGCATGGCCGGTGGCGGGATCGAGGATTACACGGGCAATCCCGACAAGCCGTATTACGACATCGAGCTGGCTGCCGAGCGCATTGTTGCAGCGCGCGAAGCAGCCGACGCCAGCGGTATCGACTTCACGCTGACGGCGCGTGCGGAGTGTTTTCTATATGGTCATGACGATCCCCTGCCCGAGGCGATCAAACGGCTGAACCGGTTCCGCGAGGCCGGTGCCGATTGTCTTTATGCGCCGGGGCCGACCGATGACGCGACGCTGAAACGCTTCGTGGCCGAGGTCGATGGCCCTATCAACGTGGTCGTGGGCCAGGGCGGCGGTGCGAGCGTGGAACGCATGGCCGAACTTGGCATCACACGCATCAGCACGGGGGGAAGCCTATTCCGTGCGGTTTATGGCAGCGTGCTGGAGTTCGGCAAGGCGATGGCCGAGGAAGGTGCATTTCCGCATCTGGACGATGTCATTTCCGACGGCAAGATGAGCGGGTTGGTAACCGGGCGCTTCCGGGACCGGTAGTGGAGTGCTGGGCGTTCGCTCTGCTTTGTCTTTTAGCCTCAAGCGCCGGCACTCGCTCTGATTTGTCTTTTAGCCTCAGTCGCCGGCGTTCACTCCGTTCACTTGGCTAACGCCGCATGCGCGGCGGGGTCGCAGTCGCTCCCCGTCGACCCAAGTGGGTCTCCCCATGAACGCACCACCCGCGCTGATTGTGAAACGTACCCTGCTCCGGTGTTGTGCAGGCATTCGGCGGCGAGAGCGAAGCGGCCGCCGACCGGTGCGACGGCACCGGCGCGCCAATTGGCGCGTAAGCCAAGCGTGCGGAGCACGCGCCTGGCGTCGGAGGGAACAAACAAAAAGCGGAGTGAACGCCGGCGACTGAGGCTAAACAAAAACCCCAAATACACATCGAGCCCATGACGGGGGTCATGAGCTCGGTGCGCATTTTAAGGAGGGTGCCCCGCCCACCTCCGGTCACCAGGGGCTGAAAAAGGACCGGAGGCAGGTGGAACCATACGCAGAATCCAATTGGGGGGATCCCGCGCATTCCAGACGGTACCGACCCACTCCCGACGACCAGGGGCTGAAAAAGCGCCAGATGCGGGCCGGTACCGAACTTGTTGGGTGCATGACACCCGAATTTCGTTTCAGACTTGGGATGGTGGTCATCCCGCCCGGCGTCTGAAGACCGGTTAAAAAAATTGCTTCACCCGCCCCCGACTACCAGGGGCTGAAAAGAGCCGGGAGCGGGCAAAGCGATGCATGGGACTTGGGGTTACCCACGCATGTGGCGGAAGTTCTTCATCATCTCGTCCAGCGTTGCGCGCTGTTCGTTGTCGAGAACCTCGTAGAGATCACCAACCGCGCCCTTGAGTTCACTCACGGTCGCAAGGCCGGTTTCCATGTGCTGTTCGGCACGGTCGAGCGCCTCGATGACATTCTCGGGCTGGCCCATCTCGGCCAGCGCACCGCACATGGCTGCATGTTGTTCGGCAGCGTCTTCGAGCACACCGACCGTATTGGTCCAGGCCGGCATCTGCGCATCGGTGAGGTCGAGCTGGTCTTCGACATAGACGGTCATCATTTCCATCTTCATGGCCCGGTCGCCGTCACAATGGCGCTCGAACATGCCGCCTTCACGACCCTCACCGCTGTTGGCCGCCAGGGCCGCGCCGGTCAGACCGACTGCAACAACACCGGCCAGGTAAACTGCGTTGGTACGTTTCATGGTCTTCATCCTCTCTGTTTGGTCCCACATGCAGGCCGGGTTGTTGTTGAGCGCTTCACCCGCTCTCTGCATGCATCCAACATGGAGGTCGTCTGTGTCTCGTGCGTTGCGCAAAAGGTGTCATTGGGTAACGTTGTGTAACGAAAACAGGGGTTTGGACGTCTCTGTTACACAGCGTTACAAACTTCCCCTGCACCGGGGCCCTGAAACCGCTATCTGGAGGGCATGAACACCGTGCCGACCATCCTTGTCGTCGATGACGACCCCGAGATTCGCGAACTGCTGGCCCGCTTCCTGGAGAAGCACAGTCTTGTGTGCATCACCGCACCTGATGGCGAGCGCGCGCTGCGCGAAGTGCGCGACCGCGATATTGATCTGGTCGTGCTGGACCTGATGCTGCCGGGCGATGACGGCTTTGAGATCTGCCGCAAGCTGCGCCAGATATCGACCGTGCCGGTCATCATGCTCACCGCGCTGGCCGAAGACACCGACCGCATCGTGGGTCTGGAGCTGGGGGCAGACGATTACGTCACCAAGCCATTCAATCCGCGCGAGCTTCTGGCGCGCATCCGCGCGGTGTTGCGCCGGGCGTCGGGGCAGCCGGCTGAGGACGGCCAGGATGTCAGCTATGCCTTTGGCGGCTGGAAGCTCGATACCGCCCGGCGCGAACTGTTCGATGCCGAAGGCACGCTGATCACCCTGACGGCGGGCGAATACGATCTGCTGATCGCATTTCTCGAACATCCCCGACGGGTGCTCGATCGCGACCAGTTGCTGACCTATACCAAGGGGCGCATGGCTCAGCCGTTCGACCGCAGCGTCGATGTCCAGCTTTCGCGCCTGCGCCGCAAGATCGAGGTTGACCCCAAGGCGCCCGAGATCATCAAGACGGTGCGCGGCGGGGGTTATCAGTTCACCCCGGATGTGACGCGCTCATGACCGCGGCATCATCATGATCAGACGTCACGGCTGGGGCACAACGGCCGCCTTCATGCTGCTCATCGTCTCGGTGCTGGCTTTTGTGATCGGCTGCGGCATTCTCATCGCCAGCCATGACCGCGAACTTGCGGCACAACACAGCTTTGCCCGCGCCGTGGTCGAACGCACGACCAGCATGGCCGAAGCGCTGGCCGAACTGGACCCCGGTGAGCGCGACGAGGCGCTGGAGAACTATCACGAGCGTGACTTTCGCGTCTGGCTTGCGACCGAACGGCCCCTGCCGCCTGTCGAATCATGGCGACATGGTGAGGAGATCGAGGACGAGGCACGCAATGCTGCACCCGAAACCATGCTGGACGACCTGTTGATTCATGCCCTGGCCGGCGTACCGGGAAAGTTTGATCCCGATGCCAGCCCAGCGCCGGTCGAGAAGGGCCATTGGCGGCCGGGTTTCTATACCCTGATGGTCGGCATGCCGGTTGATGACGGCGGCTGGGTCGTTGCCGTTGCGCCTGCCCGCCCCACTGCGACACGGCCCGGTATTACCGCCATGGTGCGCCTGGGATTTGTCGTCCTTCTCGTGACGCTTGTGGCGCTGATTGTCGCCTACCGCCTGACCCGGCCGCTCCGTGACCTGGCTGTGGCGGCCGACCGCTTAAGCATGGACATTGATGCCCCGCCGCTGCCCGAGAAAGGCTCGCACGAAGTGCGCCGGGCGGTGATAGCGTTCAATGCCATGCAGGCCCAGTTGCGCCGGGTGATCGATGACCGCAGCCTGATGCTGGCCGCACTTTCCCACGACCTGCGCACCATCATCACGCGCCTGCGTTTGCGTGCCGAGGACATCGACGATGATACCCAGCGCGAAAAAGCGTTTTCCGACATGGCCGATATGGAGGTCATGCTGAAGGAGGCGCTTGATGCCGCACGGGGCGAGGCCGCGCGTGAAGAGCGCCAGAAGGTTGATCTTTCCGCGCTGCTGCAAAGTCAGGTCGATGATCTTACCGATGCCGGTGAGACGGCAACGCTCCACGGGCCCGAAAAGCTGAACATCACCTGTCGCCCGGTCGCACTGCGCCGCGCGCTGGCTAACCTGATCCAGAACGCCGTGCGTTACGGCGGCTCGGCCGAGGTGAGCCTTGGCCAGGCCGACGGTATGGTCACCATCGATGTCGCCGACCGTGGCCCCGGCATTCCCGCGGATCAGCGTGAAGCCATGTTCCGTCCCTTCATGCGTGGCGAACCCTCCCGCAACCGATCGACCGGCGGCACCGGCCTGGGTCTTGCCGTGGCCCGCAGCATCCTGCGCGCCCATGGCGGCGAAATCGCCCTGCTGGAACGCGAAGGCGGTGGGCTGCTCGCGCGCGCCACGCTTCCGGTCGCGGCTGTCTGAACCGGAGCGGGTTCAAGTCATGGCGCGACCCGATCTGGAAGCCGTACAGAAGCTGTTGGAGCATCCCCTGCGTCTTGCGATCCTTGCGGGACTTTCCGACCGGGCCATGGTGACGACCCGCGAGTTGGCCACAAGAATCGGCACCGGCCCCCAGGCCCTGCGTCATCACCTGACCCGCCTGCGCGATGCCCAGGTCATCATCACCGAAGTGCATGATGGCAAACACCGCCATCGTCTGGCCGATGCCGCCATCGCCAAGGCACTGAAGCCGCTTCGCGTCGAAGCGAAACCGGGCAAAATGGCGGGGACTATGTGCGGTCAGCATCTGGGCGGAGAACTCGGCGATGCCATGACCCGGGCCATGCTGGCGCGCGGACATCTCGAAACCACAAGCACATCGCATGTTCTCACCGAACGCGGTCAGCGTCTGCTCGCCACCATCGGCCTCGACCTTGAAACCGCATCGCGCAGCACGTCCAGGATCTGCCGGTCGGGGGGTTCAGAGCACGGCCATCTGGGCGGCAAACCGGGCAAGGCATTGCTGCGTCACCTGATAGGGCTCGGCTGGATCACCCTGGAAGACGACCGTCAGGCCGTCACGCTCACGGCCAGGGGTCGCACGGCACTGGGCAATCTCCTGGGTATCCGCGTCTGATCGAACCGCCCCATCGCGTGGGGAGATAACGACATTGGAAGGTGTCAGGCCGTGGGGGCCTTGGCGATGCCCACCATGGCGGGACGCAGAAGGCGACCGTGAATGGTGTAGCCACTGCGCAGAACCTGCATGACGGTGCCGGGCTCGAAATCGGTTGTCTCGGTTTCGAACATGGCCTGATGCAGGTTGGGGTCGAACTTTGCACCGGCGGTTTCGATCTTCATGATGCCGTGGCGTTCAAGCACGCCGCCAAGTTCTTTCATGGTGAGGTCAACGCCTTCGATCAGGCCCTTCGAGGCTTCGTTGGCGCGCACCTCGTCAGTCACGGCTTCCAGCGCGCGGGCCAGATTATCGGCGACCGCCAGCATGTCTTCGGCGAACTTTGAGGTTGCGAACTTGGAGGCGTCCTCGCGGTCCTTCTGGGCGCGCTTGCGCACGTTTTCCATTTCCGCTGCGGTACGCAACAGGCGGTCGGTCAGGTCCGAGACCTGTGATTCCAGCTCGGCCTCGCGGTCGTGTTCGACCTCTTCGCTCTCGCCATCTTCCAGATCGTCCAGCGCGGCAGCAATGTCGGCAGCCGCATCCACGGCGGCATCATCAGCCGCGGGGTCATCGTTGCCACCGACTTCCAGAATGGCCTCATCGACTGCCGGGCCGGCATCGTCGTTGGCCGCTGCAGGCGTTTCCTGGTCGGCTTGCTTCTTTGTTTCGTCGTTCATGACTTCCTCAACTAAACGTCTTCTTGTCTGGTGGTCCAGGTCAGCCGATCAGGCGGCCCACGACCTTGGCCGTGTAATCGACCATGGGAATGATCCGGGCGTAGTTCATGCGCGTGGGTCCGATCACGCCCAGAGCGCCGATGAATCGGCCGCCCTGGTCAGAGACCGGCGCTACGATCGTCGAGCAGCCCGAAAGCTGAAAGAGTTCGTTGGCCGCGCCGATAAAGATGCTGACCCCGTCGGCACTATGCGCCAGGTCCAGCAGACGCATCATATGGTGCGCCTCATCGAGTTTGTCGAACAGTTCGCGAATGCGTTCAAGATCTGCCACCGCGCGCACGTCATCAAGCAGATTGGCCTGACCGCGCACAATCAGGGTAGCGCGGTCTTCCATGCCATTGCTGCCCGACCAGGTCGCCAGCCCGGCTTCGACGACACGCTGGGACAGGGCATCAAGTTCGGCTTCATGGCGGCTGAGTTCGGTCGTGATCTGGGTCTTGGCGTCATCAAGCGTGCGCCCGGCCAGACGGGCGCTCAGATAATTCCCGGCACTTGTCAGAGCCGCGGGCGGAATACCGCCGGGCAATTCGATGATGCGGTTTTCCACCGCACCATTCTCCATCACCACAATGACCAGCGCCCGATCGGGCGCGAGCGAAACAAACTCGACATGGCGGAACGGTGTTTCCTGCTTGGGCGCGACCACGACGCCGGCATGATGCGAGAGGCCCGAAAGCAGCCCGGTCGCGGCCTGGAGAACGTCGTCATAGGTCCGGCCGGTATCCTCGCACGCCCCTTCGATGGCGGCGCGCTCTTCCGACGAAATCTCACCGACCTGGAGCAGGGCATCGACAAAGAGCCGCATGCCCAGATCAGTCGGCAGGCGCCCGGCACTGGTATGGGGCGCGCTGATCAGCCCGGCATCTTCAAGGTCAGCCATGACATTGCGCACGGATGCCGGTGACAATCCGCCCGGAAAACGCTGCGAAATTGTGCGCGAGCCAATGGGCTCTCCGGTCAGGACAAATTCATCCACCAGAATGCGAAAGATCTCGCGTGAGCGCTCGTTGAGTTCCTGAATCATGGCCTTTGACCGAAAAACGGCCGGTTTGCTGTGTTGATCACTGCGACCAGCAGGGTCTTACAGCATGTAGGCGGTGCCATGCCCAAGGTCAACGTCAGGACGGTTCCCATCGCTCTGCATTCAAACTAGGTTCCGCGCCACACAACCTGACGGGAACATCCAATGTCACGACCTTCCGGCCGCACGGACGAACAGCTGCGCACCATCGATCTGGAGCCAGGCTTTGCCAAACATGCCGAGGGATCGTGCATGGCGCGCTTCGGCGAGACCCATGTGCTGTGCACCGCATCGGTCGAAGAACGCGTGCCGCCATGGATGCGCAACAAGGGGCGCGGCTGGGTGACGGCCGAATACGGCATGCTGCCGCGTGCCACCAACACCCGCACGGATCGCGAAGCCGCGCGCGGCAAGCAGTCGGGTCGGACCCAGGAAATCCAGCGTCTGATCGGGCGCAGCCTGCGTGTCGTGACCAACCTTGATACCCTGGGCGAACGCCAGATCAAGGTTGATTGTGATGTCATCCAAGCTGACGGCGGCACCCGCACCGCCGCCATCACGGGCGGCTTCGTGGCGCTGGCCATTGCGATCAAGGGCCTGATGGATCAGGGCGCGCTGAAACAGTCACCCATCGAGGACCATGTCGCAGCCATTTCCTGCGGCATCTTTGACGGCACCCCGGTTGCCGATCTGGACTATGCCGAGGATTCCAATGCCGGAGCGGACGCCAACTTCGTCATGACCGGAGCAGGCAACATCGTCGAGGTGCAGGCCACCGCCGAGGGCGCGGTTTTTGGCCGTAACGAACTCGACCGGCTGATGGATCTGGCCAGCGCAGGCATTGCCGAACTGGTCGTTCACCAGAAGGTGGCACTGGAGAAGGCGTGATGGCAGGCGAACGCCTGGACCTGCCGCAACGTCTGGTGATCGCCAGCCACAATGCCGGCAAGGTTGTCGAGATTGACGACCTGCTTGATCCATTCGGGATCGAGGTCATCGGTGCGGCCTCACTCAATCTTCCCGAACCGGAAGAAACCGGCGACACGTTCGAAGCCAATGCCGTGCTGAAGGCCGTGGCAGCGGTCGAAGGTTCGGGCCTGCCGGCCCTGTCGGATGATTCCGGCCTTTCGGTCTGGGGCCTGGATGGCAAACCCGGCATCCATTCGGCGCGCTGGGGCGGGCCTTCCATGGATTTCAACGCGGCCATGGCGCGGGTCGAGCAGGAGCTGGGCGACAATCCTGACCGCAGCGCCAGCTTCTTCTGTGTCCTCTCGCTGGCCTGGCCCGACGGATCGGTGCGCAGCTTTGAAGGACGCGTCGACGGTATGCTGGAGTTTCCACCACGCGGGGATCACGGGTTTGGTTACGACCCAATCTTCGTGCCCGATGGCGACACGCGCACGTTTGGTGAAATGGAGATGGCTGAGAAGAAGACCTTCAACCATCGCGCCCGCGCCTTTGCCAAGCTGATCGGGGCGGCGGACTTCCACTGATGGACGACCGCAACCCCGGCTTCGGCATCTATGTGCACTGGCCGTTCTGCCAGTCGAAATGCCCCTATTGCGACTTCAACAGCCATGTGCGCGAGACCATCAATGAGACGGCCTGGGCCGATGCGCTGGTGACCGAGACGGCACATATGGCAGCGCTGGCACCCGACCGCACCGTCACCAGCATCTTCTTTGGCGGCGGCACACCGTCCCTGATGGCGCCTGCAACCGTGGCCGCGACGCTCGAGGCCATTGCGGCACACTGGCGCGTTGCAGGCGATGTCGAGATCACGCTGGAAGCCAACCCCGGCAGTGTCGAGGCCGGACGTTTCACGGGCTACCGCGCAGCCGGGGTGAACCGCGTTTCCCTGGGCGTGCAGGCTCTGGATGATGTCTCGCTGAAAGCGCTTGACCGACGTCACGATGCCGCCGAGGCCCGGGCCGCCATCGCACTGGCGCGCAAGACCTTCGATCGCATGTCCTTTGATCTGATTTATGCCCGCATGGGCCAGACACCCGAGGCGTGGCGCGCCGAACTGGGCGAAGCGCTCGACGTTGGAACAGACCACCTCTCGCTCTATCAGCTCACCATCGAGCCTGGCACCCAGTTCCACACGCTGGCCCGACGGGGCGCGCTGGACCTGCCGGATGAAGACAGCCAGGCCGCCATGTATGAAGCAACGCAGTCCATGACCGGGGCTGCCGGGTTGCCGGCCTATGAAGTCTCCAACCACGCCAGGCCGGGCCATGAAAGCCGTCACAACATCACCTATTGGCGGTCAGGCGAGTGGATCGGCATAGGCCCCGGCGCACATGGCCGCCTGAACGAATCAGATGGCACAAGCATCTCACGGCGCCAGGAGAAAGCACCCGAGACCTGGCTGGGTGCCGTTGCCAGAGACGGTCACGCAACCGCTGTGACCGAGACGATCACCGGCAGCGACCGGTTGACCGAAGTGCTGATGATGGGCCTGCGCCTGCGTGACGGCCTGAGCCACGCAGATATGCAGCGCGCCGCGGGATCCAGCTGGGACGAAGCCGTCAATCCGGCAACGCTGGCCATGCTGGTTGAATCAGGCCTGCTGGTGCGCGATGCCGCAGGGGTCCGCGCGACCGCACAGGGACGGCAGGTTCTCAACGGCGTTCTTGATCGTCTGACCGATTAGAGCAGGCTTCATCGAGTTAGAGGCTTGTTCACGGCCCGTGTCGAGGCGACGTGAGCCGATCAGGCCCTACTCCACCATAAGCATGGAAACCGCAGGCGGCTCGAACACGGTCGGGGCGGGGTTTGCGACATCGAGGCCCTCTGCGGTGATCTCCATGACGACCAGACCACGCTCGGGCGTGCCGTCATCACGGAACCGGAAGAGACCATCGACACCCTGGAAACCACGCCAGTCGGTGATGGCCCGTTCGCTGAAATCACCGCCCGCTCCGCTACTGGTCAGTGCCGCAGCCAGCGCCATGGCGTCATAGGCCAGGGTAGCCAGACGCGAGGATTCGGTGTTGTAGGCACCCGCGAAGTGGTTGCCGAACCAGCTGCGGTTGTTGTCAGGCGCGGTGGCAAACCAGGCGCCCTGCATGACCTGTTCGCGGGCCAGCACCGGATCGTTCCAGCTGGCCAGACCCAACAGGCGGACATTCGGCGACATGACGTCGTAATAGCCCAGATAGGCCGAGAGCTGGCTGAGTCTTGAGCCGGAATCAGGGATCAGCAGGACATCGAACGCCATAGCGCCAGCGTCACCTTCCAGGCGCGCAACGGTGGCCATCGAGACTTCGTCACCCCGGGCGCGCAGTTCAGCAATCTGGTTTTCAAGATCCGCCTGGCGCACGGGGTACTGGGTCAGCTCACGTACGGTCTCGTCAAGCGCCAGTCCATCGGGATTATAAAACGCGCGGGTGACCACGACCCCGCCATGACGGGCAACGGCTGCTTCCATGGCCTGGACCATACGCTGACCAAAGCGGGACTGGGGTGCCAGCGCAGCAAAGCGCAGACGCCCCTGGTTGGCGGCATAGGCCACAACCCGTTCGATCTGATCTTCGGGCGCAATGCCCAGAACAAACACGCCGGGCTGGGCAACCTCAAGATCGGAAGAAAGCGCAATGATGTTGATCCCTGCCTGCTGGGCAACCGGCGCTGCCGCCGTGACAGCATGGGAAAAGAGGGGCCCGACAATAAGATCAGGCTGGGCCGCCAGAACCTGATTGGCCGCCTGGGCAGCACCTTCAGCGGTGCCTTTGGTATCTGCCACGACGAGTTCGATGTTGGCATTGTCGATGTCGAACAGAGCCAGGGTCGCGGCGTCCAGGAGATCATGGCCCAGACCGCTATGGGTGCCGCTCAAAGGCAGAAGCAGGGCAATGCGTCGGACCGCACCGGTGGCATCATCGCCATAGGCCGGTTCGTTGATTCCCGTGATCGGGTCGACCACGAAGGCATCGGGATCTTCCGTGAAGGCAGGTTCGACCACATCCTCGCTGGCAATCACCAGGGTCTCTTCTTGCACGGGCTCTACAGTTTCAAAATCTTCCGACTTGGTTGTCTTGCACCCTGTCAGGGCCAGACCCGCGGCAAGCATTGCGGCCAGTGCCAGATGCGTTGGAAGCCAGGTGGAGCAGCTTCGGGTTGAGCCCATGGTGTTTGATCTCCGCGTTGTCGCGTTTGTGTTCTGCCTGAGTGTCTGCATCTATGATCTGCCAAGTTGGCAGAATTGAGAAGGGCGATGACACGCGCAACACGGCAGAAAGCCGAAATCTGGGGCAGGCGCGCGGAATTCTTCGCGAAATGTGCGTTGATCCTGAAGGGCTATCGGGTGCTTGAACACCGTTGCCGGCTTGCCAGCGGCGAAATTGACCTGATCGTGCGCCGCGGCGGCGTGGTTGCCGCGGTCGAAGTCAAGGCCCGTGCGGTGCACGATGACGAGGCGATCAGCCACAGGCAGTGGGAACGTATCGCACGCACGCTGGAACTCTATCTTGCCCGACATCCACGACTGGCCGATCTTGAACGGCGGTTCGACCGTGTCGATGTCGCCCCGGGACGCTGGCCCCGCCATGGCAGGGATGTCTGGCGACCTTAAAGTTGCCTTATTTCTCGTGCTAATTGTTCGGCGACCCCCTATGTAGAGTGTGAATCTGCCTCTGGAGAGCCGACCCATGATGTTCCGGAAACTCGCTGTGATCGCCGCTTTTGCCCTGGCCGTCCCGGCCCTGAGCGGATGTGTGAGCATGGCTATCGGTGCGGCTGCGACCGGTGGCGTCGCCGTTGCTGAAGAACGCTCGGTCGGCACCGTGGTTGACGATTTCACGATCAATGTTGCCGTCAACGAATCACTGTTCAACTTCAACGAAAGCCTGTTCCAGGACGTCTCGGTCGACGTGACCGAAGGCCGCGTCCTGTTGACCGGCAAGGTGCCGGAACCCGATGACCGTGTTGATGCCGTGCGGCTGGCCTGGCAGGCCGATGGAGTCAAAGAGGTCATCAACGAAATTCAGGTGACCGATACCGGTGGGATCGAGAGTTACCTGACCGATGTCAGAATCTCCAACGAACTGCGCGCCGACCTGCTGTTCGACGGCGGCGTGAGTTCGATCAACTACAATGTCGAAACGGTCGGCGGCATCGTCTACCTGTCGGGCATCGCCCAGAGTCAGGCGGAACTCGACCTGGTGATCGACCACGCGCGCACCATTTCAGGCGTCAAGGAAGTGATCAGTCACGTACGGATCAAGAGCGCCTGACCTGAGCAATCACGATTCGCTCTGGGGACAGGCAGCGATCACGACGATTTCGACAAGGTTGTAACCGGCAAGGCCGGATTCCACGCAGGCGCGCTGGGGCCAGTGGGCCGGGTCATCGCCCATCCATGCGACCCAGGCACGATCCATCTCTGCCTTGTCGTGCATGCGGGCCAGATAGACCGTTGCGTTGATCAGCCGGGTCTTGTCGGTGTCCATGCCGGCCAGGATCTCATCAATCATGGCCAGCGCATTGACGGTCTGCTCATGGATATCAGGCACATCATCGGGCGAAGTCGCCACCGCCCAGGCAAAACCGTTATAGGACGACCCGGCACTACGTCCCGGTGCGCCGCCGCTTACGCGTCGTATGTCGAGCATCAGATTCTCCTTCATGGGATGTTTCACGGGCAGGATACATCGATCTGACCGGTATGGGATGTGCGCTGCTGCCCCGGGAGATTCGTCTCCCGGTTCCCAGACGAGTTTATCTGTTCTAAGCATGGGATGCGGTCCTGAACCGTTCCGATCCGTAGCCAAGAGTTCGTGCCATGACGCTTTCCGTTGCCGTTCAGATGGACCCCGTCGAAGCCATCGATATCGATGCCGACACCACCTTTGTCCTGGCGCTTGAAGCCCAGGAGCGCGGCCATGTGGTCTATTTCTATCTGCCGCGTGATCTCGTCTTCCGCGAAGGCAAGCTCCAGGCCTATGCCCGGCCGATGCATCTGCGCCGCAACCACGGCGACCATGTCACCCTGGGCAATGTGGCGCTGATGGACCTTGCGGAGATGGACGTCATTCTGATGCGTCAGGACCCGCCGTTCGACATGTCCTACATCACCGCCACCCATATGCTCGAGAAGATTCACCCCAAGACGCTGGTGGTGAATGATCCCTTTGAGGTGCGCAACGCGCCCGAAAAGATCTTCGTTACGAAATTTGAAGGTGTCATGCCGCCAACCATGATCGCCTCTTCGGCCGAAGCGATCCGGGATTTCCGCGAGGAGTACGAAGACATCATCGTCAAGCCGCTCTACGGCAATGGCGGCGCCGGCGTCTTCCACCTGTCACCGGGCGACGAAAACCTTAGTGCGTTGCTGGAAATGTTCACACAGATGTACCGCGAACCGGTGATCGTACAGAAGTACGTGCCGGAGGTGCGTGAAGGCGACAAACGCATCATTCTGATCGACGGCAAGCCGGTCGGGGCCATCAACCGCATCCCCGCAGCCGGCGAATCGCGGTCCAACATGCATGTCGGCGGGCGCCCTGTCGCATCGACCCTGACCCCGCGGGAGCGCGAAATCTGCTCGACCATCGGGCCGGAGCTGGCAAGGCGCGGCATGATTCTGGTCGGCATCGACGTTATCGGCGACTGGCTGACGGAGATCAACGTGACCTCGCCCACGGGCTTGCAGGAAATCAACCGCTATGACGGCGTGAAGCTGGAATCCCTGTTCTGGGACGCGGTCGAGAAGAAGGTCGGGTAACGGCCCGTTGATCAGGCGACCTGTGATGCCTGTTTGACAAGGCCGGGCAGGTCATCGACCACAGCATCGAGTTCCACGAGCAGACCTTCGACGGCCTTGTCGAGCAAGTCCATGTCGTGTGTGCGTGCCGCGCGCTGGACCTGATCGGCCAGATTGGACGTGCGTTTGATGCCCAGATTTCCGGAGGTGGAAACAAGGTTGTGCGCTTCGCGGTAGAGGGCTTCGAGGTCGCCGGCTTCATGGGCGGCCTGAAGGGCAAAGCGCTGCTGCGCTGCAAGGTCCTGAAACTCTGCAAGGAACCCGCGCACGCTTTCCCGGCCGATAACCTCAATGAGGGAATCGAGCACGGCACGGTCAACCCGTGGCAGAATTGTTCCTGAAGGACGGTCGTTTCCGGCCATGTTTCGTTCCCATGAACCCAGTCTGCACCCTGACGCATCCGAAGCCGGCCACAGTGTGACCGCCATCACACTCAGACACTACCCTTAGAAAAATGCCGCGTCACGTCGACACAAGGAGTCAGGCAACTCTCTGCATGAAATAGCGCCCTGAGGCCACACCCGCCGGCAGGTCCAGAGTCTGCCATGCAGCATGGGGTACCGGCTGATCACTGATCACCACGGCACCGGGCGCAAGCAGTGACGGGAGCGCATCAGCCAGCCAGACACCAAGGGCACGGCTTGCTTCCTCATCGCCCGAACCGATATCGACATGGGCAAGAACAGCACTCTGGCCCAGGCGGCTTACGGCCAGCGGCAATGTCTCACTGAGGTCACCCAGAAACATGTGCTCGTCATCGGGGATGCAATCGGGGTGCGCCGCAATCTGGCGATCGAAGCAATAGATTGCGCGCGATGGGAGGATTTCGCGCAGGTGATCATAAGTCCGCCCATTGCCCAGACCCAGTTCCAGCACGGGCCCCGCCCGGTCGGAAATCAGCTCTGCGGCGCGACCCAGACAGGCGCGCTGGGCTTCGAGCCGGCGGATAACGCTGTCGAGACGGCTCATGCCTGTTGGGAGACCGCTTCACGCAACTGCACCGTCGTGCGCTCCACGCGACGGGCAAGCTCACGCATGATCTCGATCGACATGGACGGGAACTGGCCAACCAGCTGGAAGAAGAGGTCCTTGGAGATCATCAGGGTCTCCAGATCGCTCTTTGCCTTAACCGTGGCGGTACGCGGTACATCGCAAAGAATTGCGGTTTCACCCAGAAAGTCGTTTTTCTTCAGGGTCGCGACGGTCACCTCGCCATTGGCGGTATCAACGATGACGTCGGCCTCGCCGTCGATGATGATATAGGCCGAATCACCCTCATCACCCTGTTTGCAGACCAGATCACCCTGGCCAAAAGTCAGCCGTTCAGCCGTGAACGCCAGCAGTTTCAGCTTGCTGGGTTCAATTTTTGCGAACAGCGGAATGTTGCGCATCAGTTCGACATCTTGTTGCAGGCTCATGGCTGTGCCTCCGTTGTCATCGTGTTACTCCGCGCCAATCAGGTCCGCGAGGACCGCTTTCTTCTCGACCAGTTCGTCGTACGTGCCCTTTTCGACGATCTTGCCATCAGCCATCACAAGAACCTCATCGAAGTTCTTGGCCTGGCTGGGCCGATGCATGGCCCAGATCACGGTTCTGTCCGAGAATTCCTCCCGGATGTTCTTCAATATGGTGGTTTGGGCCGACCCATCCAATGCTGCAGTGGCTTCACTGAGAACAATCATTTGTGGGCGCTTGAGAACGGCGCGCGCAATGGCGGTTTTCTGACGCTGTGCTGAAGACAGCCTTGCGCCGCCGATACCGACCTCGAAATCAAGCCCGACCTCGACCACGACAATGCGCAAGCCCAGATTCTCGATCACGTCAGAGATCAAATCACCGATCTTGGCCTGCGCCTGGGCGCGGCCATAGGCAAGCTTGCCGAACAGGATGTTGTCCTGGAGCGACGAAGCCGTGTTGTAAAGATCATGATCGAAGAACTCGACCGAACCCTTGAGCGATTCCGGCAGATCCTCGGCAAAGGCACGACGGGCTTCCAGCAGGCGGTCCTGCATCGCGTTGTCGATCAGGCCAAGGCGATGGCGCGCAGGTGCCATCTTGAATGGCAGCGCCATGAACATGAGGCGTTCGTTTTCTTCGAGTTCTTCGAGGCCATCGCGTTCAACCTTGCGCAACAGCGTCTGGAATTCCGGCAGGTCATCAAGGGAAATGAAGGAGAACTGACCGAAATACTCATGGTCGGGCGGCAGGTCGGCGAACAGTTCAACCATGGTCTGGGCGACTTCATGGCCGATCGAGAGAAACTCATCGACCAGATCAACCTTGGCCAGCACGCTCATGACGTATTCGTTTTCGGGCAGACGATCGAGGTCGAAATCATCACCCACCGGCGTGCCGAACAGCAGGTTTTCACCAACCGTTGCGTTGGTGTTGTAAGCGTCCCGGTCGAACGGTTCGACCAGACCACGGTAGCTGTCTTCCAGCAGGCGCGATTCCAGCAGGCTGCGCGCTTCCAGCAGACGCTTGGCAGCTTCGGGCCGTGTCTCGGGATCAAGTCTGCCACGCAGGCCCAGTTGATAGACATCATCTTCCATGTCGGCGACGGCAAGCCCGCGGCGCACGGCCTCGATCAGTTCCTCGCGGTTCTCGACACCGGCCCGCTCAAGGTCGATCCAATCGGCCAGAACATCGTCGGCGCTGTTGGCGGTCTTGGCCGATTCACCCAACTCGCGCTCCATCTTTTTCCTGGCCGCATCGTCGCTGTAGTCGCGTGGCCCCTTGGGCGCCTGACGCAGGCCATAGATCACATTGTCCATCAGGGAAGCCGAGAACAGCGACGTGGAGGGCCCGACAAATCCGATCTGTGTACCCGTCACGACTTCGGGCATGGCCTGGGCCTCGGCATCGCCATAACGCAGCTTGCCGCTATTGGGATCAAGCAGGTGGGCAAGCAGCATGACCGCACGGTCCTTGGAACTGGTCGGACCGCCAACCAGGGCAATGTGCTGACCAGGCTCGATCTCCACATTGAAGCCGTCGATCAGAACTTCGCCATCTTCGTCATAACGCAGGTTGCTGGTTGTCAGCGCGCCGTTAAAGGGTTCGGGCACGACCTCGCCGACCACGATCTCGTCCTCGCGCATACCCGTGGGCGCAAACTGAGCGACGACCTGCTCGTACTTGATCTTGGAATCTTCGCGGATCTGATAGTGGTTGAGCAGTTCCTTCCAGGGCGGCTGGAGATCCTTGTAGGCCGCCAGCACGGCGACCAGACCACCCAGCGAGAGCGAGCCCTGGATCACGAAGTAGCCGCCGATGGCAAAGAAGAAGAACGGTGTGAGCTGGGCCAGGAAGTTGTTCAGGAACTTGATGAAGAACTTCTTGTTGTAGATGGCGTAACGGATTTCGAAAATCCGACCCATGCGCGAGGTGAATTCAGCCAGTTCCCAGCGCGCCATGCCGTTGGCATGCATCTCTTCAGCCGACTGCACGGTCTCGGCAATACGCTCGGAGACCTTGCGCACTTCCTTGACCCGTTCCTTGCCCAGCAGATTCACGGTCCGCTGCAGCTTGGGGATCAGCCAGCCCTGCATGGGGTATAGCGAGATGGAGGCAAGCCCCATCCAGAAGTCCTGCATGAAGATGAAGATGAGCGCGGTGATCAGCAGCCCGCCCTGATAAAACGGCAGGGCCAGCGCATCGCCGATGAAACCACCCAGAGGTTCGACCTCCTGGGTCACCATGGGAATCAGCTCACCGGAACTGACCCGGCGGAAATGGGGCAGGGGGAACCGCATGATGCGGCTGAACAGCTGATAGCGCAGCCGGCGCAACATGCGTTCGCCAAGCAGGCCCTTGTAGACGTTGATGAAATACTTGAAGCCGCCGTTGATCAGGACCAGCAGCAGGAACATCCCGCAATAGATGGCCAGCAGTGTCAGGCGCTCCATATCAAGAAGGTCATAACCGAACAGCGAGAAGGAGCGGACGTCCTGATCTGTGGCGACCATGCCCAGATCCAGGCCCGCAACGGAGGCATCGGCCTCGGTCACCTGATCGGACAGCACGTTGTTGACGATCAGTTTCGGGATATCGAGCGAGACATAGTAAAACGGCAGCGAAAGCACCGTGAACAAAAGGATGAACACCTGCTCGCGCTTGGAATAGCGAAAGACAAACTTGTAAATGCTGCGTTCCATGCGGACGAACAGCGACTCCCAGAACCCCTCAACGAAAGGTGATTCTAGACGAAGAACCCGGTTTGAGGAATTGCCTAGTTTTTGGCCCTGCTTTCACCAATGCGCTCTCTGTGTCATAGTTTGTCCCAGGGGCAAGCTGCGGGGACTGCCATGGCCAGCAAAAAAGCGCGTCCGCGCGTCCTTATCTATAGTCACGACAGCTTTGGACTGGGTCATCTGCGACGCTGCAGAGCCATTGCCCATGCCATGGTGGGATCGGTCGAGGATCTGACGGTGCTGATCCTTTCTGGTTCACCCATTATCGGAAGCTTTGATTTCCGAGCGCGCGTGGATTTCGTGCGCGTCCCTGGCGTCATCAAGCTGCGGAACGGCGAATACACCTCGCTCAACCTGCTGCTTGATACCGACCAGACCATGGCGATGCGCGAATCGATCATGAAACACACCGCTGACATCTTCGATCCCGACATTCTGCTGGTCGACAAGGAACCGCTGGGACTGCGCGGCGAGATGCGCGAGACGATCGAAATGCTCAAGGAACGCGGCACCCGCATCATTCTGGGCCTGCGCGACGTCATGGACGATCCCAACCTTTTGAAGGCCGAGTGGCGGCGCAAGAAGGCGATGCCTGCGCTGCGTGACCTTTATGATGACATCTGGGTTTATGGCCTGCCGCAGGTCCACGATCCACTCGAAGAGCTCGACGTGCCGCAATCGGTGCGCCGCAAAATGGTCTACACCGGCTATCTAGAGCGAACCGTGCCGCAGAATCTGCATGATGACGGCCTGCCCGACGGCATCGAAGAACCCTTTGTGCTGGTCACCACCGGTGGCGGCGGCGATGGCGATCTGCTCGTCGACTGGGTGCTCAAGGCCTATGAATGCAAACGTGCGCCGACCATTCCGGCTCTCATCGTGTTTGGCCCGTTCATGCAGCCCGAGGTCAAAACCGCGTTCCAGGAACGGGTCGACAAGCTCGAGCATGTCACCGCCATTACCTTCAACGCGCATCTTGAAACCCTGATGGCGCGGGCGTCCGGCGTTGTTGCCATGGGCGGCTACAACACGTTCTGCGAAATCCTGAGTTTCGATAAACCAGCCCTGATCGTGCCCCGCCAGGTACCGCGCAAGGAACAACTGATCCGCGCCAGCAGGGCCCAGGAACTGGGTCTGGTCTCGATGCTGACCGAGGAAATGGCCGAGAAACCCGAAGCCATGGCAACCGCGATCCGTCAGCTCAGGCAACAGCGCCGCCCAAGCCAGGTCGTCGTGCCGGGCATGCTGGACGGTCTGGAAAACGTCAACCGGCTGGTCGCCATGCATCTGGCCGAAGGCCGCACGGCCTCGAAACGGCGCCCCGAGACCCGCCAGAACCTGCTGACCGTGGCGGCCGACAGCAACACCAGCAACTCCGCTCGCTGACGCCTGGGGGCCGGTGTGGCAGCGTCAAACGGCGACGCCCCGGTTGCCTTTGTTCTGAAAGGTTATCCACGTCTGTCGGAAACCTTCATTGCCCAGGAAATCCTGGCACTGCAGCGCCGCGGCCTGCCGATCCGGATCGTTTCGCTGCGTCACCCGACAGACCGGGCGACCCATCCCGTCCACGACGAGATCACCGCACCGGTCAGCTATCTGCCCGAATACCTGTATCAGGAACCCTCGCGGGTTTTGCGTGCCTGGTGGTGTGTTCGACGCCTGCCCGGCTACGGTGCGGCATGGCAGCAATGGTGGCGCGATCTCAAGCGCGATCGCACGGCCAATCGCATCCGCCGGTTTGGCCAGGCCTGTGTTCTGGCCCATGAGACCGCACCCCATGTCCGCCAGCTCCACGCCCATTTTCTGCACACACCATCCTCGGTGACGCGTTATGCCGCGATGATGACAGGCCTGCCCTGGAGTGCTTCGGCCCATGCCAAGGACATCTATACCTCACCCGATTGGGAGCTATCCGAGAAGCTCGGCGACTGCCAGTGGCTGGTGACCTGCACCGCGACCAACTGCGATCATCTGGCCAACCTGGCGCCCGATGACCGGGTGTCACTGGTGTATCACGGCCTTGATCTTGAACGCTGGCCACCACCGCCCGAGCAGAAGAGCCTTCGCGATGGCAGCGATGCCGCCAACCCCGTCGCTCTGGTTTCGGTCGGCCGTGCCGTGCCCAAGAAGGGCTATGACGATCTGATCGACGCGTTGGCGCAATTGCCGGGCGATCTCCACTGGCACCTCACCCATATCGGCGGCGGCGCGTTGCGTGATGCGCTGCAGGGCCAGGCACGCAAGGCAGGGATCGACGGGCATATCACCTGGTTGGGTTCACAACCCCAGACGGAAGTGCTCAAGGCCTATCACGCAAGCGACCTTTTTGTGCTGGCCTCCAAGATCGCCGGGGATGGCGACCGCGACGGCCTGCCCAATGTGCTGATGGAAGCCCAGAGCCAGGGCCTTGCCGTGGTTGCGACCGAGGTCTCGGCGGTGCCCGAACTGATCGAACACGGGGTCAACGGCCTACTCTCTGGTCCCGGCAATCCACGGGCCCTGGCAGCAAGCCTTGAGCGCGCCATCACCGACCCCGACTTGCGCAAGCGTCTGGGCAAAGCCGGCGAGAACCGGGTACGCACGGAATTTTCCATGACTGGTGGCATCGACGACCTGGCCCGGCGATTCGGGTTATCAGGCGATCTGAACTAGACTTCCGGTCATGCGTTGGAACACCCGGTCAGATAACACCGTGCCATGAGGATCGCCTTTTACGCGCCCCTGAAAGCACCCAATCATCGGGTGCCGTCCGGCGACCGAACGGTCGCGCGCCTGATCGTGAAAGCCCTGGAATCCATGGGCCATACGGTCGAACTTGCTTCGACTCTGCGCGCTTATGACGGGTCCGGCGACAAGGAGCGGCAAGACACGATTGCAGCAAAAGGCCTGAAACAGGCACAAGCGCTGGAGACACGCTGGCGCAGCAATCCGCCAGACCTGTGGTTCACCTATCACCTCTATCACAAGGCCCCGGATCATCTGGGACCGCGCCTGGCCGATGCCCTGGGTCTTCCCTATGTCGTGGCCGAACCTTCGATTGCTCCCAAGCAACGCG
Organism: uncultured Alphaproteobacteria bacterium; assembly: GCA_943787175.1. GTDB lineage: Bacteria > Pseudomonadota > Alphaproteobacteria > SP197 > SP197 > SP197. The sequence goes on from CALSLK010000006.1 coordinate 208,725, forward strand.
GGGGGCCATGGGCAGACGGCTATGCCCATTCCATTGCAGCATTGGCGCGCGCCGATGCCCTGATGCCGGTGACAGCCGGAGATGCAGAGGGCCTCACACGCGCCGGCATTCCTGGTGAACGTCTGGTCCCGCTGACGCCGTTTGTTGATGTCGCACCTTATCAGCACCGCAAACCCGCACCGGCGCGCAAACGCCTGGTGGAACGTTACGGCGTGTCGCCAGACAAACCCCTGGCCGTGGTCGTTGCGATGATGCGCGATGGTGACAAACTGGCTTCCTATCGTGTGCTGGCCGAATCCCTTGGACATATCGATCCCAAAGCCATGGACCTGCTGGTGATCGGCGACGGCCCCTGCCGAGCCGAGGTTGAGTCGTTGCTGAAGGGGCGCGCGCGGTTTGCCGGTCAGATCAACCCGCGCAGCCTGCCAGCCATGCTGGTCGGCTGCGATCTCTGTCTGTGGCCTGCGATCAACGAAGCCTATGGCATGGCCCTGCTGGGCGCACAGGCCGCGGGCCTGCCGCTGGTTGCGGGACGCACACGCGGCGTGCCCGAGATTGCCCGTGACGGCAAGACTGCCCTGCTGGTGAAAGAGGGCGACGCGCCAGCCTTTGCAGCAGCCGTGCAACGCCTGATCGACGAACCGCTGCGCCGCGCCGCCATGGGTGCTGCCGCGGCCGATCATGTCGCGGTGCGCCACAGCATGGCGAGCGCCGCACTGGCGCTCGATCGCGCCATCACACTGGCAAGGCACGCAAGATGACCAGACTTGCCATGATCCGCCATGCCCCCACGACCTGGAACGAGGCAGGCCGCATCCAGGGCCAGACCGACACGCCCCTGTCGGATGCCGGGAAACAGATGGTCACGGGCTGGACGGTGCCCCATAGCTGGAAAACATGGGACGTCGTGACCAGCCCCCTGCAACGCACCCGCGATACCGCGCAATTGCTGGGCCTGGCCCATGACCGCAGCGACGCGCGCCTGATCGAGATGGACTGGGGAAGCTGGGCCGGCGAAACCCTGCCTGAGCTTCGCAGCCGTGGCGGGCAGGCCATGGTTGCCAACGAAGCCAGGGGCATCGACTTCAGGCCCCAGGATGGCGAGAGTCCACGTGACGTAGCCAAGCGGCTGGCGCTCTTTCTTGATAGCGTTGCGGCGTCCCACCGCAACACGCTGGTGGTGACCCATCGCGGCGTCATGCGCGCAGCCCTGACCCTGGCAACCAACTGGGACATGACGGGACCACCACCCCTGAAACTGCCGCGCGATGGCGCGCTGATGCTCGAGCTTTCCCGGTCGGGGCCTCCAACCCTGGGCGAACCGGCGATGCGCCGACTGGGGCCACGAACATGAAACCGGTTGTTCTGTTCTGGGTCCAGCACCTGTTGGGCAGTGGCCATCTGCGCCGGACCGCCGCGATTGCCCGCGCCCTGGCCGCACGTGGTGTTGACGCTGTTGTGGCATCGGGCGGCTTTCCTCTCTCGAACCTGGACCTTGGTGATGCACGGCTGATCCAGCTTCCCGCCTTGCGCGCTGCTGATGAAGGCTTTTCGGGGCTGATCGATCAGGCAGGCGAACCTGCCAGCGGGTCCCTGATGGCAGCACGGCAGAACCAGCTCACCGGCCTGCTCGACACCTTGCAACCCGCCGCACTGGTGACCGAAACCTTCCCCTTTGGCCGCCGGCAGTTGCGCCACGAAGTGCTGGGCCTTCTCGACCATGCCGGCGGTCTGGAGCGACCACCCGTCACGGTCTGTTCGGTGCGCGATATCCTTCAGCGCCCGTCCAAGCCGGAGCGTTTCGACACGATGCTGGCGCTGGCGCTGGAACGCTTCGACCACATTCTGGTCCATGGCGATCCGCGTCTGGCGGCCTTTGGTGAGACCTTTCCCCATGCCGCAGCCCTGGGCCAACGCCTGATCCACACCGGCTATATCGCCGCCGATTGGGCGCCGCCCGAAGACAGGGATGGAGCCGGTGCAGACGAGGTTATTGTTTCGGCCGGTAGCGGTGCGACCGGGGCGGCGCTGTTGGCAGCAGCACGTCAGGCACGGGCGCTCTCAGGTCAGGCCGCGAACCGCACCTGGCGGCTGCTTTCGGGCGAGCCCCATGCAGCCAATCCTGGAGGGGATGCAGGCGAAAAATCAGAACAGGGCATCATCATCGAAAACAACCGGGCCGATTTCCGCGACCTTCTGGCCCGTTGCGCCGTGTCGGTCTCGCAAGGCGGCTACAACACAATCACCGATCTGATCGCCGCGCGCGCCCGGGCCGTTGTTGTTCCCTATGTCGGAGAGGGCGAAACCGAGCAGACCGAACGGTCCAGAAGACTTGCCGCCCTGGGTTCGGTCATCATGCTGGACGAAGCCGACCTTGCACCCCGAGTCGCTGGCGCAGGCCGTGGACGCGGCCTTTGACCTCTCACCGCTTTCAGCAGATCTGATCGACCTTCGGGGGCGCAGATTACAGTGCAGAACGTCTTTGCAACTGGATCGGCCATGTCTGACTGGAACGACCTGAGCGGCGAGCTCGACCAGTGGGACAGCGCGGGCCGGCCCGCAACGTTCTGGTGGCGCGATGACGATGCCGGTCCCGATGACGGCCTTCTTGATGGCTTCCTTGCCCAGCGTCAGGCGCTGGACATTCCCCTGGCACTTGCCACGGTGCCGGAATGGCTCGAAGAGAAGCGCTGCTGCACGCACTTGCTGGCCGATTCAGGCGCCTGCGTCCTCCAGCACGGTGTCAGCCACACCGACCGCACGCACAGTCGACCGGCGCAAGATGGAGATGTGCGATGAAGCCCTGCCGACTGGACTGGCCGACGCCATTGCACGGGGCAAGGAACGCCTCGAACACCGTTTTTGGCTCACAGTTTCCTTCCGATCATGGTGCCGCCCTGGAATCGCATCGACCCCGGCTGTGGAGGCTCGCCCTGCTGGCAAGGCGGGCTTCACCGGCCTGTCCACCCTGGGGCCGCGCAAGGCTGGCAATCCGGGCAGGGTCTTTGCATCGGGCCAACGTCCATCTCGACCTCATCGACTGGAAGGCCGGGCGCGTTTTTGCCGGCGAATCACCGTGCCTGACGGCTGCCGTCCACCACCTGCGAGCACGCAGATGCGGTGGTGCCGATGCCGGTGAGCCGACCGGCATGATGACCCATCATCGGGTGCATGATGCCCAAACGCGTTCCTTTGTTGACAGATTTGTCGCATTCGTGCGCGATCATCCCCGGGCGCGGTGGCTTGATGCGTCCGACGTGTTTTGTTCCGCCGGAAGTCCGTCTTGAATCAATCCAGCCTGCATCGCTATGACACAAAGGTCCTGATGGGTGACTACATCCGTGCAGGTGCGGGCGCGCTGATTTGTTTCACGCCGCTGCTCCTCATTGAGGTTGTCAGCGTCTTGGTCTACATCCTTCTGGCTATCGGGGCGGTTTTTACGGTCTTCGGCTTGCGCACGCTGGTGAAGAACATGACCAGCGTTGAAATCTCGGCCAACGGCATCAGAACGCTGGGGCCGCTGGCGCGCACCATAGGCTGGTCAGAGCTTTCCGGAATGAAACTTGCATTCTATTCCATGCGGCGGAATCGGTATGGCGGCAGTATGGACCTTTCGGGGTCGAAAAGTTGGATGGAGCTGAAGTTGCGGGGCACGGGCAACACCATCACGGTGGATTCATCACTCGACGGATTTGATACCGTCGTGGCAATTGCCATGGAGGCTGCCCAGGACCGCGAACTGCCGCTGAACGATGTCACGCTCGCCAATCTGGACGCCATGGGCTTTGCCGTGCGCCAGGGCGCCATGCCGGACGATCATCTATGACGCCGCTGGTCGATATCCGCGATCTCAGGGTGCAGTTCCTGGTGGGCGACGGTGCAGTGCAGGCCGTCAAGGGCGTCAGCTTTGCCATTCCCGCCGGCCGCACGCTGGCCCTGGTTGGTGAATCCGGCTCCGGCAAGACCGTCATTTCCCAAACCCTGATGCGCATTCTGCCGCAGAACGCCGAGATCACGGGCGGCCAGGTTCTGTTCAACGACCCGGCAAAACCCGACGACGCGCCGGTCGATCTGGTAGCGCTTCCCGCCGACGGCAAGAAGATGCGCCAGATCCGTGGCGGGAGCATCTCGATCATCTTCCAGGAACCCATGACCTCGCTTTCACCGCTCCATACCGTGGGCGATCAGGTGGGCGAGGCGCTTCTGCTCCATCGCAATTGTTCCAAGCCCGAGGCCAAGGAACTGACGGTCGAGATGTTGCGCCTGGTCGGGTTCCCCGATCCGGAAAAGGCATGGCGCGCCTATCCCTTTGAACTCTCCGGCGGATTGCGTCAGCGCGCCATGATCTCCATGGCGCTGGTCTGCCGCCCCAGCCTGCTGATTGCCGACGAACCCACCACCGCGCTGGATGTCACGATCCAGGCGCAGATTCTGAAGCTGATCGCCGATCTGCAGGCCGAACTGGGCATGGCCGTGCTGATGATCACCCATGATCTGGGCGTGGTGGCCAATGTCGCCGAGGACGTCGTCGTCATGTACCACGGCGAGGTCATGGAGCAGGGCGGTCTGCGGGACATCTTCGGTGATCCGCGTCATCCCTATCTGAAGGGTCTTCTGGCTGCAGTGCCGCGGTTCGACATGAAGCCCGGCGAGCGCCTGATCCCCCTGCGCGAGATCAAGCAGGACCGTTCCGCCCTGAAACGGCCGGAACGCGAAGCCTGGCCCGAAGGTGCCGATGACCGGATGCTGACCATCGAGCATCTGACCAAGACCTTCAGCGTGCGCAACAAGGGCTGGCTGGCGCGCGGATCAACCCAGCACCTGGCGGTCGATGACATCAGCTTTGATGTGCGCCGCGGTGAATGCCTGGGTCTGGTGGGTGAGTCAGGCTGCGGCAAGACCACAACCAGCAAGATGATCATGAAGGCACTGACGCCCGATTCCGGCACGGTGACCTTCAACGACCGGGGCACACCGGTCGATATCGCTGCACTGGAAGGCGACAAGCTGTTTCGATTACCGCCGCAAGGTGCAGTTCATCTTCCAGGATCCCTTCGGATCGCTGAACCCGCGCATGACGGTGTTCGACATCATCTCCGAGCCCCTGGTAATCCACAAGATCGGCACCCCTGCCGAACGCGCCGAGCGCGCCATGGAACTGATGCGTCTGGTTGGTCTGGATGTGCGCCATCTGCGCCGCTATCCCCCACAGCTTCTCCGGCGGGCAGCGTCAGAGGATCGGCATTGCCCGCGCCCTGGCGCTGGAGCCCGAACTGCTGATCTGCGACGAGCCGGTCAGCGCGCTGGATGTCTCGATCCAGGCGCAGATCCTGAACCTTCTGAAAGACTTGCAGAAGGAACTGGGTCTCACCTACCTCTTCATCTCGCACAACCTGGCGGTCATCGACTACATGGCCGACCGCATTGCCGTGATGTGTTCGGGCCGTCTGGTCGAACAGGCCAGCCGCGAGGACATCTTCAAGAATCCGGTGCACCCCTATACCAAGGCTCTGCTAGCGGCCGTGCCCGAGCCCAACCCCGATCGCAAGCTGGACCTGACCGCCTTGATGGCGGGCCGCGCCTCGCTTCCCTCGGCATGGCCCGAGCCTTTCACGGTTGCGGAGGGCACGACCCTGCAGATGATCGATCTGGGCAACGGCCATTTCGTGCGCGCCAGCGCAAAGCCGGAAGGGATCGCGGCATGATCAGACGCCTGATCCTGGCAGCCGCCCTGATTGCCGGCGCAACCCCGAACCTGGCAGCTGCTCAGGCAACCGAGGTGCCCTATTGGCAGCCCCTGGTCGATACCGTGATCATGCCACCCATGGCCGAGCGCCTGCCCGACAATCCCCATGTCGTGGACGATGGCCGTGAAATCGGCGTTTACGGCGGCAACTGGAACATGCTGATCAACCGCAGCCGGGATACCCGCCTGCTGGTCGTGTTCGGTTATGCCCGTCTGGTAGCCTACAACACCGAGCTGGAGATCCTTCCCGACATCCTGGAATCCTATGAGGTCGAGGAAGGCCGCATCTTCACCTTCCACCTGCGCGAGGGTCACCGCTGGTCGGACGGCGAACCCTTCACATCCGAAGACTTCCGCTACTGGTGGGAGGATGTCGCCAACAACGAGGAACTCGCACCAGCGGGCCCGCCGACCCTGCTGATGGTCGACGACCAGCCGCCGGTGTTCGAGGTCATCGACGAGACCACGGTGCGTTACACCTGGCACGCACCCAATCCCGACTTCCTGCCCGTGCTGGCCAGCGCAGCGCCGCTCTTCATCTACCGGCCTGCGCATTTCATGAAGCAGTATCACATCGAACATGGCGACACGGCCCAGATCGAAGCGTGGGTCGATGAGGAAGGCAAGACAAGCTGGGCTTCGCTCCATAACGCCGTCGACAACATGTACAAGTTCGACAATCCCGCCCTGCCGACGCTGCAGCCCTGGACGATCACGACCGAGGCGCCCGCACAGCGCTTCATCGGCGAACGCAACGCCTATTACTACAAGGTCGATGCGGCGGGTCAGCAGCTTCCCTATATCGACCGGATCTTCATGAACGTGGTCGATTCCAAGCTCATCCCGCTCAAGACCTGGGCCGGTGAATCCGACCTGCAGGCACGCGGCCTTGCCTTCAGCGACTACACCTTCCTGAAGGAGGGCGAGGAGCACAACGACTACACGGTCAATCTGTGGCGCACCGCGCGCGGTAGCCAGCTTGCCCTGTTCCCCAACCTCAATGTCTCCGACCCGGTCTGGCGCGAGGTGTTGCGCGACGTCCGCTTCCGCCGCGCCCTGTCGCTGGCCATCAACCGCCACGAGATCAACCAGGTGATCTATTACGGCCTGGGCATCGAGGGCCAGAACACCGTGCTGCCGGCCTCACCGCTCTATGAAGCCGAGTACCGCGACGCCTATGCCGCCTTTGATCTGGACGAAGCCAACCGTCTGCTCGACGAGATGGGCCTGACGGAACGCGACAGTCAGGGCCTGCGCCTGCTGCCCGATGGCCGCCCGCTGCAGATCATCGTGGAAACCGCGGGCGAAGATCCCGAGGAAACCGACATTCTGGAGCTGATCCACGATTCCTGGTTGGACGCCGGCGTCAAGGTCTTCTCCAAGCCCCTGCAGCGCGAAGTGCTGCGCAACCGCATCTTTGCCGGCGAAACCGTGATGGCGATCTCGTTCGGCTCGGAGAACGGCCTGCCGACCTCCGAAATGAGCCCGGCCGAATATGCGCCGACCAGCCAGCAGCTTCTGCAATGGCCGCAATGGGGCCAGTACTACGAGACCTCCGGCGCATCGGGCGAACCCGTCGACATGGAAGGGCCCAGGCGCCTGATGGAACTCTACGGAGAATGGCGCGGCGCCGAGAGTCCGGAAGCCCGCCGCGCGATCTGGCACGAGATTCTCGAGATCTATGCCGAGGGCGTCTACACCATCGGCCTGGTTGCAGGCACGCTTCAGCCCGTCGTCGTCACCAACCGCATGCACAACGTCCCGAACCGAGGGCATCTTCAACTGGGACCCCGGCGCGCAGTTCGGCATGTACCAGCCCGAAACCTTCTTCTACACCGACGGTGAGGACGGGCGGCCATGATCGGCTATCTCGCCCACCGCATCATGCTGATGGTGCCCACGCTGATCGGCATCAGCCTGATCACGTTCATCATCATCCAGCTGCCGCCCGGCGATTTCCTCTCGACCATGATCGCCGAGTGTGAAGCCCAGGGGGAATCGAGCTGCAAGGAACAGGTTGCCGTGCTGACCGAGGAGTTCGGCCTCGATAAGCCGGTCTGGCAGCAATACCTGATCTGGGTCGGCCGATCTGCTGCAAGGCAACATGGGCATCAGCTTCGAATACAACAAGCCGGTGGCCGAAGTGATCGGCGAGAGCCTCTACCTCACCATCATCGTTGCCGGTTCCACCATCATCTTCACCTGGGTTGTCGCCTTCCCGATCGGCGTCTATTCGGCCACGCACCAGTATTCCTGGGGCGATCACGGGCTCACCCTGCTGGGTTTCCTGGGCCTGGCCACGCCCAACTTCCTGCTGGCGCTGGTCATGCTGTTCCTGGCGAATGTCTGGTTCGGGACTTCGATCGGCGGCCTGATGGACCCGCAATATGTCGATCAGCCCTGGACCTGGGGCAAGTTCGTCTCGGTCCTGGAGCATCTGTGGATCCCCGTCGTCGTCATCGGCACGTCGGGCACCGCGGGCCTGATCCGGCGTCTGCGCGCCAACCTGCTGGATGAGCTCCAGAAGCAGTATGTCGTCACCGCGCGCGCCAAGGGCCTGTCGCCCGGCAAGGCGCTGGTGAAGTACCCGCTGCGCATGGCGCTCAACCCCTTCATTGCCGATATCGGCAACCTGCTGCCGCAGGTGATTTCCGGCGCGGTCATCGTTTCGGTCGTGCTGTCGCTGCCGACCACCGGCCCCATCCTGCTGCGCGCGCTCCAGACCCAGGACATGTTCCTGGCCGGTTCGTTCCTGATGTGCCTGGCCTTCCTGACCGTGATCGGCGTCCTGATCTCGCGACTCTGCTGCTGGCCGTGCTCGATCCGCGGATCCGGCTTGCCGGGGGAGCGGGTGCACTGACGATGACCGACACGACCCCAACCCATCGGGCAACATCTCCGCGTTACGTCAACGAAGACCCGTGGGACGCCAATGCGGTCGAGGCGCTGACGCCGGCCCAGGAAAAGTTCTATCTGGCCAACCAGTGGACGCTGATGTGGTGGAAGTTCCGCCGCCACAAGCTTGCGGTCTGGTCGGGCGTGCTGCTGATCATGACCTTCGGATCGATCCTGATCTCGCGAAATCCTGGCGCCCTACAACCTGCATTCGCGCAACACCGACTTTCCTTTATGCCCCGCCCCAGATGGTGCGCATCTTCCACGAGGGCGAGTCTGGTGCGCCCGTTTGTCTATGGCTTCGACTATCGCCTCGACATGGAAACGCTCGAGCGATCTACACGCCCAACAAGGACCAGGTGCAGCCCATCCGGTTCTTCTGCCTGGGCGATCGATTACGAATTCTGGGGCCTGATCGACGGCAGCTTTCCACATCATCTGTCCCGCAGAGGACGGCACGCTGTTCCTTCTGGGCACCGACCGGCTGGGCCGCGACATGCTCTCGCGCATTCTCTATGGCGCGCGCATTTCGCTCACCGTCGGCCTGATTCGGCATTGCGATCAGCTTCCTGCTGGGGGTCATCCTGGGCGGTCTCTCGGGCTATTACGGCGGCTGGATCGATTCGGCCGTGCAGCGCCTGATCGAGATCATCCGCAGCTTCCCGGAACTGCCGCTTGTGGATGGCGCTCTCGGCCAGCCTGCCGGTGACCTGGAGTCCGATCTGGTCTATTTCGGCATCACGATCATTCTGGGCCTGTTCGACTGGACCGGGCTTGCGCGCGCCGTGCGCTCCAAGCTGCTGGCCCTGCGCGAGGAGGATTTCGCCACCGCCGCCGTGCTGATGGGCGCCAAGCCCAAGCGCGTCATCTTCCGCCATCTGATGCCCAGCTTCACCAGCCATCTGATCGCCTCGGCCACGCTCTCGATCCCCAGCATGATCCTGGGCGAAACCGCCCTGTCGTTCCTGGGCTTGGGCCTGCGCCCGCCGATCACCAGTTGGGGCGTGCTGCTGAACGAAGCCCAGAACATCAACGTCGTCGCGCTCTACCCCTGGCTGATGCTGCCCGTGGTACCGGTGATCATCGTCGTGCTGGCCTTCAACTTCCTGGGCGACGGCCTGCGCGACGCGGCTGACCCCTACAAGTAGCAGTGCAGCGATACGCTCTGCTTTGATCCGTCTTGGCCCCACTTTATGGGGCCATCCATCCCGTAGCCGTTTCACGCGTGCAGGAGGGTGAACCCTGGGCGCAAAACGATGGCAGATCGAACGTTCTGTCTGCGAGCGGTGTGGGAATCGGAGATGGATCACCCGGTCAAGCCGGGTGACGACGGAAGACAAAAGTCGCCTAGCGCATCCGCCACACGATCATCAGGACGAACATCAGCATGGCGCCGACGAAGTGCCAGGGGGTCATGCCGCCCCACAGGACCGCGAGCGCCAGGGCGAGTGCCAGGGGCAGGCCGACACAGCCGGTCAGGCCGCCGAACAGGCGCAGCCAGTCGTTGAGCACCTCCAGCGTGAAACGGGTCACGCCGCGCGGCAGGTTCTCAGGAATCGGGATGCGCGCCTTGAAGAACACCATCCAGATGCTGACGGCGATTACGGCAAGGCAACCAAGGAAAATGATGGTGGCGTCGTTCATGGCGCCATTGTGGCGCACAGCGCCCGTCTGGCAAGCCGATTCACCAAGGCGTGAACCGGCCACCGCCCTACCTGATTGCGCATCAGCGGTTCGCCGACATCATGCCCGGACCCGCGTCCTTCAGCATGTCCATGGAAGGATAATCGAGCACCATCAGCCCGCCATCGACAATCAGGGTCTGGCCGGTAACGAAGCTGGCTTCGTCGCTCGCCAGAAACAGCACGGCTGCTGCGATCTCTGCCGGGGTTCCCATGCGGTTGAAGGCCGAGGGCGGAAGGGCCCAGTCACCACCGCCCGAAGGCGGTGCTTCGGCATCGCGTTCGGTCGCGATCCAGCCCGGCGAGACACCGTTGCAGCGCACACCATGGGGTCCGCCTTCGGCGGCAAAACTCCTCACCAGCGCCTCGACCCCGGCCTTGGCGATGCCATAGGTGCCCCAGTTGCCGTGCCATGTGGCGGTGGATGAGGTGCATACGATGCTGCCTTTGGTTTCAATCAGGTGGGGCATGGCATAGGCGGTGGCGAACCAGGGCGCATCCAGATTGGGGCCGCGCAGCTTGTCCCAGCGCACGCCCGGCGGGTCGCTGTCTTCCACCCCGGCGCGCCTGCCGCCCACGCCGGCATTGTTGATCAGAATGTCGATCCGCCCGAATCGCGCGACGACGTCGGCGACCATGGCCCTGACCTCGGACTCGACTGCGAGAGGTCGCAGGAGATAGAACGCGGCATCCGCGCCCCTGGCCTGTTCCTCATCGCCAGCACCGCCTGACCTTTGTCGGCGTTCCGCGCAACGATCGCCACGGCAGCCCCTTCGGCCACGAACCGCGCAACGATGCCGCGCCCGATGCCCGAATTCCCGCCCGTGATCAGCGCCACCTTGCCCTTGAGCCGCATGGTCTCCTCCCTTGTCATTGTCAGGGCCCCACCATAGCGGCGGCAGCCGGCGCGCGTGGAAGCGATCAGTGGCGGAGGCGCCAGAGGATGATGCCCAGGACAAGCACGACGATGGGGACCGCGAATGGACAGCAGACCAACCGCAGGGCCACCGCCGGTGAGCAGGATCACAAGAAGGGCGCCGCCGACAAAAAAGATGATCGCGGCCAGGCCCAGGAGTTCCACGCCGATCGCGCTGACCAGTCCTGCAACAACCTCAGAAGGGCTCCTGTCACGCACCGCATGCCAGATGCTGAAGCCGACGACCGCAAGCATGCCGCCAATGGAAAGAAGCAGCCAGATATCCATGGGGCAGGTCTATGCCGGAAGGATGCCGACATCCATGTCGACCGCGACGCCTTCGACCCTGACCAGTTCCTCGATCGTCAGGCCGTGACCGGCAAAGCCCTGGCGCTGGGCCAGGATGAGGGCGTCGTTGGTGACCGACAGGCGGGCACCGCGGGTCTTGCAGTGTTTTTCCAGCTTGGCCGCCAGGTTCACGGCATCGCCGATGACGGTGTATTCCAGCCGGGTTTCATCACCCACCGCGCCGAACACCACAGTGCCGGTGGCAAGGCCCATGCCCCAGGCGAGCAGGCGCTGTTCGCGCGCGGCGCGGCGCGCGTTCCAGGCGGTCATCTTGGCATCGATTTCCAGCGCGGCGGCAAGCGCATCGGCAGCAAAGGTGTCGGTCGCGTTGGCGGCCCCGAAGGTTGCCATGACGCCGTCGCCCATGAACTTGTCGATCGCCCCGCCATGGGCCTGCACCGTGGGCACCACGACGCCCTGGTAACGCGACAGCATGTCCACCGTCTGGTTCGGTCCGATGCGCTGGGAGAGCGCCGTGAACCCGCGCAGGTCGACGAACAGGATGGCGGCTTCGCGCAGCACGCCTTCGCCGGGTTTCACGATGTCCTGGCTGTGGGTGATCTTCTCGGCGATCTCGGGCGAGAAGAAGCGCGAGAGGTCCTCTGCCGCCTGGCTTTCCGAAACCGACCGGATGAGCTGTTTGCGCGCGCGCGTCAGCGCGATCACCAGCACGGCCGGTCACCAGGATGATGGAGAGAATCTTATCCATCTCTCCACCGATCAGGATGTCGCTGGACGAGAGGTAATGAATGTAATCGCGGTGTAATCGCGCTGGGCTCGGAATCAACCAGGATGGCATTGGCCAGCATGGCCAGCCAGCCGATCACGGCAACAGCACCTGCCATGGCCACGTATCGGGGGTCAAAGCGCAGGGCACGCAACGCAATCAGCCCGAAGATATAGAGCATGGTCGGGCCTTTGAGCGAAAAGCCCGGCGGCTGCATGTACTGGATATGGAAACTCCAGATCGTGATCAGCAGCACGGACATGTCGACCACGATCGAGATCACGATCATCCAGGCCGGAAGCTTGTGAGCGTAGGCCAGACCCAGACGCAGAAGCGTAAACCCGAAATAGGCGCCCAGCGCCCAGGGCACAGGCTCGAACATGGCGTCGTCAGGAAAGGTCTTGCGGGCGGCGCTGTAGAGCCCGGCAAACAGGATGATGCCGACCATCTGGACCCAGCCGATCAGGATCTCGCTTTCGGCCTGGTCCTCTTCGATCTGGCGCTTTACGCGATCGGGCAGGCCGCCCTCGACAGGCGGTCCCAGCAACATGGTCATCATTCGCTGGGCCAGATTCACCGGTACCGTCCTTTGCAGACGATCTTGTATACCGCGTATCGCGATAACCCGGCGTCATAACTGCGTGTCAGCGTCGTGATGCCCCGTGCCGTCTTCATCGCCGCTGCAGCCACAGGCTTGTTTCCATCGCGCCGGTCGGCATGGGCAGCGCGCCAACCGGGCTTGCCGCAAGCTTATCGACCTGACGGGTTGCCATGTAGCGGCTGGAAAACAGCGGCTGCCATGCGCCCGAGGTCAGAAGCGGCAGGACAGCGAGCTGTTCGTTGTAGCCCCGCCAGTCCCACGATGCCGGATAGTCATCGGGCAGGAAGATATCGTGGATATGGACCAGCACGCCGTGGGGTAGTTCCGGCAGGACGCGGTTGAACAGCAGGTCGACATCGGAACCGGGCATGGCGATGTGGCTGGAATCGATGAACAGGATGTCACCGGGCGTCAGCGCGGCAAAGATGGCTGTGTCGGCCCGGTGCACGGGTTCACGCACGATGTCGATATCCAGCGTATCGATGGCGGCACGCGGTGCGGGATCGATGGCGGTCAGGCGTGTGACCAGCCTGCCGTCGCTGATGGCACGCGCCATGAACCGGGTGCTGTGGCCTGATCCCACTTCGACGATGCGGGAAGGTTCAGCAGCCCGCACCATGGAATAGGCAATGGCGGCATCCATGCGGGGAAACCAGTCCTGGTTCCAGCGCGGACCTGGTGCCGGATCATCTGCGCCGATGGCCGCAAGGTCGCCGGCAAAGTCGCCGGCCTTCGACAGGGTGGCAGCAAACACCGCTGCATGATCGTGGAACAGCCGCTCGATCGCCTCATAGGGCGCGCGGGCACCGGGACCCGGCAAGGTATCGGCATAACGATAGGGAATGAAGAACCCGCGCCGGGCCATACCGGTGATCGTGGCAAGGCCCAGACCCATCCGGCGCAAGTTCGTGCGTATGCCGCTCACGGTCGCAACACCATGCCTTCACGCGCAACAACCGAGCCTGGACGTTTGACTTCAAGCTCGGCGGCAATGGCGTCCATACGGTCGTCGTCATGGCCGGGATCATGATGGAACACGACAAACGTGCCGACCCCGGCAGCATCACAAAGACGCACGCCTTCTTCCCAGGTGGAATGGCCCCAGGTCACGAAGTTGGGGAATTGCTCATCGGTATAGGTCGCATCGTAAATCATCAGGTCTGCACCCTCGATCAGCCCCAGAACATGGGCATCAGGTTCCCCGATGACATGTTCGGTATCGGTGACGTAACAGATCGAACGGCCGCCATACTCGATCCGATAGCCCGTGGCGCCGTTGGGATGGTTGAGCGGCGCAGCACGGATCGTGATGCCTTCGCGCGGTTTGAGAACATCACCCACCTGAAAGGTCTTCCAGGTGATATCAGCCTGCAGCGAGGCCTCCGTCACCGGCGTCACGGGGTCTTTCAGGAACCGCTCCAGCACGCTTTCCAGGGTATGGGGCGCCTTGAGGTGGCCCGACCAGGCGTTGAGTTTGGTGTCGGCCCGGTTGAGAGCGCTGAGATAAGGCCAGCCACAGACATGATCGAGATGGGTGTGGGTCATGAACAGATCGGCGTCGAGCGGCCCGTCGGGCAGCGAGAGATCGAGCCCGCGCAAGCCTGTGCCGGCATCAAGAATCAACAGGTGCGGGCCGCAACGCACCTCCAGGCAGGAGGTGTTGCCGCCATAGCGCACAGTCGCAGGTCCGGGGCAGGCGATGCTGCCACGCACACCCCAAAAACGGACGAAAAAGTCGTCGGCACCCGTCACGGCGTTTGCTCTTGTCCCATGATGTCCACGTTCCGGCGAGAATCACGCTCGCATCCAACCATGGCCACAGGGTATACCCTCACACGAACCGGGACCACCCGCACCGCAAGGCGCACAGCCAGAATCGGAACATTGTGATGAGTAACGTATCGGCCAAGGAACGACTTCTGACCCTGATCCGCGAACACGCGCTCTTGAGCGGCGGTGATTTCGAGCTCGCATCGGGCGAACGCGCCAGCGTCTATATCGACCTGCGCCGCGTCACCATGCACCCGGAAGGCGCCACATTGATCGGCACCATGCTGGCACAACACCTCGCTGATTCCGATGTCACGGCCGTAGGCGGCATGGCCACAGCAGCGATTCCGGTGGTGACGGCGGTGGTCATGGCCAGTGCATCGGGTGACAAACCCCTGCGTGGATTTTATGTCCGCGACAAAGCCAAGACCCGCGGCACCCAGCGCCAGATCGAAGGCCAGATGCAGAAAGGTGATCGCGTCATCCTTCTGGAAGACACCATGACCACAGGCGGCTCCACCATGACGGCAGTCGAGGCCGTGCGTGCCGAGGGCGGCGACGTTGCCGGGGTCATCACCGTGGTCGATCGCCTGAAGGGCGGCAGGGAACTTTATGAAAACGCCAGCATCCCCTTCCACGCCATGGTGACCCTCGACGAGATCACGGCCGGTTAGGCTGCAACCTTTGACCTCCAACGCCCCGGGCACGGGATCGGGCAGAAGCGACTGGGGCGGTATCTGGCTGGGTTTGGCGATCTCCTCGCTGGCCGCGTTCCAGATGCTGAAGCTGCCACCGGCTCTGCCCCTGCTGATCGACGCCTATGGTTATGACCGCATCACGGCGGGCGCGCTGGTGTCGATCTATGCGCTTTCCGGGCTCATTCTCTCTGTCGCAGTAGGTCGCCTGGCAGCGCGCCATCCCGCCCTGATCATGGGCGGTGCATTGCTGTTTTTTATGGCGGGCAACCTGGTGACCCTGGCCTTGCCGGAAATCGCCTGGCTCAACCTTGGCGCCCGTGCGCTTGAGGGGTTTGCCTATGCTGTCTTTGCCATTGCAGGGCCCGCTCTGGCCAACCGCAGCGCTGTCGAGAAGGACCTCTCCACGGTCGCAGGCGTTGTCGCGATCTGGGTGCCGGTAGGCCAGATTCTGGCGCTGGGCGTGGGTTACCTGACCTTTAGCGCTTATGGCTGGCGCCCGCTCTGGTGGGTCTCGGTCGTGCTCACGGTCCTGGTGGGTGTGTGGCTGTGGTTGCGCTGGAAACCGGTTTCCCAAGCCCTTGCCGGACTGGCGGATGAAGCTGCAGCACTCTCTACAACATCGCGCGAACAAGCCCTGCTGTGGTTTGCCGGCATCGTCTTTGCCATTTGGGGAGGCCAGTACATTGCCTTCATGACATGGCTGCCCGATTACATGGTCGAAACCTTCAGCGTGGGCGCGCACACCGCTGCTGCCGCCAATGCCCTGTGTGTCGTCGGCGTCCTGATCAGTGGCCTTTCGACCGGCTGGCTCTTGCGCAAGGGCGTGCCTCTTGGCCTGCTGTTTGGTGGGGCAACCCTGATCCAGGCCGTGGTCTGGGTCGTGGCACCCTATCTGGGCGCCATCACGGGGCTTGTCGCCATCACACTTTACGGCGTGGTTTCGGGTGCCGCGCCGACCTGCCTGTTTGCCGTTCCCGGAAGACTGCTTGGCGGTAGCCGCGCCGGGCCGACAGCCTTTGGCCCGCTCATGGCAGGGCGGAACCTGGGCATCTTTGCAACACCGATTCTGGCGGGCTGGCTGATCGGGTTTGGCGGTTGGCACGAGGTCGGGCTGATCTTTGGCGCGGTCACCTTTGTTTCCACCATCGCAGGCGTCCTGATGGCCCGCGCGATTCTCAACAACAAGAAGGCAGCATGAACACGCCCGAACTGATCCAGGCCCTGAAAGCCAGCGGCGCAACCGCGGAACTCTCCGACATCACCCAACTGGGCAACGGCCTGTGGGGCGATGTTTATGACCTGGCCGACGACACGGTTCTCAAGCTGATCCGTGGCACCGCAGGCCTGGGCGATGGCCTGGAGAAATGGCAGGCCGAGTGTGACGCGCTCAATGCCCTTGAAGAAATCACCCTGCCCGTGCGCGTGCCCGAACTGATCGATTCCGACCGGTTCGGAGCCGCCTCGGCAGCGGGCGAAGCCGGGTTTGTTGCATGGATGCGCCTGGAAAAGGTGCCCGGGACCCCGCTGGACGATGATCTGATCGAAGGCCTGCCCCAGACCGAACGCGAAACTCTGGCGCATGATCTGGCTGAAACCATGGCTGCCCTGCACAGCCTGGGCGCAGAGCTTTCGTTCCCGGATCAACAAGCCAAGTCCGACTTGCGCAACCTCGAAGAAATCGCAAGCGTGACGAGCGATGTCGCGGGTCCCGAGCTGATCGAGGCGATCGCCCGCTCGGGCGAGACTCTGCCCGGCGACCCCGCCACCGTGCCCTGTCACGGTGACATCAACACAACCAATCTGCTGATCGATTTCGAAGGACGTCTGACAGGCCTGATCGACTGGGCAGAAGCACGACAGGGCTGGCGCGAGGCCGAACTAGGCCACCTGGCCCTGATCCCGATCTTCTTTCCTGTCTTCGCAGAGGCCTATGAAGGCGCAACCGGCCTGATGCTCGACGAAGACCGCCTGCATCTGGCCACCTGGCACAACGTGCTGATCTCGCTGGCCATCGCCCGCAAGACCGGGAACCAGCAGGAAGAGACCTGGGCCCTGGAAGACGCGCGTAGGTTGGCGGGTGCGGCAGCCGCCCAATAGGTTCGCTGAGGTGCCGGGCGCGCGATCCGCTTTTTGATTGTTCCCTCAAGTGCCGGGCGCATGCTCCGCATGCTTGGCTTACGCGCCATAGGGCGCGCCGGTGCGGTCGCACCGGTCGGCGGCCGCTTCGCTCTCGCCGCCGAATGCCCGCTCACCGGCAGTGCAGGGTGCGTCTCACCAACAGCTCAGGTGGTGCGCGCATGATGCCTACTCAACACCCGAGCAGGACACGTTTCACAAACAGCGCAGGTGGCTTGTCCATGGGGAGGCCCGCTTGGCCGACAGGGAGCGACCGCGACCCCGCCGCGCATGCGGCGTTAGCCAAGTGAACGGAGTGAACGCCGGCGACTGAGGCTAAAAGACAAAGCGGAGCCCGCGCCGGCGTCCGAACGAACAAATATCATTCAGGGATTCAGTCTGTAACCGCCGGGTTCGGTGATGAGCAGATGAGCGTCTGAGGGGTCAACCTCGATCTTCTGGCGCAGGCGGTAGATGTGGGTTTCCAGGGTGTGGGTCGCCACGCCGGCGTTGTAACCCCAGACCTGATCAAGCAGCACATCACGGCCCACGGCCTTGTTCCCGGCCCGATAGAGGAACTTCAGGATCGAAGCCTCCTTTTCGGTCAGGCGCACCTTCTGGCTGGTTTCGTCGTGCACCAGAAGTTTGGCAGCAGGACGGAACGTATAGGGCCCGATGTTGAAGACCGCATCCTCGCTCTGTTCATGCTGGCGCAACTGGGCACGTACACGTGCCAGCAGAACACCCAGACGGAACGGCTTGGTGACGTAATCGTTGGCGCCCGATTCCAGGCCCAGGATGGTGTCAGCCTCACCATCGGCGGCGGTCAGCATGATAATCGGCATCTTCTGGCCGGCCCGGCGCATCAGACGGCACAGTTCGCGCCCGTCCATGTCGGGCAGACCGACATCCAACAGGACCAGGTCGAACCGGTCATCCTTGCTGATTTCCAGGGCTTCGCTGCCCGTTCCACATTCCTCGACATCGAACTCTTCATGCAGGTGAAGCTGTTCAGCAAGGGAATGGCGCAGTGCTTCGTCATCATCGACGATCAAAATGGTTCGGCCGGACATCAGGGAACCCCCGTTGGCTGTCTTGTCATATGGGGCAACACACCCCGTCCACACCGCCCTTATATAGGGACGCTTTCCCCAACTGCAGGGTCTAACACCCACTCCACCAACTGTTTTGTGAACACACTTG
Organism: uncultured Alphaproteobacteria bacterium; assembly: GCA_943787175.1. GTDB lineage: Bacteria > Pseudomonadota > Alphaproteobacteria > SP197 > SP197 > SP197. Next base: position 227,426 of record CALSLK010000006.1, read on the forward strand.
ATGGGTCGCCCAGTTCGGCAAGCAGGGAAAAGTGGTTGTGATCGGCAAGTGTGGCCGCCGACACGGCACATCCTGCGGCTTCGGCAGCCATACCGTAAACCAGCATCTGGCGATGATATTCATCGGTTTCCTGGGCTCCGACCGCCAACCAGACCGGCGGAAGCGGTTTGGGAATGGTGGGCGCCAGGACCAGCGGAGCGTACATCCGGGTCATGGCAGCATCCAGCTGTGCCATGCCGTTGAGAAAACACCGGTGGACCGGCTCGAGATCAAAAATGCCAGAAATACCGGCCAATCCGGCGACAGGTGCCTGAAGATTCTCGCCATGGGTATAGAAAGACCAATCGGCTGTCAGGGTCAGTGCGGCAGGAACCACACCCAATCCCTGGCCCATGACAAAGATGCGTCCGGCATCGCCATTCAGCCTATCGGCATGGGCACGCAGCCAGAGCACGGCACGCCGGGCATTGTCGATCGCGGTAATCACGTCGCCACCCAGCGGCTGGCAGCCATCGGCCAGCACCACGGCGCAGCCATGGGGCACCAGCCCGGAGGCCAGAAACGCGACATCACGCCGGTTGCGGTTTCCGGTCAGGCCGCCATGGAGAAAAAGCAGGATCGGGGAACCCGCCTTGGGCGCGGGAAACAGGTCCATCACCAGCCCGCCCTCACCTTCGACATCCATGACGGAGTCTGGAAAGGAACGGCGTGTGCTCTCAGAAAGGCTTTCATAGAGAGCGCAATAGACGGCAAACCGTTCGCCCTGCTGGCCGATCAGATCGTACTGCCGGTCGAGCGCATCACGCTCATATCCAAGAAATCGTTCAGACATGGCCCCAATTCTATGCAATCTGACCGGCCGCGCATGTTGCGGTCATCACATCAAGGTTGATCTGGCGGGACTGGCCCGCGCCTGGAACTGACAGTAGGCTGCGGTGTTGAAACGAGGAAACCATGACAGTCAAAAAACTCAGCCGTGACGACGTAGGTAAACCCGATTTCTCGGGCCGCTTCGACGCGGGCACAGAAGGTCTCGAAGAGGCCCGACTTTTTGATCTCTCATCCCACACGCTGGCGCGTGAAGCGCTCGACTTTGCCCTCTCCATGGATGACGAGGGCTACAATACCTTTGTTCTGGGCGAGGACCGCTCTGGGCGTATGGACGCCACACGCGGCTACCTGACCGCCCATGTCACGGGCAAGCCACCCAGTGACGACTGGGTTTATCTCAACAACTTCCGGCGCACCCACAAACCGCGCCCGGTGCGCTTGCCTGCGGGCAAGGGGCGCGCCTTCCGTGATGACATGGCAGAACTTCTGCCCGCCCTGACCGATGCCCTGCGCAAGGCCTTCACGTCGGATGCCTATGCCGATCAGATCCGTCTGGCCCAGGAAGAAACCAAGGAAAAGATGGACGCGTCCTATGGCAAGCTGCGCGGGATGGCGCGGTCCCATGGTCTGGATGTCTGGTCTGGTCCCCAGGGCCTGTCACTCGTGATGATGGGCGAAGACGGCAAGCCGGTGAGCCAGGAAGAGCTTCTGGCCTTGCCCCAGGAAGACCGGGAGAAACTGGAAAAGGCTGTCGAGACGCTTAATCCCGCCATGATCGAAATGCGCGCCACCGCCAGGCGCGAGGAGCTGGATCTGACGCGGCGCGTGCGCGAGGTCAACCGCACCATCGCCGATGAAACCACCGCCACCCTGCTGGCTGAACTCGAAGCAACCTATGGCGGCCACCAGGGCCTGACGCGCTGGTTAGTCGAACTGCGCAGCGACATTCTCGACAACCTGCACCTCTTCCAAGGCCAAGCACCGGCTGACCATGCCGATCAGCAATCCCAGGGCCAGGGTGGCGCCAAAACCGTGACCCAGGGGCCTTCGGAGCTGACACGCCGCTATGCCGTCAATCTGATTGTCGACAACGGGGACACCCAACATCCCAATGTCGTGCTGGAGCCCAACCCGACCTACGAGAACCTCTTTGGCGCCATTGAATACCTTCCGGTTTCGGGCTCACTCCATACCGATTTTACGATGATCCGGGGCGGCGCCCTGCACCAGGCCAATGGCGGCATTCTGGTCTTGCGTGCCGATGCCATTGCCGGCCAACAGGTCGCCTGGCACTTCCTAAAAGGTGCCATGCGCGACCAGGAGATCCGCATCGAGGAACTGCACCGTTACGGCGGTGTGCCCCTGACGGGAACGCCCAAGCCCAAGGCGATACCGCTCGACGTCAAGGTCGTGCTGGTGGGTTCGCCAAGCTGGTATTACCGCCTGCTCTCGGCCGATCAGGACTTCCGCACCTATTTCAAGATCAAGGCAGAGATCGATCCCTACGTCCCGACCAATGATGAGGATGTTGCCCTGTTCGCCCGTCTGATCCAGCGCCAGGCTGCCGACCAGGGCCATGTTGCCAAGGAAGGCGCGATCAACCTGTTGCTGGGCCACGCCACACGCTGGGCTGATGACCGGGAAAAGCTGTCTTCTCGTTTCGAGCTGATTGCCGACCTGCTTGCTGAAGCCGCTGAACTTTCCGGCAGCGACACCATCACCACCGAGTGTGTTGCGCGCGCCATCAACGAGCGCCGGCGGCGCAACGGTCGTGCCGAGGAACGCAGCCTGGAGCGGATCACCCAAGGCTCCATCCTGATCGAGACAGACGGTGAAAGAGCCGGCCAGGTTAACGGTCTGGTCTATCTGCAACTGGGCGACCACGCCTTTGGCCTTCCCAGCCGCATCACCGCACGCACCTATGTGGGGTCCTATGGCATCGTCAACATCGAGCGGCGCGTCGCCATGGGCGGACCGATCCAGCAGAAAGGTGCGCTGATCGTGGAGGGTTACCTCAATGGGCTCTTCGCGCGTACGTTCCCGCTTTCCTTCTCCTGCTCGATCACGTTCGAGCAATCCTATGGCGGCGTCGAAGGCGATTCGGCCTCGCTGGCCGAGACCTGCGCGATAGTTTCCTCGCTTTCGGGCGTGCCCATGCGCCAGGACATCGCCATGACAGGCTCACTCAACCAGACCGGCGAGGTTCAGGCAATCGGTGGCGCCAACCACAAGATCGAAGGTTTCTTCCGCGCCTGCAAGGAACGCGGCCTGACCGGCAACCAGGGTGCCATCGTGCCTGTTTCCAACGAGCGCAATCTGGTGCTCAAGGATGAGGTTGTCGAAGCCATCGAGGCCGGACAGTTCCACATCTGGAGCGCGGCCACGGCAGCCGATGCCATCGAACTGCTGACCGGCATGCCCGCCGGCGAACCTGATGGCGAAGGCCACTATCCCGCCGACACCGTGTTCGGGCGCGTCATGACCCAGCTGGAAGCGTTTGATCGTGCGCTTTCCGAACGCGGCATCGACCGGCGCCAGGCCAAGCTGCCATGAGTGACCTTCTGGTCAATGCCGATGGCGTCTGCCGCCTGGGCGAGCACAGCTACCGCTGTGCCCTGGGTTCGGGCGGCATCGTGGCCGACAAACGCGAAGGCGACGGCGGCACACCGGTCGGCACATGGCCCCTGCGCCGGCTGCTCTATCGGCCCGATCGTGGCGATGCACCGGCCTGCGCCTTGCCGGTCGAAGCCATCAGACCCGAAGACGGCTGGTGCGATGATCCCCAACACGCCGACTACAACCGCCTTGTGGCGCGCCCCTTTGCAGCAAGCCATGAAGCAATGTGGCGCGATGATAACCTCTATGATCTCGTTGTCGTTGTGGGCCACAACGACGATCCCCCGGCGGCCGGTGCCGGCAGCGCCATCTTCCTGCACCTTGCCCGTGCGGACTGGGGGCCCACCGCAGGCTGTGTTGCCTTCACGCGCGAGGATTTCCTGGAGATTCTGGGCACCATCACCGCCAAGAGCCAGCTGATCGTCGAAGGCTGAGACTTCAGGGCACGGGCAGGAAGCCTGCGTCGCCAAACGCCGTGGCGCCCTGTGGTCCAGCCAGCATGGCAAGGAACGCCATTGCGGCATCATGGTTGCCGCCTGCCACCTCTGCCGCGACATAGACAATCGGCATATGAAGCTCCCCCGGCACGGTTGCGATCACCGCCACATCGGGCGTGATCAGTGCGTCGGTCGCATAAACCATGCCTGCAGGTGCCTCACCACGGGCAACCAGGATCAGGGCACCGCGTACATCAGCCGTGCGGGCGGTACGTTCTTCCAGCGCCTGCCAGACACCGGCGCTCTCCAGCGCCTCTCGCGCATAAACCCCGGCCGGAACGTGCCCAGGGTCACCCAGCGCCAATCTGCCGTCCTCCCCCAGGGCGTTGAACAGTGTTCGCGCCCAGTCAGCACCCTCCACAACCGCACTGCCTGCAGGCGCAATGACGACCAGACGGTTGGTCGCCACAACAACGGCACTGCCGGGAACCATCAGGTCACGCTCCATGAGATAGTCGACCCAGACATTGTTGGCCGAAAGGTAGATATCGGCGGGCGCACCATGCTCGATCTGGCGGGCCAGCGAGGCGCTTGAGGCGTGGGAGACCACCACGGCAATTCCGGTTTCCTGTGTAAAGCCCGATGCTGCAGCCGCCACGGCTTCGACCGTGCTGGCAGCCGCAAACACAACCAGACGGTCAACCTCGTCAGCATTTCCAGACGTGGCGACGCCGCAAACAAGCAGGGTCAGCGCGACTCGGCGAATCCGACTCAGCACGCCACGGATGCTCTGATGTATGGATTTCATTACCATGGGTCATCCTCGCACAAATCCGATTTTGTACCCAATATCAAATAGTTGAGGTCATCAGGGCAGTCTGGACCCGGGCGCTGTCTTGCGCAGTGAACGCGGTTCACTAGAATATCGCCCGGACGGCAGCAGGCCTTTGAAGCCTGCGCCAGGGGACCAGAGCCCGATCGGAGCATGTCTAAGCGACATGACCTGTGAATCGGCTTCTGAATTGATGTCAGGGCAAGTATTGCGTTTCCCCGGGAAACGTTCCTGCCCTGGGGGGATAACACCGTGGCACGTGCAGCACTCTCGGCTGACCGTATCGTGACGACCGCTGAAGCGTTAATCCGCGACACCGGATCGACCGACTGGACCGTGCGCAAGCTGTGCAAGCTGTGCAAGCAGCTGGAATGCGCACCGGGCGCGATCTATCGCTATTTTCCCGGCGGGGTCGATGCCATCGGCGCGGAAATCCGCAGCCGCCATCTGGCTGACCTCGGCATCCTGCTGGCCCATGTCGAACAGGACCGCGAGGCCGAGGGTCTGGCCAGCCTGCCCTTTGACAGCATGGCCGGCTGCCTGTCGCGCCGCTGCCGCTACTACCTGCAATTTTCCCGCGAACAGGGCGAGGTCTATCGCTCGCTCTACGCCTACAACGCCAGCAACCGGGGTGATCAGGCTTCGGGGCTCGCAGCCGAAATCCTGGTGCACCGACCAGCCGAACTGATCCGCCTGGCTGCCAGCAACCGCGAACTCAACCGTCCCAGTATCGGCACCTTCGATTCGGAACAGCTGGGCCTGTTGATCTGGGCGCGCCTGCACGGCCATGCCGACCTGGTGCTGTCGGGCCTGGCCGACGATCGCCTGCAGGAACTCGATGACCGCTTGCTGATCGACATTCTGGCCCTTGCCGGTTTCAAGGTGGCCGACCGCCCTGCCGGTCTGGAAGCTGCCGCACGCTCAGCCCGTCTGGCCAAATAGCCAACAACAACGTCATCCCGGCCAACGCAGCACAAAGCCGGGATCTCGATCGCTCGGCGCCTGCCTGTCGAGGCCCGGGATTGGCGCGGCTGATGCCGGATGTTCGGGAAGACACGCCTTGGTGGTGTTGAGGACGGACTTGTAAGCTCCACCATTGCGCCTCTGGCTCACAGCGCCTGGGCCCTGTAACTAGAGCATCAGCAACGATCCAACCGAAGGGAGATGACCTCGATGCCTGCATCCCACACCATCGCGTCGGTCACCGAACTCGAAGCGCTTTATGGCGAACCGGTCAAGACCTCGCTGATCAAGGAACTCGACCACATTTCGGATCACTATGGGGCCTTCATCGAAGCGGCTCCGTTCTGTGTCGTGGCAAGCTGTGGCCCCGGCGGCCTGGATTGCTCTCCGCGCGGCGATCCCGCTGGCTTTGTGCGCATAGCCGATTCCAAAACCGTCATGCTTCCCGACCGGCGCGGCAACAACCGCCTTGATACCCTGCGGAACCTGGTCGTCGATCCACGCATTTCCCTGCTGTTCCTCATTCCCGGCGTCGGCGAAACAATGCGCATCAACGGCCGCGCCGTTATCTCGACCGATCCCGAACTTGCCTCCGGTTTCACCATGCAGGGCAAGGCGCCAGCCAGCGTGATCGTGGTGACGGTCGATAGCGTCTATTTCCAGTGCCAGAAAGCGCTCGCCCGGTCGCGCCTGTGGGAGCCCGATGCCCGCATCGACCGCACAACCCTGCCCACTGCAGGCCAGATGGCCCAGGCCCTGTCGCCGGAACCCTTCGACGGCGCGGCCTATGACGCCGAGTATCCAGAACGCATGAAAAAGACGATGTACTGAGGGCTTCCCGGCTTCGCCCAGGCCTGATCAGACCTGTGCCTGAATGACATCATTGAGAATGGACCGCAGAGCCTCCGGCTTCTCGAGAGGCACATAGTGGCCACAGTCTGGAATGACGTGAAGGCTGCCATGTCTGGCAGAGGCAACAATTTCCGTGCTCGTCTTTAACCCGGGCGCCAGATCCTCTTCTCCGGTGATCACAGTGATCGGGATCTGACACGCGGCAACCAGACGGTCACGGCTTTGCCGGCGATGGAATGCCGTGATGCCGCACGCAAGACCCCCGGCATGCTGCCGAAGTGCAGCACGCCTTGCTGCCGCAACGATCTCCGGGTGCGCCGAACGAGAAAACAGGGGTGCCCAATAGCGCGTCCAGGCGCCTGCAGCTCCCTCTGTTTCCAGCAGCTCGAGAGCCTGGGCGTGGAGCTCAGGGTCAGGATCATGTCTGGCCTTGGTTCCGATCAGCACCAGTGCGGCTAAGCGTTGCGGGGCAGCGGCTGCCACCTCAAGGGCACAGGACCCACCGACCGAGCAGCCCACGACAATCAGTCGCTCGCTTGTGGTTTGTTTGAGGGCTTCGATTGCCCATGATTCAACTGTGTCGCCCAGGCCATAGAGCGTCGGCGCACAGGTCGATATCCCGGCGATGTCCATGTGCCCTGCCCACATCGACCCATCAAGCGGGAGAGCGTGCAGGAACAGCAATCCGGGTTTCGACCGATGGGACATGGAGTCGTCCCTGCGTTCCGGATTGTACGTTTTGGAACGCATTACATGCCGTGGATATCGCGCCAGTTGACCGGGTGCACAACGATGACCGCCTTGGCGTATTGCGCGCGGTAGATCATCCAGCTTCCGTTGGGCAGCCAGATACCATCGCCGGGCTCCATGTCGAACGTGCCCTCTTTGGTTTCCAGGTTCAGCTTGCCTTCGAGGATGTAAATGTATTCGTCATATAGGACGGTCCATTCCATCTCGCAGTTCTCGAAGGTTCCAACCGATGTACCAAAGGTGTCGCTTTCGTTCTTGGAGACATCACGCGCGACGGTGATCTTGCCGGGCGGCCCGCCGATCTGCTCGAACACGCGGTCCCCGGGTTTGACGTAACGAATGCCGGATATGGCGTTGTCTCCTTGTTCAGGTTTCCAGTTTTGGTTGGCGCGACAAGGCGGCAACGCGCTCACCTTCGCGTTTCGGCGTGGGCACGGCTTCGACATCACCAATGCGAATGAGCGTGTTGTTGGCTGACCGGTCGTCGAGCTCGGCGCGTGACCGCATGGGCGGCCCGTCATAACCGGGCTCGAACACGCGGTGGGGATCATCGCCGTTATGGAATCCCAGATAAGGCCCGCCAAAGTCATAGCCGATCAGCCGGCGCAAACTCTCAGGATAGTCCCTGGCGACTTCGGGCGGATTGGCCAGATACTGATTCTCCTCCTGGCGCAGCCAGCTAAGGCTGTACTGCAGCGCCATGCCGGTACGCATCGTGTTGGAATTGTTATCGCCGCCGCCATGCCAGGTGCCACCCAGATAGAACAGCACGGACCCCGCAGGCATCGCCGCATTCACCACTTCATCAGCGAAGGGCGCGCGATCATGCTCCCAGACATGGCTGCCGGGCACGATTTGCGTACCGCCATTTTCCGCCGTGAAGTCGGAAAGCGCCCACATGGCCGGCATGATCATCGGCGGGCAGGGATGGCGGAACGGATAAATTCCGCCGTCCCTGTGCAGGTCCTGTGCCTTTGCACCGGGTTCGAGATGCATGATGCCGGTGAAGTTGAGTTGGTAGTTGCAGGCATTGGGAAGCAGCGTGGCATCACACAGGGCCATGACGATGGGGTGGATGACGAGTTCACGGGCAGCGGGCGAGCGGGCAAGGACACGCCCAAGACGTTTGGTGCGCGGTCCCAGGAACTCGTCATGACCAAAGGGTGCGGCCTCGATATCGGACGCCAGTTCTGCAGACACCTTCGCAGCCTGATCGACCGCGAGTTCCTCAATGATGAGATAACCCTGCTCCATCAGCGCCGCATGAAGCACCTCGGGTGACGTATCAGGAGCGTGGCTGTTGAGCGTGGTCATTGGTTTCGTCCCTTAGTTCATATCCGCGACAGAATTGTAGGGGAGTTTTTCGGCGACTTCGGATTCCGGCGGCGTCGGCACCGGCTCGATGTCACCCCAATGGAGGCGCTGCAGCTTTGCTGCCCGCTCGTTCAGTTCAGGATAGGTGTGGCAACGTTCGCTCAAGGGCGTGTCCTCGATCAGGCGATGGGGGTCATCGCCATGGACAAATCCGCAGAACGGTCCGCCAAAGTCATAACCGGCCAGCCGTGCCAGCCTGTCGGGCAGGGTTTTTGCCATCTCCGGGGGAACGGCCAGATGCAGATTCTCCTCCTGGCGCAGCCAGCCCAGGCTGTACTGCACAGAGATTCCAGTGCGTTTCGTGTTCGAAACGTTGGCGCCACCACCGTGGATCAAACCGCCCTGATAGAGCAGAATCGAGCCCGCCGGCATTTCGGCATAGACGATTTCATCCGGGCGCGCCTTGCGTCCATGCTCCCAGAGATGGCTGCCTGGAACAATCTGGGTGCCGCCATTCGCGTGCGTGAATTCTGTCCCGGCCCACATGGTCGCCAGAATGGCAGGCGGGCAGGGGTGGCGGAACGGATACATGTCCCCGTCACGATGGATGTGCTGGGCCACGGTGCCGGGCTCAAGATGCATGATGCCGGTGTAGTTCACCTGATAGCTGACACAATTTGGCAAAAGGATGCGGTCACACAGCGCCATCACGGTGTCATGAATGATCAGGTGATGGGCAGCGTCTGACTTGCCCACCAGACCTTCGACATTCTTGGCATGCTCTCCGGCGAAGTTGCCGGGACCAAAAGGCGCGGATTCGATGTAATCGTCCAGTTCGGCCTTGGCGCGGGCCACCAGATCAGGCGCCAGATTCTCGATCACCAGGCAGCCGTCTGCCTCGAGGATGGCACACATCGCATCGAGCGACGTGCCGGGATCAACCTTTTGAAGTTTCATAGCGTGAACCTTTGACTAGCCTGTGACGACCTTAGCGCGGCGAATCCGAGCCGAACAGACTCCTTCCACAATCCCGATTTGCCTGTAATAGTCTCAACTGTCGGAATTCCTTTGGGGGGAAGGCCGGTTGGGGCAGTGCTTTTTGGGGAAGCAGTGAGATGATTCTGCAGGACAAGCTCGATTCGGGAGCCGTCATCATTCTTGATGGCGCCACAGGCAGCGAGATCAGCCGTCTGGGTGGCGAGATGAGCGGCACCGCCTGGTGTGCGTTGGCCAACATGACCCACCCAAACACCGTGCGCCTGGTGCATGAAGAATACATCCGCGCCGGCGCCGATGTGATCACCGCCAACACCTTTGCTACCTGCCGCCATGTGCTGGCCGGGGCGGGCCTGGAAGATCAGACCGTGGCGATCAACACGCGCGCGGTCGAATTGGCGCGCCAGGCGCGTGACAATGTTGCGGCCAGCCGTCCCGTGGCCGTGGCAGGCTCCATGTCCAACATGACGGCCTGGATTGAAGGCACCGTCAGCCCGGATCCCGAATTTTTCCCCACGCCAAAACAGGAAGCCGCCAACCAGCGAGAGATGGCCGATGCCCTGGCGCAAGCCGGCGCCGACCTCCTGATTCTCGAGATGATGCGCGATATCGAGCGTGCCAGCCTGTGCCTGGAAGCCGCCGTTGCCACGGGCCTGCCGGTCTGGGTCGGACTGAGCTGCAGCGTCACAGCCGACGGACATGTGGTTGGCTGGGATCCCGCCCAGGAGGAACCGCACAATATTTCAGACGATCACGCACATAAGGAAGCGCTTGCCCTGACCGACATCATCGAGGCTCTCAAGGCGGTCGGCGGTGATGTCTTTGGCATCATGCACAGCACGATCGAGGCGACGCAGCCGGGCCTTGATGTCCTGTTCAGTAATTGGGACGGCCCCGTTATGGCCTACCCGGAAACGTTGCGCCCTGATCGCAGGAATGGTGAGCCGAACCCGAGCGCAACGCCCGCCGAGTTCGCCGTTGCGTGTCAGAGCTACGTTGAATCGGGCGTCCAGATCATCGGCGGCTGTTGCGGCACCACGATCGAGCACATCCGCGCCATGGTCGATGCCCTGCCCAAGAGAGTCGGAGAGCGGACGTCAGCCTGAGTTTGTCGCGGTATGTGCAGGCCGCAGGGCTGGCAATGGCCGGGCAACGCGGGCATGCTTTGGTGCAGGGGTTAAACCACATCTGGAACGCTGCAGTACGCTGGTCTGCAGGGTTCGCCAAAACTGGAACACCGTTATGCTCAGGCTGCCGATTTGTCGTGCCTTGTTCGCTCGGCTGAGCGCTGCTCTTGTGATCGGACTGCTGATTCTGGCTGGCGCAAGTCAGCCGCAAGCAGATCAGAATGATGCGGTCCTTACCCTGATTCTCGCAGACTCTCTGGCCCCGATCCACGTCACGCCGGGCGCTGATGGCGCCAACCATCTGGTTTATGAACTGGTCGTCACCAACATCACCGGCGGTCTGGTGACCCTGCGCGCGGTCGTGTCTGACGTCAGCGCCTTTGGGACAGATTGAGTGGTTTTCATAAGGGAGTTTTCTGGCTCATCGTAGTGACCGTAGGGAACGAAGATGAGGCAGAAAACCATGAGCAAGAGCGCCCCGGCAGAACAGGCCATCCGCGACATTCGGCGCAAGACGCGCAAGCGTTATTCGGCTGAGGAGAAGATCCGGATTGTGTTATCGGGCCTGCGCGGCGAGGAGAGCATCGCGGCTTTATGTCGCCATGAAGGCATCGCCGAGGGTCTTTATTACAGTTGGTCCAAGGAGTTCCTGGAGGCTGGCAAGAAGCGCCTTGCCGGCGACACGGCGCGTCAGGCCAGCAGTCCCGAGGTTAAGACACTGCGTGTCGAAGCCCGCGATCTCAAGGAGGCGCTGGCCGAACAGATACTGGAGAACCGGTTACTCAAAAAAAGCATGATCGGGGATGGGGGAGACGAGGAATGAGATATCCCGCATCTGAGAAACTGGAAATCATCAGGCTGGTCGAAGGCTCTCATCTACCGGTCCGGCGGACGTTGGATAAGCTGGGCATCCCGAGCACGACGTTTTACCGGTGGTACGACCGGTATCGAGGTGGAGGCGGCCTTGATGACCGCACCAGTGGCCCCGGTCGGGTGTGGAACCGCATCCCCGACGATGTGCGCCAGCAGATCGTGGAGATGGCCCTGGATGAGCCGGAACTATCGTCCAGGGAACTGGCCGTGAGGTTCACTGACACGAGACGCTATTTTGTCTCAGAAGCGTCTGTCTACCGGCTGCTCAAGGCCCACGACCTGATCACCAGCCCGGCCTTCATCGTCATCAAGGCAGCGAATGAGTTCAAGGACAAGACCTCAGCTCCGAACCAGCTCTGGCAGACCGACTTCACCTACTTCAAGGTCATCGGATGGGGATGGTTCTATCTGTCGACCATTCTCGACGACTACTCGCGCTACATCATCGCCTGGAAGCTGTGCACCACCATGAAGGCGGGCGATGTGACCCAGACACTGGAACTCGCGTTGGAAGCATCAGGCTGCGACCAGGCCGAGGTCATCCATAAACCCCGGCTGCTCAGCGATAATGGTTCGTCCTATATATCCGGCGATCTGGCCGAATGGCTTGAAGGCCAGGGTATGGAGCACGTTCGCGGTGCACCCTATCACCCGCAGACCCAGGGTAAGATCGAGCGTTGGCATCAGACGCTCAAGAACCGGATCTTGCTGGAAAACTACTATCTGCAGGGCGATCTCGAAAACCAGATCGGCACCTTCGTGGATTATTACAACAACCATCGCTACCACGAGAGCATTGGCAACGTCACACCATCGGATGCTTACTTCGGGCGCCACACAGCCATCATCGAAAAGAGGGAAAAGATCAAAAAACTCACCATCCAAACCCGCCGCTTGAACCATCAACAACAAGCGGCTTAACATCAAATCAAGATGAGCCAGATACTCAATTAGAAAACGAGCTCACGCGTCCCAAATGTTCTGACGACGGACAGTGCCGTGCATCCACAACACGCATGCATTACGCTAAGCGCCATCAGGGCTTGCCCGACACTTCTGTCATCCCCGACATGCGGCTTTGCCTCTGGTCCTGCCGGGATGACACCCCTTTTACAGCCGGGAATCACACCATGGCATCCGACACCGTTCTTTATGACTCCAGCGATCACATCGCGACCATCACGCTCAACCGGCCCGACAAGCTCAACGCCCTGAGCCATGAGATGGGTGATGCCCTGCGACAGGCCTGGCTTGACTTCGAGGCCGGCGACGACCGGGTGGCCATCCTGACCGGCGCGGGCAGGGCCTTTACCGCCGGTGCCGATCTCGACGGCGGCGGTGACATGTGGTCGATCACGCCGGGTGTGGGCGTCAAGCTCAGCAAGCCTGTCATAGCGGCGGTGAACGGCCTGACGGTCGGCGGCGGTCTGTGTCTGGTGCAGATGGCCGACATGGCCGTGGCGTCACAAAGCGCCTGGATCAGCTATCCCGAAGCCAAGATCGGCTTTACCGGCGGCATCATCGCCTCACTGGTTTCGCGCATGCCCCACAAGGCCGCCATGGAACTGCTCATGACCGGCGAGAAGATGAGCGCCCAGCGCGCCTATGAACTGGGCTTCTTCAACAAGGTCGTGCCCGATGCCGACCTGATGACCGAAACCCGCGCGCTGGCCCAAAAGGTCGCCGAAAATGCGCCCCTGGTCATTGCCGCGCTCAAGACTCTGGCCGACGAGGTCATGCCCAAAGGCCCCATGGAAGGCGCCGGCTGGGCCCGCCGCATGGTCGAAGCCACCTTTGCCAGCAATGACCTTCAGGAAGGCCTGTCTGCCTTCCGCGAGAAACGCACACCGATCTTCAAGGGGGACTGACGTCGAACCAAAGGGCGATCGCCAACCCAGTGCAAAGGTTTTGATCAGCCTCCCTGCCAGCCCCACATCTGGCCGCCTTTGAGTTCCTTGGTCGGAACCCGGCCGATGTCGGTGGGATAGAAACCCAGCATGCCGCCGACCGCTTCGTAGCCCATCATGCGCTGGATGTGTTCGGGGTGTTGCGCGGCTATCGCGCGCGGTACGGCAAGAACATGGTTCACCTCCTGGCGCAACCAGCCCAGGCAATAGGTGTTGATGAGACCGGCACGGGGCGCATCGGAACGGTTGGCACCGCCGCCATGGAAGACCGAGCCCAGATAGAACAGCGCTGAGCCCTTGGGCATGGGCGCCTGCACCACGGGATCATCAGGCCCGACCTCATCCTGGTTGACCCAGAGATGGCTGCCTGGAACGGTGCGCGTCGCGCCATTTTCCTCCGTGAAATCGTTCAGCGCCCACATCACCGAAACCTGCATCTCCACACCGGGAATGTGTATGGGATAGATCGTGTCGTCACGATGCAGGACCTGATCGCCCTCGCCTGGATAGATCTCGATCGCGGTGGTCGAGCCGATGGAGTAACTCGGGCAGTTGGGCAGGAGCAGGGCATCGAGCACCGCCATCATGGGCCGATGCCCGACGATCTCGCCTGAGGCCATGGAGATATCGAGTACGGAATTGACCCGCAGGGTGGTGTAGCCGTTGAAGTCGTTTTCGGTGGACTTGCCCACGGTATCGAAGGGGTTGCGCAGATCGGCCAGAACCTGATCGACAATTGCCTCATCGACAAAGTTCTCAACGATCATCGCCCCATCCCGACGCATGGTTGCCACCATGGTCTCGGTCGAATCATTCGCGTTCAGACGGGTCAGCGCCATCACAATCTACTCCTGAAATTCATCGTTAGGGTCCTTGATACCCCATGATCCAGCAGTCGCGCGACCACGTCCATCTCCTTGCTCTCAGTTGCGTGATTGCCAATTGATTACCATTTGGTCAAGAACCCCCCACTTCCTAATCATCAACGACGGTCAAGGGGGCCGTCCGCCAACCAGGACATGACCGACATGATGACGAAGTTCACAACCAGCCTTCTCACCGCCGCCGTGTTTGCCATCGGCGCCATGACCGCAACCGCGCCGGTCCAGGCCGATGAAGTGATCGCCAGCGGAACCTTTGAAGGCCGCAGCGATCACCGCACGGACGGCGAAGTTTCCATCATCAAGACCGACAGCGGTTACCAGGTCGTTCTGAGCGATGATTTCTCGCTTGATGGTGCGCCCGATCCCACGCTTGCCTTCGGCAAGGACGGCTTTGCCAGCGAGGCCGAATTCACGGCACTGAAATCAAACGACGGGCATCAAGTCTATGACCTGCCCGAAGGCCTCGATCCCACGGCCTATGACGAGTTCTATGTCTGGTGTTCGGAATATGCGGTGCCGCTGGGTTTTGCCGACCTGAAGTAACCATCGGGTTCAGAGATTTGCTATCCCGGCGCGCTTTCTCCCTCCCACGCGCCCGGTTGCGGGACGTACCCTGGCGGTGCGTCCCGCTTGCGTTTGAACCTTGCAGGTTTCAGGCGAGCTCGAGCATTGCCTGGTCGCGCACGGCAGCCAGATCAGCTGCGGCCATGCCGCTTCTTGCCATCACGCGCATACCGAAATAGGTCGCGAGCAGAGCGCGGGCCTGCTTGCGGCGCACCTTGCTGCGATTGCCAAAGGCTTGGGTCTTTTCAAGCGCGGCATCAAAGGCATCTTCAAACGCCTTGTAGGCAAGGCCAACCCGGCGCGACGTCTCCTGATCAAACGGCGCACGATCAATCGAGGCATTGCAGAGAAAACAGCCCCAGCGGCCGCTGCCTGCCTCAACCTCTTCGAGCACACCGGCAAACAGGCCGGCGATGGCCTTCTCACCGCCATCCCGGCTGGTGACCGTCAGCAGGTCGACCGCAAACCCCACCTCCTGTTCGATATAGCGATCCAGCGCTGCCAGATACATCTGTTGTTTGTTGCCAAACGCGGCATAGAGGCTGGCTTTTTTGACGCCGGTTTCACCGACCAGGGCATGCATGGAAACCCCGTCGAAACCGCGGTTCCAGAAGAGGTCCATCATGGTTTCAAGGACAAGAGCCTTGTCAAAGGAACGGGGCCTTCCCATCAAATCACGATCAGAACCACACCCATCAGGGTGAAGCCGGCAAGCAGACACAGGAAAAACGGGATGCCCCATTCGTGTTCAGCGCGCGGAAGGGGCATCGAATGCAGATGGGCCGGATGCAGACGGCGTTGGTTGGCGACATGGGCCAGTGCGTCAGCGGCGTTTTCGGCCTCGACAGGAAAGATGCGGCCATCGCGATGTTCGACAAGAAACTCAGGCATGGGTGACGTTCCGTTAGGCCGGCACAGGAGGCGCATAGGAACCATGCAACCTGCGGCGCAATCCCCTATCCTGCCTCTTCACCCGGCACTTGCCAACGCTGTGTGCCATAACGCAAGTTCCGGCCCTGACCGTTCGGAAGACACCTGATGTACAAACGTCTGCGCGCCTTCGCCTATCAGCAACTGGGGCCCTACAAGCCCGAGCACGGCAACCTGACCGGCGCCAATTGTCTGATCGTGACCGTGATTCTGGTCAGCTTGTTGATGTTCACGCTGGAATCGGATCCCGATTACCACTTCCACGACACGTTCCTGCTTGAACTTCTGACCTTCATCATCCTGACGGTTTTCGCCGTGGAGTTTTTCGCGCGCCTGTTCGCGGCCGGTCATGCCGAGGAGTATCGCGGGGTTCGCGGTCACCTGCTCTACCTGCGCCACAACTGGGCTCTGGTGACGGTCGACCTGCTGGCCTTTGCGCCCGAGCTTGTCTTCATCCTGCTTGGCATGCCGCCGCCAACCTGGTTCAGAACCCTGCGCGTGGTCCGCATCTTCAAGCTGACCCGTTACATGTCCGGCGTCGACCTCATCTTTGAAGCTGTGAAGGAGAGCGGAAGGGAGCTCGCGACCGCCGTCTCGGTTGCGGTCGTCCTCTGGTACCTGGGCTCGGTCGCGCTTTACCTCGCCGAACGCCATGCCCAGCCTGAAGGGTTCGGCAGCATTCCCGAAGCCATGTGGTGGAGTGTCGTCACCATGGCCACGGTTGGCTATGGCGAAGTCGTGCCAATCACCAATCTGGGCAAGGTTCTGGCCGGATTCCTGATGCTGCTGGCACTGGGTGTGGTTGCCCTGCCAAGCGGTATTCTGGCGGGTTCGTTCATGCACCGTTACCGCGAGCGCCAGAAGGCAGCTGACGATCAGGAGGATCTGCCGGAGTAATGGCCAGCCAATGACAACGCTCGATCTCTATCCGCCTATCGAACCCTTTGATGTCAGACGGGTCGCGGTGGATGACCTCCATACGCTTCATGTCGAGCAGAGCGGCAACCCCGATGGTGTGCCTGTCGTCTTCCTCCATGGCGGCCCGGGCTCACCCTGGTCGCCCAACGTCCGGCGCTTCTTTGATCCCTGCCACTACCGGCTCATCGCCTTTGATCAGCGCGGCAGCTGGCGCTCGTCTCCCCTGGGCGAACTCAGGGACAACACGACGCCGCACCTCATCGCCGATATCGAGTACCTGCGCGCCCTGTTCGGAGTCGAGCGCTGGATTGTCTTTGGCGGTTCCTGGGGCAGCGCATTGGGCCTGGCATACGCGCAAGCCCATCCCGACCGCACCATGGCGCTGGTCCTGCGCGGTATTTTGCTCGACCCGGCAGACTACCTGCGCTGGGGTTTCCATGAATCGCGTTCCGTGCATCCCCAGGCCTGGGAAATGCTGGTAGCCGCCATACCAGAAAACGAGCGCGACGATCTCGATGCAGCCCTGAAACGGCGCATGCTCGACCCCGACCCCGCAATCCACAGACCTGTCATCCGGGGCTGGATGGACCAGTCGGGCATTCTTGGCCGTTCCCGCCATCCCGACCCCGCCTTGACTGAGGGCGACGGGGACGAAGAGGCACCGGAGCTGGAAGTCGCCGGTGGCCAGATCTCCATGCATTACCTTGCCAACCATATGTTCCTTGCGCCCGGCAGCCTGCGTCAAAACGCCCATCGGCTGGCCGAAATCCCCGGCGTCATCATTCACGGCCAAGAAGATTACAACTGCCCGCTCTCCCACGCCTGGGACCTCCACAGGCTCTGGCCACGCGCCCGTTATCAGCCGATCCCCGATGCCGGTCACGCCAGCCTGGACCGCAACATCCGCCTCGCCCTGGTCGAAGCGATGGAAGCATTCAAGACGCTCTCCTGACGATCTGCACCATCGCCAATTCCACGCCGCAGCGTTCCACACTAAGCTTCCACCAGAATCAAGGGGACAACGCCATGGCCGATCATCCGCAGTTTCCGCATCTCTTCTCACCCGTGAAGTTGAACGGGCACGCGCTCAAATGCCGCGTCGTGTTCGGCGCCCATACCGCGAACATGGCCGAGGACGGCCTGCCGACCGACCGGCATTTCGGTTACTACCGCGAACGCGCGCGCGGTGGCGCAGCCATGATCGTGGTCGAGCCAACCCCGCCCCACGACACTGCAGTCCTGACGCGCGGCAACCTGCGCCACGACGACAGCGTCATTCCCTACTTCAAGAAGATCACCGACGAATGCCACAGCCACGGCACGGTCATGTGCCATCAGATCTATCATGTCGGCGGCCATGGCGATCAGGACAATTCCTGGACGCCCTACTGGTCACCCTCGGGTCGGCCCAGCATGCACGACCCCTGGGGCAGCCATGCCATGACGCAGGGCGAAATCGAGGAGCTGATCCAGGCTTTCGTCGACCAGGCCGTACGCGACCAGAAGGGCGGTTTCGACGGCGTCGACCTGTTCGCTGGCTACAACTGCCTGCTCGACCAGTTCTGGTCGCCCATCACCAACCGGCGCACCGATCAATGGGGCGGCAGCCTGGAAAACCGCATCCGCTTTTCCAGTGAAATCGCCACCCGCATCCGCAAGGCCTGCGGCCAGGACTTCATCGTCGGCATGACGATTTCAGGCGCGGAACCCTATCCCGGCGGCCTTTCCATCGAGGACAAGCAGGAAATCGTGCAATGGCTCGATGAGCGCGGCCTGGTCGATTACTTCAGCGTCGGGCAGGGCAGCTATCTCAACCAGTTCAACAAGATCGTTCCCGGCATCCATTTCGACATGATGCTGGGCCCGCCCGATGCGGCAAAGTTCAAGGAAGTCACCAAACACGCCCTGGTCACCGCCGAAGCGCGTGTGAAGACGCCCGCCAATGCCGAACAGGTACTGGCCGAGGGCAAGTCCGATCTGGTCTCCATCGTTCGCGGCCAGATCGCCGATCCCCATCTGGTCAACAAGGCGCGCGAAGGCCGCGCTGAGGACGTGCGCCCCTGCATCTCGTGCAACCAGCTCTGCATCGGCCGGCGCATGAGGGATTACCACATCTCCTGCCTGATCAATCCCTCGGTCAGCCGCGAGACCGAATGGGGCGGCGACAATCCGCCCGCCACCGAAACCCCCAAACACGTGCTGGTCGTTGGCGGCGGCCCTGCCGGTCTGGAAACCGCACGCGTCGCAGCCGAACGCGGCCACCGCGTCACCCTGGTCGAGAAATCAGACGAGCTTGGCGGCCAGTTCCGCCTTGCCGCCGGCCAGCCCGAGCGCGGCGAGATCGGCCAGTTTCTGACCTGGTATCAGGGACAGCTCGAAAAGCTTCAGGTCCGTGTCCTGCTGCGCACGGAACTTGATGCCGATGGCATCCGCGAGATGGGCGCTGACACGGTGGTGCTCTCTACCGGGTCGGCACCGTCGCGCACCGGCTTCCAGCGCATCCTGCCCCATATCGACAACCTGCCCGGTGTTGATCAGGAGAACGTCTGTACCGTGCATGATGTGCTCGACGGCAGCGTCGTGCCCGGTAATCGCGTCCTGCTGCTTGATGACATCAACGGCTGGTGGCCTGCCAGCGGCACCGCCCAGCATCTGGCCCTGCAACGCCACGAGGTTGTCGTGGTCACCGCCGCAGAGACCCCCTGCGCCGCTCTCGACAACAGCCAGGCCGGCGAGACCATGCGTGAGCGCTTCATGAAAACAGGCGTCGAGGTCATCACCGCCCACGCCCTGCTTTCATGGAACGGCAACACGGCGCAACTGCTGAACCTCTATACCGGCGACAAGGAAACCCGCGACTTCGACACCCTGGTGCTGGCCACCACCAACACGCCCGAGGACGCGCTCACCGCCGAACTCGCCGCCGACGGCATCGACCTGCATGCCATCGGCGACACCGTTTCTGCCCGCACCGCCAGCATGGCCTTCTATGAAGCAAGAAAGCTGGCGGTGACGCTGTAACCAACCCACCTGTGTCGTCCCGGCCTTGTGCCAGGATGACACGGTAGAGGTTGTTCATCCCAACCGCTTTGCCATGAACACACTCGGCGCACCTTCGGGGTAGTCGCCGAAGGTGGGGCAGATTTCGTACCCGGCGGAATGGTAGAGGCCCAGTGCTTCGGGCTGTTCGTCGCCGGCTTCGAGCATCAGCGCGGAAATGGCTTCGCTGCGGGCCGTCTCTTCCAGCGCATTGAGCAGGCGGCGGCCCAGTTTCAGACCGCGCGCATCCGGCGTCACCCACATGCGTTTGATCTCGGCATAACCCTCACGCCTGGCCAGCGCCGCACAGCCCAGGGCCACACCATCACGGCGCGCGACCAGGAACGTGACGGCCGGGACCATCAGGTCGGCGACATCGAGCATGTAGTTGTTCTCAGGCGGATAAAGCCCATCCATATAGGCATCGCTCGCCCGCAGCATGGCAACCACGTCGGGCTGGTCCGGCGCTTCAGGCGCGATGGTGAGGGTTTGTTCGGTCATGGCTGCTTCTGTGCATCAGGAAACCGGAAACAACAAGATGACTCACGCAGAGACGCGGAGACGCAGAGGAACAAGAAACCAAAAATGGAGTTCACACTGAGGCACAGAAGTGTCTGGACGAGGCGCCAAAGGTGATCATACAGGCTGGAGATGAAGGCTGGTTGGGCCGCATAGCGGCCCGATAACAAACGGCGAAACCACGCGGAGCATGATCATCATCAGGCACGAAGACCTTGCAGATGAGAACGTTCTTCTCCGTATCTCTGTGTGATCCGATTCTTGGTCACTTCTTTCCTTGTTTCTCTGCGCCTCTGCGTCTCTGCGTGAATCCCTTGTTGGGTTCCTGCCTACTCCGCCGCCATCTTCATGCCCGGCCCATCCAGCGGAACGAAATCGAGAATGTTGGCCTGGAACCAGGTAAGTGCGGTTTCGCCGACATCGGCCATGGGGCCGGCCGCCATCATGGGTGAGTGCAGGGCCTTCTGCTGCTGTTCGCACACCCACATGTCTTCGATCTGGAAGTCGAGCGTTTCCATGGCATGGCACGACAGCGTGTCGATCGAGATGTAGCGTTTGCCGTCCTCCATGATGTAGCCGTGGCCCGAGGTCGAAGATGGCTTGCTCGGTTTCTTGGCCGGGTCCTGCTTTTCGCGCGGCATCATCCAGGTGCGCAGTTCCAGATAACACTGCTCAGGACCGACCGGCACGATGGTGTAGGCCGAGAAGAAAATGGGCGAGGAGAGCACGCCAGAATTGGGGAAGAACTGGTAGACCACGGGATAGGGTTTGCTGGTATCGACGCCGGGAATGCGCGTGAAGTGGCTGTCCATGCGCGCATCGCTTTCGGGGTTGGCAAAGGTCACCCAGTGACGCCCCACCGCGTCCCAGCGCTGGTCCTCGATATCGGGACCCATCAGCGTCTTGTCATGCAGATAACTCAGGTGATAGCCGTCCATGGCGTTTTCGCAGAACGCCTTCCAGTTCGCCCCGAAGTCATAGCGCACCGGCCGTTTCTCCGAGAGTCCGTCGAGCGAATGGGGCCACATATGGGTGTCCCTCATGCCGCCCAGCCACATCTCGAAATCGTCTTGCGGCAACTCCTGGGGATTGACGAAGATGAGGTCACCCAGCACCCCGACGGTGCCCTTGTGGAGGCTCAACTCCTCCATCTTCAGGCCGGGGAAGGCCAGGTCCTTCTTGGGCAACCCGCGCAGGGAGCCGTCATCCACGTTGTAGGTCCAGGCGTGATAGGGGCACACGATGCCGTGGCGGCAGTTGCCGTCCTTCTCGAAGATCGTCGTACCGCGATGCCGGCAGGTGTTGTGATAGGCCCGGATCGACCCGTCCCTGGTGCGCACGATGAACATGGCATAGCGGTTGATCTGCACCGCCTTGTAGTCACCGGCTTCGGGGATGTCCTGCACGACACAGGCAAAGGTCCACGACCGGCTGAACAGCTCCTGGTGTTCCCGCTCGAACCACGCGTCCGAGAAGTAACACTCCTTGGGCAGCAACTGCCGGGCACGGGTCGGCACGGGCGGAATGGTCTGGGGCATGGTTGGCTCTTGATGCTGGTTGTCAGATGACCTTACGACAGGCAATGCGCCTCGTTAACCGCTACCTGCGCACCCACTCCGTCCGTCATGGCCCCACTTGATGGGGTCATCCATACCGTTTGTCAAGCCACCCGCTCCGGCGGAATGTGGTGCCATGGTTTCGGCATGGATACCCCGGTCAAGCCGGGGCATGACGGAAATGGGGAGAGTGGCGTTCTCCCGTCAGCCGTGGCCCTTGCCCAGCTTTCTCAACGCCAGGCCAGCCGCCATGTAAACAATGATCGAGACGATCACGCGATAGACCGCGGCGCTTCCCGGTGGGATGCAGATGAAGCTGAACCCGGTCAGGCCGCGCCGTCCCACTTCATGGGCAATGCGGATCACCTCGTAGTCGGTCATGGCGATGGGTTCGACCAGCTCACCCAGAATGTCGCCGGGAGCAGGCCCGGCACCGCCCATGACATCCATGTCGAAATGGGCATAGACGCCCTTGGTGCCGTCCCAGGCGCGGTCCAGCTCCTTGACGCAGCCTTCAATGCCCAGACCGCTGCGCAGTTCCCATGAGCTGATAAACCGCGCGCCGTCTTTGAGGTAACGGCGGATGATGTCCTTGTCTTCGAGCATGCCGCGCTCGCCGATTTCGACCAGATTGCGCGGGTGCATGTTGTCGAGGAACTCGTACATCTTGTGTTTCCAAGACGAAGCCCCGGCAATGCGCGGATCACCGGTCAGGTGGTCCAGGTGATGCGCGTCCCAGTGGGTGTCCAGGCTGACGCAGCCGACCATGCCGTCGACATTCTCCGAACAGGTCTTGGCAATGGCAAAGCTGCCGCACGGGCTGTTCTGGCCAATCACCACGGGCACGGCTCCGGCCTTCATGGCGTCGTTGCACTTGGACTCCACCGCTGCCTGAGCCTGCAGAATCAGCTCGGGCGTCTGGTTGGTCATCACCTCGATCGGGATGTCGGCATCCCCGTAGTCGACCATCTTGATGTGTTCGAAGAGATCAAGATCGAAATCCTGAATGTAACCGCTGGGATACCGTGCCGATTGCTGACGCACGCGCTTGGGCGCCGCGATCCAGTCCTCCATGGGCACCCCGGCATACTTGCCGTCTTCGGCTGCGACATACGGCGCGCCGATGATGACGACATCAGCCCCTTCCAGATCCGCCGCTGTCTTGGCCACGGGCTGCGACATGAAGCTGGGCGTTTCCGGCGCAATCAGGGGAAAATCCCTGCCCGCCGCAAAGCTGGTCTTCATGAAGGTTTCCCAGTCTGGATAATCAAACGCGCCCATGGCTCTCTCCTAATGTGTCCGGGGCTGAGTGTTTCAAAGGATGAAGCACAAGCAAACAACTGTTTCGCGCTTTCACCCAAACAAGAAAATGACTCACGCGGAGGCGCAGAGGTCGCTGAGCCAGACGCCAGGGCCGAGTTCATTGGTCAGAGGCGAGGATCGGCTGGGCCGCATGGCGGCCCGATAACAAACAAGGAACCGTGCAGAGGATTAACGGCGGGCACATCGATCCAACAGGTGAAAGACCTTTCCGCTGTGTATCTGTGTCTTTGTACCCTGTGCGAATCCCTTCCTTGTTTCTCCGCGTCCTCCGCGCCTCCGCGTGAACCCACTTTTGTTTTCCCTTTTTCTCTGCGCCTCTGCGGCTCTGCGTGAACAACCTTGCCTGTTCCTGTTACCCTTGTTCCCAACGACTCGGGAGTGATCGCAATGACAATTCTGGTACGCGGAAAATGGGTCATTCCCGATGCAGACAACGACGTCATCAACGATGGTGCCGTGGCAGTCGAAGACGGCAAGATCACCGCTGTCAGCAGCTTTGCTGATCTGCGTGCCGCCCATCCCGACGCCGAGATCACCGGCGGCGAGCATATGGCCGTCATGCCCGGTCTCATCAACGCGCACCATCACAGCGGCGCGGCCAGCCATGTCCAGCACGGCGGACCCGACATGCTGCTGGAAAGCTGGCTCAAAGCCCTGTGGCTCATGCGCCCTGGCCCCACGCGCTTCGATATCCTGTTCAGCGCCACCCGCCTGCTGCAAAGCGGCGTCACCTCGGTGGTCGATCTCTATTCGCCGGTAGGCAGCCAGAAGGCCGTGGCGCAAGATTGCGCCACCGCCCTTGCCGCCTATGACGAAGTCGGCATCCGTTGCGCCTTTGGTCCCGGCATCAAGGACCAGGGTTTCCTGGGCGTCGGCCCCGGCGCCTGTGATGAAGACTTCCTGGCCATTCTGCCCGACGACCTTGCGGCACGTGCCCGCGCCCATGCGATGCCCGGCCCCGATCACACCACGCCGGATCAGTATCTGGCCATCATGGATGACCTGATCCCCGCGTGGTCCGGGCACGATCGCATCGACGTCATTTATGGCCCGGCCGGTCCACCCTGGATCACCGACGGCTTCTTCACGAAAATCGCAGAAGCTGCCGAACGCCACGACGCCCTGATCCAGACCCATGTCTCGGAATCCTTCTATGAGAAACTCCAGGGGCCAAAGTTCACCGGCCGGCCCATGCTGCTCCACCTCCATGATCTGGGCCTGACCAGCCCGCGTTTCTCCATTGCCCACGGCGTCTGGATGACCGACGCAGAAATCGCCGTGATGGCAGGCACCGGTACGGCGGTCAGCCACAACCCATCCAGCAACCTGCGCCTGCGCGCCGGTATCGCACCGCTCAATGCCTTCCTGGAGGCCGGTGTCACCACCGCCATCGGCATGGATTCCACCACAATCAACGATGATGAGGACATGTTTGCCGAAATGCGTCTGGCCCTGCGTCTGGCACGCACGCCGACCTATCATGAAGCCGCACCCGAACCTGCCGACATTCTGCGCAGCACCTTGCAGGGCGGCGCGAAACTGCTGCGCAAGGAAGGCAGTCTTGGCCGCCTTGCGCCCGGCTACGCGGCCGATCTGTTACTCCTCGACATGACCCAGGCCAGCACTCCCTGGATTGCGCCGGAGGTATCGGGCCGCGATCTGGCGATCTACAAGGCCAAAGCCGGTGACGTCCGCGATGTCATGATCGCGGGCGAGTGGGTTCTGCGGAATCGCAAGCCGACCCGCTTTGATCTCGATGCCGCCTCCACCGAGTTCAACGACATCATGGCAGCCCAACCCTTTCCGCAGGACGACCACGCCCTTGCCCAGGAACTGCTGCCCCATATAGAAGCCTGGTACGGCGCCTGGGATCACGGCGAACGCAAACCCCACACCGCGATGAACAGCAAGGTATGACCATGGCAGTTGCCTCCCAGAACAGCGCCTGGACTGCCCAGGCCGTGGACGGCCCCGACAGCTTTGCCGTGACGTTGAGCGACAAGCAGCGCGACGCCATCGTTGTTGCCGCCCGGCGCATGGCGGCGCGCGGCATGACCATTGCCGATCTCTGGGGCCGCGACATCGGCCTGCCGGAGCTGCGCGGCACGATGCGAAAGATTATCCGGGAAGTCACACAGGAGAGCGGTCTTGTGGTGCTCAAGGGCATGCCGGTCGAGGAGCTTAACGAAGAGGAAACAGCCCTTGCCTGGCATCTGACCACGGCACCGCTGGGCCGCCTGCGGTCACAAAGCGGCTGGGGCGAGCTGATGGGCCGGGTCGAATATGTCGATGATGGCCGCGACTGGCGCGGCTACACCAAGACCAAGGAACTCAACTTCCACACCGACCACGCCGATACCGTCGCCCTGCTCTGCGTGCGTCAGGGCCCTGCCGGCGGCGCAAGCCGACTGGTGAGCCAGGGCGCACTGCGCGAGATCATCGCCGAGGAAAACCCGGAGGCGCTGGCCCTGCTGAACCGTGGTTTTCCCTATGCCTGGTTCGAGGAAGGACCGCCCGATGCCTCAGGTCCGGTGAGTGATTTTAACGTGCCGGTGCTGGTCGAGCACAAAGGCCGTGTGCAGGGCGTCTTTATCCAATCCTTCATGCTCGCCGCTGCCCAGGCCATAGAGCGCGTTCTTACCAAGGATGAGATCGCCGCCATCGAACTCGTAAGCCAGGTCGCCAACCGCCCCGGTATCGCGCTGGAGTTCCGCATGGAACCCGGCCACGCGCTCATCTTCGACAACCTCTCCATGATGCACGCCCGTACCGCCTTCGAGCGCTCCGACAACCCGAGCGAAAGCCGTCTGCTTTACCGTCTGTGGTACGCCACCCAACCGCCGCGCCCACGCCAACCCGGCATCGCCCAATACGAAGACGCCCTCATGCGCGCCTACAAGGACCCGTCGCTGGCCGGGTGATCTGCCTGTGCTCGGGCCTGTCGGTGACCGCTGGCTTGACAGAGTTACACCAGGCTCTGAACAATCGGGCCAATCTATCGCTTTACAGAAGATATGGATTCGAAGACCTCGAGGTGATCGAAACGCCTGATGCTCCACCTGTCTTTCCGATGCTGCGCAAGTCGCATTGACTGACTTCGTCATCAACGCTCTTGCAATGGCCGCAAATTGGCTGTGAACTTCGCCCTTCAAACGCCGGGTTGATCGCTGCGGGTTTGGCACATGGCTAGGCATCGATACCGCCACGCCGGAACGCCATACCATCGCTTGCGTGTCGCGGCGGCGGCAGAACACACGATCTACTTTGCATGGGGTTGAACCGGAGATTTTCTCCACCACCCCCATCGACAGGCCAGACAGGAGGCCTTCATGACCGAAACATTCAGTGATCGCATCGACCATCCCTCAGCCTGGAAGGCGAGCGATTTTGCCAGCCCGGATGATGTCTCCTTTGATATGGGCGAGCGCCATGTCGATGCCCTGCGCAGCGTTGTTGCGCGCGCAAAGGCGTCCGGGCGCGGCCTGCAGGAACTCACCACAGACGAAACCGCGATGCCCGAGATCGAGGGCGACCTTCTCGACCTGCGCCATGAACTGATGGAAGGGCGCGGTCTGTTGCTGGTACGCGGCTGGCCCATCGGTGAGATGAACGATGAGGAGCTGGCCCTGGCCTACTGGGCGATGGGCACCTATTTCGGGCGCGGCGTGAGCCAGAGCCCCATGGGCGACCGGCTGGGTTACGTCACCGATGTTTCCAAACCCGGCACTCAGGAGCGTGGCTATCGCAGTGCCAAGGAGCTTCACCTCCACACCGACAGCGACGACATTGTCGGCCTGCTCTGCATCCGCCAGGCTGAATCAGGCGGCCAGAGCCGACTGGCAAGCTCCATCGCCATCTACAACGAGATCGCCGCGACCCGCCCCGACCTGCTCAAGCCCCTGTTTGAGGGTTACACCTATCACTGGTTCGGCGAGCAGCCTCCCGACCAGGGTGTCGTGACGGATTACCCCGTGCCCGTCTTCGGACTTAAAGACGGCTATCTCTCCTGCATCTTCCTGCGCGAATTCATCCATATGGCGGTCGAGGAAACCGGCGTGGCCCTGACCGATGAGCAGGCCGAAGCGCTGACCCTGTTCGGTGACATTGCCGAGCGCGAGGACATCCAGTTCCGCTTCCACCTGGAGCCGGGCTGGGCAAGCTTCATCAACAACTACACCACGCTCCATTCGCGCACCGCATTCGTGGACTGGGAAGAGATCGAGAAGCGTCGCATGCTCCTGCGCCTCTGGCTCAAGGCCGAACCGGCACGGCCACGGGTCGAGAACCAGCGCCGCTATTACGGCGAAGACGGCATGCATGTCGACGGCCGCACCAACACCGTCTTCGACCCCAAGCGGGCGGCGGCGGAGTAGAATACAGCCACCGTGTCATCCCGGCCTTGAGCCGGGATGACACACGTTGGGTGTGGCACCGGTTAGTGATCCGTTCAGAACAATGGAAACAACAATGACCGCGCCGAATTTCACCACCGAACGTCTGTCACTGCGACCCATCGCGCCAGAAGACATTGATGGCATGGCCGCCATGCATGCCGACCCCCAAGTCATGCGATTCATCGGTAACGGGACAATTCCTGAACCCGTTGCGCACCGTCAGGAACTGGTCAGCTGGATTGACGACAGTGAAGATCCGCCCGGCATGTCCATGTGGAGCGTACGCCCCCTGGCAAAGCCTGAACGTTTTCTGGGCTGGGTGATGCTCTACCCGCTTCCCGGCTGGGAGCCCGATGTCGAGATCGGCTGGCGCTTTACAAAGGCAGCCTGGGGCCACGGCTATGCCAGCGAAGCGGCCCGGGCAATCATGAGACACGGCTTCGAGAATGTCGGACTGGAAAAGATCGTTGCCGTTCTCGATCCCGGAAACCGGCGCTCACGGCGCGTTTGCGAACGGCTTGGCATGACGGACGCCGGCATCCTACGCGCCTATGATGTGGATTGTGCGTCTTATGTGAAGGAAAACGTCTCAGCTGAATGAGACCACCAAAGACCCCGTGTCATCCCGGATAAACGCTATGCAGTTTCCGGGATGACACACAAAGAGGGTGTATTCGTCAGTGCACCGATTCGCGGGTCAGCGGGCAGGTGGAGCAGTGGATGCCGCCGCCGTTGAGCTGGACCTTGTCGTAGTCGATCTCGATGATTTCGATATTCATCGAAGCCAGCGTCGAAGCGGTCTTGTTGGAAATGCCGCGCGGCATGATGACCCGGCCGGGGCTCACAGCAAGGCAGTTGATGATCCAGTGGTTGTCCTGATCGGAAACCTCGACCGTGCGGATGCCAAGCTCCTTCAGGCGCTCCAGAAACTGGAAGGGCAGGCCGTCTGGATCAACGATCGCAACGTCCTTGTCGATCATGGTGAGGTGACCGTCGATATGGATCGAGTAGCCCGACATGTCGACGCGGATGAGTTCAACACCCTGGGCATTGAGCACCTGTTCGATCTGATCGCAGCCGGTGTCGTTGTTGCAGATCGAGCGCCCGATGGCGGCCGTGGTGGAATTGAGCCAGGCAAAGCTGCCGCCCTCGGCCATGGCGTTGCCGTGGAGCGTGCGCAGGATCGGCATGCCCAGATTGGCAAGCGACCTGGAGACATGGGCTTCTTCGCCGCGCCGGATCGAACGGGCCAGGCGCGTCACGATGGCGCCGCCCTTGACCGCAAAGGAGGAATCGCGCGTGTAGACCGACTTGATGCCGTCTTCTTCCACGCTGTCGAGGAACACGACGTCGACGCCTTCTTGTCGCAGGGTCGCGACCAGACCGTCATGCTGCTCGCGGAATTCGTCCCAATCGGGCACCTCGTCGCTCTGGAAGTACCAGCCCTTCTTCAGGTCGCCATAGGAGCCGATTTCCTCGATGCGCTTGCTGCGGTCGATGATGTTCATTTCTTCGCCGGGACGATGCATCAGGCAGATGCCGATCTGGCCGACATCGTTGTCGCAGCCCCATTCGCGGCCCCACACGGCCTTCTGCTGCTCGGCGCTCTCGAAAATAGGCTCGGGCTGAGAGCCGAACATCTTGATGGTCTGGTTGTAGATACTGGTCATCGATTTCTCCCTGAGTGCACGCGGCAGCGCGGACCCTTTTTCCGACAGGGCGGGGCGATATGCAAGACCGACCACCTTGTGTCACCTTAACTGCGAGCCTCTGGAGACTCCGCCATGGCAACCCTGATCCGACAGTGCGAACCCTGGGGCGAAGGCATCTGCGACGTTCTGGTCAAGGACGGGCGCATCGCCGAAAAGGGCATCTGATCTTTCTGCCGCCGGCGACGCTGTCGCCGTGATCGACGGTGCCGGTTGTGTCCTGCTTCCGGGCCTTGTCGATGCCCACACCCATCTCGACAAGACGCTGATCGGCACGCCCTGGCACCCGCACAGCGCGGGCGAAAGGCTGATCGATCTGATCACCAACGAGCGGCGCGTGCTTGCGGAACTGGAGCTTGATCCCGCACTGCAGTCACGCCGCATGGTCCATCACATGCTCGCGCGCGGCACGACAGCGATCCGCAGCCATGTCGATATCGGCACCGATATCGGTCTGCGTCACTTTCCATGGTGTCGCGGCCACGCGCGAGGCCTGCGCAGACCTGGTGGCGATCCAGATCGTTGCCTTTCCCCAGACCGGCATGATGATCCTGCCCGGCGTTGCCGACCTCATGGAACAGGCGATCAAGGAGGGTGCCGAGGTGGTGGGCGGACTTGACCCCATCGGCATCGACCGCGACCCCAGGGGTCAGCTTGATGCCATCTTTGCCATCGCCGAACGACATGGCTGCGAGATCGATATCCATCTCCATGATCTGGGCGAAATGGGTGCGATCACCATCGAGATGATCGCCGAACGCACCGCCGCGCTGGGGCTGAATAGCAAGGTCTCGATCAGCCACGCCTTCTGTCTGGGTGACATCGACGAGGCGCGACTGGACGGCCTGATCGCCCTGCTGCTCGATAACGACATCGCCATCGCAACCTGCGGTGCCGGTCACTACCCGATTCCGCCGATCCAGAAACTGCGTGCTGCAGGCGTGCGCATGTTTGCAGGCTCTGACGGCGTCCGTGATGCCTGGGGACCACTCAACAACGGTGACATGCTAGAGCGCGCCTATCAGCTCGCCTGGCACGGCGACACGCGCGACGACCCGGGCATCGAAACCATGCTGGAACTGGCCACCTTTGGTGGTGCACAGGCCATGGGTGCAGCGGACTATGGACTGGAGGTGGGATGCCGCGCCGATCTGGTGCTGGTCGAAGCCGAAACGCCGGCCGAAGCCGTCTGCTATCACCCGCCCCGACGTTTGGTCATGGCCGGTGGGCGTGTTGTTGTCGAGAACGGGAGGAGTCTGTTGGACTCAATCTAATGATCACAACGCGCCGTAAATTGCGCGGATCATGCGCTTGTGGCGTTCGACCGCGTCTTCACCCCAACCCAGCATGCGGTTCATGACATAGGCCACGCCAAGCCCGGTTTCAGGGTCGGCATAAGCGAATGCGCCGCCCCAGCCGGTGTGGCCAAAAGCGCCTTCGTTGGGGCCAAGCTGGCTTTCGGGTCCACCCAGCCGGTAACCCGCACCAAACCGGGTCGGCAGACCCATGGAGGCGTCAGGTCCGTTGTAACGCTCGGCCGTGGCGGCCTTGAGACCGTCGGGAGAAATGAGATCACCGCCGCCCTGAGCCAAAACACCGTAAAGGCGCGCCAACGACAGCGCATCGGACTGACCATTGCCGCCGGGGATTTGTGCAGCACGCCAGGGACGTTCGTTGGGGGTTGTTGCAACGGCGTCCGGGTTTTCCATGGCGTGGGGATAACCATTGCGCCTGAGCTCATCGATCCAGGTGCTGGCATCGTCACTGGCGGTAATCTCGGCAGCGCGGTGATCGTGTTCCAGCGGCAGGCCGATGTGGAAATCGAGTCCCAGAGGGCCTGCGATCTCCTCGGCAACAAACTGGCCCGGCATGCGGCCATCGGCGCGACGCAGCGCTTCACCAACCAGATGACCATAGGAAAGCGCGTGATAGACGCAGCGGCTGCCGGGCTCCCACAACGGTTCCATGGCAGCCAGCGCGTCAACATAGGGATGCCATCCATACATACCGTCAAGATCCATCGGCACGGAAAGGCCATTGAGGCCGGCACGATGGGACATCACGAGATCGAGCGTGATGGCGCCCTTGCCCCCGGCGGCAAACTCCGGCCAGACCTGGGCCAACGGCGCGTCATAGCTGAGCTGACCGCGCTCCACGGCCATGGCAGCAGCCAACGCCATGACGCCCTTGGTTGTGGACCAGATATTGACCAGCGTATCGCGCGCCCACGGCCTGGTGCGTGCCCCATCGGCAAAACCACCCCAGAGATCGACCACGATCTCACCGTCCTTCACGACGGCCAGCGCGCAGCCCAGGTCGTAACCGTCGGCCAGATTGGCAGCCAATGCGTCGCGGCATTGCGTAAAGCGTGGATGTGTCGTGCCCTGAACCATGATGAACCCTTCCTGTGATGGGAAGGACCATAGGGAGCGTGTTCCGTGCGGGTCAAACGAGAACGTATGAACCCCGGGCCGATCCGATCTAGGATGCGCCATGCAAAGAACCCGGACAACTTCATGACACAGGCTGGCTGGCGTGTCGGCATCGATGTCGGCGGCACCTTTACCGATATCGTTGCGGTGTCACCAGACGGTCGCGTTGCCAGTGCCAAGGCGACGACGGACACCAATGATGCCCTGGCGGCGTTGGCCCAATGTCTGTCTGCCATTGGCCTGGAATGGGAAGCGGTCGGTGACCTGGTGCATGGCACCACCCGCATCACCAATGCCATTGTCGAAGGCCATCTGGCGCGGGTTACGTTGATCGCTACTGAAGGATTTGCCGACGTGCTGGCCATCGGACGCCAGAACCGGCGCGACCTCTACAGCCTTTCTGCTCCGCCCAAGGCAACACCGCTGGTGCCCGGGGAACGGCGGCTTGAAGTAACCGAGCGGATGGGTCCGGACGGCGCCGTGCAGGTGCCGCTGCTCGAAGCAGAAATCGATGCAGCTCTTAAAGCGCGTTGCGAACACGGATGCTGAAGCCATCGCGGTATGCCTTCTGCACGCCTATGCCAACGCGGATCACGAAGGGCAAATGGGTGCGGCCCTGCGCAAGAGGCACAAGCACGTCGCGCTTTCCCATGAGATCAGCCCGAAACACGAGAATACGAACGCATGACAACAACGGTCTTGTCGGCCGCAATCACGCCTTCCACTGACCGGTATCTGAGTCAGCTCGCGGGTGGGATTCCAGAGGGCGTCGGCCTGCACATGGTGCAATCGAATGGCGGCATGGCCTCGCCCGGCGCCATGGCATCAAAGCCCCTGGGGTTGGCCATGTCGGGCCCGGCGGCAGGTGTCACCGCCGTGGCGGCGGTAGCAAGGGATCTTGGTATCCGCCAGGCATTGGCCTTTGATATGGGCGGAACGACCACCGATGTGAGCCTTGTGCAGGACGGTGCGGTGACCATCACGGCACAGCGCACGATCGGCGAGACGCCGGTGCGCCGGCCCATGGTGGATGTGCGGTCCGTTGGTGCCGGCGGCGGCTCCATTGCAGCGGTGGCAGGCGGAGGATTGAAGGTGGGGCCGGCCAGTGCAGGGGCAGAACCGGACCTGCTTGTTACGGGCGTGGCGGGACCAACGCGACGGTGACCGATGCCAATCTGGCGTTGGGTTATCTCAAAAACGGGGCGGAACTGGGCGCAGGCAACGTTCGGTTGGACCAGGCTGAGGCAGAACTGGCGGTTGGCACCATCGCGCATGCGCTTGGTGTTGATACCGATGCCGCAGCGCTGGGCATTCATAGAATCGCCAATGCTGCGATGGCACGTGCGGTGCAGACCGTGACCGTACAGCGCGGTGTTGATGCGCGTGACGCAACCTTGATCGCCTATGGCGGCGCAGGTCCGATCCATGCCGTACATCTGGCGCGCGAACTCGATCTTGCCCGGGTCGTTGTGCCACGCCTCTCAAGCGTGTTTTCGGCGCTGGGCTGTCTGGTGGCGCGCCCACTTTACCAGCAGCAAATCAGCGTGATCATGCAGAGCGACGCCTGGGATTCGACCCTGCTCGATCACGTGATCGCCGAACAGCGCGTCACCCTGTCCGGCGCCCTTCTGGCCTCGGGCCATAAGCAAGAGCATCTGGTGACCGATACCATCGCCCCTGGTGCGGTATGCCGGCCAGAGTTATGCGGTGGAAGTACCTCTTACCGACACCAGCGACCCCGAGACGCTGGGCCATGCCTTTTTGGCACGACACAAGGGCCTCTACGGCTACACCACCGATGAAGTATGGGAGATTGAGGCTCTGCGTATCGGTGTTGGGCTCAAGAAGCCACCCGTTGCCCTGATCCCAATGCCCGGCGGAGGCAGGGCCGGGCCCACCAGCGAGGCACCCTGCCTTTTTCCTGAAGGCGACTGGGTGATGACGCCACGTTATGATCGCACAGGCCTGGATGAAGGCACCCGCATTTGCGGCCCCGCCATTATCGAAGATACGTGGTCGACCGTGGTGCTGCCGCCTGGTGCGACACTGAATGTGAATGCATCAGGCGACCTGTTGATTGAGGTGCGATCATGAGCAGCCCCGATCCCTTCACCATTGAGGTCATCCGCCACGGCCTCACGCAGGCTGCCGAGGAAATGTCTCTGACAGTGATGCGTGCCGCCCGATCACCGCTGCTGCGCGAAGCCGGAGACCTCTCTTCAGCCATCACGGATGCTGATGGTCTGCTGATCGCACAGGGCCGCGACATTCCCATGCATATGGGCGTCATGAGTTTCACGGTGCAGGAGTTCCTTAAACATGTGCCTGCAGAAAAACTGGCACCCGGCGATGTGTGGTTCCTGAACCTACCCGAGATTGGCGGCAACCATCTGCCCGATGTGAAGGCCATTCAGCCGATCTTCCATGATGGCAAACCGATCGCCTATGCCGTGAGTCTGGCGCACTGGGCCGATATCGGCGGCGCTGTAGCAGGCTCCTATGTGCCACATGCCACCGATGCCTGGCAGGAGGGTGTGCGCATGCCACCCTTCCGCCTGTTTCATGCCGGTGGGCCCGATCGCGAAAAGCTCGACATGCTGCTTGCCAACATCCGTGGCCCGGCGGAACGGGAAGGCGACATTCTGGCACAGGCTGCTTCATGCCGTGGCGCGGTCGAGCGTGTCGATGCGATGGTTGCGCGCCACGGGGCCGACACCCTGCAGGCCGCCATCGAGGCGCTGCACGACCAGTCAGCCCGCCAGATGGCCGAAGCCCTGGCGACGTTGCCTCAGGGCACGTTCAAGGGTGAGGATTTCCTCGACGACGACGGACATGGCGGCCCACCAGCTGCGGTGCGTGTTACCGTCACGCTTTCCAACGGGCGCGCATGTTTCGACTTTTCCGAAACGGACGATGCCGTGCCCGGCCCGCTCAACACCACCCGCTTCATTGCCGCTGCCGGCGCCTATTACGCAGCAAAGGCATTGGCAGGGCCAGACATCCAACCCAATGGCGGTCTTTACAGACAGCTCGACATCATCACGCGACCCGGGTCCTTGCTTGACCCGCCTACGCATCTGCCGGTGGTGGGTGGAAACCACGAAACCGCACAACGCATTGCCGATGCCATCTTTCGGGCGTTTGAAGGCGTGTTGCCCGAACGGCTGACAGCCGGAGGGCCCACCACATCGGGCCTGTTGCTGTTTGCCGGGCGTGATCACCGCGACCGCTGGACCACGCTCTATGAAGTGCATGGCGGCGGCGAGGGCGGACGTGCAGAGCGCGACGGCATGTCGGTGGTGCGCGTCCATATGGCCAATGTGATGAACACACCGGTTGAGGTGATCGAGCAGGACTATCCGCTGGCAGTGGAACGCCACGCGTTGCGCCGCGGCTCCGGGGGCAAGGGGCGCCATTGTGGCGGTGAAGGCCTGATCCGGACCTATCGCTGCGAAGGCGATAACATTTCGCTGACCACCATGTTCGAGCGGCGCATTATTCCACCCTATGGCATTGCGGGCGGTGAGTCCGGCGCACCCTTTCGGGTTACGTTGGAGCGAGCCGGCGGAAGCCGCGAAGAACTGACAGGCAAGACCAATGTTACCCTGCAGCGCGGCGACCGCGTGACGCTGGAAAGC
Organism: uncultured Alphaproteobacteria bacterium; assembly: GCA_943787175.1. Classification (GTDB taxonomy): domain Bacteria; phylum Pseudomonadota; class Alphaproteobacteria; order SP197; family SP197; genus SP197. The sequence goes on from CALSLK010000006.1 coordinate 262,830, forward strand.
TGCGGCGGCGGCGGTTGGGGCGATCCCGACAGCGCAAAAACAACGAAGGAAACGACATCATGATTCTGGAAGGACGCAAGGCGATCGTAACGGGTGCCGCAAAGGGCATGGGTGCGGCGATCACCACGACGCTGGCAAAACAAGGCGCTGATCTCCTGCTGACCGCGCGCGATGTCGCAGCGCTGGAACCGGTTGCCGAAGAGGTCCGGGCCATGGGGCGCAGCGCAACGGTTGTGGCCTGTGACGTCACGGATGAAGCCGCGGTGGAAGCCATGGTTGCGGCAGCCAAGGAAGCCTTTGGTGGACGCATCGACATTCTGGTCAATGTAGCCGGTGCGACCGGGCCGATTGAAACGCCGGTCTGGGAAATTCCGGCTGACGGGTTTCGCGATGTTCTGGTGACCAACGTCATGGGCACCTTTCTGCCCATGAAACATGTGCTGCCCACCATGATCGCGCAGCACTACGGCAAGGTCGTCAACATCGGCGGTACATCGGGCCTGCGGGGTTATCGTTACCGCGCCGGTTACAGTTCATCGAAGTGGGGCGTGCGCGGTCTGACGCGGACCGCGGCAATCGATGCCGGTGAGTTCAACGTCAATGTCAATGTCGTGTGTCCTGGTATCGTCGAGACACCGCGCATGCGAAAGCTGGTGACCGAAAAAGCCCGCGTGCGGGGCTGGAGCGAAGAAGAGGTCGATCAGGAATATGTCGCGGAAATGGCGCTCAAGCGTGTCACCGTGCCCCAGGACATTGCCGAGGCGGTGCTGTTCCTGTCGAGCGACCTTTCCCAGAACATCGCTGGCCAGGAGATCACGGTTGATGGTGGCTGGGACGTCTGACACGTCAGGCACCAAACACATTACGACATGACCGAAACCACGCCAGACGAGGTTGCCACACCCGCAGCCCAGGCCGATCCGCCCATAGTCGAGCGCGTCACCATGCGCGGGATCGCAACAGTCTTCTGCGCGACCATGTGCACGGCGATGTTTGCCTTCACATGGAACTCGGTCAGCGTTGCCCTGCCCTATATGAAGGGAACGTTTTCGGCCACAACCGACCAGATTGCCTGGGTCATCATCGCCTATGTGATCGGCGCTTCCATGGTGACCGGCTGCGTCGGCTGGCTCTCGGCCCGGTTCGGGCGCAAGCAGCTTTTCCTGTTCTCGATTGTCGGCTTCATCATCACCCTGGTCGGCTGCGGTATGGCGACAAGTCTGTGGGAAGAGGTCTTCTGGCGTTTCGCCCAGGGCGTGGTTGCCGCACCGATGGTTCCGATCGGCCAGTCGATTGCGGTCTCGGCCTTTCCCCGCGAACGCCACGGACAGGCGATCAGTCTGTGGGCCCTGGGCTTCGTTTCAGCCAATGTCATCGCACCGGTGCTTGGCGGCATCCTGATCGACGACTGGGGCTGGCAGTGGATCTTCTTCTTCTCGATCCCGGCGGGTGTGATCGGCCTGATCATGTCGTGGTTCCTGGTGCCCTGGACGCCGCCGGAGAAAAAACCGATGGAGTGGCTCGGTTTCCTCAGCCTGGTGATCGGTGTCGGCGCCTTGCAGTTGATGTTGGCCCGTGGCGAACGGCTGGACTGGTTCAGCTCGGGCGAAATCATCGTGGAGACGGTGATCGCCCTGGGCGCGCTTTACATCTTTATCGTTCACACCATCACCGGCAAAAACACGTTCATCGATGGCAGCCTGTTCCGCAATCGCAACTTCGCGATGGGCCAGACTTTCATCTTTTTCATCGGTGCGGTGATGTTCCTGCCGCTGATTCTGCTGCCACTCCTGTTACAGCAAATTGGCGGTTACCCCGCCCTGGAGACCGGTTACCTGATGCTGCCGCGCGGGCTTGGCTCCATCTGCGGGCTGACCCTGATGGCCTTTCTGCGCGACCGTATCGACCCCAGGCCCCTGCTGTTCCTGGGCATCCTGGGCATCGCCTGGCCCGCCTGGGACATGGGGCACTGGACCACGGAGGTGCGACCCTGGGATGTCTCCTACACGACCTTCATTCAGGGCGTTGCGGCAGGTTTCATCTGGGCTCCGCTCAATACCCTCACCCTGTCGCGCTTGAACCAACGGGTGCAGGATCAGGGATTCGCGCTGTTCTATCTCATCTTCGATGTCGGAAGCGCGATCGGCATCGCTGCGGTGATCGGGCTGCAGACGCGTTACAGTCAGATCAACCATTCCGAACTCAACGAGTTCGTCAGCCCGTTCAACGAATTGCTGCGTTACCCACAATTTTCCAACGCCTGGGATACCGGCAGTATCGCGGGGCTGGCGGCCCTGCAGGGAGAGATCGGCCGTCAGGCCTCGATGATCGGCTTTAACAATGCCTTCATGACCATTGCCGTGGTGATGGTCGTCTTACTGCCCTTTGTCTTCTTCTTCCGAAATCCGAAGTATTACGACTAGAAGGTGCCCTGACCGGCGCAAATCAATGGCGTCGCACTGGCACACAGACCGCTAGCTGTGCCACGATCAGGGCCAACACATAAGTTTCCGAAAAAGGGGACGGACACATGAAGTATGAAGCACCCGATACGGTAGAGGCAGCAGTGGGCCTTCTGTCGTCAGCACAAGGCACGGCGCGCGTTCTGGCCGGAGGCACGGACCTGCTGGTGCAGTTGCGCGCCGGCATGGTCGAGCCTGACCTGGTGGTCGACATCAAGCGCATTGCCGGCATGGATGCGATCAGCCAAGAGAGTGGCGGGTTCCGGATCGGCGCTGCTGTTTCGGGCGCGCAACTGGGTGAACATGCCGGTGTGAAAGCCGCATGGCCCGGAGTTGTTGAAGGGGTCGAGCTGATCGGTTCGACCCAGGTCCAGGGCCGCGCGACCATGATCGGCAACCTGTGCAACGGCTCACCTGCCGCAGACAGCGTTCCAGCCATGATTGCCGCAGGCGCAACCGTGCATGTTGTTGGCCCTGACGGCAGCCGCGATGTCGCGGTGGGTGACATCGTGACCGGGCCCGGCAAGCTTTCGCTTTCCAGGGGCGAGCTGATCGCTTCGGTTTTTCTGCCCGCCCCGGCGCCACGTTCGGGCGATGCCTATCTGCGCTTTATTCCGCGCACGGAAATGGACATCGCCGTGGTTGGCGCAGGCGTTGCGCTGACCCTGGACGAGAGCGGCACGATCACAACCGCGCGTGTGTCGCTGGGGGCCGTGGCTCCGACTGCGCTGCTGGTGGATGCCTGCGCCCAGGCGATTATCGGTACGACGCTGGATGATGCCGCACAGGAAAATCTGGCCGCGGCGGCATGGCGCCTGCAGCCCCATCGACGACAAGCGCGGCACGGTCAAGTACCGCATCAAGGTCGCGGGCGTTCTGGCGCGCCGCGCAGCCGTGATCGCCAAAGCCCGCGCAGGAGAAACATCATGAGCCGCACCCACATCACCACCACGGTCAACGGCGATACCGTCGAATTCCTGTGGACCCGAAGAGACGCTTCTGGATGCCCTGCGTGACCATCTGGGACTGACCGGATCCAAGGAAGGCTGCGCCTCGGGCGATTGCGGTGCCTGCACGGTCATGCTCGATGGACGTCTGGTCTGCTCCTGCCTGGTGCTGGCTGCTGAATCGGTCGGCCGCAAGGTCGAGACCATCGAAGGCATGGCGGACGGAGACGACCTGCACCCGCTGCAGCAGAAGTTTCTGGAGATGGGTGCGCTCCAGTGCGGCATCTGCACACCAGGCTTTCTGGTCGCTGCAAAGGATCTGCTGGAACGCAACGATAACCCCAGCGAAACCGAAGTGCGTTACTGGCTGGCCGGCAACCTTTGCCGCTGCACCGGTTACGACAAGATCATCCGCGCGGTCATGAGACCGCCGCCGACATGCGAGGAGCCTGATCATGCCTCTGGATATGGATCTCACCCCTAAGACAGTTTTTGACACAGTCGGCACCCGCCCGGTGCGCCCGGACGGCAACGACAAGGTCACAGGGCGTGCCCGCTATGGCGCCGATATGGCCATGGCCGGCATGTTGTTTGGCCTGGTGCTGCGCAGCCCGCATGCCCATGCACGAATTGTCAGCATCGACACGTCAAAAGCCGAAGCGCTGGAAGGTGTGAAGGCTGTGGTGACGGGCGATGACTTCCCCGCGCTGGATGGCAAGGACAGCGTCCATGCCGAGGCCGAGGAAAACCTGTGGGACGCCGCACGCAACGTGATGGCACGCGACAAGGCGCTTTATGACGGTCACGCCGTGGCCGCTGTTGCGGCAACCTCCATGGCGATTGCCAGAAAGGCGCTGAAGCTGATCGACGTGACCTATGAGGTTCTGCCCCATGTCACCGATGTCGATGCTGCCATGAGCGATGACGCCCCAGTGCTGCACGACGACCTGTTCACCGCGGGCCTGGAAACGACCCCGACAAAACCGTCCAACATCTGCGAATACACAAAGATCACCACAGGCGATGTGGCCAAGGGGTTTGAGGATGCTGATCTGATCGTCGAGCGTGACTTTGTCACCGAGGCCGCACATCAGGGCTATATCGAACCCCATGCCTGTGTCGCAGCGATTTCCCGGGACGGCCTGGCCGACCTGTGGGTATGCACCCAGGGCCATTACACCGTGCGCACCATGTGCGCAGCGATCCTGGGCATGAACCAGTCGGAGCTTCGCGTCACGTCATCAGAGATCGGTGGCGGCTTTGGCGGCAAGACGACCGTATTCTTGGAGCCGGTCTGCCTGGCTTTGGCAAAGAAATCCCATCGTCCGGTCAAGATGACCATGAGCCGCGACGAGGTTTTCCGCGCCTCGGGTCCGACCTTTTCGACCAGCATGAAAATCAAGATGGGTGTGACCCGCGATGGCAGGATCACGGCCTGCCAGGGGCGCTTCCACTATCAGCACGGTGGCCTTCGCGGGTTCCGCCGCGGGCTTTGGCGCGACCTGTTCCATGTCAGGATATGATTGTGTGAACATCGATTTCGACTGTTATGACGTGGTGCTCAACCGGCCCAAGGCTGCAGCCTATCGTGCACCGAGTGCGCCGATGTCGTGTTATGCCGTCGAAAGCGTGCTCGATGAAATCGCCCAGAAACTGGACATGGACCCGATCGACCTGCGCCTGAAAAACGCGGTGAAGGAAGGCGATAGCTCGGTTTACGGCCCGACCTTCGGACCGATCGGCTTTGTCGAATGCCTGGAGGCAACCCGCGATCACCCCAACATGAAGGCCAAGCTTGGGCCAAACCAGGCACGCGGTATTGCGGCAGGCTTCTGGCCAACTTTGGCGGCCAGACCAGCGTTTCGGTCAACGTCACCGATGACGGCCATGTCCTGGTATCCCTGGGCACGCCCGATATCGGCGGCAGCCGCGCCAGCATGTGCATGATCGCGGCCGAGGAGCTGGGTATTCCCTATGACAGCGTTCAGGCGATCATTGCCGACACCAGCTCGCTGGGCTTCAACGACACGACCGGCGGCAGCCGCGTGACCCATTCGGCGGCATGGCGACCATCGAGGCGTCGCGCAGGATTATGAGATTATGAAACACCGGGCCGCCCAGGTCTGGGGAATCGAGGCCGACGCCGGTGGTCTGGGAAGACGGGCAGGTGCGCCCGTCAGGACCCAATGCCGGTGACAACAAACCGATGTCCTTTGCCGAAGTCGCTGCCATCGCCGCCAGCACGGGCGGGCCGATCGCCGGCACTCCGAGATCAATGCCGAAGGTGCGGGTGCCAGCTTTGGTGTCCATGTTGCCGATGTCGAAGTCGATCCCGAAACCGGCCAGACCACGGTGCTGCGTTATCTGGCCGTACAGGACGCCGGCAAGGCGATCCATCCAGATTACGTCGAGGGCCAGTATCAGGGTGGTGCGGTGCAGGGCATCGGCTGGGCGCTGAACGAGGAATACATCTACAACGCCGACGGCAAGCTGCAGAATCCAGGCTTCCTGGATTACCGCATGCCGGTCGCCAGACGACCTGCCCATGATCGATACGGTCATTGTGGAAGTTCCCAATCCTGGCCATCCCTATGGCGTGCGGGGCGTGGGCGAAACTCCGATCATTCCGCCCCTGGCGACCATGAGCAATGCAGTGAGCCGCGCCATCGACAGGCGCCTGGGCGAAATCCCCATGTCGCCACCCCGCATCGTGGAGGCGATTGACGGCTAGGGGGACACGGCCGTGATCGAGGTTCAGCTTGGCGCGAACCTGCGTTCGATGGCAGGCGGGCGCACGTCTTTTCCCGTAGAGGCGGCCAGCATCAAGCAGTTGCTGGATCGCCTTGGTGAGACTTACCCAGAACTCATGCCTCTACTGGAGCGCGGGGGTCGCGGTTGCCATTGATGGCAAACTCTACCGCGATTCCTGGCTGCAACCGGTGCCCGACCGGCGCGGAGGGTCTTCCTGATGCCGCGCGTGGCGCGGGGGCTGAGGGAGATACTAAACCTCTCCCAGGCCACCACCGCCGGGGAGTTCCAGGATGAGGCGCGTCGCCGGCAGGGACGATCTGTTTACCCTTGCCCTTGAGGATCTTGCCGCTGGCCAGACGGATGGCGCCGGGTGCGGCATCACCGCCACCGTCGCGGCCACGGGCGGGATGATCGATGCGGTCGAACAGGGCGAGCACGGCAAAGGGCGCGCCCTGACCATGTTCAAGTTCGATCACCTGACCGTCGCCGCCGGGATACTTGCCCTTGCCGCCGGAACCCGGCGGTGAGTTCCTTGCGCGTGAAGATGATGGGCGAGATCGATTCGGTGATTTCGACCGGTGTGTTTTTCACGCCTGACGGGAAGGCCGTTGCCGAAAGGCCGGGTTTGCCCGGGCGTCCTCCGGTACCACCGGAATGGAAGATGGTGACAGAGAATCCCTTGGCATCGCCATATTCGTGGTCGCCGGTTACGCCGTGGCCACCCAGCAGGGATGGGTTCCACAGCGCTGGAGCTGCCCTTCTGCCGGCACACTGCCGGGAACGGCCTGGCCCAGGCAGCCCAGCACGACATCAGGCAACATCTGTCCGATGACGTGACGCACCGTCACCGCAGCAGGACGCGGCGCATTGACGATGCAGCCTTCGGGTGCAGTGATGCGCACGGGACCGAGTGAGCCATAGTTGTTGGGCACTTCGCGCCCCGACCATGCTGCGGATGCCAAAGCTGGCATATGCCTGGGTATAGGTGAGCGGCACGTTGATGCCATAGGGCGAAACGCCCGACGTGCCGTCGAAATCGATATCGATACCGGTCATCGCCAATCGTCACGCTGGCCTTCAGGGTGACCGCCTTGTCGTAACCATCGACGGTCATGGACTGGTGCCAGATTCCACGCGGCAGGACGGCGGATTTCTTCGAGCATCGCGACCCGTGAGGTATCGATGATGTGATCGGCGATCTCGCCCAGACCATTCATGCCGAATTCATCCATCAGACCGCGCAGACGCGGCAGCCGACATCGTTCGAAGTGGTGAGCGAATAGAGATCGCCCACGACCTGCACGGGTTCGCGCACATTGGCGCGCACGATATCGAACACGCTGTCGTTGGGCTCGCCGCCATCGAACAGGCGCATGATGGGAATGCACAGACCCTCTTCATAGACCTGGCCGGCGTCGGGCCCGAAACCGGGTCCGCCGATATCCACGACATGCACGGTCGAAGCAAACAGTCCGACCGGTGCCCCATTGCGGAAGCAGGGCGTGACCACGGTGAAGTCGAAGAGATGCCCGGTGCCCAGCCAGGGATCGTTGGTGACGTAGACATCACCATCTTTCATTTTTTCGGGCGTGTGTACTTCTCCAGGAAGAATCCGACCGAGGCAGCCATGGCGTTGACGTGGCCGGGGGGTGCCGGTCACAGCCTGTGCGAGCATGCGGCCCTTGAGATCAAAGACCCCGGCCGAGAGATCGCCGGCTTCACGCACGGTGGTGGAGAAGGCGGTGCGGATGATGGCCTGGGCCTGCTCCTCAACAATCGCGATCATGCGGTCCCAGAGAACCTGCTGTCGCAGACCCGCGGCAAGGTCGGCCGTCATGGTGGCGGTCTTTGCTTCACGCACCAGGAACATGTCGCCTTCAGCGCTGACATCGCAACGCCAGCCCGGCGGCACGATGGTGGTGGTCTGGTTTTCGCCAATCGCTGCAGGGCCATGACACGGTCACCGGCGACAAGCCCGGTGCGTTCGTGGAGACCCCGCGCAGGGCTGTCGGCATGGCCGGGGAACATGATGGCACGCTCACCGGTCGCCGCGACGACATGATCGCCCGTCGAGCCCGTTGCCGTGACATCGGGTTCTTGCCGACGTGCAAAGGCCGTAACCGACCAGGTCAGCACCTCGACTTCAAGGCCTGGAACCGAACGCCCGAACTGGGCGCGATAGGCGTCTTCAAAGGCATCGATGATCAGCTGGTTGTCGCCGGATTCCATGGCGCGATCTGGCAGATCGATCTTCACCTCATGGCCTGACCGACATAACGGGCATAGGCGTGACGGCGTTCCACAATGGGCGCACCAGCAGCACCCAGCGCGACGACCACGCGGGCTTCCTCGATCATGGGTGCCGAACAGTGTGTTCAGCGCAGCGGCATCAAAGGCCGACATCCGGACGTAACGGCTGCGCACGACTTCATAGGCCACCGGCGCCAGCAGGAAACCGATGGCTGAGCCCACACCGGCATTGGCAGGGACCACAACCTTTTCGACACCCAGCTTTTCGGCCAGACGCGCGGCATGCAACGGGGCAGGCACCGCCAAAGGCAATCATGGTGCGCTGCGCGATGTCCTTGCCGCTTTCCACGGCATGGACACGTGCCGCCGAGGCCATGTTTTCATCGACAATCTCGATGACACCAAGCGCGGCGGCTGCGGCATCAAGGCCCAGGGCCTCACCGACATGGGTGTGGAGGGCGCGATCGGTCGCGGCGCGGTCAAGCTTCATGGAACCACCGGCAAAACTGTCGGCATCCAGTCGGCCAAGGCCCAGATTGGCATCGGTTACGGCAGGACGTTCACCGCCACGGCCATAGCAGGCCGGGCCTGGTTCGGAAACCGGCGCTTTGAGGGCCGACCTGGATGCGGCCGAGGTGATCGACGGAAGCAAGGGAGCCACCACCGGCCCCGATCTCCACCATCTCCACGACCGGGATCTTGAGCGGCATGCCGCTGCCCTTCATGAAGCGATGGGCGCGGTCGACTTCAAACGTGCGGCCCAGCAGGGGTTCACCGTCATCGATCAGGCAGATCTTGGCGGTGGTGCCACCCATGTCGAAGCTGACGACGCTGTCTTCGCCCAAGCGACGCGCAAGATGGCCTGCCAGAATGGCGCCACCGGCAGGGCCGGATTCAATCAGGCGCACCGGGAAGTCCCGTGCCGTCGCGATGGTGACCAGGCTGCCGCCCGAGGTCATCATCAGGCAGGGCGCCGTGAAGCCCGTCGCCTTCAAACGGTTTTCCACATCGGCCAGATAGTCCGACATGATCGGTTTGACATAGGCATTGGCGACCGTGGTTGTCTGGCGTTCATACTCGCGAATTTCCGGGCAGACATCGCTGGAGAGCGAGAGCGCCATGTCCGGGAAATGTTGCGTGACAAGCGCACCGATGCGCTGTTCGTGAGCGGGATTGGGCATAGGCGTGGAGCAGGCCAACCGAAACACTGGTCACGCCTTGTTTCTTGAGAGTTTCGAAGTGGGCGACAACGGCTGCTTCGTCCAGCTCTATGAGGACTTCACCGGATGAATTGACGCGTTCAGGCACAGGCAGACGCAGGGAGCGCGGCACCAGCGGCGGCGTGCGGTCCGCCATGATGTCGTATTGGTCGAAGCGGTTCTCGTAGGCGATTTCGAGCGAATCGCGATGGCCCTGGGTCACGAAAAGTGCAGTGGCCGCGCCCTTGCGCTCGATCAGCGCATTGGTGGCAAGCGTGGTGCCGTGGAGGATGAGGTCGAGATCACCGGGCGCCACGCCGGAGGCTTCAACAACCTCCATGACACCTTCCATGAAACCATCAGCCGGCGCCTGGGGTGTAGTGAGCACCTTGGCAGTGGTCTGCTCGCCGTGCCTGTCGAGCACGATATCGGTGAAGGTTCCGCCAATATCGACGGCCAAACGAACACTCATGGCTCTCGCTCCAATTCACGTGTGTCCCTAGCTCACTCCGCTAGACAGAACAACTGCTGATGTTGCCAAAGCTCTCACCGCCCTCATGGGGATCAAGGATCCCATTGAAGCTCTCAGCGATCTTACAACTCGTCATCGATCCCTATTGCGACACGCGAGGCGAAAAACTAAGATCAACCGGGAGGTTGAATTTTATGTCAGGATTAATCGAATCTGAATATGTTTGACTCGTCTTTTACTATTCAAAGTTTGGGTCCTGAGATTCGCATCTCAGACTATCGAAAATTCCCTTTTCTCGGAAACGAGGTCTGCTAGACACCTTTTTTTGAACGCCACAGCATCTGCGGCCCAAAGTAGGACCGTTAGTCCAAATCTGGTTAAACATTACTAAGGCTGGTAGGGAAGTCTATATTGTATCCGATCTCGCATCCGACCTAATTTTGCGGAAGATCGCGGGAAATGTTACAAACGCCTACAGAATTCGCTCGCCCGATCGTCAATCAATAAGCCGATGTATTTCATCGCTCCTTGGTAAGGGGGCACCGTTTCAGGTGGTAACGATTGATATTCGGGATTTCTACGCATCCGTGGATCGTGACACCTTGCTAAAAATTTTGATACATGATGACATTCTAAATTCTGACTCCATACATATGCTGGAGAGTTATTTTCTTAAGTTGGATTCAGACGGTATTAGGGGTCTCCCACAGGGCCATAAATTGAGTGCAGTTCTTGCAAATTTCTATCTGAATGTTATTGATCAATCACTTATTCAAACAGCCGGTGTTATTTTTTATTCGCGTTTTGTAGATGATATTGTTTTAATACGGACGCATGGTTCACATTCGAATAAAACACTTAGTTTTTTTGATTCTACCTTACCTCTAAACCTAACAGTAAATATGTCTAAATTTAGACAGATAGATTTTGTATATAAAAAACCAAAACCGAATCCCGTTGTTGAAAGGTGGGTTTGATTTTCTCGGTTATCATTTTTCTTGCACACATTTAAAGCGACTAAAAGTTGGAAATGGGTATCTGTAGAGATATTATAGTTGATATTGCAGATCGAAAAGTCAAAAAAATAAAGTCCAAAAGTCATTATTGCTGCCAAATCATACCTACGCGATAAAAATTTCAGCCTTTTTCTGTCTCGAATTCAGCTTCTCTCATCCAACTACCAAATGAACGATTTCAATGCGAATCGATGGAGATTGTGCGGAATTTATTACAGCTACCCACTCCTATCGAAGCCAGAAGGTAGTGGCTTGGCGTCGCTAGATAAGTTTCTGATCGGCTTAGTTACAGGTTCAAAGCAGAGGCTTTCATTGGAACTCCGCAAATCGATCACTCGTAGGATGCGATCTGAAATTTTGTCTCACTCCTTCGTTGCTGGTTATCAGCAAAGAAGATTCTATCACTTTTCTACAGTTCAACTACAGTCCATTAATGAGTGTTGGAAAAATGTTAAACTCTAAACGAAAAAAATGAATGTGGATAGATAGGAAAAATTTTTTTCGCGTTCTCGTAACTGAAACTGCTCCTTATGATATGCCTTTTATTATTTCAAACAATGGATTCTATGAAAATATTAGAAACGTTATAAAATTTTCAAAAAATAACTATTATCTAATAGACAAAATAATTCTAAATAACAAAAAGAGATACACTATTCCATATCGATATAAAATCGTTAAAAATGACACTGAATTCTGTTAGCTTTCACTTATACATCCATCAAATCAGGTATCTGCAGTCAAATTTTATGAGGAATTTTCTGATTTTATACTGTATTATTGCAGGAAAAGTCCATTCTCGATTAGAACACCGTACAAAATTGCTCAAAATTTTTTCCTCAAAGGCCCACGTTCGAATATCAATATGTTTCGCATTGGCGCCGTTGACACGCATACACATGAATTAGAAGCGAGAAACCCATCGTCATATTTTGTTTACTCGCGCTATCGACGGCTTCACGAGTTCTTTTCGTCATCTGACCTTTATGATCTAGAGCGACGATATCCTTTGATGGTAATGATGGATATTACGAGATGTTTTCCAAGTATATATTCCCATTCGATTACTTGGGCTGTTGTTTCTACAAAATTTGCAAAAGATAACACGTCATCTATGGGTTTTGCCAATCGCTTTGACCGCTTTATGCAGAGTATGAATTATAACGAAACGAACGGGATATGTGTTGGTCCCGAGTTAAGCAGAATATTTGCAGAAATTATTCTCACAAAAATTGACGTTGTTCTGGAAAGTTCCGCGACTGGAAAAAACCTTAGGCGAAGTTTGGATTATGAGATTAGACGCTATGTGGACGACTACTTTTTGTTTGTTAGAGATACAAAGGTCGCGCGATCTTTGTCTCGTCTCTTAGCCGAGGCTCTGGGCAGTGTAGGGCTTTCCTTGAATGAGCAGAAACTACAAACCCTGGGCCGTCCATTTCTGACTCCAACTTCACGAGCAATCTCGCTGGTTGGAACAGTGTTCTCAAAATTTTCAGATCGCATACTTGAAAAGCGCCAGCCTGGAGATGCTCGCACTTCTGTTTACGTACCAAGGTACATTCGTGATGCAGGCCGGCTACGCAACAGCTTTCTCTTAGAGCTAAAGACTGCTTGCTCTGAGGTAGGAAGTGGCTATGAAGTTGTAGCAAATTACCTGGTGGCAGCTCTGACTTTACGTATTGAGTGGGCGACTGATTGGATCGAAGAAGGCATCGAAGAAGGGATTGACCCGAAGCGATATGTAGATCTGATTCTTCTACTTTCAGATTTGGCCTTCTTCCTCTATACGGTGAAGCCGTCGGTATCGTCGTCGTATAGTTTATCTCGCCTGATCTTGCGAATAGAGGTATTAGTTGAATCGAACTTGTCCGAATATCGAGGATACATTGTAGATTATTTGTCAAATTTGGTCATAATACTTCACAATTCTGATTCTCTTAAAAACCTAATTGAATACGATGCGAAAATTCCAATTGAATCATTGAATATTTTAGTTGCGTTTAGTTCGATTACAAAGAGGGACATATTTTACCGCTCAACAATTCAATCCTATGTGGCCGAAAACTCAAATTTCGAATACTTTCAAACTGTCTCGATATTATATTGTATTGGTAGTGATATTCGATTTGATGATCTTCGCTACAACTTGGTTGATCATTTATTAAATCGCGCGGTCATTGACTTAGATCCAGAAACTTCTGCACATGATGCTCATTTGCTACTGGATATGCTCTCTTGTCCCTATGTCAATTTGTCTGATCGGCAAGAGCTCCTCGATAAGATTAGGACGCGCCTCTCTCTTCCCAAGCTGTCAGCTGCGGAACTTGGGGCATCAGTCAAGGAGATGGAGGAGAATCCCTGGTTCGTTCAGTGGAGTGGCCCTGGGTTGTTTAACCTTCTTCAAAAAAGGAATTGAATTCGGTGTATTGACGCTTTAGTGCGAGCGTGAGGGGTTCGGTCGTCGCTTTAACGCGCGCCACACTGGTCGCGTCTTACAGTGCACTTTGAATCGTCGAGTCGTTCAACTCGACTAGGATGAGTGTATTGGGTCGAAAGACACACACAGCAAGTGGCACCGTTCTCCTCACCTTCGCACCACCTACGCCAATGACCAGTCGAGATGGAAGTCGAACGCGCTGGCAAGGATTGCCTTGAGCTCCTGCCCCTTTGCGTCGGGCAGAGCATCAAGGGGCGGGCCGCACGGTCTTCCATCGCTGATCGCCCGTGGCATCGGCCAACAGCCATTTCATGGCCGGGATCGGGCCAAAGGGCTGGACGGCAACGCGGAACGCCTTGACCCGCGCCTGGCGCTCATCGGCATCGTCACCCTGCCAATTGGCAAAGATGCCGTGGATGGCCGATGCGTTGATATTGGCCGTGGCTGTGATGCAGCCCGACGCGCCCATGCGCAGGGCTTCAAGAAGCGGGACTTCCGAGCCGGGGAAGGTGTGGAGTGACGGCACGGCTTCCAGGATCGCCTTGGTGTTGTCCCAGTCGCCGGAACTGTCTTTCAGGCCCACGACATGTTCGGGGAAATCTGCCTGCAGGCGGGCGATGAGATCAAGGCCAAAGCCGATCACCGCAATAGGGGGGATGTGATAGAGGTAGATGCGAATCTGAGGCACAGCCTTGATGAGCGCGGCAAAATAGGCGTGGATACCGTCGTCACTGACGCCCTTGAAGTAGAACGGCGGCAGGACCATCACGCCGATGCAGCCCAGATCCATGGCATGGCGCGAAAGCTCTGCGGTGTCGGGCAGGTTGGTAAGACCCGTGCCAACCATCAGCCGGTCTGCGGGAATGCCATCAGCAATCAGCGCTTCAAGAAGATGTTTGCGCTCGGCCATGCCGATGGAAAGGGCTTCACCGGTGGTTCCGAACGGCGTAATCGCCGCGCAACCCTGATCGAGCAACCAGTGGGCGTGGCGCAGATAGAGGTCCTCTGCAACGCTCAAGTCATCGTTGAACGGCGTCAGATTGGGCGAGACGATGCCCCGGAGTTTTTCGGCCATGGTTTCTCTCGAGAGCTGAAGGTTTCAGGCGACCTGTTTGTGGACCATGGCCCAGGCATCGTCCAGTGCAAGGGTCAGGCGGCGCACGAATTCCTCGATCTCTGCCAGTTTGATGACCTGGGGCGGCATGCAGGAGATACGATCACCGATCGCGCGGATGTAGAGACCGTGCTGGTGCGCGGCGTTCATCACCATTTCGCCGACCTTCATGGCGGGGTCGAAGGGATCGCGTGTTGTCTTGTCGGCAACCAGTTCAAGACCGTAAAACAACCCGACGCCGCGCGCCTCACCAACCAGGGGATGGTCAGCCAGTTCGTTCATCAGCTCCATAAAGCGCGGTGCGACGCGGCGAATGTGGCCGATATAGTCGATTTCTTCATAGATCTTGAGCGTTTCAACCGCGACGGCAGCACAGACGGGATGACCGGCATAGGTGTAGCCATGGCCGAACACGCCGTTCCGATTGCTCTGATCAACCATGATGTCGTGCAACTCTTCGCCAAACAGCAGGGCCGAGATGGGGAGATGGGCGGCCGAAAGAGCCTTGGCACAGGTCATCATGTCGGGCTTTAGACCGAAGGTTTCGCTGGCCCAAAGGTTGCCGGTGCGTCCAAACCCGGCAATGACCTCATCAACCAGGAAGGTGATGTTGTATTTGCGGATCACCGCCTGCATGGCATCCCAGTACCCTGCGGGCGGGACCAGGGCGCCGCCGCCGCCCATGACAGGTTCGGCAAAGAAGGCCGCGATGGTGTCGGGTCCTTCGGCCAGCACCAGCTCCTCGAATTCCTGTGCCATGCGCCCCGAGAACTCTTCCTCGGATTCCCCATCGACATGGAAACGATAGTAGTTGGGGTTGGAAAGGTGGCGAAACATGGGGAGCGGCAAACCGAACCCGGCATGCATGTGAGGCTGACCCGACAGGCTGACCGAAGCAATCGTGTTGCCGTGATAACCCCTGATGCGCCCGATGATCTTTTTGCGCTGGGGCTCACCCATGGCTTCGCTGCGATACCAAAGCAGCTTGATCGCGGTGTCGTTGGCTTCTGATCCCGAACACTGGAACAACACACGGCTCAGCCCTTCGGGCGCAATGTCGGTCAGTGCCTCGGAGAGCTCCACGACCTTGGGATGCGTGCGGCCATAGAACGTCGGCGAAAAGGCCAGTGCCTCCATCTGATCGGATGCAGCCTGGGCAAGACGTTTGTGGCCGTAACCCAGGGAATTGCAGCCCAGCCCCGAGATACCGTCGATGTATTCG
This sequence comes from uncultured Alphaproteobacteria bacterium, assembly GCA_943787175.1. Classification (GTDB taxonomy): domain Bacteria; phylum Pseudomonadota; class Alphaproteobacteria; order SP197; family SP197; genus SP197. The sequence continues at coordinate 278,700 of CALSLK010000006.1, forward strand.
CGGCCTTCCTCGTCATAGATAAAGACGCCCTGACCGCGCTCGATCACGACGGGACCGGTTTCGCGGATCACAGCCAGGTCGGTCTGGGGATGCACGTGATGGACAAGATCCCGGGCCTGCCAGGAATTGGGCGCATGGGTCATGAATTTCCTCTCCGGGCCGCGGAAACGCGGCGCTCACCATAAGGTCCGCAATTTTTACTTGAATACCAATCGCCTTTTTGGCCGAGTCTTGTGAGAGATTTTCAGCCAAAGGCAACGGGAACAGCGCCATGACGGCTTATCTGGATGTGCGTCACCTGCAGATGCTGCGCGCCATCGCCACGACCGGCCGGGTTACCGATGCGGCAGAATTGCTGGGTCTGACGCCTTCGGCGCTCAGCCACCGCATCCGGGAAGCCGAGCGCCGGCTGGGGGTGACGTTGTTTGTGCGCCTCCACAAACGCCTGCGCATGACACCCGCCGCAGAGTATCTGGTGCAGGTCGCCGACCGCATCCTGACCGACCTGGAACGGGCCGAGGCAGATGTTCGGCGCATGAGCCACGGCGTGACCGATGTCGTGCGCCTGGCAGTAGAGGCCTACAGCTCCTATCACTGGCTACCGCATTTCCTGCAGCATCTGGGCAGCACAAGAACCGATCTGGACCTGCAGATCATGGCCGATGCCAGCCAGAACACCCTGCACCATCTGCTGAACCGCCATATCGATCTGGCCGTCCTGCCCAGTGGTGTGCCCCAGGCAGGCACCGTTGCAATACCCCTGTTTGCCGACGAGATCGTCTTCATCATGGCGCCGGATCATCGCCATGCCGGCAAAGCGTTCATTGAGGCCGGGGACCTGGAAGGCGAGGACCACATCACGACCCAGCTGACGCCAAGCCCGAACCAGGAGTTCATGCGTGTCATGCGGCCGGCCGAATCCTATCCGCGCTGGACGACGCCAATCGAGCTGCCTGAGGCCATTGTGGAACTGGTCGCAGCGGGGCTGGGCACCAGCATGCTGGCACGCTGGGCGGTCGAACCGACCGTTGCCACCGGCCGTCTGGCCATGGCCCGTCTGACCGCCGATGGCTTGCCCCTGGAATGGTCTGCCGTGATCCGTCAGGAAGACGCTGAAAACACCGCAACCCGCACCATGGCTGATCTTCTGGTCGCATGGTGTACCGCAGACAAGCTGGGCTTTCGCCGCGCGCAGGCCTGAACGCTTCCCCATTCAAGGAGACGACATCATGCAGATAGGTTTCATCGGATTGGGCACCATGGGATTGCCCATGGCATCAACGCTTGTTGCCGCCGGCCACGGTGTTGCAGGCTTTGACCTTTCGAGCACTGCCCGAAATGCCTTCGGGCAAGCCGGCGGCACGCCGACCGACAGCCCTGCCGATGCCATGGCCAACGCAGAGGCCATTGTCACCATGCTGCCCGAGGGTCGTCATGTGCGTGAGGTCCTGAGCACCGAATTCCTGAATAACCTGCCGGCCGGACGTCTGCTGGTCGATTGTTCGACCATCGATGTCACCACGGCGCGCGACCTTGCCAAGCTCGCCCAGGAACTGGGCCACGGTTTCGTCGATGCCCCGGTTTCCGGCGGTGCCGAAGGTGCGGGCAGTGGCGCGCTTGCCTTCATGACAGGGGGCGAGGCCGACGCGGTGGCACGTGCCCAGCCGTTGTTCGATGCCATGGGCAACAAGACGCTCCACTTCGGGCCCGCAGGGGCGGGACAGGCGGCCAAGGCCTGTCACAACATGATCTGCGGTATCACTGCCCTTGGCGTGTGCGAGGCCTTTGCTCTTGCCGATGGTCTGGGACTGGATCACGACGCCTTCTTTGACCTTTGCCGCAACGCTGCCGCGCAGAGCTGGATTCTGGAAAACCGCTGTCCCGTGCCCGGACCCGCGCCGGCGGCACCGTCCAGCAACGGTTATGCGCCGGGCTTTGCTGCACGCCTGATGGCCAAGGATCTGGGTTTGGCACAGGAGGCCGCCAAGGCTTGCGGCCAGGAAACACCTTTTGGTGCGCAAGCAGCGCGCAGGTTTGCAGCCTTCACACAAGAGAGCGGCGGCAATCTCGATTTCTCAGCGATCTACGAGACGGTCCGCAAGTCGAGGTAGGGTAAGGGCGTGGTCGCCATAGTCATGCATGGCGGCCTGCAGGCCCTCGAGCATCCGTAACAGCCGCTCGCCATGTTCCGGTTCGTTGGCAAGGTTCCGGCATTCGGCGGGGTCGGTTTTGAGGTCGTAGAGTTCGATGAACCCGTCTTCCTGCACCACCAGCTTCCAGGTGTCCTGATGCCATGCGCGTTGCAGAACGGGTGCGTGGAGTCCGTAATGCTGGGTCATCAACCCCGTGCGCCACGATGGTTCTCCGGTCCGCAGTAACGGCATCAGACTTTGGCCATGGAGCGATCTCCCGGCATTGAGCCCGCAGGCCTCAAGGATGGTGGCCGGGACGTCCATGCTTGAGACCAGAGCATCCCGGCGCGCACCTTGCGCCACACCGGGACCACGCAGGGCCAGGGGAATGCGCAGGGTTTCCTCAACCATCAGGCCGCCCTTGTTGGCGACACCGCCGTTCGACGCGACGGCATCGCCATGGTCGGTGTTGAAGATGACGAGCGTGTTCTCGGCAAGGCCCAAACGGTCGAGCGTATCGAGAACGCCGGCCAGCGCTACTTCAACAAGAGCGGTCTGTTCCAGGGCACGCCGGGCCATGAGCCGCCAGCCGGATTCATCAAGACCAAGCGCGCGGTGCCAGCCATCACGATAGTCACGATGATGTTGCGGGCGATGCGACAGATCCAAGTTGAAGATCTCAGGCAGGACGACATCGTGTTCGGGGATCATGCCGTCGAACGGTTGTGCGGTGATGTAGGGCGGATGGGGACCCCAGGGATCAACACGGACGAAAAACGGTTCGCCCGTGAGAGACTCGATCCAGTCCTGCGCCAGGCGCGAAACAAAGAAGGCTTCGTGAGTCTGGGCAAGGGACTGCAAAACCGCCGAACCGGACTCGTAGGCAAACCAGTCATCGACTTCAGCAAGGTTACAGGACGCGCCCGCCGTTGCTCTGGTTTCACCGGGTAACTCGATGGTCGCGACAGGGTCGGGAAATCCGTGACGATCGAGGTAGGCGCGATAGGCCTCTTCGCCGTAGGGATAGCCGTAGCCCAGCACGGACCAGCCTGCAAAACCGAAATCCCCGGCGGTCCGATGATTGTCGACATGCCACTTGCCGAACCATGCGCAACGGTAACCGGCTTCCAGCAATGGCTGGTGGATCATCCAGTCTGTGGGATCGAGGCTCTCGCGCCCACCGAAGCGACCATCGTTTTCCGTGAGGCCGTGGGCATGCGGATAGAGGCCCGTGAGCATGCTGGCGCGCGCGGGGCTGCAGATCGGCAGTGCCGTATAGGCGCGATCGAAACTTGTTCCTTCACGCGCAACACGCGACTGCAGGGCAAAGGATGTTGCAACGGGCCCGCGATTGGCAAGCGGCTGATGATCGGCAACCAGCCAGACGATGTTGGGTGGTTGCGTTTCCGTCATGCCTTGAGTTTCAGATTTTCGGGATCATAGGGCGCTTCACGCAATCGGCGCGCGGGATGGTCCTGGCCCAGCATTGCGATCATCAGATCATCGCGTTCGGCTGCATGGGTTTCAACAAAGCCCAGCGCGATGCAGCGTCCGGTGCGATAACCCGTTGTTCCCGAGGTGACGAACCCGACCGGTGCACCGCCGGCCATGACCGGGCTGTTGGCATGGGGATCGCTGTCGCCGGGTTCGACCTCCAGCATAACAAAGGTCCATGCAGGTTCTGCCCCGCGCCGGGCGAGTGTTGCATCCCGGCCGCGGAAATCACCCTTGTCGGAAGCAACGAAGCGTTCGAGCCCGGCATCGAACGGGGTGTACTCAATGCCAAATTCGGCCTGCCAACCGTGGTAGCCCTTTTCGACCCGCATGGCGTTCAGGGCATAGGAGCCGAAATCGGCCAGACCCAGATCCGCACCTTCGCGCCAGAGCGCTTCATAGATGGCTGGCATCTCTTCCATGCTCATATGGAGTTCCCAGCCCAGTTCCCCGACAAAGCTGACGCGCAGGGCCAGCACGGGAACCCCGGCAACGGTGATCTCTGATGCTGACATCCAGGGCGCAGAGGCAGCGGAGAGATCGGCATCGGTCAGGCGGGTGAGCAGATCGCGCGAGCGCGGACCCATGACCATCAGGGTAGCGCGGGTGCCGGATTCATCGCTGAGACTGACGCTGCCGTCATCGGGAAGGAGGCGACGGAAGGCATCGAAGTCGCGTTTCTCGGCAAGCGTGGGACCCAGCAGCAGGAAGCTGTTTTCGGCCAGACGGGTGATCGTGGCCTCGGTGAAGACCATGCCCTTGTCGGAGAGGACATAACGCAGCCCGACACGTCCAACTCTGGGAAGACGCCCGCAGAACAGCCAGTCGAGCCAGGCTGCGGCACCGGGTCCCTCAACGCGATAGCGGGTGAAACCGCAATGGTCCATGACGCCAACGCGATCGCGCACGGCCTCACATTCGGCACGCACCGCAGGTTCCCAGCCTTCGTGTCGGAAGCTCAGATGGCCGGTGTCGCGCACCGTGTCGGTCTGGAACCAGAGCGCGCGTTCCCAGCCGCCGATCTGACCATGGACCGCGCCTTTGGCCATCAACGTGTCATGCAGGGGGCTCGTGTTGACGGGCCGCCCGGCCTTCCAAAGGCGGTGGGGATAGGGAGCGGCATACTGGTGTTCGTAGAGTTCGCTGATGCGGTTGGCGGCATAGTCCTGAGTCGCCCAGCCGCCGAAACGTCGTGGATCCCAGGCCCAGGTGTCCCATTCGGTTTCACCATGCAGGATCATCTCGGCGATGGCCTTGCCGGCGGCAGGTCCCTGACAGAAGCCGATCTGGATGGCGCAGCAGTGGTAGGCGTTGGCAAGGCCATCGGCGGGGCCAACCAGCGGCTGTGCGTCGGGCGCATAGGGGATGGGGCCGTTCACGAAACGCTGGATGCCAGCCTCTTCGAGCATGGGAAACATCCGGGCTGCGCCGTCATAGATGGCTTCAAGCTGGGAGAGATCGTCGGCAAACAGCTCCTGTCCGAACTCGGGCGGCACACCATCCAGCCAGACCAGATTGGTCTTGTGACCGTAGGAGCCCAGCAACAGGCCCCCGCGTTCCTGACGGAAATAGAACTCCTTGTCGGGGTCACGCACGATGGGGAAGCGATCGGTGCGTTCGGCTACCGCAGCCATATCTTCGGTCACGACATACTGGTGCGCCAGGCTGACGATGGGGAGGTTCTGGCCCATCATGGCGGCAACCTCACGGCCCCGGAAACCGGCAGCGTTGACAATGATCTCGGCGCGGATGTCGCCGTTGCGGCAATGGAGGTTCCAGCTGCCGTCGGCCGCCTGATCCATCGACTCCACCGGATTGTGGCGCACGATCCGTGCGCCGAGGCCACGCGCGCCCGTGGCAATGGCATGCACGATCTGGGCGGGGTCGATGGCGCCCTCATAGGGGTCGTGCAACCCGCCGACCAGGCCATCGCCTTTCAGGAAGGGATGCAGGCGTTCCATCTCTGCGACATCGATGATCGGCATCTCCAGACCTTGGCCGCGGGCAATGCCGGCAACGGTGTGGAGGTGGTCCATGCGCTCAATGGTGTGGGCGGGATAGAGGCAGCCATCGATGTGGTAGCTGAAGGGGTAGTCGACGTCGCGAGCGACCTGCTCGTAAAACCCCTTGGCGTAGTGCTGGGCGCGCATGTTGCCCCAGTTTGCCGAAAACGGCGTGACGTGGCCTGCCGCATGCCAGGACGAACCCGAAGTCAGCTCCTCGCGTTCGACCAGCAATACGTCGGTCTCACCGGCCAGGCAGAGCTGATAGAGACAGCAGACTCCTGAGATGCCACCACCGATGATGACGATACGCGCCTGCTCCATCCTCTAGTGATCCGCCAGCAGCGTGCCGAAGCCAGGCACCGATTCCTTGATGCCCAGCGTGCGCAAGGTGTGCCAGTAGAGCGCGGCATTGCAGGCGACGATCGGTTTGTTGTGCCGGGCTTCCAGTTCCCCGATCAGGGCGACCAACGGCAGGGCGGTCCCGACCTGCAGGATGGCGTCGATCTCATCGGACGCCACGGCGGCAAAGACATTGCGGATATCCGCGAGCGAGGTTTCGACAATCTCCGGCAGGGACGGTGCTTGTGTGCCCTTGATCGCGACAACTTCGAACCCGGCATCTTCCGTGTTGGCTTTCACGCGGGCATCGACCTCGGCATCGAACGGCGTGACAACGGCGATGCGCCTGGCGCCCAGAACACGCAGCGCTTCGTAGTCGGCTGCCGAGGCATTAAGGACCGGGATGCCGACCTTCTCCTGCAAGGCAGCACAACGGGCCGCCAGCTTGGCAGGACCGCCTGGTCCGGCATCGGTCGTCAGGCCAATGGCAAGCGCAGCGGGACTGGCATCCATGAGCTTGTCTGCTTCTTCAAAGAGATCATCGGAGATGTTGTCGCCGCCCAGACGGAAACGCTGCATCTGATTGGTCACACCATCGGGGCGCAGCGTGTTGAGCTCGGGCTCCACGACCGTGTTCATGGCCGGTGTCATCACACCGATCACGGCACGGTGGCCAAGGGTATCTGTCATGGCATTGTCCTTTCCGGTTTCACCGGCCAAAAAATTCCTGCATGCCTGCAAAGCCGTTCTCGAAAATGCCGACGCCCACGACTTCTGCCATGGCCTCGGCATTTTCCGGGGCAACATCGAAACGCACTTCCCAGCTTGCGAAGGTTCTGTCGCCCATGGTCACGGGCACGAAGCGTTGGGTTGCGACGTAATTCCAGACAGGCAGAGGCGATTCCACGATGTCATAGGTAAAGCTCATTTCCCGATCGTCGAGTGCCAGCAGAGTTTCACGGATGACACCGCCATCAGGCAGGACCAGGCGGCGCAGGCAGCCGACCTGATCGCTCGCCTTGCCCCCCTCGATCTCGGCGGAGGCAACGCCGGGATTCCATTCCACGACGCCATCGAAACGGCGCAGGACGGGCCAAATTTCGGCAATGGGCGCATCGATCACCGCACTCTTGAAGAGATGCATCAGCGTTTCCTTTCGGGCAGCAGGATGGGGAACCGTTCGCGGATCGCACGGTCCGCATCGGCTGGGACATGGCCGGACATGGGTTCAGCCAGAATCGCGGCAACCCGGTCGCGTGCACGGTCCCACAGGGTGGGTGAGCCGTCCTTCTGCCAGTCGGCGACGCTGCGGCGGTCACCCAGATCGGGATAGAGGTAGTCGCGTTTCATCAGGCGCATGGTCTGGTCGGTACCCAGAAAATGACCCTCGCCGTGGACCACCGATTCGATGACATCGACCGAGAGTGTTTCGGGCGAAACCTCGATGCCGCGCACCGTGCGCAGGATGGCGCCATGCATGTCGTTGTCGATGACAAAGGCTTCGGCGGACGCAGCCATGATGCTGCCCAGCATGCCAGCCGAGAGGTTGACCATGTTGGATCCGGCATGGGCCGTCAGCGCGACGGTGAGACCCTTCTCGTAACCGGCCTGATTGTCGGCCTGCTTGGCATCGGTCATGCCGGCACATGCGGTCGAGGGCAGACCAAGACGATGGAGCAGTTGCGACGCGGCCGCGCTGGCGATCGCGCATTCGCCCGAACCGCCGGTCATGGCCCCGGTGCGCAGATCCGAGATGAACGGCATGAAGGCCGAGATCACGGGATGGCCGGGTTTGATAGCGTTGACATAGATGACACCGGCCAGACATTCGGCCAATCCCTGTGCCAGGGCACCAGCCAGTGCTGCGGGGCTGGTGGCGCCGGCCTGCCCTGCCGAGCAAGTCTGGATCGGCATACCGCGCGCGATGGCACGCTCCATCACCAGGCAGCCTTCGGTGGCAAACCGCATGGGCGGCACGACATGGACGGCTGCCACAAAACAGGCCGGGCGTTCCGCAAAGGGTGCACCGGTTGCCATGGCGATCATATCGGCGACGTCGTCCACCGTGTCGGGGCCAGTAAAGGAAAGGCCAATGGGTTTGGTTGTGCCCGAGAGGCAGGCATAAGCGGTGTTGATGTCGAGCGTGCGATCATCAGGCATGTCACGTGCGACGGTGGGCCGCAGGAAATAGTGGATGTTGTCGCAGACATCGACCACACGGGCGAGGTCCTGGAGATCAAGCGCGGTGGAGTCCCTGAACTGGCCCGTTGCGCCATCAAGCACCTGCACCGCTGCACCGCCGACCCCCAGATGGACCCGCTGGCCCCCGACGTTGAGGTCCCGATCGGCGCGGAAACCGAACACGGTGGTCTCCCGTGGGGCGAGCGCAAGCGTGGCTTCAGCCATGGCGCGGGACAGATAGACACGACCACTGTCATCAACTCTGGCACCAGCTGCCACCATGGCGTCGATACCGCTTTGCGGCGCACCGGCAAAACCGACACGCTCGAGCAGTTCAAACGCCGCATCGATCACCTGATCGGCGGCACGGTCATCGAGAGGGCGCAGGGCACCTCCGGGAAGGCCTGGAACGACGACCGGCGCTTCGTCGCTGGCTGACGCCCTGGGCGCGCGGCGGCGTCCCGGTCGTGCCTGTGTGCTGGCGGAATCATCCATGCGGGCGGTCTTTCACCTGTCGTCTTGATCAGGCTAGGGAAAGTCCTTGCATGTACGCAATTGCATAAAACCGATGATCTTGTGAATTTTGTTCCTGAAACAGACGCAATTCACGACAACACGAGATAGGTGTCGTACTCCAGACGGCTCGCAATAGCGTCAAATTCGGCCATTTCGGCGCGTTTTATCGCGGAAAAGGCCTGATGCAGCTGTGATCCCATCAATTCGGGGATCAGCGTGGAGGCTTCGAACCGTTCGATGGCGGTGGGCCAGTGGCGCGCCATGGCTGGGCCACTGGCGTGCTCCTCTCCGGGTTCACAGGCGGGGCCGGGATCGAGCTTGTTTTCGATGCCGTGGGCCATACCGGCCAGAACGCTGGCAAGGACAAGGAAGATATTGGCATCGGCGCCGGCAATGCGGTGCTCGACACGGCGCGCTTCCGGCCCGCCGCGCGGAATGCGCAGGGCGACGTTGCGGTTGTCATGGCCCCAGGTCGGCGCCATGGGCGCATGGTGTCCGCCGGCAAAGCGCCGGTAGGAATTGTAGTGGGGCGCGAACATCAGGAAGGCATCAGCCGCCATGGCGCCCAACCCCGCCACGGCATGGCGCAGCAGGTCTTCATTGGCACCAAAGGCGTTCTTGCCCGCGTCATCGACCAGACTGGCGTGCACATGCAGGCCGCTGCCCGCGAGTTCACGGGAAGGTTTGGCCATGAATGAGGCGATGAAACCGTGTTTGGCCGCCACGCCCTTGATCACGCGCTTGAGCATCTGGGCATCGTCAGCGGCCTGCAGAAGATCACCGTTGTGGTGCAGGTTGATTTCGTACTGGGCCGGCGAAAGCTCCTTGACCAGGCTTTCCAGCGGCAGGCCCATGGCGACACAGGTTTGCTGCATCTCGGAAAGAAGCGCGTCCTGTTCCTGCATCAGATCGGCACTGAAGAGCTGGCCGCCGATCTGGGTATTGCCGTTGAGGCGGGTCGCGGGCAGGCGGGGTGCGCCATCCTCGTCGCGCTCTTCCCGGAACAGGAAGAATTCCAGTTCCGGAGCGACGACGGCGTGAAGACCATGGCCAGCCAGTCGGTCGATGGCGTTGTGCAGGATTGTGCGCGGATCCAGCGGCCAGGCATTGCCGTCTTCATCATGCATATGAACGATGAGCGATGCGGTCGGGCGTGCCAGCCATGCGAGGCGCTGGAGCGAGGACATGACCGGGCGGCAGACGCCATCGCCTTCGCGCGTGCCTTCGATGACGGCAGGCACGTCGCGGCCCCAGATATCGCAGGTCGCAAGATCGATGGTCATGCCGGTGGTGCCGCCGGCAATCTCGACCAGCTTGGACACAGGCAGCCATTTGCCGCGCACGACGCCGTTGAGATCGGTCATGACGATCTCGACGGTTTCGATATCGGGGTTTTCCTGCAGGAACTGGCGGGCCGTTTCCTGGGCTGTGCTGGCGTCAAAGGTGGTCATGGCAATATCCGGTTTCGTTCACAGAGGCTTTGCCCGGATTTGCGCGGAATCGCAATCTTCGTGATAAAGTCGCGCGACTTCACGGGGGCTTTTTCATGACCGATCTCAAAGGCATTTTTGCCGCGCTGACGACACCATTTGACGGCAGCGGTGAGGCCATCGACGAAGGCCGTTATCGCGACCATATCGATCATCTGATCGAAAGCGGCCTGCACGGGTTGGTGCTGTGTTCGGGCACGGGCGAATACGCCTATCTGCGCCCGGAAGAACGCCGCTGGCTGATCGACGAAGGGGTGCGCCATGTCGACGGGCGCGTGCCCACCATTGCGCAAACTACCGAACTCTCGACCGCGACCTGCGTGGAAAACGCCAGGGCAGCCGAGGGTGCCGGTGCCAGTGCGATCATGGTGATGCCGCCTTATCTGGAGCCACCGGGACCCGACGGCGTTTTTTGCCACTACGAAACAATCGCCAAGGCAGTCTCGATTCCCGTGGTGATGTACAACGTGCCCGCCCAGGCAGCGCCCCTGTCGCAAGATCTCTATCGCCGTCTGCTGGAGGTGCCGGGTCTCGATTACGTCAAGGACAGTTCCGGCGAACTGGCCACCCTTCAGGGGTTCATCCGGGTTGGCGGCAAGGTGCTGTGCGGCATAGACAGCTATGCGCCCTATGCCCTGGTGGAGGGTGCGGTGGGCATGATCTGGGGCGCCACGAACTTCATGCCGCGTGAATGCGCGACGCTTTATGATCTGATTACTGCCGGTGACCTCAACGGTGCCATGGCCTTGTGGGCCAGGATGCGCCCGGTCTGCCTGTGGCTGCTCAGCAACAGCCATGGCGTCGACTACCTGACCGGCGTGAAGGCCGCGACCGGACTGGCCGGGCACCCCATGGGACCGCACCGCCGCCCCCTGACAGCACCCAGCGACGCCGCCATGGCCGAACTGGCGCAGGCCATGGAGCACCTGAAGACATGAACGCGGATCTGCCGGCCAGGACAGCCCTGGTGACCGGTGCCAGCAGTGGCATCGGTATGGCGACAGCGCGCGCCATGCTGGATGCTGGTGACCGGGTGATATGCACGGCGCGGCGCACAGAACCCATGGGAAAAGCGTTCGGGGGCGATGCAAACGCACTGGTCCTGGCGCTGGACGTTACTGATGACGCGGCCCTGGCTGCCCTGCCCGGCAGCCTGCCGGAGGGCTGGCGCGACATCGACGTGGTGTTTGCCAATGCCGGGTCCGACCAGGGCGGACGCGCGCATTTTCTGGACGGCTCCATGTGCGATTACCGCAACACCATGGCAGTCAACATCAACGGCGTGGTCGGACTGGTGCATGCTCTGTTGCCCGCCATGCTGGCGCGCGGGTCAGGCGACATTGTGGTGACAGGTTCGGTTGCGGCGCTGGCGACCTATGCAGGCGGCAGCATCTATGCCGCCAGCAAACATGCCGTGCATGCCTTCTGTGACGGTCTGCGCAAGGACCTGGCGAACGAACCCGTACGTCTGATCGAGATCATGCCGGGAACCGTGGAAACCGGGTTTGCCACAGCGCGCCGTCACGGCAATGAAGCCGAGGGTGAAGCATTCTACCGTGCCTACCCTGCCGTACTGAGTCCTGAGGATATCGCGCAGACGATTCTGTCCGTGCTGGCACTGCCACAACACATCAATGTCGACAGCCTGGTTGTCAGGCCGACAGGCGACAAAGGCTGAGGCGGCCATGGGCATTCTGAATTTTCTTGCTGAAACCAACATCCGCGCGTGGTTGCAACGACCCAAACCGGCGGTGCCCAAGGCTTCGACGCCGTCTGGCGGAACCAAACTCGGCAAACCCTTCGAGCAGCACCTTCTCAACGAAATCAAGGATTTGCTCAAGCAGGCTCATCATGAGAAAGGCGAAACGAAGAGGAAGGCGCTGCTTACCAAAGCAAACAATCTTCAGATTCAGCTTGTGGTTTCCTATGAGGCGCAGGGCCAGCACCTGCTGGCCAGAAGGGCCGAGCAATCAATCCTGCACTTCAGAAACACACTTGGCGTAGCGCAAGCACGACAGGCAATTGAGGAAGTCCAGGCATGACCCTGAACACCATGAAGCAGGAAGCGGAAGCCGCACGACGGCATACCCCGGCCTTTGCCTGGCCAACGGTGGTTTTTGCGGTCGTGGCGCTTGCCGGATTGGTCTTGGTGACGTGGCTGGGCGCGGAGCGCATCCTTCCACTCTGGTTGGCGGGTGTACTGAACGGCATGCTGATGTTTGCGATCTACACGCCCCTGCACGATGCCAGCCACAACGCCATCCTTCCCCGACGCAAGGGCTGGATGTGGGTCAACGCGGCCGTGGGCATGGCAAGTGCTGCTCCGATTTTCATGTTTCATCACCACCACAAGAAATCCCATATCCAGCATCACAACCTGGCCAGCACCGACGAAGACCCCGACCAGTATGGCTTCGTTGGTTTCTGGTCGGCGTTTCTGGTGAAAATTCCGATGACCCTGCTGCACTATCTCAACCCGGTTACCCTTTGGCGCGAGTGCCACCGGTTCAAGATGCCTGCCGGAGAGATCGCGATCACGATGTCGCTCTATGTGGTCTATGTCGCGGTGATCGCCCTTGTGCTGGCGATGGGCTACTGGCTGGAGTTCATCGTGCTTTGGCTGGTGCCGTGGTTCCTGGGCAATCTCATCATGCTGATGACCTTCGGCTGGGCACCCCATCAGGTTGACCGCGCCCAGGGCCGGTATCACGACACCCGCATCGCGCTGTTCCCAGGCGGCGACATCCTGTTCCTGTGGCAGAACCTGCATCTGGTCCACCACATGCTGCCCATGGTGCCGTTCTACAACTACCGCAAGCTTTTCACCGACATCCGCCCCATGATCGAAGCCCATGGCGGGCGTATCGAGGGCCTGGTGCCTGGCAGCAAGCCCCGGGGTTAGAGCGGATCGTCAGCGGTTCGATGCAGGCTTGATATGCTCTAGAACTCCACGCCTGCACGCCAGGATTTCCAGGCGAGCAGCGCGTTGGCACCCAGACTTGCGATGGGTTCGGGCGGCAGGTGTTCGGGTTCATCAAAGGCCAGCATGTCAGCGACCATGGGATCGTTGCCACCGGCGGCAAGATCGGCAGCCAGCATGCCCGACAAGGTGCCTTTTGCGATGCCGACACCGTTCTGGCAGCAGGCGCTGAAGAGGCCGGGTTCGAGTTCTCCGAACGCGGGCACGCCATTGCGTGACAGACACAGACGCCCGCCCCAGCGGTGCTCCATGGTGACGCCATCCAGCATGGGGAAACGCGCAGCAAAACTCCGGTCATGACCGCGTGCCACCCAGTCCATGCGGGCCTGACCGACTTCCATGGACGGATCGTAGGTGAAGCGGTTGCGGATCAGGATGCGGTCGCCACCGACACCGCTGACCCGGCGCACGGTTGTGCCCTGGGGATCTGCGGGGGTCGCTGCCCAGTGTGGCTCGCCGCCCAGTGTGCGCACTTCATCGGCGCTGAGCGCGCGGGTGAGCGAGGCATAGGTGAAGATGTGCATCAGGCGGTTTGGATAGAAACCGAAGCTGTTGGCGTGACCGTTGACGGAGAGGATCACGCGCGGTGCCGTGACCGAGCCTGAAGGCGTCGTTGCACACCAGTCCGGCCCCTTCTGTTCGAGCCTGGTGACCGGCGTGGACTCATAGAGATCGACCACGGGTTCCAGACCTCTGGCGATACCGCGCACAAAAATCGCAGGCTGGATCATCACGGTGCCGGGCGCATAGAGCCCGCCGCGATAAAACGCCGTGCCGGTGATGCGTCGCATTTCGTCGGCATCAAGCAGCGTGTGGTCTTCACCCAGTGCCGTGAGGTGGGCTGCAAACGATGTGTTGTTGGCCAGGCCTTTGTCGGTCACCGCGGCATTCATCTTGCCGACGGCCTGGAAGGCTTCCCCTGGCAGCTCGTATTCCCGGACGGCATCAGCGGCAAAGGCGATGGCGGCCCGGTTCATGGCGATCTGTCGCTTGTCGCGTTCCAGATCGCTACCGTAACCGTCCGAAGAAATGTCATGGGGCAGGTCGATCATGAACCCGGCATTGCGCCCGGATGGCCCGGTGCCAATGCGCACGGCATCAAGCACCACGATCCGGTCGGCCTGATGCAACTGGGCCAGACGCCGGGCGGCGGCAAGCCCCGCAAAACCCGCACCGATAATCAGCCAGTCTGCTGTGATCGCCTCGTCGAGCACGCGCGGCAGCGGCGGTGTCTCGAGCAGGGCGTTCCAGCCACTGAGGCCGGGATCACGCGGCAATCGTGAAACGTCCGGGCTGATGCGTTCGGTCATACCCATCGCACTACCGGGTCGCCACGTGGCGCGCAAGAGACGCCGCACGGCCCCCGGAAGCAGGCGCCAGACAGACCCGCCAGGTTTGCCAGCAATGGTGAACAGTGCGAACGTCAATGCTGGGTCGGTCAGCTTGGCGGAAAACCAACTGAGCCATGGGTTGGGAGAAATCAGATGTCGAATATGGCCAAGATCGCGCTCATGTTTGTCGTTTTTGTCGACATGATCGTACAGGGCCTGGTCTTTCCCATCATCAATGCGCTGATGATGGATGCATCAATGCGCTGATGATGGATGCGTCTACGGGTTTCCTGCCTGCAGACACAACGATGAACGCCCGCCATTTCAACTATGGCCTGGTGATCGGTATCTTCTTCCTGGCTTGGTTCATAGGTGTCATCTACGTCTCCAAGGTTTCCGATTCGATCGGCCGCAAGAATGCATTGTTGATCTGCCTGGTCGGCGCCCTGGCAGGTTATGCGATCACCATCGCCGCACTCTTTCTCGACAGCCTGTGGCTCCTGATCCTGGGCAGGGTCATCACCGGCTTTACCGCAGGCAACCAGCCGATCGCACAGGCAGCGATGGTGGATGGCAGTCTCAATGATGCCGACCGTGACCGGAACATGGGTTTCATTGTAACCGGCGTGAGCTTTGGAATGGTGGCTGGGCCGATCCTCGGCGGACTGCTTTCCGACCCCGGCCTGATCGGCAGCGTGGCGAGCTTCAAGCTGCCGTTTTACATCGCGTTCGTTCTGGTCCTGATCGCCATCGGGCTTGTGGTCGTCTTTTTCCAGGACGTGCGCACCGAACGCACACCTTTTGTCTTCCGGCCGCGTGACATCACCGACAGTTTCTGGCGCGTGACCAAACATCCCATCGTCCTGCGGATCATGCCGGTCTATTCCTTTTTCATGATCGCGAATGTCACCTTCTACATCTTCATCGACAACTACCTGACCAGCGCATTCGGTTACGGTGTGGTCGGAGGAAGCGCGGCAATGCTGGTGATCGGTGTTGCACTGGCGATCAGCAGCACCTTTCTGGTCAAGCCGGCACAAAGCCGGTTTGGAAAGCGCGAGATCATTGGTGCCAGCCTGATCATGATGGTGACCTCATCGATGGCCTTCATCCTGCTTCCGGGACCCTATCTGGTCTTTGTTCCGATCTTCCTGTTCTACTTCATGTTCGGTTTGTCCTATCCCACGCTTCTGGGCGTCTTTTCGGCCAGCGTGAACGAGGCCGAGCAAGGCTGGGTCATGGGTGTTACAACCGCCGTCTTCTGTCTTGCCGGGGGCATCATGTCGCTGATTGGTGGCGGCCTGATGGAGTTCGACATCCGCATGCCGTTCTACATTGTGGCGGTGACCGCACTTGTTGCCTTGGTGCTTCTGGTCATGACATGGGGCAGCCCAATGATCCGCAAGGTCACGGGGCGCAACGACGCCACTTCCTGACTCCAGCAACGAGCCTTAACGGAACGCCGGTTCGTCGAGGCTGCGCAGCTTACGAGAATGCAGCGTGTCAACGCCGGCCTCGCGCAGGCGCTCGACGGTTTCGAGTGCGATGGTGAGATGCTGGCTGATGCGTTCGCGGTAAAAGGCATTGGCCATGCCGCGCAGCTTGATCTCGCCATGGAGCGGCTTGTCGGAAACACAGAGCAGGGTGCCGTAGGGCACGCGGAAGCGGAAGCCGTTGGCAGCAATGGTAGCCGATTCCATATCGATGGCGATGGCGCGCGACTGGTTGAAGGCAGGCCGGATTTCAGCCAGGCGCAGCTCCCAGTCCCGGTCATCGGTGGTGAAGATCGTGCCGGTGCGCAGCCGCGCCTTGCGTTCCTGCCCGGCCAGTCCCGTGACGTTGCTGACCGCTGCATGCAGCGCCTGCTGCACCTCTGCGATGGGCGGCACGGGAACCCATGCGGGAAGGTCGGCTTCGAGCACCTGATCGGCGCGCACATAAGCATGGGCCAGTACATAGTCACCCAATTGCTGGGTCGAACGCAGGCCGCCGCAATGGCCGATCATGAGCCAGCAATGAGGGCGCAGGACGGCCAGATGATCGGTGATCGTCTTGGCGTTGGAGGGGCCAACGCCAATGTTGATCAGCGTGACGCCATGGTTGTCGGCACGCTTGAGATGATAGGCTGGCATCTGCGGCAGGTTTGCCGGTGCAACGCCTGACGTGGAACCATCAGGCAGCGTTTCGACATCACCGGGTTCAACAAAGGCGTTCCACTCGTTGGATTCGGTAACCGCAGCGCGACCCAGTGCAACAAACTCGTCCACGTAGCGCTGGTAGTTGGTGAACAGGACAAAATGCTGGAAGTGTTCGGGTGCCGTGGCGGTGTAGTGGCTGAGGCGCACGAGCGAATAGTCGATACGTTCCGCCGGAAACAGCGAGAGCGGTTTGGGTGCGCCGGGCAAACGCTGGTGACGGCCGTTGGCAATGGTGTCGTCGATCTGACCGATGCGCGGCAAGGTAAAGATGCGCTGCATCGGCTCGACATGATCGTGGGTGATGCCTTCGGCAGCCTCCTCGACCGCAAAGGGCAGCGGGATCGGGCGGTCGCTCACGCCGATCTCCAGCGGCACGTCGTAATGGCGCAGCAGAAGATCGAACTGCTCGCGCAGATAGATGGCATAGAGTTTCGGGCGCGTGAGCGTGGTGGCGTAGCGGCCCGCCGATGTCACCACACCGTAAGACAGATGGGGTCCGGGCAGCCGCGCCGAACCATCGGTTTCGATCGCGACATAGGGATAACACGCATCGGGCGCAGGCGTTTCGTGATCACCGGCGGCAAAGGCCTGGAACCGCGCATCAAGCCCGGCGACCGCGTGATCATAAAGCTCCATGACCCGCGCGAGGGCCTGGTCCGCGTTGGTAAAGGTCTTTGTCTGTTGATCCATGGACCGATCTATAACGCAGTTGCGACGTGCTCCCGAGTCTTTCACCGCTCCAGCGCGATGCGCCGATAGCCCAGGGCCTCGGCAATATGAGATCGCCCGACATGCTCGGCACCGGCAAGATCGGCGATGGTGCGTGCGACCTTCTGGACGCGATGCCAGCCGCGGGCCGACAGCTTGAGCCGTTCGGCGGCCTGGGTCAGCAGCGCCCTGCTGTCTGCATCCAGACCGGCGACGGTTTCGAGCAATTCGCCTTCAGCGCGGGCGTTCACATAGACCCCGGCGTGATCGGTGTAACGTGCGGTCTGGATCGCGCGGGCCGCCGCGATTCGCGCGGCCACATCGGCTGAGTTCTCCGAGGGCGGCGGCAGCGCAAGGTCCGCAGCGGCAACTTCGGGCACCTCCACATGAAGATCAATGCGATCGAACATGGGGCCCGAGACACGGGCCTGATAATCGGCGGCGCAGCGTGGCGCGCGGGTACAGGCGCGTCCGGAATCCGACAACCAACCGCATTTGCAGGGGTTCATTGCGGCCACCAACTGCACGTTCGCCGGGTAGGTGACATGGCGGTTAGCGCGCGCGACGGTGACGGTGCCGCCCTCCAACGGTTGGCGCAGCGCCTCCAGCGCCGGGCGGGCGAATTCGGGCAATTCATCCAGGAACAGCACGCCGTAATGGGCCAGCGAGACCTCGCCCGGCTTGGCCCGGTGCCTCCACCAACCAAGGCTGGCACGCTGGCGGAATGGTGCGGGTCGCGGTAGGGCGGGTAGCGCAGGATCTGGCCACCGACCAGATTGCCGGCGACGGAGTGGATCATGCTGACTGCCAGCGCCTCCGCGGGTGTGAGCGGCGGCAGGATACCGGGCAGGCGTTTGGCCAGCATGGATTTGCCCGAGCCTGGCGGGCCGATCATCAACAGATTATGACCCCCTGCTGCGGCAATTTCGAGCGCACGTTTGGCGGCTTCCTGACCCTTGATATCAGCCAGATCAAGCAGCGGGCCTTCGTCTTGCGCCAGTTCGGCTTTGGGTGGCGTCAGGACCTGCGTGCCTTTCCAGTGGTTGATCAGCGCAATCAGGTGATCGGGGGCGAGCACCGGGGCCTGGCCGGCCCAGGCGGCTTCCGAACCGTTGGCCGCGGGGCAAACCACACCGCGCCCCAGACGGCCCGCAGCGATGGCAGCAGGCAGGACACCGGCGACCTGGCTGATGCGCCCGTCGAGCGAGAGTTCACCCAGGATGAGATTGTCCTCACCGACATCGCCCGGGACCGCGCCCAGCGCCAGCAGAAGCGCGACAGCGATGGGAAGGTCGAAATGGCTGCCTTCCTTGAGCAAATCAGCAGGCGCCAGATTGACCGTGATGCGCCGACCCGGCAGAGCCAGACCAATCGCCGTCAGTGCCGAGCGCACCCGCTCCCGGCTTTCGCCCACGGCCTTGTCTGGCAGGCCGACGATGGTGAAACTGGGCTGGCCCGGCACAAGCGAAACCTGCACCTCGACCGGCAAGGCCTCGACACCCGACAACGCCACGGTGGTAACCGGTGCAACCATGGGATGAGGCTAAAGCGGATCAGTTCCCATGGGAACCTGCGAGAAATATGGTTTGCCACCCGAATGCTGGTCCTGTGTGGAGGTGGGGTACGGTGGCTTCAGATTCGTCAAAACCATGGTCAGATGCAACAGTGTTCTTGCGAATGATTTGCATTCTCGATTTATAGTTTGTAGGTTTTCCACCCGTCAATGAGGTCAGCGATGCCCGCCATGAGCTTTATCAGCCGTCTTCCTAGGAGCCAGCGCCATCACAGTCAGGCCCTGCAGGTCATGCTGGATACCATGCGTGCCCTGATGCGTGATCCAGAAGCCCTGACACAGTTTTCCGGCAATATCGGACGGGTGTTTGGCACACAAAGCGGCCCTGCATTGCTGCATGCTCTGGCAGAATTCTGTACTGCACTGGAATTCGGAGCCCGGCGGAGAGTGCGCTGCGCACCGCAAGGTAGCCCGCGCCTGACCTGTGATGAACGCTGCGTTCTGCAGTTCCTTACCTGTGTCCAGGCGGGTCATGAAGAAGAGTGTGCCATCCGTTGCCAGTCGCTGATGGCCCCGTCTTGGCAAAAGCAGGCTCTTGCCACGGCGCAGGACGTGTCCAGGGTGTTGATGCGGGCCAATGTGCGGGTCCCCAAAGACACAACCGCAACGCCTGTCCCTGACACGCCTCTTGCAATGGATCATCCCTCACTGATGGCCGTCTGACACACGCCCATGGGCATGCATCAACGTCAGACCCGCCAGTCCGAGCAGTCCCAGCCCAGCAACGCTTCGATGGCGTCGGTTTCACTGGCATAGAACGCAAGCAGGCGTTGGCGCATGTCTGCGCTCATGGCCTGTTTGTAGGTGTTGGCAAAAAGGTGGGGCTGGTCATCGGGCGCGGCACGGCGCACGCCCAGGAAGTCGCAGATCTCGATGAGATGCGGGCGGGCATGGGTGCGGAAGTCTTCGGATTTCACGACATGGAGCTGGTCGCGCGGGAAAAGCTGCAACAGGCGGGCAAGCTGGCCGGAATAAAGCCCGCGCGCGACATAGGCCTTTTGCGCGCGGCTATAGGGTTTGCGCGCTTCCAGCTGGGCCAGATCGGCAGCCACGGCGTCTTCGAACGCCAGGGGCTCGCGCCCGCGCGTGCTGGCCATGGTCCACTGGGAATAGGCGCGATCGACGGGATGGCGCAGCAGAACGATGAACCGCATGGCCGGGTTGTAGGCGCGGATGCGCGACAGGGACGGTGGCCACCACAGGTAATCGGGCGTGGCTTCCCCGGTCATCAGGGCATCGGGACGTTCAGGAAACTGCGCGTGATAGGCCGCATAATCCGGCTGATCGCGGAAGTTGGCTTCCGCATCAAAGAAATGGGGCTCCTTCACATCGCACAGGGCAAGATCGGGATGGTTGCGCAGCACGGCGTTGAGTGCGGAGGTTCCGCCCTTCTGGGCACCGGGGATCATGAAGGTGACACGCGGAATCATGCGGTGTTTTCACCCGAACTGCAGGACATGACAAGTTCAGCCGGCGATCAGGACGTTGTCACTCTGATTGCCAAATCAGGCAATTCGGCGTAATGGCGAAAGGCAGGTCGCATACCGCGACCTGATGGAGGCGGACAGAGCGCATGAAACGCGTCAGGCGCATCCTCTTACGCGTGGTCCTGATGGTCGTGATCCCCGTGATCGCACTTTGGATCGTGGTCGAGGCATATCTATCAGGCGGTCGCTATGTGACGGCCGACAACGCCTATGTGAAGGCCGACATCGTCAACATCGGTTCGGAAGTCGATGGACGTGTGGTGCAGGTCTTTGTCAACGACTACCAGCACGTCGAATCCAGCCAGCCCCTTTTCGAAGTCGACCCCGAGCCATTCGGCATCGCGATTGCCGCCGCTGAGGCAGAAATGGCAGCCGTCGAGCAGGAAGTCGCCGGCCTGCGTGCGCTTTATCGTCAGGGCGAGGCAGAAATCCGGGCAGATGAAGAAGACATCCGTTATCTGACCGTCGAGCTTTCACGCCAGCAGGAACTGGTTGATCAGGGTGCCGGAACCCAGAGCAAGCTGGACGCCGCCGAACATGCCCTGGCCGCGGCCAAGCGCGATCTTATCATTCTGCGTGAACAGAACGCGGTCGTGCTGGCCGATCTGGGTGGCTCGCTCGAATCGCCGATTGAAGACCAGCCGATGTATCGCGCAGCCGAAGCCATGCGCAGGGACGCCGCCCTGAAGCTGACGCGCACCCTGGTGACCGCACCCATGAACGGCACCCTTTCCCAGGTCCTGCTGGAAGTCGGCGAATACATCGAAGCCGGTGACCCTGTGTTTGCCCTGGTTGCCACGGGCGAGCCCTGGATCGAGGTCAACCTGAAGGAAGTCGACCTGACCCATGTGGTCGAAGGCCAGATGGCAACCGTGGTGGTCGATGCCTATCCCGATGTCGTGTGGACCGCCGTGGTTGATGCCATCAGTCCTGCGACCGGTGCCGAGTTCGCGTTGCTGCCACCACAGAATTCAACCGGCAACTGGGTCAAGGTCGTCCAGCGCATTCCGGTACGCCTGAAGTTGGAAGAGGGCCACGATACCGAACTGCTGCGTTCAGGCATGACCGTCTCGGTCTCCATCGACACAGGCCAGGAGCGCACCTTTGACGGCGTCGTGGACGGCGTGCTGGCCGACGTCCTGCCGGGTCAATGATGCCGACGGTCGCAAAGTCAAACCCATCGGTTCGCCTATGCGCGCCCTCAAGCGCCGGGCGGGATGCCTCCGTATCCCTTGGCTGCGCGCAACGATGCGCGGGCCGCAGTCGCGGCCTTCCCAAAATCCGATGAGACGACCTCATCGGCCCTTGGTATGACCGAGGCGGCCATTGCGGCCGAACCTGCTGAACCACCCCGCCCCACGGGCTTACGTTTTGTCCTGCTGGTGTTTTTCGCCACCATGGCAACCACGGCCTATGACTTTACCTGGACCGTTGTGTCGGTCGCGCTGCCCCACATGCAGGGCACGTTTTCAACCACGCCGGACCAGATCGCCTGGGTCCTGATCGGCTTCATGCTGGGAAGTGCCACGGCAACCGCCAGCGCTGGCTGGTTCTCCAACCGGTTCGGGCGCAAGAACCTGTTTCTGTTTGCCACTGCCGGTTACACAATCACGCTGATCGGCTGCGGCATGTCCGAAACGCTGATCGATGCCACGGTCTGGCGCTTTGTGCAGGGTCTGGTCGGCGCACCACTGATCCCGCTGGGCCAGACCATCGTGGTCGATGCTTTCCCCAAACATCTCCACGGCAAGGCAACCTCGATCTGGGGGATCGGCGTCATGGTAGGGTCTGTGGCCGGACCCGTCGGTGGCGGCTTCCTGCTGGAAGATTACAGCTGGCCCTGGGTTTTCTATGTCACCGTGCCGGTGGGCGTCATTGCCTTCATCGGCACCTGGATCTTTGTGCCCGCTTCCAAACCCGACAAGAGCCAGAAGTTCGACTGGTTCGGATTCATGACCCTGGTTGGCGGTGCGGGCATGCTGCAGCTGGCCCTGGCACGCGGCGAACGCGAAGAGTGGTTCGAATCGACCGAAGTGGTGATCGAATTCATGGCTGCGGCCTTCCTGATCTACCTGTTCATCATGCACACGATCTTTGCAAAACGCCCCTTCGTCTCACGCGAGCTGCTGAGTGACCGCAACTTCATGATCGGCATGTTGTTTGTCGCCATCATCGGTTCGATCATCGTCTTGCCCAACTTCCTGCTGCCGCTTCTGCTCCAGCAGGTCGCAGGCTATCCCCCGGCCGAAACCGGCTGGATGATGATGTACAGGGGTGCGGGCGTGCTGTGCGGCCTGATGGTGGTGGGCCAGATTGCCGAGCGGTTTCCACCCAAGACACTGATCGTCTTTGGGCTCACGCTCATGGCCGTCCCTACCATCTTCATGGCCCAATGGACCGTGCAGTTACCGGTACATGAGGTCGCCTGGACCAACTTTGTTCAGGGACTGGGCGGCAGCTTCATCTGGGTTCCCATCAGCACGCTGGCGCTGGGCCATCTGGGTCGCAAGGTGCAGGACCAGGGCTATTCGCTGTTCTACCTGTTCTTTGAACTTGGCAGTTCCATCGGCGTGGCACTCATCGTGGGCCGACACGTGCGCGACACCCAGATCAACCACGCTGCCCTGACCGAACACATCAACCCCTTCAACGAACTCTTCCGCTATGAAGCCATTGCACGCAACTGGTCCCATGACGATGCTGCAGGCCTTGCCGCCCTGGAAGCTGAAATCGGCCTGCAATCGACCATGATTGCCTACAACAACGCCTTCTTCACCACGCTCTTGTTGGCCGTGGCCCTGATTCCCGTGCTTTATCTGTTCCGGACGGGCAAGAAGAAGCTTGCGGCTGCAACAAACCCGGAAATCGAACCTCCGCCGGTTGCAGCCGAGTAGAACAGATCCAAATACAAGCAACCTGCGTATCCCTTAGCCACCCTGGAGTTTGCCCCGATGCGTCTCGCCTCCCTTTCCGCTGTGGCTGCCATCAGTCTGACCGTGTCACTAAGTCCTGTTCTGGCTCAGGAATCAGAAGGCACCATGCCTTCACGCTGGGTCGGCTTCGGTGAAGCCCAATTCGATCATGAGTTCGAAACCGACATCGACAGTGGCGGCACGCTTGCCGAGACCAGAGCCCGGTTCGAGCTCGGCGCGATCTATATGAAAAGCCCGCGCGACAGCATCGGCATTGCCGTGCGTTATGGGCATCATGACTATGAATTCGGCGGAACAGCGGGGTTTGGCGGTCTGGCGCCCTGGGACAACATCCGCGAGACCGCCGTGGCGGTACCCTATCGCCTGGGCATCGGCGCCGATTGGGACCTGTTGGCCATCGCCAGTGTGCAGGGGTTTTCCGAAAGCGGGACATCCTGGGATGAAGGCGTGACCGCCAGCGGCATTCTGGCCACGACCTACAAGGTTTCCAATGACCTCAAGCTTGGCGGCGGCCTGGGCATCTCGACCGAGATCGAAGATGACGTCAGTTTCTTTCCGATCCTGCTGGTCGATTGGCAAATGACCGAATCGCTGAATTTCGCCACGCGCGGCGCAAGCCGCGCCGTCGATGGACCCCAGGCGGTCCTGTCCTGGCAGGCCGACCCCATGTGGTCCCTTGGGTTGGGAGCCGGCCATGAAACCAAGCGCTTCCGGCTGGACAACAGCGGCGTGGCGCCAGGCGGGGTCGGCGAGGAAGAGGCCTATCCTGTCTTTGCCTCCCTGACCTATGGCAAGGAGCGCGGCGGCTTTCAGGCCTTCCTGTTCGGCGGTTACAAACTCGCTGGAGAACTGACCCTGGAAGACCGGAACGGCACCTTTGTCGCGGGATCGGACTATGAAGACACCCCGTTTGTTGGCGGCGGCCTGCGCCTGACCTGGTAACAAGACGGCGACTTGAAGCATCCTGACGCCCTCTGGCCTTGATCTGACGGGCAAGCACCCCTTATCTGGAAGGCCGCAGTTTTCCAGATTGTCAGGAGTTCCCATGCCCGGTCCCCTTCACGGCGTTCGTGTCATTGATCTCACCAGTATGGTGTCGGGGCCAGCGACCACCATGGTGCTAGCTGATCAGGGTGCTGATGTCATCAAAGTCGAGAACCCGGCTGCGGGTGGCGACCACACACGGGTGGTGTCCAAAAGCGGTGAGGGATTGGCGGCCTCGTTTCTGAACAACAACCGCAACAAACGTTCGATCACGATCGATCTGAAGAAACCCGAAGGATTGCCCGCACTGCTGCGTCTGATCGAAGGTGCCGATGTGCTGGTGCAGAACTTCCGGCCCGGTGTTGCCGAGCGCATCGGGGTGGGTGAGGCAGCGGTGCGCGAGCGCGCGCCCGAGATCATCTACACCTCGATCACGGGTTTTGGATTTACCGGACCCTATGCCGCCAAACCAGTCTATGACCCGCTGATCCAGGCGCTTTCTGGCCTGGCATCCATTCAGGCCGGATCGGACGAGGACCGCCCGCGTCTGGTGCGCACGATCCTGCCCGATAAGCTGACCGGCGCGGTCGCGTCCCAGGCCATTACCGCGGCACTATATGCGCGCGAAAAGACCGGCCAGGGCCAGGCGATCCATCTCTCCATGCTCGACAGCGTGGTGTCGTTCCTGTGGGGATCCGACATGGAAACCCAGACCATGGTCGACAAGGCGATCCCCCAGCAGCGCGCCCAGAGTTTCATCGATCTGATCTATGAAACCGCCGATGGTTACATCTCGGTCGCCGTGCAGCAGGACAAGGAATGGCTGGCGCTGACCCGTGCGCTCGACAAGCCCGAATGGCTGGAAGACGAGCGGTTCAAGACCGCGACCGGACGCCATCAGAACATCAACGCCAGGCTGGAGCTGACCCAGGAGGCGCTGCGCACCCGCACGGCTGCCGAATGGTTGGAGATTCTGGAGGCCCAAGGTGTGCCCTGTGCGCCGGTCCTGACCCGCAGCGCCATGATCGAACATCCCCAGATCGTGGCCAACGGCATCATCTTCGAGCACGAGCATGACTTTGCCGGGCATCTGCGTCAGGCCCGCCCGCCGGCGCATTTCTCCAAAACCGATTTCGAACTGCGTCATCCCGGCGCATTGCTGGGCGAGCATACCCAGGAAGTCTTCCTGGAGGCCGGCTTCACCGACGCGGAGATCGCTGACCTGCGTGCAGCCGGTGTGTTGGGAACAGAACAACGGCAGGCGGCGGAGTGATGGACCTTGCCAGAAAACGTGTCATTCCGGCCAAGGGAGCGAAGCGCGTACGCGCCGGGATCTCGGTCCGCACGTTGCTTCTGAAACGCGTCATGACGAGATCCCGGCTCAAGGCCGGGATGACACATTGAAGGGCCCGGCATGATCGACTTCTATTACTGGCCGACGCCGAACGGATGGAAGGTCGCGATCCTGCTGGAGGAACTGGGCGAGCCCTACAATCTGATCCCGGTCAACATATCGAAAGGCGATCAGTTCAAGCCGGAGTTCCTGGCGATCAGCCCCAACCACCGCATGCCTGCCATCGTCGACCACGATGTCCCTGGCGAGCCCGTGACGGTGTTCGAGTCCGGCGCCATCATGTTTTACCTGGCACGCAAGACCGGCCGGTTCATGGCCGATGACCCGGTGCTGGAAAAGGAAACCCTGGAATGGCTGTTCTGGCAGACCGGGAACCAGGGGCCCATGGCGGGCCAGCTCTCACATTTCGTCAACTATGCGCAGGGCGAGAATCCCTATGCGCTGGAGCGCTACCGCAACGAATACGACCGCTGCCTGGGCGTCCTGGAACGACGCCTGGAGGGCCGCGACTGGATCGTGGGATCAGATTGTTCCATCGCCGACATGATCTGCTGGCCTTGGGTCCTGATCGCCAAGCCGCTCACCGCAAGCCTGGACGACTTCCCCAATGTCAGCCGCTGGAGAAAGGCCGTGAAGGCGCGTCCCGCCGTCCAGCGTGGCGTCGATCTGGGTAAGGAATTCCGACGCAACGCGGCGCCTGACGAGGAGGAACGCAAGATCCTCTTCCAGCAGAACGCACGCACGGCCTCTGAACAATCAGGAAACTGACGGCTTCCCCGCCTTCATGCGCAGGTTCTGCTTCATGATCCGCGTCGTCGCCTCGGCCGTGCCATCATGGAAGCTTCCAAACCACTTGTCGAGCGGCACCTGCATCTGGCCGTAGTTGCAGTTGTAGTAACGGTGATGGAGTTGATGGAACAGGTTGCCCACATTCATCACATTGCGCCCCTTCACATCAACGTTCTCGTAGCCGGTGTGTCCGGTGCTGGCACCGATTGTCAGGAAGAAGCTCTGATAGAGCATGTGGAGCGGGTGGGTCGCGATCACCAGATGCAGGATCATCGAGCTTAGATAGATGATGTGCTCGACCGGATGCATCGCAATGCCAGACCACGGACCAATGTTGACGTTGTTGTGGTGCAGGTCGTGGAAGCGATAGAGCGGCTTCCAGTGCAGCAGGCGGTGCACGAAGTAGAAATGCGCCGACTGGATGAACGTCAACACGAAGAAGAGCGCAACAAACCAGACCGGGCCGTCATCCCAGGTGAACAAGCCGACATAGCCGTTGGCCCAGGCCCACCAGATCAAGACCTCATAGGCTGTCACCACGGTGACGCCGCTGGCCAGGCACCAGAAGACATTGTCCCAGAGCTGGTTCCCAAACAGGAACTTCGGGTTGTGCGTGTCGAGCGGCTTGGGATCATATTTTCGCCTGTCGCCCTGTCCCCGGAAGGTGTGGAACCAGAGATGCAGACCGCCGGTGACCACAGTGAAGAGCACCGCGTTGCGCAGCCAGATCTCTGCAATCCAGCCGGCTTCGAAACTCGCCATACGTTCGAACGCGGGTGTGAAATACCAGGCAATCGCCGCCAGCCCGACAAACAGCATATACTGGGAGAACAGGACCCCGCGCCCGAAAAGCCAGCCAAGAAAGGCGATGGGCCGGGGCGGCCAGACCAGGACCGGTGGATACTGGATCGGCAGTTCGGGATGCCAGAGCCAGGGTTTGCGGGGGTCGCCCGGTGTGAACTCTGTGGAATCGGTCATGGGATGCCTCGCCCTGGCGCATTGCTCCCCTGGACGCTGCCGTCATGCCAGACGCAGTGCAAGAAAAAACGCGTGGCGGCTTCAGTCTCCCGAGGCAGGCGTGCCCTTGGGTACACCAGCCTTCATGCGCAGGTTCTGCTTCATGATGCGCGTGGTTGCTTGGGCCGTACCGTCATGGAAGCTGCCGAACCACTTGTCGAACGGAACGACCATCTGGCCGTAGTTGCAGTTGTAGTAACGATGATGGAGTTGGTGGAACAGGTTGCCCACGTCCATCGCGTTTTTCCCCTTCACATCGATATTCTGATAGCCGGTATGCCCGGTGCTGGCACCCGTGGTCAGGAAGAAGCTGTGATAGAGCATGTGAAGCGGGTGGGTAGCGATCACCAGATGCAGGATCATCGAGCTCAGGTAAATCACATGCTCAACCGGATGCATCGATAGCCCCGACCACGGCCCGATATTGACGTTGTTGTGGTGAAGGTCATGGAACCGATAGAGCGGCTTCCAGTGCAGCAGCCGATGCACGAAATAGAAATGCGCTGACTCGAACAGCATGATCACAAAGAACAGGGCGATGAACCAGACGGGACCATCGTCCCAGGCAAACCAGCCGACATAACCGTTGGCCCAGGCCCACCAGACCACGGCCTCATAGGCGGTCACGATGGGGATACCGCTGACCAGGCTCCAGAACACATTGTCCCCGAGCTGATGGCCGAAGAGGAACTTCGAACTGCGCGTCTCCAACGGCTTGGGATCGAACTTGTGCTTCGTTCCCTGGGCCCGGAAGGTATGAAACCAGAGGTGCAGGGCAGCGGTGAAGACCGTGAACAGCACAAGATTGCGAAGCAGGATTTCGAGAATCCAGCCAGCCTCGAACGTGGTCATGCGCTCAAGCGACGGCGTGAAGACCCATGCGATCGCAGCCAGCCCGATATAGACCATGTGCGAGGAACACATAATTCCGCGGCCAAGGAACCATTTCAGGAAGGCGACAGGCCGTGGTGGCCAGACAAAAACCGGTGGCGATTGCATCGGCAGTTCGGGATGCCATAGCCAGGGTTTGCGGGGGTCGCCCGGTGTAAACTCGGTGGAATCGGTCATGGGATGCCCCGCCCAGGAAAGATGCGTCCACGACGCTGCCGCGAAACCAATCCTGCTGCAATCAAAATCACGTGACGGGCGGTCCGTTCGGGCGAGCCACCTTTGCGTTCAGATTTCGCTTCATGATCCGCGCCGTCGCCTCGGCCGTGCCGTCATGAAAGCTGCCGAACCACTTGTCGAACGGCACCATGCGTGAGCCGTAGTTGCAGTTGTAATAGCGATGATGGAGCTGGTGGAAGAAGTCGCTCAGATCCATGGCATTGCGATCCCGCATCCGCAGATCATTGAATCCGGCGTGGCTGATCGCGGCGCCCACGGTCACGTAGAACCCCAGCGTGATGAGATGGATCGGGTGCGTGGGAACGACGAAAGGAATGAGCAGGATGCTGAGATATAGGACATGCTCGACCGGGTGCATGGAAATGCCCGACCACGGTCCGATGTTGACGTTGTTGCGGTGCAGGCGATGAAAGCGATAGAGCGGGCGCCAGTGCAGGGGCCGGTGAATGAGATAGAAATGGGCCGCCTGGACGAAGGGCAGCAACAGGAACCACAGGACAAACCAGAGCGGGTCCCGTGATGGGCTGAGCCACAGGGCATGGCTGTTCGCCCAACCCCACCACACCAGGACCTCGAAGGCAGTCCAGATCGTCACGCCGCTGATCAGGCTCCAGAACACATTGTCCCGGACCTGATCGCTGAACAGAAACCTGGCGTCATCGGTCACCATGGGCCGACGGTCGAACTTGTGCGTCGTGCCCTGACCGTCAAACGTGAAAAGCCAGAGGTGAAGTCCACCAACGATCAGCGTGAAGAGCACGAGGTTGCGCAGCCAGACCTCCAGAATCCAGCCAATCTGGAATGTCGCCATCGTCTCGAGCGCAGGAGTCAGGAAGTACCAGACCAGGACACCAAGAGCGATATGGAGCGCATTCTGTGACAGCAGGTAACCGCGCCCCAGAAACCAGCCAAGTAGCGCGAGAGGCCGGGGAGGCCAGGCCATGTTGGGCGGGTCGGTCAACGGCAGAGCAGGATGCCAGTCCCAAGGCTTTCGCGGATCGTTTGGTGTGAACGTCTGTGTCTCTGTCTGGGCCATGGCGATGCTTTGTGTTGTCGCTTCACCACGACGCTGGAGCGAAGTGGATGGAGCAACAAGCGAAATCGACATGGATGCATGACACGACCGCTCCTGCAGACTTAAGGTTCAGGGACCGCACGTTGGAGCTCACCATGATGATTTCCCAAAGTCCGTGTTGCTGTAGCGCACGACGATGACGTCAGGCTACGTCAAGGATCTCTCGGCGCTGACCATGCTGGCTTCCGGCGTGGAAATGCCGCTGGATCGCCAGGACGATCTGGTCACGCCCAACGACCGGTTCTTCCTGTGTCATGTCGAACCCACGCCCGTGGTCGACGAACAGGGATGGGAACTCGCCATTGCGGGCGATGCCGTCAGCAGACCCACCACGCTATCGCGCGCCGACCTTCAGGCCATGGAGCAGGTTGACCTGCGATGCGTCATCGAATGTGCCGGCAATCAGCGCCAGCTGTTCGAGGATGTGCTCAACGAACCGCTCAACCGCCGCCCTGAAGAAACAGAACTGCGCTGGACCCTGGGCGGGGTCGGCATGGCCGACTGGCGCGGCGTGCGCTTGAAAGATGTCCTCGAGCTGGCCGGTGTCACGCCGGACGCCCATCACGTCACGCCCTTTGGTGTCGATACCAGCGACGAAGAACCAGACGGCAGCTGCATCCCTCTGCCTGCGGCCAAGGCGCTTGATCCCGATACCCTGATCGCCCTGGAGATGAACGGTGAGACGCTGCCGGTCGATCACGGGTTTCCCGCGCGCCTGATCACGCCGGGCTGGGTCGGCACCTATTCGATCAAGTGGTTGCAACGCATCGAGGTCACCCGCGAACACCGCTGGGTCAGCCGCAACACCATCCGCTACGTCATGATGGGCGATGCCTGGGCCGATGGGGACTGGGGCCCCGCGCGCGGCCCCCAGATTACCGAACACCCGGTGCGCAGCTCCCTGGCCCTGCCGTGGTCGGGCGCAACCCTTTCAGCAGGGCATCACCGCCTGCATGGTTTTGCCCGTAGCGGCGAAACAGCCATCGTCCATGTCGCGTGGAGTTGCGATGATGGTGTCACCTGGCACGATGCCGAACTGCTTTCGCCAAGCCAGAAATTCGCCTGGGTTCGGTTCGCCGTTGATTGGGATGCCGTGCCCGGCAAACACACGATCATGACGCGCGCGACCGATGCAGCAGGTCGCACGCAGCCCATGACCCAGCCCTTCAACGATGGCGGTTACCTCTTCCACATGGTGCACCCGCACCCGATTTTCGTGACGGACTGACGCCCGCTCAGAACAGGAAGTAACGCTGTGCCATGGGCAATTCGCTGGCGGGTTCGCAGGTCAGCAATTCGCCATCGGCGCGGACTTCATAGGTCTGGGGATTGACCTCGATGACCGGCAGCGCGTCGTTCAGGATCATGTCTGATTTGCCCAGCTTGCGTGTGCCGTATGCGTATGACTTGCCAACGCCCTGCAGTTTCGCCAGACATGATCCAACAGACATCCGTTTCCCCAGGAGCAGACCATGCAGGCAGAACCCCGGAATCGCGTCCTCATCACCGCCGGTGGATCGGGGATCGGTCACGCCATGGCCAGCGCCTTTGAAGCCGAAGGCGCAGAGGTCTGGGTGACCGATATCGACGGTGCCGCGCTGGCGTCGTGTCCCAACACCTGGCAGCGCAGCGAGATGGACGCCGCCGACGAAGCCAGTGTGGCGGACCTGTTTGCGCGGATCGCCGAATCCTGGGGCGGCCTTGATACCCTGTGCGCCAACGCCGGGATTGCAGGTCCGACCGCCGCCGTTGAGGACATCGACATGGAGGACTGGCGCCGCTGCGTCTCCGTCAACCTGGAGGGCGCGTTCCTGGGCGCCAAATACGCCGCACCGATGATGAAACGTCAGCAATCAGGTGCCATCATCATCACCTCATCAGTCTCGGGTATCATGGCCAATCCCCATCGCGCACCCTATGTCGCGGCCAAGTGGGGTATGGTCGGCCTGATGAAGACCCTGGCGATGGAACTGGGCGGCTACAACGTCAGGGCCAATGCCATTGCTCCGGGCCCGGTCAACGGTCCGCGCATGGACCGTGTGCTTGCTGCAGAGTCCGACGCCAAGGGGATTGATGCCGAGATCCTGCGCGAGGCCTATGCGTCGGGCACGTCGATGGGGAAGTTCGTGGACGCCAGCGACATTGCCGACATGGCGGTGTTCCTTGCTTCACCCCGTGCGCGTCATGTTTCGGGCCAGGTCATTGCGGTCGACGGCCAGACCGTCAATCCCGATCCGAAGATATGAACTGACAAAGTCAGCCCGCAACGGGCTGCTGCTGGCTGACGCAATGCACGGCGCCACCTTCTTCGGTCAGCGTGACACAGGGGATGCGCGCAATCTCGCGACCGGGGAACTGTTCAGCGATGATCGCGCAGGCGCGGTCGTCATGGGCGTGGCCGAACACCGGCACCAGCACGACACCGTTGGTCACAAGGTAGTTGGCATAGGCGGCATCGGTCATGCGGGTTGATCCCGCGCCGCCGGCATAGGTTTCCGCGCTGATCTTGAAGACGTGGGGAGCGGGCAGCGGCACCAGATCGAGCGCGCGGCCATCGGGCAGACGGAAGGCTTCGAGCTGTTCCCTGTGCCGCACGAGATAGGGGTGGCGTGGGTCGCTGGTGTCATCGGTCCAGTTGTAGAGCGCCGTCGTCTCATTGGTGAACCGGGCTGCAATATCGACGTGCCAGTCGGTGTCGTCGCCCAGGCTCTCGCAGACTTCCAGCGATGCGCCGTCGAGCCAGCAGAACGAGCCCAGACCCAGATAACGCGCAAGCTCACCTTCGATCCGCTCACCGTTCCAGTTGGGGTTGCGGTTCGTGTTGACGATTGACGAACGGGTCGCCAGCAGGGTCCCGGCGCCGTTGACCTCGATCGCGCCTCCCTCGGTCGTAATCGGCGTTTCGACAAGAGGAAGGCCGAGCAGGTCGGCAATGCGCCGCGATACCGTACGGTCACGGGTATGTTCCTGGCGTTCACCCCAACCGTTGAAGTTCCAGTCCGTGACGGCCATGCGGCCCGCCGCGTCCTTGACGAAAACAGGCCCGGAATCGCGTAGCCAGACGTCGTCGGTCGCCATGACATGCAGTTCAAAGGCGTCATCGGAAATGCCGAAGAAACGAAGGGCGCGGTCGACATGATCACGGGTTGCCTCGTCCTGCACGATAATGCGTACCAGAACACGCCCCGCCATGGCGGCCGTCATGGCGAGCCAGGTGCTTTCGAGCTTGATGGCATAAAACACACCCTGGAGGGCGCCAGAGGGCCAGCGCAGCCAGACGGCCTCGTGCGGCTCCCATTCGGCAGGCATGGTGGCGGTGCTGGCGTCGAATTGCGTTATGACAGGTCCTCCCCGGAACTGGTGTCGGCCTGCCCTTTTTTTAGACGCGAGCGGTACAAATCGCCAGCCTCCTCAAGAATCGGATAGGCGACACTGGTGAGATGCGCGTTGATCTGGGTGAGGTCGCGAAGAATGTCGAGATGGAGTTCAGAGGTTTCCAGACTGGCGGCAACACCCTGTTCCAGGCGCAAGTAATGGCGCTCCTGGGCGCGTCGCTCGTGATCCCTGAAGATCTCCTTATGTTGCAGCAGGGCACGCGCCTGGGCGCGGTCGCGCGATAACAGGACGTTGAGGGCAAGGCGCAGGCTGTCACGCACACGGCCCAGCATGTCATCGAGCTCTTCCAGGCCTTCGTCGGAAAACTTGAGATTGCGTTTGACCTTCTTGCCGATCGCATTGAGCAGGCTCTTGTCGATGATGTCGCCGACATGTTCGAGGTTTGTCGCGAAGTCCATGAGGTCGCCGCAGCGGCTGCTTTCGTCAGGCTCCAGCGGCTCGCGACGGACTTCGGTGAGGTACCGTTTGACCGCGATGTAGAGATTGTCGAGTGCGTCATCGAGCCCGGACAATTCGGCCACGGCCTGGCGATCTCCGCCGCGCAGAAGGGTCCCGATGCCGGTCAGCATGCGGTCGGCAATGTCACCCATGCGCAGGGTTTCGCGCCCTGCATTGGCAAGCGCCATGGACGGATCCGAAAGGTCCACGGCAGCAAGGAACCTTGGCTGATCGAGCTCGGCCTCCCGCGGTGCCGGCAGGTCGGGCAGGAGCCGTTCCAGGATGGCTGCGGCCTGACCGGTCAGGGGCAGGAACACCAGTGCCAGCATCAGATTAAAGGCAAAATGCGCCGCCATGACCTGGCGTTCGGGATCATCGAGCAGGGATTCGAGAAGTCCGGCAGCAGGGTAAACCAGGAAGGCCACGATCACACAGCCGATCAGCTTGAACGCGCCATTGCCCAGTGCAACCCGTCGCGCCGCAGGGCCGCCGTGCCAGGTCGCGCCCAGTGCAGGCAGGGCCGAGCCCAGGTTGGCGCCCAGCACCAGGGTCAGCGCCACAGGCAACGGCAGGGAACCGGTTGCAGCCAATGACGCGATGAAAAGCACCGTGGCGAGACTGGAATGGGCGAGCCAGGTGAGCAGGGCCGCCAGCAGCAGTGCAATGGCAGGTTCGGCACCCAGTGCATCGACCGTCTGGAGCATCAGAGGAGCTTCACGGATCGGTTCTGCAAGATGCACGATCATCGACAGTGCAAGAAAGATCAGACCCAACCCCAGAAGGACGCGCGCCAGGCTGCGGGGACGACGCCCGGTGCTTCTCTGGAACAGCACAAACCCGACCAGGATCAGAAGCGGCGCGGCCCAGGAGATATCCAGACTGAGGATCTGCGCCGCTATGGCCGTGCCCAGATCCGCACCCAGCATGGCGGCCAGGGACGATGCGCCCGGCAGCAGGCCCTGCCCGGCAAACGAGGCGACCAGAAGACAGGTCGCGGTGGCCGATTGCAGGACGACCGTGACACCCAGGCCAGCGGCAAAGGCGCGCAGCCGGTTGCCCAGGGCACGGCCAAGACCCACGCGCAAGGAGCTGCCATAGGCTCGTTCCACGCCCGTGCGCACCATGCGAATCCCCCACAGCAGGAGTGCGACGGTACCCAGAAGGTTGATGATCAGAAGTGTGGCCGACATGGCCAGACCTTAATCCTGCGCAAGCGGCGGTTCTGTCCGCCGACGCCATGCATGACAGTTTTTTGACGGCAATGTGACAGTCAGCAACGTATCAGCGCCCCTTGAAGACGGGCGTGCGTTTCTCTCGGGCTGCGGCAAGACCTTCGGCGGCATCTTCTGTGGCAAAGCAGGCGACGGTCTCACGTTTGAGCCAGGCCGAATCAAGATCACCGCGACACATGCCGTTCAATGCCTTCTTGGTGATCTGCAGGGAGAGCGGGGAAAGACCGGCAAGGTGCGTCGTGAAAGCCGTGACCGTATCGCTGAGCGCTTCGCGCGGCACCAACTGGTCGAGATAGCCGACATTCAAAAGAGCTTCGGCATCCATCTGTTCGGCTGCCAGGAACAGGCGGCGGGCAACCTGTGGGCCCAGGCGTTCAACGTAACGGCGCAGGCCGGTTTCATGAAAGACCAGACCCAGCTTTGCCGGCGGCATCACCAGACGCATGCCCTCGACGCCGATGCGGAAATCACAGGCAAGAGCCAGATCCGTGGCACCGCCATAGACGCTGCCGTTGAGCGCGCAGACCGTGACGATGTTGAGCCCTTCGATACGGTCGGCAAGACGTTCTAGCGGATTGTCGTTCCAGTCGTGTGTCAACACGTCACCCAGATCAACGCCCGCGGAAAAACTCTTCTCGCCCGTGCCGGTCAGCACGATGACACGCAGCGTTTCGTCGGCATCGAGAACGCCAAGATCGGCGATCAGCCCGTCGACCTCGGCCATCTTCAGCAGGTTGCGCTTTTCGGGCCGCACAAGGCGCAGGGTCGCTACTGCACCCTCGCGCTGGAGGATGTAACCAGGGTCGCTCATGCAGGATGTTCAAGCGTGATGCATACTGGGCAATGGTCACTCGGCTTTTCCCAGCCACGCACATGTTTGTGGATTTCCGCTGATTTCAGGGCTGATTTCAAAGCCGGTGTGACCCAGACATGATCCAGGCGGCGACCCTTGTCGGCACCCTCCCAATCCTTCGAGCGGTAGCTCCACCAGGAATAGACCTTCTCGGCTTCAGGCACGAAGTAACGCAGGGCATCGACCCAGTCGTGAGACCGCTGGAGCACGCCCATGGCATCGACTTCGATCGGCGTATGACTGACGACCTTCAGAAGCTGTTTGTGCGACCAGACGTCGTTCTCCAGGGGGGCGACATTGAGATCCCCCACCATGATGCGTTTGGCGCGCGGACGCTTGATTTCGCTAAACCACGCCGACACATCCGACAGAAATGCGAGCTTGTGTTCAAACTTCGGATTGACCGCAGGATCGGGTTCGTCGCCTCCGGCGGGGACGTAGAAGTTGTGAACCTCCACCTTGCCCGGCAGCTCGACCCAGACATGGCGGCCATCTTCGCGTCCGCACCAGTGTTTCACGCCGGAGTCGGTAAACGGGAGACGGCTGATGGTTGCGACACCGTTGTAACCCTTGAACCCTGCAACTGCGATATGCGGCCAGCCTGCCTCACGAAAAGCGTCATAGGGAAAGACATCATCGGTTGCCTTGATCTCCTGCAGGCACAGAACATCGGGCTGATGTTCACGCAGATAGGTGAGCACCGTTTCGATGCGCAGGCGCACGGAGTTGATGTTCCAGGTAGCCAGCTTGAGTTCGGTCATGGGGGCAAGCTAACGGAGAGCGAAGAGTGCGTCCACGTGGCTTGGGCGAGGGGGTGTGGACGCAATGACAAGCGCGAGATGGCCCACGGCCCATGGCTGATCAGTGCCCTCCAACCCAGAACAATCTGGAGAAGTTCCCGTTTGTCGGCTATGACCAGAAGACGGCCTGGCACAACCATCGTTGGGAATGAAGTCTCATGATTCTTCGCAGAGCAGCGCTGGTTCCAGCATTTTTCTTCATGGCGATGCAGTCGTCTGCGGCTCAGGAATTCGTCTTCGACCTGCAGCATTTTCTTCCCGCGGACTCGGCGCTCCAGAAGAATCTTCTGGAGCCCTGGGCAGAAATGATTGCCGAGGAATCGGGTGGCCGGATCGAGATCGTCATCCATCCCGACATGAGCCTGGGCGGTGAGCCCGTCGATCTCTACGATCAGGTCGTTGATGGCACCATCGACATCGCCTGGACGTTGCCAGGTTTCTCGCAGGATCGCTTTCTGTCCATTGAAGCATTTGAATTGCCGTTCACCACGGGTTCCGCACGCGCCAAAAATGCGGCACTCATGCAGTTCTTCGACCTCGACCTGACAACTGAATTTTCCGATGTCCGGCCGCTTCTGTTCCATTCACAAAGCGCCGTTGCCATCCACACGCGTGATCGCTCCGTCACCGCCGCCAACGGGTTTCGCGACCTCACGATTGCCGTTCCGACGGAGCAGGCCGGACGGACCCTGCAGGCACTGGGTGCCATGCCGGTTCACCTGCCACCTGACGAGATTGCCAATGGCATCGCCGATGGAAGCATCGATGGCCTGATGTCGAGTTACGTCTTGGCCAACGCATTGGGACTGGCCGATCTGGCGCCCTATCATACCGAGTCCGGTCTCTACGCTTCCGTCTTCCTTCTGGCGATGAACAAGGATGCATACCGGTCGCTGCCCGCCGACCTCAAGGCCGTGATCGATGCCAATGCCGATGCTGAAACTGCACTCTGGGCCGGTTCCGTGTTTGATGACACCAACCTTGCGGCCCGTGAGGCGATGATCGCGGCTGGCGGCGAGATCTTCGAGCCGTCCCTGACCCAATTGGACAACTGGTACACCAGTACCCGCAGCGTCATCAGCGACTGGATTGGCCGTGCCAAGCTGGCCGGGCTGCGCGGTCAGTTCCTGTATGACCGTGTGATGCTTCTGATCAACATCAACAGCCGCGCATAGAGCAGGCCGACCTGATCATCCCGGCGCCTGATAGTCCACGGCGATGCGCAGGTCGCGCAGGGGTTTGACGACCTTGATCGTGGCCTCATAAGTCGGGTGCGCCTTGAACGCGGCAAGAGCTGCTTCGTCAGCGAACTCACCGTAAACAACAACGTCGACCTCGTCGGACCAGGTGTCCATGCGACAGTTGAACTCGACCTCAAGGCGGTCTGCCGCCGGAATAGATTGCAGGTTACGCAGCCCATCGCGCACGGCCCGGGCGTCTTCCGACTTGGCGGCGCGGAAGAAGATGATGTGTCGGATCATGGTTTGTTGCCTTTGTTTTTCGACATGACATGCACGTTCAATCAGCAGAAGGCGTCATGGTCCAGAGAAACTGCGCAACACTGCCGCCGGTGTTCTCCACCAGGTAACGCCAGCCCGGCGCAAAATAGAAGCTGTCACCCGGCCCGGCCTCACCATGCTGTTCATTCCCGTCACCATCCTGCCAGTGAAAGGTGAATTGCCCCTTGAGCACGAAATAGGCTTCGTGAGCGCTGGATCCAAATGCCATGGAGACACGCTGGTCGGGATCATCGTCGATGAAGGACCACCAGACGGTGGATTGGCCGGGCTGGAGTTCGCAGACACCCATACCCAGTTCCGAACCCTGCCGTCCGCGCGAGATTGTGCGCTTGATGCGGAAGGTTCCTTCAAGAGCCGGATAGGGCTCCCACGAAAGATCGCCGTCACGGATCAGGGCCGGTTCAAACATGATGTTCTCCAGGTTCAGTCGTTGATCACGGTCAGCCAGGGCCAGCGCGCCTGATAGCTCCTGCATTTAGCCGCAAAGCGATCGGGCGTGGGATTGTCGGGGTTGCGCTCCAGGATGCCTTTGAACAAATCATCCAGGCCCTTGGGTGCACAAAGTTCAAACCCGCCCTTGCCATCGCCGCGCAGTCCCAGACAGGTGCAGGCAACGATGAAGCCGTTAATATTTTCAACACTCGAAGACGTCTGGGGATAGGGGCTGCCGAAGCGTTCCTGAAACCACAGGGGAACCCGTGCCTGGTTGCGCACCTCATGCACGACACCAAGATCGGCGAACAGGGCATCAGCCCGCTTGATGACACGATCTTCGGCCTCCCAGGACGTGTCTTCATCCCAATAGAAGATATCGTAATCCTTGACACCGGCCTGGGGTGGCTGTCCGGAAAGACCGTTCCAGACCGGACCGAACAGACAGCCTGCAACCAGCCAGGCATCGCTCAAACCCAGATCGGGCAGGCGTTCCAGGATCGCCCTGTTTGCAGGATCGGCAAGCACCAGTTCAAGAAACCGCTCTTTCAAATCATCACAACGCAACCTGGCGCCTCATCTTGCTTCGCATCAGGCATCATGACCTACTCACTGACGGCAAGCATCTGCGTGCAAACATTGGCGGTGGGCAAGTTGCACCCGGCGACCCAGACCAAACGAAAACCGGAGAACAGCGCCATGGAAATTCGCGACTACGAGGCCCGGCTCAACCAGAGGGTCGGAAAAAGCGAACTTGCCTTTCCCATGGCCGAGTACGAAACCCGCATGGCGGCAACGCGGCGGGCGATGGACGAGCAGGCCATCGATACGCTGCTCGTCACCCATGCCTGTGATCTCAACTACCTGACCGGCTATGACACCCTGGGCACCGACATCTATGCCTGCCTGATTCTGCCCCGGGAAGGCGAGCCCGTCCTGCACACCATGACGGTGGAGATTCCCGCGGCAGTCGCCACCACATGGGTTGATGATCGTGTCTTTGCCAACTGGTACGACCCGGCAGGCATGGACGAACAGCTTTGTGCGCTGCTTGACGCACGCGGAATGGCGCGGGGCCGCATCGGTATCCAGCCCAAACGTGTGGGCATGCGCGCCGATATGCCGGCCAGCCTGGCACGCCATCTTGAAGACGCCACCCTGGTGGATATGACCGACCTGATCGGCACGCTGCGCCTGATCAAGTCACCGGCTGAAATCGATTGCCTGCGCCGGGCTGCAGTCCTCACGGGCATCGGCGTTCAGGCATCGCTGGATGTCATCCGGCCAGGCATTCTCGATAACGACGTCTGTCGCGCTGGTTACGACGCGATGGTTGGTGCAGGTGCAGATTTCCTGTCGATTCAACCTATCGTGACCAGCGGAAAACGGGCCGGCGGCTTCCACCAGATGCACCGGCGCGTGCCGATTGAAGCTGGTGACAGCGTCTTCATGGAGTATGGCGGCTGCTTCAAGCGCTACACCGCACCCATGATGCGCTGCGCCTTTCTGGGTGAACCCGATGCCGAGATGCGGGGGCTGGAAGAGGCCGTGAAGGCAACCACGGCTTCCATCATCGAAAACGCCCGGCCCGGTCGGATCGGCCACGACATCGCTGTTGAAGCCAGCCGGGCCCACGCAGCCATTGATGATCTGGCCTATTTCCCGGGCGCCTATGGCTACACCATCGGCGTGGGGTACCCGCCGACCTGGGCCGACACAATCGGGTTCCTCCATGTCGGCAGCGACCTGGAACTAAAGCCAGGCATGACCTTTCACCTGCCCATCGGCATCCGTGTGCCGGGGCGTTATGGCATCAGCCTGAGCGAAAGCATCCTGATTACCGAGACCGGTTGCGAAGTCCTGACCGGCATGCCGCGGGAACTTGCGGTGCTCAAGGTCTAGAGCAGGATCACGCCGACACGGGTTTGTCGCGGCCCCACCGGTCGCGGCTGAACCACTTGCGTCGATCACGACGCGGCGGCTTTGGTTCACCACCATGACCGCGACGACCACGCCACCAGCCCCCGACATTCTCGCGCAGCATCAGGGCGCTTGGCGTGACAATCAGTGTCAGCATGGTTGCAAAAGCCAGCCCGAAGACGATGGCGCTGGCAAGCTGCACCCACCATTGGGTCGAAGGTCCGCCGACCTGAATATTGCGGCTGAAGAAGTCGATGTTGACCGCCAGCACCATGGGCATCAGACCCAGGATGGTGGTGATCGTGGTCAGCATGACGGGACGCAGGCGTTGCGCACCGGTGCGCAGGATCGCCTCCATGGGATCTTTCACGGTCTGTCGCAGGCGGTCGAAGGTATCGATCAGCACGATGTTGTTGTTGACCACAATACCGGCCAGCGCGATCACGCCAATGCCCGACATGACGATGCCGAAGGGCTTGCCCGTGACCAGCAACCCGATCATGACACCAATGGTCGACATGATGACGGCCGAGAGAATCAGGAAGGCTGAATAGAAGCTGTTGAACTGGGTGACCAGAATGATCGCCATCAGGAAGAGCGCAATGGCAAAGGCCTTCATGAGAAAGTCGGCGGCTTGGGCTTGGTCCTCGTTCTCTCCGCGGAACTCGACCGTGACCCGGGGGTCGATGCCGGCCTGGGCAACCCATTGCGTGAGCTCCTGCACCACGGCATCGGCCAGCACGCCCTCAGCCAGATCAGCCTTGAGCGTCATCACACGTTTGCCATCGACACGGTCGATGGTTCCGACCTTGGGTGCGGCTTCGCGGGTCACGAAGTTCGAGACCGGTACCAACCCGAACTCGGTTTCGACCCGCAGGCGATCGAGCTGGTCGAGTGTGCGCCATTCCGTGGGGAAGCGGGCGCGCACGTCGATCTCGTCCTTGGAATCGTCGGGCCGCATGGTCGAGAGCTGCAGGCCATTCGTCACCAGACGGATCACGCCGCCAATGGCCGAAATGTCGGTGCCGAACTTGGCGGCCTGGGCGCGGTCGACCTCGATCTCCCATTCGATCCCGGGCAGCGGTCGGCTGTCCTCGATATCGATCAGCATCTCGTCCATCGAATCCATGTGCTCACGGATCATGGCCACGACCGGTTCGATCAGTTCAAGATCAATGGCCGAGACCTGGATCTGGATCGGTTTGCCCTCAGCGGGTCCACCCTGCTGACCGCGCGGTTCGATCGTGATGCCGGCCAGATCCGCGGTGCGGCGACGCACCTCTTCGAAGATCTCGACGGCAGGCTCGCGCAGTTCCCAATCGGTCAGTTCGACGCTGATGACGCCGATCACGTCTTCGGCTTCATCGCCCGCACCACCGCCACCGCCTGAGCTTGCGCCGACGCGGGTGTAGATCGTGTCGAAGACTTCCATGTCGAGAATGCGATTCTCGACTTCGCGCATCAGTTCGTCCTGCTCCCAGATCGAGAGATTGCCGCGCGCGTGGACCTGGAAAACAGCCTGTTCGGGCTCGATGTCGGGGAAAAACTCGACACCCTTGCCCAGTACGCCATAGGTCATCTGCACGCCGATCAGCACGGCCACGGCAATGGCTAGCACCTTGGCTGGATGGCCAAGGGCAAGACGCAACACGCTGAGGTAACCCCCCGCAAACCCGCCGACATCGCTGAGGTCACCCGCGCTGTCACCGGCAACTGCCCTGGCTTTTTCGCTGTCGGTCGCGCCGGTTTTGCCGACCAGCGAACCCAGGGTGGGAATGAAGACCAGCGCCATGGCAAGGGAGGCCGACAGCGTGGCGATCAGCGTGATGGGCAGGAACTTCATGAACTCGCCCACGATGCCCGGCCAGAACATCAGCGGCAGGAACGCCACCAGCGTCGTCATGGTCGAGGCGGTGATGGGCCAGGCCATGCGTGTGGACGCGGTGAGGTAGGCTTCACGGCGGTTGACGCCTTCGGCCATCTTGCGGTCGGCGTATTCGGTGACGACGATGGCACCGTCGACCAGCATGCCCACGGCCAGGATCAGGCTGAACAGCACCACGACGTTCATGGTGAGCCCTGCCGAGGAAAGCACCAGGATGCCCGCCAGGAAGGAACCCGGAATGGCGACACCGACCAGGGCGGCCGTGCGCCAGCCAAGGGCCCAGACAATGACGACCATGACCAGCAGGATGGCTGACAGCACATTGTTCTGAAGGTCGTTCAGCATCTGTCTGATGTCGCTTGAGCGATCCTGGGAAAACGCCACTTCGACACCAGTAGGCCACCCGGCGCTGGCTGCGGTCACAACCTCGCGGACCTGCTCGATGGTCTCGATGATGTTCTCGCCCGTGCGTTTGGAGACTTCGATGGCAAGGGCCGGGTCACCATGGACGCGCGCGAAACTCTCAGGGTCCTTGAAGGTTCGGCTGACTTCGCCGATGTCGCGCACCAGCGTGACGGCATCGCCTTCGATCTTGACCGGCAGATCGAGCAGATCGGTCGCCCCCTCCAGCAGGCCCGGCACCTTGACGCCGAAGCGCCCGGCACCCGTGTCGAGCGATCCCGCGGCGACCAGAACGTTCGAACGGTTCACGAAATCGATCAGCTCGCGCGCATCCAGCGTGTAGCTTTCGACCAGCATGGGGTCGATGACGATCTCGACCAGTTCCTCGCGCTCGCCCTGGATCGGCGCCTCGAGCACTTCGGGAAGGCCTTCGATTTCATCCTGGAGATCACGGGCAAGGCGCAACAATGTGCGTTCGGGCACAGGTCCAGAAAGCGTGACGACCAGCACAGGGAAAAGCGACAGGTTGACCTCGTGCACGGTCGGCTCGTCGGTTTCCTCGGGCAGTTCCGGCTTGGCCAGATCAACCTTGGCGCGCACGTCATCGATCGCGATATCGGGGTTGAACCCGGCATCGAACTCCAGCACGACATTGGCGCCACCTTCATAGGCGCTCGAGGTCATCTCCTTGACGCCCTCGATCCCGCGCAACTCCTGTTCCATGGGACGGATCAGCAGACGCTCGGCATCACCGGGCGAGATACCCTCGTGATTCATCGAGACGTAGATGATCGGAATGTCGATGTCGGGATCGGATTCCTTGGGAATGTTGATATAGGCGACCGTACCGCTGACCAGAATCAGGGCAAGCAGCAGCAGAACGGTGCGGGGCCGCGAGAAGGCTGCCTTGATGATCGCAATCACGGCGCCTGGGAGAAGGACGAACCTTCAACCTCCACCGGTTCGACCACCTCACCGTCGGTGACGTAGTCATGGCCCACAGTGATCAACGTGACCTCATAAGGCAGTCCGGCAACCCAGAGTCCGCCCACCTTGTCAGCCACGATGGTGACGGGAGCAAACTGCACCTTGTTGTCTTCTGTAATGAGTTTG
This sequence comes from uncultured Alphaproteobacteria bacterium, assembly GCA_943787175.1. Taxonomy (GTDB): domain Bacteria; phylum Pseudomonadota; class Alphaproteobacteria; order SP197; family SP197; genus SP197. The sequence continues at coordinate 322,406 of CALSLK010000006.1, forward strand.
ACGCCCAGCGTCCCGTCATCACCCAGAGACAACGCAGAGGGCGAGATGAAATGGCTGGTGATGGTATCAAGCGGCAGGATGACATCGGCAGTCAGTCCTGAGGGAATGGCATAGGTTTCGTTCGCCCCTTCCAGTTCGACCGGGAAGGTGCGGGTTTCAGGTTCGGCAACCTGCCCAACGAAGCGCACGATACCCTGGACGACCTCACCGGTAACCAGGCGGGCACGCCCGATGTCGCCGACACTGATACGTCCGATCTCGCGTTCGCTGACCGAGGCAATGACAATGACGGGATCCAGGTCGAAGATCTGACCAACCTGATCGGCTTCACCAAAGCCTTCGGTGACAACATCACCCAATTCAATGTTGAGACTGTTCAGCACGCCCGAAAACGGCGCCTTGACGTCTGTGCGCTCGATATCAAGCCGGATGGCAGCCAGTTCAGCGTGTGCATTGCGGAGTTCGGCCAATGCCTCGGCATTCGCGGTCTGGGCACGCCAGCCGCTTTCGGCAAGTTCCGAAGAGGCGTCAAAGGCGACCTGATACTGCTGCACAAGCGCCTGGGCACGCGCGAGCTGTTCGGGCCGATCGTCAGCGGCAATGCGCGCGATCACCTGGCCTTCTTCGACGAATTGGCCTTCTTCAACCAGAATCTCGCTGATGCGCCCGGATGTCTGAACACGCAACGAAACCGCACGGTTTGCTTCCGTACGGCCGGTAACCGTGAGCTCAAGGACATAGGGTTCGCTGACGCTTTGGCGCACGCGAACCTGTGTGGCTTCGCGTTCGGGCTGATCCGAATCCGTGACGGCATCGTCAGTGCTGGTGGTCGCGGGGGCTTCGTCGCCAAACTGGCCCGACAAAACCCAGACCGTGGCCCCGATCGCAAGTGCGACGGCCAGGATGTGGGATGATTTCATCGATCTTCCGCCTGTTCCATCAGCAGGGATTGCCGGCCATCGTTACAAACAAGGCCATGACACGCTCCTTTAGCACATGCCGGACCCAACGTGATCCCGCATGCATGAACGCCCTGATACGAAGTTAGATGGTCAGTCGGATCAGCCAATCAAGTCCTGGTTGCAGCGCGATACTGCCAACCACCAGGTTTTCCGGCTGGTCCATGAGGTTGGACCAACCGGATCACACTTGATCAGATGCCGTTCGAAATACGCTGGCGGTAGATCGGGCTGTCGACGACCGTGACGCGCTCAAGGTTGAGGTCACGAAGCTGACGAGACGACAGCATGTCAAGCTCGTGGCGTGCGACTGCACGGTTGCGCATGGATTTGAAGCTGTTGAGGAGCTTGGACATTGTCATTCACCTTCGTCTGCTAAGACGTCGGCGGTCCATTTCGGGGCCGTCGGCGCGTTGTTGATAACGAACAGATGCGCCTGAGCGATCGATTCAACAAGCGGTCGGGTTGCAGCTCAGGTGTGCAAAAAACGCGTGGCTGGAAGCCGCAGAAAACCTCGCCTTTTTGCGAGGTCATGAAATCTCAGGGCGTTTTCTGAAAGGTCTCTCCGGTCAGCCGCTCATAGGCTTCGACATAACGGCCACGAGTCTTCATGACGATGTCGTCGGGAAGCTCAGGCCCCGGTGCCGTCTTGTTCCAGTGGGTCAGGGTTTCGAGCCAATCACGGACAAACTGTTTGTCGAAACTGGGCGGTGACATGCCGGGCCGGTATTGGTCCGCCGGCCAGTAGCGCGAACTGTCGCTGGTGAGGCATTCATCGACCAGAATGAGTTCGCCATCGACCAGGCCCATTTCGAACTTGGTATCGGCCAGGATGATCCCGCGTTCGGCTGCATAGGCAGACCCGGCCGCATAAAGCGCCAGGGTCAGATCACGCGCCTGCTCTGCCAGATCCACCCCGACCGTGGCGACCATTTCATCAAATCCGATGGTGATGTCGTGGTCGCCCAAATCAGCCTTGGTCGAGGGTGTGAAGATGGCTTGCGGCAGTTTCTCGGCCTGTTGCAGGCCCGGCGGCAACGCAATCCCAGAGATCGCACCGCTCGCCTGATAGTCCTTCCAGCCACTGCCCACGACGTAACCACGGGCGATGCATTCGACCGGCAGCACCTTTGCCTTGCGCACGATCACGGCCCGACCGGCAAGCCAGGCCCGTTCGTCATCCTCCAACTCCAGTTCGGAGAGATCCGACGTGATGACGTGGTTGGGCATGAGTTCGGCCAGGCGTTCGAACCAGAACAGCGAAAGACCATTCAGCAACGCGCCTTTGTCGGGAATCGGCGTCGGCATCACGACATCAAAAGCACTGATGCGATCGCTGGCGACCATCAGCAGGCGATCGCCCAGGTCATAGACATCACGGACCTTGCCGCGCGCAGCAAGAGGCAGGTGTTTGAGAGTCTGGTTATCCATGGAAACCTGAAGCGCAGAAATGAGGAGGCGGGACATTATCAGGTGTCGCACCACGCGCGGTCTGTTTTTTTATAGCCTCAGACGCCGGCGCGCGTTCCGCTCTAGTTTTCAAGCCTCAGTCGCCGGCGTTCACTCCGTTCACTTGGCTAACGCCGCATGCGCGGCGGGGTCGCAGTCGCTCCCCGTCGGCCCAAAGAGGCCTCCCCATGAACGCACCACCTGAACTGTTGGTGAGACGCACCCACCACCGCTGGTGAGCAGGCATTCGGCGGCGAGAGCGAAGCGGCCGCCGACCGGTGCGACCGCACCGGCGCGCCGACAGGCGCGGGAGCCAAGCATGCGGAGCATGCGCCCGGCGTTTGAGGGAACAAAGAAAAAGGGCGGACCTGGCTGGGTCCGCCCTTTAGAGCGCTTCACTCCGTCCGCCCGTCATCATGAGCGACGGAAGAGTTCGTTGTAGACGGGGCCGCCATCAAGGGTGAGGTCACCCATTTCGGGCAGGCCGATATCGGCACGCAGGCGTGCATCCAGACGCGAAACTTCACGCTGGGTTGCGCTCTTGCGGCGCCAGGTACGGTAGTCGTTCATCATGTCGCGCAGCATCGGATTCTCCATAAAGGCTGAGGCGGTTAAAGAGCTGTCGGAGGCGCCGCGGCATTGGGCGTTGAAGCCGAAGCTCACAACGGGGGCATCCAGCGCCGTCTACGGGGGAGGAGACGTCGGCGCCTCCGACCAACTCTATGTAGGGGTCAGGGGCGATTCGACAATTGAGTTCGCCACGCAGGAGGCCTGCGGAAAACGCATGGCTTGCACCGATCAGAACTTCGCGGCAGTGTCGGCCAAACCCGTTTCCTGGAGCCTGATTGATGACCCGCATTCTGACCCTGGAATTCTGGCCGACCTGCCATCTGGGCGAAATCGCCAAGGTGTTCGACGCACGCGGTGCGCGGGCCGACTATCAGCGCATTGAAGAAGGCGACGCGATCCCGGCCGATCACGAGGATTGGGACGGCCTGGTGATGCTGGGCGGCCCGCAATACGCCGAGGACGACGCCGGATATCCCTATCTGGCCGATGCAGCCGCACTGGCGCGCGCCTTCCACGATGCCGGCAAGCCGGTGATGGGTGTCTGCCTGGGCAGTCAGATCCTGGCGCGCGCCCTGGGCGGCAGAGTCACCAAGCAAGGCTGGACAGAGCTGGGTTTCATCGAACTTTCACCCACTCCGGCGGCCAAGGACGACCCGCTTCTGGCCGGTATCGCACCAACCAGGCTGGTGCAGTTTCACGAAGACACGTTCGCAATTCCACCCGGTGCCACGCATCTGCTGACCGGCGAGAACTGCGCCAACCAGGCCTATCGTTCCGGAGCCAGCTATGGCTTCCAGTGCCATTTCGAATGTTCGACCGACCTCTGGAAAGAGTGGCTCACCGGCATGGATGACCATCTGCTGGCCACCGATGCCGATTACCACGCCAACTGGCCGAGGGATTTCGAGAAACACGAAGCCGACTCGCTGGTGTTCTGCGAGATCGTCTCCGGGCGCTGGCTGGATCTGGTCGAAGCAAGATTGGCGAAGGCTGCATAGTTTTGTGCCCTTGATTGTCTTTTAGCCTCAGTCGCCGGCGTTCACTCCGTTCACTTGGCTAACGCCGCATGCGCGGTGGGGTCGCAGTCGCTCCCCGTCGGCCCAAACGGGCCTCCCCATGAACGCGCCACCTGAGCTGTTGGTGAGACGCACCCACCACTGGCGGTGAGCAGGCATTCGGCGGCGAGAGCGAAGCCGCCGCCGACCAGTACGACGGCACCGGCGCGCCAATTGGCGCGTAAGCCAAGCGTGCGGAGCACGCGCCCGGCGTTTGAGGGAACAGACAAAAATAGCGGAGCACGCGCCCGACGATTGAGGCTACAAGACACAGAGAACAAAAAGGCTCCTACCTCAATCCGGCCGGATCATGTCCAGATGGTCCACATCAAACAGATCGTTGTCGATTTCGACGTCGAAGGCGACTTCAACCAGGGTGATGCGGGTCATGTAGCCCTGGGCGTCGCGCACAAACCACTGGCGCAACCGCATGGGATCTTCTTCGAACCCCAGGGTCAGCAAGCCTGAACCGGGCTGGTCGGCCGGTTCCAGCGTGACCATCAACATGCCCTTGCTGCGGCTGATATCGAGCACGTTCGTGACTTCGTTGAGATTGATGTTCTCATGCAGCAGCACGCTGGCAGGCGTCGTGGAAACGGGACCTTCATAGAACTGGCCCATCTCGGCATCCCAGAACATGTACTTCTGACCGCGCGCAACCAGCAGCGTGGGCGGGTCATCATAAGCAAAGCGCGCAAAGCTGGGGCGCTTGAGCTGAAACTCGCCCGTCATCACCGTGCCGTCCTGATTGAGCTGCACAAAGCGCGAATCAAGCGTCGTGATGCTGTTGAGATAAGCCTCGACGTCGGCCAGCACCTGCTCCTGATCTTCGACCTGAGCATACACCGCCATGGGCGCAAGCGCGAGGGCAGCGGCAGATGCGGCGCCAGTGGCAAAGGTGCGGCGTGTGAGTTTCATGTTCATGGACCTTGCAACAACAGCCCTAACATATGGTTCCTGCGTGTGGCGAAACAGGGGCAAATTGCATCATGCCTGTTTGAGCAACTTGGCGCATGATCGATTCGAGTCGTTATCAGGAGCGCCATCATGAGCCAGAACCCGTCTTCGCTGGGCCGTTATGCCAGCCCCCATGCCGAACGGTTCGAGGACGCCAAACGTACCTCATACCATGTCGCCATGCGCGACGGCATCGAACTGGCGATCGATATCTTCCACCCCACAACCGACGGCGTGGCGGTCACCGAACCCTTGCCCGCATTGTGGACCCACACACGCTACCAGCGCGCCTCCATCTCTAGGGACGGCAGCATCTTCAGTACGGTCGAGAACTGGGACGACTGGCTCTTTCCCGTTATTGCATCGGGCTACGTCGTCATCGTGGTTGATGTGCGTGGCGGCGGCGCATCCTTTGGCGTCAACACCGGGCAGTATTCACCCCAGGAAACCAACGACGCCTATGACATGACCGAATGGATTGCCGCGCAGTCCTGGTGCGATGGCAAGGTCGGCATGTACGGGCGCTCCTATCTGGGCATCACCCAATACTTCGCCGCCGCCACAAGGCCGCCGCATCTGGTGACGATCTTCCCGGAGATGGCGAGTTTCGATCACTACGACTACGCCTGGGCGGGCGGTGTGTTCCGCGATGCCAGCCGATTCAACTGGCAGCTCTTCTGCGGCAACCTCGACCAGTCCATGCCCATGTTGTGGAAGGGCGAGTATCAGGGTCCCGTCGCCCCGGTCGACGGTGAGGATGGCCCTGACCTACTGGAAGCCGCCAAACGCGAACACCGCGATAACCTCGATTGGTACAGGATGCTGCGCGCCGCACCCCATCGCGACAGCATCGATCCCATCAGCGGCGAGCGCCTGCACGAAACCCGCAGCCCGAACAACCATCGCGCGGAGATCGAGGCATCCGGCCTGCCGATCTATCACCTGGCCGGCTGGTACGACATGTTCCCGCGCGACACCCTGTTGTGGTGGAAGAATCTCTCCAACCCCCAGAAGGTCGTGATCGGCCCCTGGTTCCATGTCGACAAGCAAAGCCTGGACTACACGGCCGAACACCTGCGCTGGTACGACCACTGGATGAAGGGCCTCAACACCGGCGTGATGGACGAGGACCCGATCCACTACTGGACGCTCGATGCGCCCGAAGGCCGGGAATGGCGTTCAACCCCGGTCTGGCCGCTGGCGAACCAGACCCTGACCGCCTTCCACTTCGCGCCGGGACCCAGCGGCACCGCCGGATCGGTCAACGACGGCGGGCTCGTCAGCAGCGCCCCCACCGGCAACAGCGTCGATGACTATGTCGTCGATCCCGATGCCACCACGGGCGAAACCAACCGCTGGGCCAATGCCAATGGCGGCCCTAGCGGCTATCCCGACATGGCGGCCAACGACGCACGGGGCCTGACCTACACATCGGCACCGCTCGAGGCCGACACGGAGGTCACCGGCCATCCCGTCGTCCATCTCTGGGTCAGTTCCGACCGGCCCGACTGCGCGTTCTATGCCTATCTCGAAGACGTCGGACCCGACGGGTTTTCACACTATGTCAGCGAAGGCGTCCTGCTGGCCTCCAACCGCAAGCTAGCCACGCCACCCTGGGACAATCTCGATCTCCCCTGGCACAGCGGCCTCCAGGCCGATGCCGAGCCCATGACCGGCGAGCCGGTCGAACTTGTCTTTGACCTCCACCCGACCTCCAAGCTGTTCCGCCGGGGCCACCGCATCCGTGTCACCATCACCTGTGCCGACCGCGACAACGACCGCGTGCCGCTTTATGACCCGCCCGCAAAGGTCAGGCTCTATCGTGACAACGAACATCCCTCGCGTATCATCCTGCCGGTCATTCCCGGTTCAGCAGAAACGAGCACACCATGACCCAGCCCACCTTCGGCCTCTTCGCCCTAATGCAGCAGCGTCATGCGGCGCGCGGCAATCTCTCGATCTTCCGCGATCTCGACGATCAGGTGGCGCTGGCCGAGGATCTGGGCTTCGAAACCGCATGGTTCGGAGAGCATCACTTTTCCGGCTACAGCCTTTGCCCCTCGCCGCTGATGGCTGCGGCCTATTTCGCCGGGCGCACCAAACGCATCAAGCTTGGCACCGGGGTCATCGTGCTGCCGCTTTATGATCCCATCCGTGTGATGGAAGAGATCGCCATGGTCGATCTGATGTCGAACGGGCGTCTGCTCGCCGGATTCGGCGGCGGGTACCAGCCCTTCGAGTTCGAACGCTTTCGCCTCAACCTGGAGGATTCCGCGGCCATGTTCATGGAAGGCCTCGACATCATCGAGGCGGGCCTGACACAGGAAGAATTCAGTTACGACGGCAGCCACTACAAGATTCCCACCACACGCATTGCCGCCAAACCGGCCCAGCAGCCGCTGCCGCCGTTCTACGTCGCTGGCATGATGGGCTCCGACGCCGTCAAGCGCCGCGTCGCCACCGAAGGCTGGACCCCGTTCCTGACCAACTCCATCAATCCCTATGACAGCCTTGCCGGGGTGCGCGCCGATTATGATGCGCTCTACCGCGAGCACGGACAGGATCCGATCGGCAAACCGCTCGCCCTGATGACGTACTTCCACTGCACGGAAGACCGCGATCTGGCGCTCGATGCCGCCGAACGGGCGCGCTATTCCAGCCGCGTCTCGCTCTCGCTGCGTCTCGACTACGGCGAATACAGCCAAGGGCCCTTCATGAAGGACCTGCCCATGGCCAACGACCGCTCGATCGAAGAGGTCGCGGCCAACACGCTGATCGGCCACCCCGACGAGATCGCCGAGCGGATCGCCCACGCCGTCACCGTCCTGCGCCCGACCCACATCACCTTCCACAACCAACCCGGCGACCTGCCCCAGGACCGCGTCCTGAAGTCGCTGGAACTCTTCGGCAAGAAGGTCATGCCCCAACTCGAAAGCGCGCTGGCGGCGTGACCACGCCCTTTACCTCTGTCCCCGTCATCGACATCGAACCGTTTCTTTCCGGTGATGCGGCGGACAAACGCGCCGCTGCCGATGAAATCGCGCGGGCCTGCGAGACCATCGGGTTTCTTTACATCGACGGTCACGGCTTCGATCCCGCACTGATCGAGCGCGCGGCGACGGCGGCGCGTGCGTTTTATGCCCTGCCCGACGACGAGAAACGCAACGTGGAGATGGACCGGTTTCCCAATCACCGTGGTTATGTCGGGCAGTTCCACGGCAAACCCGGCAGCCGCCATGACTTCGCGCGCTGGGAAAGCTTCAAGGTTGGGTTCGAGACGCCCCAGGACGACCCGGAGTTTCAGGCAGGCGTGCGCTTTTACGGCCCCAATGCCTGGCCCGCCGAACCTGCCGACTTCCAACCGGCGATGGAGGCCTACTACGCTGCCATGCTGGAACTCTCGCGCACCCTGTTCCGCCTGTTTGCCTGCGCGCTTGATCTCCCTGAGGAGCACTTCATACCGTTCACCGGTAAGCCCGCCAGCATCATGAACGTGAATCACTATCTGGGCCGGGGCAATACAGGTGGCGATCAGCCCACGGGGCTGGGCGCGCACAGCGATTACGAGTGTTTTGCCATCCTGTGGCAGGACGGGTCCGGCGGTCTGCAGCTCCAGAACCAGGCGGGCGACTGGATCGATGCGCCACCGATCCCAGGCACGTTCGTGATCAACATCGGCGACATGCTGGCCCACTGGTCCAACGACCGCTTCGCCAGCACACAACACCGCGTGGTTTACGGGGGAGAGGGCAACCGTCTCTCCATCGCCCATTTCGCCAACTGCGACTACACCACCCCGGTTGCCTGCCTGCCCACCTGCACCGGCCCCGGCAATCCCCCGAAATACGCCCCAACGACCGTGGGTGACCATCTGATCGCCAGCGTCAAACGCGCCTACAGCGATGTCGATGCCTACAAGGACTGAGGGAGGGGGCCCATGACCCAATTTCTTTCACGAGAAGACTGGGACGTGCGCTGCCGGGGCGTGGAAGCCCGTCCGATTCCCGCCAGCATGACGGCGATGGTGGACGATGCGGCGGCGCGCTGGGGCGACAAACCCGCGCTGATCTTCATCGACAACGAAACCCTGTCGTTCGAGACGCTGCGGCGGCGCGTGAACCAGGTAGCGAACATGCTGCGGGCGCGCGGCGTGAAACGTGGCGACCGTGTTGCGGTGATGGCGCCCAACCTGCCAGCCGTGCCGGCGACCTGGCTGGCGCTCGCAAAGCTTGGCGCGGCGATTGTCTGGATCAACATGCGCTACACGTCCAGCGAGCTTGCCTATGTGCTCGATGACGCACAGCCCGGCCACCTGCTGATCCACAGTGACTTCCTGAGCGTCTATGACGGCATCACAGACACGCCGGAACAACTCACGGCCGAACGGATCATCACGCTGGGCGCGCCAAGCCAATACGACGATTTCGACAACCAGATCGCACGTGCATCCCAAGACTTCGTGCCGCAATGGACAACCAGTCCCGACGATATCGTCAACATCAACTATACCTCGGGCACCACCGGGTTTCCCAAGGGCTGCATGCTGCCCCAGCTCTACTGGCAGGTGTTCTGGGCGTGCAAGTCGCCAGGCTTTCCGGCCCCGCCCGAACGCACGATCTACAACCAGAATCTGTTTTACATCGACGGGCCGATGTTTCTTTCCATGACGCTCCACACCGGCGCTGCCATGGCGATTATGCCTCGGCCCAGCCTGACCGGTATTCTGGAGCGCCTGCGCGATCTGGAAACCGACTACCTCTATTTCTTCGAAGCGCTGATGCGCAACGCCGACGATCCTGTGGCGCGGCAGCTTTCGCTGAAGCTGGTTCACATCTTCGGGCTCACGCCGGCCCTGCACGCACGGGTCGAGGCGATGTTCGGCTGTGTGGCGCGCGAGGCATTCGGCATGACCGAGACCGGCGCGGCCCTGATGATGCCCTATGAGGCCGCGGATATGGTGGGGTCGGGCTCAGTCGGCTGGCCGGTCGCCTTCCGCGAAGCCTCGGTGCGTGATCCCGACTTCAACAAACTCGGGCCCGGCGAGGCCGGCGAGCTGTGGATACGCGGCAAAGGCATCATGGCAGGCTACTGGAACCGGGACGAAGCCAACGCCGAGAGCTTCCGCGACGGCTGGTTCCGCACCGGCGATCTCTTCGCGGCCGACGAACACGGTTATCTCACGCTGGTCGGACGCCTGAAGGAAATGATCCGCAGGAACAGCGAGAACATCGCCGTGCGCGAGGTCGAGACCGTGCTGCGCGCCTGCGACGGCATTGCCGAAGCCGCCGTAGTGCCCGTGCCCGACGAGAAGGTCGAGGAGGAGGTGAAGGCCTATGTCGTGCTCGAAGACGGGCTCACCCGCGACGACGTGACGCCGGAACAAATCCTGGTTCATGCACGCGCCCACCTCGCCTCCTTCAAGGTGCCCCGCTACATCACCTATGCCGCCTCGTTCCCCAAGACCGAGTCTGATCGCGTGGAAAAGAAGAAACTCACCGCCGGCATCGACGACCTGCGCACCGACAGCTTCGACCGCGTCGACGGCATCTGGCGGTAACAGTTGTTTCTCCGCGAACTCCGCGGCTCCGCGCGAGGAATCTGGTTCAGGACCCTTCTGGATAGAGGAACACCAGGTGGTCGGCGACCATGCAGGGGCGCTCCTTGTCCTGGACTTCCATGACATTGTGCGTCGCCATCAGCCAGCCTTCGCCCTTGCGTTCGAACTTCGTCAGTTCCACAGCCACGCGCACGGTTGATCCCGTCGGAACGACATCGGTGTAACGCACCCGGTCCGTGCCGTAATTGAGCGCCAGCCCGGTGCCCGAGGGCGGCAGGCCCATGGCGTGGTGCATTGGGATGAGTGAGGAAACCATCAGGAAGCCCTGCACGATGGTGCCGCCATAGGGCATTTCCCGCTTCGAGCGTTCGACATCGAGATGGCCCCAGTCGTCGTCTCGGGTCGCCTCGCAGAACATCGTGACATGGTCCTGATCCAGCGTGACCCATGGCGAATGGCCTAGCGACCTACCGACCAGCCCCGGTCCTTCGTTGATATGGAACAGGGGCTTGGTCATCGTTTTCTCCATCCAGATCATCGTGGCGTTGCAACAGCATGCCTTGTCTTCATGACCATGGCGATAACGGTAAAGGCGGGCTAACGTTGCGGCATCGGAATGATGGGGATGGTTGATGCGTGTAGGTGTTGAAGTTGGCGGGACGTTCACCGATCTGGTGGCGATTGATGAAAGTGGCGCCATCACGGTTACCAAGGTGCCATCTGTTCCCAGCGCGCCCGATGAAGGGGCGTTCAACGCGCTGCTGGCGTCTGGCGTTTCCATTGCCGAAATCGAGGATCTGGCCCATGGCTCGACCATCGCGACCAATGCGGTGCTCGAGCGCAAGGGTGCCAAGGTCGCGTTTGTCACGACCAAGGGGTTCCGCGATATCCTGGCGATGCAGCGCCACAGCCGAAGCCGGGTCTATGACCTGACGTATCAGAAGCCCGAGCCCGTCGTGGCGCGCCGTGACAGCTTCGAGGTGGGCGAGCGTCTGCTGGCCGATGGCAGTGTGCTCGATGCATTGGATGCCGAAACGGTAGAGCGCGATCTGATTCCGCGCTTGAAGGAAGGCGACTATGAAGCCGTCGCCATCTGCCTGCTGAATTCCTATGCCAATCCCGCCCACGAGGAAGAGCTGGCCAGCATCATCGCGCGCCACTGCCAGGGCATGCAGGTTGCCTGCTCGTCTGCCGTCACGCGCGAGTTCCGCGAATACGAACGCGCCTCCACCACGACCCTTTCGGCTTATGTGCAGCCGGTCATCAACCGCTATCTCGAGAAGTTCGAGGACCGCCTGACAGGAAGCGGCTTTACCGGCCGGTTCTCGGTCATGCAATCAAACGGCGGACGCCTGCCCGCCGAAGGCATGCGCCGCAACGCCATCACCGCATTGTTGTCAGGCCCGGCGGCAGGCGTCATGGGTGCGGTGCGTCAGGCCGCACGGTCTGGTCACCACAACCTGGTGACCTTCGACATGGGCGGCACCTCCACCGATGTCTGCCTGGTGACCGACGGCAAGCCCGATCTCACGTCTGAGTTTGCGCTCGACGGCCTACCCATCCGCACGCCCATCATCGATATCAACACCGTGGGTGCGGGCGGCGGCTCGATCATATGGATCGACGATGGCGGCATGCTGCGTGCCGGACCGCAAAGTGCCGGCGCTGATCCGGGCCCTGCCTGTTACGGGCGCGGCGGCACGGAACCCACCGTCACGGACGCACATGTCATTCGCCGCACCCTGCGCCCCGACGCTTTCCTGGGCGGGCGCATGGAGATTGACGTGGCGGCTTCGGAAGCCGCCTTCCAGCCGCTGGCCGAAAAGCTTTCCATGAGCCTGGAGGAGATTGCCGATGCCGCGATCCGCGTGGCCGACGCCAACATCGTGCGCGCCATGCAGATCATCTCGACCGAACGCGGAAAAGACCCGCGCGACTACGCCATGGTCGCCTTCGGCGGCGCAGGCCCGCTGCACGCCGCACGTGTCGCCGAGGACCTGCGCATCGACACCATCATCGTGCCGCCCAATGCCGGTGTGCTCTCGGCCTATGGCCTGCTGGCCGCCGACTATCAGCAGTTTGATTCCACCACCCGCAAGATGCGCCTGGATGACGACACGCCCGCTGCGGTGATTGCCGTCTTCGAGGAAATGAAAAAACGCGCCGTCGAGCGTTTCATCCTGATGGGCCTGGGCAACGACCCCAAACTCACGTTGCTGGCCGATATGCGGTTTGTCGGTCAGGCCTTCGAGGTTGCCGTCGAACTTGACGCCGGGAACCTCGAGGCGCTCACCTCTGAGGACCTGCGCCGCCTTTTTGCCGAGGAACACCACCGCGTCTTCATGCACGGCGGCGATGCCGCCAACCCCATCGAGATCGTCGCATTTCGTCTGGGGGTGACCGCGCCTCTGGAACACATTCCGGCCCTGAAAGAAGACAGCGGCCGAAGAGGCCGCGCCGGTCATTCCCTGGACCATGTTACGAACATGGCGCGACCCACCAAGGTACCAGTGGCCATCGCGCGTCCCTGAAGGCCGGTGACAGTCCTCGCAGGCCCTGTGCTGCTGGAGGATTCGACCTCCACCATCGCCATTCCCCCGGGCTGGTCAGCGGCAACGGATGAACACCACAACCTCATCCTGCGCCGGGGTTAGTTTTCGCTCAGCCGTGGGCGTTGATGAAGCGTTTGACGTGGGCGGCAATCTCCGCGCCCGCCTTCCTTTAGAATCGAATGTTTCAGATCCTTGAGAATCACCAGTTCGCTCACCGGTAATTGTTCATGGATGAACTGGTTGAGCCGGGGATTGCAGCCGCCATCGAATTCACCGGTCAACACCAGGCTGGGTGCGCTGATCTGATGCAGCCAGGCTCCCATCTCGGTCGCGGCGTAAACCCGGAAAACCGAAAGAAAACACCTCCGCGGGGCGTGTCGATCACTTCCTTCAGGCGGGCATCCACCGCAGCGCGATTACCCGCCATGAAGTCATCGGTGAACCAGCGGTCAACCAGGGTGTCGAGGATGTTGGGAATACCCTTCTCCTCCATGGCGGTGATCACGCCCTTCACCTTGGCGGCGTCTTCGGCCGTACGAACCTGCCGCGGTCGAAAGCAGGCCCAGGGTCAACACACGGTCAGGATGGGTGCGCGCATAGGCCGGCGCGATCATGCCGCCCAGGGAATGGCCGATGACATGCGCCTTCTCGATACCGAGTTTCGCACGCAGCGCCTCGAGATCCCGAAACCAGTTCATCGAGCGAATAGGGCACCGGCGGAATGGGTGAGGTTCCGTGGCCACGCTGGTCATAGGTGATGCAGGTGAAGTCATCCTTGAGCCCCGCCACGATATCGTCCCAGCCGGACCGACGACCACCGATACCATGAGCCATGAAAATCGCCGGGCCGGACCCGGTTACCGTGTAGTCAACATCGATGGCGGCCATGGTGGTATCTCCGGGTTTAGGTGTCGTCGAAATCTTCAGATGTTTGCGATGACAGCGCAAGCCGCTGTTTGTTTGTTCCCTCATGTGCTGGGCGTTCGCTCTGCTTTGTCTTTCAGCCTCAGGCGCCGGCGCGCGTTCCGCTTTGTCTTTTAGCCTCAAGCGCCGGCGTTCACTCCGTTCGCTTGGCTAACGCCGCATGGCGCGGCGGGGTCGCGGTCGCTCCCCGTCGGCCCAAGCGGGCCTCCCCATGAACGCCCCACCTGAGCTGTTGGTGATACGCACCCGCCACCGCCGGTGAGCAGGCATTCGGCGGCGAGAGCGAAGCGGCCGCCGACCGGTGCGACTGCACCGGCGCGCGCATGGCGGCGTAAGCCAAGTGAGCGGAGCGAACGCCCGGCGCCTGAGGCTAAACAAAAAATGTGAGCGACCCCGCCGCCTAGGAGCCCACCGCCGCCGCCGCACCCTGACCCCGGAACAACGGCATCACGTCCGTCGCGAACCGCTCCATCGATTCCATGACATCAGGGTGGCTGGGGATGCCCAGATGCATGTCCAGAGCAATTTCGTCCATGCCGAGCTCGGCATAGGCGCCGATCTTGTCGACGATCTCGTCCTTGGTACCGACGATGATCTGGTGCATGGCATCCTCGAAACCGTAATCGAGCTTGATGATTTCCAGCTCACCGTTCGTGACGGTGCCCGGTGTCTCGAAACCGTTGGTGAAGCGTTGGCCGTACTCAAACACCACCTTGGCTTTCTCGCGCGCGTCGTCTGCGTCGCGTCCGACATAGGCCGAACGCAGCATCGACATCTTCGGGCGCTTTCCGGTGCGCGCAAGTGCCTCATCAGCACCGCGATGGAAGGCTTCCATCTGCTTGACCGCCAGTGCAAAGCCGCCCCTCAGCGGGGTGGTCTGAACGTCATAACCCTTGGCTGCGGTGTGATAGATCGCTTCTGGGCCCAGTGCGGCGATCCACAGCTTGGGGCGGCGCGGTGAGCGGGGCATGATCGTGATCGGGTCGAAATTGTAGTGCTCGCCCTTCCAGGCAACATCGGTGCCATCGAACAAGGCCTCCAGCACGGCGAGCGATTCGTCGAACTGTGCACGAGTATCGGCCGGATCAATCCCCATGCGCGACATTTCATAGGCAAACGCACCGCGCCCGACACCCAGTTCGATACGCCCGTTCGACAGAATGTCAGCCAGCATGGCCTGTCCTGCAAAACGCCGCATGTCATGGAACGGCAGCACGATCACCGCCGTGGAGATGGGCAACCGCTCAGTCGCGTTGGCGACATGGAGGGCCAGCATCAACGGATCGGGATTCATCAGAATGTTGACGAAGTGATGTTCGGGGACCGACAGCGCGTCGTAACCCAGCGCCTCTGCATGGCGGGCCTGTTCGACCAGGTCGGCATAAAGCTGCGTGTGACTGCGCGGATCGGAAAAGTGATGGCAGGAGAGGAAAACGTTGAAGGTGGTCATGGGCATCGCCTCGGGCCGGACAGGTTCGTGAATCTCGGGTTCCTTATTATACGGTCGTAAAACAGTATTCAATACATCCCTGCAAATCCCGGAAGGGCACGGCCAAGAAGGTGCAGACATTCGCCATGGGCTGCACGCGCCGAAAACAGCCGGGGCTCCAGGCACATCTGCAACCAGAGTCCATCCAGCAGGGCGGTGACCGCGCGCGCCAAAGCCGGCGCATCGACTTCAACCTGGTCGTCCCGAGCCGCCTCGGCGATAACACCTGCCAGGTCGCGGCGGTAGGTGCGATAGAGCGCTTTGTGGGTTTCGGCGATCACGGCATTGCGCGGCACCAGATCCCAGAAGGCGATCTGCACCCTGCGTCGGTCCGGTGCGGCGAGCGGTGGTTTCAGCGTCACCATGATCGCCCGGGACAGACGGTCATGTGCAGAGAGACCGGGCTGTCTCAGCAGCGCCTTGGTCGCACCGTCAAGCTCGGCGACCATGGCAGCGTAGGTCTCGGCCATCAGCGCATCCTTGCCGCCGAAATGATGGCGCAACAGGCCCGCCGACACTCCGGCTTCCTCACAGATGCGGCGTACCGTCGCCCCCTCCACACCGTCGCGCGCCATGCATCGACGGGTTGCATCGATCAACGCCTGGCGACGAATGTCGGGGTCTTCCCGGGTGAACTTTGGTCTACCTGCCATGGCCCATGGCTTACGCCCGGACGCGCATCAGGACAAGCAGCGATGTAGCCACGGCCGGTCGACAGCCGTGGTCCGGCATCGAAAACGGCTAGACCTTGCAGGAACCACCCAGTGATGGACACTTCGCCGTCGTGTGGATCGTATCGCTCGCCTAAGCTTCAAGACCGGGGCAAATGATGGAGGTGGGATAGCCGTCACAAGTTGAACTCGTAGAGACGGCGTCACTGGCAAGGGACCCGGGCGGTGCCGTGTTCACGTCCGGGGTCAGATCCGTCAGTTCACCGTTGCAAAGGCTGTCGGCGGGCCTCAGAGACGTGCCAACCAACTCACTGAGTGTCATGTTCATCGTCTGGTACTCCGTATGTCGTCTGCCTCACTTTATCATGCCCGTTCGCACCGGAACAAAAAATGGAGCCTGGCGTCGAACGTTGGAGTCCTTCCGGGTGAATTTCGGATTATGGGCCATCGCCATTATGGATAGTCTCGTTGTAGCCAGGAACAAGTCGTGATGTAGGATACCGGGCCAAGCAGGAGAGCATTATGACGCTTGATCCCGTTGACCATGCGGTCATCAGCCAGGGCATCATCGCAGCAGCGCGCGAGATGGGCTCCAAGCTGGTGCGTTCGGCCTACTCCACCGTGGTGCGCGAAGCCGCCGATGCCTCTGCCGCCCTGATGGACCGCCAGGGCCGGGTCGTGGCCCAGGCCGAAATGATCCCCATGCAGTTGGGTTCGATGCGGGCAACGTGGACTGCCTGCGCCCAGCGCCATCCCGTCGAGACGCTGGTGGAAGGTGATTTCTACCTTTCCAACGATCCCTATAACGGCGGCCAGCACATCCCCGATGTCTTCATCTTCCAGCCTGTCTTCTTTGAAGGCCGGGTAATCGGCTTTGCCGCTTCGGTCGCCCATCATCTGGAAATGGGTGGTGCGGCAGCAGGCATCGTGGCCGATGCCACCGACCTCTATCAGGAAGGCCTGCGCCTGCCACCGGCGCGCTGGAACCTGGAGCGCGACTGGGATGGCGGACCGCTGCAAGCGCCTGATCGAGGCCAACATCCGCGTGCCCCAGCTCACCCTGGGCGACTTCAACGCCCAGTTCGCCGCCAACGGTGTGGGCGGCGGACGGCTGAAGGAACTGGCCGCCAAGTACGGCGTCGCGAAACGCTGGAAGCCTCCATGGCCGAACTCATCGCCTATTCCGAGCGCCGCGTGCGTGCCGCGATCGCCGAGCTGTCCCCGACGGCACCTGGCACGGCGAAGACTTCATCGACGACGACGGCGTCCACGATGAACCGCTTGCCATCCGGGCTGCCGTCACGATCATGGGCGACGCCATTCACATCGACTTTGCCGGCACCAGCGGCCAGGTCGCGCGCAATCTCAACAGCCCGCTTTCCTCGACCCACTCGGCGGCCTTCACACCGATCAAGGCCGCGCTGACCAGCGCCGACATTCCCGTTCAACCACGGCATGACCCATGCCGGTGACGCTCTCGGTGCCCTCATGGCTCCCTGCTCAATCCCCGGCCGCCCGGCGCCGGTCCATGCGCGCATGCTGGCCTGTTACCGCGTCTTCAATGCCGTCATGAAGGCGCTGGCCCAGGCCGTGCCCGAGAAGGTCATTGCCTGCGGCTTCGACACCACCACCGCGCTCGACCTTGTCCCAGTTCGGCGACGACCGCTACCGCGTCATCGCCGAGGTCCTGGGCGGCGGT
The DNA here is from genome assembly GCA_943787175.1 of uncultured Alphaproteobacteria bacterium. Lineage (GTDB taxonomy): Bacteria > Pseudomonadota > Alphaproteobacteria > SP197 > SP197 > SP197. Next base: position 340,288 of record CALSLK010000006.1, read on the forward strand.
TACGGCGCAGGTCTCAGGCCACCAGGACGGCGTCAGCGCCGTCGGCGGCCCCCTTGCCAACTGCACCAACACGCCCGTCGAGGCGCTCGACCTCGACTACGACTTTCTTCCGCATGCACGAATACAGCCTGCGCACCGACAGCGGCGGCGCGGGGCGCACGCGCGGCGGGCTGGGTTACACGCAGGGTCTACGAGGTCCTCAAGCCCGGCAGCACGCACTCACCATGTATGCCGACCGTTTCCAGCCTGGCGCCCCAGGGCCTGTTCGGCGGCCACCCCGGCGACGATGCGCGCGCTGCACCGTCGAACGCGACGGCCGGGATCATCGACGTGCCACGCCAAGGGCGGCCTGCTCGCTCGAGACAGGCGACATCGTCACCATCATGACCGGCGGCGGCGCAGGTTATGGCGATCCCGGGGAACGCGATCCTGAGCTCATCGGTGAGGATGTTGCCGATGGACTAGTGACGCCCAACGCTGCGCGCCACGATTATGGTTGGCGTGCAGCATTGGACCACCGCGAAACGACTTAGGGCCGTGCAATTTGCGTTGCGTAACTCAATTGGACTGCGCCTTACTTCGTGGAAGACATCTCCACTGCATCTTCTGGCTTTCCAATGTTCGATGGGACGTTGGTAGTCACGCCTAGTTCCGAAGTCGTCAGAGAGACAACTTCGTTTGTCATTCTTTGATAACCGTAGCTACGCTGAGATTCATCTGAGTAAACGATTTGATAGTTGCTACCAGACTCCAATTTCTCTGTCATCTTAATCTCCTCTTGCTGGATTCAACGCATCGTCAAAGTAGTGCTTCCTCTTAATCCACTTGAAGTCCTCATGACGAGTAACCGCGGCAATTTCAATAGGGCCTCCAACCGTTGGGGCGCCCATCTTGAATCTTGAGAATTCAATTGTGGAACGCACCAGAAAATCGGCTAGCTCAATCGCATCCTGGACCGGCATCGCATCGGCTATGATCGGCTGGCTATGCCTCTGAGTTTCCAAAGCTTGCCGGATCATTGCTGGGTCCACTCCGAGATTCCCTAGTGCCATCGGCAACTCTGTTCCGAATCCTAGCACAATGCGCTGGATCAATTCAGGTTCGCCACCCATGGAAATTCCACCCTCGTTCTTTGGGATCGCTTCTACAGGCGGAGAGTGAGTTGCTCCCAGAGAGAACTGATAAATCTCCGGAAAATGCTCCCCCGGCGAAAAACCAAAGACCCACATGTTTAGTACAGGGTTGGTCGGTGTGCCGGGCGCATGTGATGGATCGTAGTGATGGTCCTTGATGAATTCGAAAAAGTTCACTGAAAACTCAGAAACAGACCAAGTCTGAGATGTGGCTGAGACTTCTTGCCTAAAATCCTTCGCAATAGTAGCAATTGACAACTTACCAAGTGAGCCTGCACCCGCTGTCATTGCTCCTATCGGCTGCCTCTTTACAAGGTTGAATATTTTATTCGCGTTATTGTAGACATTTACAACCTGATTGCTTCCGTCGAAGAGTGAGCTTGCGCTATCTGAAGCAACGACAATACCGTCAGATATTTTGATCCCCACTACCACTGTCATCGGACTCGCAACTCCTATTTCCCAACCGGGAGTGAGTCAGAGCGCGGGTCCTGTGTCCAGCTGAATCAAGCTAGGGTTGTGCTCTCACACGCACGCCAGCGATCGGAATAGCCCCGTCCAGAGAATAGAAGCTGCTGGTGTAGTTGGTTCCAGCTATGAGCATTCATAGAGCTTCTTGTTTGTGTTCAAGAGTTTCCGGGCCACAATGCCTCTGATCCAAAGGAGCCATGCCATGTCACTTGATCCAGTCGATTACGCCGTCATCAGCCAGGGGCTGATTGCGGGCGCGCGCGAAATGGGGGCAAAGCTTATCCGGAGCGCCTATTCGACCATCGTGCGCGAGGCACAGGATGCCTCTGCCGCACTGCTGGACCGCGACGGCAACGTCATTGCCCAGGCTGAGCTGATTCCCATGCAGCTTGGGCCCATGAAGATGACCTTTGTGCCCTGCGCGGAAACCCATCCGGTCGACACGCTGGTGCCCGGTGACTTTTACATCACCAACGACCCCTTCAACGGCGGCCAGCATCTGCCTGACGTCTTCATCTTCACGCCCATCTTCTTTGAGGGCGAAGTCATTGGCTTCGGCGCATCGGTCGCCCATCATCTGGATCTTGGCGGTGGTGCACCCGGACTCAATGCCGACGCCAGCGACATCTATCAGGAAGGCCTGCGCATTCCCCCCTCCTGCTACAACCTGGATCGTGACTGGAACGGCGGCACCTTCGAGCGCCTGGTCGCCACCAACATCCGCGTACCGGCGCTGACGATCGGCGACTTCAATGCGCAGTTTGCTGCCAACGCTATTGGCGGCATGCGTGTGACCGAGCTGGCCGCAAAGTTCGGCAAGGAGGATGTTCTGGCCGCCATGGCCGAGTTGATGGATTACTCCGAGCGCCGCACGCGCGCCGCCATCGCCGAGGTTCCTGACGGGCTTTATGAAGCCGAAGACGCCGTGGATGACAACGGGCTGACCGACGCGCCCCTTGTTGTGAAGACCCAGGTGAGGATCAAGGGCGATCAGATCGAGATCAGCTTCGACGGCACGACGGATCAGGTGGCGCGCAATCTGAACAACCCGTTTTCCAGCACGATTTCGGCCGCGCTTTCCTGCGTGAAGTCCGTGCTGACCAGTTCGGATATCCCCTTCAACGAAGGTGTGAAACGACCCTTCACGATCGCCGCACCTTATGGCTCCCTGCTCAATCCCAAGCCGCCCGCTCCGGTTCGCGCGCGCATGCTGCCGTCCTACCGCGTGTTCAATTCGGTCATGAAAGCCTTGTCTCAGGCCGTGCCTGAGAAGGTCATTGCCTGCGGCTTTGACACCACGACGGTTTTTGCGATCTCGCATCTGTCTGACGAGGGCTACCGGGTTTATGTCGAGGTCTTCGGTGGAGGCTACGGCGCATCGGTCCATCAGGATGGCAGCGACGCGCTCGACAGCCCGCTCTCCAATTGCTCGAACACGCCTGTTGAGGCGCTCGACATGGAATACGACTACTTCCGCGTGGTCGAATACGGCCTGCGCCCCGATTCCGGTGGTGCGGGCGAATATCGTGGCGGCCTTGGCTACAATCGCGCTTATGAAATCACCCGCGACAACGTCACCTTTGCAACCTATTCAGACCGCTTCACGATTGCACCCGACGGCATCTTTGGTGGCCAGGACGGCATGACAGGGCGTTGTCAGGTGCTCCGCGGCGGCGAGGTCATCCCGCTCCATTCCAAGGCCAGCATGGACCTTCAGAAGGGCGACGTTCTCTCCATCCATGTCGGCGGCGGCGGCGGATATGGTGACCCCGCCAAGCGGGCCCGCACTGCGATTGAACAGGACATCGACGACGGTCTGATTTCACCAGAAGCCGCGCACCGGGATTATCCAGCCATCGCTGCCGAGTAACAACAAAACCTAGATCGGTCGTTCACCCTCAACCACGGCACGGCGCATCGTTCGGTTCTGACCGCGGTAATCATTGTGAGCATAGTGCAGGGCGCAGCGGTTGTCCCAGATCAGCAGGGTACCGGGGCGCCAGGTCACACGGCAGGTGAATTCGGGAATGGCCCCATGGGCGCCCAGGGCATCGCGCAGCGGCTGGCTCTCTTCTTCGCTCCAGCCCTCGAACTGGGATGAGAAGCCGGAGTTCACATAAAGCGCCTTCTTTCCCGTAACCGGGTGGGTGCGTGCGACCGGATGAACGCTGACGAGGTTTTCGTGCTGCGTGGGGACACTCACCGGCGTCGTGGTCGCAGACGCCGATCCGGTCGCGCGGGAATGGTCACCAAAGCCGCGCTTGGTCGAGTGGACCAGACGCAAACCCTCAAGATCCGTCTTCACATCTTCGGGCAGGGTATCCCAGGCCAGATACTGGTTGGCAAAGCTGGTGTCGCCGCCGACCGACGGGCAATCGACGCAATAAAGCAGGGTGTATTTGGGCGGATTTTCGAAGGTGCTGGAATCGGTATGCCAGGAACCTCCGAAGTTGTTGACGTCCCTGGGACCACTCACCAGTTCGGTGAGTTCAGGGTAGTCGGCCATCGGTGTTGCATAGGGCCACTCGATCACGTTGCCCAGACGCCGGGCCAGCGCGACCTGGGATTCCGGGGAGAGGTCGATGTCCCGGAAGGCCAGAACCAGGTGATCGGCCAGCGCCGCCTCAATTTCCGACACCAGTCGCTCGTCGAGCTGGTCCAGCCTGGTGCCGGTGATCTCGGCACCCAGTGCGCCAGAAAGCGGTTTGAGGTCGAAGCACTGATAACGCGCCGGCTGGAACTGCGGTGTGTGCAGCACAGCTGCAATCATGTCATGGGACTGGGGATGCCGCAGATGTGGCAGAGGCCGACGGCCTGGCTGTTCCGGCATCGCGTTATTCCGGTCTTTCGCCAGCGATCACGATGCGGCGCATCTCACGGCGATGGCCTGGATAGTCGCTGTGGGCATAGTGCATGCAGCAGCGGTTATCCCAGATCGCGAGCGAGCCCTTCTTCCAGCGCAGGCGTCCGGTGAACTCCGGAATAATCGAATGGGCCCAGAGCTTCTTGAGCAACGGCAGGCTTTCTGCCTGGGTCTTGCCCTCAAACGATGCGGTGAAGCTGTCGTTAACATAAAGCGCCTTCCTGCCCGTCACCGGATGGGTGCGCGCGACGGGGTGCAGGGCTTCGTTGAACTGGTCGGCCGAGTACTGCACCGTGGTCGTGGCGTTGGCCAGAACCTCCGGATCCTGTGATCCCGTGCCATAACCCAGTTCTGCCGAATGGACCGCACGAACTCCGTCCAGCTCAGCCTTGAGATCGGCATCAAGGGCCTCCCAGGCGAGATACTGGTTCGAAAACCCGGTATCGCCGCCCACCGACGGACACTCGACGCAGTACAGCATAGTGAATTTCGGTGGGCTTTCGAAGTTGCAGGAATCGGAATGCCAGGTTCCACCGAACGCATACTTGTCGCGCGGCTCCTGGATCAGCTCCGTAATTTCGGGATAGCCATCCATCTGCTTTGCATAAGGCCAGGGGAAGGGATTGCCGAGGCGCCGGGCAAAGGCGATCTGCTGTTCGGGCTCCAGCGTCTGATCCCTGATCATCAGAGCCAGATGATCGGTAAGCGCCTGTTCAAGCTCCGCAATGGCCTCGTCAGATGCCGTCGTGAGATCAATGCCCTCGACATCGGCCCCGATGGCACCGGTAACCGGACTGACCGTGAAGTGTTTGTAGGCGCGCGGGGCAAACTGCGGCGCATGGCAGATCGCGGTCTGATAGGAAAAGGTGGAGACATAGTCAGACATCGGCACACCTCCGCTGGACATGTGTCAAGCCTATGCCTGTGTCATCACAACGCAAGCAATTGCGGCGGTCTTACGCATCCGGCGCGGGGGCCGCGCAGCAGGGAGAGACGCAAAACGTCGGGCATGGCGATCAGGCCGCTATCGACCACCTTCAGCAAGGCTTCGTAGGCTTCCGGACCGTTCTTGATGACTGCCAGAACCCAGCGATCCACGTCGGGCGGCGCGGCAGGGTCGGCAGCGGGAACGCCACGCACTTCGTGGCTGTCGCCAAGCGGATTGAAGACCGCGACGACCTCGATCCCGGTCGAGAGTGCCGCCAGGATGCCGACTTCCAGCATCTCGTCATCGCCGCACAACACGATGCGTTTGACCCCGGAATCAGCCAGATCGCCATAAAGCCGGTCGAAACTGGAAAGCCCGCGGCGTAGCGCACCAAAGGAATCGCGCAGGTACTGGCCTGTCAGGCGGCTCTTTTCGGCAAATCCCTGGGGCGTGAGGTAATATTTATAGCGGCGGGACGGGACCTGCTGGATCTTGATCAGGCCGGTGCGCACGCAACGTTTGATATAGGCGTTGACCATGCCAAGCGCGACGCCGAGTTCATCGGCCAGATCACGCTGGCTGACCTCCTCGTCGATCTCGATCCGGTCCAGAATCTGGCGGATCGCCTGCTCTTCCGTGGCTTCGCGCCGTGTCGACACCGCTCATCCTCGCATTTGCGCAGAACGATTTATCCTGCGCCACTTTCTTGTTCACTTTTCGAACATAGGTGTCAAGTCAGCGTCGTTCAAACCTGATCGGGCTCGATCCGTCAGGTCGCGGGAAACTCCGGAACGATGGCGTGAATTCTGCGCGGTGTTTCACCGGCATCCCCGGCGCGGGCATGTTCGACCAGCGCTTCAAGCGCATGACGCAGATCATCCAGGCTGGCGGTACGACCCGTGGCAACATTGATGCCTGTGCGCGCCGTGGGTTTGAGCGTCTCATCATCATAGATCAGCTCTTCGTGCATCTTCTCGCCCGGTCGTATCCCGGTGAAGGTCACGTGGACTTCCTCGTCGGGGACAAATCCCGCCAGGCGAATCATCTGGCGCGCAAGATCCTGGATGCGTACGGGTTCGCCCATCTCCAGAACAAACAGGTCACCCGATTCCCCATCCAGTGCGCTTGCCTGCAACACCAGCTCCACCGCTTCACGCACGGTCATCATGAATCGGGTCATGTCGGCATGGGTCACGGTCAGCGGGCCACCTGCGGCAAGCTGCCTCTGGAACAGCGGCACGACTGACCCGGCCGATCCCAGCACATTGCCGAAACGCACCGTGGCGAACCTTGTACCGTCGCCCGCCCGGCCAAGCGCCTGGATATAGAGTTCTGCGATCCGTTTGGTCGCACCCATGATGCTGGAGGGGTTGACCGCCTTGTCGGTTGAGATCAGCACCATGGTCGGTACACCTGCGGCGTGACAGGCATTGGCGACGTTCATGGTGCCGCCCACATTGGTCAGCACACATTCGTTGGGATTGGATTCTGCCAGGGGCACATGCTTGAGAGCCGCGGCGTGAAACACAATCTCCGGGCGTTCCTGTTCCAGGGCGCGGTCCAGTCTGGCGCGGTCACGGATATCGCGCAGCATGGCGCGCCGTGAAACGTCGGGAAAGAGGCGCGCCATTTCCATGTCGATTTCGTAAAGCGCAACCTCGGAGAGTTCGACCAGTGTCAGGTGTTGGGGCCCAAGCGCTGCGATCTGGCGCACCAGTTCCCCGCCGATCGTGCCGCCGGCACCGGTCACCAGAATGCGCCGGCCAGCGACCAGGCGCGCAATTGAGTCACGGTCAACGGCCGTCTGGGCACGGCCCAGCAGGTCCTCCACCGCAACGGGACGGATCTGCACACTGGTGGCGCCGCCATCGGAAAAGTCGGTCAGGCGTCCGACCCGCGAGAGGCTCATGCCGTGGCGCTCGACAGCCTTGAGCGCTTCCCTGACCCGGTCGGGGCTATTGTTGTCGCTGGTCAGCACCAGCCTCTGCGGGCGAGGGCCACGCTTGCGGATCACGTCGAGCGGGGCATCAAGACCCTTGCTGCCGTCATGAATCTCCAGACCACGAATCTGCTGGCCTGTACGCCTTCCGCTGGGGTCGATCATGCCGACAACCGTGTAGGGCGCAGATTTGTCGCGGCTCATGGCGCGCGCGAACTGTTCGGCCTCATCATCGGCACCCAGAATGGCAACCGGCACCGCGTTGGGATTGGACCGCTCGAAGACATGCTTCAGGCCGCCATCCTTGATCACCCGGTAGATCAGGCGCGGTCCACCGGTCAGCGCCATCAGCGTGAACCAGTTGATGATGATGGCAGAGCGCGGATAATCCTGTGCACGCGAAACCAGAAAGATCACGGGAAGAAAGATCAGGATGGTCAGCGTGGCAGCACGGGCTAGCGCGTAAAGGTCCGGCAGAGAGGCATAACGCCAAACCCCGCGATAAACCCCGGTGCGCAGGAACACCATGCCGGCAATGGCGGCAAACACGACGACACCCTCGATCAGGTAACCGTCGGCCTGTTCCCAGGTTGCCGAGCCCAGGCGCAGATAGATGGCGAGCACAAACGACAGCGCCGCCATGATGATGTCGTGAAGCGCAGTAATATGGGACCTGGAAAGTCGCGGCATGAACTTAAACACCACCCAGCTTGCCGTAGCGAACCCGTAGATACCACAACAGCGCCCCTGTCATCAGGCCGCCTGGTATCAGGACCAACCAACCCGGCAACACACCAGCGACCGCGATGATGGCCAGTGCGATCAGGGCAGCATTGAGAAGCGCGATCATGCCGACGATTTCGGCATGACTGCCGCCCGCCTGCACCGCAATCTGATAGGCGTGCTCGCGATGGGCACGCCAGACCCTTTTTCCGCGCAATGCCCGGTACATCAGGGTCGTGGTGGCATCGGCCCAGTAATAGAGCGGCAGCAGAAGCGCCAGCCACCAGAGCCCGGCGACACAGGCCGTCCAGACCAGAAGCCAGCCCAGCAGATACCCCAGGGGAACGCTGCCGACATCACCCAGAAACAGCTTGGCTGGATGCCAGTTCAGAACCAGAAAACCCGCAGCGGCTCCGGCCAGAACAACCGCCAGCGGTGCGCGTGACCAATCCCCGCCCTGTTCACCCACCAGGATCAACACGGCCAGGGCAAGCCCGCCGCCAATGGTGATGGTCTCCATGCCGGTGATGCCGTCGATTCCGTCCATGAAGTTGAAGAGGTTGATGAACCAGACCCAGGCAAGACCCGTGATCACCCGGTCAAGCCAGAACGGCAGGAGGCCATCAAACAACAGCGCACTGTCAGGCAGGAGTGCCAGACCCAGAGCAACAGCGGCAATGTGGCCGGCAAAGCGGGGAAGCTGATGCAGTCCCCGCACGTCATCGACAAAGGAAAGCGCGGCAAGGACAAGTGCAGCCGCCAGAACCGGCCAGACTTCGGCCAGGATTCCCGTCAGCAGGGCCAGGAACAGCCAGCTTGGCAACACCAGTCCCACCACGGCCAGGCCGCCGCCGCGCGGCACCGGGCGGTCATGGCTTGAGCGCTCGTTGGGGCGGTCCATGACATCACGCGCAGCAAGCAGCTCCAGCACCATGCGCGCAGCCGCCCATGTTGCAAAGCCGGTCAGGGGTGCCGCAATCAGGGTGACCAGAAGCATGGGTCCGCTTATAGAACAGATGCTTCTCTACGGGAATCGACCCACCGTGAAGGAGGCGCTGCGGTTTCAAGCTCCGGCAAAATGGGCTAATCCAACTGTGACAGGTTGGAACGCTTGATGATTGCAGACCAGATGCAGCACCGGCCCGGAAACAGGCGCGACATCGCTAACACCATTGGAATTTTCGCCCTGGGAGCCGCCATTCCGTTGCTGATCGCAGGGCGCGGTGCGCTGGGCGTGGCAGCGGTCCTTGCCCTGGCGTGCCTGCTGACCAGCGTGCCGGGGCGCGATCTGGCCCGCGGTATCAACGAAGCCTTCAAGTCGCCTCTGGGTGGCGCGGTCTGGCTGACCTTCGCGGTCTGGCTGGTTTCGGTCGCAGTTTCCCCCGAGATCGGACGCTCAGCCATGATCTGGCTGCGCATGGTCGTCCTGCTGACCGTCGGCACCGCACTCGCGGTCGTGCTGCGTCAGCGCGAAGACCTGCTCGAACGCACTCTGCGCATGCTGGTGATCGCTTCGTTTGCAGGCGTCGTACTGGGTCTGGCCGCCCTGCACCTGGGTCCTGAGAGCTTTGCCTGGTTGCGGGGCCATGCCAGCGACGCCGTGGCAACGGAGATTCTGAAATCCTATGGCACAGCAATCGCCTGCCTGATGCCCGTCGTCCTTTGGGCCGGTTGGCGCGCGGGCGGTGTCTGGCGTCTCATCGTGCTGGTCTTCCAGGTCCTGGCGGTTGCCCTGCTCTTCTCGTTGCAAAGCAGGTCGGGACTGGTTGCAGCCGGGCTGGGCCTGGGCGTGGTCGCTGCCTGGCTCGCCCTGCGCCCGCTGGGTCGTTGGGGTGTGGTTGCCGTCATACTGGTTGCGGCAGGGCTGTTGGTTGCCGTGTTCCTGGACAACGAACGCAACAACACGATCGAGGCAGCCCTTGGTCTGCCGACCTGGCTGGTCGATGCACACCGTCAGGCAATCTGGAATTTCGCCCTTTCCAGCTTCGGCTACGCACCATGGTTCGGCACCGGTTTTGACATGATTTCCGAACTGCCCGGTGCTCAGGAGATTGTTGCGGGCTCAACCGTCGAGGTCCTTCCCTCCCATCCCCACAACTTCGCCATCGAAGTCCTGATCGAGACCGGCGCAGTCGGATTTGCGGTCTTTGCCATGACCCTTGTGCTGCTTCTGGCGGGCGGGCTGCGCGCCCTGCGCCGGTGCGGTGCTGCCGGGGCAGCCCTGCTGGGACTTTCTGCAGCATTCTGGTTTGCTTCCCTGGTCAGCTACTCTTTCTGGTCTTTCTGGTGGCAGGCGACCTATGTTCTTCTGATGGCGCTGGTTGTTGCAGCGCTGTCGCCCGGGCAGGTCTCTGCCGGGCTGGGATTGAAGGGAATCGGGAAACGATGAGTCAGACACGCAAGGAACCACTGGCGGCAGGGCGCGAAGTTCTGACCGAAGGTGCCGCATGCCTGACCCTGGCCGCAGAACATCTGGGCGAGGACTTCCTGGCGGCAGCGCAGCATCTGGCCAATCCCGAAAGCCGCACCGTCGTGCTGGGCGTGGGCAAATCCGGGCACATCGGCAACAAGGTCGTCGCCAGTCTGGTTTCCACCGGACACCGCGCCGTTTTCATTCACCCTCAGGAAGCCCTGCACGGCGATCTGGCCCAGGCGCGCGATGCCACGCTGGCAATCCTGCTCTCCCATTCAGGCAGCACCGACGAGCTGCGCGTGCTGGCCCCCAGCCTGCGCGATCTCGGCGCAAAGATCGTGACCATCACGGCCTGGCGCGATTGCGCGCTGGCACAAGCAAGCGACTGGATGATCGAAACCAGGGTCGAGGCCGAGGCCGGCCTGCACCAGCTTGCGCCGACCTCATCCTCGACCACCACGCTTTCCCTGTGCGACGCCCTGATGATCGCCAGCCTGAACATCCGGGGTTTCTCGCCCGAGGAGTTCCGCCAGTTCCATCCCGGCGGCCTGCTGGGTCGCAAGCTGATGAAGGTGCGCGAGGTCATGACGCCGGCAAGGCGTCTGCCCTGGCTGAAACCCGATGACAACATCTGGCAGGTTCTTGAATCGATCACGGCCGGCGCGCGCGGCTTTGCCCTGGTTTCACCGACCGAACCATCCAGCGGCCTGTCACTCGAGGAGGTCGGCGTCATCTCCGAAGGTGATATCCGGCGCGCCCTGGCCGATCGGGAGGGCTTCGCCAGCCAGACCGCCGGGCGCATGATGACGTCGGGCCCGGACGACAATTTCGGCTGAAGCCCTCATGCTCGATGCCCTGCGGCTGATGGAAACCAACCGCTTCACTTTCCTGCTGTGCACCGATGACGACGGCAAGTTGGCAGGTGGCGTCCACATGCACGAGATCCTGGCAAGAGACCTCGACATTCCCGTCAAGAGTGATCGGTTGCCCAACGGCCCGCAATGAAACGCTGGTACGTCGTTGCAACCAGGCCGCAGGCCGAGTCACGGGCAGCACAACATCTGGCCAATCAGGACTTTGAAGTCTGGCTTCCCGAGTTTCTGAAACGGCGGCGCCACGCGCGCCGCTCGGAGATGGTGCGACGTCCGCTTTTCCCGCGTTACCTCTTTGTCCGGATTGATCTGGACGCGGAACAATGGCGCAGCGTTTTGGGCACGGTTGGCGTGATCGGCATGGTCGGTGGTGATCCACCGTCTCCGGTGGCCGATGCCGTCATCGACGCCCTGCGCACACGGTGCGATGAAGAAGGGCTGGTTGCCATCGACCCTGCCCTGGGCCTCAAGGAGGGGCAGAGCGTGCGCATCACGGAAGGGCCGCTCGCCGATCTGGAAGGTATCTTCCTCGACATCGATGATCAGGCCCGCGTCGCCATCCTGCTGTCGCTGATGGGTCGCACCGTGCGTGTGCAGGCCGATGCTGCAAACGTGGAAGCACTCTGAAAACAAAACATCCCGGCGAACACGGATGGTTCAGCCGGGATGTCGTGTCATTGAAGGCGAAGGGGTCAGGCCTTCTTGTCGCCGCCCTCGGCTTCTGCCGCACGGCGTGACGCGTGCTGGCGATAGAGGCTGACAAAATCGACGGGCTCGAGCATGAGCGGCGGAAAGCCGCCATCACGCACAGCATCAGCAATAATGCGGCGGGCGAACGGGAAGATCGTGCGTGGCCCTTCGATCAGCAGGATCTGGGGGATCAGGTTTTCTTCCACGCCGGTCAGCGAGAAGACACCGCGATAATCGATCTCGGTCAGGAAACAGTCTTCCTCGTCCTGCTTGGCGTTGGCGTTGATCTTCAGCGAAACCTCATAGAGCGTTTCGCCCAGCTTGCGTGAATCGACGTTCAGATTGACCTGAACCTGAGGCTTGATGTCGGCTTTCGAGAAGCTCTTGGCCCCCTGGGGGTTCTCAAAGGACATATCCTGCAGGAACTGGACTGTGCAGCATCAGCTTGGGCTGTTCCGCGCCTGCGGCGGCGGCAGCGGGAGCAGGGTGTGCCGGGAGTTTCGTCGGCCATGGTGTTGTTCTCCGTCAAAGGGCTCGAAATTGGTTGGCGCTGGCTAACACGGACTGGTCAACGCGACAACCGGAACGGGTTTTAGAGCATATCAAAACTGCCCGGGACCACGAGGTGATCCCAGGCAGTCTTGATCCGCTTTAGAGAAGCGGGCGGTCATCGCCGTGTTCGTGGGCAGTGCGGCGCTGGGGATAGCGCGAGAAGTAGGTCTCGATCAGGGCCAGCATGGCCGTGTCCTGCCAGACTTCCACCGCTACGCCCTGACGCTCCAGCACGGTCTGGGTCCCTGCCGGCGTATAGGTCTTTGGCCTCGGCAACCACCCACGCGGTCCGCCCGGAAGCGAAGAATGGCACCGCTGCACATCTCACACGGCATCGCCGTGGTGAAGACCGTTGCGCCGTGAAGCCCAGGCTCGATGCCTTCGACGTCACCAGATTGTGACAGCCTGCATGCGGCATCCCGGTAGGCTTCCATCTCGGCATGGGCCGTGGGGTCGCCGTTCTGGCGCAGCCGGTTGCGTCCCCTGCCCAGAACAAGGCCATCGCGCGCAACGACCGATCCGACAGGTTCGCCGCCTTCCTCAAGGCCTTCGCAGGCTTCCTTGATGGCCAACGCCATCAGTTCCGCGTCAGTCACGAGCGTGGCGGGGTCAGACGCGGATCGTTGGCCGGCGGGGCGGATCGTTCACCACTTCCCATTCACCATCCATGACGCGGCCACCGGCCCCGGCACGCATCTGCATGTCGACGTTTTCACATGACGCGCCAGATAACGCCGCAACAGGTGGCGCAGAGGAGGAATGAGCAGGGCAAAGCCCACCGCATCGGTGAAGAATCCCGGGCGTCAGCAACATCACACCCGGCAACCATGATGCAGACGCCGTCAAACACTTCGACGGCGGGCATACGGTTTTCACGCAACGCCTGCTGCGCACTGGCCATCACCGCGCGCCCCTGCCAGCGCACAAGCGCAGCACCGGTTACCGCCGTGGCAATACACAGCAAAACCGTCCAGAGGGCACCGATGACGCTGCCCAATTCAATGAACAGAAAAACCTCGATCAGCGGGACGGCAAGAAAAATAGCCAGAAGAAGCAGGGGCATGGTTGATGACACTCTCTTTTGCGCCATCTGTATGTAGGTGCGGTGGTGCTCCGGTGAAACCCCGTTGTTTCAGTCGAACGCGACTCGACCGGACCGATTGGAGTCTCTACTGTGCGCTTCCTGCATCGAATGCTCAGCGAACGTGGCATGTCGGCAGTCTTGTTCAACACACAATGCAATGGATCAGACGTGGGCGAAGGTCTTTTTGACATACTGATTTTTGCGGGAATTGCCGCATTTGTGCTGTTCCGGTTATTCAACGTCCTGGGACGCAGAACCGGAAACGAGCGCCCGCCGCCGTCGCCCATGCCAGGCGACGCCGCGCGCGAGCAAGACAATGTGGTGCCGTTGCCCGGCCTCGATCAACAGCCTGAGGATTCTCTGGCTGGTATCGATGGTCCGCTCAAGCCGGCATGACCCAGATTCGCCTGGCCGATAACAGCTTCGACCCTGAGCAATTCCTGGCAGGCGCCCCGTCAGCCTTCGAGATGATCCTTGATGCCTTCACAAGGGTGAACTCGAAAAGGTCCGGCCGTTTCTCGACAACGATGTCTACCGCAGCTTTTCCGCTGCCGTGACAGAGCGCGAGATGCCGAAAACCGTCGCATCATCGAGCTGGTCGCCATCAACCGCTGCGAAGCGATCGAGGCAGAGATGAAGGGGCGGCAGGCACGCATCACCATCCGCTTCGAGAGCGATCAGACCGATATCCTCAAAGACAGCGAAGACCGGATCGTTGCCGGTGATCCCAGCACGCCGGTCGATGTCACCGATATCTGGATCTTCGGGCGCGATACCAAGTCACGCGATCCCAACTGGCAGCTTGTCGCAACACGCAGCCCCAACTGAGATGCGCACCTGTGCGCGCCTCGCCGTTCTGGTTGCTGCAACCCTGACGTTGGCCGCCTGTGCCGGATCAAACATACCGGCGGTCCAGCAAGGAGATGACGTGCCTTTGGAACTGGAATTGGCACCGGCAAGTTTTGCAGAGCTGGATGGCTGGGCCGGCGATGATCACGCCGCCGCACTTGCGACCTATGTGATTTCCTGCGACCAGATCGAGAGGAAAGATGCCACAGCCCCCATGGGCGGCTCCGCCTCGATGGGACTGGCCGGCGCCTGGCAGGAGATTTGCGCCATTGCACGCAGAACCGCACCGCAGGACGCACGCGTCTTCTTCGAAACCTGGTTCCGTCCCTGGCATGCCAGCGCGTCAGGTGAACCCAAAGGCCTCTTTACCGGATATTACGAGCCCCAGCTCCATGGTTCCCTGACCCCGGATGCGACCTATCGCTATCCGCTTTATGCCGTGCCGCAGGAAGAAAACCTGCCCGACCGTGCGGCGATTGATGCCGGAGCCCTCGCCGGAAAGGGTCTGGAACTGGTCTGGGTCAACAGTCCCGTTGATTCCTTCTTTCTCCATATCCAGGGTTCTGGCCGGGTCACGCTGGACGATGGCAGCGAATTGCGCATCGGTTACGCCGGCAAGAACGGGCACGAATACTTCTCAATCCGCCATGAACTGGTGGACCGCGGTGCGATCAAGCCCGAAGACATCACGGCACAATCGATCCGCGCCTGGCTCAACGAACATCCAGATGACGCCTTTGCCGTCATGGCGACCAACCCGTCCTATACCTTCTTCCGCATCCTGGAAGGGCCCGGCCCGGTCGGCGCCCAGGGTGTGCCGCTGACGCCTGGCCGCAGCCTTGCCATCGACCGGGCCCATCTGGCGCTTGGCGTTCCGGTCTGGCTCGAAACAACCCTGGTCGACGGAACGCCCTGGGAGCGCCTCATGGTTACCCAGGATACCGGTGGCGCGATCAAGGGCCCGGTGCGCGGCGACATCTTCTTCGGCCACGGAGCAGACGCAGAATGGCACGCCGGCCAGATGCAGCATGAGGGCCAGACCTGGCTGCTGCTGCCGCATCTGCTTTCAAGCGATGCCCTGGCTTCCCTGCAGCCGTGATCACACGCCTTGCACGGTGACGTGCACACCATCATGCTGAGCCCGTCATGACCGAACCTTCTTCCACATCCCCGCGCGTTGCCCTGCTGGTCACCTGTCTGGTTGATCTGGTGCGCCCATCCGTGGGGTTCGCAGCCGTGAAGCTTCTGGAAGATGCCGGGTGTGTCGTGGAAGTGCCGCTGCAATCGTGTTGCGGACAGCCAGCCTATAATTCCGGTGAACGCGACAAGGCACAACTGGTCGCACGCACGATGCTGGATGCCTTTGAAGGGTATGACCACGTCGTTGTGCCATCAGGTTCCTGTGCGGGCATGGTGATCAAACATTATCCCGACCTGTTTGAAGGCACGCCGGATGAGGCACGCGCCATAGATCTGGCCAGCCGCACCTTTGAACTCACACGTTATCTGGTCGAACAGTGCGGCGTGACCGACATTGCCGCCGGTCTGGATTCCACCATCACCTATCACGATTCCTGCTCCTGCCTGCGCGAGGCAGGCACACGCGAACAACCGCGCCAGCTTCTGGGCAGCGTCGATGGCCTTGATCTGACCGAGGCACGCGACCGTGAAGTCTGCTGCGGTTTCGGCGGTACCTTTGCCGCCAAGTACCCGGCCATCTCGACCGCCATGGCAACCGACAAGGCCGACCGCATGGAAGAGACCGGCGCGAAGATTGCCGTTGCCGCCGACATGGGCTGCCTGCTCAACATTGCCGGCATCCTCAGGCGGCGCGGCTCGAAGATGCAGGTTCGCCACGTCGCCGAAATCCTGGCCGGCGACACCGGCACCCCCGCCATTGGCGAGGGCGAAGAATGACCGTGCACCACCTCACCAGCCGGAACTTCAAGGAGAAGTCGACGGCTGCGCTGGAAGACGCCGTGCTTCAGGGCAACCTGCTCAAGCTGAAGGACAACTTCCTGGCGCGACGCACCAAGGCCAAGGAGTCCCTGCCGGAATTTGATGATCTGCGCGACGCCGCGGTCGTCATCAAGAAACACACGATCGCCCATCTCGATCTCTATCTCGAAGCGTTCGAGGCTTCCGTGAACGCCTCGGGCGGGCATGTCCACTGGGCGCGTGACGACACCGAGGCGCGCGCCATCGTGCTTAATATCTGCAAACAGGAAAACGCAAAGACGGTGACCAAGGGCAAGACCATGGTGGGCGAGGAGATCGGCATCAATCCGTTCCTCGAAGCCCATGGCATGACGCCCATCGAAACCGACCTGGGCGAATACATCATCCAGTTGGCCAAGGAACCGCCCAGCCACATCATTGCGCCGGCGATTCACAAGAACCGCCAGCAGGTCGCCGACCTTTTCAACGAACACCATCCCCATCTTGACACCGCGCGACGCTGATGATGTCGACGGCATGCTGGCCGATGCGCGCATTGTCCTGCGCGAACAGTTCCTGAAAGCCGATGTCGGCATTACCGGCGCGAACTTCCTGATTGCCGAGACCGGCCAGACCGTCATCGTCACCAACGAAGGCAATGGTGATCTCACCCAATTGCTGCCGCGTGTGCACATCGCACTGGCTGGAATCGAAAAGGTCGTGCCGACCCTTGAAGACACCATGACGATCATGCGTGTCCTCGCCCGTTCGGCCACGGGTCAGGAAATGTCGTCCTATACGACGTTCTCGGCAGGCGGCAGACGCAAGGGCGACCTTGATGGTCCCGAGGCCTTCCATGTCGTGCTGCTCGATAACGGGCGCTCAAAGCTGCTGGGCTCACCTACTGAGGACATCCTGCGTTGCATCCGCTGCGGCTGCTGTCTCAATGCCTGCCCGGTCTACGGCAAGATCGGCGGCCACGCCTATGGATCGACGTATTCGGGACCGGTGGGAGCGGTGCTCACGCCTTCGCTCGCCGGCCTCTCGGAAGCCCACCACCTTCCCAACGCATCCTCGCTGTGCGGACGTTGCGAGGAAGTCTGCCCCATGCGCATCCCGATCCCCAAGATGCTGCGTCACTTCCGCGAGGAGGAAGTCGCCAGCGGCATGGCCCCGGCATCAGCGCGTCGCGGCATTGCCTTGTGGGCCTGGTTCGCCAGCCGCCCCGGCCTCTATCGCACCATGACTTCACTGACCACCGGTGTCCTTTCCCTCTTCGGGCGCAAACGCGGTCGCTTCTCCAGCCTGCCCATGGCGGGCGCATGGACCGCCACCCGCGATCTGGCCAGTCCCCAGGGCAAGAGCTTCCAGAGCCAGTGGGCGAGGCGGTCGAAGTCATGAGCGAAGCCCGCGACGCCATATTTACCCGCGTCAGAGGCGGTATCCCGCGCAGCGATGATGCCGCCGCGCGCCGTGCTGTTGCCGAACGGCTGGCCGGACACACACGCGGCCTGCAACCCCAGCGCATTGCCATTGATCAGGAAGCTCTGGTTGATCTCTTCGCCGAAAACGCTCAGGCGGTCGATGCCACCGTCTCGTTCATCAACAGCGCGGGTGATCTGCCCGACGCCATTGCCGACTACCTGCGCAGCCGCAACATGCCGGCACAGGCCGCCATCGCGCCCCATCCCGATCTCGACGGTATCGACTGGTCGGCCAGCACCATGGAGGTGCATCGTCGCGCGCCCAAAGCCGACGACCGCATCGGCATCAACCGCTGCTTTGCCGCCGTCGCCGAAACCGGAACGCTGGTCATGGCATCAGGGCCCGACAGTCCCGCTACCATGAACTTCCTGCCCGAAACCCACATCGCCGTCGTTGCAGCCTCGGAAATCATCGGATCCTATGAGGATATGTGGGACCGCCTGCGCAGCGCGAACCGCGGAAGCGGCGAGGCCTTGCCACGCACCGTCAACATGATCACCGGCACCAGCCGAACCGGGGATATTGAACAAACCCTCCAGACCGGCGTCCACGGCCCCAAGGCCCTCCACATCGTGGTGGTGAAGGAGGGCTAGCACCTCCGGTAGTGAGTGGGGAGATGAGCATGCGTCCGGTTCGGCTTTTCTTTGTTCAGGTTGCGATATGGATTGCTGGCGGTACGGCCTACTGGTCAGGCTTGGGCTGCCCCGCGAGAGATGTCGAACCCATGCTTCTCATGGCTTTGCCAGCGATGCTATTTGTCCTGTTCGGATCACTGATGGTGCGGTGTCTTGCTTATCGAGCCATGGACAGTAGCCACGATGATTTCCGTTCGGCGATGCCGTGGTGTTCCAGGTGCTGTCTTGTCGATCTACTCGTGCTGCTCACCTATGCGGGTGTGGTTTTCGTGGGCTCGTGGGCCGATGTCTGGCGTTCGGGAAACGTCACCATGCTTTACGGCCCGCCAGTCGTAGCCCTGCTGGTAGCTGTTGCCTACCCAGTCGTGATTCGCAGGTATGGGATCACGACATTGGCCTTTTCGGCTGTCACAGGCCTGAATGCCGGCATTGCGGTTGCTCTTCTACCTCTCCTGCTTCTCTCGAAACATCTCAGTTCATGCGGAGTCGATACTTGACCTCGTATCCAGCAGGTGCAGATTGTAGTGGTTTAGGGAACCAAGACTTATGCCAAATCTCGACAGCCTTCTTCACGAGATCGGCCGCACGGCGGCGCTGCCGTTCGAGCAGGCGACCACCTTGCCGACCGGTGCCTATACGGACCCGGCGTTCACGGCGCTGGAAATCGAGAAGCTGTTTGCCGTCGACTGGATCTGTGTTGGACGGACCGACGAAATCCCGGAACCCGGTGACTATCTGACCCATCGCATTGTCGAGACGCCGGTGATGGTCATGCGCCAGGCCGACGGGTCCATCAAGGCCCTGGTCAATGCCTGCCGCCACCGTTCCTCCGAGCTGCTTTCGGGCTCCGGCCATGTGGCCAAGATCGTCTGCCCCTACCACGCCTGGTCCTATGATCTGACCGGCGATCTCAAGATGGCGCCCTTCATGGGCAAACATTTCGACAAATCGGGTGTCTGCCTGCCCGAACTGCGCACAGACGAATGGGAAGGCTGGCTTTACGTCACGCTTGATGCCGATGTCGCCCCGATCTCCCAGCGGCTGGGAAGCCTTTCGCAGCGCGTCGAAAACTACCGTACGGACGAGCAGGTCAACGTGCATCGCGGCAACGAGGTCTGGGACTGCAACTGGAAGTCGCTCGCCGAGAACTTCACCGAGAGTTACCACCTGTTCTCCAGTCACAAGGATACGCTCCAGCCCTTCACGCCGACCCAGGGCGTGTGGTGCGAGCCCGGCGATGCCGGCTGGAACATCCACTGGATGGACACCAGCCGCCCTCAGGACAAGCTGTGGGACGATCTGGACGATGCCACGCGCGCGACCTTCCCGCTGATGCATGCCTTTCCCTGCCATGTCTTTTCGCTCTCGCTCAATCGCGGGTTTTGGATGTCGCTGCAGCCCGACGGTCCCCACCGAGTGCGTGTGTTGTGGGGTGTTACGGTCCACCGCTCGGTCCTGCCGGAAGATGCCGAAGCCCTTGCAGCGTTGAAAGCCGAGATCGCCACGACCTTCGATGCCGTCAATATGGAAGACCGCACGATCGTGGAATCCATCGCACGTTCGCTCAAAAGCCCGCATGCCGCACAGGGGCGCCTGGGCGAAAAGGAACGCACGCTCTGGGAATTCTGGCGCTACCTGGCCCACACGTTGGGTGCTCCCGCACCTGCCGGCGCCATCGCCGCAGAATAGGTCCGGGTCCATGGCAGGCAGGCAACACGGAGGCGACGATCTCTCCGACGACGACCGTCGTTTGTGGTGGCGTGTCGCCCAGACCATCGAACCCCTGCCCGGGCGCAAGCAGCCCGATGCGCCCATCAATGCGGTTGGCGCAGGCGTCGATGATAACGACCCCGCGCTGAAAGCCCCCAAACGCAGCACCACACCGGCGGGTTCACCGCGCCCGGCAGCGCCGAAGCCCAGGACCGTCACCCCCGGCGACACCGCCGACATGGACCGGCGACTGGCCCAGCGCTTCCGGCGCGGTCAGCTCTCCATCGATGCGCGTTACGATCTTCACGGCATGCGCCAGCACGAGGCTCATGAAGCGCTCAACGGATTTCTGGCCCAGGCACAGGGGCGCGGATGCCGCTGTATTCTTGTCATCACCGGCAAGGGCCAGCGCGCGCCGCTGGAGGAACGCACCGGCGTCCTGAAAGCCCAGCTCCCCCGTTGGCTCAACGAAGCGCCCAACCGTGGCCGCGTTCTGGCCGTCACCACCGCCCAGCCCAAACACGGCGGCGAGGGCGCGTTCTATATACTGCTGAAAAAACTGCGCTGAAAAGCGCGTGGACGTTCTTCTCATCATCGCGCCGGCCTTTGCCGTCATCCTGACCGGCTTTGTTGCCGTGCGAACAAGGCTGTTGCCGGAATCGCTCGCTGATCCGCTGGTCACCTTTGCCTATTTTGTCTGCGTGCCTTCGCTGATGTTTTCCATTGTCGCGCGTTATCCGCTCGAAGGCCTGCTGGGCGGAGACTTCTGGCTTGCCTTCGGCGGCGGGTCCATGATCGCCCTGTTGATCCTGCGCTTTGCCAGCGGCAAGCTTCTTGGCGCCGATGGTCGCACGCGCACGGTCTCTGCCATGACCGCAGTGATGGCCAATACCGGCTTTGTGTCGCTGCCGCTGCTCTATGCCATCTTTGGTGACCGTGGTGTGCCGCCTGCCGCCATCGCCAACATCGTCATCGCAGCAATCATGATCCCGCTGGCCGTGATGATGCTTGAAGCCACGGGTGGGCGCGAAGGATCAGCCCTTTCACTGCGCTGTCAGGCGCTGCAGGTCCTGCGCAACCCGATGGTCTGGCCCGCCCTTCTGGGCTTTGGTTTTGCCTGGGCACAGATCCCCGTGCCTGATGTTGCCGAACGGTATCTCGATATTCTGGGTCAGGGACTCACGCCCTGCGCCCTGTTTGCCATCGGTGCCTCCATCCGCCTCACCACGCTCCAACGCGAAGCAGGCCGCATCGTCATCATGACCGTTCTGAAGCTGGTCGTAATTCCCGCTTTTGTCCTGGGCGCGGGCTTTCTGTTGGGGCTCGATCCTTTCCTGCTGGCCACCGCCGTGATCTGTGCCGCCAGCCCAAGTGCCAACACGGCCTATGTGCTGGCCATGCAGTACCGCACCCAGGAAGAGGCGGTCGCTGCAGCAATTTCGCTTTCGACCCTGGTGGCAATCGTGACCCTGCCGTTGTGGATTCTGCTTCTGGCCGTTCTCGAGCCCGACCTGTTTCCTGGCTGACCGACCACTGCTGAACCGGTTCCGGTCCGCTGACGTAGGAAGGGCCCAAACCGGAGTCGATCATGACCCAATCAAGACGTTTCACCTCGCCCCTCTTTGCCGGGCTCACGGCCCTGATGCTGGCCGGCTGTTCGGTCTTCGGCGGCAAGGCTGCAGAGGAAACCTCATACAGCGTGCTCGAACGTGATGGTGATGTGGAGATCCGCCAATACGAGGACTACGCCATCGCGCGCACCTTCGTGACGGCGTCTTACGACGACATGGACCGCGAAGCGTTCGGGCGCCTGTTCGACTACATTACCGGCGACAACACGACCCAGGGCGAGATTGCCATGACCGCGCCCGTGCTCATGGCACCTGCGGGCGAAGAGATCGCCATGACTGCGCCCGTCCTGATGGAAGAAGGTAAGGAGGGCTGGTGGATGGCGTTTGTTCTTCCTGAAGGCCTGGATGCCGCCAGCGCGCCGGTGCCGACTGATCCCCAGGTCGAGGTGATCAATATCGAAGGTCCACGCATGGCCGCCCTGCAATATGCCGGCACCATGAGCGAGGCGACCAACACAGCCGAAGCGCAACGCCTGCGCGACTGGATTGCCACACGCGGACTTGACGGCGCGGCGGGCTATCAGATTGCCGGCTACAATCCGCCCTGGACCCTGCCCTTCCTGCGCCGCAACGAAATCCTCATCGAACTGCGATGACCCCGTCGTGGGAAAGCGTATGCTGGTGACCCGTCATGTCATGAAGGAGACCAGCTCATGTCCACCCTCGAGGGTTCCTGCCATTGTGGTGCCGTAAGCTTCAGCGTCGAAAGCCATGGCCGCGCCCCATATATGAAGTGTTACTGCTCGATCTGCCGCAAAACGGCCGGCAGCACAGGGCCTGCGATCAATCTGGGGGGTGATGCTGCAACCCTGAAGGTCGAAGGTGCCGAGCATCTGCGCATCTATCAGGCCATCATCAACGGTGAAACGAGCCCGGCCGAGCGCCGGTTCTGCAAACATTGCGGAACCCACCTCTGGGTTTACGATCCGCGCTGGCCCGAACTGGTGCATCCCTTCGCGGGCGTGATCGACAGCGACCTGCCCAAGCCACCCGAAACCGTGCACATCATGCTGAATTCCGCACCGACCTGGGTTGACGTGCCCGCAGCCGATGCAAAAAACCTGCACTTTGCCGAGTATCCTGAACTCTCCATCGAGGACTGGCACAGGCAGCACGGCATGTGGGGTAGCTAGAACCAGACGGGGGCAAACATGCAGATTCTTCTTCTGGTGGCGCCGGTATTCGCCATCATCGTGACGGGTTTCCTGGCGGTGCGCGCGAACATCGTGGATGACGCAATCACAGGCTGGCTGATCGCCTTTGCCTACAAGATCTGCCTGCCCGCCCTCATGATCACGATCGTGTCGGACGCCAAATTCGATGAGCTTCTCAACTGGGGTTTCTGGATCGCCTTCGGCGGCGCAACGCTGGCCGTGCTCTGTCTTGTCCTTGTGGCAGGTCGCGGTTGGTTGGGTCATGACCGCAGCACGCTGACCATTGCGGCTCTTTCTGCGGCAATGACCAATGCCGGCTTTGTGGCTCTGCCCATTCTGCATCATGTCTTCGGCGCAAAGGGCGTTCCGCCGGCCGCCATCGCAAATCTCATCATTGCAGCCGTCATGTTCCCGCTCGCTGTGGTCCTCATGGAACTTGCCCGGGGAAGCGCCGGCGAGCGACGTTCGGTGATGGGTATTGCCTGGCAGGTCATCAGTAACCCGATGGTCTGGTCGACTCTGCTGGGCTTTGCGCTCGCTGCGGGTCAGATCAGCCTGCCTGGGGTTGTCGATGATTTCCTGCTGACTCTGGGTCAGGGGCTCACACCCGCTGCCCTCTTCGCGGTGGGTGCATCGATCAGGCTGGGTGATCTGGTCCATGACGCCGCACGTCTTGCGGTGCTGACAACCCTCAAGCTGATTGTGCTGCCGGCAATCACGTTGGGCCTTGCCCTGATTCTGGACCTCGCGCCAATCTGGGCGGTCGCGGCAACCATCTGCGCTGCCGTACCGACCGCCAAAAACGTGGTGGTTCTGGCGCATCAGTTCGATCAGGGCAAAGCGGTCGCCTCCATGGCGATTTCGGCAACCACGATGTTCTCGATCGGAACCCTGACCTTATGGTTCCTTCTGCTGGCCCAGCTTTTCCCGTCCGCATTTGCGCATCTTGGTTCATAGAAAACCGCGCCGCAAACCTCTGCTACTGGTGATTCAGCACCTCGGCCAGGGATCGGGCAAGGGCATAGAATTCTTCTTCGGCCTCATCGATCCACCAGTCGTCCCACACCGCAGTCTGGACCACGACAAGGCCGTTGGCGGGATCGACATAAACGAACTGCCCGTTCACGCCCTGGGCCGTGAACACACCATCACCCCAGGGCAAGGTCCACCATTGGTACTGGTAACCAAGCGGATAGCCTTCATAAAGCCTGCCCGGCTGAACCTGTGGCGTCGAAGGCACCGTCGCCTGGCGCACCCAGCCTTCAGGCAACAGGCGCTGGTCCTCCCACAGACCGTCCTGGGCCATCAGCAGGCCGAACCGGCCAAAATCACGCAGCCTGGCACTGACGCCTGAGAATGCGATCTCGACCGCGTCTTCGCCCCGCCCATCAACCATCCAGGAGGCATCGGCCTCCATGCCCAGTGGTTGCCACAAGGCAGCAGAAGCATAGTCAGACAGACTCATGCCGCTGACTTCCATCAGCATCCAGGCCAGCGCCTGGGTATCGGCACCCTTGTAGTTGTACTCGAACCCGGCGCGCTCTCGGCACGGTAATCCAGCAGGAAGTCGTTGATGGGCCGGGTATGGCGCTCCGCCGCCTGGGTCCACATCCGTGACACATCCGAGCTCAGGTCGTCGTAATCCTCGTTGTAGCCGATGCCTGAAGACATCTGCAGGACCGCTTCAATCGGCACACCGGCATAGCCGGTCTGCGCCAGGGCAGGGACATAACGATCGATCGGGTCATCAACGCTGCCGATCAGCCCGTCGTGGATTGCCCGGCCCACCAGCGTCGAGACAATCGACTTGGCGACCGATTGTGAGATGAAAAGCGAGGTCTCATCAGCGCCATGGGCATAACGTTCCATGCGGATCAGCCCGCCATGGAGCACCAGCAGTCCGGTGACCCGGTTCTCCTCCATGTAGTCGGCAACAAGCCGGTGATCGCGGCGATAGTCGAAGTCGTAAACCTCGAAGAACCTCGCCCTCGATCAGTGGGGAGACAGGGCCATCACCGCGCGAAATCTCGCGCACGGCAAAGATCTCATCCCAATGCCGGTAGGACCCGATCATGTTCTGGGGCCACCACATCGACGAAATCGTGCCCACGGGATAATCGTCTTCGGCCTGGGCGGGTGCGGCAAATCCGGCTGCAACAGCGCACAGGACCATCGCCCCGCATAATCTGATGATGTTCATGTCACTCTCCTGAACCGATCATGACGGAATCACGAAAGAGGGGCCAGAATCCGACCCCGTTTTTTGAAAGTTTGCCTGGAGTCTGTTGCTCAGGACATGCGTGAGCGGTTCCTGTGAACCCGTCAATCAGACAGCGCGATAAGCCGCAGAATGTTTCCATGCGCCAGAACCCCGGCAGCGTTTGCAGACGCGTTCGCCCGACCATTCGCTCACGAACGACTCCTTGCACATCATGCAGGTTCGCTTGGTGCCATCGGAAGGCGCCGTTTTATCGCTGGAAATGGGTTCGTCTTCCTTGTTCGCCATCGCTTGGTTGCCTGTCAGCAGTTGTCTGGTGGGATGGTTTCAGCGTTGTCGCTGGTTCGTTTGCTCAACCTAGCACGTCTGATAACACCGGATTCATGGGATTGCTGTCCCGATTCACCCCATGCCTGCGCATGCACGCCTTGCGATCCGGTCACTGGCCCGCGTCGCGCTCAAGTGCTGCGTCAAGATCGCCGGGTTCAATGGTCACCGTCATACCGGGTCCATTTTTCCCGCGGACATGCAACAGGGTCAGAACCCGCTGATACGCAAGAAAGGAAACACCTTCGATGGCTTCTTCATCGGTTTCCACGACATGGTCACCGGCGGGAAAGGGTTCCTGAAAGCCCCGAAGAACAAAGGGGTGCCGGAAGGTTACCGTGGTTTTTCTCGAGCGTTTGGACATCATCGCCTCCGGGATCGGAACCCTCTGCAGGGGTGAAAGGACCCTCTAGGATCTCGCTCCAGACCTGCTCGGGATCGGTTTTGTTTCAGGACGCGTCTTGGGTGCACCGCCGCCCGAAACCGGTTTCGATGTTTTGCCGGTCTTCTTTCTGGCAGACGTTTTTGCAGGCCCGGAGGAGTCATTGGAAGACAATGTGATAATCCAGTTTAAGTATTCGATAGCAAAAATTGTGCAGGGTATATGGGTTTTCTTGACGTATTTTCAAGAACTCTTATCCAATAGCATCTTCATCTAAATAGAGGCTCATCCATTTTTGGGCCGACACCTGTTTAACGAATGAAACGTAACGTGAAACCTGAAGGAAATCCCGCCCTCCGGCAAGGACAAGGGACAGCGTCATTGGCGACGAAATCGCCAAGATCGGCCACATAGGCGTCACCCGATTGGCGGAGACTGAAGTCATTTGCGCGCAAGCGACGACAGAGTGACTTGCACCACGGATCACGCTCGCCACTCTTTGCATTGGAATCCAAGAGAGGGTGCGACATGGCAAAGAGATTGATGGGACTTCTTGTTCTTTCATTTGTGCTCACGGCATGCGCCAAGCAGGCCATCGTGGGCTCCTATGAGGGCGAAGTGGATACGTCATCGGTAGCCATGAAGCAGTTCGACGAAACCGTTACGTACTTCATTGACCCTTCGCTTGAAGACCTTCAGGTGACCTTCGAATGCGGCTTGCTTGCCACGCTTTCTTACGACTGGGGAAACACCGTTGCCTCCGCTGTGCGTGAGACATTTGCTCTGCGTTTTAGCGATGCAGTGGAGAGTTCCACGCCTGATGCCGACTTTCTGGTTGGTTATGCCTCGACTCATCTGAAGTCGGAAATGCAGACCACCTTGTTCACGGTCAATGCGAAAACAGAGGTTTTTCTTGTCTTGGTGGTTGTCGATGGCAGCACCGGGGAAAGTGACCTGCTAACGGCCAAGATCAATCGCAATCATGTCATCGACTGGTCGCTGTGTTCGGACGCACCCGAGCTTCTGGACAAATGGACTCCCGATCTGATGCGCGTTCTGGTGCGTGAGCTTTCGAACCACGTCATCGGGCAATGATCGCTAAAGGATAAACCGGCTCAAATCCGTGTCCTTGGCCAGTTCGCCAACCCGTTCCTGAACGAAGGCGGCATCGATGGCGATGGTTTCACCGCCCCGGTCGGGCGCGGTGAAGCTGATTTCTTCCAGCAGCTTTTCCATCACGGTGTGGAGACGTCGCGCACCGATATTCTCGACCGTTTCGTTGATCTGGGTCGCCAGATCCGCCAGGGCATCAATGGCGTCATCACCAAATTCCAGCGTTACCTCTTCGGTTCCCATCAGAGCGATGTACTGGATGAGCAGGCTGTTTTCGGGCTCGGTCAGGATGCGACGAAAATCATCGCGCGTGAGCGCCTGGAGCTCGACCCGGTTGGGCAGGCGTCCCTGGAGTTCCGGCAGCAGGTCCGACGGTTTGGAAAGGTGGAAGGCGCCCGAACAGATGAACAGCACATGGTCAGTTTTGACCGAGCCGTGTTTGGTCGCCACCGTCGTGCCCTCGATCAGGGGCAGCAGGTCGCGCTGCACACCCTCACGGCTGACATCAGCACCCTGGCGTTCGCTGCGTGCGGCAATCTTGTCGATCTCGTCGATGAAGACGATGCCGTTCTGCTCGACCGAATCGATCGCGCCCTTCACCACGGTTTCTTCATCCAGCAGCTTGTCGGCTTCCTCGGCCAGCAGGATCTCATAGCTGTCGACCACCTTCAGCTTGCGCGCCTTGGTCTGGCCGCCCATGGCTTTGCCGAAGATGTCGTTGAGATTGAGCATGCCCATCTGGGCACCCGGCATGCCTGGGATATCAAAGGTCGGCAGTCCACCGGCACCGCCGGTTTCCTGCAACTGCAGTTCGATTTCCTTATCGTCCAGCTTGCCCTCGCGAAGCATGACGCGGAACTTCTGGCGTGTGTCATCACTGGCGTTGTCACCGACCAGGGCATCGATCACTCGCTCCTCGGCCGCCAGCTCCGCCTTGGCCTGGACTTCCTTCCTCAGACGCTCGCGGGTCTGGCCGATGGCGATCTCGACCAGGTCACGCACGATCTGCTCGACATCGCGCCCGACATAACCGACCTCGGTGAACTTGGTCGCCTCGACCTTGAGGAACGGCGAATCGGCCAGACGTGCCAGACGCCGTGCAATCTCGGTCTTGCCCACGCCCGTTGGCCCGATCATCAGGATGTTCTTGGGCAGAACCTCGTCACGCAGCGAATCATCAAGCTGCTGGCGGCGCCAGCGATTGCGCAGGGCAACCGCAACGGCGCGCTTGGCATCGTTCTGGCCAACGATGAAACGATCAAGTTCGGAAACGATTTCACGGGGAGAAAATGAGGTCATCGAAGTCCTTCTGAAAGCAATGTACCCAGGGTTCGCCCTTCGAGCCCTGGAAGGCCGCGACTGCGGCCCGCGGTCACTACCGCGTAAGCCAAGCGAGCGGAGCGAGCGCCCGACCCATGAGGGCCAAACAAAAAACTACTCCGCATCGAGCATCTCGAGCGTGACGCTGCGGTTGGTGTAGACGCAGATATCGGCGGCAATATCCATGCTGCGGCGTGCGATCTCCTCGGCCGAAAGGTCATCGACGGTGGAAAGCGCACGGGCCGCAGCCAGCGCATAATTGCCGCCCGAGCCGATCCCGATGAGACCGTCTTCAGGTTCCAGCACGTCACCGGTGCCCGAAATGATGAGCGAAACTTCCTTGTCGGCCACCGCCATCAGGGCTTCGAGACGGCGCAGATAGCGGTCCGTGCGCCAGTCCTTGGCAAGCTCGACACAGGCGCGGGCAAGCTGGCCTGGATGGCGCTCCAGCTTTTCTTCCAGCCGTTCGAACAATGTGAAGGCATCGGCTGTTGCCCCGGCAAACCCGGTCAGGATGTTGCCGTCGCCCAGACGGCGGACCTTCACGGCATTGCCCTTGACCACGGTGGGTCCCATGGAAACCTGGCCGTCGCCGGCAACAATGACCTTGCCGCCGCGGCGGACAGACAGGATCGTGGTGCCGTGCCAGAGGTCGGCGGTGTTATCGGCCATGCTGCTCTCAATGTGGTGGTTCGTCTCGTGCGCCCATCGGGCACCCGTGCTATGTGGCACACCTCGGCGCAGGGTCAAGGTTTGGCTGGTCTGCGCAGATCGGGAATGGAGCACAGGACCATGCGCGAATGGACCATTCTGGTACGTGAAAGGCCAACGGGTGATCCGGTTCTGGTGGCCGTACCGTCCGGGTTTTGCTGGGGTGCCTTCCTGTTCCAGGCGTTCTGGGCACTCTATCGCAAGGCTTGGTTTACCGCGCTGGTCCTGCTGATCTTTGGAATGCTGGTTCCCCTGGCTGGTGAAGTTGCCGGCCTGGCCCCCGGCGCCATGGTTGTCCTGCAGATCGCCACTGCCATCATCATGGCCCTTGGCGCCAATGAGGTGCGCATCGCCGAACTTCACCTGCGGCGTTACCGGACTATCGCCATTCTGGAGGCCGGGAACCTGGACGAGGCGGAATTGCAGGGTTTTACACGTTGGCTCAGCACACCCGAGGCGATGCCCCAGGCATCCACGAGTCTGGCAGAAACTCCGCCGGCGGCTGCCAATCCGCTCTGGCAGCCCTGATTCTGCGCCGCCGCCCTAATTCTGCCGTTTCGCGCTGGCAGAAAACGGCATGAACATAGATCAACGCGCTCACAACCTTGTGGATCATCCGGTGGATGGTCACGGTTTCGTCGTTTCAAATTCATGGCAAACGGGGTTGCAGCACAATCCTCACGGGTCCATGTAGCGGCCATGGAACAGACTCGTCCATCCTTTGAAACCACGGTTGCCGTCGACCACGTCGCCGAGCTCAACCGTCTCGATCTTGACGATCTGTGCGATGCCACGGACGCGGCCATTGTTGATGGCAACGGCTTTGGCTGGCTCGAGCCGCAACCGCGCGATCAGATGCAGCGTTACTGGAAGGGTGTCCTGCTGGTGCCCGAACGCCAGCTTTGGGTTGGACGCCTGGACGGCACCGTCGCTGCTTCAGCACAGCTGCAGCGTCCGCCGCGCCATAACGAGGCACAGGGCCACAGCCCGCAGCTCACGACCCATTTTGTCGCTCCCTGGGCGCGCGGTCATGGCCTTGCCGCCATGTTGCTGGAAGCGGTCGAGGATTATTGTCGGGGTGAGGGGTTCAGCCATCTGCGCCTTGACGTGCGCGAGACCCAGACCCGGGCCATCGAGGTCTATGAAGCCTCTGGCTTCAAACGCTGGGGCACCTTGCCCAGCTATGCTCGTGTCGATAACAAACTCATCACCGGCTATTTCTACGTCAAGACGCTCTAGGCCTGCGCAACGCCGATTCGCGCTGTCAGCACGTCAACAGCCCGATCTAAAGGCGCAATCTGAGACTTCGGTCCCTGTGACCAGATTCGGGCATGCCGTTGTGGGCTTCGTTATCCACAGGCGCTGCATTGCGCGCCAGCATCGCGGCGGCCCAAGCCAGCGACTCGTTTGATTGCCTGAGGTTTCGGGCGAAGTGGCTGCCGTACCCATCGTCTGCCGGGCCGCCCATATCACCTCTCCCGAGGCACATGAACGGGTTCCAGACACAAAAATGTGCGCAATGCGACATGCTTCTGACTTAAAACTCGTGTAGGTACTGACCCATGACAAAGAACAACTGGACCAGTTTCGAACCGCATCTTGATGAGATGTTCTCCGATCCCATCGTCACGGCCGTTATGCGCCGCGATGGCCTGACCGAACGTGATCTGCGCGAAGCCCTTACGAGCGCCCGCCGCTCAACCGCCTTGCCCCGTCACGGGCACGGCTCTCTTCCCGCTGTGGTTTCGGCCGGATCGTTCTGACGCTCGTCAGCGTCCCACCCAGGTTCCAGGCACCTAAACAGCCCTAAACGACGTCGCTGATGTGATCGCCATGCGCCTTCTGTTGGCGATCGATGCTGTAGGCGCCATAGGTGATCGCTGGATAACGCGACGCAACATCTGCCTGTCGGAAGGTCGGCAGCGTGTCGATCAGGGCATCACGACCGGGGTTGTTGAAGAACGCGATCGACTGGCGGCGCGACCCACCCTGTGAACCCACCGGCGGATTGACCACACGGTGCGGCGTCGAGCGCCATGTGTCGTTCGTCCAGCGCATCAGCGAATCGCCCAGGTTGACGACAAACGTGCCCGGCAGTGCCGGCGGCGCAACCCATTCGCCATCCAGGTTCATGACCTCCAGGCCGCCCGGCTTGTCCTCGGACCGCAGCACGGTCAGGAAGCCGTAATCGGTATGCGCCCCGGCGCGCAGCTGACCAGGCAGGGGCGGCGTGACGGGTTCGGGATAATCGAGCACGCGCAGCGAAGAGAGCGTGTTTTCGAAGAACGGCTCGAAATGGTCATCGGTCAATCCCGCCGCACGCGCAAGGATCCGGCGCAGCACGACACACAGCCCGTCCATGGCATCATAGTATTCCTGCCAGACCTCATGCAGTCCCGCAGGCTCGAGGGGCCACGGCCCGCCGCGATAGAGCGGCCCGTAATCAAGCGCCTCCTTCACATCAGGCGGGGTTTCCACGCCCATGGTCGAAGCCAGCTTTTCCATACCTTGCGAGAAATGCATCAGGCCGCCGGCAACCTCGCCGACGGGCGGGCAGGCCGCCTTGGCCTCGGCAGGCAAATCGAAGAACGCACGGCTGGTATCGTAAAGCCGCGCCACCAGCGCCTCGTCAAACCGATGTCCCGCAATGACGAAAAACCCGGTCGCCTCGCACGCCGCACGCACGGCATCGACCACGCGGGCCTCACCAGGCGCGCCACCGTCATACCAGGGCTCAAGATCAATGATGGGAATGGTTGGGGTCATGGCACGGATCACCCTTGCAGCCGTCCGCCGTTTGCGGAAGGTTTCTTCCATGACGCTATCCCCGCGAAACAGCCGACGCAATCCGATGCTGCGCGAAGTCGCCGACCTCGGCCATGTCTGTCCGCGCCTGGAGGGCGAGCACCGGGCCGATCTCTGTATCGTGGGCGGCGGCTATCTGGGCCTTTGGACCGCGCTGGAGATCAAGGCTGCAGAACCTGCACTCGAGATCTGCATTGTCGAGGCCGACATCTGCGGTGGCGGAGCAAGCGGGCGCAATTCCGGCATGGCGCTGCCCTGGTGGACCAAGATCGAGGCTTTGATCGCCCAATGCAGCACGCAGGAGGGTCTGCGCCTGGCCAACGCCTCGGTTGCGGCCATCGACGAGATCACGGCCTTTGCCGACGCACACAAGTTCGACATCGAGTTCGCCCGTACCGGCTGGTTATGGGGATCAACCTCACCACGTGAGGACGGCCGCTGGGCCGGCATCATCGAAGCGCTGGAGCGCCACGGCCAGGCACCCTTTACCGAACTGGACCGCTCCGGTGTGCAAGCCCTGGTCGATGCACCGGGCTTTCGTGGCGGCGCGTTGGATGCGGCCTGCGCGACCCTGCACCCGGCAAAGCTGGTGCGCGGTCTGCGCCGTGTTGCGCTGGAGCGCGGCATCACGATCTTTGAAGACACCGCCATGACCAACCTCAGGCGCGGCAATCCCGCCCTGGTCGAGACCGATGCCGGGCAGGTCCTGGCCCGGCGCGTGGTCCTTGCCATGAACGCCTGGTCGACCGCGCTGCCCGAACTTGATCGCGGCATTTTCATCCTCACCAGCGACGATGCGGTGAGCGATCCTGTGCCGGAATTCATGGAACAGCACCGCTGGGCCAACGGACCGATCCTGACCGACAGTGCCGTCTTTGTTTCAGGCTACCGGCCCATGGCCGACGGTCGTGTCTCGGCCGGGGTCAGCGGCGGCGCCATCGCCTTTGGCCATCTGGGCCGCACCCGCTGGGAAGGCGCCACCCCGCGCGAAGGCGACATTGCGGCTGCCTTTGCCCGCGGTTTTGGCGAAGGCCACGGCATCACCTTCCGCCATTCCTGGCGTGGGCCCATTGACCGCACCAGAAGCGGCCTGCCGCTGTTTGGCCCGCTGCCCGGTCACCCCAACATTCATTACGGCTACGGCTTTTCGGGCAACGGCATCGTGGGCTGCCGTATCGGCGCGCAGATCATGACTTCGCTGGTGCTCGAGCGCGACGACGTCTGGTCAAACAGCGGCCTGGTCCATCCGGTCGAACCCTGGATGCCACGAGAACCCATCCGCTACATCGGTGCCCACATGGTCCGCCAGGCCATCCGCCGCCAGGACCACCTCGACCGTCTGGACCGCGACGCCGGCCCCATCACCCGCAAACTCGCCAGCCTTGCCCCCGGCGGCATCGTCACCACGACCACCGATTAAGCATGCGCGATGGCAACGATTCCTTTTGCGCATATGAACCAGAAACCGTCAGACCCGGTTCCGCAACGCGGAAGGGGGGCTGAAGGCACGCGACCGCGTGCCCACGCCGCATGGCGCGAAAGCCAAGCGCGCAACCCGATCAGGTCGGGTGTAAACTCCGCGCGCACCCGGCGACTGAGGGAACAGAGAAAACGGGAACAACAGATAAGGAGCCAACCCCATGTCAGAAGTCCGCATCTACAAACGCGACGCTCTCGACTACAAGACCAGCACCGTTGACGGCACCACGACCCAGGTCTGCCGCGCCATTGGCAGCCCCGTCAGCACCACCATGGGTGCCGGCCACGAGATCCTCGAGACCGTGCAGGTCCCCTGGACCACGCTCTATGACGAAGTCATCTTCATGACCGAGGGCGAGCTCCACATCCACGCCGACGGCAAGACCACCACGGGCGTGGCCGGCGACATCATGTGGCTGCCCAAAGGCACCGAACTCATCTACGACGCCCCCGTCCGCGCCGCCTATTTCTACGCCCTCTATCCCGTCGACTGGGCCGCCCAGAACGGCATGGAAGAGCCCTGAAGCCAGGCGTTAGAACTTGCCGTTGTTGTTCACCCATTCCGAGCGCGGGGCGATGGCTTCGATGGTGTTCCAGTGCTCAACAATCCTGCCATCCGCCAGCCGATAGAGGTCATGGATGGCCGAATGCACATCGTCACGGAAGCCTTCGTTGACGGAGAGAACGAAGTTGCCTTCGGCGAGCAGGCGGTGGTTCCGGTCGTAACGGATCACCGGGCCTTCGCCTGCTCCAGACATCAGGAAGGCGCTTAGCGCGGGCAGGCCGTCACCGCTGAGGGGGCTGTGCTCGGTATAGAGGTCGGCATCGGCGAAATCGGCGATGGCTTCGAATCGCTGCCCGACCAGCACGGTCTCCACAAAAGCCCGGACAATCTCCCGGTTGACCTCAGTCAACGCGTGATCCACCGCATCGACTGGCCCATCGACCATCGTGTGACCGGAACCATTGGGCCCCTTCCTGGGCTGGATGTTGTCCCAGTGTTCAACGACAGGATCGTTCTCGAACCGGAAGATTTCGAAACCGACTCTGGGACTGCCGAAATCGTACTCGGTATGGCCAAAGACGAAATCGCCGTCTTCGAAGGCACGCACGATGTTGACCCTGGGTGAACGCTCGGAGAGACGTTTGAACAGATCAGCCAGACCCTCGCTGCCATCATGGGTTTGCGGGTTGTGCTGAATGTAGGTTTGCGTGCTGACAACCGCGACCGCTTCGGTCTGCCCGGTTTCGATCGATTTCAGCAGTGCGCGGATCTGGTCCTTGCGGTTCATGTTTACAGCCCCACCGGTGTGCCGCCCGAAATCGGGATGGCGGCGCCGGTCATGTAGGATGAAGCCGGTGATGCCAGGTACGCAATGGCGTCGGCAATCTCGGCACAGGTTCCCGCACGTCGCAGGGCAACACCGGCATAACGTTCACGCTTCATGGCCTCGACGCTGATGTTGCGTTCACCGGCCAGGCGCTGGTTTGCGCCTTCGTGCATGTCGGTGGCGACATAACCCGGACACACCGCATTGCAGCGTATGCCATGTTCACCGTATTCGGCTGCGATTGTTTTGGTCAGGCCGATGACCCCGTGTTTGGTGGCCGTATAGGCCCCGAACCCGGCCTCGGCACCCAGACCACCGGTCGATGCGTTGTTGACGATTGCGCCGCCGCCCGCCTTGACCATGATGGGCAGGACGGCACGACAGAACAGGGCGGGGCCTTTCAGGTTGACCGCGAAGCTCAGGTCCCAGTGTTCGGGTTCAATGTCCCCAAACGGCAGGGCGCCGACGGTAGTGCCGGCATTGTTGACCAGGATATCGGGCCCGCCGAAACGCTCCGCGCATTGGGCAACACAAGTGGTGATCTGATCAGCTTTGGTCACATCAACTGCAACCGCCAGGGCGCGGCGACCCAGCGCTTCGATCTCTGCGACAAGTTGCGCCAGGCCCGGTGAGACCGTCACATCGGTGACAACGACATTAGCGCCAAGTTCGGCCAGTCGCAGGGCCGTGGCATAACCGATGCCGTCAGGCCTGCCGGTTCCTGTAACGATGGCGACCATGCCCGCAAGACTGTTTTCCATGGGGACGCCTAGTGCCGGAAGTGACGCATGCCGGTCATGACCATGGCCATTCCGCGTTCGTTGGCTGCTGCGATGACTTCCTCATCGCGCATGGAACCCCCGGGCTGGATCGCGGCGGTTGCACCGCCTTCGGCAGCTTCAATCAGGCCATCGGCAAACGGGAAGAAAGCGTCTGATGCCACGACGGCACCCTCGACCGAGAGCCCCGCGCGCTCGGCTTTCTGGCGCGCAATGACAGCACTGTCGAGGCGGCTCATCTGGCCTGCACCAATGCCCACGCTGGCCAGATCACGGGCATAGACGATGGCGTTGGATTTGACGTGTTTGGCGATGCGGAAGGCAAACAGCATGTCGGCCATCTCGGCCTCGCTGGGCTGGCGCTCCGTAACGACCTTCATTTCGGTTTCAGGCACACGCCCGTTATCGCGGGTCTGGACCAGCAGGCCACTTGCCAGGCTGCGCACGGTCAACCCGGGCGAACGCGGGTCCGGCATGTCCTTGGTCAGCAGCACGCGCAGGTTTTTCTTTTCGGCAAGAACCATCAGGGCCTCATCGCTGGCACCGGGCGCAATCACGACTTCGGTGAAGACCTCGATGATGGCGCGGGCAGTTTTTTCATCCAGCTTGCGGTTGGACGCAACAATGCCGCCAAAGGCGCTGGTGGCATCACAGGCCAGCGCCCGAGCATGGGCCTGCGCCAGGGTTTCGCCCAGCGCGACACCGCAGGGATTGGCGTGTTTGATGATGGCGATGGCGGGTTTATCGAACTCCGCAACCAGTTCAAACGCGGCGTCGGTATCGTTGAGATTGTTGAAGCTGAGTTCCTTGCCGCCGACCTGGCGCGCCGTGGCAATGCCGGGGCGCTGGGTGCCGTCGCCATAAAACGCTGCTTCCTGATGCGGGTTCTCGCCATAACGCAGGCGCTTGTTGCGCGCTCCGGCAAAGCTGATGCGCCGGGGAAAGGTCTCACCGGCCTCCTGACTGAAGCGCCGCGCAATGGCAGCATCATAGGCTGCCGTGCGGCCATAAGCCGTGGCGGCAAGCTGGCGGCGCAGCTCCAGTGGCGTGGCCCCACCGTTCTTTTCCATATCCGAGAGCACCCGCGCGTAGTCTGCCGGGTCCACCACAACCGCAACAAAGGCATGGTTCTTGGCGGCTGAGCGGATCATGGCAGGCCCGCCGATATCGACATTCTCGACAATCTCGTCCCAGGCCGCACCGCGGCCCACCGTCGCCTCGAAGGGATAGAGGTTCACCACAACCAGATCGATGGCACCGATGCCATGCTCTTCCATTGCCGCCACATGGGAGTCCAGATCACGCCGCGCCAGAATGCCACCATGCACGGTGGGGTGGAGCGTCTTCACGCGCCCGTCCATCATCTCAGGAAACCCGGTGAGATCAGCAACCTCCCTGACCGGAAGCCCCGCCTCGGCGATCGCCTTGGCCGTCCCCCCGGTCGAGATCAGCTCGACCCCGTGGTCATGCAGCGCGTGGGCAAACTCGGCCAGCCCCGTCTTGTCGGAAACCGAAAGCAGCGCACGTTTGATCAGGACATCGGACATGGTTTCACCGGAGCAGAAAGAGGAGCCGGAGTGATAGCCGACCGGCGCGCGCGATCAAAGGGTGCGATGCTGTGGGATGTGGGGAGAGAAGCACCCTTGGTTATTCAGGCAACAGGCTTTGCGGTGCGTTGTCTCTGACAAGGGATCCCGTGCAGGTCCAGGGTGCGTCATCGGGAAGGCCTGAAACCTCCATGGCGATTTCGATGACCGAGCCATCGGGCAGGTTGCGCCAGGACCAGGTGGTGGTGCCCGGGCACGGCTCGCTCAAACAGGCCAGGGTATCGGTATCCACGCCATGCGCGGGGCCGTGGCGTGCCGTCACCTCGGCAACCAGGGCAGGGCAGGATGCCTGATGACCGTTCCGGGCGGCCATGTCGATGCGGTAGAGGCCGTCGCGTCCGATCAGAAAGAAAACATCAAATAGCCCGTCGCCCACCGAATCTTCCATGGCAAGCACCGCACCTGCTGCATTCTGCACCGGGCCCGCAATCTCGGTCGCAGGGACCAGACGGGATGCGGAGTAGGTCACGGTCATGACCTCAGCCATCGTCATGCCCCATGTGGTGTTCTCCCACTCGGCTCTGGCCGCGTCGGCGATCATGAGCAGAAATGGAAGAAGCAGGCAGAAGGTCTGACGCATGAAACGACGGTGCCGTGTGCAGAACGCGCCGTCAAACCCTCACAATTGACACCCCGAAACGAAGATGGGTCCCGAAGGGCCCATCAAACGTCGTTACGTGTTCATCGAATCGAAGAACTCGTCGTTGTTCTTGGTGTGCTTGAGTTTCTCCATGAGGAACTCCATGGCGTCCACGGGGCCCATGGGCATCAGGATACGGCGCAGGACCCACATCTTGGAGAGTTGGCCCTTGCTGACCAGGAGCTCTTCCTTGCGGGTGCCGGATTTGCCGATGTCGATCGCGGGGAAGATACGCTTGTCGGCGATCTTGCGGTCCATGACGATTTCGGAGTTACCCGTGCCCTTGAACTCTTCGAAGATGACCTCGTCCATGCGGGACCCGGTGTCGATCAGCGCCGTGGCGATGATCGTGAGGCTTCCCCCGCCTTCGATGTTACGGGCGGCGCCAAAGAAACGCTTGGGACGCTGCAGGGCGTTGGCATCAACACCACCGGTCAACACCTTGCCCGAGCTTGGCACCACCGTGTTGTAGGCACGCGCCAGGCGGGTGATCGAATCCAGCAGGATCACAACATCATGCTTCTGCTCGACCAGGCGCTTGGCCTTTTCGATCATCATTTCAGAAACTGCGACATGGCGCGTGGGCGGCTCATCGAAGGTCGAGGCAATGACCTCACCCTTGACCTGGCGCTGCATGTCGGTGACTTCCTCGGGCCGTTCATCGATGAGCAGGACCAGCAGGTAGACTTCCGGATGGTTGGCTTCAATGGCGTGCGCGATGTTCTGCATCAGCACCGTCTTGCCCGCGCGCGGGGGGCTGGTGAGCAGAGCGCGCTGGCCCTTGCCCAGCGGAGAAACCAGTTCGATCACGCGGGTCGAAAGGTCCTCTCGTGTCGGGTCCTGGATCTCCAGATTGAGCTTTTCTTCAGGGTAGAGCGGCGTGAGGTTGTCGAACGGCACGCGGTATCGCGTGGTTTCGGGATCCTCGAAATTGATGTGGTTGACCTTCAGCAGCGCAAAGTAACGCTCGTTGTCCTTGGGGCTGCGGATCTGGCCTTCGACTGTGTCGCCGGTCTTGAGCGCAAAGCGGCGCATCTGGCTGGGACTGACATAGATGTCATCGGGTCCGGGCAGATAATTTGATTCGGGGCTTCGCAGGAAGCCGAAGCCATCGGGCAGGATTTCAAGCACGCCGCGCCCGAAGATCGGGACATCCTGTTCGGCCATCTCTTTCAAGATGGCGAACATCAGGTCCTGCTTGCGCAGCACGCTGGCACTTTCAATGCCCAGTTCCTCGCCAAAGGCCAGAAGGTCTTCTGGCTTGCGCTCCTTCAGTTCCTGAAGGCTGAGCGAGGTGTATTCAGAGGCATTCGCGACGACAGACTCGTCGGGTGTTTCAGATTCTGTAACGGTCATGTGGGACCTTGTATTGGGCGACAGGGAGAATTCCCGCGGGTCGCCTGAATTGAAAATCGTGGGGTTACGCTGGTCGAACCGGCCCGGTGGCAGAACGCCTGGGCCCTGGGTCGCTAACCGGTCTGATGCCGGTTGTTGCGCTTGAGCAGAAACCTAGAAATAGGCGCGGACCGTGCGGGAGTCAACGGCAACAAGATGACGAAGTCGTTAAAGATGGCACCCTACTTGCCGGCAACCAGTGCCGGATCGTTTTTCAGGATGCACCACAGACCCACCGCAGCGGGCCATGCGGCCCACAGACCCCAGGGCACGAACAGGGTCAGCGTGCCAGTCAGGCTGGCAGGTGAGAAACTTACATCGTTACCGGCGATATCACCGATCAGGTGCACGAACACCACCATGGCAAGCGCCAACACCAGGGCGACCAGGAACGACGCGGCCAGGAATGCGCGCAACATGGAAAGCCCGCTTTTGTCTATAAACGCCAGGCCCAGCTTCAGCGTGAAGATGGCACCGATGAACGGCAGCAGAAGCGGGAAGGCAAACATCAGGGACTGGATCGAATAGGGCCAGACCATCATGTAGGCGATGAGCGAGAAGAGGCCACCCAGCATGACAGCCTTGGACCAGAGTTGCGGTGTCGTTTTCATCAGAAGGGTTTTACCACGACCATGATGACAATCAGCACCATCAAAACGGCGGGTACCTCGTTCACGAATTTATAGAAGCGCGCCGAATGGGTGTTGCGGTCTTCGGCAAAGGCACGACGCCAGCGCGACAGCTGGCCGTGCAGGCCCGACATCACCAGGACGGCGATGAGTTTCACGATCCACCAACCCTCGCTCCAGATTGCCATGCCGCGATCAAAAAACAGCAGGCCGCCCAGCAGGAAAACCAGAATCATGGCCGGATTAATGATGCCGCGCAGCAGGCGCCGTTCCATCACCTTGAAGGTTTCAGACTGCACGGAGCCTTTTTCGGCATCGACGTGATAGGCAAACAGGCGCGGCAGATAGAGCATGCCTGCCATCCAGGCGATCACAGCGATGATGTGAAAGGCCTTCACCCAGAGATAGGCACCACCCAGGAACCCTTCCATGATCAGGCCTCCATGCAGGGGCATTTGCCCCAGTCGGCAGGACATAGACGCCGGCCGGAATCAGGGCCCAGTTCAGGGGCATCAGGTGCCAGCGTGGTGCGAACGATCTGGGCCAACCCGTCGATGAAGGCTGCTTCGACCCCCAGTGCCGGGACCCGGATATAGGGCTGGCAGTTGTTCTCGTGGGCCATCTCGGCATATTCGATATCGAGTTCGACCAGGGTTTCGGAATGCTCCGAAACGAAAGCAATCGGCACCACAACAGCACCCTTGCCATCGCCACCAGCACGTTTGATTTCGTCATCGGTCGAAGGCCCGATCCAGGTCAGGGGGCCAACGCGGGACTGGTAGCAGACCTGCCAATCGAGATCGGGTTTTGCCAGTCGCGCAACCACGGCCGCCGCGGTCTGTTCGATCTGCCACTGATAGGGATCGCCCGCCTTGACGATTTTTTCGGGCAGGCCATGGGCTGAAAACAACACGCGCACCGGCTGGTCACCGGCATGCTCAAGGGCACGTTCCAGCAGGGCGGCATGGGCCGTGATCAGACCGTCATGCATGGGGTAACAGCACACGGCTTTGGTCGGCGCCTTGATCCCTGCCTTTGCCGCAGCGCGGTGCCAGGCTTTCAGGGATGACCCCGTCGTGGTGGTTGAGAACTGCGGATAAAGCGGCAGCAGGACAACCCGGTCAGGCCCGAATGCAGCAACCTCGCGGGCCGCCTCGTCTGCCATGGGATGCCAGTAGCGCATGGCGATGAAGACCTTTGTTGCTTCACCGCCCAGAGCTGTTTCAAGTCCGGCTGCCTGGGCTCGGGTCTCCTCGAGCAACGGAGATTTTCCGCCGATCAGTGCATAGATCTTCCGCGCTTCCTTCTGGCGTTTGTTGGAAATATAGGAAGCCAGCATCGGGCGCAGAGGCCAGGGCAGACCGATGATGGCTGGATCGTTGAAGAGGTTGCCCAGAAACGGCTGAATGGCATCGGGCGAATCGGGGCCACCCAGATTGAACAGCACCACCGCCGTGCGGGTCACGATGCGTTCCCGCGCTGATGGCTCCGCACTGTGGCGACCAGATCAGCCACATGCTCGGGCGGTGTTTTCTTGATCACACCATGCCCCAGATTGAAGACATGGGGGCCGCCAGCCATGGCGTCTAGAATCGCACGGGCGCCTGCACGCATGGCCTCACCGCCGGCCAACAGCAGCTGGGGATCAAGATTGCCCTGAACCGGGCCGCCGCGCTGCAACCCGGCCATGGTCGAGTGGGATATACCCTGATCGATCTGGAGAACGTCAATGCCAGTTTCGTCGCGATAATTTGCATAGCGGTCTGCAGCGCCACGGGGGAAACCGATGAAAGGAATGCCCGGGCGGGCGGCATGAACCTCGGCCACGATCGCGCGCGCAGGGCCAATGGACCAGCGGTCGAAGGAAGAACCGTCCAGCAGACCGGCCCAACTGTCGAAAAGCTGCACGGCCTGGGCGCCTGCATCGATCTCGCCGATTAGCAGGGAAGCAACAGCGCGTGAAAGAACCTCGAGCAAGCGGTCGAGCAGATCAGGATCCTGCTGCATCAGTTCACGGGTCCGGGGAAAGTCTCCACCACCGCGACCGTCGATCATGTAGGCAGCAAGCGTGAAGGGCGCGCCGGCGAATCCGATCAGCGCGATTTCGGGATCAAGCTCGGCACGCACCCTGGCGAGCGTTTCCATCAACGGCTGGTTGCCTGGAACAACACACTCAGGGTCGAGTTTTCTGACATCGCTCAGTCCCTCGAGTGGATCAAGGATCGGTCCTTCGCCTTCTGCAAAACGTAGGTTGCGGCCCATGGCATCTGGTATGATCAGGATGTCGGAAAACACGATGGCAGCATCGATTGCAAAACGCCGGATTGGCTGCAGCGTGATCTCGGTCGCGATCTCGGGGTTGCCGCAACAGGCCATGAAGTCACCGGCTTCCTGTCGCAGGGCACGGTATTCCGGCAGGTACCGTCCGGCCTGGCGCATCAGCCAGATCGGTACGGGGTCCATGCGTTGACCGCCCAAAGCCTTGATCAGGCGTGGGGTCACGGGGGTTGGAAGGGGCGATGGAGTGTTCACGAAGCGGGGACTTACACCCTTCCCCTCTTCAATAAAAGAAGGTCTAAAAGGTTGTTGTAGTAGTGGGTCCCTGTCCACGGCTTGGATGGCTGTTTGTCAGCCCAGTCACAGACAGGGTTGTGGGCCCTGAGGAAAGCAGTGACATGGTGATGTGCGGGAATCAGGGACAACAGGGATTCTCCGCCGAGTCGCCTTGTGGGAAATCTTGTGGATCGCTTGCTAAAGACATCACCCGATTCATGTCGGTTGGTGCTCCATCCACAGGGCGCGTTTGCCGATCGTCCCCATGGGGACAAAGACTGGCTGGAATCTGGATGGTGTGGATGGGGCTTGCGCGCCTGTGCAATACCAGCGACTTATCCCCGATGATCTCCATTGCGCCCACAAGCCCGTGACCAACTTTCATTTCCATCTGGTTTCCGATGCAACCGGTGAGACCATTCTTTCTGTCGCGCATGCTGCCGTGGCGCAGTTCGAGGATGTCGAGGCGGTGGAGCATGTCTGGGCCCTTGTACGCTCGACGCGCCAAATGGATCGCGTGCTTGCAGCCATCGAGGCCAATCCCGGTGTTGTGATCTATACGATGGTCGATCCGGCCAGGCGTGATCAGCTTACCCTGGGCTGCCAGAAACTGGGTGTGCCCTGTGTTCCCGTGCTTGATCCCGTGTTGGGTGTGCTCTCGACCTATCTGGGCCAGCCGGTCAAAGGCCTGCCAGGGGAACAGCACACGCTCGATGCCGATTACTTTGCCCGGGTCGATGCCATCCAGTTTGTCCTGCGCCACGATGACGGCCAGTCGCCTTATGATCTTGATGAAGCCAACGTCATCGTTGTCGGCGTATCGCGCACGTCCAAGACCCCGACCTGTTTCTATCTTGCCAACCGTGGCCTCAAAGCAGCCAACGTACCGATCGTGCCCAGCGTGCCCGTGCCCGATGAGTTGCTTGCCGCCAAACGCCCGTTGATCGTTGCCCTGATCCAGAGTGCGGACCGGCTGGTCCAGGTACGCAAGAACCGCATGACCATGTTGAAGCAGGAGGGCGAGAGCGATTATGTCGAACCCGCCGCGGTGCGCCGTGAGCTGGCCTATGCCCGCAAGCTCTATGAAGAGAACGACTGGCCCGTGATCGATGTGACGCGCCGCTCCATCGAGGAAACCGCAGCGGCCATCCTGCAGCTCTATCAGGAACGCTTCGGAGCGTTGCCTTGATGTCTGCTGATCCAACCCCTCTCATTCTGGCTTCGGCCAGCGCGGGCCGCCGGACCATGCTGGAAAACGCCGGCGTGGTGTTTGATGTCGAAGCAGCCAGCATCGACGAAGATGCCGTGAAGCAGTCCCTGGGTGCAGAAGGTGCCAGCGTGGAACAGGCTGCCGAGACCCTTGCCGAACTCAAGGCACGACGCATCAGCGCACGCCATCCGGGCGTTCTGGTGCTGGGTTCCGATTCGATGCTTGAATGCCAGGGACGCTGGTTCGACAAGGCCGAATCGGTGGAGGAGGCACGCGAACACCTCCAGGCCATGCGCGGAACCAAACACCGGCTGGTAACGTCGGCCGTTCTGGTGCGCGACGAGGGGCGGATCTGGCATCACACTGCGGTCGCCGAAATGACCATGCGCAATTTCTCGGATGCCTGGCTCGATAGCTATCTCCAGGATGTGGGCGAGCGTGCCTGCGCCAGCGTGGGATGTTATCAGGTCGAAGGACGCGGCCTGCAGCTCTTTGCCGGATCGACGGCGACTTCTTTGCCATTGTCGGCCTGCCTATGGTTCAGGTGCTCGACCAGTTGCGAACCCAGGGAGTGCTGGCGACATGATCCATTCAGGAAAAACGATGCTGGCCGGTGTCATGGGCTGGCCGGTTGCCCATTCCCGTTCGCCGCGCCTGCATGGCTTCTGGCTCGAATCCTATCGCATTGATGGTGCCTATGTGCCGCTTGCCGTGCCGCCTGAAGGCTTTGAGCGCGCCTTGCGGGCGCTGCCTGAACTGGGGTTCCGTGGCGCCAATGTCACCCTGCCGCACAAGGAAGCCGCCCTGGCACTGGCCGATGAGGCCGACGACATCGCCCGGCGTATCGGGGCAGCCAACACCGTGATCGTGCGTGATGATGGCAGTCTTTCTGTCACCAACACCGATGCCTTCGGCTTTACGGAAAACCTGGAGCAGCGCGCCCCGGACTGGCCGTCAGGCCGTGCTGCCGTCCTGCTGGGTGCAGGTGGTGCCAGCCGCGCGGTGATCGTCGCCTTGCTGGAAGCAGGCGTGCCTGCCATCCGTCTGGCCAACCGCACCGCCGAACGTGCGCAGGCGCTGGCTGACGAATTTGGTCCTGCCGTCGAGCCCGTCGCCTGGGACGAACGCAGTCAGGCACTCGACGGTGCCGGCCTGCTGATCAACAGCACGCAGCTTGGCATGACCGGCCAGCCCGCTCTGGAGATCGCGCTTGATCCCCTGGCCGATGACGCCGTGGTTTACGACCTCGTCTATGCCCCGCTGGAAACCGATCTTCTGGCAGATGCAGGACGCCGTCACCTGCGCACCGTCGATGGCCTGGGCATGCTGCTCCACCAGGCCCGCCCGGGTTTTGC
Organism: uncultured Alphaproteobacteria bacterium; assembly: GCA_943787175.1. Classification (GTDB taxonomy): domain Bacteria; phylum Pseudomonadota; class Alphaproteobacteria; order SP197; family SP197; genus SP197. Next base: position 385,212 of record CALSLK010000006.1, read on the forward strand.
CGCCTGGTATGGCCGCGAGCCCGAGGTCAACGGCGCGCTCTACGCCTACGTCGCCGAAGACCTCTAAGCCATCGTCGCGGTCAGGGCATAGCGGCGCAGCACGACTTCACCAGGCATCATCTGCATATCGGGTTTGTCGTAGAGACCGGCATGCACCACGACGACCAGGTTCTGTGATGGCACCACGAACAGGCGCTGGCCGCCCCAACCGACTCCGGCTGACCACGTGACCTCCTGCCGGTTGATCAGGGATCGGCCAAGCCACCATTGATAACCGTAAAAGAACTGCATCATGCCGTTGATCTGCGGCGTGGTCATGGCGTCGATCCAGTCGGATGGCACGATCTGGCGGTCCCCAGCTTTGCCACGGTCGAGCACAAGCTGGCCCAGTTTGAGCAGGTCGCGTGGTTTGAGCCGCAGGCCCGAGGCTGCGATCGGGACGCCGTTGTCATAGGTCAGCCAGTCCGATTCCGTGATCCCCAGCGGGGCAAAAAGCGCCTCGCGGGCCAGGGCATCAACCTGCAGACCGGTGGTGCGAAACATGATCTCGGCGATCAGCGCCGTGGTGCCGCCGTTGTAGATCCATGCCTTTCCCGGCGAGCGTACAAGCGGCTGTTCCAGGACATAGCGGCAGCGATCCTGCGCATGGGTCATGCGGATCTCGCTGTTGGCAGGATCGGAATAGGGCACGTCCTCGTTCCATTCCAGCCCGGTCGACATCTCCAGCAGGTGGCGCAGGGTGATCTCTTTCTTCTCGCCGGTCGCCAGGTCGGCATGTTCGGGAAAGAAGTCGAACACCGGGCGGTCCAGATCATCGAGACCGCCGCGTTCACGCGCGATGCCGAAAGCCAGCGCAACCACACTCTTGGTGATCGAACGCAGGTCGTGGTGTTTGCCCGCGTCATAGGTGACCTTGCCCAGGGGTTTGCCCCAGGCTTCGTCCCTGCCGGTGAAATACTGTTCAAACACCAGCTTGCCGTTACGGGCCATCAGCACGGCATGCACGTTGGCCTCGCTCCAGCGATTGAAATGATCGGCCAGACCCTTCAGCGATTTGGCTGCCATGCCTTGCGCATCGGGCGTGGAAACCAACCAGCCGTCCTCCAGATCGCGAGGCCGGCAGCTGTTATCGCCTGGTTTGGTCGTCATGATGCTGTTCCATTCGCTTGGCGCTGGGGTGTGGGATGCCGTAAACATTCCGCATGTTTGTTCTTGGTCTCACCGGCTCCATCGGCATGGGCAAATCGACCGTGGCGGGGATGTTCGCCCAACACGGTGCGCTGGTCCATGACGCTGATGCTGTGGTCCATCGTTTGTATGGGCCCGGTGGTGCTGCCGTCGCGTTGATCGCAGACATGGTTCCAGATGCCGTTGTGGGGTCTGGGCGCACCGCTCATGTCGATCGCGGGCGTCTGGGCAAGGCGGTGCTGGGCGATGCTGATGCCATGCGTGCGCTGGAAGCGGGCGTTCATCCCCTGGTGGGTGCCGAGCGTGACCGCTTCCTGCGCTGGGCCTGCCGGCGTGGTGCTGATCTGGTGGTGATGGACGTTCCGCTCCTGTTCGAGATCGGTGGCGAAAAACGTGTCGATGCAGTCTGTGTCGTTTCTGCTCCGGGCTTCATCCAGGCCCGCCGCGTTCTGGCACGGCCGGGCATGACGGCTGAGAAACTTGCACAGATCCGCGCCCGGCAAATGCCCGATGCTCTGAAACGGCGGCGCGCCGATATCGTGATTCCCACCGGCCTGTCGAAAGGTCTGACCTGGCGGTGTGTGGGATCGGCGGTTCGGGAGTTCTCAGGCTGTCATGGTCACATCTGGCCGCCACGCTAGCTCTGGCGCCAGCCATGCACAATTCGCTGATCCGGTCCTGTCGCGATTGGCCGGGCAAGGGTGTAGGATAGCGCCAGCCAACCGAGCTGTGATCCATGCGCGAAATCGTTCTTGATACCGAAACCACCGGCCTTGATGTCCTCAACGGCCATCGTATTGCCGAGATCGGCTGTGTGGAGCTCATCAATCTGGTGCCCACGGGTGTGACCTGGCAATGCTATCTCAACCCGCAACGTGCGAACGAGCTTGAAGCCTTCAACGTTCATGGTCTGTCGGACGCGTTTCTGGCCAAGCAGCCGCTGTTCCGGGCTAAGGCCGAGGAGTTTATCGACTTCATCGGCGACAGCATGCTGATCATCCATAACGCCGAGTTTGACTTGAAGTTCCTCAACAACGAACTCAAGCAGATTGGCATGGATACCATCAAGGGCGAGCGCGTGACCGATTCGCTGTCCCTTGCGCGCACGATCTATCCGGGCCAGGCCAACAGCCTGGATGCTCTCATGAAACGTCTGGGAGTCGATGCTTCTGCGCGAACCCGCCATGGCGCCTTGCTGGATGCTGAATTACTGGCACAGGTTTATCTGGAACTGCGTGGCGGCCGGCAGGCTGACTTGGCCCTGACGTCGGAATCGAGCGAAGCGACGTTCCAGGCAGGTGGGGTTGAATCCGGCCGCGAGCTCCGTGAAGCCCGGCCTCATGACGCCACCGAAGAGGAAATCGCCCGCCACGAGGCCTTCCTCGACAGCCTTGATGACACCATCTGGCGCCGATTCACGGCTGGCTGAACACCACCCTGCAACGCTGTCCTTGGAATGAAGGTCAGGGGATGATGACTGTCGAGCCGACGGTGCGACGCCCTTCGAGCGCCTGATGGGCGTCGACGATTTCTGCCAGCCGGAAAGTCTGGCCGATGGTGATCTTGATCTTGCCCGATGTGATCATCGTGAGCGCACGATCAGCACTGGAAAGCAGTTCCTGACGAGTCGCGGTGTAGTCATGCAGGCCAGGCCGGGTGATGAAGGCAGATCCGTGCTGTGCAAGCAGGCGCAGCGGGAACGGCGGTGGATCGCCTGATGACTGGCCGAACGACACCAGCGTGCCCAGACGAGCGAGGCAATCGAGGCTGTCCTCGAAGGTGTCCTTGCCGACGGAGTCGTAAACCACAGGCACGCCTGCACCCTTGGTTTCTTCCAACACGCGCTCGACCAGATTGTCCTGTCCCAGAATCAGCGGCACATCACAACCGTTCTGGCGGGCCAGTTCGGCCTTGGCCGATGTCGAGACTGTGCCGACGGTGCGCACGCCCAGCGCCTGGGCCCATTGGCAGGCAACCAGGCCGACGCCACCGGCGGCGGCATGGAACAGAATGGTCTGGCCACGGCGCACCCTGAAGCACCGCTCCAGCAGGAACTCAGCAGTCATGGCTTTGGTCATGGCGGCTGCGGCGACCTTGTCATCGATATTCTCTGGCAACACGACAAGCTGACCGGCATCGGCAATCATGGCCTGGGCATAATTGCCGGGTCCGCTCATGACTGCGACGCGGTCACCAACCTTGATGTCATGAACGTCTTCACCGATGGCTTCCACGACACCGGCGGACTCGCAGCCCAGTGTGGCGGGAAGGTCGACGGGATAGAGGCCCGTGCGTTCACTGACATCATAGAAGTTGAGCGCGATCGCCGTGTTGCGCACCAGAGCCTGGCCGGGCCCTGGATCGCCCAGCGTGACCTGCTCAAGCTGCATGACCTCGGGTCCGCCGTACTGATGGATCCGCGCGGCCGTGACGGTGTTGCTCATGGCAACAGCACCGTGGAGCCGGTCGTCTTGCGGCCCTCCAGATCACGATGCGCCTGCTGCGTCTGGGCGAGTGGATAGGTCTGGTTGACGTTGATTGCGACCTTGCCGGAGCCGACCATGTTGAACAAACGCTGGGCTGAAAGCTCCAGATCCTCGCGCGTGGCAATGTAATTCCCAAGACCCGGCCGCGTGTAGAAAAGCGAGCCGCCAGCTGCCAGCCTGGCAGGATCAAAGCTGGTGACCGGCCCTGAAGACTGGCCGAACGAGACCATCATGCCGCGCGGCGCCAGGGATGCCAGGGATGTCTCGAAGGTATCGGCGCCAACGGAATCATAAACCACCGGCACACCCTGGCCGTCGGTCAGTTCCTTCACCCGCTCGGCAATGTCCTCACGTCCGGCGATCAGCGCATGATCGCAGCCATGGGCCAATGCCAGTTCTGCCTTTTCGTCGGTGGAAACGGTTCCGATCACTGTGGCGCCAATCGATTTGGCCCACTGGCAGGCAATCAGGCCAACACCGCCTGCCACCGCGTGAAACAGAATGGTCTGACCGGCTACAAGGGGGAAGGTGCGACACAACAGATACTCCACCGTCATGCCCTTCAGCATCATGGCTGCAGCAGTCTGGTCGTCGACGGAATCGGGGATCTTCACGACCTTCTCGGCAGGGATCGTGCGCGCCGTGCAATAGGCGCCACCGGTCATGGGATAGGCAATACGGTCTCCGGGCTCCAGCCCGGCCACGCCGTCACCCAGCACCTCGACCACGCCCGCTGCTTCCATGCCCAGCGTGGCAGGCAGCGCCATGGGGTAAAGCCCGGAACGCTGATAGGTATCGATGAAATTGAGACCCACCGCGGTGTGCCGGATCAACACCTCACCGGGTGCGGGATCGCCGACTTCAATCTCCTCGACCTTGAGTTGCTCAGGTCCGCCTGCTTCATGAATGCGGATCGCTGTTGCCATGGTGTATCCTCCATAGGTTACTGCGAGTCTGCACTGCAGGTCGCCGCGCGCGCCAGTCTTGAAAGTGCGGGCGCGCGTACGGGTGGATCAGGCTTCGGCCGGATCCAGCAGGTTTCCAAGATCATCGGGATTGTTCACCGGCAGGGAACACACCGGGCCCTCGCAGACATAGGCGGTGGCCACGCCGTCGATCTGACCCTTGCCGGTGGCGGGGTGGCCTGTCGGCAGATCGGCATCGGAGGACATGACGGACAGCACGGTATCCTGGCGACCGGTCTTCCAGACTTCGGCAATCAGAGTCTGGGTCGCTGGATCACCGCGTTCGCCAATGATGGCAATCTGCACGGCATGGTTGAGCAGATCAAGATTACTGATCAGAACAGCATGGGCCAGAGGGTTGGCCAGAATGTCTGCTGAGAATGTTGTAGCAATGGCTTCAGCGCGATCGCGATAGGCTGTATCGCCTGTCAGGTGCCACAATCTGGCGTTGACTCCCACCATGGTACCGTTGCCCGACGGTGTCGCATTATCGAGGGCTGTCTTGGTGCGCACGATCAAGGCTTCAGCGTGGTCGGCGGTGAAGAAATAGCCGCCGGTCTGATCGTCCCAATAATGCGCGTCTGCGGTCGCAACCCAGGCTCTGGCATGATCGAGCAGCGCGGCATCACCGGTGATTTCGAGAAGCGCCAGCGCGGCATCGGCCATGTGGCTGTAGTCATCGATCATGGCGACATCGAGCACACGGCCGTCGCGTGCGCTGTGTTTCAGGTGCGGGCCGTCGGTCATGATGGCCACGACATGGTCAAAGGCATGTCGTGACATGGCAATCCAGTCATCCTGGCCAAAAGCAGCACCTGCACGGGCCAGCGCGCGGATCATCAGACCGTTCCAGTCGGCCAGCACCTTGTCGTCCAGGCCGGGGCGCGGGCGGGGCGCTCGAATCTCCAGCAGACGTGCGCGCGATACGGCAAGCCTGGCTTCAACCTCAGGTTCGGGTTGACCGGTGGCCAGACGGTTCAGGATGGTCTTGCCTTCCCAATTGCCTTCGGCCGTGACGCCGTAATGTTTCTTGAAGAGGGCGGCATCCTTGCCCAGCGCGTCGTCGATCTGGTCCTCAGACCAGACGTAGAACGCGCCTTCTTCGGAATGACCGGTGCCGTCATCGGAATCGGCATCCAGGCTGGAGCAGAACGCGCCTTCATTTGTCATCATCTCGCGCTGCAGCCAGGCCACGGTTTCGGACACGCGGCGGCGATAGAGATCATGGCCGGTGCCCAGCCACAGGCGGGTGTAGTGCTCGATGAGCTGGCTGTTGTCATAGAGCATCTTCTCGAAATGCGGCACCAGCCAGATCTCGTCGACCGAGTAACGCGCCCAGCCACCGCCCAGATGGTCATAAATTCCACCTTCGGCCATGGCGTCGGCACTGGTCAGCACCGCGCGTCCAAAGCTGTCGCCGCGGCCCTTGCGATGGGCGCGCCAGAGCAGATCAAGATCGGGCACATGGGGGAACTTCGGAGCCTGGCCGATGCCGCCATAGCGCAGGTCCACGACCTGTATCAGCTTGTCGGCGCTGGTATCTGCCAGGTCTGCGGGAAGGGCGCCGCCGCCCTGTTTGGCCGAAAGTCTGGTCAGGGCTTCCTGAAGGGCCAGCCGGTTCTGGTCGATCTTTTCCTTGCCGTTGCGGAACGTGTCTTCCACGGCGACCAGCACATCGGTGAAGCCGGGGCGCCCGTATTTCGGGGTGCCTGGAAAATACGTGCCGCCCCAGAAGGGCTCGCCGTCTGGCGTCAGGAACATGGTGAGCGGCCAGCCACCCTGTTGGCCCAGAAGCTGCAACGCGCTCTGGTAGATCGTGTCGATGTCGGGCCGTTCCTCGCGGTCGACCTTGATGTTGACGAAAAGGTCGTTCATCACATCGGCAATGGCGTCGTTCTCGAAGCTTTCATGGGCCATGACATGGCACCAGTGGCAGGCGGCATAACCAACCGAAAGCATGATCGGTTTGTCCTGCGCCTTGGCATGGGCCAGGTGTCTGCGCACCCCAGGGCTGCCAGTGCACGGGATTGTCCCGGTGCTGATGGAGATAGGGGCTGGTTTCGCGATCGAGATTGTTGCGCTGAAAATCCATGCAGGAAACCGCCGGGCGTTGCGTTGGTGGGGACAGAGCCCGTAACGTGGCTGTCAGGACCCGATATTCGCAACCCCACAGCGAGTAGGGAATTGGGCCAGGGAGCTCAGACATGAAAATTACCATCGAAGTCGACTGTACGCCCGAGGAGGCCCGTGCCTTTATGGGCATGCCCGACGTCAGGCCCATGCAGGACGAAATCATGGCCGACATGAAGGAACGCATGACCGAAGCCGCAAAGAACTTCGAGCCCGAAGCCGCGCTGAAGGCCTGGATGGGTGCTTCGGGCGACGGCATGGAACAGATGATGCGCTTCTGGCAGCAGATGGGTCAGGGAAAGGACAAGGCGTGAGCGATCCTGCACCTTATTATGAGCGCCACGTCTTCTGCTGTACGAACGAACGGGCCGAAGGCCATCCACGCGGCTGCTGCAAGGCGCGTAATGCCGAGGCGCTGCGCAATCATCTGAAAGCCCGGACCAAGGAACTGGGCATCCCGGGTGCGCATCAATGCTGCGGGGTGTCTGGATCGCTGCGAACTGGGCCCGACCATGGTGATCTACCCTGAAGGCGTCTGGTATCGGTACGAGAACGAAGCAGGACCTGGAAGAGATCCTGCGGGTCCACATTGCCGGGAATGGCCGGGTTGAACGCCTGATGCTCAACCCGAAGACGGCCCCAATTGACCATGACGCCGACTCTGCGGGGCCGGTGTTTCACGTGAAACACATGCTGTTATGACCATCTTTGCTCTCTCTTCCGCGCCGGGCCGTGCCGCCCTGGCGGTCATCCGTGTTTCCGGGCCAGCCGCCGGGTCTGCCGTGCGTGCGCTGACTGGAAGGGACGTCCCGAAACCACGCGACCGCTGCCCTGCGCCGGCTGGTGGAGCCCGAAAGTGGCGAGCCTGATCGACGAGGCCCTGATCCTGTGGTTCCGGGGCCCCGCCAGCGAAACCGGCGAGGATATGGCGGAGTTTCAGGTGCATGGCGGTCGTGCCGTGGTCCAGGGGGTCCTTGAGGCGCTTTCGCGTCTGCCGGGTCTTCGGCCTGCTGAACCTGGCGAATTCACGCGCCGTGCGCGTGCTCAACGGCAAGCTCGACCTCACGGCTGCCGAAGCCGTTGCTGATCTGGTTGAGGCCGATACCCGTCGCCAGCGCGATCAGGCACTGGCCCAGATGCAGGGCGCTCTGGCGCAGGCCTATGATGGCTGGCGCGATCGCCTGGTTGCCCTGATGGCGCGACTCGAAGCCGTCATCGACTTTTCCGATGAAGAACTCCCCGATGATGTGACCCTGGGCTTGCTGGATGCGGTGGGTGATCTGGGAAATGAAATCTCTTCCTACCTAGACGATGACCGGCGTGGAGAACGCCTGCGCGAAGGTTTGCAGATTGTGATCCTGGGCGCGCCGAATGTGGGGAAATCGAGCCTGCTCAACCGTCTGGCCCGCCGGGAGGCTGCGATTGTTTCGGACGAGGCCGGAACGACCCGTGATGTTGTCGAAGTCACGCTGGATCTTGCCGGGTTCGCTGTGACGCTGGCCGATACCGCGGGGCTGCGGGCTGATGCGGGCGCGGTGGAACGCGAAGGTATGCGCCGGGCGCTTGATCGCGCGGACAGGGCCGACCTGAAACTGGTGCTGGCCGATGCCTCGCGTTGGGATGAGACCTGGGCCGCGGTGGAGCATCAGGTTGATGACAAGCACCATCGTTGTCGCCAACAAGTCCGACCTGGGACATGTTTCACGTGAAACACCTGCCTTGCCCGTCTCCTGCAGCACAGGCGAAGGCCTGGACGAACTCATTGGCGATGTGGCGCGTCGGATCGAGGAAGCCTGGGGCGGAGAGTCCCCGGGGCCCACGCGGGAGAGACACCGTGCCGGTCTTGAACAGGCCGCTGCGGCACTTGAGCGCGCCCGGCTGGGGCAGGAGTCGGCCCTGATCGCCGAGGATCTGCGTCTGGCTGCGACGGCACTGGGCCGAATCACAGGCCGGGTAGATGTCGAAGACCTGCTGGACGTGATCTTCTCGGAATTCTGCATCGGCAAGTAGAACGGCGTGTTTCACGTGAAACACCCTGGCGCGTCGGGAATCCCCTTGCTATCGCCGTAGTTCCGGGCTTTGTTCCCGGCACACGAACAATCCCCGGTCTGGACCCCCTGTGTTGGGGTGCATGGGGTTGTCTTCGTTCTTTTTCAGAACACCTCCCATCCTGCCAACCCGCGCTGGACCTTGAACTGCTGCATGCCTACATTCCGCGCCATGAATTCGAGACAAGACCTTTGATGTGATTGTCGTTGGCGGTGGCCATGCCGGTACCGAGGCCGCCGCTGCGGCTGCGCGCTGTGGTGCCCTGACCTGTCTTGTCACCCACAAGGCCGCGACCATTGGTGCGATGTCGTGCAATCCGGCCATCGGTGGGCTGGGCAAGGGTCATCTGGTGCGTGAAATCGACGCTCTGGACGGCTCTGATGGCGCGCGCGATTGATCGCTCAGGCATCCAGTTCCGTATGCTCAACGCCAGCAAGGGCCCGGCCGTACGAGGCCCGCGAGCCCAGGCCGACCGGGTGCTTTACGCCGACGCCATTCAGACGCTGCTGTCCGAACAGGACGGTCTGACGATCCTGGAAGGGGAGGCCGATGATGTCGTTCTTGACGATTCCGGCACGATTGCAGGCCTTGGACTGACCGATGGCCGCCAGCTCAAATGCCGCTCTGTGGTGGTCACGACCGGCACCTTCCTGCGCGGCATGGTGCATCTGGGTGAGGAAACCTGGGCGGCAGGGCGCATCGGCGATGCCCCTGCGGTTGGGCTTGCGCTCACACTGGAGCGGTTGGGCTTTGCCCTTGGACGTCTGAAGACCGGAACACCGCCACGGCTGGATGGTCGTACCATCAATTGGGATGCCTGCAAGGTTCAGCCTGGCGATGATCCGCCGGTGCCGTTCTCGTGGCTGACAGACTCCATCACGGTGCGGCAGGTTCCCTGTTACATTACGCATACCAGTGAGGTGACCCACGCCATCATCCGTGCGAACCTTGATCGTGCACCGATCTATTCGGGCCAGATCGACGGCACGGGACCGCGCTATTGTCCTTCGATCGAGGACAAGGTCGTGCGTTTTGCCGAAAAACCCGGCCATCAGATCTTTCTCGAGCCCGAAGGCCTGACCACCGACACGGTCTATCCCAACGGTATCTCGACCTCGCTGCCGCGCGATGTTCAGGACGCGATGGTTGCGACCATCCCGGGTCTTGAGAACGCCGTGATCGAGCAGCACGGCTATGCCATCGAATACGACTTTGTCGATCCGCGCGAACTCCATCACACACTGGAAACCCGCAGAATCCCTGGCCTTTATCTCGCAGGCCAGATCAACGGCACAACGGGTTACGAGGAGGCGGGCGGCCAGGGCCTGGTCGCGGGCATCAATGCTGCCCGGCGTGCCAGCGGCGGTGAGGCCGTCACCTTTGATCGTGCGGAAGCCTATCTTGGCGTGATGATCGATGATCTCGTGACGCGCGGCACTGCTGAGCCGTACCGCATGTTTACCAGCCGTGCCGAATACCGCCTGATGCTGCGGGCCGACAATGCTGATCTGCGGCTGACGTCCAAAGGAATCGCAATTGGCTGTGTGGGTGCCGATCGTCAGGTTGCTTTCTCACAGCGCAAGGAAGCTGTTGAATCGGCCTTGGCTGCTGCCTCTGGCCTCACGGTGACGCCTGACGAAGCCTGTGCCGTGGGTATGTCGGTGAACCGCGATGGCCGCCGCCGCAGCCTGATTGATCTCTTTGCCTATCCCGATGCCACGCCTGAGCGTCTGGTTTCCCTGTGGCCCCAGATTGCGGGCTGGCCCGGCCATGCGCTTGAACAGGTCGAGATTGCTGGGCGTTATGCCGGTTATGTCCATCGCATGGAGGCTGATATCGCCACCTTGCGCCGGGATGAGGCCCTGCGTCTTCCGGGGGATCTGGACTTTGCCGTCATCGGTGGCCTGTCGACCGAAATGCGCGAGAAACTGGCGCTAGCCAGGCCCGAAACCCTGGGCCAGGCGGCGCGAATACCCGGTGTTACACCTGCTGCCCTGCAAGCACTGATGGCCCATGTACGGCGAAAGGCGGCCTGATGTTTTTGTTGTTCCCTCAGTCGCCGGGTGCTCACGCTGTTCGCTTGGCTTTCGCGCCGCTCGGCGCGCCGACGCAGTCGCGTCGGGCCAGCCATCCGCAAAAGTTGCGGATCGCTGCCTTCAGAATTTCATCGGCTGTGCTGGAAGCCTTGGTATGAGTGATGCAGCAACGCTTCTGACCGCTGAGACGGCTTGTGAGCGGCTTGGTGTTTCACGTGAAACACGCGAGAAGCTGGAAGCCTATGTTGCCATTCTTCTGGAATGGCAGGGTCGCATGAACCTGATCGGACCCGGCACGATCGATGATATCTGGAACCGGCACATCGTCGATTGCGCCCAACTGGCCCGTCTGGTTCCGCCGGGGTGCAAACGTCTGGTCGATCTGGGCAGTGGTGCGGGGCTTCCAGGCCTCATCTTTGCCATTTTGGGGGTGCAGGGCGTCGAGCTGGTCGAGAGCGATCAGAAGAAAGCGGCCTTCCTGCATGCCGCTGCCGGCGCCGCTGGTGTCAAACCTCTGATTCACACCTGCCGGGTCGAAGCGATGCCCCATGAGCCGGCTGATGTTGTGACCGCCAGGGCGGTTGCGCCGCTGGAGCGGCTCGTCCCGATGGTCATACCATTCATGACCGAAGGAAGCGTCGCGATTCTGCCCAAGGGCAGTTCAGTTGATCATGAGTTGAAAGCCGTAGCGCGTCACTGGCACCTGTGGTACAGTCGTCACACAAGTATGACAGACCCTCGCGGCTGTCTCCTCGTGATCGATAGGTTGTACCATGACCCACGCCTCTGACCCCACATATACCAACGTCTTGTGTGATACAGATCGTCTGACACAAGAGCTTGGGTATGACAAATCTCAGAAAATCATTGCCGTCGCCAATCAGAAGGGTGGTGTTGGTAAGACAACGACGACCATCAATCTGGCGACGGCGCTTGCAGCCGTCGGTCGGAAAGTCCTGATCGTTGACAGCGATTCCCAGGGCAATGCCAGTACCGGACTTGGTATTGCACCGTCAGACAGGCGTCAGACAACCTATGATCTGCTGACCAGCGGCGCTTCGGCCGTGGTGCCGATGCCAACCTCCATTCCGGGTCTCTCCATCATCCCCGCCACGATCGATCTGTCAGGTGCCGAGATCGAACTGGTCGATGTTGCAGAGCGTCACGCCCTACTCAAGACCGCGCTGCGCGAACTGGCCGGTGATTACGATCTCGTGCTGATCGATTGTCCGCCCGCACTGGGCCTGTTGACGCTCAATGCCCTGGTCGCGGCAGATGAGGTGCTTGTGCCTCTGCAGTGCGAATTCTTTGCGCTCGAGGGGCTTTCACTGTTGCTCAACACGGTCGAGCGGGTTTGCCAGACCTACAATCCCGGGCTTTCGGTCTCGGGCATTGTTCTGACCATGTACGACAAGCGGAACCGGCTGTCGCGCGAAGTGGTCGATGATGTGCGTCGGGTCATGGGCGACAAGGTCTATCAGACCGTGATCCCGCGTAATGTCCGCGTCTCGGAGGCACCATCATACGGTAAGCCTGTGATGTTACACGCTTTTCACAGCGCTGGCGCACAAGCCTATGTCCATCTGGCCGGTGAAATGCTGCGTCGTGAAGCCGCGCAGCGCAACGTCCTGCAGGGAGCGGCCCGATGAGCGAACCCAGAGGTCTTGGCCGTGGTCTTTCCGCCCTGATGGGCGAACCAGCCCCTACGGCAAGCGCACCAACTGCCGAATCGGGTGAAGGGCTGCGCAAGATTGCCATCGGCAACCTGCGCCCGGGCAAGTATCAGCCGCGCACGCACTTCAACGAAGAAGAGCTCGAAAGCCTGTCCCAGTCGCTGCAGCACAGCGGCATGATGCAGCCCATCGTCGTGCGGCCGCACAAAAGCGAAGACGGCGTCTTTGAGATTGTCGCTGGCGAGCGCCGCTGGCGTGCGGCCCAGAAGGCACGCATGCATGATGTGCCCGTCATTGTCCGTGATCTCACGGATCGCGAAGTGCTCGAGCTGGGCCTGATCGAGAATCTGCAACGCGAAGATCTGGGGCCCCTGGAAGAAGCGGCTGGCTTTGAGCGCCTTGCTTCGGAATTCCAGCTCAACCAGCGCCAGATCGGTGTCGTTGTCGGCAAGAGTCGCTCCTACATCGCCAACATGGTGCGTCTGCTGCAGCTTCCACCGGCCTTGCGCACCATGCTCGACACAGGCGCACTGACCGCCGGTCATGGCCGTGCGCTTCTGATGGCGGAAAATTCAGAAGCGCTTGCCAAGCGTGTTGTGCGCGACGGTCTTTCGGTGCGGGAAACCGAAGCGCTTGTTCAGGACGGAAACACCAGCACCTCCGGCAAGAAGACCCGTCGGAAAACCAGTGAACCGATCAGCGCCGATCTGCGTGATCTGCAGAACCGGCTCGGGGAACAAACCGGTCTGAAGGTTGAAATTCGATCACAGGGCGAGGCGGGTCAGCTGGTTTTGAATTACGCCAGTCTCGAACAGCTCGACGACATGATCGCACGCCTGGAATCACCGCCCCGGCCACGGCTCGTTCAAAGCTGAGCGATTCTCGTCTTCAGTCGGGTGACCCAAAGACCCCGTTCCGAACGGAAGCGTGTGGCCCATTCACGACTCGTTGCATCGGCCAGTTTCGCAACGCCGGGTTTAACGCCTTCGGCTGCTTTGCCATCAAGCCCCAGATGATTCAGCACATCGCGCAGCGTCTCGACCGGCTGCCGGAAAACGTCTCATAGGTGATCTTCAACGGCAAAATCGCTTCCGCTTCAAACCAGCGTTCCCAGTTCTCATCGTCGGCAGTCATCTCAGCGACACAGGCGCCGATCCTGTCTGGATCGTAAGCCAGCGTTTGTGGTTCAGACAGGCGCTCCAACTCGGTTCCGTCTGGAGCCTGGTGCCAAAGGCCCGACTGGTGTGCCTTCACATAGGAAATCGCCTGCTCGACCTTGTCGCGACGTGTCAGATGAATGAAACAGGTACGCCCGAACGCCGCCTCCAGACGTTCGCGGTCGCCTGAGGAATCAGGGTGGAGAACGGCAAGTTTCTCGACGAAAAAGTCGAAGCTGTGGCGCTGCAGACGAAGTCCGAACATCCCGGTATCGAGGCTGCCTTCGCTGATGGCAGCCTTGAAGATCTCGCCAGAACCTCGCGCTCGGGCTCGGGAGATCCGCAGTCAACCGAGCGCCGGAAGCCAACTCGCAAGCGACGGTTCATGAAAATAGGATTCGGGATTGCCGGCAATTCCGGTCGCAATCAGAAGCTTGCACAACAGCGTGCTGCCGCTGCGTGGTGAGGTGCAGATCACATAGGAATCAAACTGCTCATCGTTAGGTCCGCCTTGAATTCGTGCCGATCAGTTCGATCCGGTTACCAAAGGGATCATCGACATAAACGCGTTCACGGCCCATGGCATCGACGTCTGGATCAGCCGTGATGCCGCTTTCGAAAAGCCTTGTTCTGAAGAGATCGAGATCTTCCACGATCAAACCCGGATGGGCCTTTGTCGCGGGTTGGAACCGGGAATCAGACGCCCAGATGCAAACCAATGCCATCTCCCAGTACAAACCAGAGGCCCCCGCGATTTGCCAGCGCCGCTGGTTTGGCAGTTTCCTTCAGACCAAGAACAACACCATAGAATTCTCTGGCCTGAGTCCTCCGCGTCTCGAGGAATCGCAATCTGGACATGATCGAGGCGAACCTGCGTCAACGGCGACCTGCGGCATGGGCAGCACGGGCCAGATCAAACAGCGCGCGCCGGCAAATCGTATTGGCCGGCATGCCTGTTGTCTTGCACTGGATTTCCGCCTCCGTCAGATGGCCCAGGGCGCGGTTGGCGCGGTCCGCGTTCCAGCGTCGCGACCCGGCCTTCAGGGCATCGACCGCCCGGAAGTGAAACACCTTCGCGCCCCGGATCGCCGCATCTTCCGCCGTGCCGCGCTCGCGCAATGCCAGGAACAACTGCAGCTGGGTCATGTGTCGGCGCACCGCACCCAGGATGCTGACCGGCTGTTCGCGATCCGCAAGAGCGCGTTCCAGGCTGCGGTCGAGATCATCGAGCCTGCCTGCCGAAACCGCCTGCGCAATACGGTCAAGGGAGAGGAACGAGCTGTCGGCCACCACGGCCTCGACATCCTCCACCGATACTGTCGCCCCTTCACCGGCATAGAGCGCCAGCTTGGCAACCTCGTTGCGGGTCTGAAGCCGGTCGCCACCCAGATAGGCGACCAGAAGGGCCTTGGCATCGCGATCAATCCCAACGCCATGCTCGCCCAGAGTCGCATCAACGATGCTGGAGAGGTCTCGACCTTCGTCCCGGTAACAGGCAATGGCCGCACCTTCGCCTGACTTTTCCAGAAGGCTCCGAAGCTTCGAGCGGCCCTGTAGCTCGCCGGCCTCGACGACTACTAGGGTGTCGCCGGTCTGGCGACCCAGCAGGTCTTCGACGGCACCGGTCAGTTTGTCGCCCGCACCCTTCACACGCACCACACGGCGCCCGCCGGTCAGCGACATCGCCCCGGCCTCATCGATCAGGAGACCGGGATCGGATGCTGCGGCATCGCCGGAAAGTTCGGCAACACGAAACGGATCGGAAAGGTCTTCCACGGCACTTGCCGCAATCAGGTCCGCGCGCTCACGCACCATGCCGGTGTCGGCGCCATAGACAAGGACCACACGCACGGCGGGGTCAGGCTTACGGCAGAAGGCGTCGACCTGGCGCGCTGCGATCTTCATCGCCGATCATCCCTGCCGGGCGAAATAGAGCGAGAGCAGATTGGTGATGGTGCCCGAGAGGTCGCGCGCTGCGTCCTCGGCCGTCGCTTGCTCGGCCACCAGCGTGGCGTATTCCGACTCGACGACATCGTAGCTCCCCGTCGCACGAGCGGTTGAACTGTAGAGCAGGGTCATGGATGTGCTGTCATAAAGCGCGAAGTCGGCGTTCAGCGCCAGATTGAACCGGGTCACGGTATCGTTGGACTGGATCTGCAGGGCCGCCGTCGACTGATCGATTTCGACCAGCAACCGATACCGTTTCGGTTGGCGGCCCTGGCCGGCCGTAAAACGATCGATCAGCTCGTTCTTGAGAATCTGGCCAATGCGCCGTTCCGTGCCTTCGCCGATTTCGTTGATCTCGATCGCGGCCAGCTCAGGCGAGACGGCGCCACCCGATGCCTGCTGGCCGTAAAGAGGCTGAAAACCGCAGCCGGAAAGCAGGGCAAGTCCCGACAGTCCGCCCAGGTGAAGCATGGCGCGGCGCGTGATCATGATGGGTCGCAGGCGAAGTTCATGACCAGGAGTCTACACCATCAGCCAACGACGATGTTGACGATCTTGTTGGGCACCACGATGACCTTGCGCACCGTGAGGCCGGCCATCGCGCGCTGCACGTTGTCGTCTGCCATGGCCGCCGCCTCGATGGCAGCCCTGTCACCGTCGCGCGGCAGCTCAAGCTTGGCGCGCATCTTGCCGTTGACCTGCACCGCGATCGTCACGCTGAATCTTCGACGATCAGGGACGCATCGGCGACCGGGCCATGCTGCATCGGCCAGCAGGCCCTCATGCCCCAGGGCCTTCCACATCTCTTCGGCCAGGTGCGGCATCATCGGCCCGCTCAGGACGATCAGCGTCTCCAGCGCCTCGCGGTGCGCCCAGCCGTCGCCGCCATCGCCCGCCTTGAAGTCGCCGATGGCGTTGGCGAGTTCGTGAATGCGGGCAACCGATCGGTTGAAGTGAAAGGCTTCGATGTCGCCGGTCACCCCGTCGATCGCCTTGTGCGCGATCTGGCGCAGGCCCTGTCGCAGTTCTGCGCCAAACGATGAAGGCATGGCTGATCCAGGTGCAGGCAGTGCCTCCAGGGCATCACCGACCAGACGGGCAATCCGTTGGACAAAACGATGGGCGCCGGCAATGCCGCCGTCGGTCCATTCAAGGTCACGGTCGGGCGGTGAATCCGAAAGCATGAACCAGCGCGCGGTATCAGCACCAAAGTCGGCAATGATGCGTTCGGGATCAACGACGTTGCGCTTGGACTTCGACATCTTCTCGGACCGGCCGACCGTGACCGATGCCGAATCATCCATGACGAAGAACCGCACCGCTTTCGGCACGCTCGACTTCGCTGGGTTCGAGATAACTTCCATCAGGACCCTGATAGGTCTCGTGGGTCACCATGCCCTGGGTAAAGAGGCCCTCGAACGGCTCGTCAAAGTCGAGATAGCCGCAGCGGCGCAGGGCACGTGTGAAGAAACGCGAATAGAGAAGATGCAGCACGGCGTGCTCGACACCGCCGATATACTGGTCCACCGGCATCCAGTAGTTCACGGCTTCCTTGTCCATGGGCGAAGCATCGCGCGGCGAACAGAAGCGCAGGAAGTACCAGCTGGAATCAACAAAGGTGTCGAGCGTGTCGGTATCCCTCAGCGCCTGGGCGCCACAGGACGGGCAGGCAACATGTTTCCAGGTCGGGTGATGATCCAGCGGGTTGCCGGCCTGACCAATCTCGACATCCTCGGGCAGGGCGACGGGAAGCTGATCGTCGGGCACCGGCACAATGCCGCAGGCATCGCAGTGGATGATGGGAATCGGCGTGCCCCAGTAGCGCTGGCGCGAAATGCCCCAGTCGCGCAGGCGGTAATTGATCGTGCGTTCGGCCCGGCCCAGGGTTTCCAGGCGCGCTGCGATCTCGTCCTTGGCCGCCTCAACGGTCATGCCGTCGAGGAACGCGGAATTGGCCAGCAGGCCTTCGCCCTTGAAGGCTTCGTTGCCGACCTCGAACTCGGCAGCATCGAGCATCAGCTGGAACGACGACCGGGGTTACCGACAGGCCGTACTTGCGGGCAAAATCAAGGTCGCGCTGGTCATGGGCCGGGCAGCCGAAAATGGCGCCAGAGCCGTATTCCATGAGGACGAAGTTGGCGACATAGACCGGCAGTTCACGCCCGTCGAACGGGTGGATCGCTTTCAGGCCCGTGTCATGGCCGCGCTTCTCGGCGCGCTCGATGGCTTCTTCGCTGGTGCCGATACGGCCGCATTCGGCGATGAATTCTCCCAGTGCGGGATCGGATGCTGCCAGTTCCGTACTGAGCGGATGTTCCGGCGAAAGTGCCATGAAGCTGGCGCCGAAGATGGTGTCATGGCGGGTCGTGAAGACTTCCAGCAGATCAACACGGTCCTTCATGGCAAACCGCATCTTCAGCCCCTCGGAGCGTCCGATCCAGTTGGTCTGCATCAGCCGCACCTTGTCAGGCCAGCGGTTGAGCTCGGCCAGGGCATCTGCGAGTTCGTCGGCGAACTCCGTGATCTTGAGAACCCATTGATTCAACTGGCGCTTTTCGACGGTCGCGCCCGACCGCCAGCCCTTGCCGTCGATCACCTGCTCGTTGGCAAGCACGGTGTGGTCGACCGGATCCCAGTTGACCCAGGCTTCCCGGCGGTCAACCAGGCCGACTTTCAGGAAATCCAGGAACAGCTTCTGCTGGTGGCGGTAGTATTCGGGATGGCAGGTCGCGATCTCGCGCGACCAATCGAGCGAAAGACCCATGGACTGCAACTGCCCGCGCATCGCCTTGATGTTCTCATAGGTCCACTCGCGCGGATGCACCCCCTTGGCCATGGCGGCGTTCTCTGCAGGCAAACCGAAAGCGTCCCAACCCATGGGATGAAGGACGTTGAAACCCTGGGCGCGTTTGTAGCGCGCAACCAGATCGCCCATGGCGTAGTTGCGCACATGGCCCATATGGATGCGTCCGCTTGGATAGGGGAACATCTCCAGGACATAGGCCTTGGGGCGGTCGTCGGGCGGGCCGGCACGGAAGGTCCCGGCCTGTTCCCAGACTTCGCGCCAGCGGGGCTCCGCCTCGCGGAAATTGTAACGTTCGCGTGCCATGATGACTTGTTTATGTCTGCCTGAGCGTTGGGGCGCGCAAGCTAATGCGGATTGCCTCGGGTTGGAACCAGTTTCTGGCGCAGGGCTCAGAGCCGAATCCCAAGACAATCAGGGCATTCGCGACATGGTTGTCAGGCGCGTGTTGTCCCACCGGTCGTCTGGCCGACCCAGACAGGCCTTGCGAATCAGGCACACCATGATGCTCGTCCCCACAGGTCGACCTGCAGAAGAGCTCCATATCACGGTCAGAATGAGGCTTGGTGCGTTACTGACCCAGCTGGGCAATGCGCATCTGGCGCGCGCGGGTCAGAACCGCATCGACCAGTGAGGCCGGAGTCGCAGGATCAACCGCGGCCTCGTGCCAGGCGCCATCGGCACCGCGCAGCTGGCGGTTCACCTGAACCTGCACACCGTCGGCCCGCAGGCGGGTGTCAAGAATATAGACCGTCACCTTGAAGCGCTCGTTGGGCGTTTCCGGCGATGCGTACCAGTCATAGATGATCACGCCACCCAGCGGATCAGCAGAAATCGGCGGCAGAAAGGAAAAGGTGTCGAGCGAGGCGCGCCATAGGAAAGCGTTGACGCCAAGGCCGCCCCCGCTGTCGGCCCGTTCCTCGTCCCAGAGATTGCTGATGCCGCCGGCACCAAAGATGGTTTGCCGGTTTGGATCATTCACATCCGGCTCGAACCGGCCCTGTGATGTCTCGACAGTGTCTTCAACACCGTCATAGGTCGTGTTGCCACAGGCACCAAGCAGACCGGCCATCACGACAATTACAGCGCCGCGGTACAAACGAACGGTGAATGGTGCATTGTCAGGGGAAGTTTGAAATCGGGTGGTCAAGGCGGTTCGGTTCCTGTCGTGTCCAGAAGCCGCGCACCTTGGCGCAGGACACGGTTTCGGGCAAGCATGATCTTGTTGCTGACGATCACGTCCTAATATCGCAATGTTATGACCATCCTGCCGTATTGGTCGGAGACGCCCGACTGTTTCAAAGCGGGTCACATTGATGCATTCGTGCAACAGTGCGCTGGAAACGCAACAAACATCGTCGATAGCACTGGAAATCCGCGCGTCTGTCTTGTTAGCTCAGGCTCGCGAATTCGTCGGGCGATCATTCCAACGTTGAAGCCTCACGCAACGACGCAAGTCAAAGCAAGGGTGTTGGAACGATCAAGCGTCGATATCTTTTCCGTTCTGGAAAGGCGCTTGTCACTTGATGCAGTCCTTAAAGGAGGTTTGCGCTTATGAAAAAAGTTCTTCTTGGAACCACGGCGCTCGTCTCGGCGGGTCTTCTTGCGCAGAGCGCGCAAGCAGCTGATCCGATCGAGTTGAGTATTGGTGGTTATCACAATTGGGCGTACTTCTTCGCGAAGAACGACAACAACCCGGCTGCTGGCACGTTGCCTGCTGAGCCTGGTTTCAACCTCGGCGACAACGATCTTAAGTTTGACGGCGAAGTCCAGCTTCGTGGTTCGACAGTTCTGGACAATGGCCTCGAAGTCGGTGTTCGCATCGAGATCGAAGGCGAGACCCAGGGCGATCAGATGGACGAGAACTACGCCTGGAT
Source organism: uncultured Alphaproteobacteria bacterium (assembly GCA_943787175.1). Lineage (GTDB taxonomy): Bacteria > Pseudomonadota > Alphaproteobacteria > SP197 > SP197 > SP197. Next base: position 405,523 of record CALSLK010000006.1, read on the forward strand.
TGAAGGCTCCTTTGGTACCTTCCGTTTCGGCAACGACGATCCCGTTTCTGCGCAGATGGCCACGGCCGCTCCGTATCTGAACTACGTCTTCGGTGCCAACTCGCCAAGCGTGTTCGCGAACGGCTTGTCCCAGTTCTTCGCACGCGCTGCTTCGACTGCTGTCGGCGCTGGCACGTTGCGTTCGCGTTTCGCCGCTGGTGCATATGCCACCTTCGCGACGTTCCCGAACCAGTCGTTCGATGATGGGCAGCTGATCTACTTCACACCTGTCTTCAATGGCTTCCAGTTCGGTGTTTCGTATGCTCCGGACAACAACGAAGCATCGTCTGCTAATGCTTACTTACTGCCCACCAAGACTAGTACCGGCACCTCGCCTGCGACTACCCATGACGAAGTCTACTCGGTTGCTGGTCGTTATGACGGTGCTGTTGGCGACGTCGGTGTGACCGTTGCCGCTGGCTTCATGCGCATGAACGACAAGGCTAGTTCGGCACTTGCCGGTAGCCTTCAGTCCACGGCGTCTGATGCCTACGATATGGGCCTGGTGCTGTATTATGGCAACTGGGGCGTTGGTGGTTCGTACTTGAACAACTCGGATTGGCACAACGTTGCAGGTACCGACACGGAATCCTTCGACATTGGTGTGGCCTACTGGTCGGACGGTGCGTGGTCGGCTGGTATCTACTGGTTGCATCAGGAGATTGACTACGCTGCTGGTAACCTGGTTGCTGGCTCGAACATCACCGATGAGTTCGATGCTTATCGTTTGATGGGTCAGTATGACCTGGGTCCGGGCATTGCCGTCACGGGGGCTCTGGGTATGGACACCTTCGATGATGGTGTTGTTAGCCAGACCTATGACACGCAGATGATCGGCGCTGGTATCATGATTGGCTTCTGATCGCTTGATCAGAGGCTTATGAAGTCAAGGGGCGGCCTCTGGGTCGCCCCTTTTCTTTTGGGCCATGCCCATGGCGCGGTTTCCCTGGTTCAACCTGTGCCAAAAACGCAAATGCTGACAGCACTCAGTCGCGACCGATCATTGGGGTGATTCTCAATCGGAGGTCGAGGTGAACTGCCACAGAGGCGCTCGTTTCCAACCCATGTGATGATCAGTGCTAAATTTGACCACCGGAATCTGGTCATTGCGTCCGTTCGATGATAATGCGCGCATATCCACAGGTCATTCTACCGTGATCCATGTGGTTCTGGCCTGCTATGTAAGATTGTGGGGATCAATTCATGAGCAAGATCATCTGGCTGGCGTCTTTTCCAAAATCCGGCAACACATGGACCCGGGTTTTTATCATGAATCTTTTCATGAACCCGTCTCAGCCATTGTCGATCAATGAAGTACACAAGATGTCACCGTCTGATACGAGCTCGGATTGGTACAACATGTTTGATGATCGTCCGTTGACCGAATGGTCCCTGCCTGAGGTCGCGCGGATGCGCTACAAGGTCCATGCTGAGATTGCGAGTCATGCACCCGACTCGATCTTCGTGAAGACCCATAGTCCTATTGGTTCCTGGGAAGGTTTTCAGATCATCAACATGCAAGTGACCGCTGGTACCATCTACATCGTGCGCAATCCTCTTGATGTTGTTGCTTCCTACGCCAATCATTCCGGTCTGACGATTGATCCCATAATCGAGATCATGAACCGGCCCCGTTACATGGCTCCAGGCTCAGAACATGCTGCCCCGCACCCGATCGACAGTTGGCGTGAGAACGTCTCCAGCTGGACGGCACACCCGCATCCCGCCCTTCATGTCATGCGTTACGAAGACATGCTCCAAAAACCCGAGGAAACCTTTGGTGGCCTTGTGCGATTCCTTGGTTTGCCCCAAGATAAAGGGCGCCTTACTAAGGCCATTGAGTTTTCCTCATTCGATCAATTGAAGACTATGGAAGACAACGAGGGCTTCGTGGATGCTAGCAAAAGGGGGAGGGCGGTTTTTCCGCGGTGGGAGGATCGACGGTTGGCGTGACGAACTCACCTCTGGCCAGGCGCGCGCGATTATTGAGGTGAATCGCGAGCAGATGCAACGCTTCGGCTATGTCCCCAAGGGTTTATAAGTCCCTTCAGGGGAACATCGAAACTGCACTAAGCAAACTTGCCGCCCCTTCCATGATCGGTGTTCGACGGCCTGATCACAGATCTCTCAGATTATGAGTGACCTTTGAGATACCCTCGTTTGGAGTTCTGACGCGTTTACTGCCAAACTTGAGCGCTCCTGATCCAAACCAGACAGCGATGCTCCAATCTGGCAAGGCAAACACGTACACGCGATCGATTATCACGGAATAGTGATCAACCAATCATAGTCTCGTCAACGGATCATGAGGCTGGGATCAGACGGCGATAGTCAGCGCGACTTCTCAAGTCTTCGTGACAGCCACTGGCGGCAACGTTGATTCCTTACCAGCACATCCAGGTGTCTTCTCCCAGGACTGCAAGCCGGGTTCGTCGGTGCGGTTTGGGAGCCCCAACTCTGCATCCTGCCAACCTTAAGACGGGCTACAAAATCCGGCCACAGCGCTCACCGTGGTCAGGACCGTTCAAGTGCCAGGTTGTCGTGATCAAACATCAGGACTGCTGCAAGGAGGTTTGCGCTTATGAAGAAGGTACTACTTGGAACGACCGCGCTGGTTTCGGCGGGAATGCTTGCGCAGAACGCGCAAGACGCTGACCCGATCGAACTCAGTGTCGGCTGTTATTACAATTGGGCGTACTTCTTCGCGAAAAACGACGACAACCCGGCTGCTGGCACGTTGCCTGATGAGCCTAGTTTCAACCTCGGCGACCACGATCTAAAGTTTGACGGAGAACTCCAGCTTTGAATAGCCCCGAGTTTTCTAGACGCCCTCGGTTTTCATTTTCTGCTGCCGTTCGAACTCGACGGGCGACAGCATCCCGTTCCTTACGTGCTTGCGCTTTGGGTTGTAGAACATCTCGATGTAGTCGAACACATCCTGCCTGGCCTCGGCTCGGGTTTTGTAGGTTCTGCGCCGTATCCGTTCGCGTTTGAGCAGGTTGAAGAAGCTCTCGGCCACGGCATTGTCGTGGCAGTTTCCACGCCGGCTCATCGAGTGTTCCAGATTGTGATGCTTCAGGAATGACGCCCAGTCCATGCTGGTGAACTGGGAGCCCTGGTCTGAGTGGATGAGCACCTTGCTCTTCGGCTTTCTACGCCACACCGCCATGAGCAATGCCTGCAAGACAACGTCTGTCGTCTGACGGCTCTGCATGGACCAACCGACGACGCGACGCGCGTAGAGATCGATCACGACGGCCAGATAGGAGAAGCCTTCCAGCGTCCTGATATAGGTGATGTCTGTCACCCAGACCCTGTCTGGTGCTTCCACATCGAACTGCCGGTCCAGTGTGTTGTCGACGACCACGGATGGCTTGCCACCATAGGTACCAGGCCGGCGCCTGTAGCCGATCCGCGCCTTGATGCCGGCAAGTCTGGCCAACCGTGCAACGCGGTTCGGGCAGCATGTCTCGCCCTGGTCCAGCAGGTCATCATGGAGCTTGCGATAGCCATAGACCTTGCCACTCTCCTTCCACGCCGTCCGGACCAGCTCGGTCTGGCGTATGTCTTCACGGCTCTTCTGCTCAGCGGGTTCTTGAGCCAGGCGTAGAAGCCGCTCGGATGGATGCACAGGCAACGGCACATCGCCCGCACCGAAAACACCGGACGATGCCCGACGACGAACGCGTATCTCACTTTGCATCCCTGGCGAAATACGCGGTGGCTTTTTTTAGAATGTCACGCTCCTCGGTGACCCTCACCAGCTCGCTCTTCAGCGCGATCTCGCAGCCTGATCATCGCCGCCGGACCGGCTTCGAGAACTTCCTTCTTCCAGGCGTAGAGCGAATGCTGGCTGACACCCAGCCGCTTCGATACCTCCGCAACCGGATACCCCGCTCGGTGATCTGAGCCACCGCGTCCCGTTTGAAATCGTCACTGAAACTGACCTTGCCCATGATGGCCTCCTTGCCTCAAAATTAGGAAAGAAGGCGTCTACAATCTAGTGGATTGACCCATTCAAAGGAGCCGAATTGGGATTCCCTTTTAGTGCGCGACCTGCGAGCCATGAGCATGCGCACAGGAATATCGTTTACCGTTTCGCCTTGGGATCGCAAGCAGCTTGAAGCGCTTGTTGCGAACGGCAACTCACCGCAGAAACATGTCTGGCGTGCCCGGATTGTGCTGTTGAGCGATGACGGTGGGGGGACGCAGGGGATCATGGCGGCAACCTCCAAATCCAAAACGACGGTCTGGAGATGGCAGGCGCGGTATGCTGATGCTGGCGTCGCAGGGCTGTTGTCGGACGCCACCCGCCCCCCTGGCAAGGCTCCAACGTCGCAGGAACGTGTCGATGAGGTGATCCGCCTGACGCAGAAGAGCCCGCCTCACGAGGCGACGCACTGGACGGCGCCAGCGAACGAGGCCGTTGATCGCGGAGATCGGGCCATGCTCGACAATCTCCACCAGTGCCCGGCGCTGGGCATCGTTGAGGATCGATCGCTTTCCCGGAGCCTTGCCGTCCAGCAGACCATCGGGACCGCGAGCATTGAACCGCATCACCCAGTCGCGAAAGATCTGCAAGCCCACCCCACCGGTCCGTGCTGCGTCGCTCCGGCTGCCACCGTCATAAATTTGGGCCAGGGACAACAATCGGCGGGCCTGGTTCGCGCTCCTGGACGCGCGTGCCAATCGCCTCATGCCTGCCGCGTCAAAATCCTCCCGCAAGCCAATCGCTGTTCCCATCACCAGCATCCTCCAATCAAGGATGCCATCGATTCACACTTTCGACCGCTTGGGAATCCCTCGAGGGAGTCAAACTCAACGCAGGTTGGTATAACACCTCGCCTGCGTTTACCCATGGCGAAGTCTACTCGGCGGCTGGCCGTTATGACGGTGCTATCGGTGATCTCGGCGTGACCCGTGGCTGCTGGCTTCCTGCGCGTTAACGACAAGGCCAGTTCGGCCCTTGCCGGCACTCTACAGTCGGCAGCTAAGGATACTTACGATCTCAGCCTGGTGCTCTATTGGGGCAACTGGGGGTCTTGGTGGTTCGTACCTGAATGCCACCGGTTGGCACAACGTTGCAGGAACCGATACCGAACCTTCAACCTTGGTCTGGCCTACTGGTCGGACGGTGCGTGGTCGGCTGGTATCTACTGGTTGCATCAGGAGATTGACTACGCTGCTGGTGACCTGGTTCTCGGCGCGAACATCACCGATGAGTTCGATGCTTATCGTTTGATGGGTCAGTATGACCTGGGTCCGGGCATTGCCGTTACGGGCGCTATTGGTCTCGACACCTTCGATGATGGTGTTGTGAACCAGACCTATGACACACAGATGATCGGTACCGGTATCAGCATCGGCTTCTGATCGCCTGACTACTGACGTCACAAGTCAAGGGGTGGCCTTCGGGCCGCCCCTATTCCTTTTGTGGAGGCGAACGGCATGGCCCTTGGGTCGCTTCGTGTGGTAAGTCTCTGCGCAAAGATCACGATGGTGTCGATGGGCAATCTCATATGGCTCGCCTCCTACCCGAAATCGGGTAACACGTGGATGCGCGCCTTTTTAACAAACCTGATGACGAATGCGGAACGGCCAGCCGGTATCAACGAACTGGGCACCGTCACCGTTGGCGATTCCGAGCCGCGACGTTACGAACACCTTTCCGGAAAGAAGGCGTCCGAGCTCGAAGCAGTAGCTGTAGCGACCCTGCGCCTGCAGGTTCAGGCACAGATCGCTGCAGAATCTCCCTACACTCGGTTCGTCAAGATCCACAGCGCCATGATGCAGACGGCAGGGCAACCCTGTGTCAACATGCAGGTTACCGCTGGCGCCATCTACATCGTGCGCAATCCGCTTGATGTCGTGCTTTCATTTTCCCACCATCTGGGATCATCCGTTGATGACGTGATTGGTCTGATGGCGCGCAACAACGCCGTGACCGACAGCACACCGATCGCCGTATCGGAACTGATCGGAAGCTGGACCCAGCATGTTGCAAGCTGGACCGCAAAGCACAATCCTGCACTCCATGTCGTGCGCTACGAAGACATGTTGCAGAGCCCGCAATCAGCGTTTGGCAATGTTGCAAAGTTTCTGCAACTTGATGCACCGCGTGCGCGCATCGAAAGAGCGGTTCGCCACGCTTCGTTCAAGGTCCTGCGCAACCAGGAAAAGTGGAATGGTTTCCAGGAGAGGAGCGAACACGCCGATCATTTTTTTCGTTCCGGCACCGCAGGCGGCTGGCGCAAGGAACTCACCCCCGATCAGGTCCGTGCCATCGTGTCTGTCCACAGTGAACAGATGGCCCGCTTTGGTTATGTCCCGGAAGGCTACTGATATGTTGGCATTCCTGTCGGAACCGAACGAAGTTTCACCCTCAACGCCACAACGTTTATGGGGTAGTTGACTGTGGGAAAAATCGTCTGGCTGGCCAGTTATCCCAAATCCGGCAACACCTGGATGCGCGCCTTCCTGCATAATCTGTTCGGTAATCTTGACCGGCCGTTGCCGCTTGATCAACTGGACCGTGGCAATCTGACGGTGGCTGAAACGTCCTTGCATTGGTACCAGGCAATCGATTCCCGGGAGCTCAGTGAATGGTCCCAAGAAGAAATTGACGCCATGCGCCTGAAGGTTCATGAGAAGATCGCCAGCCTCGGTCCCTGGCAACATCTTCTGCAAGATTCATGGCGCGATATTTGAACTGCGTGGTCAGATGACGGTCAACCTAGGGGTCAGTGCCGGGGCAATCTATATCGTGCGCAATCCGCTTGATGTCGTGCTTTCCTTTGCCGACTTCCAGGGGATCGCCGTGGATGTCGCGATCAACGCCCTGGGCGCCCGGAATTTTGAGCTTCCCCGAGATGCCAGCAATGTATCCGAACCCCTGGGCAATTGGTCCCAGAATGTCGAAAGCTGGACCGGTAAGCCCAATCGGGCCCTGCATGTCGTGCGTTATGAGGACCTCCTTGCCAAGCCAGTCGCGGCGTTTGGCGGGGTTGCAACGTTTCTTGGTATTGATGCTCCGCGCCCACGTCTTGAAAAGGCTGTGCGTCATTGCTCGTTCAAGGTTCTGCGCAATCAGGAAGACAAGACCGGGTTTTCGGAGCGTTCTCCAGCACAGGAACGGTTTTTCCGCAGTGGCAAGTCTGGCGGCTGGAGGGAGGCCCTCAACGACGAACAGGTTGGGCGCATTATCGAGAACCATCGTGAGCAGATGGACCGGTTCGATTACGTCCCGGAAGGTTTCTGATGGGCAAGATCGTCTGGCTCGCCAGCTACCCAAAATCCGGCAACACGTGGATGCGCGCTCTCCTGCATCACTTCTTCCGGAATCCCGATACGCCGATTCCCCTGAACCAGCTTGGCGGCGGCAACCTCACGACGTCAGAGACCGGGTTGCACTGGTATCAGGCGCTTGATCCGCGTCCACCGGCAGAATGGAGTGCTGAAGAGATCGCCGCCATGCGCATGAAGGTACAGGAGGCCATTGCGGCGTCCGTACCCGGCAGCATCTTCTGTAAGACTCACAGCGCGCTGTTCGAGTCGTGGGGGCGTATGACGGTTAATCTCGCAGTGAGCGCAGGCGCCATCTACATCGTGCGCAACCCCCTCGACGTGGTTCTTTCCTTTGCCGACTACCAGGGCGTCACCATCGACACCCGCAATCAAGGCAATGGGCATGCTAAATTTTGAGCAGCCGCGGGAAGGGGATGCCATTACCTCCCCACTTGGGAGTTGGACCCAGAATGTCAGAAGCTGGACCGCAAAGCCCAGCCCCGACCTTCATGTCGTGCGGTATGAGGACATGCTCACAGACCCACAGAAGACCTTCGGCAGCGTGGTCAGATTCTTGGGCGTGGAAGCACCACAGGAAAGGATCGAAAAAGCTGTGCGCCATTCTTCCTTTAAGGAACTGCGTGCGCAAGAAGACCAGACTGGGTTTGTAGAACGTTCACCTTCCCAGGAACGGTTCTTTCGCACCGGGACCCTCCGGTCAGTGGCGTGACGCCCTGAACGATGAACAGATCGAGCGTATCGTTGTGGATCATCGCGACCAGATGGCGTGCTTCGACTACATCCCCGGCGGGTTCTGACGATGGGCAATATCCTGTGGCTCGCAAGCTACCCGAAATCCGGCAACACCTGGATGCGTGCCTTCCTGCACAATGTTCTGCGCGAGCCGGATCAACCCGCTGACATCAATCAGATGACCGGCACCCTGACCCAGGGTGAGTCTTCCATGGGCTGGTACCGGGTCGCCAATCCGCGCCCGCCCGAACAATGGACACTGGGCGAGATCGCGCGCATGCGCCCCCACGTCCATGAGATGATTGCCAAGGGCCAGAAGGGCACGGTGTTCTGCAAGACCCACAACGCTCTGATCAAGGTGGAGGGCCAGCCCACGGTCAACACACGCGTTACCGCAGGCGCCATCTACATCGTGCGCAACCCGCTCGATGTCCTGCTGTCCTTTGCCGACTTCCAGGCTGTGTCCATCGATGATGCCATCACCATCATGGCAAAACGGAATTTCGCGACGCCCCTGACCGACCGCAATGTGCCCGAAACGCTGGGTAGCTGGTCCCAGCATGTCTCAAGCTGGACGGCACAGGACAGCAAAAGCCTGCGTGTCGTGCGCTATGAGGATCTGCAGGAAGATCCGGTGACGACGTTCGGGGAAACGCTTGCCTTCATGAAACTTGATGTGAAGCGTGCGCGCCTCGACAAGGCGATCCGGAACGCGTCCTTCAAGGAATTGCGTAAACAGGAAGATCAGAAAGGTTTCAATGAGCGCCCGGGTCACCAGGAGCGGTTTTTCCGCAAAGGCGTTGCGGGTCAGTGGAAACAGGAACTGAACGAAGAACAGATTGCCCGCATTTGCGAGGATCATGGTGACCAGATGGCCCGTTTCGGCTATCTCCCCGATGGCTACAAGCCGCAGACAAAAGTGGAGACGTAACCCTTGGGCCAGATCATCTGGATCGCGAGTTATCCCAAGTCGGGCAACACCTGGACCCGTGCGTTTCTGCACAACCTGTTCCGCGATCCCAAGACATCCTTCAACATCAACGACATGACCCTGTTGACCGCGAATGAGGCCGCCAATGCGAACTATTGTGATCTCGACACCCGTTCCTGGAAGGAATGGACGAACGACGATGTTGCCGTCATGCGACCCCAGGCCCAGGCCCGTTTGGCGGCCTCACGACCCCATACGATCTTTGCCAAGACGCATCTGGCGGTCCTGCAACTGCGTGGGCAGCCCACGATCAACATGAACGTGACGGCTGCTGCGGTTTATCTCATCCGCAATCCGCTCGATGTGGTGATCTCCTTTGCCGATCATCAGGGCATCACGATCGATCAGCAGATCGAGCTTCTCAACATGAAGAACTACGAGACGCCCAACGCCGAATCGCTGGCCAACGAACCCATGGGAAGCTGGTCCCAGCATGTCGAGAGCTGGACTGCGCAGCCGAATCCCGGCCTCCACGTCATGCGCTACGAGGATATGCTGGTCAATCCGGTCAAGAGTTTTGGCAGTCTGGTGAAGTTTCTTCGGCTCGATACCCCGCGCTCACGCATCGAACGTGCGGTCAAGAACTCCTCGTTCAAGGTCCTGCGCAAGCAGGAAGAACTGCACGGGTTCCACGAGAGAACTGCAGCGCAAAAGAACTTCTTCCGGTCCGGCAAAACCGGTGAATGGAAGGACGTTCTCACGGAAGAACAGATCGGCAAGATCTGTGAGATACACCGCGATCAGATGGCCAGGTTTGATTATCTGCCGGAAGGGTACTGAGGAATCATGGGCAAGATCATCTGGATCGCGAGTTATCCGAAATCGGGGAACACGTGGACGCGTATCTTCCTGTTCAACCTGCTGGCTGATGCGCCTGATCCTCTTCCCCTGTCGGAAGTCAGCCGCATGTCGACCTCTGATACCGTGCTGCGCTGGTACAGCGAAGTGGACGAGCGAGATCCAGCGACCTGGACGACCCAGGAAGTTGCCGATCTGCGCCTGACCATGCAGCAGCACATGACCACGCTGACGTCCGAGCCGACGTTCATGAAAACCCATGCGGCTCTGGTGCCCATGGCGGGGCGCCAGCCCTTTGACATGGATGCCACGGCCGGTGCGATCTACATCGTGCGCAATCCATTGGACATCGCCGCCTCCTATGCCCGGCACACCGGTGTTCCGATCGACGAGATCATCACGGTCATGAGTACGCCCAACCACATGCTGCCGCGCAACGACAGGCTGGCTGAGTTTGTTCAGGGCGGTTGGTCACAACATGTGATGAGCTGGACCCGCACGCCCAACCCGGCCGTACACATCATGCGGTATGAAGACCTGGCTGCCGATGCCTCAGGGACCTTTGGCAATGTCTGTGGTTTCCTGAAGCTGGATCTCGAGCCTGACCGTATCGCGCGTGCAGTTGAACACGCCTCGATCGACACAATGCGCCGGCTTGAGGATGAACAGGGTTTCAACGAGAAGAGCGATCATCAGGATCGGTTCTTTGGCGAAGGCTGTGTCGGTGCTTGGCAGCGCGAACTCAGCGAGGATCAGGCCCGGCAGATTGTCGAGCGTCATCGCAACCAGATGACGCGCTTTGGATACGTGCCCGAAGGCTGGTGAATCCATGGGCAAGATTCTCTGGCTCGCGAGCTATCCCAAATCCGGTAATACCTGGGTGCGCCTGTTCCTTGCCAATCTGTTCAAGGGAGACGGCAGCAATCCGGTCGCGTTGAACCGCATTGGCGAAGCGACCCTGGCAGAACCCGGCACGGCTGGTTTCTCGTTGCTCGACCAGCGCCCGTGGCAGGAGTGGAGCATCGAGGACATCGCCCGTATGCGCCCACAGGTGCAGGAACGCATCGCCGCTACGGGAGATGGCGTCGTTCTGGTCAAAACACATAGCGCCTTTGTCATGGTCCGCGGCACGCCCACAATCAACATGGGCGTGACCGCTGGCGCGGTTTATGTCGTGCGCAATCCGCTCGATATTGCGGTGTCCTATGCCCATCACCAGGGCCTGCCGGTCGAAGAGATCATCGCGATCATGGGCAAAGACATGTTCACCACGCCAAGCAACGCGACCAACGTTTATGAGGTCATGGGTTCGTGGTCGCAGCATGTCGCGAGCTGGACCGCCAGTGCCAGTCCCATGATGCATGTCATGCGTTATGAAGACATGCTCAGCGATCCCCATGCTGTCTTTGGTGCTCTTGCCGGCTTCATGCGTATCGAAGCCGGCGAAGATGCCGTGCGGCGTGCTGTCGCCCTGAGTGCCTTTGACAAGGTTGCGGGCCAGGAATCCCTGGAAGGATTTCAGGAGCGCACGCCCGCGCAGGAGCGTTTCTTCCGGTCGGGCAAAGCCGATCAGTGGCGCGATGTTCTCAGCGACGCGCAGGTCAAGGCTGTGGTGCAGGCGCATGGCGAACAGATGGAACGGTTCGGTTATCTGCCTGAGGCGCCTTCATGAGTGCCATTCTCTGGCTCGCAAGTTATCCCAAGTCCGGCAATACCTGGCTTCGCGCCTTTCTGCATAACGTCCTCGTTCCCGGCGAAGGCCAGTTCGATATCAACCTGCTGGGCGGCATCAGCGATTCGGACGCGTCGGTTTCGAACTTTGCCCAGGTCGATACGCGTGCACCGGAATCCTGGACGCAGGCCGAGATCATGGCCATGCGTACGGCCGTTCAGAAACGCATCGCCGAAAGCAGGCAAGGCACGGTGCTGTGCAAAACCCACAACGCCATGATGATGCATCTGGGAAAGCCCCTGATCAGCATGGCGGCCACTGCCGGATCTATCTATGTCGTGCGCAACCCGCTCGACGTCGTCATCTCCAATGCCAACCATCTGGGCGGTTCCATCGATCAGACGATCGAGGTCCTGGACACCCCGGACTTTGTCACCCATCCTGTACCGGGCAGCCCTGTGGTTTCCGATGTCATGGGAAGCCGGTCGCAGCATGTTGCAAGCTGGACGGGGCGGCCCAATCGCGGCCAGAACGTCATGCGTTACGAGGATATGCTGGCCGACCCAGGCGCGGCCTTTGGTGATCTGGTCGCCTTCATGGGTCTCAATCTCGATGCATCAGCGTTCGCCAGCGCGCTTGAAAACTGTTGGTTTGTCGCGCTGCAGCGCCAGGAAACCGAAAAGGGATTTGGTGAGGCGACGTCACATTCAAGATTTTTCCGCAAGGGTACGGCTGGCCAGTGGTGTGAGGTTCTCACTCCTGATCAAATTGCTGCGGTTGTCGGTGCGCATCGTGAACAAATGGCGCGCTTCAACTATGTCCCCGATGGATTCTAGGGGTCGCTGGATATGGGAAAGATTCTCTGGCTCGCCAGTTACCCCAAATCCGGCAATACCTGGATGCGCGCGTTTCTGCACAATCTGATCGTCGACAAGGGCGGCCCCCTTGACCTCAATGCGATGTCTAGGGGCGCGCTGATGGATGCGGCGCATCAGCATTATGCATCGCTGTCGGATGGCGATCCGCGTCAATTGAGCCGGGAGGAAATCGCGCGATTGCGCCCACGCATGCAGGCAGCCCTGGCGGCGAGCCGGAACGGTACGGTGTTTGTGAAAACCCATACCGCGCTGACCATGCTGGCGGGACACCCCAGCCATGATCCGGCACACACACTGGGTTCGATCTACATGGTGCGTGACCCCCGTGACGTTGCGCTGAGTTATGCCGATCACCTGGGCATTGGCATCGATGGGGCCATCGACGCCATGGCACGCGAGAACGCTCAGACCGATGCCAGTGAAGAGGGTGTCACCGAATTCATCGGAAGCTGGTCGCAGAACGTGACCGGCTGGACCAACCAGAAGGCCAGCACCGTTCTGGTCCTGCGTTACGAAGACATGCTCGATCAGCCCAAACAGACCTTCGGCAGGATCGTCGCGTTTCTGGGTATTGAGCGCTCATCCCAACAGGTGAGAAATGCAATCGGGAACACCAGCTTCGAGCAGCTTGCGCGTCAGGAGGAGACGTCAGGCTTCCAGGAGCGCTCACACAAGCAGAAGAAGTTCTTCCGGCGTGGCCGTTCCGGGTCCTGGCGGTCTATGCTCTCGCCCGAACAGGCCGCACGGCTGACAGCAGATCACGGCGCGGTCATGCAGCGGTTCGGTTATCTCGATAATGAGGCACCATGAACGATCATAGTGATGTCAGAGAAAATCTTGATGCGGTCCAGGCCGAGATTGCCGCAGCAGAGCAGGATGCCGGACGCAACAAGGGTTCGGTCACCCTGGTTGCCGTTTCCAAAACCCATGACGGCGAACGCATTCGTCCTGCCCTGGAAGCCGGCCATCGTATCTTTGGTGAAAACCGCGTGCAGGAAGCTCAGGGTAAGTGGCCTGAACTCAAGGAAGCGTTTGATGGCATCGAGCTCCACCTGATCGGACCCCTGCAAACCAACAAATCCGATGATGCGATTGCCCTGTTTGATGTGATCGAGAGTGTCGATCGCCCCAAACTGGTGGGTGCCCTGGCGCGCTCGATGGAGAAACTCGGCCGCCATCCCGCCTGTTTCATCCAGGTCAACACAGGTGAAGAGGATCAGAAGGCGGGCTGCCTGCCTGATGACACCGACGCTCTGGTGGCTCAGGCCCGTGCAGCCGGTTTGAACGTGGTAGGGCTCATGTGCATTCCCCCGTTTGATCAGGAACCATCGCTCCACTTTGCTCTGCTTGCAGACATTGCAAAACGCAACGAACTTGCCCAGCTCTCCATGGGAATGTCGGGTGACTACGAAACAGCAGTCACGTTTGGCGCCACCCATGTGCGGGTTGGCACGGCGATCTTTGGAGTACGGCCCAAGCCGGCTGCTTGACCGCCCCCCGCCCCCGCGCGATAACGCGACCAATCTGACAATGGAGTGGTCCCGATGAATCGGGTTTTTTCCGGCATTCAGCCGACCGGCAGCCTGCACCTTGGCAACTACCTGGGTGCCTTGAAGCGTTTCGTGGAGATGCAGGATGATTACGAGTGCATTTATTGCATCGTCGACCTCCATGCCATCACCATGCCTTATGACCCCGCCGCGCTGCGCGCCAACACGCGTGAAGTGACCGCCGGGTTCCTGGCTTCGGGACTCGATCCCGAACGCTGCGTCATCTTCAACCAGAGTCAGTGCGCCATGCATCCCCGCCTGGGTTGGATGCTCTCGTGCCTGACGCCGCTTGGTTGGTTGAACCGCATGACCCAGTTCAAGGAAAAGGCCGGCAAGAAGCGCGAACAGGCAAGCCTGGGGCTTTACGGTTATCCTGTGCTGCAGGCCGCCGACATCATCGGTTATCACGCCACCCATGTGCCGGTGGGCGAAGATCAGAAACAGCATCTGGAACTCAGCCGCGACATTGCCGGTGCCTTCAATCGTCAGTTCGGCGTCGATTTCTTTCCCCTGCCTGAGCCAGTCATCACGGGCGAGGCGACACGTGTGATGTCCCTGCGTGATGGCACCAAGAAGATGTCGAAATCTGATGAGAGTGATTATTCCCGTATCAATCTCAACGATGATCGAGACACCATTGCGTTGAAATTCCGCAAGGCACGCACCGACAGCGAGCCCGGCGTCACCTATGACGCCGAGAGCCGGCCGGAAGCCTCGAACCTGATCACGATCTATGCCGCCCTCGCCGACACCACCCGCCAGGCCGTCGTTGACCAGTTCTGCCAGCGCCCAGTTCAGTGACTTCAAGAAGGGCCTCACCGAGCTTGGCGGTCGAGAAAGCTAGGGACCGGTCGGCGAGGAAATGAAACGCCTCAACGCTGACCCCGGCTATGTCGATAGCGTCCTCAAGGATGGCGCCGAACGCGCACGCGCCATCGCCATGCCGATCCAGGATCAGGTCGAAGAGATCATGGGTTTTCTGAAGGCTTAGCGGTCCCGGCGTTTGAAGGTTAGGAAGACCGGCGTTCTTCCGGCTTTTCCAGCCTTTGTTTCATAACGTGTTCCGGGCCAGTCATCGGGCCGGGTTTGCCAGTCGCCTGGCCGGCGCGCTGTCCAGACCAGATCGGGATGGGGCCACACTGCTGTCATCATCCAGCGCGCGTAATCCATGATGTCAGTGGCCAGCCGAAGCTCTCCGCCGTCAGCCAGCAGGGCGACAAAACGTTCAACCGTTAACGTGTTGATGATCCGGCGGCGATTGTGGCGTGCTTTCGGCCAGGGATCGGGGAACAGCACCATGATGCGCTCAAGACTGCCGTCGGGCAGTGCGTCAAGCAGCGGGCGAACATCGTTGTCGAGGACACGTATGTTGGAAAGCTGTTGATCCTGGGCATGGGCAAGCAGGCTGGCGACACCATTGATAAACGGCTCGGCGCCCAGGATGGTGACATCGGGGTGATGCGCTGCCTGCCAGGCCAAATGTTCACCGCCGCCAAAGCCGACCTCGAGCCATAGCCGGTCCTGCCCGGCGACGGGGCCCTGCAGATCAACCACGCCGTCTTCGCTGATCATGGGCCGGATCGCTGGCAGCATGTCATCGATCAGGGCCTGACGACGTGGCGTCAGCTCATGGCCTTTACGACGGCCAAAGAGCCGTTGGTGGCCTGGAGTTGGGGTCTGCCTGGCCATCGGTACGATCGGCTACGTCCAGCCATGTGATCCCATCACAAGGGGATCACATGGCACGACGTCAAGCCAGTGCGGACTTCAGGCTGTCGGCCAGGTCGGTCTTTTCCCAGGAAAATCCGCCATCTGCCTCTGGCTCGCGGCCCATGTGGCCATAAGCTGCCGTGCGCTCATAGATCGGACGGTCGAGTTGGAGATGATCGCGGATGCCGCGCGGGGTGAGATCCATGACGTCGCGCAGGGCTTTCTCAAGCGCTGCTTCGTCGCACTGACCGGTGCCATAGGTGTCGACATAGACCGACAGTGGATCGGCAACGCCAATGGCATAGGCAAGCTGGATCGAGCAGCGATCGGCCAGTCCGGCAGCCACGACGTTCTTGGCGAGATAACGGCTTGCATAGGCCGCCGAACGGTCAACCTTGCTGGGGTCCTTGCCTGAGAATGCGCCGCCGCCATGCGGTGCTGCACCGCCATAGGTGTCGACGATGATCTTGCGGCCGGTCAGGCCACAATCGCCATCGGGGCCGCCGATGACAAAGTTGCCGGTCGGGTTTACATAGAACTGGTCGTCCGAGCACATCCAGCCGTCGGGCAAAACTTCCTCGACATAGGGACGCACGATTTCCTTGACCTGATCCTGGTTGAGGCTGGCGTCATGCTGGGTCGAAACAACAACAGACGTTGCGCGCACCGGCTTGCCGTCTTCATAGGCCAGGGTGACCTGGCTCTTGGAATCAGGGGCAAGCAGCGGCTCGGTGCCGTCGTGGCGTACGTCGGCCAGGCGCTTGAGAATCTGATGGGAAAGATGGATCGGTGCCGGCATCAGGACAGAGGTTTCACGGCACGCGTAACCGAACATGATGCCCTGGTCACCAGCGCCTTCGGCCTTGTTGCCGTCAGCGTCGACGCCCTGGGCAATATCGGAAGACTGTTCATGCAGGTGGACCTGCACCTCGGCGTTTTTCCAGCTGAAGCCTTCCTGATCATAGCCGATCGACTTCACGGCATTGCGTGCCAGTTCCTCGACGCGGTCGATGACTTCGTGGGGCCCGCGAACCTCGCCGGCAATGACAATCAGATTGGTTGTCGTCAGGGTTTCGCAGGCAACACGTGCGGTCGGGTCGGCACCCAGATAGGCGTCCACCACGGCATCGGAGATGCGGTCACAGACTTTGTCGGGATGGCCCTCGGACACCGATTCGCTGGTGAACAGATAGCTCTTCCTCGCCACGATCATTCTCCCATGACGCTGATGGTAAAACAAAAACGCAATAGCCAGCAGGCACCGGCATTCCGATGCGCGCGACACTCGCTGAAGCGGGCTTATGGGTCAAGAATTTTGACGTATTGCCGCGGCATTTGGCCCATCCGCACGGACGGCACAGGAAACTTGAGACGATGTTGCCGGCCACGTACCCACGAAGGTAACGAGGCCGGCAATCAGGTCAGCCTTCCGGTGCCTTGTCCTTGGGGCCAGCAGCTTTCACCAACTCAAAGACCTTGCGACGCAGGCGATCATCAGGAATGCGGTAGTAGGCCCGCACCAGTTCCAGAGTTTCGCGTTTGGTCAATGTGTCGGGGCCGGAAGGATCCTCCGGCGGGTTGGCCGGCGGTGCGGCGCCGCCACCGGTTGCCGTTTCTTCGGTCATGTCGTCGAAGAAGAAGCTGACCGGCACATCCAGGATCTGCGACAGCTTGAACAGGCGGCTGGAGCCGATCCGGTTCGCGCCGCGTTCATACTTCTGAATTTGCTGGAAGGTCAGACCCAGCGCCTGTGCCAGTTTTGCCTGGCTCATACCCAAAAGGGTGCGGCGCAATCTGACACGGCCACCGACATGAATGTCGATCGGATTTGGTTTGCTTACCATGTTCGTTTTAACTTTCTCTGCGTTCCCGTTCGTTATTGCGCTCGACGGGTAACGACACGGTCTTGAATGGCCCCAACAGCACCAACCCTATCGGACTGGAACGTGACCCGAATCAACCAGCAGTGCTAGCACCGCCCGGTTGCGGAACCTGTTCCCCCGTCGCCCACACGACGAGAGGCCTGCAAGGTCCAGGCCAGAATCATGATCAGGGGGATCAGGCTGAAAAACAGCGTCCAGTCCCCCCATCGTGCATAGAGCGTGGGCTCTGCCAGAGGCTCTGGAAGCGGGCCATCAAGAACACCGCGATGTCCCAGCGGCAGGCTGGAAAGGACACGTCCCACGGGGTCGATGAAACCGCTTATCCCGGTATTGGCAACCCGCACCATGGCCAACCCCTGCTCCACGGCACGTAAACGCGCTGCCTGAAAGTGCTGATAAGGCCCTGTGGATTCGCCGTACCAGCCGTCATTGGTGATGTTGAGCAACCAGGATGGACGTCCCTGGGCGCCGATAATTTCGGCTGGAAAGATCACTTCGTAGCAGACCAGAGGGCCAAAAGGTGGCAGGTTTCCTTGGTTTATGACCACGGGGCCGGGACCGGCAACAAAATCGGTTGCTCCGGGCGTCAGCTTGTCGATGGGCAGGATTCCCCGCAGGGGCACGTATTCCCCGAACGGAACCAGATGATGTTTGTCATAGGTTGCCACAAGACCGGTCTGGTCGAGGACCAGCATGCTGTTCCAGGGTTGCAGTGTGCCGTCTGTTCCCTCTGACGCGCGCACGGCGCCAGCCAGCAGCAGGCCACCATCGGGTATGACGGTTGTCGCTTCCTGCAGGGTCTGTGGTTTTCGCAGCAGCTGAAACGGAATGGCAGCTTCCGGCCAGATGATCGTGGCGGGTTGCTCGCTCGCAGGTTGCGACAGACTTAACGCAATAAGCGTTGCAAAATGCGAATCCTGCAGAGTGCTGCGCCACTTGTCGGCTTGCGCAATGTTGGGCTGGACCAGCCGCAATACGGTACCTTGCTGATAGGTTGTGGCATGGGCGGATAATCTCATGCTGCCCACACCCCAGACGACGGCAATCAGGGCGATCGACAAGGCAAATCCGACCAGTGCCCTGGTCCTTGGCAATCTTCCTCCGTGCGCCATCAGGGCGGGCAGCAGAGCTGCCAGCAGAATGATCGCTGAAAGCACCCATGGGCCACCCCAGGCTGCGGGCTGGAGCAGGGCATCCATGAGACCCAGAGAGGTTCCCAGCATGTTCCAGGGAAAGCCGGTCAGCGCCCAACTGCGCAACCATTCGACCAACAGCCATGCAACCATCAGAGCAGCGGCCCTTGGCGCTCCGGCCGGTGCAATGCGGGCAAACAGCGCCGCCAGGGCCGGAAACAATCCAAAACCAAGCGCAATCGCAGCCAGCGCAAACGGGAACAGCCTACCGTAACGATCCGCATCGACCAGAAGCGCATTGGCAATCCAGTAGAAACCCGCGCTGGAAAACCCGATGCCAAAAAGCCAGCCATCGAACCAGGCGCGACGGAACGTTGTCGCGCCATTCAGAATCCAGGCAAACCCCGTCAGTGCGACCAGGGCGGCGGGAAGAACGTAGAAGGGCGGCAACACCGCCGCCAGCACCAGGCCAAGGCCGAACAGGACCAGACAACGGCGCCAGCCATGCAACAACGCCAACCGCTCAGGCAGGGTTTCGGGCGTCCAGGCCGCGCCTGGATCAGCTCCGCGAGGCGCCATAACGTACACGCAGACGTTTGATCCGCCGCGGATCGGCATCCACGATCTCGAATTCCAGACCCGATTCATGGGGAATGACTTCACCGCGCACGGGAATTCGTCCCAGCATCGAATAGACCAATCCGCCCAGGGTCGAGATATCCTCATCGCGCTCATCGGGAAGCAGATCACAACCGGTCATCTGCTCAAGCTCTTCAACCGAGGCGCGCGCATGGGCCTCAAGCACCCCGCCACTCTCTGACAGCAAATGCCCGTCATCGGTGTCGTGCTCATCCCATATTTCGCCCACGATGGGTTCGACCAGATCCTCGATCGTGGCCAGCCCGTCGATACCGCCGAATTCATCGACCACCAATGCCATATGAACGCGGGACGTACGCATCTTGATCAACAGGTCGATCACCGGCATCGAAGGCGGCACGAACAGAACTTCCCGCACGACCGAACTCAGCGGCGGTCCCGGTGCTGGCGCCCCCCAGTGGTCCAGCAGGTCGCGAACGTGAATCATGCCCAAGGGGTCGTCCAGGGATTCACGATAGACCGGAAGCCGTGAATGACCTTCCCGGCGCATGATCTCAACCACATCAGCCAACGCCACCGACGACTCCACGGAAACCACATCAGCCCGGGGAACCATCACGTCATCAACGCGCAGACCGCCAAACTCCAGCAGGTTGACCAGCATGGCGCGCTCGGTATCAGACAGCGCCGCCCCGTCGTCCTCGTAATCTTCAAGAAGCTCCTCGACCGTTTCGCGCAGGCTTTCACCGTTGCGACCGCTCACAAGACGGCGCAGCCAGCCGGAAAACCCGACCGGGTTTGGAGAAGAAGGCGAACTTCGATCAGCCATGACGTTGTTCACGCATAAGGGTTGGGTATCCCGAGCCCGGCAAGTACAGCGACTTCCAGAGACTCCATGTGTTCAGCTTGCCTGTCTTCCTCATGGTCATACCCGAGAAGGTGCAGACCGCCATGTACGACAAGGTGGCAAAGGTGATTTCGTGCGGGCAGTGCGGCTTCACTTGCCTCGCGCAGAACGGTTTCACGCGCTAGCACCACATCTCCAAGCTCGATGGGAAGGTGGGCGGGGGCACCTGGCGGTACCGACGGCCTGGTTCCAGCGACCAACTCTTCTGTGGGAAACGACAGGACGTTGGTTGCTTTGTCCTGGCGGCGCCAGCGGTCATTGAGCGCGCGCACGGCTTTATCATCGGTCAGGACCACAGCCATGGACAGATGCAGTCCGGGACAGAGGTGCTCAAGCACAGCCGCACCCGCCAACTCAACCGCAGAGCGTGCATCTGGCAGCGCCTCAAGCCAGGCGTCGTCCTCAAGGGCAAGGTCGATTTCGACCCTGCCGGTGATACTCGATGGAAGGCTTTCGACAATCACCGCTGGTCCGAGCCTCCGCTTTCACCATCGTAGGCGCGCACAATCCGGGTCACCAGTTCGTGGCGTACGACATCAGCAGCCGTAAACCGCACCGTGCTGATACCCTTGACGCCCTCAAGGACACGCAAAGCATCAGCCAAACCCGAAGTCTGGCCGGCGGGAAGATCAATCTGTGACAGGTCGCCGGTTACGACCATGCGGGCGTTTTCGCCCAGGCGGGTCAGAAACATCTTCATCTGCACCGCCGTCGTATTCTGTGCCTCATCCAGAATGACAAAGGCATTGGCCAGCGTGCGCCCGCGCATGAAGGCAAGCGGGGCAACCTCGATATCGTCGCTTTCCAAACGGCGCGCGACCTTTTCACCAGGCATCATGTCATGGAGTGCGTCATAAAGCGGGCGCAGATAGGGGTCGACCTTGTCGCGCAGATCACCGGGCAGAAAACCGAGACGTTCACCAGCCTCCACGGCAGGGCGTGACAGCACGATGCGATCAACCTTGCCTGCTTCCATCATCGCAACGGCCATGGCGACTGCCAGATAGGTCTTGCCGGTACCGGCCGGCCCCAGTGCAAACACCAGTTCGTTATCCATGAGGGTCTGGAGATAACGGGCCTGGTTGCGTGAGCGTGGTGTAATCCGTCGCTTGGGCGTGCGGACTTCCATCATGGGCGCAGAACCTTCGCCATCCGGCAGAGGTTCCTTTGCCATACGCAGGGCAGCATCAACATCGGCCAGCCCAACCGACAGGCCACTCTTCAGGCGGCCATAAAGCTGGTTCAGAACGCCAACCACCGCCTCGGCGGAGACCTCGGGGCCTGCGACTGCAATCTGATTGCCACGTGACGTCAAGGAGACTTCAAGCTGCTGTTCGATGCGCGCCAGATTGCGGTCATGGTCGCCGTAAAGAACAGAAAGCAGGGCATTGTCATCAAAGGTCAGGTAGCGCAACGCTTCGGCCGAATCCTGCACGGTGGGAATCGCCATCAGGCCACCTGCACAGTGGTCGGATGCGCGGTCTCGCCAGCGGGACTTGCCAGGGTACCGGTCAACGACTTCGCATTCGCTCCGACCAGCGTGACGGGCGCAATCTGGCCCAGCATCTCTGGACCGGCTTCGACATAAACCGCCTGCAGCCAGGGCGTGCGTCCCACCATCTGTCCCTGCCTGCGGCCAATCCGTTCAAAAAGAACCGGCGCCTGGCAACCCACAGTGGCGTGGTTGAACGCGACCTGCTGGGCATCGAGTATCTGCTGCAGCGCGGCAAGCCGATCTGTCTTCACGGCTTCGGGAACCTGCTGGCCGGCTGTTGAGGCCGGAG
This sequence comes from uncultured Alphaproteobacteria bacterium, assembly GCA_943787175.1. Taxonomy (GTDB): domain Bacteria; phylum Pseudomonadota; class Alphaproteobacteria; order SP197; family SP197; genus SP197. The sequence goes on from CALSLK010000006.1 coordinate 427,505, forward strand.
TTCCCGGCCGGGCGCTATACTTGAACGAGAAGGCCGAAGCATAGGTCACGTCGGTGACCAGTTTCAGGGTATCGGCAAAATCAAGATCGCTTTCGCCTGGAAATCCGACGATGAAATCGCCCGACATCGCAATATCAGGCCGGGCGTTGCGGATGCGATCGATCAGATGGCGGTAATCATCAGCCGTGTGACGCCGGTTCATGGCCTTCAGGATCGTATCGCTGCCCGACTGCACGGGAAGATGGAGATACGGCATCAGGGCATCGACCTCGCCGTGGGCCTTGATCAGGGCATCATCCATATCGCGGGGATGCGAGGTCGTGTAACGGATCCGCGCAAGGCCATCGATTTCGGCAAGCCCGTAGATCAGGCGCGCCAGTGACCAGTCGCGTCCTTCGGGCCCTTCCCCGTGATAGGCATTGACGTTCTGACCCAACAGGGTGATTTCGCGCACGCCGGAGGCAACCAGACGGCGCGCCTCTGCCAGCACGGCCTGGGCAGGCCGTGAAAACTCCGAGCCGCGGGTATAGGGCACAACGCAGAACGTGCAGAACTTGTCACATCCTTCCTGCACGGAAAGGAAGGCGGAGGGACCGTCAACGGCCTGCGTGTCGGGCAGATGATCAAACTTCGATTCGGCTGGAAATTCGGTGTCGAGCACCGCGCCGGTCGAGCGATGGGCGCGTGCCACCAGCTCGGGGAGGCGGTGATAGGTCTGGGGGCCCACGATCAGGTCAACCACCGGTGCGCGCCGGCGCATCTCTTCGCTCTCGGCCTGGGCGACACAACCTGCGACGGCAATCAGCATCTGGTTGCCGCGTTCGGCTGATTCTTCTTTCAGGATGCGCAGACGACCAAGTTCGGAATAGACCTTCTCGGCAGCCTTCTCGCGAATATGACACGTGTTCAGGATCACCAGATCCGCCCCTTCAGGCGCATCGGTTGCTGCATAACCAAGCGGCGCCAGCAGATCGGCCATACGACCGGAGTCGTAGACGTTCATCTGGCAGCCATAGGTCTTGATATAGAGTTTTCTGGGCAATCGCGGATCGCTGTGATGACGCTTCAAGAGCGTTCAGTATGGAAGCGTTTCATGTCGCTTTTGCATGGTCCGGTATCTGGTTCAAAATCCGTCGCACCATGCCGAATTCGGCCCGGTACAGACGCGATACCATGCCTTAGCCACCCGGCGGGAGTCAATTCGTGCTCGCCTTCTTCAACCGGCCGCCCAGGCCACGCCGTCGCTTTGGCGCCAGTCGGCCGGAAAGTGCGGTGGCGACGGCGTCGCCAATGATCTCCTGACACTGTTCGGCCAGAACGCGGCGATCGCCGCCGGCGTCATCAATGGATATGGGCGGATGAAACTGCACGATGATCGTGACAACCCCGGTTTTCAGCATCTCCCAGGCATGGGGCACCAGGTCCATGTCGCCATACCAGGCATAATAGGGGCGCAATTCCCGATCCATCGGCAGGTTCGAGAACCCGGCATAAGCGATGGAGATGGGTTGCACGGCCACTGGCTTATCGTTGACCCTTTGCTGGGCAACGGCAAACAGGGCGCGTTTGAACGGCAGGATCTTGTTGCCGTCGCTGGTGGTGCCTTCGGGGAACAGAATCAGGCGCTCGCCGGCATCCAGACGTTCCTGAATGGCGGTCTTGTGTTTGCCGGCCTGGCTTCTGCGCCGGTCGACAAACACGGTACGCTGCAGCTTGGCCAGCAACCCGAAGCCCGGCCAGTTACCCACCTCGGACTTGGCGACAAAGCTGCCGCGTACCAGAGCGCCCAGGATTTCGATATCGAGATAGGAGGTGTGGTTGGCGACAAACAGACATGGGCGTTCACGCGACACCCGCCCGCGAATATCAAGGCGAATGCCCAGAATGCGCAGCACGATGCGGTGATAAAACTGCGGGAAGGCGTGGCTTGCACGTGCACCCAGTGTGACCAGAACGATCTGCACGGGCAGACAGGCCAGCGTGAAACCGACATATCCCAGTGCCCGGATGGCAGCGAGCAGCGTCATGAGGACGGCACCATCTAGGCGCCTCCTGGACCTGTGCCCAGATCGTCGTCTTCGGCGTCCTCGTCCTTCTTGTAGCGTTTGTCGAACTTGTCGGAGATCACCGACATATCGAGTACGACACAGACATCGGTGGTGTTGAACTGACGGTCGATCACCGCGCCATCGCCAAAGCGGCAACCTGCCCTGGCATAACCCTTGATCAGCGGCGGCAGACTCGAGCGACCCTTGATCGCGTCGATTTCTTCAATGGGTAACCGGTTCATGTCGATATAGAGGTCATCAAGCGCGCGCGGACAGATGGCGTCGGGTGCCTGCAGATGATGATGCAGATAGGAAAGCGGGCGCGCCAGTTCATCAGGATCGATGCCGTGCAGGCTGGCGCAGCCGAACATGATGCGGATGTCGTGCTGGTTGGAGTAGGCGCCCAATCCGCGCAGCAACGCCTGTACTGCTGCACCGGCGCGATAATTCATGTCGACGCAACTGCGGCCCAGCTCGACCAGTTCGCCTTCGACGGCGAGCAGCTTGGAGATGTCGTATTCGCCGGAGGTGTAAAACTTGCCGAACTTCTCAGCGACCGAACGGCGCAGCAGGCGATAGGTGCCCACAATCGACTCATCGCCATCGCGTTTGGTATCGCGCACGATCAGGTGATCGCAGACTTCGTCGAATTCATCAAAATCGCGCCCCTCGGCCTCCATGGAACCGATCGGCTTGGCCTTCATCTCGTCATAGAAAACGCGGTAGCGCAGCCGCTGGACAGCGCGGATCTCGGATTCATCACGGGCCAGTCGCAGTTCCAGGGGACCCAGCATGATGCCGGTTTCCAGGAGGGCTGCTTCGCTGTTCGCCTCATGCATGGCGGGCACGCAAGGTCAGGAGCCCTTGGCCGGCTTCACGGGCTTGCCGTAAAGCTCAAGGCGATGGTCGACCAGGTGGAAACCCAGGCGTTTGGCAATCTTGTCCTGCAGGGCTTCAAGTTCCTCGTCAAAAAATTCGATGACTTCGCCAGTATCGACGTTGATCAGGTGATCATGATGTTCATCTTCTTCGGTCGCTTCGTAACGCGCGCGCCCGCCGCCAAAGTCGTGGCTCTGGATGATCTGGGAATCTTCAAACAGGCGCAGCGTGCGGTAAACCGTTGCCAGGCTGATTCGGTCATCCAGCGCAGAGGCCCTTCGATAGACCTCTTCAACATCAGGATGATCCTCGGAATCTGACAGAACACGGGCGATGACGCGCCGCTGCTCGGTCATCTTCAAACCCTTGTCGATACAAGCTTGTTCAATACGCGATGTCATGATGTCCGAATTTTAACCTGCAATTCACGCCAGCACCATGGCCAGCACCTATCCCCGCCAGGGAGGTGGTTTCACCCGGCGCTGGGGCACCCATATAATGCAAAAGCCCCTTTGAGGCTCCTGTTTGCCGAAAGGATCGATCTTGAGCCAGAATCCTGCCCGCACCGACACCGATATCTTCCTCGATATCACACCCGATGTCTGTCCGCTCACGTTTGTGAAGACCAAGCTCGCCATCGAGAAGATGTCGGTGGGTGAAACGCTCGAAGTGCGCCTGAACGACGGCGAACCGCTCAAGAATGTGCCGCGTTCGGTCGAAGAGCATGGTCACCAGATCCTCTCGCTGGAGCGCGAGGAAGAGGGCTCGCAGGTTTGGCGCCTGGTGGTCAGGAAGACTTAAGAAAGTGCGCGTGTCAGCGTGAGGGCATCAACGCTCGATTTGCCGTTCTCGTAATATCCCTTGCGCCGGCCCGTCTGCTTGAAGCCTGCCCGGGCATAAAGCGTGCGTGCGGCAAGATTGTCCTCGGCAACTTCCAGGAACAGGTATCTGGCACCGGCACTGCGCACACGATCGGTGACGCCTGCGAGCAGGCGTGCGCCAATGCCTGATTTGCGCGCGCTTTCAAGCACGCCGACAGACAGCAGCTCGGCCTCGTCGGCAGTCTGGCGCACAAAGGCGAATCCCTGCTCGTGACCCTGGGGATCCACGGCAACCAGCGCAAAGTTGTTCTGTCGTTCCATGACGCGGGCGATGAAATCTGCACTCCAGACCTCTTCAAAACAGCGTCCGTGCAAGTCAGAGAGCGCCTGGTTTTCATCCGGTTTTGCCACCCGCAGTTTGACCGGCGCCAGTTCTCCGGGCCGCTTGGCATCGGCCGGGCGCAGGTAAAGCGGCCCTGGCGGTGTTTTGGGAAACGGCTCTTCATCGGTTACGAAACGCTGGATGGCCAGCGCGGCGACCCTGCGCGCATCGGGCAGGTATTCCTCCGGGTCGATCATGACACCGGCCTGGTCTGCAAAGGCATCGGCACCACTGCCGACCGCCAGCCAGGAACCTTGGGGAAGGCGGCAATCGGCGCGCTCGGCGATCAGGGGCGGGGAAAGTGCTGCGCCGTCCTGCGCAAAGGTCTGCAGGTAGATCTGACCGCGCCGTGCATCCAGAGCGACCGCCAGGGAGCGACCGGCAAAGCTGTTCGCGTCAACCGAAGCGGCAAGGGTTTCATGGGTCGTGAAGCCGGCAATCGGCAGTCCTGCGGCCAGCGCCAGTCCCCGCGCAGCGGCCAGCCCGACACGCACGCCGGTAAAACTGCCGGGGCCCACCGTTACGGCAACCAGGTCCAACTGGTCAAACGCGATCCCCGCGCGATCCATGACTTCCAGGGTCATGGGAATCATGCGTTCGGCATGGCCACGGGTCATTGCCTCCCAGGCATTGGCCAGGACTTCATCGCCGTCGACCACGGCCACGGAACATGCCGCCAGTGTTGAATCAAGTGCCAGAACCTTCATGGGATGCCGCGTGCCTGCGTGGTAACATTGCCGCCAATCTTGATCCGCTCAGAGGATTCATCATGACGCTGCTGGTCGAAATCAGCCCGCCCCGTTTCGACGTCATTGTCGACCTTGTCTATGGCCATGACGACAACTTCATGGGCGAGAGCATCTACGGCAATGCGCGCTGCTTTCTGCATGCCGATGCAGCGGCATGTCTGGAGCTTGCTGTGGGTTACGCCGCTGAACAGGACTTGCGCCTGAAGATCACAGATGCCTTCCGCCCGTCCGAAGCGCAATGGGCGCTGTGGAATCATACGCCCAACCCCGACTATGTCGCTGACCCCCGTCGTGGTTCGCCCCACAGCAGGGGCGTTGCGGTCGATGTCACGCTGCTGGATGTGGATGGGCGCGAGCTCGACATGGGCGGCCCGGTCGATGACCTCACTGCCAACGGACATCATGATGCCGTGGGCATCACGCCGGGCCAGCGTGCCAACAGGTTTCTGCTTCTTGGCATCATGACTGCGGCGGGCTTTGACTGGTACGTCAACGAGTGGTGGCATTATCAGCTCTTTGCACCGCGCCGTTATCCCGTGCTCAGTGATCGTGCTGCAGGCACGGGCATGATGGTGTAGCGCGGACTGCATCAGACAATCTCGCAGGCCTCGTCAAAGGCGAATCGGTAGGCGCGCGGATCCAGTCCCGTGCGGTCGCCGTAACCCAGATTGACCAGAAAGTTGCTTTTGAAACTGGTGCCGTCGAAGAATTCCTTATCGACGCCGCCGCCGTCAAAACCCGACATGGGTCCACAGTCCAGTCCCAGTGCGCGCGCGCCCAGAATGAAGTATGCGCCCTGCAGGGTGGCATTGCGGAACGCGGTTTCCTGGGCGAGCTTGGCGCTGGATGTGAACCAGGACACGGCCTCCTCCATGAAAAGTCGCGGCAAATGCTCGTAGAACTTCGTGTCATAGGCCAGTATGGAGACCACGGGGGCTGCCATGGTCTGTTCAACATTCGCCGACATCAGAAAGGGCTCAAGCCGAGCTTTGGCGGCATCGCTGACGACAAAGGTCACGCGCATGGGTGAACAGTTCGCGCTTGTCGGCCCCATCCGGACGAGATCCCACAGCGCTTCGAGCGTTTCCCGGCTGACTTCGCGGTCCTGCCAGCGTGATACCGTGCGTGCTTCGCGGAAGATGAGATCGAGTGACGTCTTGTCAAGCTTGTCCATGGCAGGATCCCTGCGTTCGCGTTTCGTAGGCTGGCTGACAGGTGTAGCGCTGGCCCTGGGCACTGTCATCTTTGCGGTGCCGGTTGCGCAGGCGCAAGTCGATGGCGAACCTGCTTCAGCCGTGGTCCTGATGTACCACCGGTTTGGTGATACCGGTGTGCCCTCGACCAACATCCGCCTTGATCAGTTCGAAGAGCATATCGCGATCCTGACGGACGGCCGCTACAACGTGCGCCCGCTTGAAGAGATTGTCGCAGCACTTGCTGCGGGCACGCCCCTACCGGACCGCACCATTGCGATCACGATCGATGACACCTATCGGTCAACCTACACAGAGGCGTTTCCGCGCCTGCAGGCTGCAGGCCTGCCGTTCACGCTGTTCGTCAATACGGATTCGGTCGGCCAGGTCGCTGGCGCGCTTAGCTGGTCGGAGATTCGCACCATGGCCGAGGCCGGTGTCACGATCGGCGCGCACAGTGCTGCCCATGGCCATATGGCGTTCATGGATCGCGGCACCATGGAACAGGATCTGGCGCGCATGACCTCGACCTTCCTGCGCGAACTGGGTTATGTGCCGCGCCTTTTTGCCTATCCTTATGGCGAATACAGTGCCGAGCTAGTCGCGATGATCGAAAATGCCGGCTATGTCGCTGCCTTCGGCCAGCACTCCGGGGCTGTGGCAGATGGCGCCAATCTCTTCACGCTGCCGCGGTTTGCACTGAACGAGCGCTATGGTGAGCCTGATCGTTTCGCCACCATCGTCGATACCCTGGCGTTTCCGGTGCGCGACATCATGCCCGAAGATATGCCGATCCGTGGAACCGGCAGCGCGAACCCGCCATCCATCGGTTTCACGGCTGAAGAATCCGTGGGGTCTCTGCACAGGCTGGCCTGTTTTGCCTCGAACGGCGCGAATGTTGATCTGGAACTACTGGGCGACCGCCACGTCGAGATCCGGCTGGACCGGCCCTTTGGCCCAGGTCGCAGCCGTCTCAACTGTACTCTGCCCACGTCAGACGGACGCTTCCGCTGGCTGGGCCTGCCGTTCCTCGTGCCCGGAGGCACTGAGTAGGCAAGGTGGAAAAATCAGCTTGGAGATCGCTCCGGTCTAGAGGGCCAGATCAGCCAGGCGGGCGTTGTCGAAATCGGTGAGTTTGTTGAAGCGGATGACCGAGCGCACCAGTTCGATGTAGTCGGGCTCTTCTGCGTAATCGTCCAGGCCGGCAGCCAGGGTCCAACCGTCGAGCGGCAGATTCTCGCTGTGGAGGGCCGTGCGGATCTGACGCAGATGACGATAGGCCCCGTGGCGGTTCAGGTTGACCAGATAAGCCAGCACCGAATCCTTCAGGCCATCAAACGACTTCACAACATGGGTTTCGTCCGAGCGGCGTGCTTCAGGAACAATACCGTCGTCTTCATCCCACGAGCGTTGACCGAACACGGCATTGCCTTCATGGGCAAAACGCGACGTGCCCCAGCCTGATTCCAATGCGGCCTGGGCCAGCACCAGCGAGGGCGGAATGACGTCCACGCGCGCAACCAGCGTGTCAAAATCGATGTCGTCGACATAGTAGAGTTCGGCGAGCTCATTGAGCCATGCCTGGTCCTGGGCGGAAAGCTCCTGGCCTTGATCGACAGCCGACTTGAGACGGAGGAGTTCCTCACGATCGGAGTGGATGTTCTCGTTGGCGGCCAGCACCAGTGGCAGCATGACCATGATGAAGATGCGCTTCTTCTCTGCGACCTGATCAATCTCTGCCATGTCCTGGGGCATGGCAGTTGGGAAAAGGCGCGGCACCAGAGCATCGCCCTGGCGCACGCTGGCAACCTGGAATCCAGCGTCCGAAAGGATCTGATCGACGGTTTCAGCATCCGAAGCAGGCAGCAACCCGCTCTCCGAGACAACTTCGAGCGTCTCGATCACGGGCTCCATGGCGATCACGGCTCGCGGTGAGGCGGCGGAATTCTCGATGACCTCGCCAGAGGTATCGGCCAATGCGCCATGAGTCAGAAACGCTGCGGCCAGCAGGACCACAGTCTTGGAAGATTTGACAGTCATGAAAGGAGGCTCCCTTTGAACCACCGTTGATCGCCGCCGTCCCTGTCCTCCGAAGGAACGGCAGGTTCGCCCTACATAACGGGGCGAACTTCGACCACTTCGGGGATGTAATGTTTCAGAAGATTCTCGATGCCCATTTTCAGGGTCATTGTCGAACTGGGGCAGCCCTGACAGGCGCCCTGCATGGTGAGATGAACGATACCGTCCTGATAGGAGCGGAAAACAATATCGCCGCCGTCCTGCGCAACAGCCGGGCGCACGCGGGTATCAAGCAGTTCCTTGATTTGGCCCACGACTTCGGCATCGGCTTCGCCAAAGCTTTCTTCGGCAGCTTCGCCGTCGCTCTCGATGACCGGGCGGCCAGCAATGAAGTGCTCCATGATTACGCCCAGAATGGCGGGTTTCATGAGCTGCCAGTCACCGGTTTCGCTTTTGGTCACTGAAACGAAGTCGGATCCCAGGAACACACCTTCAACCTCGGCAACATCAAACAGGCGATGCGCCAGGGGAGAGCGTTCAGCGGTCTCCTGGTTGGCAAAGTCGGCGGTGCCAGAGGTCATCACGGCCTTGCCCGGCAGAAACTTCAGGGTCAACGGGTTGGGCGTATCTTCGGTCTGGATGAACATGGAGCTCTCCGTTCCTTCCGGTCCCTTGGACCGTTGCGCAACAGGTGATCGCCAGCGCGGGCGCGCGGCAAATGCCACGAACGTCGCTTCTACATAGTGATCGTGGTCACAGGGTCAAGTGCTCGTGTGTGGATGCATGGGAGGTATGCGTGGGCAGGGATGCTCGATGTTTGTTCCCTCAGGCGCCGGGCGCATGCCCCGCATGCTTGGCTCACGCGCCTATCGGCGCGCCGGAGCAGGGCACGTTTCACGGACAACTCAGGCGTTGCGTTCAGGGGGAGGCCCGTTTGGGCCGACGGGGCGCGAGTGCGACCCCGCCGCATTAGCGGCGTAAGCCAAACGAGCGGAGCGAGTGCCGGCGCTTGAGGCCAAAACTAAGTAATATTGATGATCTTCTCGTCGGTCAGGGTGCCTGGGACAATGACCAGCGGGATGGCCAGCCGTCCGGCGAGATTTCCAGCCAGGAAACCGACCAGTTTGCCCTTGCCCTCGGCGGGATTGGAGCCGATGCAGAGAAGGTCGATACTGGGGTCTTCATCGACTGCGCCCAGAATTTCGTCACCGATGCGGCCTTCGCGCATCAGAAGTTCTGGCATCACGCCTGCCCACCCGTTGACGTCGGCAGCCAGTTCCTGGAGCAGGGCTTCGGCCTCGTCCCGACGTTCCTCACGCATCATTTCCTCGACCCCGGACCACTGTCGGAAGTCCACGGGCTGGATGATGTGGAGCAGCGCAACGCGCCCGTTGGTGTTCTTGGCCCGACGACAGGCAAAGTGCACGGCAACACGGCTGGGCGGTGACCCATCGACGCAGACCAGGAACTTCACCTGACCGGCGACATGTTCACCAGACGCATTGGTAGTGTCGGAATGGTCGCTCATGGTTCTCCGCTTTAAGTCTGTTTCGCCGCGCCCGTTCGGCGCTTTGGCTTACCGGCCATGCCGGCCCAAGGCGTTTGGTTCAGGGACGCCGGAACATCAGATTACCCAACAAGCCTGCCATCACTGCACCCAGTACTGCAAGGATACCGTAAAGCGCGCCATCTTCATTGGCGAATTCGTAAAGGTCTGCGCCAAATCCGCCCTTGCTGACAACAAGGGGCGATGTCTGAGCTCCTACTACCTGGCCGTCGCGAATCAGGAAGCTTTGGACCAGATAGGACCCAACCGGCACATCCGCGGGGAACGGAATCTTGACTCTGAAGAGGCGCTCACCGACCAAATCGATGTGCAGGGGAGCAACCGGATAAAGACCGTTAGCCTGTTTAAGCTCGATCAACGCATCCAGGAATTCCAATTTTGCAGCTTCATCGACATCTGGCTCGGCCTCAACGCGCAGGGCGTCCAGACCGATTTCATAGAGCCGGAGTTGTTCGGGCGCAGCAAGCTCTTCCAACGGGCTGGTCGCGGCCACGGCATAAAATGCCGTAACGTTGCTGAACTCGGCTGATTCAGCATTGACCCAGATGCCGAACACACGGTCCTTCTTGCGTACAATGACATTGTCACGTTGCTGGACGCTCACCACGACGACGACATCACCCCCACCCTCGATGGCACCGAACACCAGCAATTCGGTGCCCTTGAAGTCCGAGGTAATGGAAATCAGGTGATTGGAAATGTCGGCAATCAGGTCCTGGGCCGTTGCCGGGCGCATGCCCAGCGACAAGACCGCCAGGGCGATCGCCATGCAGGCAAGGTGGGCCCGGATCAATTGAGCCCCACCACGGAAAGGCTGAACAGGTTCGAAGGTTCGGTGATCAGGCGCCACAGGAGCGTCGCACAGACGCCCAGCACGACCAGTGCCAGCAGGCCGCGCAGTTCCTCACCACGCAGTTCCGCGCCGACGCGGGTGCCGAACTGCGCGCCGATTACCGCGCCCAGGGTCAACAATCCGGCCAGAACAACATCAACCGTCTGTGTATTGGCCGAATGCAGAATGGTCGCAACGGCCGTAACAAAGGTGATCTGGAAAAGGGATGTGCCGATCACCACGCTGACTGGCATGCCCAGCAGATAGATCATCGCTGGCACCAGCAGGAAGCCGCCGCCGACACCCATCAGTGATGCCAGAACACCGACAAAGAAGCCCAGCCCCACTGGCAGGATCGCGCTGATGTAGAGGCGCGACGTCCGGAACCGCATCTTGAAGGGCAGGCCATGGGCCCAGTTGTGGACATGGGCCTTCCGGCGGGCCGTGGTGCCGCTCCTGCGGCGCAAAATGGTGCGGACCGATTCCATCATCATCAAGGTTCCGATCGAACCCAGCATGAAGACATAGGAGATCGAAATGACCAGGTTGATCTGGCCCAGTTCACGCAGGATCTCGAACAGCCAGACACCAAAGGCCGAACCCAGTGTGCCGCCCGAAAGCAGGACGACGCCCATCTTGAAGTCGACCTGGCGTCTGCGCCAATGGGCCATGAAGCCCGAAACCGAGGCCGCAACGACCTGATTGACTTCCGATCCCACCGCTACAGGCGGCGGCACGCCGATGAAGATCAGCAGCGGGGTCATCAGAAACCCACCGCCGACGCCAAACAGGCCCGAAAGGAAGCCGACAGCTCCACCCATGCCCAGCAGCAGGAAAATGTCGACGGACATCTCTGCGATGGGCAGGTAGATCTGGAACATGGGCTAACCGGCGCGCTGGAGTTGAAGGTTATCTTTTGCGCCTGCAAACGGGGCGCGACAAGGAATAACCGGCAATATCAGCCCTGGTCCGGCAAGATTCATGCAATTGGCCGAATGAGGTGTTGCATCACGTTCACAGCTCCGGAGGTGCCCCGGCCAGAACCTCGCGTTTGCCGACGTGGTTGGCGGGGCTGACCACGCCTTCGCGTTCGAGCTGTTCGATGATCGTGGCAGCACGGTTGTAACCGATCTTCAGGTGACGCTGGATGAAGCTGGTGGAGGCTTTCTGTTCCTTGGTCACCAGGAACACGGCCTGATCATAGAGCGCCTGATCCTTGTCGCCACCATCGGCAAAACCACCCACGCCGCCCATGTCGGTGGGCATCTCGAAGGGTTCTTCCGTGACCGATTCGATGTAATCGGGTTCGCCCTGGCTCCTCAGGAATTCGGCAACCTGCTGGACCTCGTCATCGCCCACGAACGGACCATGAATACGGGTCAGGCGACCGCCGCCGCGCATGAACAGCATGTCGCCCTTGCCCAGCAATTGTTCTGCGCCCTGCTCACCGATGATTGTGCGGCTGTCGATCTTGGACGTGACATTAAAGCTGATACGGCTTGGGAAGTTGGCCTTGATCGTGCCGGTGATGACATCGACCGAGGGGCGTTGCGTGGCCATGATCAGATGGATGCCTGCGGCACGTGCCATCTGGGCCAGACGCTGGATGGCACCTTCGATATCACGTCCCGGCGACCAGCATCAGATCGGCCATCTCGTCGACGATGACCACGATATAGGGCAGGGTCTTTTCGGCGATCATCTCTTCTTCAAAGACAGGTTCGCCTGATTCCGCGTTGAAGCCGGTCTGCACCGTGCGGGTCAGCGGCAGGCCGTCGGCCAGAGCTTCCTCGATGCGTTTGTTGAAACCATCAATGTTACGCACGCCGACTTTCTGCATGGCGCGGTAGCGCTGTTCCATCTCACGCACGGTCCATTTCAGTGCCATGACAGCCTTGCCCGGTTCGGTGACCACAGGGGTCAGCAGATGGGGTATGTCGTCATAGACGCTGAGCTCGAGCATCTTGGGATCGATCATGATCATGCGGCATTCTTCGGGCGTCATGCGATAGAGCAGCGAAAGGATCATGGCGTTGACCGCGACCGACTTGCCCGAACCCGTGGTACCGGCAACCAGCAGATGCGGCATGTTGGCCAGGTCTTCGATCACCGGTGCACCGGAGATTTCCTTGCCCAGGGCAATGGGAAGTTTCAGGCCCTGTTTCTTGTAGTCCTTGGATTCCATCAGTTCGCGCAAGGCAACGGTCTCGCGGTCCTTGTTGGGAAGTTCGATCCCCAGAACCGTGCGGCCGGGAACCACCGCAACACGGGCAGAGATCGCCGACATATTGCGCGCGATATCGTCGGCCAGGCCGATCACTCGGCTGGCACGGATGCCTGCTTCAGGCTCGAGTTCATAAAGCGTCACGACGGGGCCGGGGCGCACATCGGCGATTTCGCCACGGATGCCGAAGTCCGAGAGCACGCCTTCAAGCATGCGTGCGTTCTGTTCCAGGCCTTCTTCGTCCACCTGCTTGCGCGTGGAATGGTCGACCTCGGTCAGCAGTTCGATGGCCGGCAGGCTGAACCCTTCTGACGGGTCGAAGGCAAAGGCGGTCTGCTTGGGTGACTTGCGACGGGTCTTTGTGGCCGTGTCGGCACGTGGTTTGACCCGGCCCTTCACGGCGGGCTTCTCGGGCTCAGCGGCCTTGCGCGGTGTCGCGACACGCGCAGCCCGGACGGGCATTTCTTCCTCTTCCTCATCTTCCTCGTACCAGGCCTCTTCCTCATCTTCATGGACGTCCTGGGTCTCTTCGGGATTGCGGGCAAAGCGTTCGCGCAGGTCGGCCAGCATCTCGGGCACTGACTCGCGCAGGGCAGGAAGGCCTTCGCGTGACTTGGCAACAGACCACTGCCAGGCCGCACGCAGCGCGCGCCCAAGGGTGGCAAGGTCGGTCCAGGGCAGTGCGGTCGCAAAGGCAAAGGCAGCCAGTCCCGGCAGGGCCAGGGCCAGTACGACCCAGCCGACCGTAAGATCAGCGATCATGGGAACCTTGATCATCGAGGTTGCGATCAACGCGCCGGTCAGGCCGCCGGGTCCGGCGGGCAGGCCATAGGCCCCGGGCCAGGCTGCCAGAGTCATCGCAGGGCACAGCAACAGCAGGGCAAGGGGTGTCATCACCAAACGCCATGCCGGATTGGGCAGGGCGTGGCGCACGATCAGGCGTCGCGCCCAGACCAGCAGGATCAGCGATGGCAGATAGGCCGCGGTGCCAAGCCAGGTGAATGCCAGGTCCGATGTGAATGCACCCAGCAGGCCAGCCATGTTGGCCGGTGCGGCGTTGGTCGCGTGATTGAACGACGGATCAGCCGTGTCATAGGTAAAAAGTGCCAGCAGCAACCAGCCCGCCGTCAGGGCGCAGGCTATGCCCAGCGTCTCGATCGCGCGAAGACGCATCCAGGCTGCAGCCTGGGGGGGCAGAAACTGAAAACTGAAGGTTGGTGCACTACGTGTGGCCATGATCAGGCTCGCTTGCTGGAAAGATACAAAAAACAGGGAAATGCGGTGAGCCGGGCCATCACAGGGTCTCGGCAATGCGCGTCAGCGCGGTCCTGGTGGTCACGAGATCGCTCACCAGGGCAACGCGGATGAACTCGGCGGCTTCGTTGCTGCCGTCGGGCATGTCTTCGGCCAGATAACGGCCGGGCAGCACCTTCACGGCAGCCTCGCCCCACAGGCGTTTGGACGCTTCGATGCCGTCCCCGACATCAAGCCACAGGAAAAACCCGCCGGGCGGGCGATAAAACCTGAAGCGGTTACCCAGAATGCGCTCGGCAATGTCGATCTTCTCGCGGTAGAGGCGCCGGTTCTCAGCCACATGGGCCTCGTCGGACCACAGCACATCGGCCGCGGCATAGTGGGACATGGAACTCGACGCGGCGGCGTATTTGCGCAGGCGCAGAAAGGCTTCCAGAAAGAGGGGGTCACCGGCAACAAAGCCGTGACGCAGGCCTGGAACGCTGGAACGCTTGGACAGCGAATGGAAGCACACGACGTTGGAAAGGTCGTTGTCTGCCGCGCAGATCTCCATCACGCCATGGGGCGGCTCCTGATCGTAGATCTCGGCGTAACATTCGTCCGAAACCAGCAGAAAATCGTACTTTCTGGCCAGATCCACAGCGCGCCGGTAATACGCAAGATCCGCCACCGTGCCCTGGGGATTGGCCGGCGAGCACAGATAGAAGATCGCCGTGCGTTCCAGGATCTCGGGGGTCAGCGCATCCAGATCGGGTAGGAAGTTGGTTTCGCGCTTGCAGGACAGGAACACCGGTTCGGCGCCCGCGCAGACCGCGCCGCCCTTGTAGGGCTGATAGAACGGATTGGGCAACAGGGCGACCGGGGTCTTGCTTGCCTTGGCACGCGGCACGGCAGCCAGCGCGATCATAAAGAGGCCTTCGCGCGTGCCCTGTACGGGCAGGATGGCGCGGTCCGGGTCAATCAACGTCTCTGGCAGCCCGTAACGTCGGTTCAGCCAGCCGGCCATGGTGCGACGCAGGACTGGCGTTCCTTCAATCGGGGGATAGATGCCGTAACCGTCAAAGCTGCTTGAAAGTGCCTCGCGGGCAATCTCGGGCACGCCGTGCTTAGGCTCGCCGATCCACATGGGAATGGCGTCGGTTTCGCCTTCGGGCAACGGAATATCCCGGATCAGCGCGTTCATGCGCCAGAACGGATAGTCCTGAAGGTCGTTGAGCTTGTCGCTGATCATGGCCGAGTCCCACTTAGGATAAACACCATACATGTGTGAGTCGCCAAAGGCAAAAACTTCATATGAGTCCGTTGCTTAACGATACATTCTCGATAGTCACCTGAAGAAACGTGTGGGCCGGTCATGATCGGGGGACGATGCGCCGTCTGGCGTGTTTGTAGGACCTTGGCTGAACTTGTGACCTCTAGACTACGGGGAGTGGGACGATGAACTTCTTCAAGACCTATCTGCGCTGGCTGGCCAGACCTCTGGCCATCGTCACGTTTCTGACGACATCGGGCCTGGGTACTGCTGCTGCCGGTATCGTGGCGACCGACGATGTTGCCCAGCACGAGCTTGCACAGGCGGATCGCGCGACGCTGCTTGAGGCGTTGGACCGCGAGGACGTCGAGGCGCATACTTGAGGCGCTCGGCATCTCGCCTGCCGAAGCCACCGACCGTATCATTACAAGGTCGGATGCTGAACTGGCGCAGGTTATGGATCAGTTCAACGACATGCCTGCCGATGAAGGCGTCGTCGGCTTTGTCATTATCGTTCTGATTGTCTTCCTGGTGACAGTCGCTTTTGAAGTCACGGACGCCTACTGACCCAGAGGAGCGGTCTGGTTTGACCGATCGTTTCAGGCAGAACACGCGGCGGCACCATACAAGGGGGGGGGCGTTCGTGCTTGTTCTGCTGGCACCCTGCGCCGGCACGCCCCAGACCGACCGGTTGATGCAGGCCGGCGCGCATGACCTCCCGACCACTGTTTTCTGGAAGATGTGCCGTTCTACCCGCAGGAGGAACTGTGGTGCGGGCCTCGCGATCATGGACATAGTGATGACCTGGAGCGGCCGGCCCGTCAGTCAGGAAGACATGACAGTCCAAGTCCATACGCCCGGCCGTGAAGGCACGCTGACCAGCGACATGACCGGTGCGGCCCGGCGCGACGGTCGTCTCGCTGTCGAAATCAACACGATGGAGGGCCTGATGGGTGAACTGGGCGACAAGCAGGGTGCCCTTGATGCGATCAACCGCGCCATGGCGGTTGGCGATGGCCAGCAGGTCGAATACCCCATAACACTGACCGAAATAGAGGCATTACCTTGACTTGAAGCAAACAACCCGCCCCCGAGAGGGCACTCGGGGGCGGGTCCAACGTCGCCTTGCATGGCGGAGACGTCATGCAGGCGCCTATTCAGGCGGCCATGGGGTCGCGCCCGAATTCGGGATAGGCGGCCATGCCGAGCTCGGCCTGGTCCAGCCCGGCCAGTTCGTCCTCGGGCGTCACGCGGATACCCACGACCCTCTTCAGGATGAACCAGGTGGTCGCGCTTGTTGCCGAGACAAAGACGCCGATCGTGAGCACACCCAGGGCCTGTACGGCAAAGCTCGCATCCAGATTCGTCAGCGGCACCGCCATGGTGCCCCAGACGCCGGCAAACAGATGCACAGGGATGGCGCCGACGACGTCGTCAACCTTGATCCGGTCAAGCAGGGGAATGCCGATGACGACGATAACGCCGCCCACCCCTCCGATCAGGATCGCTTCGCCGATGCTCGGTGTGTCGGGGCCGGCCGTGATGCTGACCAGGCCGGCCAGGGCGCCGTTCAGCACCATGGTGAGATCGACCTTGCGGAAGAGCAACTGGGTCGCAAGTGTTGCAACCAGCACGCCACCGGCTGCGGCCATGCCGGTATTGGCATAAATGTTGGCCATGGCGATGGCGTCGCCCGCCGAACCCAGAGCAAGTTGCGAGCCGCCGTTGAAGCCGAACCAGCCCAGCCATAGGATGAAGGTTCCCAGGGTTGCCAAAGGCAAAGAGCTGGGCGGCAGCAGCCTGATCTTGCCGCTCGTCGCGTCATATTTGGCCTGTCTGGCGCCCAGGACAAGGGCGCCGGTCAGTGCCGCCCAGCCGCCGACGGAGTGCACGATGGTCGAACCGGCGAAATCGGCGAATCCCAGACCGGCCAACCAGCCGCCGCCCCAGGTCCAGGCGCCCTGGATCGGGTAGATGACGGCGGTGAGGACGGCAACGAAGCTCAGGAACGGCCACAGCCGGATGCGTTCGGCTACCGTGCCAGAGACGATCGAGGCTGCCGTCGCGACAAAGACCATCTGGAAGAACCAGTCCGAGGCGGCTGCATAGCCTGCGGAATCAGGTGTCAGCGCGGCGCTGTCATCAGCCACCCAGACCGAGAAACCGCCGATCCAACCGCCGTCGACGCCGTCATACATGAGGTCATAGCCGACCAGATAGTAGGCGCATCCGGCAAGCGAGAAGAGCACGATGTTTTTGAGGCAAATGGTGGCAACCGATTTGGTGCGCACCATGCCAGCCTCGAGCATGGTAAAGCCCGCAGCCATCCACATGACCAGCGCACCGTTAACCAGGAAGGAAAAGGTGTTGAGGACAAAGGCGGTTTCGGATTCAACCGCGGCACGGGCGGTTCCGGTCGTGGCCAACAGTACCAACGCCGCAGGCAGGATGACGGATAGCAGTCGCATGTCAGGTCTCCCGAAAATGATCTCCGAGAAGACATTTCAATCCGCATGCCAGATTGAGTGGAAAAATTATCGCTTATAAAGCAATAGGTTACGCATGAAGCAGTCAATCTGATTCAGGGAGTCTGCCGTTTTCCTGAGCAGGGCCATGCCCAAAGATTGCGCAGAGCCGCGACTTAGCGGCCTGCCCCTTGATCCGTTCACGGTGCCAGACATAAAGGCCCGAACAGATGATCACGGCGATGCCGGCCCAGGACCAGCTGTCGGGGAAGGTGCCGAAGATCAGAAATCCCGCAATCGTGCCGCCGACGATCTCGGCATAGCCGAAAGGCGCCAGAACGGATGCCGGGGCATAGAGCAGAGAGCGGATGCGCAAGCCGTTGCTGGCGCCTGAGAAGACCGCCACCGCGATCAGCCCCATCCAGGTCGTGGCGTCGGGCCAGACCCAATAGAACGGTGCGGCCAGCGTCAGCACCGTGACCCCGACCAGGGGCGACCAAAGAATGATTGTGCTGGTGCTGTCGGTCGCGGTCAGGTGCCGGGTGATGATGATGTGGACCGCATAAAGCGAGACACAGCCAATCGGCCACAAGGCGTTCCAGCCGATGCCCTCCGTCCCCAGCCAGGGACGGATGATCAGCATGGCTCCGGCAAACCCCGCGAAACAGGCCGCCCAGCGGCGCGGTCCGACCTGTTCTTTCAGGACTACGGCCGCCAGCACCGTGACCACCAGGGGGCCGATCAGGATAATGGCAATGATGTCGGCCAGGGCCAGGACTTCCAGCCCCTTGTAGTAACACAGCGCACTGATGAAGACGCAGCTGGACCGCAGGAGCTGCAGTTTCCAGCTGGACGTCTTTAGAATGCGCGGCGCATTCAGGCTGCGTGCGGCGATAAATCCTGTGGCCAGAAACCCCAGCGCCTGAATCAGGGCGACCTGAAAGACGCTGATGTTCCCAAAGCTCAGCTTGGCTGCAATGTCGCTGCCGTTGATCAGAACGATCGCGGCCAGAAACAGCAGAATTCCGGTCAGATGCGGGTTGGCGGGTTTGCCGGACACTGCACCGGGGGCAAGCGAGCGGTCTGGTGCGCCGTGGCTGTCGCTCATGATGTCGTCCCCCGCACTCTCTCGCGATGCCAGACATAAAGACCGGAGAGCACGATGATGGCAATGCCGGCAAAGCTGTAGGCATCGGGCAGGTCGTCAAACACGATCAGGCCAACCAGCGTTGCGGTCACGATCTGGGTATAGCCGAATGGCGCCAGCAGCGAGGCAGGCGCCATAGCAAGTGCCTTGATCCGGGCGCTGTTGGCGATGCCCGACATCAGTGCGATGGCACCCAGGGCGACCCAGGTTGCCCCGCTGGGCGCAACCCAATAGGCCGGGCTAGCCGCACCCAGAACGGCGACTGTTGCCAGTGCAGCCCATGCTATCTGGTTGGGGGCACCTTCATCGGACGAGATCTTGCGTGTCAGCACGGTGTACATGGCAAACAGCACGACCGTGGCAAAGGGCCACAGGGCGCCTGGATGGGCACCGGTCATGCCCGGCCTGGCAATCAGAAGGGCACCGATCAGGCCGGTTACACAGGCGGCCCAGCGACGCCAGCCGACCTTTTCATCGAGCATCAGCGCGGCAAGGGCCGTGATCGCCAGCGGCAACAGCAGCATGATGCCGGTAATGTCGGCCAGCCGCAGGTGCGGAAGGCCATGATAAAAACACACGATCGCGCCGAACTGGCACAGGGTGCGCGCGATCTGAATGCCCGGGTGTTTGGTTTTGAGCAAGTGGTCGAGACGCAGGGTACGGCCGAACACGAAGGCTGCGATCATCAGGCCCGACATCTGGGCCAGCACGACCTGCCAGACCGGCATGTCGATGATGGTGATCTTGCCCACGGTGTTGGTGCCGACCACCCCGGTCAGCGCCACCAGATAAAGCCCGATACCGGCCAGCGGTGCGCCCTGGGGGCCGGCTTTTGATGCCTGATCGCTCACGAGGCCTTTGCCGCCAGGGCCTCGCGACGCAGAACATAAAGGCCAGCGGCCACGATGATCGCCGCGCCGACCCAGGTCCAAAGGTCAGGGAATTCCTGCCAGAAGAACCAGCCGAACAGCACCGCCCCGACAATCTCGAGATAACTGAAGGGCGCCAGCAGAGAGGCAGGAGCGATACCATAAGCGCGGATCGTCACGCCGTTGCTGGCGGCCGAAAGTGTCGCAATGGCCAGAAGCCCCACAAGCGGCAGGGTTCCAGGGGTTTCCCAGAACCAGGGACTTGCAATCAGCATCACGCCAAAGGGCGCCAGCGAAGCCCACAACATCAGGTTGCCGGTGGAGTTCCGGGGCGAGATGCGCCGCGTGATGATGATGTAGATCGACCAGAAGCAGACTGCCAGCACGGGCCAGATCGCGGCCCAGCCCATGACATCGGTGCCCGGACGCACGATCACCAGGCCGCCGATCAGGCCGATGCCGCAAGCCGCCCAGCGTCGCGGCCCGACATGTTCGCCCAGAAAGACATGGGCCAGCGCGGTCACGACCAGGGGGCCGATGAACAGGATCGCCACCAGATCGGCAAACTGGAGAACCTGAAGGCCGGCATAAAACGAAAGCCCGCTGCAAAGCTGACAGATCGAGCGCACCACCTGCCACCAGGGATCAGGTGTTTTCAACAAGCGCACCGGGTTGGCCTGTCGCGCCACGATCAGGGCCAGAAGAAACAGGCCGCAGGCCTGAAACAGGATGATCTGGAAGATCGGCAGGTCTTCGATCACCCATTTGCCCAGCGCGTCTGCCGTGTTGACCAGCAGGAGGCCCAGCACGACCAGCACAATGCCCACCACATGAGGATGGCGTCCCGGCTTTTGCGGCGAGGCATACTCGCGCGCCGCCTCGATCCGCGGATCGGCAGGTGTGCTGTTGTGGGGTGAGCTCATGGCTGCCAGCGATACAGAAAGAACCGCGCCCGCGCCAGATCGGTGTTCAGTCGAAGCTTTCCAGCACCTTGGCGTCGACCCGGCGCACCAGGTCCATTACCCCAACGCCGTCTCTACCGCCTTGCCCACGCGCAGCAGGGCTTCTTCCTGGTTGGGGCGCTGCATCAGCATCAGGCCGGCGGGCATGGCGTTGTCGTCCTTGCCGCAGGGAATGGAGAGTGCGCAGACCTTGGTGAGGTTGCCGGGTGTGGTGTTGCGTAGGGCCATGCCGTTGGCCTTGTTATAGGCGCCGAGATCATCGATCAGGTCGGCGATGGCGGGCGGGCTCGACGGCACGGTTGGCGCAATCATGGCATCGCAGCCGGCCAGCTTGCGGTGCAGGCTGGCCGAGAGATCGTCCAGGCGGCGCATCAGGCGCAGCAGGTCGTGGCCGGCTTGTTTCATGCCCGAATGGAAGCGCGGCAGCATGGGCGGATAGATGACATCGGGGTTGGCCTCGATCAGGTCGGACCAGCACGACCAGGCATCGGTAGTGACCAACCCGCCCATGGTGATCATCGCCTCCATCGCTTCGGCCAGTTCGGGCACGTCATGCCATTCCACGCGTGCTCCTGCGGCTTCCAGCTTCGCGACGGCTTCACGGCATGCCCGGTCGACGCCGGGATCTACGCCGTTCCAGAGCGGATCGTTGACCGCGATGAAGAGCTTGCCCTTCAGGTTACAGGTAGTGAGGTCCGCCAGAGGCCGGCCTGACAGCACCGACCACATGGCCGCGGCATCGGCGATGTCGGCCGTGAGGGGACCCACGGTATCAAGCAGGGGCGAGAGCGGCATCACGCCCTCGGTTGTGAGTGCCCCGATGGTGGTCTTGAGACCGACCACGCCGTTGACCGAGGCTGGAATACGCACGGATCCACCGGTATCGCTGCCGATGCCAATGGGTCCCAGGCCGCGCGCCACAGCAACGCCAGCGCCCGATGACGAGCCGCCCGGAATGCGCGGTGTCGCGGGGTCACAGGCATTGGCAGGCGTGCCATGGGTCGTGTTGATGCCCAGCCCGGAAAACGCGAATTCGGTCATGTTGGTCTTGCCCAGAAAAACCGTGCCGGCATGGGTCGCGCGGGTCAGCAGGACGGCATCGCGTTCAGGCACACGTCCCTTCAGGGCTGTTGTCGCCATGGTGGTTTCCACACCGGCAACATCGACCAGATCCTTCCAGGAAACCGGCACGCCATCCAAGGGCCCACGGCGCAGTCCGTCCTTCTGGCGCTGACGCGCTGCCTGTGCTTCGGCACGTGTGCGGTCGGCGGCCATGCGGATGAAGACCCGATGTTCGGGATCTTCGATTGCAATGCGCTCAAGGAAAAACTCGGCCAAATCAGCCGGGTCGATTGCGCCTGCCGCAATTCCCGCACCCAATTCCATCGCCGTCAATTCGTGCCAGGCCTTGTCCATGATCGCCTCCTGCGTGTTGTTATCTTGCTAGCACCATGGGCGTGCCGCGACCAGCGGTGCATGGGTCCCGCAATCGTGAGACGTCCTCCGTTGCAAGGCATGCTCAACAGTGTGCTTGGCCCCGGGGCCGGACCGGTGTTGAATGGTGCCCATGATCGATCGTTGCGATATCGCCATCGTGGGTGGCGGCCTGAACGGATTGACCTCGGCACTGGCTCTTGCCCGTGCGGGGTTTGATGTCGTGGTTGTGGAACGCGGTGACCCCGCCGCGAAGCTCGCCGATGCCTTCGATGGTCGTGTTTCCTCCATCGCCTATGGGTCCAAACTGGTGCTTGATGCGCTGGGTGCCTGGGATGCCATGGCTGATCATGGCGAACCGATTCTGGAAATCCGTGTCTCGGATCGCGATGCGCCGCTCTTCCTCCATTACGACCATGCTGATGTCGGCGATGAACCGCTGGGCTGGATTCTGGAAAACCGGTTCATCCGCCGCGCTCTGGATGCAACGCTTGCGGTGACACCAGGCGTGCGTGTTCTTGCCCCTGCAGAAGTCTTCGACATGACGCGCGATGGCAACGGCGCGACCCTTTCCATGGCCGATGGTTCCAGCCTTGCCTGTTCCCTGGTGGTAGCCTGTGATGGCGCCATGTCGCCACTGCGTGGAAAAGCTGGCATCAGTCACTGGAACCATGCCTATCACCAACAGGGCATTGTCTGCACGGTGCGCCATGAGCGGCCCCATCGCGGCATCGCCCATGAAAGGTTCCTGCCATCGGGTCCCTTTGCCATTCTGCCCATTCCCGGCAATCTGGCTTCGCTGGTCTGGACCGAAAGAGACGCCATCGCCAACCGCGTGATGACGCTGGAACGCGAAGACATTCTTGAAGAGATCACCTGGCGGTTTGGCGATTTCCTGGGCGACCTCGAACTGGTCGGCCCGGTCTGGAACTACCCCCTGCGTCTGGTGCTGGCAGATCGCTATACCGATCATCGCCTTGCCCTGCTCGGCGATGCCGCCCATGCCATTCACCCCATTGCTGGCCAGGGCTTCAATCTGGGCATCCGCGATTGTGCGGTTCTGGCCGAAGTGCTGGCCGATGGCAGGCGTCTGGGTCTTGAACCCGGTGATGCCAGCCTGCTGGCCAACTATGCCCGCTGGCGCCGTACCGACATGATGGCGCTGGTGGCGGTCACCGACAGTCTCAATCGACTGTTTTCAAACGCTATTGCGCCCGTCGCCCTGGCGCGTGACCTGGGCCTTGCCGCGGTTAATACCGTGCCACCGCTCAAAAAACTGTTCATGCGTCACGCCATGGGCACCGTCGGCAAGCTGCCGCGCCTGATGCGCGGTGAAACGCTCTAGCCGTGCAGTCGCTGGGCGTTGTGCAACGCCTGTTTCCTGATGTTGTGAGCGGAGCAAAAACCTCGACCATCCGCTGGCGCGAGGCCCGCATCAGCCCCGGCTACATGGCCTATGTCTGCGATGGCGCGCCCGACCGGACGGTCATGGTCTGGGTCACCCGCTGCACCGATATGCCCCTGCGTGACGCCGCTGCTTTCGTTGGCCGCCAGGATGACTGGCCCGATGCCGTGATGCTCGAGGGTATGCGCGAGCATTACCCTGCGATTACGCTGGATGATGTCGTGCAGGTTGTTGAGCACCTGACGCCGGACAAAACCCGCGCGCGGCCCGACTTCCCCGACTGACCTGGATCACTCCCGGCCGGGCTCGGGCACCGTGCGCAGGATCAGCAGACCCAGCAGCATCAGAACAACGATGACGCCCATGCCCAGGCGCTGGCTGTCGGTGGCATAGGCGACCAGGCCGACCAGCAGGGGCCCGGCAAAGCTGGTGAGTTTTCCAGACAGGGCGAAGAAGCCGAACATCTCGCCGGTCATGTCGGGTGGCGTCATGCGCGCCATCAGGGAACGGCTGGCCGATTGCACCGGCCCGATGAAAAGCCCCAGCACCAGACCCAGGATCCAGAACCACAGCACGTCTTCGACAATCAGGATCGCGGCACTGACGACGATGAGACAGGAAAGCGTCAGGAACAGCGTTTTGCGCGCGCCAACCTTGTCATCCATCCAGGCAAAGCCAAAGGCGCCCAGTCCGGCTGTGATGTTGAGCGCGATGGCAAAACTCAGAACACCCTCTTCATCCATGGCAAAGGTTGTGGCGGCATAAACACCGCCCAGGGCGAACAGCGTGTTGAGGCCGTCGATATAGAGCAGCCGCGCGATCAGAAAACGCAGGATGTCCTTGTGGTGGCGCAGCTCACGCGCGGTCTCCACCAGCCGTCGCATGCCGTTGCGCGCCGCCGCGCCGATGGTGACACGCGATGAAACGCGGTCGGGCGTCCATACAAAGAGTGGCCAGCCGAAAAACAGATACCAGCCCGCCACCAGCAGAGCGACCGCGCGCACGTGTTCGGAGTTTGCCTTGTCCAGGCCAAAGGGCGCCTGCTCGGGCATGATGAAGATGAAGAGCGCCGCGCACAGGCACGCGATACCTCCGGCATAACCCAGGCCCCATGCCCAGCCCGACAAACGCCCGATCGTCTTGGGTTCGGCCAGATCCGGCAGCATCGCGTTGTTGAAGACGGTGCCGGTCTCGAATCCGATATTGACCAGCGCCACCAGGATCAGCGTCGGGATGATCCAGGTGGGGTCGGGTGCCGCAAACCACAAACCTGCCGTCGCCAGAATCGTGATCGCACTGAAAAACGCCAGCCAGGGTTTGCGCGGACCCGACGCATCGGCAATCGCTCCGGTGATCGGCGCCAGAACGGCAATGATCAACGCTGACGCCGCAATGCCCCAGCTCCACAGCGCCAGGCCTTCGGCCTCGTTCCCGACAATGCCGCGCGCGAAATAGGGCGCAAAGACAAAGGTGACAACCACTGTGGGCGGGGGCGAATTGGCCCAGTCGAACAGGCACCACGCGGCAAGCCCCCGCTTTTTGACAGGACGGTCGAGTTGGACGGCTGACATCGCGGCTCCGGTTCTGGTGGGCACACTCTAATGCAGATCGCGCACGATACGAGCCCATGCATTCGGGTTGGCCATGACCTTCACATGCGCTAGGGCTTTGAGATCAGTTCAGGAGCATCCCATGGCCGACCTCTTTGATCCTCTCACGCTGCGCGGTCTTACCCTGCGCAACCGCATCGGTATTTCACCTATGTGCCAATACGCCAGCGAGGATGGTTTTGCCGAGAACTGGCACCTCGTACATCTGGGCAGCCGTGCCGTCGGTGGCGCCGGTCTGGTGATCGCAGAAGCCAGCGGTGTCGAGGCGCGCGGACGTATCACGCCGGGTTGCCTGGGCATCTGGAAGGACGAACACATTCCCATGCTGGCCGCCATCACGGAGTTCTGCCGTGAACAGGGTGCGGCCACGGGCATGCAGATCGCTCATGCCGGGCGCAAGGCCAACGTCAACGAACCCTGGCTGGGTGACCGCACGCTGCTGGACGACGAAGGCCCCTGGGAAGCCATCGCGCCCATGGCCGAGGCCTTCGATGGCCCCGATTGCGCGATCACCCACACGCCACGCGCCATGACGGAAGACGACATCATCGAGGTCATCGAAGCCTTCGGTCAGGCCGCGCGCCGCTCGGTCGAGGCGGGGTTTGATCTTGTCGAGATTCATGGCGCCCATGGATACCTGATCAACGAATTCCTCTCGCCCTTCACCAACCGGCGCGATGACGCCTGGGGTGGCGACTTCAACAGCCGCATCCGGTTCTGCGTCGAAATCGTGCGCGCCTGCCGCAAGGTCATGCCCGATGCCATGCCGCTGCTCATCCGCCTTTCCTGTGTCGAGTGGAAAGAAGGCGGCTGGACCCTGGAAGACACCGTCGCCCTGGCGCGCCTGCTCAAGGCCGAGGGTGTCGACATGATTGATTGCAGCTCCGGCTTCAACGTGCCCGACGAGACCTATCCCTCCGGCCCGCTCTGGCAGGTGCCGTTTGCCCAGCGCGTGCGCCACGAAGCAGGGATCGACTCCGCCGCGGTCGGTGCCATCATGCGCCCTGATGAAGCCAACGCCATCATCACCAACGGCGAGGCCGATCTGGCGCTCATCGCAACCGCATCGCTGCACGATGCCTATTGGCCCTGGCATGCGGCCATGGCACTGGGCCGCGAAGAAGCGCTCCAGATGCCGGTCTCTTATGATTATGTCCTGCGCGGTGGCTACTATGATGAAGGCGATGCGTGATGCCCTACTTCACCGCTGATGACGGTGTGCGGCTCTGGTACGACGATACCGGCCATGCCAACGGCCACGTCATTGTCTTTGCCCACGAGTTCGGCGGTGATCCAAGAAGCTGGAACGATCAGGTCACGGCCTTTGCGCCGACCTCCCGGTGCATCCGTTATGCCGCACGCGGCTTTGCGCCGTCGGACGTGCCCCAGGAAAAATCCTCCTACGGTCAGGACCGCTCGACCCGTGATCTCGAACAGCTTGCTGATCACCTGGGCCTCGACGGCTTTCATCTGGTGGGCTGTTCCATGGGCAGTTTCACCAGCCTGATGTTTGCCTGCCAACAACCCCGGCGCCTGGCCTCGCTCACCCTTTGTGGCGTCAGTTCCGGACCGCACGACGATGAAGAACGCGCGGCCTATCACGCCGGTTTGAGGCAGGAGATCGACATGCTGGCCGATGGAGCGGGCGAAGGTTCGTCGCGCTGGTTTGCAGAAGATATCGGCAACGCGACCCTGGCCGCCAAACACCCCAGGCGCTGGGCCGGTTATCTGGAACGCACACTCCATCAGTCCCATCACGGCGCGCTCATGACCGTTTCCACGCTCCACTGGGATCGTATTTCGCTCAAATCCATCACGGATGAACTTGCCGCCATCCAGGCGCAGGTCCTGCTGATCTATGGCCAGGAAGACCTGCCCCGCGTCGATGAATCCAGCCGCTGGCTTGCTGAAGTGCTACCCCACAACCGCCTGTGCCCCGTTCCGGGAACCAGCCATCTGGTGCAGGTTGAGGAACCAAATCGCTTCAACGAAGAGCTTGACCGGCTCATCAAGGAGACCCCATGACCACACCTGCAGAATCACTCCAGGCCGTGCTGACCACCAACGATCATCTGCGGGTCGATGGGGACGGCATGCTGATGATTGAGGAGATGCGCGCGGCCGATGTCGTGGAGCGTTTCGGCTCGCCGCTTTTTGTCTTTTCCGAAGCGACCCTGCGCGGCAACTACCGCCGGGCGCGCGATGCGTTCCAGGCCGTCTGGCCAGGGCCGGTCAACGTCATGTTCGCGATCAAATGCTGCCCCAACATGTCGGTGCGCGCCGTGCTGTTTGATGAAGGGGCGGGCGGCGATTGCTTCGGCATTCCAGAGATCGAAGCGACCTTTGCCGGTGGTGCCGATCCCAAACGCATTGCGCTCAACGGCGGCAACAAGACGGCAGAAGAGCTCGACCGCGCTGCGGAGCTGGGCATCACCGTCAACATGGATGCGGCCGAGGAGATTGACCTTGTGCTCGCTGCGGCCCGCCGCACGGGCAAAACCATCCCGGTCAATATCCGCCTGAAGGTCATGCCGCCGGAGTTCGAGGATTTCACATCCGACGCCTTCCCGGTCTCGGGCGATTTTCGCGAAGGCCTGCGTCGCTGGAAATGGGGCGTGGCGCAGGAAACCGCCATCGCCATGGTCGAGCGCCTGGCGACCCTGCCCGAACTCGACTGGACCGGCTGGCACGCTCATTACGGGCGCATGTCGAACCTGCTGGAAAACTATGCCGCCTTTCATGGCGAATACGGTCGCATGATCGGCGCGGTGTTTGCGGCCACCGGCGTTGCGCCACGGGTTATCGACATGGGTGGAGGCTGGTCGCGCGAACGCGATCCTGAGTCACGCTCGACCGATGCCGGGGGCGCGCCGATCGAAGAGCAGGCCGCCACTGCTGTCGGGGCGCTGAAGGCCAGGCTCGAAGAAGTTGGTCTCGATCCCTCAGGCATCGCGGTGTGGCCTGAGCCCGGCCGTTACATCGCCGGCAACGCCGCGTTGATGCTGACCCGGGTCGGACTGGTCAAACACGATGTCGGGTTCTGCTGGATCAATGTCGAAGCCAGCGAAAACAACCTGCCGATGATCTGCAAGGAAGGCAGCGTGAACCATGTCACGGTCGCTTCAGGCATGCATCGCCAGGCCGACAAGGAGGCTGATGTCGTCGGCCCCATCTGCATTCCCTCCGTTATTGCAGAAGGGCTGCGTGTGCCTGGTGACCTTGCCACCGGCGATGTCATGGCTGTGCTCGACGCAGGGTTTTACGCCGAAGGCGAAGCCTCCCTCATCAACTCCGTACCGTTGCCCGCCAGCGTGCTGGTTTCGGGCGGAGACGCCGATCTCATCAAACGCGCCCAGACCTGGCAGGACGTCTTTGCCACCCAGATCATTCCCGACCGTCTTCGGCGTCAGGGTCTCGGTGACAATTTGTGGCGGGGTTGAAGCTCAGTCCGGGCAATCCAGAGCCTTAAGCGCGATCCAGGCTTCGCTGTCTGTAATGTCGCTGAAATCGCGTCCGTCATTGCCGTCGGCTGAAGCATCAAGCTCGGACATCGCGTTGATTCTGTGTCTGCAGGCTGCCGAGTTGTCGTTGTCAAACGTGGATGCTGCAAGTCCTGCCAATGCTTCCAGGTACGCATTGGTTTTTCGGATTCGAATCAAATCAGAATCATTTTCTTCAGCTTGGGCGAGTGCGCCGCGGGCTGCGGCCAGATGTTCCTGGGCCTCGTCGGCATCGCCCGCGGCAAGAGCCTGCTCGGCTAATCCATTCCATACCGAAGCTTCATTGACGAGCGCATGGACAAACGGGCGCCTCAGCTCAAGCGAGGTTGTCCAAGCTTGCCGGTAGAATTTGGCTGCCGCATCAAGGTTGCCCTCCATCATGGCGAGTCGGCCAAACAGGTTGTACGCGCGCTCGTCGGGGCAATCTTCACGGACAAGGCATTCCTGGGCCAAGTCATGCGCTTCATACGGCCTTGATCCGGCAAGCCATGACGCCAGGACATACGGGTCGACCAGGCGCATCACGGCTTCGCCTCCCCGCTCGATCAGGTCTTCGACGGATTCGCCTCCATAGACCACCACGGGATCCACTGTTGTCTGGCCACCTGTCATTCGAAGTGTGAGCGTTAGCAGGCCTTCCTCGTCGCGTGTGATTTCGCCGCCAATCTGATTGGGTTTTACTCCAAAAGCGCTCTGTGCCTGGACCACAAGGCCCTGGAGCGACAGGTTTGCGTAAGGAAGAGTGACATCGGTCTGTTCCCAATCGCCTGCAAGGTTTGTGCGCTCCTTGTTTGTGGGCGAGGCAAGTGAGATGGCGAGCCATGCATCGACCAATCGTCGCGCCACCACTTCTTCATGATATCCGCGCGAGGAAAGGTCGGCGGGGACCTGAATGGGTCGTATGGCGACTCGGTCGGAAAACAGCGCAGACATGCCAAGAAACAAGGCTACAGCGATGGTCGCCAACACCGCGCTGTCGATCGAAAATCGTCGCCACGCGCGAGCATGGACAGCAACGACCCGCGTGTCTCTCGTATTGCGCCGAAGGAAGATGGCGCCTCGCTGCCAAGCTGAGGCCAGATAGCTTGCGGCGCCCGTGCGGTTTTGTTCAGGTGTGTTGTCAGCCGCTTTTGCGGCAGGGCGCGTTCCCTGATGCTCGGTCTGTGTTGCCTTGGGCATGATCTTCTATCTGTTGGTCGTGGTAACTTTGCTGTCTCTCTCAAAATTGATCCATGGGCTCGCCTCGCGACCCGGCTCGGGCGCGTGGGGCAGGCCGGCGAACATGTAGAGGGTTTCTTCAGCAACGGGCATGGCAGCGCTGTGCCAGACACCGGGTGCCACAACGACCGCTTCGCCGGGCTGCAGGACAAAGGCGATGGCTTCGTCCGCGCGGGGCTGTTCGGTGGCATCGGCCAGATCGCGGCCTGGTGCCACGACCTGGATGATGGGTCCGGTGATCGGCACCAGAAACTCGATATCGGGATGGCGTTCCATGGCGGCAACAGTGCCGTCGCCCCGGTGCGCAACGACCTGGCCCAGTTTCAGGTTCGTGCCCGTGAGTTCGGCTACGTTGAACCAGCAGTCGAAACCCTTGCCTGCGGAGCTGGGCGCGCCCGTGGGCTCCATCACTGCCTGGCCAAACGGCGCGAAGGCATCCTTATCAAGCGCTCGGCTCATGAGTTGTCGCATGACATGTCTCCTTGCTGTTGAGGCAGATCTTCAAAATCCGACGTCGCGCCTCCAGCTAATCGTATCCAGCCTGTGTTCCGGTACGGCGTCACCCTTCCATGCATATCACAAACTCGTGATTGCATAGCGCTGCTGCTTTCAAAACTCATGGGACTTGTTTGGTGAACGGTTTATCACAGAGCATGAAAAAACCTGTAAAAGACTGAATTTTCCCTTGTTTTCAGCCGTTTTCGGGCTAACAAAATGGTGAGCGCGTATGAATTTTTGATTTAATGCTTTGGGAGATCCAAAATGGCAAAGGGTGGAAACCCGAACGCTGCGAACGGTCTTGTTCGCAACGGCGGCGAGAATCATGCCAACGGCATGGTTAAAAATGGTGGCGGCAACGAGCAGTCCTATGCTGCTCAGGCCGATGCGACCCAGAACATGGGTGGGGGAACAGGTTTAACGCCGGCACTTTCGTTGGCCCATGACGATGTACTTCTCATGAATGAGGACACGGTGCTCAGCGGCGATGTCCTTGCCAACGACGATATCGTGCGCGATGGCACAGTCACGCTCGCGGGTGATGCTGAAAATGGTTCGGTTTCGATCGATGCAGTTGGCAACTTCACCTATACGCCCGATACCGATTTCTTTGGCTCCGACAGCTTCAGCTACATCTTCACCGATATCTTTGGCAACGAAACCACGGCCACGGTCGCGATCACGGTTGAAAACGTCAACGACGCCCCGGTGGTCTCCGGTCCGATCGATCTGGGCGGCACCGCCGACGATACGGCAATCACCTTCTCGGCTGCCGACTTGCTGGCGAACGCCAGCGACATCGACGGCGACATCCTCGGGGTAACGAACGTCGCGCTGGCGGACCCGTCCCAGGGCACGCTGATCGACAATGGTGATGACACCTTCACCTTCGATCCGGCCGATGGCTACGACGGCACTGCCTCGATCGGCTTCGACGTGACCGACGGCACCGACGCGGTCGCGTCCAGCGCCTCGGTCGCGGTTGAGGCGTCGGGCCCCTCGGGCGTCGGCGGTGACGGCCACATCGATTTCGACAGCGGTGTGATCACGGGGGGACAGAACTACGCCAACGGCGCCATCAACCCCGAGGGATATGCCGAGGACGGGTTCGTGTTCACACCGATCGTCGATCCCAATCCCGCACCGCATTCGTTCGACTGGGGCATCTATCAGCAGGGGCTGCCGTTTCCGATCGCCGGCGATGATGCGGATGCCGAGTTGCACTTCAACAACGGCGGCCTCACGGTGCGCATGGAGCACGAAGGCGGCGACGCCTTTTCGCTGCTCAGCATGGTGCAAGATGGTGCCAGCTTCACCGGCACGACGATCCTCGCCGGCTCGAACGGTGTGTGGACGTATCTCTCCGGCTCTTTCGGTGGCGGCCCGAAGACGATCGACCTTTCGGTCTACGAGAATGTCGACTACGTCGACTTCATCACACCCGGTGGCGGCAATATGGTCTTCGACGACATGATGTACATCGCCTGACAGAAGGTCAGGACACGAGAGACCAGCCCGGCGGATCACAGTCCGCCGGGCTTTTTCGTTCTGGACTCCGGACCCCTGAGCGAGCTTTGGCAAGTCCAGCCAATGCGTTGGATCTAGGTCGAAACTGCCTCTGCCAGATTGTGTTCCTTGCGGAAGGTTGCAGGCTCGATCTCGACAACATCGACGGCCATTGCCAGGCCGCGATTGGGGTCAAGACCCGACAGGCCTTCTTTCAGGGCGGCAAACAGGGTGTCGGCAATCTGCTCCTTCACCG
The DNA here is from genome assembly GCA_943787175.1 of uncultured Alphaproteobacteria bacterium. Classification (GTDB taxonomy): domain Bacteria; phylum Pseudomonadota; class Alphaproteobacteria; order SP197; family SP197; genus SP197. The sequence continues at coordinate 459,595 of CALSLK010000006.1, forward strand.
CGTCGCTGCGTCCAGCCAGGATGCGCGCCGTGACCATGGCAAAGCGGTGATCCGGATTGCCGTCGGCCACCACAACGCGTTCACGTCGCTCCGCACGGCTGCGCAGGGCCAGCAGGTCGATGGTGGGGCAGGTCAGCGCGGCATCGTGCAGAGTCTGAACCAGCGCGTTGATATCAAGATCGCCTTCCAGATTGGCGGAATGTTCCAGGATGATATGGGGCACGGTTGCTCCGGGTTTGTCTCAGGGAATTGGCCAGAGGTTACAGGCATCGGCAACGCAGGCCGCCAGCGCTTCGTGGGTGCGCGCGCCCGCAACACCATCGGCGCTGCCTGGATCGTAACCTGCCGTGGCCAGTGCGTTCTGGTACTTCGCTACGCCTTCGGAATCATACAGGGAAACAGCCCGGTTAAAGGCGGCCAGCGCCTCATCACCGCGACCCAGGGCAGCCAGAATATGGGCATGGGTATCGATGGTGCGCACATTGTCGGGCGCAAGGTTCAGCGCCCGTTCGGCATCAGACAGTGCCTGTTCGAGACTGTCAGTCAGCAGGCCCAGCCACGCGCGGGTGTTCCAGGCCGGGGCATGGGCGTCGTCGGCGGCCAGAGCAGCATCCATGGCGTCCAGCGCCGGCTCGAACCGTTTCAGCTTCATCAGCGCGCGCCCGTGCCGATGGTGGGCACTCGCCAGCTCGGCGCCTTCCAGCTCACCGTTGGTGATGCACAGACCATAAAGCTTTTCAGCCTGGCGCCAGGAGCCTTCATCGGCCTTGGCATCGCCACGGTTGCACCAGGTCAGGTCGCCAGCCCAGGCCGGATTGGCCGCCCACATGCCTGCGGCAAGGATGACCACCATCGCCAGAAGCGTGATGCCCGGCTTGTCACTGATCCATCTGCTATCCATGCCCAACCGTGCCACGAAATCGCAAAAGATTGCAGTGGGAAGTAAGCGGACAGCAATCATGGCGCTGCCAAGCAACCGAATTCATGGCATGGTCTGGTAACTTGTTTGCCTGCGTTGCCATTGTGCGTGGCAGGTTCGTGGCATCCTTGAAGGATTCGGGCTCGACATGACAGATGATGCAGCGCCGCCGCGAAGGCGCCCCTGGTTTGCCAAACGCCGCTTTCTCATATGTGGCTCCCTTCTGGTTGCACTTGCCGTGGCCATTGTGTTTGCCGGCGCGGCCATGCTGCGCGGCCCGGTCGAGGGCATTCTATCGTCTGCGCTAGATCGTGAGTTATCGATCAACGGCATCATGACGCTTGGCTGGTCGGGCGGGCCAACGCTGATTGCTGCTGATGTTACCATCGCCGGCAGTACCGGTGATGAACCGGCTGTGGAGGCAGGGCGCGTCGATGTCGGGCTGGCGTTCGACTCCCTGATGCAGGGCGAGATTGTTGTCACCCACGCGCATTTTTCGGATGTGCTGATACGCCTTGAGCAATTGAACCGCGGTTCGCCCGGTGAGGATGCAGCCGCTGTGGTTGCTGAGCCTCCTTCCATGCCGACGGCCGATGATCTGGCGATCGTTTCGGGCGACCTTGGTGTGACGCTGGAAAATGTCACGGTGGATTCAGGCACCGGTGATCAACTGGTGATTTCGCATCTCGAACTGACGTCGAATGCCCAGAATGGGCTTGCCGCACAGGGCAGCATGGAGCTTGGCGGACGTGCCTTTACCCTGACCCTGACCGGCGGTCTGCCCGGTGAACTGGCCAGCGGTCAGTCGTTCCCGATCGATCTTGTGATTACTGATGGCGAAACCAAAATCGAAGTCCATGGTGCTGTCGAGGATGCGCTGACCGACCTCAATGCGGTTTTCACGCTGGACGGCCAGGGGCGTGACCTGGATGGTTTGCTCGCGGCTTTTGATGTTGAAACCGGGTTTGATGAAACCTTCGACTTCCAGGCCAGCCTTTCGCTGGATGATGACCTTCTCACGGTCAGCGACTTTGCCGTTGATGCTGGAAATTTCATGGCTCAGGGCGATCTCGCCATCAACCTTGCGGCACAGCCCATGGCGATTTCCGGGGACCTTGGTCTCAGCGTTCTTCCCGTTACGCGCAGTGGGGGTGAACCGGCAGAATCGGAGTCTGATTTCGATCTGGGCTCGTTGCTCGATCAGCCCGTCCCTTATCATCTGCTGGAAACGCTTGATCTCGATCTAAGGATCACTCTGGGACATCACGATCTTGGCCCCTTTGCGATGGACGATATTGTGCTTCCCATTGTCCTGCAGGCCGGCCACCTGGCCATCACGCCGATTGAGGTCACGCTCGACGGTCAGGCGTTTGAAGCCCATGTCGAAGTCGATCTGGAAGATGGTGCGGTGTCTGTTCGTGTTCTGGGTGATGACATGCCCCTCACCGATCTTCTCACCCGCCTGCGTCCCGACCTGGGTCTGCAGGGCGATGCCAGCGGCCTGGTTTTCAAAGCGGACGCATCAGGGGCTGACCTGCGCAGCCTGTTGTCTTCGCTCAAGCTTGACCTTTCCCTTGCTCAACTTCATGTCGAGAACACCTATACCGACGGCACCATCGTTGTGCTGGACGTCGATACACTCCATGCCAATGCAGGTACGGGTGAAGGACTGCGGTTGACTGCCAACGGAAGTCTGGACGGTGAGACGGCGTCCATCTCCCTGGCTGGTGGGCGCCTTCGTGATCTCTTCGACAATGAGAACACCTGGCCCGTTGAACTTCATATCGGCAACAGCGATCGCGGCATTGAACTCGCCGGAGTTCTCAAACGACCCGATGATCTCGAGGGCCTCCATTTGGAAGGCCTTGTGAATGCCAGTGATGTTCAGCATCTTGCCGAATTGCTGGCCATCAACCTGCCGTTTCAGGGCGATGCCCAAGCCTACATTCATGTTTCCGATATCGAAGACGGCGTGCGCTTCGACTGGATCGATCTGGAAGTCGGCAACAGCTCGCTCAACGGAACGCTTGATGTCATCTATACCGACGACATCGTGGGCATCACGGGATCGCTCAAAGCACCCAACCTGAAGATCGACACCGGAAAAGGCGAAGAGAACTTCGATGCGCCCCTGCTTGAGCAAGGTGACCTCAACGGCGTCTTCGCCGACATCGCGCTTGATATCGACAGGATCAAGGCCGCCACGGTGCGCCTGCGTTTCATTGATGCACAGCTCAACATCAAGGACGGCGTTCTCTGGATCGATGATGCAGATGCCACGGTGTTTGAAACCGTTTCCAATGTTGAACTGCGCGTCGACGCCTTTTCCGACCCGCCCGTGCTCTCCTTCAAGGTTGCCACCGGCGATGTTGACCCCGCCAATATCGGCAATGACCTGGGGCTCCAGGGTTTCATGACCGGCCACATCGGCAACATTGAAGTCTCAGCACGGGCCCAGGGGGTGACCTTGCGGGACTTTGCCGACGCAGCCGATGTCTCTCTGCTCATTGAGGACGGTGCGCTTTCGATCGGAGAAGGCGCAACCTCTCTGGAGTTCCTCTCCCTCAACCTCTCGGCAAAGCCCGGCCAACCGGCATCTGGTTCGGAATCCATTGTTCTGGCCGATATCCCGATCGATCTGGATCTTGAGTTCGTCACCCTGACGGACCTCTTCACCAAACCATCGCCCTGGGTGCTGAACGCAAGCGGCGCATTGCTGGGACTCAACTTTGTCATCGCGCGCGAGATCACCCCCTCGCTGCAGGTCTATGCCTCGCCCGTCACCATGCGCATGGAATCCGACGACCTGCGCACTGCGCTGGCTGAGTTCGACATGGACCTGCCCAAGCCCTTGCCGCTGGTCACGCACGGCACGCTCCAGATGCTGGATGACTGCGTCGCATTCGACCTTGAGGAAACACAGATTGCCAATACCGATGTCCAGGGCAAACTCGAGGTCTGGTTGGAAGGTGAGCGTCCCAGGGTTGAAGCTGATTTTGATTCCACGTTGTTCACGGTCGATGACTTCATGGAATCCGAACCGGTCAGCGAGATCACTGATTTCGACATCGTGACGTTCCTTGCCGACCCCCTGCCTTCCTGGACAATGCCGGATGTCGACTTGAAGATCAGACTGGATGCCGACACCATTAACTGGGACGGAACCGACCTGACAGAAGCCAGTTCGGAAATCACCACGTCAGACGGCGCCATTCATCTCGACAACCTCAGCGTCCGCGTCTTCGACGGCAAGGTGCTGGGCAGCCTGTCGGTTGAACCCGTGGGTGACGCGACCCACGCAATTGCCTCCCTGGATATTCGTGAAATCAATGCCGATAACGTTTTTCGCATGACCGGTATTGCCGAAGAGGCCGAGGGCCAACTTGAATTGCTGCTCGAGGTTGACACATCAGGCACGTCGCCGGGAGGTCTGCTTGGCGCGCTCGACGGCACCATGCTGGTCAAACGTGGTGAAGGCTGGATGAAATCAGGCGCCATCGAAATCCTGAACGAAGATCTCTTCAGCGCCCTGCTTGGCTCAACCGGTCGCATCCCGGTGCGCTGCACGGTGATTGATCTTGCCTTTGCGGTGGGCAAGGGCACGTTCGGTGAATCCTTCGTAGCGCTGGAAAATGTTGTTCTGGGTATTGTCGGTTCGCTTGACCTTGGCACCATGACGGTCAGTGCCGAAGTCATCCCCAAATCGCTCGACGGCACCTTCATGCGCCTGCTCACGCCGGTGCGCGTTGCCGGTAATCTCCTGGACCCCTCCATCGGGCCGCGTACCGGCGATCTTATCTCCGGCCTGGGTGCAGCCCTGTTCGGCGCGGGTCCCACCTATGACGGCGATATCGACGCCAAATGCGCTGCCGCAGCAGGATAGTCAGATACGCAGCTTCTGATCCCTTCAAGCACTGTCTCTGCGCTCGATCTCCGGCATTTCCCGGCGGAACGGAACGGCGTCTTCGTCGATATCGGCTTCCAGATTGCGGGCATACTTGTGGCCGGAATAGACCGCTGCTGCGATGGTCCCCGGTGCATAGGCATCACCCAACAGACTCACCGTTTCCACGCCGGCATCCCGCCATGCTTCCTGGTTTGTCTTCAGTTCGAGATAGAGAGCATCATTGGGAAGTCGCGCCGTGACAGGAATGACGGTGTCACAGGCCAGCTCCTGCTGGCGCCCTGTGAAGACACATTCGGCTGTCACGGAACCGCTGTTCACCGCCACGATTGCGTGGTTGACCAGGAGCGTCTGGCTAGCCTGCGCCACCGCGCGGTGAATCCGGTGCTGGTCGAGTGCTGCCGTGGACCAGGAAGACACGATCCCGGCAGGCGTGACGAATGAGACCGTGTTGCCTTCGCCGGCAAGAAGCTCTGCCATGACGCTGGCCATGTAGTAATGGTCGTCGTCATAGATCAGGTAATGCTTGCCCCGGCGTTTGCCGGCCAGAATGTCGTCCGGCGTCAGGCACTGATCTGACAAGCCCGGCACCGCGTGCTGGTGATGGCGCGCCACGCCGTCCCTGCGCCAGGTTGAGCCCGTGGCGATCATGATGTGACGAAAGCCGAACTCCAGGGCCTCGGCGCAACCGATCGCGCTTTCAAGATAGGTTTCGACATTGGGCATGGTTGCGATCTGGTTGGTCCGGTAATCGGCGACCCGACCCCATGTTGCCAGGCCCGGCAGTCCGGCCTCATGGTGCACGCGTCCGCCCAGCTCGGCATCGCGTTCAGCCAGGGTGACGCGATAACCCCGTTCGCCCAGCAGGCGCGCGCATTCAAGACCCGCAGGACCGCCACCCACGATCAGAACTGACGAATCAGAAACCTTCGGCGCGACGCGTTCGGGATGCCAGCCCTTGCGCCATTCCTCGCCCTGGGTCGGGTTCTGCGTGCAACGGATGGGAACCGCGATCTCGTCATGGGCAACACAGATGTTGCAGCCGATGCATTCACGGATGTCGTCGATGCGACCCTCTTCGATCTTCCTTGGCAGAAACGGGTCGGCGATGGAGGGACGGGCAGCCCCGATGAAATCGATCAGGCCCCGTTTGACCTGGGACACCATGGTGTCTGGCGAGGTGAAGCGGCCAACGCCCACGACGGGTTTGGTCGTGAGCTTCTTGATGTTGAGGATGTAAGGTTCCTCGGCCGCCTCGGGTGCAAACCGTGAGGTCTGGGAATCATTGGACCAGTCCGAAAGGGTGACGTCCCAGAGGTCGGGCAGTTCGGCCAGCATGCCGATGGCATCTTCGGCCTCGTGGAGTTCCAGCCCCTTGTCGCCAACCAGTTCATCCAGGCTGATGCGCACGGCAACACCGGCACGGCCCGCGACTTCGTCCAACGTGTCTTCCAGAATTTCGCGCAACAGGCGTACGCGGTTTTCCAGGCTGCCGCCGTACTCATCATGGCGATGATTCCAGCGCGGCGAGAGGAAATGAAACAGGACTGAAAGATTGTGCGCGGCATAGACATAGATGATGTCGAAATCCGCTTTGAGCGCTCTGCGCACAGCCTGGCGATGCCAGCGGCGCAAACTGGCCAGATCGTCCTTGTCCATGGCGCGGCACTGCACCGGATCGGGCCTGGATGTCTGAACCGGCAAATGGCTCGGGGCCAGCGGAATCTCGCGCGTGTACATGCTCGACATCGCATAGGAATTATAGGCCAGCTCGACCCCTGCCAGAGCGCCGTGCTCATGAACTCTGGCGGTCATCAGCTCCAGGGTCGGCAGGTCACGATCGTCCCACAACCGCATCTCAACCAGGGGGGAGCTGTCGGCGGAAGGATGGAACTCGCATTGTTCGGTGTTGACGACGGCCCACCCGCCTTCGGCCTTGATCCCCCGCATGGTTGCCATAGCAGAGGGGTGCAGGTGCCCTAGGCCATTGCAATGGGGCACCTGATAAAAGCGGTTGCGCGCTGTCTTGGGTCCGATGGCGACGGGCTCGAAAAGAACATCGTAGCGTGGATCTCGTGGCATGGTTTCTGAGCCCGGAATGGAACGTTAAAGTGGGAATCAGTGGCCATCGTGGCCATCGCACAGCACGCGATGCAATGTCGAAATCTAAGGTTTCACTTTGATCATGATCAAAGCATGAAGATGGCGCTGATCACGGCGCGTTTTCCCCGGTGCCATCACAGATTCCATGAACGATCCCGACAAAACGCTCCATGGCGGTCGACTCCCGGCTGGCGCGTTTGGTCATCAGGTGGTGTTGGGAATCATAGCCCATGTCCGCTCTTGTGATCTCTGACAGTTCACCGCTCTCGACCCATGGCCGGGCAAAATGCGTCGGCAGATAGCCGATGTAACCGCCAGAGAGCAGCAGGGTCAGCATGGCTTCCATGGTCACGACCGATGCAGCCTCACGCACGACCTTCAGCCGGGCGTTGTCAAAGTCGGCATGATACATCCGGATGACGGCAGGATAGGTCGACAGGTCGGCGCGGGCCATGATTCTGCGCTGCGCATTGAACAGCGCATGCCCCTTGCCGCAATAGAGTTCGTGGCGTTCACGGAACAGCGGTGCGAAGGCAAGGCCGGTGATCTCGCGCACGAACGGGCCAATAGCGGCATGGAGCACACCTTCAACCACGTCGTGTTCCAGGCTCTGGCGTGATGCGACGCGCAATTCAATCTGCACGTCGTTGTCGCTCTGGTTGAAGTGCCGCACGGCCTGGGCGACCGGAAACCGCGGGTGTGTCACCAGCCCGTCGACCATGCCGATGGCCAGGCGCCCGGCAATCAGGCTTTTGGCGCCAGCCAGAACACCGGCATAGTCATCCAGGGTTTTCAGGAGTTGCCGCGTTTCCTGATAGACGACCTGGCCACGTTCGGTGAGGCGGAAGCCGCTGCGTCCGCGCGAACAGAGCCGGATGCCGATGCGCTTTTCCAGGTTCGACATGTGGATGCTGATGGTCGAAGTCGAAATGTTGAGCTGTGATTCAGCAGCAGAAAAACCGCCCGCTTCGGTGACGGCAACAAAGATGCGCAGCATGCGCAGATCAAGATCGGAAACACGGTTCATGGCAGCTGCTTCTCCGGCGCAAAGGCGCGATCAATCATTTGAATAATCTAAAGGTCAGCTTGGATGATTACTAAACGTATTCAAAGCATGCACACCTGACGATCGGGCAACAGTCACAGGTTTGCAGAGGAAATGGCCATGGCCCTGGATCAGGATCGCGAAGTCTTCGACGTTGCCGCCCATACCGAGCACGTCACCTTTCAGAAAACGACGCGCCGGACCGAGAACGGTTATGACCTGCCGATGATCGTGCACGACCGGCTTGCCTATTCGCCCGAGGAATACGTGCGCCGTTACGACAACATCCAGCGCTCCATGGCGGAGCGCGAGCTTGATGTCCTGCTGGTGCGCGGCCCTGAAAACATCAGCTATTTCAGCGGTTATGAATCACCCGGCTATTACAAGTATCATTGCGTCATCGTGCCAAAAGACGGTGAGCCGGTCTTTCTGGTGCGCGATTTCGAATGGATCAATTCGCCGGAATTCGCCTGGAGCACGCGCATTGCCAAGGTCTATGACTGGGACCATCCCCCCAGCGTGACGGCCAATGTTCTGGCGCAACTGGGCTTTGCCTCGGGCAGCCGTGTGGGCGTCGAAAAACAGGCGTTCTTCTATACCGTGGATGAACACGAGACCCTGGTCGAGCAGCTTCCGGACAACACCTATCACGATGCCACACAGATTCTGTGGGACACCCGAATGATCAAGTCTGACGAGGAAATCGCGGTCATGCGCGAGTCCGCGGCGCTCGTCGACATGGCCATGCAGGCAGGTTGGGACGCGACCCGGCCCGGCGCCAGTGCTGACGAGATCAACGGCGTGGTCAACAAGGTCCTGTTCGAAAACGGCGGCGAATACATGGGCCTGCCACCCTTCGTGCTGGCTGGTGAGCGCAGCTGCCTGCCGCACCAGACCGGTGGCGCCAATCGTCTGGCCGAGAACGACCTCATGTATTTCGAGATTTCAGCATCGAAACACCGCTACACCGCAGCCCTCATGCGCACGATCTTTGTCGGCCAGCCCAAAGACGAATGGGTCCGTGCTGCCGAAGCTTGTATTGGTGCTGTCGAAGCCGCCCTTGAAACCATCAAACCCGGAGCCACCCCGCATGAGGCCGATACCGCCGCGCGCGCGGTCACCCAGAAGGCGGGGTTCGGCGACTATCACCGCAACCGCCTTGGTTACTCCATCGGTGTGAGTTATCCGCCCGATTGGGGCGAAGGCGAGCTCATCTCCCTGCGTCAGGACGAACACCGGCCCCTTCGCGCCGGCATGACGTTCCACATGCCGCCGCTTTGCCTGAAATACCGCGAGTTCGGCATCGGCTTTTCGGAGTCCATCGTCGTCACACAGACAGGCTGTGAACGCTTCTCGAACCTTCCGCGTGAGGTCATCATCAAGGCGTGAAGGTCGGCCTTGATGCTGCCCGCTTCGAAGCTTTCAACCAGACCCAGGCCACCTGTTTCCCCAAACATCTAACCCGCCCCGTCGAGATGAATTTCGTGCTGTCCCTGCGCTTCACCCTCAGCATTCAACAATCCTATGCAGGCCTTGGAATCGGCTCCCACTGAGCAGAGCCTCATACCGCGCGACGTACATGGCTAACTGCTGCCTTGTTTAGTGCTCTGTTCATTGATATCGGCTAAAATCCTAGGGCGTGTCGTCATTTAAGGGATTCTCAAAGCGTGTAAAGCGTGATTCATAGGGGACCTTCAATTGAGGAGGTTTGCGATGAGGCGCTATGGCTTGCGGGACGACCAGTTTAGCCGGATCGAGAATTTTCTGCCGGGTCGGCCGGGGAGCGTGGGCCGTGACAGCCAACTGGGCAACCGGGTTTTCGTGGAAGCGGTGATCTGGAAGTTCCGGTCGGGTGCGCCTTGGCGCGATCTTCCAGAACGTTTCGGCGATTGGAAGAACACCCATAGGCGGTTCAGCCGGTGGGCGCAAAGTGGGGTCTGGGAGAGGCTTTTCGAGGCCTTGGCGGATGATCCCGACAACGAATATGCGATGATCGACGCCACCATCGTGCGGGCCCATCAGCATAGCGCGGGAGCCCAAAAAAAGAAGGCCAAGACCAAGCCATAGGCCGTTCCAGAGGCGGCCTGACGACGAAAATCCATGTCATCGTCGATGCTCTGGGAAATCCGCTGGCACTCAGCCTGACCCCAGGACAGGCCCACGACATCACGCAGGCCGAAACGCTGGCCGCTCAAGTCACGCCCGCAGCGCTCCTCGCCGACAAGGCCTACGACAGCGACACGTTCATCGACAGCTTGAAACGGCGCGCCATCAAGCCAGTCATCCCGCCCAAGGCCAACCGCAAGGTCAAACGCGACTGTGATTTCGCGCTCTACCGCGAGCGCAATCTCGTCGAACGATTCTTCAATACAATCAAACACTTCCGAGGTATCGCAACTCGCTACGAAAAAACCGCCCGAAACTACCTCGCCGGACTTCACTTGGTCTGCGCACTGGCTTGGCTTAAATGACGATACACCCTAGATCGTAGGATCGATGAAAACTGCTCCACTTCAGCGATCTATCGCAACGCCGACAAGGCTTGCGGCATCCAGGCGCACCGGTGTGTGACCGCGCGATTCTGCAAGGGCCGCACCCAGCTCAAGCGCGGCTTCCCGCTGCAAGCACACCCGCGCCCAGATAGAGGCCCGCCCACAGCAGCGCACCGATGGCGAACCACCGCTGTCTGCGCACCATGGCGAGGATGACCAGCACCAGCACGGGCAGGGTGAACAGCGGATCGACCACCGAGACCGCGCTCAAGGCCACCCGTTCCGAACTGAAGGGCCACCACAACAGGGTGCCATAGGACGTAAAGGCGTCCAGAAGACCGTGGGTGCCGTAACCCAGGGTGCAGAACAGCCAGATCGCCCTGAACGAAAGCCCGCTTCGGCGCCCGAACAGCAGATGGAAGGGGACCGCGCAGATCAGGCCGCCCAGGGGAATGAAGAGAAGGGCGTGGGTGAAGTGGCGATGGTATTCGAGATAGAGCAGCGGATCGTGCGACGAGCGGATCAGCACATCGAGATCGGGCACCAACCCGGCCACAAATCCGAAACATCCGGCCCAGAACAGGGCCCGGCGATTCCGTGCAAGCGCCTGCGGCAGGCTCGCGCCGATCAGTCCTTGTGTCAGGGGGTCCATCGTGGTGCGCCAGGATACAAAGGGGATTGCCCGCGAGAACGATGGGCGTGTTCTATGCTACTGGCAGCTTGAGTCAGATGCGAGCGCAACACGAAACCGCGTCGCGATCAGACCGACGCGCAAATGCAGCCACAACTTCCGGAGAAAATGGAGCGGGCGAGGCGATTCGAACGCCCGACCCCAACCTTGGCAAGGTTGTGCTCTACCCCTGAGCTACGCCCGCTCATGCGTCCGGACTTGAGGTACATCTGCCCGGAGCGAACGGCTCTATAGCAGATCAGGCGCGCGGTGCAAGAGGCTTGCGTTGCGCGCCGCTGGCTTGTGGCGGCGGGGTGGCCTGCGCCATGATGTGGTTTCACTTGCGGGCAGGGAACCAGGTCATGACGGCAGGCAGCGATTCGGCACGGGCGCGGCGCAGTTTCATCTTTCTTCCCGGCTTGAAGCCCGAGATGTTCCCCAAGGCCGTGGCCTCGGGCGCTGATATCGTGTGCATCGATCTTGAGGATGCCATTCACCCCAACGACAAGCCCGCCGCGCTGGAACGCACGCTGGCCCTGATGGCCGACCTGCCCGATGCGGGCGAGGCCGAGGTCGTGGTGCGCATCAATTCCCTGCGCACGCCCCCGGGGCTGACCGATCTTGCCGCGGTACTGGCTGCCGGCGCTGACGGTCCGCGCTCGCTCATGCTGCCCAAGGTCGGTTCGGCCGATGAGGTCGCGCTGATCGCGGGCCAGCTTGACGATGCCGGTCTCGATACCACGCTCCATGTCATCATCGAATCCGCCGCGGGCCTGGAACATGCCTGGGAGATCGCGCAGTCGAGCAACCGCCTGCAGGCGCTCTTCTTCGGCGCGGTCGATCTTTCGTCGGATATCGGCTGCGAGAACTCCTGGGAGACCATGCTTTATGCGCGCAGCCGTGTGGTCGCTGCCGCGGCGGGCGCGGGTCTTGATGCCATCGACGTGCCCTGGCTTGATCTCGAAGACATGGAGGGCATGGCAGAGGAGGCGCGGAATTCGCGGCGTCTGGGCTTTGTCGGCAAGGGTTCGATCCACCCCAAGCAGATTGCCACGCTGCACGAGATCTTCTCTCCCTCCCAGGCCGAGCTGGACCATGCCCGGCGTATCGTTGCTGCCTTCGAGGAAGCCGCCACGGGGCTGGTCGTGATCGACGGCAAGCTCATCGAGAAACCGGTTCTGCGCGCCATGGAACGCACGCTCGAGCGTGCGCGCCGCATGGGTTAGCCAGGCGCCGTGACGACACAGAGCGATCCGGAACACGGAACCCCGGCAGCCGGCCCGCATCAGCGCAAGGCCGAGCTGGTGCTGGTCTGTGCGCTTGCCGGGCTCGCCCTGCTGCTGGTCGGTTCGGCGCTGGGTCTGATGCTCGCGCCTAAGGACGATTCGACCCTGGGCGTCATGCGTGCCCTGGTGTTCCGCTGCCACTGAACCACTGACCCTGCCGGGATCGGTTGACTCCCTAAAGCAAATCGCCATCTAATGCGTACCCCTCCCCCAGGGGGGTGGAATTCGTTCAGATGGAGCGTTTGGCATGGCTGCGACAGCAACAACCGCGCGGAAGAAGAAGGCACCAGCAATGGCGGAGACGGGCCATGCCTGCCTGCATCTCGATGCCGATGCACGCAAGGACGCCAGGTTGCGCCTGCTTTCGGTACGCGGCCATGTCGAGGGCATTCTGCGCATGCTCGAAGACGACAGCGTTTATTGCGTTGATGTTCTCAAGCAGATCAAGGCGGTCGATGGCGCGCTCGACAAGGTCGGCAACCTGATCCTGAAAGCCCATCTGCACGATCATGTCGTCACGGCCGCCAAGCGCGGCGATGAGGAGGCCATCGTTGCCGAACTCATGGAAGTTCTTAAGTACCGATGACCCGGCATCTTGACTTCACGGTCGACGGCATGACCTGCGGCGGCTGTGTCGCCAAGGTCGAACGCACGCTGGCCAGGGTCGACGGCGTCGACAAGGCAGAAGTCAACCTCGCCACCCATCGCGCAACGGTGACGGCAGAGATCCTGCCTGACACTGCAGCCCTGCGCGCCGCGATCGACAGTCTTGGATATGAGACGCCCACGGTCGAACGCGACTACACCATCGAGGGCATGACCTGCGGTGGCTGTGTCACGCGTGTTGAAACGGCGTTGCTGGCGGTGCCCGGCGTCACCCTTGCCGAGGTCAATCTTGCGACCCATCGCGCCCGGGTCACCGCGCTTGCCGGTTCGCTCAACGACGCCGCGATCATCGAAGCGGTCGCTGGAACCGGCTACGCCGCCCGGCCCGTCGGTCAGACCGGCGATGAAGAAGACGATGGAGAGGCACGCCGTCAGGCCGCCCTGGCTGCTTTGCGCCGCCGAGTCGTGGTTGCAGCGGTTTTCACGGCTCCCCTCGTCATCCTCGCCATGGGGCGTCATATCGGTCCCATCGAGGACTGGACCGCGGGGATCATGAGTCACCGCGGCTGGATGACCGTGGAACTTTTCCTGGCGCTTCCCGTGCAGGTCTTTGCCGCGGGCCTGTTCTATCGTCTGGCCTGGCGCGAGCTGCGCCATCTCGCGCCGGGCATGAACAGCCTGGTCGCGATCGGCACCACGGCCGCCTTCGGTTACTCCCTGCTTGCCCTTTTGGCCCCCGATCTCTTTCCGGACGGCACGGCAAACTCCTATTTCGAGGCCGCCGCCGTCATCGTCACGCTTATCCTGGTGGGCCGTCTGATGGAGGGTGCCGCCAAGGGCCGGACATCGGCAGTCATCCGCAAGCTGATGCAGCTCACCCCACCCACGGCACGGGTGCGGCGTGATGGCGAGGATGTGGAGGTTCCGGTCGCCGAAATCGTCGTTGGCGACGTGGTTGTTGTTCGCCCCGGTGAGCGCCTGCCGGTTGATGGTGACGTGCTGGAAGGCACCAGCCATGTTGACGAAGCCATGATCACAGGCGAACCCATCCCCGTGGAGAAAGCCATGGGCGATGCCGTCACCGGCGGCACGGTCAACGGCACGGGTGCATTGCTGGTCCGTGCAACGCGCGTGGGCGCAGATACCGTGCTTGCCCAGATCGTTGCCATGGTCGAGGAAGCCCAGGGTTCCAAACCGCCGATCCAGCATATGGCCGACCGCATCGCCGGAGTCTTCGTGCCCATCGTCATGGTGCTGGCGGTGCTCACCTTTGCCGTCTGGATCGTCTTTGGCCCCCAGCCTTCGCTTTCCTATGCCTTCGTCACGGCGGTTTCGGTCCTGCTTGTCGCCTGTCCTTGCGCCATGGGCCTTGCCACGCCCACGGCCGTCATGGTTGCCACGGGACGTGGCGCCGGCGCCGGCGTCCTGATCCGCCAGGGTGCGGCGCTGGAACGCCTTGCAAAGGTCGACATGGC